>NZ_BDHH01000016.1 GCF_001748365.1 Fusibacter sp. 3D3 | reverse complement strand
AAGCTTAGCATCATGCCAAATCTGTCTTATGCCATCAGTGCCAAGTGAAACAAGGTCCTCTGGAAATGGTGCTGTTTTTAGAAGTTCTAGGCTGAATGTGCCGTCAAACTTTCCCAGTGCGTCCTTATACTCTGGAAAATATATCTTCATTTCGCGATGAAGCCTATTGAGAAATCGGATTCTATCCTCGTTCAACTGTTCCCTGAACATTGACAGACGACGAAGGTCCGCATACAGTTTTTCTGGAAGATATGGCATTCCAAAGTTGCCATCCTTTACAAGATTTGCAATAAGTTTCGGATCCTTTATGTCATCCTTAAGCTGGCTATTATCCTCTAGTTCTTTTGTTTGCTTCACCGCATATGGATTAACCTGAACAACGCTGATTCCATTGGATATCATCCATGTCGCTAGGCAGAACCAATAGTGTCCTGTTGGCTCCAGACCTAATACAATCTGTTTTTTGTCATTCGCCGCAGCTATCTCAACTGCCCAGTCTTTAGCACTTTCAAAACCCTCTTGTGTGTTGCTAAATGGAAATGCGGATTTACTGAGTTCTCTGCCTCGGGTATCAATCGCTCTTATATAGTGTGTTTCGCTGCCGATATCGCATCCTAAAACAAGCATATCATCACTGATAAAAGTCAATTTTTCGTTTTTATCAAACTTGCCTTTTGTTTCCAATTCATGCCATGTAGATGCTTTAAGATTATTTTTTATGGCTTCCATTTTTTTTAAAATTTCTTGTTGTTCAAAAATATTTGCTGCTATAACTTGATTTTTTTTCTTTTTGCCTTTAAAATTCATCTTAGATACCTCTCGTATTTTTTTGATTTTTTACTAACGGTCTGGTCAGTAATAATCTTAATTTACTTGAGGTATTTTTCTTTGTCAATCGCTTGACCTATTTAAATTATACAGGAAGCTTTTTTATATGTCAATTTCGTGAAAAAAAGCAAGACTCCAAAAATATATAGCTCTTCAAGGGTCTTGCTTATCCGTATTTTGTAAAATCACTATGCTGAAAAATATCAAATAGATTTTTGTTGTATAAGTATACTGTTGAAAAAACGAAAAAACAAAAACTATAGGTTTCAATCATTATTTCAATCTTGCTTTACAATATGGACAATTCGTTGGATTTATTACATACCTATTGAACCATCGATGGCAATTCGGACATCTTCTTATTACATAATAAAAAAATAATCATTTTGACATTACAAATCCATTAAAGTAATTGATTTAGGAAAGGACTCTGCGCTGTAATTTTTAATCCCCTAATGCGCTATCAATCACACTGTCATCAATGGCATTTTAGGCACTGGTAAAAGTTATTCTGTCATTGACAGGGGTCCAAAATAAGCGTATATTGTTCTATATACAACAGTTTCATATACAACATATTATCTTGAAAGGACTCTTATTATGAATGATGAACAACTTGGATTTGAATTGAGATCACTTAATAATCTGATCAAACGGTATTTCGAATTTTCCTCACATAGAAAAGAAATCGAAACCATTACGGGCAACAATGGCTGGATCATAGGGTATCTAGGCCGAAATGTTGACAGAGACATTTTTCAAAGAGACATAGAGGAGCACTTTACAATTACACGTTCTACGGCTTCTAGAGTCCTCAGTCTGATGGCACAAAAAGGATTGATCACGCGAGAAACAGTCTCTCAAGATGCGCGTCTTAAAAAGATCGTCCTCACGGAAAAGGCACTTGAACTTAGAGAACTTATGCTAGAAGATATAACCAGACTAGAACAAACCCTTATCAAAGGCTTCACCGAAGAAGAAATAAAAGTACTCCATGCCTATATCCAACGCATGAAAGCTAATATTTCTGCTGATTAAGTGGCTTCACTTTAAAAATTATAGAAGCGAAAGGAAATTTTTATGATCAAGAAATTGTTCTCCAGTGTGAGAGAATACAAAAAAGACATTATATTTGCCCCTATATATGTCACCTTAGAATCTATTTTCGAAATCCTCATTCCAACATTAATGGCGATTTTGATCGATAGTGGTATCAACCCCAAAAACATGTCCAACATTTTATGGATAGGACTGGCTCTCGTAATCGTCTCTTTGCTAGCGCTAATTTTTGGCGTCCTTGCAGGGCGCAGCGCAGCCATAGCCTCATCTGGATTTGCAAAAAATTTGCGCCATGATCTATTCTATAAAGTGCAAAAATTTTCATTTTCTAATATTGATAAGTTTTCAAGCTCAAGCCTCATCACCCGGATGACCACAGATATTACCAACATACAAAACGCTTTTCAGATGTTAGTGAGACTCGCTGTAAGGGCGCCCATGATGATCCTGTTTGCCATGATTTTTTCTTTCCGCATCGATGTCAAGTTGTCATTCATCTTCATTGCCGTGATCCCAATCCTCGGGGTTGGTTTATGGTTCATCATAATGAATGTACACCCTCTTTTTAAAAGGGTTTTCCGCACTTATGACAACCTTAATAACGTGGTTCAAGAAAACTTACATGGCATTAGAGTTGTCAAATCGTATACGCGTGAAGCCCACGAAAAAGAAAAATTTTCGGGCATTTCACAATCTATATTTTTAAATTTTTCAAAGGCAGAAAAGCGATTGGCATTTAATATGCCTTTAATGCAGCTTTGTCTTTATACCAGTATGCTCTTACTTTCTTGGTTTGGTGCAAAGTCCATTATCGCAAGTGGCAATAATCCTGCACTGGGACTTTCTACTGGAGAGCTCACCAGCTTAATCACTTATGCGATGCAAATCTTGATGAGCCTAATGATGCTCTCAATGGTGGTTGTCATGATCACGATTTCCCGTGCATCTGCAGAGCGCGTTGTGGCAATTCTGGACGAAGAAGTGGATCTACAAAATCCCGAAAATCCAGTCTATGCTGTAGAAAATGGCGCCCTCACTTTTGAAAACGTTTCATTTGCTTACACCAAAGATGCCGATAAACCTGTTCTACACGACATCAATTTCTCCATTGAATCGGGGGAAACAGTGGGCATCATCGGTGGAACGGGTTCTTCTAAATCAAGCTTAATTCAACTCATTCCTCGTCTTTATGATGTGCTCAGCGGCAAAATAACCGTTTCAGGTGTAGATGTCCGCAACTATGATATTGAGGCCTTGCGCAATCAAGTGGCTGTTGTGCTTCAAAAAAACGTCCTCTTTTCTGGTACCATCAAAGAAAATCTACGCTGGGGGAACGAAAACGCCACAGATGCAGAAGTCATTCATGCTTGTGAACTCGCACAGGCCGATGGCTTTATCAGGGCGTTTCAAGATCAATACGATACCTATATTGAGCAAGGTGGCACTAACGTCTCTGGAGGTCAAAGGCAACGGCTTTGTATTGCAAGAGCATTGCTTAAAAACCCTAAAATTTTAATTCTCGATGATTCCACCAGTGCTGTGGATACTAAGACAGATAGCTTAATCCGACAGGCCTTCCGTCAGGAGATCCCGAATACGACAAAGATCATCATCGCACAGCGTACTTCATCAGTTCAAGATGCTGATAAAATCATCGTAATGGACGATGGTAGCATCAATGCCATTGGTACTCATGATGAACTGCTTAAAACATGTGACATCTATAGAGAAGTCTATGAATCTCAAACCAAAGGAGGTGGTCTTCATGAATAAACCCACAATGCATCGCTTTAAACCTGGGACCATAAAAAGACTATTTTCTTACATGAGTGCCTACAGACTCCAATTGTTTTTCGTTGTGATTTGCATTTTTCTAAGTGCTGCTGCCAGTGCCGCTTCTGCGTTATTTCTCAAAACACTTATTGACCAGCATATCATGCCCTTAATTGGACAAGAACAACCTCAATTTAACGCATTACTTCGTGCCATCATGGTCATGGGTTCCATTTATCTAGTAGGGGTTCTTGCCACTTTGTTCTATAACCGAACTATGGTGGTTATCGCACAGGGGACGCTGAAAAAAATTAGGGATCAAATGTTTGGCCATATGCAAACTTTACCAATATGTTACTTTGATACACACAGTCACGGCGATGTCATGAGTCGCTATACCAATGATACCGATACACTGCGTCAAGCCATTTCGCAGAGCTTGCCGCAAATGTTTTCCTCACTTATTAGTGTCATCACCGTCTTTATCGCCATGATCTATCTCAGCGTTGGCTTGACGGTATTTGTTGCTGCCTTTACTTTTATACTCTTAAAAGTCATCAAGTTACTGGTGCGTAAAAGCCGAACTTTCTTTGTAAAACAACAACAATCTCTGGGGGATATGAATGGTTACATCGAAGAACTCATCAGTGGTCAAAAAGTAGTCAAAGTCTTTTGTCATGAAGATCAGGCAAAAATCGAATTTGACAAAAAAAATGATTCTCTTTGCGACAGCTCGACTCAGGCCAATAAATACGGTAACATCACCATGCCAATCGTCGGCAATATGGGGTATATGCTTTATGTGATCATTGCCATCATCGGTGGTGCCGCAGGGATTTCAGAACTCCCTAACCTAAGCCTCACAGGCTTCAACATTCTAACCGTGGGGACAATTGTATCGTTTCTAACCTTATCTCGCAGTTTCATTAATCCCATCGGTCAAGTTTCTATGCAACTCAACATGGTGCTCATGGCACTTGCTGGTGCCTCTAGGATTTTCGAATTAATGGATGAGATCCAAGAACAAGACGATGGCTATGTCGAACTGGTCAATGCAAAACTTGAAAATGGCGAACTGACTGAATGTGCTGAAAGAACTGATCTATGGGCATGGAAACACCCTCATCATGATGGCAGTATTACTTTCACCCCGATGACAGGACACATTCAATTCTTTGATGTGGATTTTGCATATGAAGCAAATAAAAACGTGCTGCATCACATTACACTTTACGCTGAACCCGGTCAAAAGGTCGCCTTTGTGGGATCAACTGGAGCAGGGAAAACAACCATTACAAACCTAATTAACCGGTTCTACGATATAGCAGACGGCAAAATTCGTTATGATGGTATTAATATAAACAAGATCAAAAAATCAGATCTGCGTCGATCACTTGGTGTTGTTCTACAGGATGTCAATTTGTTCACAGGAACCGTTATGGACAATATTCGTTACGGCAAACTAGATGCAACAGATGAGGATTGCATTGCTGCTGCAAAGCTTGCAAACGCAGATGGCTTTATTCACATGCTCCCTCAGGGCTATCAAACGATCATAAAAGGGGATGGCAGTAGCTTATCTCAGGGACAGCGGCAGTTAATCTCTATCGCCCGTGCAGCGGTGGCTGACCCACCTGTTATGATTTTAGATGAGGCCACCTCTTCCATAGATACGAGAACTGAGGCAATCGTGCAAAAAGGCATGGATGCACTCATGAAAGGCAGAACGGTATTCGTCATTGCCCACAGACTTTCCACTGTAAAAAATGCCGATGTCATCATGGTGCTCGAACAAGGGCGCATCATTGAACGCGGCAGCCACGATGAATTAATCACACAAAAAGGCAAATACTATCAGCTTTATACAGGTGCCTTTGAACTGGATTAGAAATACAATTAAAAACCCGTACAGACTTTTGGAATAATACCTTAAGTCTGTACGGGTTTTACATTTTATTACCTTTTTACACTCAAACTTTCAATTTTAGCTTAACCGTTTTTTATTTTTTAATAGGCACCAATTTAGCTGTAAAATGTCTAAGTACTGGTGGTTGCCATGTGATTTGATATCCCGGAATTTGATCTGCTTTTTTCTTGATTTCTATTAAAGCTTCCACGACCACATCGAAATGAGCTTGCGTATAAACCCTTCTTGGAATCGCAAGTCTTGTAAATTCCATTTCCGCTTCTAATTGTTCCCCAGTTTCAGGATCTAAATCGAGTAGATAAGAACCGATATCACACGATCTAATGCCTGCTTCTAAGTAGAGTTCACAAGCAAGTGCATGTCCTGGGAATTGTGTATATGGAATATGTGGTAACAAGGCTTTTGCATCTAAGAATACCGCATGTCCGCCAACAGGATATTGGAACTGGATGCCTTCTTCTTTCAATTTACCACCCAAATATTCAACTTGTCCAATTCTGTATCTTAAGAAATCTTTTTCGATCCCTTCGTATAAACCGATGGATAGTGCTTCTAAATCTCTTCCTGCAAGACCGCCATAAGTGACAAAACCTTCATAAGGAATTGTAAGGCCTTTTACCTTTGTAAAAAGCGCTTCGTCATCTCTCACGCCAATCAATCCACCCATGTTTACAATGGCATCTTTTTTAGCACTCATGGTAAACGCATCTGCATAACTGAACATTTCTTTTACGATGTCTTTAATAGAAGCCTCTTTATAGGCTTCTTCACGTTGACTGATGAAGTATGCATTTTCTGCATATCTCGCCGCATCAAGAATCATTGTAATGCCATATTTATCTGCAATCTTACGCGTCTCTCTGATGTTTTCCATAGAAACAGGTTGTCCACCTGCTGAATTATTCGTAATCGTCATGATGATAAGACCTACATTTTCAGCACCTGTGGCAACGATTTCTTTTTCAAGTCGCTCCAAGTCCATGTTGCCTTTAAAAGCCACATAGGTTTGTGTGTCTCTTGCTGCAGCTACCACTAAATCTACTGCTTTAGCGCCAAGTAAGCCCACATGGCCTCTTGTTGTGTCAAAGTGCATGTTAGAAATACACTTTTGACCTTTTTTAAGCAAGCTTGGAAACAAAACTTGTTCAGCAGCTCTACCTTGGTGAACAGGTTGAGCATATTTATAGCCAAAGATGTCTTTTACCGTTTCCATTAATCTTCTATACCCTCTAGCACCTGCATAAGATTCATCACCTGACATCATGCCAGCCCATTGGGTATCACTCATAGCGCCCGTTCCACTATCTGTTAAAAAGTCTATATAGACGTCGTCTGAATCAAGCCCAAATAAGTTGTAATTTGCTTTCTCCAATTTCTCTTCACGTTCTGCTCTCGTTGTCATTTTTAAGGGTTCAACCATTTTAATTTTAAAAGGTTCCGCTACATATTTAATCATTGTTACGCCCTCCTTTGTATTTAACTTTATTTTATGCTTTATCGCCGTGTCTGTATATTGTCTTTAAGTGACTTTAATTAAAAACAAAATGCGTTATACAATAAATTTCAATCGTTCATGTACAAATGCGCATTTGGAGTACGGGCGGGATTCTGCGTCGATATATTCTAATTTTGCTTTTATTGACTTTAATATTTTGCCCTTATATAATAAAGCTAAGATGCTTTGAAAATTGGAGGGCGACATGCTTAAAATCGGTATCATAGGACCACAGGACAGCTTAAATCTAATCGATCAATATTTAAATGATTTTTTTGAAGAGGTTAAAACCTTTAAAATTGAATTCTCTATTTTCGAACAGATCCCAAACATCATTCAATATTTACACGTTCAAGAATCCAACTTTGATGCGGTTATCTTCAGCAGTAAGATTTCATATGATATCGTCAATCACGCGATGCACTCTAAAAATCCGTGGGTGTATGTAGATAAAAATCACAATCAACTGCAGAGATTATTGCTTAAAATTGCCTTAGAAAAAGCATATGATCCGCTCTACATCAGTGTTGACTGCTTCAATGAAAAAGCCATTATCACGGCTTATTCTGAAGTAGGGCTCACAAAGAAAGCCTATCAATTTTACGCCATTGAACCCGACATATTCAATCCAAACTTTGCAACTGAAATCCGCAATTTTCATCTTCATCATTTCTATGACCACAAAGTTTCTGTGTGTATTACGGAGTTCCCCAGTATCTTTAACGCTCTCCAAAGCAAGGGTATCCCCTGTGTGCTCTCTGCGCCGACCTTAAGCGATGTACATCAGGCTGTCCAAAAACTCGAACTCAAAATAAGATCAAGAATCAATGAATCCAGTCAAATCGTCGTGCTCGCTATCGAAATTGATCAAATCAACGAATACTCCATCATCAATGAAAATGACTATCAAATAATGACTGAAAAAATAAAAGTCACCGAAAAAATATATCTATTTGCGCAGAAAATTCAAGCCACTGTTATAGAAATTGGCACGAGAGGTTACCTGCTCTTCAGTACGAAAAACATCCTAGAAAATGAAACAGAGAAATTACAACACATCGCTTTACTGGATGATGTTTCTCAGAACACGACTAATACCATCAGCGTTGGCATCGGCTACGGCATTACCGCGAGGGAAGCCAATTACAATGCAAACTTAGGGATGCTCAAATCACAAAAAAATGGCGGCAACCATTGTTATGCCGTGAATGAAGGCGTCTATATCGGTCCTATACTCAATACCATTTCCGCTAAAACGCAGGTCACTTTAAAAATAGATGAAAAATTTCTAAAAGTTTCAGAAGCCACCGGCATTAGCATCGATACCCTCTTTAGAATTCAATGCTATATCGATCAACAAAAAAACATTTTCACGCCAAATGAACTCGCAAATTATCTTGAAATTTCAAAGAGAAGTGTGGATCGTATTTTAGACAAGTTAGAATATTGTGGCTATATGTACGTGGTGGGCAAAAAAAGCGAAACAGGCGTTGGACGCCCGAGTCGGATTATTAAGATTTCATTTGATTATAAGAAGACGTAAATAGGGTTAGGGTGTCAATCAATTTTCTTAAACTCAATCGTCCAGTTGATACCCGTTCCAATACTGTACGCTTTTGCAAAGTTTCCTTGATTTATGGCAACAGCCGTTCTATAAAGCGAGTTCATATAGATGATTTGTTCTCCAATGTAGACATCGTCAAAAGATTTCCCATATATGATCCGATTGTTGTAAATGACTTTCTCTCTGTCTTTGATGAGCACTTCGACCCTTTCCCCACGCTCAAAGCCCATTTCCAAAAATGCTTCGCTCGGTATATTTGTCCATAAACTTCCAAATCGAATGTCTAAGATATCGATGCACCCTTTAATACTATTTTCTGTCGTAACCACTTCACCAATCTCTGTCTCAATAATGTCATCAATTGCAATTTCTTTGCCCACTTCTTCGAACTCAATTTTACCAGATGCAAGTTTCGCACCTGTGTAGGCGTAGACATCTCTACCATGAAAGGTATGCGAATGCTCTGAATTTTTGCGTCTGTGAACAGATTCTTCAATCTCTCTTACGGCAACAATCCCTATATACTTTTTAATATGTGTCAGTGTACCGTTGTCAGGGGTTACAATGTATTGGTTGTTCTTTGTTTTGACGACGACACTTTTTCGGCTTGAGCCTACGCCTGGGTCCACAACCGATACAAAAACGGTTTCTTCTGGCCAATACTCAGCCGTTTGAAACAAACGATATGAAGCTTCCCAAACATTATAAGGTGTTATATCATGTGTCAAATTATTGATTTTCAACTCTACATCCACTTCATGTGCAACCCCGATCATTGCCGCTACTGCACCATCCGCTAATCCAAAATCACTCTGTAATACAAGCAGTTTACTCATTTTTTCCTCCTAATACAACCCATTTATCAATTTCTTTAAAGCCTAAAGACTCAAATAGTTTTTGGGATATTTCACCTTCATAGAACAAGCAAGCTTTTTTGCCATCGTCGATTAACCTTTGGCAAATGGCAGATACGACTGTTTTAGCATAACCCTTTCTTCTGTGATCAGGCAGAGTCATTACACCACCAATCATGGCACTTTGACTTGTCTCTGCAGCAGTATTGCCATGGCTTATAATCTGTCCATTTTTTTTAATAAACATATGAGTGCCTTCTCCCGAAACGATACGGTTTAAGATTTGTTTATGACGCCCTTCAAAACCACCTGGGTAAAGGCTTTCAAATTCTTGAATACGACCATATGCCATCGCAATATCATGAGCATCTTCTGCCTCAGCAAAAACAACATGCTCCGTATTTTTTTCTAGAAGTTTATCCCCTGAAAGTTCTGCAAAATGCATTTCCTGAATACTGTATAGAGCGCTGATCAAAGGATATAAACTCATTAAAACAGAAGCTTTTCCACTAATCATGTTGACTTTATAGCCCTTAAGCAGCTCTAAAATTTCGGTAAAATTCATTTTACCCTTACTGTATAAAATGAAATTCTCATGGTATCGCAAAAGGATTCCGTTTATTGTCTCTAATTCTTTCTGTATCCATATCTCCTGAAAATCCAAATCAAAGCCGTATAGTTCAATATCCCCTATAATGAAAAGATTTATACTGGGTTCATCGATGCAATAGGCTAATATTTCTTTTCGATTCATTTCTTTTGCTTTGATCAGCATAAGCTGGCCTCACCTTTTCTAAATTCTACGGTCCACGCTTTTCCTGTACCGATTTTATACTTTTCAGAAAAACTGCCTTGATTAACAGCGAGCCCAATTTTCATAAGTTCATTATTATATATAATAGGCTCTCCTTTCGATGCAAAGCCAAAAGAGTATTGAAACAAAACTTCTTGATTAAAAACCGCTTCTCCATTATTTTTAACGGTTACCCACAGATAATCTCCATACACAAATCCTGCTTCTGTGAATAACGCCAGCGGCATGTTCGTCCACACATTGCCAAAGTTTGGGTCATCAATTTCAAATACGCCCTTTACCACGCCTGCCTCAATCCTCGGCATCTGAATTTCATGCTCAACGATATCTTCTACTGGATAAGCTGGGCCAACGCCCTCAAAATCGATAATGCCACTGGCGAGTTTGGCTGCACAATATGCAAACAAATCTCTGCCATGGAATATCCCAACACCTTCTGTGTTTTTACCTCTTAAACGATTAACGGTTTCGTCAATTTCTCTTATTTCAGCAATACCGACTGAATCCTTTAAGTGCGTTAAAGTGCCATTATCCGGTGTAACGACATAATAACCATCATTTGTCCTTGCCACGGAAGCTTTGCGTCCAGTCCCGACACCAGGATCTACAACAGACACGAATATGGTGCCTTCTGGCCAAAATTTCATCGTTTGAAATAATCGATAAGAGGCGCTCCAAGTATCATACCTAGGTATTTCATGGGTTCCGTCGATGATTTCGACACTTCTATCTACGGTTTTGACGACGCCATACATAGAACTCACTGCGCCTTCTTTATAAGTGAAATCTGTTTGAAAAACTAAAATGGGTTTCATTGCACCCTCCTTTTTTCTATTTATGTTCTATTTTTACATCGTAGAGTTGTAAAATTCCCTTTAAAGCCCTGCATTGCGCTTCTAACTGGATGCCCCTAAATAAACGGATTATAATATCTGCTATGGTTGATAAAAAAGGATATCCCCAATGAAGCGATAAATATAAGTGCTGAAATGCCTAAGGCTAAGTGGTCATTCCTACTTAGCTTTTTCATATTGTACCAAGTTCTCTTCTTGCCCTTACCGAAACCTCTTAAATCCATGGCATTACTGATGAGTTCTACCCTCGAAAGCGTCGAGAAAATCAAGGGGACCATGATGAGCAACGCATTTTTAAATCGATCTTTAAATTTGGCCTTATGAGATAAATCAAGCCCTCTTGCTTGTTGTGCTTGGCTGATATCAGCGTATTCTCTTTGTATATCTGGAAAATATCTCAGCGTTAATGCGACGGCATATGCAGCCTTATAATTGACGCCTACGCCTGATAACGCAGATGCAAGTTCACTCGGATTTGTAGTGAGCAGAAAGATGATGCCAAATGGGATAACAGAGGCGTACTTAAATAATTTAGTGACTTGAAAAAACAATTGTTCGTATGTTAATGAAATGGACTTTGTAATCGCTATAATTTCGTGTCTTGTCCCGTAAAGCTTCACCCCGTACTCAGGTGCAAATAAAAATGAAATAACAGCATTTGTAATAATAAATACAGCGACATATATGACCATTAATTTCACTTGCTTGAACTTGATTTTAGAAATTCTAAAGACCACTAAAGAAAATAACAGAATACTTATAATCACTCTTATGTCGTAAGAGAACATCACTGCAAAAGTTAAAAACAAGAAACAGATGATCTTTGTAAGACCCGAAAGATGGTGTACGAAGGTGTCTTCAAAATTGTATGAAAATAACTTGATCTTCATCTATCTCACCTGTCTTTCGTAGTCAATAAAATTTTGAACAAACTGAGTGCCATCTTCAATACCCACCATTTTAGCCAGATTATAGAGCGATGTTTCTTTTAGATTCGCCTCTTCAATCACTTGATGATCGGTTAACACTATGGCAGAATCCGTATCTGCAATTTTTTTACCATCCGATATCACGATTGCCCTAGGGGTATATTCAAGCATTAAATGCATGTCATGCGTGATCATGATCACCGTAATGCCCGTTTTGTTGATCTCTTGTAAAAATGCCATGATTTCACTATAGTGTTTATAGTCCTGACCTGCTGTGGGTTCGTCAAGGATCAGTATACTCGGATTTAAAACTAAAATCGAAGCAATGGTCACCCTCTTCTTTTGACCATAACTCAATGCCGATATGGGCCAGTCCATAAACGGCAAAAGTCCACATATTTTCAATACTTTTTCAACTCTTTCTTTTATTTCAGATGCCTTTACATTTCTTAATTTTAAACCAAGGGCAACTTCATCAAAAATCATTGGTTTAGAAATCATCTGATTCGGGTTTTGCATGACTACCCCAATGAGCTCGGCTCTTTCCTTTATGGTTTTACCTTTGATATCCTCTTCTAAATAATAGATTGCACCTTGATCTTCTTTTTCAAATCCACATAGTAACTTTGACAGTGTGGATTTACCGGCACCATTTCTGCCTACTATGGATACCATTTCACCTTTCGCAATCTCTATGTTGATATTTTCGAGTATCTTTTTACGACCATCGTATGAAAAAGTAACATCATCCATTTTCAGTATGGATTCATTTAGCTTTCTCTTTTCTTCTTTAACCACGGATAAATGCCATTCTTTTACGATATGGTTTACGGCCGATGTGTCCAGTGTATTCATGTGACCTGGTTTCATCTCTGGCGTCACAGTTACGCCAGCGTATTTAAGTGCTGTCACATAAAGGGGTTCCCTGATCCCATTTTCGATTAATATTGAAGAAGACACCAGTTCATGTGCATTCATATCCCCTAAAATACGCCCTTCGTTTACTACAATGATTCTATCGATTTCTCTGTGAAGGACGTCTTCCAATCTATGTTCAATAATAATAATTGTTTTGTTTGTGTTTTGATGAATATCATCAATAATTTCAATAGCCTTTTTACCCGTTGCCGGATCTAGATTTGCCAAAGGTTCATCGAATAAGAGCACATCGACATCATCAATCATGACACCAGCAAGCGCAGTTCTTTGTTTTTGACCTCCAGACAGTTCATAAGGTGAAGCACTGAGCCATCTATCCATATCAACCATTTGAGCTACTTTCAAAACACGCTCTTTCATTTCATCTATGGGCGTGTTATCGTTTTCCATTACAAAGGCAATATCCTCCCCAACCGTAAGGCCTACAAATTGACCATCCGAATCTTGAAGTACCGTTCCGACTACTTTGGATAATGTAAAAATATCTTGGTCCTTAGTCTCTTTGCCCTTTACTTTTAAAGATCCCTCTGTAATCCCTCTATAAGAAAAGGGAATCAACCCATTGAGGCAATGCCCCAAAGTACTTTTACCACTTCCACTTGGTCCGACGATCAAGATTTTCTCACCAGCATAAATCTTTAGATTAATATCATTAAGCGTTGGCTCTGATTGACTGTAGTATTGAAACGAAAAATTGTTAAATTCAATGATTAGTTTGTCATTCATATTTAATCTCCATCAATTGATTATTTTTTACTTAGACTTCCTTTTTTTGCTTTAGTTGCTGAGTATGCAATAAGCAATAAAGTCCCTAATACACCAGCACTAATCGAGTTCATCACCGCTGCAATAACCCCTTGAGCAAATACTAAATTCGCAGGTTCACTATAAATTGCAATATCTAAAACAGGGGCTACCACGATCCAAGCCATTACATTACCAATAATCTGGATTGTATTAAAAGTGATTATGCTTTTCATGTTAAATTCACCTTCTTCAACAGAAGTTCTTTTATAAGCAAAACCAAAAATAAAAGATGCAACACCACTTGCAATAACCCAGCTCCACCATGGAGATCCGTATTGAATAGAATCGCTAAGAGCATGACCAATAAAAGCTATAAGTCCGCCTGCAATTGGACCAAATAAGGTTGCAAAGAATGCACTCAGTCCATATGCGGTTTGAAAACTTGTTTCTGGTACAGGTGAAGGAATCTTTACATACATAAATAACAATGTGAAGATAGCGGCACCCAATCCTGTTGCTACGATAGTTCTCGTTGAAATCTTAAAATAATCTTTCATTATTCCCTCCTCTTTATCTCTATTTTTTTAAAGCTAATAGCAAATAATCTAATTTCAAGTCAGATTTTGAACTATTAAACTAATCATTGCTAAATCCATAGATCTAATTCATAAGCACTCGGTATAAAATAGAATTTACATCTTCCAATTTTTTCATTATCAGCATTGTATAATATTTCTTCTAAGTAAAGGATCGGGTCTTTGTCTTTTACTTTTAAAAAACTCGTTATATGATCCTCAGCCAAAACCAACCTTATGGAGACATTTGCACTGTATGACATTTGAAAAATAGTTTTATCGAGAAGTTCTGACACCGCTTCTGTCTTGTTAAGGTCAATTTGCAAAGACTCTATATGCTTTAAGGGAATTTGCATAAACGAGTGCCCGATAACTTTATGATCTGAATAATAAATGTTATTGCTTGCTAAAATCATCTCGTTTTTATCCACAGACAACTTCGTTCGTGCAATTTCAGTCGGCGGTCCAAAATTATAGTTGATCTCAATGGCATCCACTTCGTCAATGGCATACTCTATCATGGGATTGAATAATTCTTTTTGTAACCGGTCGTATTTCTTTTTGTTTTTGGTTATTATGGAGCCTTTCCCTTGATGCTTTCTAATGAGACCATCTTCGTTAATAATGGCCAACGCTTGTCTTAACGTATTGCGACTCACACCATACTGTTTTGTCAAAATGGATTCACTAGGCAAATAGTCTCCATTTTTATAAACATCATTCATAATATCAGAATATATTTTATTATAAATAGTCACATAAGAAGGTATCTTTTCACTATTAGTACTGCTAATTTTTTGTTTAGTCACAAGATGCTCCTTTTGTAAATTTTATATTTATTCAGTTTATAAGTTGTTCACCAAGTTTACAACTTGTTCAACAACTTTTTTTCTTTTTAGTATACTCTGTATTAGCCTAAAGTCAATACAGAATTATTAACTTTCTGATAATTCTCTAAATTTTCTGATAATTAAATAAAGAGTGAGAGCTTCAACAGTCAAAAATCGATCTACCTCCAAAAAAAGCGATACAAGCTATAGCTTGTATCGCTTTTTTTCTTTATAAAAATTTTCTCTTGTTCCAACCATTACAATCAAGTTATAGAGTACTCACAATTTGAGCTAATGCTTCTTCGATTGGTGTTACAGGATGACCCAGTAATTTCTCAAAATCATTGCTTTCTATTTCTAGCGCACCTTCTCGAATATCCGACTGAATATTGACGAGCATTGGTATAATAAATTCAGGTATGCCAGAATTTTTCATTATGTCGGCATAAGTGGCATCATCCACCTGTTGAACGGGCACCGACGTTCCTAATACCTTTTCAAGAGCGGCAACCAATTCGCCTTGGGTCCTTGCTTGCCCTGAAAGTTCATAAATCATATTCTCATGACCACTACCTGAGAGCACATTTGCAGCAGCTTCTGCGTAATCCTTTTGAAGCGCCCAACCCACTTTACCCATTCCAGCAGAAGTGACCCATGGGGCACCTGCCAAAACCCCTTGAATACCACCGATCTCATTTTCAAGGTACCAATTGTTTCTGAGGAAAGTATACGGAATACCTGTTTTTAAAATAGTAGCTTCTGTGCCACGGTGTACTGGCGCTAAGAACAAGGTACTTTCACTTGCATGCCCAACACTCGTATAGGCAATAAACTTAACGTCTGCTTCATGAGCTGCTTTAACTGCATTCGCGTGTTGACGTATTCTGGTTTCATTGTCGCCATCAGCAGATATAATCAGCAATCGATCAATACCTGAAAAAGCAGACTTTAATGTTTCTGGCTGATCAAAATCGCCCTGTCTGATCTCTATGCCACGTGCCTTTAAGTGCTCTGCTTTCTCTGGGTTACGAACACTGACTACGAGATCACTTGGGGATACTGTTTTAAGTAAATGGTTTACGACCTTTGACCCTAATTTTCCTGTTGCACCTGTGACTAATATTTTCATAAGTGATGCCTCCTAATTTTATTTGTGTATCACACTTTCAAGTGATATAATTAACTATACACACATTATATGCGCTTAGAATATTTTGCACAAGTACGTTCTTTTTTAGTACTTAGTATCTTTTTTGATACCGTAAAGGAGGCTTTATGTTAACACAAGAAGCATTATTCGGAAAATGTCCCTATGCAACCTCTCAAAAAATACTGTCTGGGAAATGGGCACTCATTATCTTATTTCATTTAAGAGAACACAAGCATCGGTTTAATGAACTACAGAAAGCTTTACCTGATATTACTCAAGCGACACTCACTAAACAGTTACGTGCTTTAGAGGAATACGGCATGATCATAAGAACCGTCTATCCTCAAATCCCACCTAAGGTGGAATATGAACTCAGTGATATGGGGCATGCTTTTTCAGAAGTTTTAGACAGTCTTGAAACCTGGGGGGATAAGTATATCCAGCATCAAAAAAATGCCATGAATCCTTAACCTAGATTCATGGCATTTAATATATGCCGCCTCATTTTCCATCTAATGCTTTTCTAATTAACAATCGTTCTCATCATAAGTGCTTTTACGTGCTTTTACGTACCACGTACACGGCGAAACAAATAGGTGATCTCTTGCAACAGCAACTAGATGAACATGCAGTTGATGAATCAACGGCTTTCATCATCTCAACGCTTTGCAGTAATCAAAAGATTTTTACTCCCGATTCCCCCGAACCGGCTCAATGTAGAGCAGGTCATAGATGTTGCCTGTGATGCCTTTGAGGTCATATGCATTGCCACTTTCTGCGGTGAGTGATGTGGGGATGCTTTGGGTGTTAAATTCTGGTCTTTCTGTAATTAGGGTGCTGGGCAGGGTTATGGGCATTTCTTTTGGCATGGTGAAAGTTTTTAGGGTGCTGTTTGTGGCCCCTTCTAGGGCCGTGACGGTAAGAGCGATTTCTAAGGTCTCGCCGTAGTTAAGTGCCTGCGGTAAACCCGTTTGCCAATTGAATGCACCAGTTTGTGTCCCAGATTGTGTCCCAGATTGTGCGCCACTTTGTGCTGCATTTTTTCTATAGGCGTAGTCGATTTTAGTGATGCCATTTTGGTAGGCACCCATGTGATCAAGGTCGTAGGATAAGTTATTGACTGTGATGCCTATGTCTGTGGCTCTGTAATCATAGGTGAGTTCAAAGTCTGCTATAGGGCGTCTGTGAACGTAGACGTTAAGCATTGCGGGTTTTGATATTTTTCTATAGTTCCCGAAAATTTCGCTATCACTTCCCAGTGTGGGGTTGTCGATTACATAATAATCCAGTTTGTACTTACCCACGTGGTCAAATGTAGTCGGTGGCCATACTAAATCTGTATTGTTGTATGTGGATAGCCCTGTGCTATTGATAAAGTAGTTCGGCTCATGTGCGGTATGATAAAGTCTCTACCGTTGTGGTCTAGTAGAAGGAGCCTCACAGCGCATATCCCGATATTGAAATTATAGAACCGTACGCAACGAACCTTTAAATACCGAACTCATTCTCATCGTATTTTAACCTCATTTTAATTCATACACCCGCTTTAAATGATAGAATGAAAATACATCGTGCCAATTTTTGCGCGAAATTTAACTTTTTTTTAATTACAGGAGCTCTATGCAAAAGAACACTGATTTTGATAAAGTCGCCCCCTATTATGATTACTTTATGAATGCATTTAATTTATACAAGCTATCAGAAATCAAGGCCCTAACAGACTTGGGTTCAGACGATGTTGTTTTAGATGTTGGCGGTGGTACGGGTCAACTCGCCCAGTATCTCTCTGAAAGTTGCCAAACCGTCTACATCTTAGATGAAAGTGCGAGTATGCTTTCAAAAGTTAAGAAAAGCGATTACATCATTTGCATACAAGGAGATGCGCTAAAGACGCCTTTCTCATCAGATACCTTCGATTGCATTATTTTAAGCGCTATTTTAAAACAAAAATACTGCGCCTCTTTGAATTCTTAATCTTTGGAAAACTTTATTTTAAGACAAGAAATGAAATTCAAAATCTGCTCGATGGTACATTTAAACTGATCAGCATTTCCAATACAGGGTACTACTTCATTCTCAAAGGAGAAAAGATATGCTCAATAAACTCACCTTCTATTTGAAACTCGGTCAAAAATGGATTCAAAAAGAAGTTGTCGACGCGACAGATTATAAAGCGGCCTACGATGAGGTCTCAAAGACATACTCTCTTTGGCTTGAAAAAATGGGGCAATATACAGATCAACTCATTTCGTCAGAAACAATTCCTCTAAAGGAATCCTTAAAAGTACTTGACTTCGCTTGTGGTACTGGATATATCACAAAAAAGCTATTAGAATCTTCTTCAAATTATGTAATTACCGCTGTAGATCAATCCTCAGAAATGTTGAAAACCCTTGTGGAATTGGATCATGAGCGCATTCATACCATCTGTTCTGATGGCTTATCCTTTTTAAAGCATACGACTGAAACTTACGACATCATTTTTTTTGGATGGGCGCTCTCTTATTTTGATCATCATGAGGTCTTCAAACTTTTTAACAAGGTTTTAAAACCAAATGGCACGCTTGCCATCATCACGAATGTCAATGGCACACTTGATAAAATAGAAGATATCTTTTTAAAGACCATGGCAGAAAATCCAACCGAAGTAATTAAACCCATGTCGATCAAGCAAAATTTACCAAATGGCAGAAAAGGCCTCTCCAAATGGTGCCATCAATCTGGATTTGAAACCATTGAAACACATGAAAAAGAGGCAGTATATCAATTTGACACGCCCGAGAAGCTGCTTGAATGGCTCAATTTAACGGGGGCTGCTGCTGGTACTCAAATGATTTTCAAAAATTACGAAAGGGTAAAACCTGCCCTTATAAAGGCTATTCAAAAAGAAAAATATCATAACGGCACCTATAGTATTAATCACAAATTTGTTTATGGTGTTTTTAGAAAGGTGGCACGTCCTAAATGAATAATCTCAAAATTTTGCTGAAAATGGCCACGGATAAAAAAGTCTTAAAAAGTCTTTTAGAAACCTATCATCTTTTAAAAGACGATCCCAACTTTACACTTATAAAATACATGAAGATGATGCAAGGCATTCTCAAAGGTGAAAAGCTCGTAGCACATGAGGACGTCTATATTTTAAGCACTTTTTTCCCGCCTTTTCCAACAGAGGCTTTCATACAAAATATCATCGCAGTCGACGCACCTATTGAAATCTTCACCAAGCAAATTTATGCAAAGCGAACTGCCCCTATTTCTATGTATTTATGTGTGACGAACAAGTGCCCCAATAACTGTGTGTACTGCAGCGCTGCTCAAAGGCAAAGCGAGCAAGAGCTCACCACAGAGGAGTGGATTAAACTGCTTGAAGACCTTCAAAACATGCATATTCCCATCATAGGCTTAACAGGAGGAGAGCCCATGATCCGTGAGGATATCTATGAGCTCTTAAAGGCAATTGATGACCGTAGTGTAGTCATTCTTTTTACCAGCGGTTTCAATTTAACTTATGAACGTGCGCAAATGCTCAAATCAAGCGGTCTCTTTGGCATTGGCATCAGTTTGGACTCACACGATAAGACCATCCACAATCGCAACCGAAATGATGATCGTGCTTTCGATTACGCCTTAGACGCTTTAAAAAACGCAAGTAAAGCGGGGATCTACACTATGGCTCAAACCGTCATTTTAAAAGACCAAGTGGATGAAGAGTCTCTCTTTAAGCTCTTTAGGCTCGCTTATAAAAACGGTGCTCATGAAGTTAAAATTTTAGAGCCTATATTAAGTGGCAATTTACTTGCCGAAGAAGATGCCTCTAAAATCTTATACAGCACAGATGATCGAAAAAAGCTCATCGCCATTCAGCATAAAGCGAATAAACGCAACGACATGCCGAAGATAACATCATTTGCTTATACAGAAAGTGAAGCAAAGTTTGGATGTGGTGCTGGCAATCAGCATTCCTACATCAGTGCCTCTGGTGAACTTTATCCTTGTGATTTCGTACCAATGCGTTTTGGTAACGTTAAAGATAGACCCATATCAGAACTCTGGCTTGAGATGAATCAAAATATAGGTATCCCAAAGACAAAATGCTTTGCTCAAGAGGTCAATCGCAAAGTCTTCATCGCTTCAGATGGCATTTTACCCCTTGCAAAATCAGATTCAGTTGAAATATGTATGAAGCACCGTAGCGAACGCTTCCCTAAATACTATCGAGATTTACAGAAATAAGACGTGATTTAAATAAACATAAACCCCCTAAGCTAAGCATTATGACCGAGATACAGTTCATAACCGCCAGTTAGGGGGTTTTTAGAACAACGCTATATTCAAATGATATAATCAAATATTATTATGAATTCCAAAATTCTATTTTAGAAATCAACGCCCGATATAGAATTTCACGATTTTCTGGTGTTACACAGTAAAGCACAGCATTTTTATGTGCTCTAACCTCATCTAAAAATGGCGTCTCCTGCTTTTTAACCACTGCAATAACGGGTATGTTCCCAGCAAGTACATTCAAAACGGTTTTACAAAAAAGCGGCGCCTCTGACTCCATAAATCCCAGTTCATCCATCAGAAGTAAACTCCCATTTTGACTGCTTGGCACGCTGAGAAGTTCAACCCCATAAGTCTCAAATACCTTTGGATAAATGATATTAAACCCTGGTTTATCACGGGTTGCCACACAATTTTGTGCCGTACAAAAATGAGTTGTTGTAACTGCTGGAAATATATATACACCCGATTTAACATGATGATCTGATAACATCCATCTGGTGATAAACCCTTTAACAGATCTTTGGCTGTGCTGAAGCAATCTTTGGACCAAAAAAGTCTTTCCTGCACCAATTTCACCCGTAATTAGAAGATGTAACGGTTCTTTCATGGATTTGCCTCGCTGAGCTCTGCTCTAAAAAGAATCATTTTTGCACCATTGCCTCTAGGGGTTGATCCTGAACTTGCAATGATACTGCAGAGTACGAGTTCCTCACCCTTTTCAAGTGTGTCCTTAATTAAGGTAAATATTTTTTCCATTTGGCACTCCTTAAGGTTTTATTTAGGCATTGACTTCGAAATCAATTCTTCATATTGAACTTCCGTTAAATCAGCATGATAAAATAACTTGAAGTAATTGGACACTTCTTTGTAAAGATCATAATTTGCGCCTTCTGGGTAGAGCAGTTGCGACATCCAAAGCATCCCTAAATAGCGTTGAGCCGAAGGTGGAAATCCCATCCAGTTATAAGGACCGTTTGGCACTTCGTAATATTTTCCATTTTTTATTGCCGAAATATCTTGCCATGCGGGATCTGCCCCAACAGTGTCATAGATGCTGTCTGGCGCAAATAAGATGACATCCGGATTCCAATTTAAAATCTGTTCCATATCCACTTCATTACCTGTTCCTTTGGACACCGGCTTATCTACAACCGCCAAATTGTTTGATAAAAGATCAATCACTTCTGCATGGTAAGAGCCCTTTGCGATGATATTTTGACCTTTGTCCCCTAAACAATATAAGAGATTCGCCTTTTCTACCTTACCGGCGAGTTCCTTTGTTCGAAGATAAGTCTCTTCACAATAAACCGCTCTAATTTCAGCTTCTTCCTGCAGATCTAGCAATGTGCCCAGTAGTCTGTACGCATCACCCATATGGTCAAGATTTGCTGTGATATGAACAAATGGAATGCCCGTTTGCTCTTGAAGTTGATCCAAATCGCTTACGATTGTCTCTTTGGGTTCACCTACGTCAATGACCACTTGAGCACCACTTGCCAAAAGCGTTTCAAGATTGAGTTCCCCTTTGCCGCCATAGAGTTGACCTAAAACGGGCAAATTGTAATACTCAGGTTTCATTATATTTTCAGTTACATCACTCCAAGGCGTTGCAATCCCAATCATTTTGTCTGGCGCTACTGAAAAGACTACAATTTGAGCCAGTGGTCCAGAAATTGCTACCTTTGTGATCTCTTTTGGCACCTTGACTTCTCTGCCTACAGAATCCGTAAAAACTACTGTTGATTCAGTATCCACGTTTTCTGTGCTACTTGCCGTTTGAACTGTCTGTGGTTCAGCGTCTTGATTAGAGGTTTGACTGGTTTGTGCTGGTTCTGGTGCTGGCGATGCTTGTTGAGCAGCTTCACTGGAACATCCTGACATCATTGAGAGTATCAATACACCTGACCATAAAAAAGATAATCCTCTTTTCATATAAATCCCCCTTAAAATATATTATATTTATTCTATATCACCCGGTATATCCTCTGTGTTTAAGACCACCAGCCCCACTTCTCTTGCCATTGGAAGGTAGTATGGGAATACATCGGAAGTTGATCTAATCAATTTATCAGCCACATCTGCTATGCCAATTGCCTCTGGATGCCCATCACGACAATAAAGCTTAAAAAAATCCACTGCTGTCTCTATGGACTTAAAGGGTTGTCCCATTTCAATAGAAAATGATTCATACCTAAAGGGCATACCGTACTGCTCAAGTTGTTCTCTTGTGCTCTTGTAAGTATGACGCCCAACGACTTGTTTCGTTAATGAAACCCGATGAAAGGCGCTGTTTTTTTTAAGCATGAGCACAGTGCCATTGCACTGTTCCTTTGCGATCTTTAGAGTTTCATTTACAGTACCAAAAAAGCTAAACACCATGGCATCATAAGGTTTTACTGGTGGCTTTTGTAAGATATCACCTTCTATAATCTCAATATTTTGATACCCCAACTGATTTACATTTTCTCTGAGAATCTCAAGTGGTGAATGTGCAATATCAACCGCAGTAACGTATTCGCACCGATTTGCAAGCGCCAAACTAAAATAACCTAAACCACATCCTGCATCACATACATGAGCCAACTTCGGTAAATAAGCTTCTACATTTTCTGCAAGCCTATGGTGTGCAGAGTGAAACTCATAGGCATCTTTCATATAATCAATCATCTTCGGTTTCCATAAAAACATCATATGCGCCGCCTTCCCCATAATGGTAAAATTAATTGTTCACCTTTAACCTTTAAAATTTCCACATCGGTCTGATAGAGTGTTTCAAGCAAACCCTTTGTGACCACCTCCCCAGGTAGGCCTTTTGCTGTGATTTCACCCGCATAAAGTGCCATGATTTCATCTGAAAACATCATTGCGTGCTGAGGATTATGACTTGACTGAATGATCGTATATCCTTTTTCAGCCAACATCTTAATTTTTTCCATGACTCTTAATTGATTGCCAAAGTCAAGATTTGAAGTCGGTTCATCCATTAATAAAATTTTGGCTTGCTGTGCCAAAGCACGTGCGATTAAGACCATCTGCTGCTCGCCACCACTGAGTTTATTAAAATAGCGTTCTGCATAACTGCTCATATTCATCTGCTCTAAGGCATCATAGGCTTTTTGATAATCACTACTACTCGGTGTTGAAAATTTAGATATCCGATGTGCTGTCCCCATAACGACCATTTCCACCACAGAATAGTTAAAAGTGGCCATATGCGATTGTGGAATATAAGCCATCGTCTCAGCCATTTTCCGAGTGGTCAACATTTTGATATCGGCTTTATCAATTTGAACAGTGCCGCTATAAGCTTTGTTTAACCCTAGTAAACATCGAAATAATGTGCTCTTTCCAACACCATTCGGTCCAAGCACCGATATGAGTTTGCCCTCACCAATGGAAAAGGTTAAATTCTTTAAAACAGCGTGACTTCCATATGAAAAAGAGAGTTGATTGACCTCAATCATGATTGGCTGTCCTCCCTTCTAAAAATAAGGTAGATAAAAAATGGTGCACCTATAAAGGCCGTTAAAATGCCTATTGGGATTTCCGTTTCGAGTAAATTTCGAGAGATATTATCAACACCAAGCATAAAAATTGCACCTATAATCATACAAGTTGGTGTTAAATATTTATAATCACTACCGATCACCTTCCGGCATAAGTGTGGAATCACTAATCCAACCCATCCAATCATGCCACTAACCGAAACACTTGCCGCCGTAATAATAGTAGACGCAAGAATCACAATTAACCGCATTTCATCTGGATTTACACCCATGCTTTCACAAGATTCATCCCCCATGGCTAAGAGATTAAGGCGCCATCTCATTCCCATTAAGGGCACCATCCCCATGAGCATTGGAACCGCAACAAATATTATTTCATGTTGCTTTGCACCTGAAAAACTGCCCATCAACCAATAAGTAATAGAAGGCAATTGATTGGTTGGATCTGCCACTAATTTTATAAAAGAGGTCCCTGCTGTAAATAAGGAACTGATCATGATCCCCGCAAGAATCAAATTGACAACCGGATTACCTGGCGCTTTACGTCCAATAGCAAAGACGACCCCTACTGTTGTTAAACTAAATAAGAAAGCAGATGCAGATATCAGCACACTTGAAGCGCCAAACAAAATCGCTAACGCCGCACCAAAAGCTGCTCCCGAAGTGGCTCCAAGCAAATCTGGTGATGCCATTGGATTTTGAAATACCCCTTGGTAAGAAACACCTGCAACAGATAGGCAAGAGCCCACTAAACAGGAAAGGATAATGCGTGGCAATCTTATGTTTAACACCACTGCTTCCATTTGATTGGTCCAGGTTTTATCCATAGGTATGATCCTACTGAATAAAATTTTAGATAAATCAACAAAGCCGATATGATATCGGCCAAGGCAAAATGAACAGATCAAGACAATTCCTAAAATAACTATAAGGAATACCAGCTTTATAGATGAAAGGCTCCAATTTTTAGATTTTTTTTGCTTCATTTTTTCTGTGAACTCATAACTCAACATAGCATCACCCCAAATGATTTTATGCCTTAATTTTCCTTTAGTTTTGTTTAGTTTTGTTTGATTTGATTTTATATCGTTTGATTGATTTTAATTATATGATTTCTAAGATGAATATTCAAGAGACATAACACCCTAAATGTGTCCCATAATTTTGTAAAGTAGTCATAAATTCATATTGTCAACTTTAAAAACTTATGCCCTCAATAAAAAAAGATGTCTCAAGAATCACACTTAACCAGAGTGATTTCCATTGAGGCATCTTTTTTCTATATTCAACAAGGGGGATTATTGACGTTATTTTTGGCCATAGTAGGCATTAGCACCGTGTTTCCTAAGATAATGACGGTCTAATAATTCTTTTTGCATCGGCTTTATATCTAGAGTAGCCATCTGATTATGCCACGCCATAAAAGCCAGTTCTTCCAGTACAACAGCGTTGTGCACAGCATCTTGAGCGTCTTTGCCCCACGTAAAAGGACCGTGGCTTGCAACAAGAACTGCAGGGATTGCTTTTGGTATTTTTCCCTTAAACGTCTCTACGATCACACGGCCCGTTTCAAGCTCGTATTCACCTGAAATCTCTTCAGATGTCATTTTTCGCGTACAAGGAATTTCTCCATAAAAGTAGTCTCCGTGAGTAGTTCCAAGTGGCGGGATTGCCCTTTGCGCCTGCGCATAGATCGTCGCCCAGCGGCTGTGGGTATGAACGATACCGCCCACATCCACAAAGTTTCGATAGAGCTCCAAATGTGTTGCAGTATCCGAGGAAGCCTTTAACTCACCTTCAACGACTTCACCACTTTCAAGGCGAACGACCACCATATCCTCTACAGTCATCTCACTGTACTCAACACCACTGGGCTTTATGACCACAAGCCCAGTCGATCGGTCAATACCGCTGACATTACCCCACGTAAAGGTCACAAGACCATACTTCGGCAACTTCATATTCGCCTCAAAAACTTCTTTTTTTAAATTTTCAAGCATCTTAACCGCTCCTAAATGAGTTGATTTAAAATTAGCCTTTAAGTTTCCAGACCAAATCTGCCAGTAGCAATTCATGTTCTAGTGAAATATTATCTGTATTTTGGTTGATATAAACGTATTCGATACCCATCAGCCTTGCCCAGTCACAGAGGATTTCTGCATCAATATCATAGCTGAGTACCGCATGATGTGCACCACCCGATCTGATCCACGCTTCTGCCCCTTGCTCAAGACTCGGTTCAGCTTGCCACATCACACGTGCAACGGGCAGATTAGGCATGGTTTGTGTCGGCTCAACGCAGTTGATATCATGAACGACCAATCTAAAGCGTCCGCCCATGTCAATCAGCGTTGTAAGGACTGCTTTTCCCGATTTGCCTTCGAACACAAGGCGTGCAGGGGCTTCGCGATCTCCAATCCCCAGTGGATGCACCTCTATTCTAGGCTGACCCATCGCCAGTGTCGGACACACTTCCAGCATGTGCGAACCGAGTGAATAACCGCCTGCTAAGTCATAGGTGTAATCCTCCATGAACGAAGTGCCACCCGTCATGCCAAACGCCATGGCTTTCACAATAGCCGTAAGTGCAGACCCCTTCCAATCGCCTTCTCCTGCATAGCCATAGCCTCCGGCCATGAGGTTTTGCGTCGCAAGCCCTGGAAGTTGTTTCATCCCATAAAGATCTTGGAACGTATTGCTAAATGCCATACACCCTTCTGCATCCATCATCTTTTGAATGGCAATTTCTTCACGCGCTTGATACCGAATAGAATCTATGAATTCTGTCGCCACTTGATATTTAGAATGATATTCTGCCATCTTTTGGTCAATTTCATGTGTTGAAACCGCATCCATGGTTGCCACAAGTTGCCCCACTGGCCATGTATTGACCTGCCATCCCAACTTGATTTGTGCCTCTACTTTATCGCCCTCAGTAACTGCCACTTCACGCATGTTATCACCAAATCGCATAACGCGCATATTATGACTCACAAAGGCCCCGACTGCTGCACGCATCCATTTGCCAATGCGCATTTGCACAATTTCTTTTTGCCAATAGCCCACGACTACTTTTCGCGGTAGTCTCATTCTCGCCCCTATAAAGCCGTGTTCACGGTCACCGTGAGCGCTCTGGTGTAAGTTCATATAATCCATATCAATGGCTTCATTTGGAATGGCTTCATTGAATTGTGTGTGGAAATGAAGGTAAGGTTTTTGTAAAAGTGCCAGTCCGTTGATCCACATCTTAGATGGCGAAAAAGTGTGCATGAAAGTAATAATGCCCGCACAGGTATCGTCATAATTTGCTGCTTTAATGATCTTTTCAATTTCATCAGCAGATTTCATAGTCCCTTTGTACTCGATTTCCCAAGGCATATTACCACTGCGATTCAGGCCCTCTGCTATTGCACAACTGTTTTTTTCCACTTGAGCCAATGTCTCTGGTCCATAAAGGAGCTGACTGCCAACGATAAACCAAAATTTATAAGCATTTAATGTCATAATCTATTCACCTCATTCTATTATTTTCTAAAATGCGCCACTGCAGCTTGTTCAATCATAAGGCCCTTTGTATATCTGTCCATAAAGACCTTAAAACCCGCTTGATCTTCTTGACTAGGTTCCACTTGAACGCCTGAATTTAAGTTAAAAACGTGATGGTTTAGGTAGTGCTCTAGTGTTTCATCAGAAGCTTTTTCACGGGCATAAGCTGCCAGAAGTGCTATGCCCCACGCCCCGCCTTCTCCTGCGGATTCCATAACAGTCACTGGCACGGATAGTGCCGCTGCCATTAGGCGCTGTCCAACATTCTGTACTTTAAAAAGGCCCCCATGACCAAGCAGTTGATCCAATTGAATATTTTCTTTTTCAGTTAAAATCTCCATCCCTATTTTGAGCGTTCCCATGGCAGAAAAGAGCAAAGTCCGTACGAAATTTGCCAAGGTAAAGTTACTGTTGGGTAACCGTGCAAACAGAGGGCGTCCTTCTTCAAAACCTGTGATCGGCTCTCCAGCGAAATAATTGTATGCAAGTAACCCGCCGCAATCCGCATCACCTTCTAAAGCTTGACGATACAGGATATTGTAAAGCTCTGTTTTATCCATCTTTACGCCAATTTCGCCTGCAAATGAATCGAATAATTGAAGCCACGCATCTATATCCGAAGTACAATTGTTGCAATGTACCATAGCTACAGGTTTACCCGAAGGGGTTGTCACCATATCAATTTCTGTGTAAACTTTTGACAACGCATGTTCAAGCACCACCATGGCGAAAATAGAAGTTCCTGCAGAAACATTACCGGTGCGTTCTGCGACGCTGTTTGTGGCCACCATGCCCGTCCCAGCATCGCCTTCAGGTGGACAAAGGAGCACGCCACTTCGCAATTGTCCCGATGGATCTAATCGTAGCGCACCTTCTGCTGTAAGTTTGCCTCCACTTTCTCCCGCTAAGCAAACTTTAGGCAAGATTTCTTGTAGAGTCCAGTTGACGTGATGCGCCTTTTTGAGCTGTTCAAATGTAAAAAGCATTTTTGAATCATAGGCATTCACTTCGCTGTCAATTGGAAACATCCCTGAAGCTTCGCCGACGCCTATGATTTTTTCACCCGTCAGTTTCCAGTGCACATACCCTGCCAGCGTAGTAATCAGCGCAATATCTTTAACATGCTCTTCACCCTTTAGCATAGCTTGATACAAATGTGCGATACTCCACCTTTGAGGTATGCTAAACGAAAATGCTGCTGTTAACTGCTGAGCCGCTTGTTCCGTAGTGGTATTGCGCCAAGTCCGAAAGGGCACCAGTTGATTCTCATATTTATCAAAGACAAGATAGCCGTGCATCATAGCCGATACGCCGATGGCACGTAACTGTGTAAGCGGCACATCGTACTTGAGCTCTACCACCTCTAAAAGCTTCTTATAGCTGTCTTGTAACCCCGACCATACCGCATCTAAAGTGTAGGTCCACACGCCGTTTACAAATTGATTTTCCCAGTCATGGCTTCCAGATGCAATGGGCTTGTGATTCATATCAATCAACACCGCTTTAATACGTGTTGATCCCAGTTCTATGCCCAATGTGACATCGCCTTCAATAATGGCTTTTTTGATAGCCTGTTTAGTATCCATTAAGACCTCCCTTTGATTATTCCGCTTGGCGTTTGCGCGATGTTATAACGCTTTGTAAAACGATAAAGAAACAGAGCAGTGCTGAAAGCACGATTCTTACCCACCAACTTGAAAGCGTCCCCTGTGTTGTGATCAAACTGCCAATAGTCCCTTTAATTAAAACACCAAAAAGAGTTCCTATTGGATTGCCCACACCACCCGATAAAAGCGTCCCGCCGATAACCGACGATGAAATCGCATCCATTTCAAGACCTCTTGCTTGTTCCACAAAACCAGCACCTGTGTTGAGGCAAAATAGAAAACCACCAATACCCGCAAGTAATCCACTGAGCACATACGCCATCATTTTTGAGCGCTTGACATTGAGACCCATCATGAGAGCGCTTTGTTGATTGCCTCCTACAGCGTAAAGACTTCTTCCAAATTTGGTTTTTTTCAGCATGAAAACGATCAAAACAACGATTATGAGTGCAATAATCACTGTCGGATAAATATACGCAGGCTGATAAATCCCCGATTTATTCACCGTTCCAAAAGGCAGATATATTTTGAAATCTGCCCATGAACGAAAAGTTGCATTTTTTATCGTGAGCATCTCTTTACTGATTACTGCCGTCATACCACGTCCAAAGAACATGCCGGCCAAGGTAACAATAAAGGGTTGAATGTTTAAATACGATACCAGATAGCCTTGAACGACACCGAATGCAAGTCCAATGGCAAGCGCAATTAAAATAGAAGTGTACGCACTGGTGCCCAATACTTCCATAGAATAAGCAGACGTCATGCAGACAAGCGCTGTTACAGAACCTACAGAAATATCAATGCCCCCTGTGATCATGACCAGCGTCAGTCCGCAAGCGATGACTATAAGGCCCGCATTTGAAATCAATAAATTTAAAAACATCTGCGGTTTTGCAAATCCTTGATCATGAAAAATAATCATCCCTGCAATATACATGACAATAAAAAGCGATACCGTGACGAGGATCAGGAAAGTTGTGTCACTAACCATTTTTTGTTTTGAAACGGCTGTGTTGAGCCTTTTATTTAAAAGTTTCACGCTGAAACACCTCCCTTTTCAAGTACTTTTACAGATTTGCGCTTCATTTGGATACGCTTAAGCTGTTTCTGAACAACAGGACTTTGGAGTACAACGATGATCACCACAACAACTGCTTTATAGACAGGCAGTTGATCTGCAGAGACATTCATCGCATATAAAGTCGTCGTCAAGCCTTGGATCGTAAAAGCACCAATGATGGAACCTGCAAAGCTGAATTTGCCACCACTGAGTAAATTACCACCAAGTGCAACTGCTAAAATAGCATCCATTTCAAGATAAAGCCCTATGTTGTTCGCATCCGCAGAATAAATTCGACTGGCGGATATGAACCCTGCAAGACCTGCAAGGAGTCCACAGATAACATAAGTCACAAATTTGATCCGCGTTGCATTGAGCCCGACCAACCGGGAAGCATTGCTATTAATACCAACACTTTGAACATAAAGTCCTAATGTTGTTGTCTTCAAGATAATGGCCATGATTATAACGGTCACAATTGAAATCATAATCGGTGTTGGCACCGGAATTCCAGGAATAAAATTGCCAAATATTTTAAAAGTATCCACTCTTACATACACATTTTGTCCCTTGGTAAAGAGTTGAGCAATCCCTCGTCCTGCTGTAAAAAGAATTAAGGTTGCCACCATGGGTTGAATTTTAAACTTGGAGACCAATAGACCATTAAACGCACCACAGAGACCCGATGCAGCGATGCCTGCAATTGCAGCTACTATAATCGGCATCTGTAAGACATTTGTCGAAGCTGCACCGCCCGAAAGAAGGGAACAACAAACGGCTGCCGATACTGCCATAACAGCGCCCACGCTGATATCCTGACCGCCAGAAGCTGCTGTGACCAATGTCATTCCAATGGCTAAAATCACAAGTTCCGAGCCACGATTGAGTACATCGATAAGATTGCCATATAGAACCCCATGATTCATAGAAATCACAAAAAAGTCTGGTTTTGTGATGAGATTAGAAAGTAATACCACCATCAGACCAAGAATAGGCATAAACAAGTGATGATGCATGATGCTTGCGACTATATTCTCTTTACTACTGGATAGGCTCTGTGGATCATCTTTTTTCATCTGCTTTTACACCTCCTGCGATTGTATTCATGATATGTTCTTCGGTTAATGTACTTCCAGTGAGTTCACCCACTTTTTCATGATCACGCATGACAATCATCCGTGAACAAGTCCTGAGCATTTCATCAATTTCAGAAGATATAAAGGCAATGCCCATGCCTTCTTTTGCCAATTTTAAAACGAGCTTTTGAATCTCGGTTTTAGTCCCAATATCGATGCCACGTGTGGGTTCGTCCAAAATTAGATATTCCGGATTTGTTAAAAGCCAACGGCCAATAATGACCTTTTGCTGATTCCCACCCGATAAATTCTTAATGGGGGTTTCTCTACTGGCTGTTTTGATTTGAAGCAATTCAATATACTGATCTGCAAAATCCTCCATTTCTTTGCGCCCCATAGGTTTAAAAAGCCCACGTTTCGCCTGTAAGGCAATGATAATATTCTCCCTAACAGACAAATCGTCGATGATGCCATCTCTTTTGCGATCTTCAGGCAAATAGGCTAGACCCTTTTTAATGGCATCTTTTGGCGTTTTAAATTTGATGACTTGATCGTGCATTTTAAGTTTGCCGCAATCTGGTTTGTCCGCACCATAAAGACTTCTGACCAACTCGCTTCTTCCCGACCCCAAAAGGCCTGTAAATCCAACGACTTCGCCACTATAAACGCATAGATCAAAAGGTTTTATATGATTGATCCTGCCAAGCCCCTCTGCTTCAATTAATGGCTTAGCGTGTTGGTCCTTCACTTTAAGATCTGCATCATTTTTAATTTTTTTCAAATCATCAAAATCCTTGCCCATCATTTTGGCGACAAGTTGGATTCGAGGCAATGCCTCCACTGCGTATTCACCCACCAGTTCACCATTTCTCAAAACCGTAATTTTGTCACAAATAGCATACACTTGTTCCAAAAAATGAGTGACGAAGACAATACCTACGCCTTGTTGCTTGAGTTGTGTCATCAACTTAAAGAGTTTTTCCACTTCGCCATCGTCGAGAGATGACGTTGGCTCATCTAGTATTAAAACTTGGCATTTCATATCTATCGCTCTGGCGATTGCAACCATCTGTTGAATGGCTATAGAACATTCCTCTAATGGCTTTGTAGATTCGACAGGAATATCTAAAGATTTTAAAATAGCACTTGCTCGCTCATGGATGGCTTTCCAGTCAATAAAACCATGTTTTTTAGGTTCTCTGCCTATAAAAAGATTTTCTGCAACCGTCAAATTTGGACATAAACTGATTTCTTGATAGACGGCACTGATTCCCTTATCCTTTGCTTCCTGAGGGGAATGTATGATCACTGGTTTAGGATGATTTCCCAAGAAAATTTCGCCACCGTCCAGTTCGTATATGCCCGTCAACACTTTGATCAAAGTAGATTTGCCAGCGCCATTTTCCCCCATAAGTGCATGTATTTCGCCTCGCCTCAGTGTGAAATCAACATGATCTAAAGCGACAACACCTGGAAACACCTTCCTTATGCCCCTCATTTTTAATATAATCTCATCTGACACTTACGCCACCACCTTCCAAATCGTTAAAAATTGAGATAAAAATAGCGTGGTACAGACCCAGAGACATATCTGGGTTCTCCGCACCACGCAAATTTGCTTGTACAGTTTACTTATTGGATTCATTAATAAGAACGTGCATCAACGATTTCCTTTGTAATGGTTTTGGCATCAAACGCCTCTTCCTCAACATATGCTAATTTTTCAGGTGTTTCGCCCGCTTCGATTTGTTCAATCAATTTTGCAACGCGTGGTCCATGTAGCGGATTACATTCAACATTGTAGTTTATTTTTTGATCAAGTGTCATGGTCAAGCCTGCATTAGTCGCATCAAATGAAATGACAACGATATCGCCACCCACACCAGCCTTCATACCAGCTGCTTCAATTGCATCAATTGCACCAAATGCCATATTGTCATTTTCACAATAAACAACATCAATTTCAGTCGTCTGTTTTAAGATACTTTCCATAACTTCTTGACCTTTAGCTTGTGTAAACTCACCCGTTTGTTGTGCGACGATTTCCCAATTTGAATTGGCTTTCGCACCTGCTTCAAGTCCTTCAGTTCTGCCGATTTGAGCAGATGATCCAATCGTACCCTGTAAATGAACGATTTTAACAGCGTCTTTTCCAGCAAGTTCTTTATTCATCCATTCAACGGCAATATCACCCTCTTTTCTGAAATCAGAACCTACCCAGCAATAAAATAAGTCATCTTTAGCGACATTGATCATACGGTCAACAATGATCACTGGAATACCAGCGTCTTTTGCTTCTTGTAATACAGTATCCCAACCCGTTTCACCGATAGGTGCCACAACGATATAGTCTACCTCTTGTTGTATAAAGTTACGAATTGCAGTAATTTGATTGTCTTGCTTGCCTTGAGCATCGTCAAAGATCAGTTTGTATCCATTTGCCTCAGTGAAGGTATCCTTCATAGATTGAGAATTCGCAGTCCGCCAGTCTGACTCTGCACCAACTTGCGAAAATCCCACAACAATCAAACCTTTTTCACTACCTCCTCCGGCAGCTGCGTTACTGTTAGAATCATTTGGGGCAGACTGTCCACAAGCAACCAAGCTGAGTGTAAGTGCTGCCAAAAGTAAGAACGTTAAAAACTTCTTCATTTTTTTCCTCCCATTATTCATAACTAACTTTGTATTACCTAGCTTTGTATTTCTTAATTTAAGTTTAGCTTTCATTCATGGGTTTAGCCATAGAATAATTTACGTGAATTTTACTTTTATTTTACATTATCCTGTTTTTTTCTGAAAAAAGTGTTTTTTTTTACGATTTCGTTACATTTTATTTGGGGATACGAACTGTAACGGTCATCCCTTCACCATAGGTACTTTCAAAACAAAGGCCATATGACGAACCAAAATAAAGATCCAGTCGCTTGCTCACATTCTCAAGACCCAGTCCCGAATGTTGATTTTTTTGCAACCCTTCTTTGAGATTTTCAAGCCGTTCAGGTGTCATTCCAGCCCCATTGTCATGAATTGAAATTAAAATATCAGCGTCTGTTTGTTGAGCATAAATCTTAATTTTTCCTTTTTGCCGTTTGTTTTTTATGCCATGATAAATGGCGTTTTCTACAATGGGTTGAAGTGTCAACTTTGGAATATAGCTGGTCTTCAAATGATTGGGAATATCTATTTCATATTCCAGTATGTCAAAATATCTAATCTGCTGAATTTCAAGATAACTGGTCACTTGATGGATTTCCACCTCAAGTGTAATAAAATCCTGTCCTTTACTCAGTGAATTTCTAAAAAAAGACGACAGGCTCGTGACCATTTGAATCACTTTGTCATTTTGTTTTGTCTCCGCAAGCCAAACCACGGAATCAAAAGTATTGTATAAAAAATGAGGATTGATTTGAGATTGCAGTAATTCAAGCTCTGCTTTGTGAAGCGCATTTTGATCTTCTTTGACACAGGCCAAGAGTTCATCAATTCGATTTGCCATTTCATTAAATCGATGGTCCAAAGTTTGAATTTCCGCGCTGTAGCTCACAATCGGTTCCACATCGAAATTGCCACTTCCAAGCACGGAAGCCTTTTCACAGAGCTCAAGAATGGGTTTTGTAAGCCGTGAAGATAAGCGCCACGAATGTAGGAGAATTAAAATGAGAAAGGGCGCTGATATGATAATCGTAACCCAGATCATAACCGAAACACGATTGATAATTTGTTTTTGTATGGCAGCAAGTTCTTTCATTTCGCTATAAGTATAATCATTCATATAAGATTGAATTAAGGTCGTGATGGAATGCACGTTTCCGTTGAGCATTTCAATCCGTGTATCATATCCCGACGTATTGCTGATATCGATAATCGCTTGGCGCAATTTTTCCATGAGATTCAGCATGACTTCCACGCGCCATTGATTCTCACCATAAGTTGTCGTTATTTCCAGACGCTCAATAATTTGCTTTGCGCGATCAATTTCTTCTAGAGGCAATTCTTCTAGGGGTTTCGCACGAATAATGAATTGATAAGTATCTTGATCAATCTTATTTTTAAACTCGTAGTTGAGTTCTGTAACCGTATTGGCATTCTGTAAGGATGCGGCGTATTTTTGGTTAAAACTCATCATGAGATAAAACAATATAATGATGACCGCGACAAAAGGAACAATCACTGTAAAAATTAATTTCTGAATTTGCTTGGTCATAGTGACACTTTTATTGAGATTGCTTTTACTCTTTTTTAGAATCACTTTTCTCCCTCTTTCCATTCCGGTAATGCCTTGGAGAACAACCGTTAATTTTTTTGAAAAGAAAACTGAAATAATGTGGATCGTTGTAACCTACCTTTGCGGCAATTTCACTGCCACTTTCATTGGTGCAGCGCAATAATTCTCTTGCCTTTTCCATACGAAGCTCTGTCAGACTCTCCACAAAAGTTTTGCCCATTTGTTGACTGAAAACAGAACTAAAATAGGTTGGACTTACATTGACGATTTGCGCCACGGTGTTGAGGCCAATTGTACTGTCTTGAAAATTTTCTCGCATGTATTTTAAAGCTTTATCGAGCATCTCTGAATACCGATTTTTCACAAGATTATCACGCAGCATGAGGGCCCTTGAAAGCAACTGCACAATATAGGCACTGACAGTCGTTTTCGATGCGATTGCCTCTTCCAGTTTGATATCGCCGCCTAATAAATCACTTGGTTTCTCGTAGCCAATTCGCTCAAGAAAAGCATTGACCGTAAATTGAATGCTCAAAACCATGTATTGACAAAAAGAAGTAGAGTTCATGCCTGCTTTTCCAATCTCTTCGAAATAACTTTCTGTAAAATCAGAAACGTCTTCTTGAATGCCATTGTTTAAAAATTTTAAAATAATGCGCTGATCGACCTTACCTGGATCAAGATCATTTAAATTAAAATCAATGATCTGTGGTTTTACTGACAGTTCCTCTTCAGGCTGTGATTCAATCTGATAAATTTGATTGGCAACCATATGCTTGCGTCTGAAAAAAGTACGTCTCGCTTCCCGATAACAATCCGCGATTCCACTGAGTCTCGAAACGGGCTGTCCAACCAAAATAACCCACCTTATTTTAGCCTCTAAAGTCTGAAATTGTTTTTGAAGTGCTTCAGTACAGCGTTGGGACTCTATATCAATCTGTGCTGCATCCGCTTTGATCAGTATAATAAAGACTTCTAGGCCAACGCTAAACAGAAGCTGATGAGAATCTGCGGTACATTGCTTATTAATGCGCTCTTGAAGCTCCGCGATAGCAGAGGTATTTTGCGCCTTTCCCATATTTTCTTCCAAGAAGAAAAGAACGACATTGTATTGTTCGGCCATTAGATCGATCCCTAAATTACCAGCGCGTTCTAAAATTTGAGAAGTCGAGGTCTTCCCAGATGTGATGGCCTCAAATAAACCGCGCCGAGAAGAGGATAAATACTCTTGTACCTCATCGCTAAATTGATTATTGTATCGTTTTGTTGCTTCTTCTTCATCTTTTTGTTTTTTAACCTGCTTGAGCACATCGATGAACTGATCCTTTGGAAGTGGCTTTAATAAGTATCGATTGACCCCAATTTTAATGGCTTCACGCGCATATTCAAAATCGTCATAACCACTCAGTATAATGATACTGGTCTCTGGTAATTCCCTTCTGATCATTTGACTTAACTCAAGACCATCAATAAAGGGCATTTTAATATCGGTAATGACAATATCCGGCCTTTTTTTCTGAATCATAGGCCACGCCAATTCCCCATCAGCCGCCTCTCCCACTAATTCAAACCCGTGCCTTTCCCAATCTACCAGTTGTTTAATGCCTTCTCTTATAACAAACTCATCTTCAACTAAAAAAACACTATACATAGTCTTACAACTCCTTTAGTCATGCCACTGTAAAGTATAAAAATCTATACATGCCTATTTAAAATTATAGTTTACTCAAGTGTGAATTACAATGATTAGGCTATTTATTTGTTTGATTTGACTGCACACGTTTAAAAAAGGACATGCCGCATGGGCCTGTCCTCTAAATTTTGTTTCGTTTATAGGCTATTCGTTAACCCGCTCATAAATAGATACTTTTATATCTCCTTTGTCATCTCTATAAAAAACCACAGCATAATTTTCATCATAACTCATCGATTTAGAATAACCCACTTCACCCGTTTCAAATAACGCCATCTCTGCCACAATACCAGATCCTGACCCCATTGAGGTTTTATAACCATAATGAATTCTACCGTCTTGATCAGGCTCTGTTTTTTCTTCATAAATCAATGTCCATTCCTTTATGATTTCATCAACCGTAAGATCTTGGTTCATTTCAAGGACTGCATTGTTCACTTCATCCTGCCTCACATCTTCTGGATTCTTTTCTTCTGAGTTCATTTTATTGGACTCTGACTCTGCCTCTGCAAATTCTCTCAAGTACTGCTCTGCTGCTGCTTTATCTGCTCTATGCGAATCTAGTGGAAAATCAAATAAAAGATTCATGCCTTCGTAACTTTCATTCACTGAAATAATCCCCAACGTTTCATCATACTCATACGCTGATCGCTCGTAAAAATTTGAGTTGGAAACGCCTAAATAGAGTGTCCGATCTGCAAATAATTGAACATTATCACATTCGAGGATCCGATACATAATCCCCTCTTTAACGATTTCAGAATAACCACCATTCATCGTCACAATATTGAACTGCTGAGGATTAAGGCTTTGTATAAAAGGGGATACAAAGAACGGCACTTTCCCATAATCTTCATCAGAGGTCATCGGCATTGGCGTACCATCTGTTTTAGATATGGCTATCACAGCATAAGTGCGTTCTGAGACTAACTGTCCATCAGAATAAAAATCGGTTAAATTACTTCCCGATACAGCACCAAGTAGTGTCACTGTATAGTCACCATAAGATTGAGATTCATCCATTATAATGGCGTCATCGCTTTCAAAAGCAGATGCCAACAAGCCATTCCCAACGCCAACTGCGATTTCTTTGGGTGTCAAATATTGCCATGCTGCAAATGATACAATTGAAAAACATAACAGGATGCAACAAACTACTACAATTGCGGACATTTTTACTTTTCGGTTATTTCTCATTTCATTTTCCCTCGCTTTTTGCATTATTTTTGTGTCGAGCTTCGATTCAGGTTCATAATTGCTTGAAAGGGCATTTTTGAGTAAACGATTTAGGTCTTTATCTTCCATATCCATTAACCTCCAAATATTGCTTGACCTCATTTCTTGCTTTAAAGAGTCTGCTCTTTACAGTCCCCTCTGGCAAATTTAAAATTTGGCTGATTTCCTTTAATGGCATTTCAGCTGCATAGCAAAGATACATTGGAATTCGATATTCTGCCTTTAGATGGTTAACCGCTCTAACGACCATTTTCAAATTTTCTTTTTCCATCAATAGCTCTTCTGGCGTTTGAACATTGTCGAGCAGATTGGATTCACAATCCACCGCCTCTTGATAACTTGTCATCGTCACAATTCTTTTTCTCCAAGCAAATTTGCGCCTGCGATTTTTCCAGAGTTTAACTGCAATGGACAACAAATAACTCTTCGGATTGTTGGCTTGATCTATTTTGTCGCAGAGTTCTAGTGCTTTTAAAAAGGTATCTTGATAGAGTTCATCTGCTTCCTCTTTATCTTTCGTCAACTGTCTACAGAAATTATATATATCCTTGCCATGAACATTAATCAAATACGTTATATCTTGAATTTCCAAATCTACTTCCTCCACATGTGGTTTTGCCCTTCATCTATACATGGTAATAACTTCGTATGCGGTTCACGCCAATACTCCAATAATTAAAAATTTTTTTTCATCCTCTTCTGGACTAAAGCATCCTTTAATTTCATGTTGAAGTTTGATATCTGCTCGCAAAAAAAACTGTTGATTTTTCAACAGTTTTTGAATACTTAATTTGCTGTCTTATTTTCGAAATCAAAGTGATAGAACTTTTCCCCATGATTGATTCTAAGTGTACCTTTTTTCAGATGAATCGCTAAAAAACAGCAGTTCTTATCATTTTCATTATTCGCAAAATCATACCAGTCTTTAAAGACTTCACGCAATTTGGTTCTTAACACTGCATTATGTGGTTCCAGTACCCAGCCTAGATTTTCCCCTGTTCCACTACTAAAAAAATCTTCGAGATGTACTGAAACAGATACTTCTGGATTCTCACCGATTTGCTTCATCTTATTGGATTGTGCATAAGTAACCACGTAGAACACGCCATCTTCATAGTATGCATCCACATCACGAACTGAAGGTCTTGGATTTCCATCAACCCCCGTCTCCAGTGAAATTGTAGCAAGTGAAATTGCATTGTCTTTTCCATTTCCAAATTTTTCGCTCAGTATTTTCATGCCTTCTTCATATTTTTCCATAATAATCTCCTCCTCGTTATTTTTTAATCTCGTTATTTTTTAATCCAAAGCGCTGGTCGAATGCCACCTCTACTGTCATTGGTTAAATGGTGAATGACATTCGTCTTTCGTTTTGAAACGCCATTGCCCTGTATGCCAATGTTGCCATCTCCGTGTATATAAACAGCAACGCGATTATGCTTCCCAGGTGTTCGTATCCACCACCACCACATTGAATTCATGTACTTAGCTCTACGCTTAATGTTATTCTCATCTTTTCTTTGAAACCAATATCTTTGATTTTTAGAAGGAAAATCCAGTAGTCTGCTGCTGTCACCAAAAAAAGTTCGGACAACCTCATCAATAGATAGTATAAAAATACGATCTGTTGTATCTTCGCCGCCATCCGCCTTATACCACAAATTACCTGGATTTATATTCACTGTTTCCATTATTTTCGCCCTATCTTCTACTTTGAATTTTTGGTAAAATTCGCCGTTTAGATATTTTCGAAGTTCGCAGTCCTTCCATGTAATGTCAGTCCCTTTATTATGATAATCACGTAGCTCAATGATTTCTTCTGTCAAAATCAGAGCTTTATCATCCTGCACATCTAGTATGCGCCATTCATAGTCCCCAAAAACCACTTGATCTCCAATCTTCATAACGTCCTCTTTCTTATTTGATTGCAACAAATAATTTCATGTATTCAATATTATTTTTTTGGAAAAGACTTTCAAAAGCAAAATGATCATAGGTATATCGGTTCACATTCATATATTGAAAAGCGGATTTATATGCATTTGAAATCAGATGAAAGGGATTATTCATGGGGTTATTTATGGTAATAGTGACATAACTTTGTGTTTTTCTTTCTTCGACCACAAGTGCCTTGTTATTTATTTCCATCCCATTTGGCAATACTAAGGCCGCTGTATAACCATGCATATGATACAAATTTATCTGCTCCTGAGAAAGATGTGGAAAATCCCAACCGATTACTTTTGGCTTATCAATATTAAGCTTCGTCGCCAATTGTCTAATTCTATAAATTGCATCGTCTTCTGGTTCCGTGGATATCACAGTATATTTTATATACTCAAATGCTTCAAGAGTCTCAATCTCAATCTCAGAATAAGCTTTATTTACTATTTTAATATTACCAAACAACAACTCATCCGAGCTGCAATTAAATAAAGAACAGATCTCTTTGATTTTACTGAGTTCTGGATTTCCTTGATTCAGTTCCCATTTAGAGATGGTCTGCCTAGAAACGCCTAATAGATTGGCAAGTTCTTCCTGTGTCATATTTTTATGCATCATTCTTAAATATTGTATGTTAGTCCCAAAATTCATCTCATCACCTCTTTATACCCTATTATAACGACAACGGATAATATTTCAACCAATTTTCAGTTGCTTTTCTTAAGGTTTCGCCCTTTTAAGTTGCGAAGGGCAATAAGCAATAACTTCAGATTCTTTTACCTTAGAAATTTATTCAGCCTCAATCTTAAGTTCATATGGGCCAATAAGGACATTTGAGCATTTAATTTCAATAGATAACTTAGTCGCTTTGTCTTGCGCATCAAAAACGCTATAGTAACAACCTGCTCTTTGTTTAGACGTCCAGTACGGGGCAATGCCCATCGAATTGGTACGCGCATACTCAAATCCAGTTTTGACTTTAATCTCAGGAAATACTTGAAATACGCTTTGTTTAGAATTCGCTTGATAAGTTGCCTCAAAATCATATCGCAATGCATCTTCACCAATAGCTTTAAGCGTTTCATCATTTTCTTTGGATACAAAAGCCAATCCCTTAAAATTAAGCTCTATTTCTCCAATCTTGTAACGCTGATCCACCGCAATATACTCACCCAATTTTGGTTTTTTAACTTTAACCTCTCCCATAACTTTTGTATCATAGATCATTTGTGGGATGACCACCTTTAAACCCGTTTTATGCTCTGGTATATCAAAATAAAAAGTATCTATATCCGCGTTATTGTACTGGCGCTTCTTTTCATTAGGATAATAGCCATTGCCCTCACTGTCAATGATCTGAATGCTTGAAGCATAAAATGCTTTCTCATCGTCAAATAAATAAAATCTAAGATTTCGATATTCACTTGGTAAAACAGAGCTCATATTCAATATGGCAACATCACCCTCTCTTTTTAGATCTGCAAAGATAAAAATGTCATCTATAAAGAGACCATTTCCAAGCTTATCGGGTGCATCCCCTGCTTTGACTTCTTCTAATACGATTTCGATCGGCGCTTCAAAATCATCAATACCTAACGTAACGATTGATGTTTTTAAAGCTTTCTCTAAATAAAATGTCCCCGAAATTTTTTTCACGTCAGTCCCATATGATGAAGCCTCAACATAATGACTTGCATATGTTTTTTCCCCATCAATCAGCAAATATAGACCTAATTTTGATTTTCCCGATACCCCAATCCGCTCACCAGTACCATCCATGGTCATCATTGATGAACCGTAATTTATATTCGTTAATGCTGAAATGACAAAAGAATTATTTTGAACGTACGCATATTTAATTTCAATAAACGCACCGTTAGATGCCATGCGATAGGATTGTGTTGTTGCCCTACTAATACTCATATCTTCTTCGCTCTTAACAATACCAAACCCTGGTATAAACTGAAATATACTTTGATAAAGTGCATTCACGGGTGTAGCGTTTATAAAACCAGATAAGATGAGCAATAAAAAACAGGCTACAACAATTGACTTCTTTTTTTGTTTAATCCCCTTAAAGCGATATTTTTGTCCCTTTGAGCTCAGTTCAATTTTTTTAAACGTTTTTTCTAGAATTCTTTCTTGAGCATTAGCCTCTAAATGCTCATCCTCAAATTCAGCCTTAACGTGCTCTGAATAGGCGTCCAAATATTTTTTGTCAAACATCACAGCCCCTCCTTTGCGAAAATTTCTTTTAGTTTTAAACGCCCTCTGGTAATACGCTTATAGGCATTCTCCTTTGAAATTTCATGCTTATCCGCTATGCGATCCATATTTTCACCCAGAATAAATCGATCATAAAAGATTTCATTATCCGGAGGGGGTAACATTTGAAGCCGTTCGATGATTTCTTCAATACTTAAAAGATCAAATGCCTCTTGAAAAATTAGAGTTGAAGAGACCTCTTCTATAAAAACCGTTTTCTTGTGTTTCGCAGTCTTTCTGTAATAATCAATCGCCGCACTTCTTGTTACCATAATAATCCACGACTTTAACGAAGCTTTTGTATTATCGTATTTTTCAATCCTTTGCCAAATTAAAAATAGGGCATCACTCATACACTCTTCTATTTCTTCAGCTGTCAGAACCACAGTATTTCCAATAATGTATTTAAGTAATCCTCCATATTGGTTAAGTACAGCTGAAAGTGCTTGTTGATCTCGCATCAGCAAGCGCCTGTATAGGATCTCGTCATTCATCTTCTACCTCTCATTTTGCATTATATCTATATATCCGTATAAACATATCGTTTTTGGACAAAATCATCTGATTTAATTTTAGCTTTAGTTTAGTTTTATAGTTGACTACAGCCTTCTAATCCAGTATCATTTTAAGTATAACACAAGCCATGAAGGCTATAATATTTATACTATAACAATAATATTTTCATTGATTTTAAGGCATTATCTCTAATTTGACGTACTACCCCATAAATTGGCCACGAAGGCTATACGAACCATTGTAATGGTGCTGTATATAGCTCTCGTGGTTTTTAAATGTAGAGCACCACAATTTCAAACACTCTAGGAGGACCTCTATGAAAAAGAATTTTATTCAAGAAATGGTCTTAGCGAGTATGTTTATCGCTATAGGCCTTATACTACCCATGATATTCCATAGTTTCGGATTAGGATCTACTTTTTTACCGATGCACATACCCGTACTGGTTGCAGGCTTTACATTAGGCTTACCTTATGCCGTCGCTGTTGGCATGCTCACACCTCTACTGAGCAGTTTATTAACAGGCATGCCACCGCTTTTTCCTGTGATGCCTTATATGGTTTTTGAACTAGGTGCATACGCTGCCGTGGGTTATTATTTAGGGCAAAAATTGAACCGTAACACTTATTTAGCACTTATAGGCAGTATGATCGCTGGAAGACTTGTTGCAGGGGTTGCTGTATGGATTTTAGTTCTTTTCTTTGGCGCAAAATTTCCAAGTCCTCTCGTATTTGTTATTTCAGCAGTAACAGCTGGCATTCCGGGTATAATCATTCAACTCTTGTTCATTCCGCCAATTATCTTATTGCTGAAAAAAGCAAATTTGATTAAAAACGAGGTCTGCCATGTCAAGTAATAAAGACTATTTTAATTCAAAAGCTGAGTTATGGGACAATATTGTGGACCATGATCTAAAAAAAGTCCAAAGAATAATAGACTTGGTTGAAATAAAGAAAGGCGACAAAATACTAGATGTTGGCACAGGAACCGGCGTGCTTATTCCTGTTTTACAGGCGTGCGTAGGTGATCAAGGCCAAATTACGGCTATTGATATCGCCGAAAAAATGATCGAAGTTGCAAAGCGTAAGTTTGACTATTCTAATGTAGAGTTCGTTGTAGGGGATGTTTTGGAAAAAGGTGTCTCTGATTCAGATTTTGACTGCATCATTTGCTACTCGATGTTTCCACATTTTGAAGATAAAAAAGCTGCCATTTCAACCTTAGCTAAACACCTAAAAAAGAATGGCAAACTTGTAATTTGCCATTCTCAAAGTAGGGATGCCATCAATCATCTTCATCAGGAAATTCCAGGGCCTGTACAAGAGGATAGACTGCCCTCCATGGATATTCTCAAACAGATGTTTGAAAGTGCTGATATTAATGTAAGCCTTGAAATTGATGATGAAGAGCTGTTTGTAATCATTGGCTTGCTTTAAAATCAGAGTGTATTGTTATCGATTCCATTAACTTAATCTGTATTTTTTGGAACACTTAATCGGAATAACTGTGAAATCAACCATTCACATGTTGCAGATAGAATAATCGCTATTACTGACCACGCTAATACCCCAGCAGTATTCAAGGCAACCTTCTCCATTTGAAGACCTGTTCCAATAGCGAATCGTGGTTGACTTAACACCTCTGCTGCAATTCCAACCTTTATATTAAGGCCAATTGCAGTAGAAGTTACAGCCATCAGTGATGACTTCACCGATGGATAATATAAATGGCATAACTTTTTTCTCTTTGTAAACTGATAAATTTGTGTCATTTCAAGTAATTGCTTATCTATATTACGTACAGCATTAACAACTGCACTATAAATGATTGGAAACGCAATCAGAATGCCCACTAATATTGGCGCAATTTCACGATTTAACCATATCAACGCCAGCAAAATTACCCCCATCGTCGGCATTGACCGTTGAATCGAAACAATTGGATGCATAAAATAATAAATTGGATTGCAAAACCCCGCAACTGTGCCTAAACTTACCCCCATCATAAATGAAATAATAAACCCAATACTCGTTCGTTTCAAAGTATAAAAAATCTCTTTAATAAAATATTGGCCTCCAACAATTTCTACAAAAGCAAAATAGGTTGCAATTGGTGTTGGAAATTTTATAGGATTGTCCACAATGGACGCCAGAATTTGCCATGTTATGAGCACCACTACAACCGATGCTATTGATAACTTTTTATTTTTCAAAGTAAATTCCAGAGTCTATCATTTTTCCACCAAGTAGTTGCGGATTAAATTCAAACAAAACCTTGAGATATGTTTCAATGACTTCCTTTGTCTCGTCTACTCCTAAGAATTTCATATTACACCCCGGAATCGCTTTTGCAACAACAGGTGCTTTTAAGCCAATATCAAGTGCTTCATAGTACTTTCCTGCATCGGTTGGATTAGCATTAACCCAATCGATGCCTTCTGAATAAGTTTCCAAAAATGCTTTTACAACCTCTGGTGATTCATTTGCAAGCTTTTCACTAACAATGATAGAAACCTGAGGATAATTATCCATCCCCGTTACTTTCTTCCATTCTTCTTGTAAATCTAAAACTACCTTAGAATCCTGTCTTTTCATTAGCATACTTGTCAATACGGGTTCTGGAGCAATACTTAAATTGCCTTCTCCTGAAATATAGTGCGTCGCCAATTCTGAAGCGCCTGAAAAATACTCTAACGTAAGATCTTCGTCTGGGTTAATGCCATTTTGAGTCAATACGAATCTTAACATAGCATCTGGGGTCATGTTTCTACCAATAGTACTTATTGACTTACCTTTTAAATCTTCAATGGACTGAATATCTTCAGATGATATCACATATAGAATCCCCCAGACACTTACTCCAGCCATTTTGTAACCAATGCCCTTATTGTAAAGCACTGCTGCCATATTGGTCGGAACAATTGCAATATCTGCTTCTTCATTGATTAATGTCGTTGTAAGTACATCTGTTGATTCAATCATTTCGTATTCAATAGTCACATTTTCAGAAATAACAGGGTTTTCAGTGACCATTTTGATCATACTCAATGTCGGTGTACCATAAGGCATTATCACTTTTATTTGAACGGCTTCTTCTTCACTCTTATCATTTGATGCATTCTCACCTGTTTGCGTTTTTTTAGACACCTCCTGTTCAATGGCATTTGCTTCACTTGAAACTTGAGGCTCTGATGTGCCATTATTCTCATCTTTAGCATTAGAACATCCTGAAATCACCAACATAAGTACTAAAATTGCAAATATGATTCGTTTCATAGTCTACATCCTTTCTTATTGGTTACTTTTTACTAATAATATTTAAAACTTTATCTCTAAGATTAATATGTGCTTTATCTTGGATGGATCTTTTACCTAGTTCGCTTTTGAGCATAAATGATTCGACTATATTTGTTGGTCTCTTGGATAATATTAAGACCTCATGTCCTAAAAGCAATGCTTCATCAATATCATGAGTAACAAAAAGTATGGTCCTATTGCGAGATTTCCATAATGCCCCAAGATGAGAAATCAAACTGAGCTTCAAATCAAAATCCAATGATTTAAAAGGCTCATCCATAAGCAATAATTGTGATGGAAAATAAAAGCCTCTGGCAATTGAACTGCGTTGTCTCATCCCCCCACTCAACTGGGATGGATATTTATTTCTAAACTCAACAAGCTCCATCACTTTTAATAACTCTAAAATCTCTTCACGATTTTCAATATCCCGAACCAATCGAATATTTTGATAAACAGTTTCCCATGGGAGCAGCCGATCTTCTTGAAATATATAGCCAATGTTTCCGATTGCTTTATTGCCTTCTCCATCGAAGTTTTTAACAAACCCAGACAGCATATTTAGAATACTAGTCTTCCCGCATCCCGATGGTCCAATAATACAGGTTATTTTATTTTCCATAACATTCAGTGAAAAATCATTAAAAACTTCAATTTCTTCATAATTGAGAAAAATATGATCTAGTAATCTCAATCTATTCCCTTCACAAAAAATTAATTACACCCCCTTAAATTAGCTAAACATTACTGTAACGTCTTATTTAATCGATATTGATTCTCATTATCAAAGATCGATATCATATTAACAAACTTAATTTCATTTGTCAATGTAATTTAAATTGATTTTGAGACATTAATTGACGGCTCACTCACTGGAAAAATAATTATTTAAATCCATATAAAGTTTTATATTTTTACCTTCAATCTCCAAAACGCCTTCTTTTTTCAAGTCATCTAGCGTTCTGTATAAAGAGGCTCTGCATATGCCAAGGTATTCTGACAGTTTACTTTTTGACATTGGAATCTGAAATAGCATCTGCTTATTAGAAATCAACCATTGCTCATATATATAGATCAACAAGCGATCTTTCGAACTCGATTGTGAAATGACATCTATTTTTTGATTTAAATAATGGAGCTTCGAATTTGTAAAAATTAAGTAGTTTTTTAAAACCTTCTTTTGTTCAAATAATCGAAACAGGTCCTCTTCTGAAATAAGTACAATTTTAGAATGCGACATCACCTCCATAAAACTCAGTTTAGCGTCTTTTTCTTTAAAGACGCCTCCAGCTCCGAAAATATCTTTTTTTGAAAACGAACGCAAGAGCATCGTCTTGCCACTTATAAGATATTTCATAGCATTGATTTTACCTTCAATTACAATGCCAATGGCATTTTTTTGTTCAAAAATACCATCTATCAGATCACCTTTCTCATACGCTCTAATATTAAGTGTTATTACTTCTATACAGGCTCTAAACTCATCATCTGTAAGACCATCAAACAAACAAATCTGACGCATAATGGACATCATATAATTTTCACTTCCTCCTTTAAGTGTCTCAAAAGAGACAACTTTATAAAAAAAATTATAGTATAATCATCACAAAAGCGCAATGAAATTGATTTTCATTATCATCAACATTGTATTTTCATATTGCACTTTAAAATCAAAAGGAGGGTTTTATGCGCATTATCATGGTCGCTGGTGCCCCTGCGGTGGGCAAAACAGCAGTTATTTTGCATATTTTAAATCATATTATACGATTAAAAACGTTTCGACCAGCCGTGGCCAAAATGGATTGTATAAAAAGTACCGACGAATCTTATTACAAAGCTTTGTCCATACCTGTTATAACCGGCCTTAGCCAAAATCTATGTCCAGATCATTATCTTGCAATAAATATCAACGGGATTGTCAACTGGGCAATTTCACAAAATTCAGACCTACTTATTATTGAAACTGCGGGATTATGTAATCGATGTGCACCCTTTATAACGAAAGCACTTAATATATGTGTTATAGATAGCACTTCTAGTATTAAATCACCAGAAAAACTTGGTCCAATGGTAACTACTGCTGAAATCATTGTGCTTACAAAATGTGATATGCTCAGTCAAGCAGAACGCGAAATATTACAAAGTCATTTAGAACAATTGAATCCTACTGCTGAACAATATGTAGTCAACGGTATCACTGGAGCTGGTTCAAAAAAAATAGCCGCTATTTTCAAAAGCATACCTTTCATGGATGACATTGGCCAACAAAAATTGCTTCATGATATGCCTGGAGCGGTGTGTTCTTATTGTGTCGGCGAAATAAGAATTGGGCAAGCATACCATCAAGGCATTGTAAACTATATGTCATTTGGAGGGCATCATGATTAAACTGCGTATATCAAGAGGATTTGATAAAAGCAACACCCCAGAACCATTTGATTCTATTGTTTTAAGTTCGGGAAATGTTTATAGTATAATTGGTAAAACGGGGTCAGGAAAGACACAATTAATTGAAGATATTGAATCAATTGCTGATGGGGACGGCATCACAAAACGCACGATACAGGTATCCGGTGATCCTTTTAATATTGCTCACCTCTCACAAAATATGAATTTTGTTTTAGATCTTACTGTAAGAGATTTTATCAAACTGCGCTTAAAATCAATGAAAGATTCCCAAGAGGCTATAAACGATTTCTTAAAAACAGCAAATGAACTCTGCGGCGAAAAAATATTGGAATCTGACTTACTAACCCAGTTGAGTGGGGGGCAATCGCGATCTCTTATGATTGCTGACATCGCTTATAATCCTAATGCAGGCATTATTCTTATTGATGAAATAGAAAATGCTGGTATTGATAAAGTTAAAGCTTTGTCCTTACTCATTCAACATAAAAAGCTCATAATTGTCATTACGCATGACCCTTTGCTCGCTCTGTATGGAAATAAACGTATTTTAATGCAAAATGGGGCTATCCATAAATTGATCGATCGATCAGATCACGAACTTCAAATGGTCAACGTCCTATATAAACAACATTTAGAATTTGAGGCTATTCGCGATAATTTAAGAAAGGGCTATTCCCTTATCTAGACAAAAGGAGTATATCATGTCTGTTAATTTATTCTGGAACAACATATGTCTTATATCAAAACTTGAAGAAAGCTATCTTCATCAAAAGTGTTCACAAGCACCTGAAAATATAGAAACAACTTTTTTTGGGCTTGGACGCCAAGAAAATATGCTTGATCATGTAAAAAAGACTAACCATTTAAACTGTGATATCATCGTATCCACAGATACTGATATTTTTCACGATTTAAATCACAGGCATCTATTTGAAGGCTTTTTACCTTTAAAAAAATTCATATCTATTCCATTAATTCTAGTCATCAACCAAAAAGCGTTGGGGACACTCTCCCCACCCACCTCTTTTAAAGATTTGTTTAAAAAAGAGTATGCCCAAAAATATGTTTTTGGAGGGCCACATAATTCCGCTGGAAAATCCCTCCTAAAGTCCATTTGGTATCACTATGGTTTTAAAAACGCATGTGCTTTCGTAGAAAATGCCAAAATTGAAAACATGCCCGCTGCAGCCTTTCAGAAAGCTATGAAAGGGGATATCCCCATAGCCATTGTTCCCACCATTTTTTCTTTGCGCATGGGCCTTAACACACTAACCGCAGTATGGCCTAAAGATGGCGCCATTCCTATTCATTCCTATATTGCAATTCGATCAACGCTTAAAAAATCAGTCTCTGAATATTTTATTAATGAAGTTCTTGGAGCAGATTTTCAAGAATATCTGGTACAAAATGCAGCCATTTTACCACATCATCCCTCTGTTAAGCCACCTTTTCAATTTAATGAAACTGAGTTTGCTTTAATGGAACCCTCGTGGGATTTTTTAATTAATTTGGACCATCAAAAACTTTATGCACTTTTGTCTAATTAAAATCAAAACGACTCAAGGAGGCTTTTGGCACCTCTTAAGTCGTCTGTTTATAACACTTTGGACAAGAAATCCTTCAACCTAGGGTCTTGCGGATTTTCAAATAGAGCCTTTGGGGTATTTTCTTCTAAAATAGCACCCTCTGCCATGAATACCGCTCTTGTAGCCACTTCACGTGCAAAGCCCATTTCATGTGTGACGACGACCATTGTCATACCGTCATTTGCCAATTGCTTGATCAACGTCAAAACCTCTCCCACCATTTCAGGATCAAGTGCTGATGTTGGCTCATCAAAGAGCATCACTTCTGGATTCATTGCCAGTGCTCTGATGATGGCAATCCTTTGTTTTTGCCCCCCTGAAAGCATGGCTGGGTACTCATTCGCTTTATCCACAAGACCAATGCGTTTTAGAAGTTCATATCCGATCTGATTGGCCTCTTCTTTTGTTTTCAATTTGAGTTTCACTGGCACCATGGTGATATTTTGAAGCACCGTTTTATGTGGAAAAAGATTGAAATGTTGAAAAACCATGCCCATACGTCTTCTGTGAACATCAATATCCACGTGCATGTCAGCAAGGTTAACCCCATCGAAGAGAATTTCGCCTTTTGTCGGCGTTTCTAGTATATTCAAACTGCGCAGTAAAGTAGATTTTCCAGAACCTGAAGGCCCAATGATCACCACAACCTCGCCTCGACAGATATCGATATTACAATCGTTTAAGGCTTTGATTTTGCCTTTATTGTATACTTTACATAATTGTCTTACCGATATTAATTTATCGCTTGTCTCCACGTCTCATCCTCCTTTCAATGACTTCTATAACTTTACTTGCTGGGTAATTGATACAAAAGTACATAAATGCCGCAAGTACATAGGGACCAATGGTGATATAGGTCGTCGCCGAAACAGTTTTTGCTGCCCACATAAGTTCTACCATGCCCAGAGTCGAAAGGATGGAAGATTCTTTGACCATCGTCACCATTTCATTGGCAAGTGCTGGCAATATATTTTTGATAGCCTGAGGTAAAACCACATAGGTCATCGACATGCCTGCAGATAAACCAAGACTTCTAGCGGCTTCATTTTGTCCTGAGTCCACTGCGAGTATCCCAGCTCTGAAAATTTCAGCCACATAAGCGGCACTGTTAAGTGCTAGAGCAACTACTCCTGGTATGAACATAGATAGGTTAATGAAACCAAACAAATGGTAGCTTGGAATTCTAATAAAATTGAATAAGCCGTAGTAGACAAGTGCAAGTTGAACCAATAAAGGTGTCGATCGGAAGATCGCTATATAAATGCCTGAAATGCTTCTGACCAAGCGATTTTTGCTCAGTCGCATCAAAGCCAACATCAAGGCAGGAACAACCGCTATCAACACAGAAACGATTGATATCAACAGCGTGTATTCTATGCCCTGTATAAAGAGCGATGTGTATTTAGGTAAAAATGAGAAGTTAAAAAAATGCGTAGGTGACATAAAGATCCTTTCCATAACCAAGACTTACAAAAGCGTGTAAGCACACTTGTTTTACAGGCTTACACGCTTAGTTTACTCTAACGATTATTCTATAGCTTGAGTGCTGAGTTCATTTGCTGTTTCAATCCATTTGTCCACAGTACCATCTGTTGTCACCTGATCAATCGTCTTATTGATCCCTTCAAGTAATTTCTGCGGATCTTCTTTTTGTACTGCCACTGCATATGGATACGCTTCCCCTAGACTGACTTTGGCAATGGCTAAGGTTTCATCATTTGCAGCATATTGCTCTGCAACTGCACCATCCAGAACAATGGCATCACATTTGCCATAGACTAAATTGTTCACTAAATCGGTTACCGATGACATGGTTACTAAAGAAGCCCCTTGCATATCATTTGTCACGATTTCAGCTTTTGTTGTCCCCATCTGTGCCGCAACGGTTTTACCACTAAAGCTCTCAAGAGAAGTGAATTCTGCTACACTTTCAGCTTTGACAATGACCATTGGTGGCAAATCAGTATAATACGCTTTTGAAAAATCAGCAACTTGCGAACGCTCTTCATTCGCTTCGATGGCCGCGATGACCATATCTATTTCACCTTTTTGAAGAGATGCCATAAGATTATCAAAACTCATGTTGACCACTTCAAGTTCTAAGCCCATATCTTCTGCTATTTTTTCTGCAAAAGACACATCAATTCCAGCATATTGCTTTTCACCTTTATCATCTAAAACGATAAATTCAAATGGTGGATAATCCGCGGAAGTGCCCAGTATTAATTTTGTTTTTTCTGTTTTTGTTTCGGTTTTTGTTTCCGTTGCGCCACAGGCTGCTACGCTAAAGACCATTGCAATGGTCATCCATATTACTAATAATTTTTTCATGCATATTCTCCTTGTATTTTTTGTAGCTTTACAACTTTTTAATGAGCTGTTCGCTCTATTTGCCTATATTATTATAATGCATCTTGATACAAATATAAATACCGATTTGTGTATTTTTATGCATTTTTTTAAATGTTTTTTTATTTATATTCTAACCTCGCCTAACCGCTTAGAGCAGGCCTCACATTCCTGCTCTTTGCTGGACGAAGACTAATGATATCAAAAAAAAAGCCGGACATAAGCGTCTGACTTTTGATTAAAAATTACATCACATTTTCACTTCCACAGTGACAGAGTACCAATCCTTATTAAAATAAGTTTCCGCATACTCAATGATTTTACCGGCTGCATCCACTGTGGTTCTTTTAACAAAGAAAGTATCCGTATTCTTTTTGATATTCATGAGTTTAGCGATTTTGCTATCATTGACTTCTTTTACAGAATAATTCTCATTTGCCCAGACGGGAATAATATCATACTCGGCAAGGGTTTTATAGAAGGATTTGTTTTTATAAATTGCCTGCACCTGTTCAATACTAATGAGACTACTATCCATATAGGAAATTTGATAAGCAATGGGTTCATTATTGGCAAGTCTTACTCTTTTAACACATATAATAGGTTGCTCGTGCGAAATCATTAATTTATCAGCGATACCTTCATTGACAATCGCTTCAATGATATCCACTTGCAGATCAATTTTATAACCTTGTTGTAACAACTCATCACTGAAACTAATTGATGTCAGTTTGCGATTCATTTGTTTTCTCGTAACAAAAGTCCCTACGCCCTGTACCCCGATCAAATAATCCTCGCTAATTAAATCATTAAATGCTTTTCTAACCGTAATTGTGGAGACATTGTATTTTTTCTTAAGCACGGATTCGCTGTCAACTTTATCACCTGGTTGCAACTCACCTGATTTAATCGCTTTAATAATATCTTCTTTTATTTGCAAATACTTGGGTACTTTATATTCCATAATTACAGAGCCTCCTAATATGTTATCATACTAACCGCTAAAATATTATAACATACCCAGTAAGAAGTGCAAATCCTCTCTTTTAATTTTATTCATCTTATTCTGGAAATCTTGCGACAGCCGTTTTCGTAGATTCAACAGCACGGTTTGCAAGCGCTTCAATAGATAACGTACGATCTTCAACTATGCTTAATTCTAAAAAAGCCATGGTATTCAATCCCGCCACAGTGTAATATTTTCCAGGATGATGCGCGCAAATCTCCGCAGCCACACGAAATGGAGATGCACCCAGTAAATCACACGCAAATAGCACATCGTCCCCACTAAAGTCTTGTAGCAACTGATCCACCTTTCGCTTTAAATCAGATAAGTCATCCTCTTTTGTTAAGTCGATGAAATACATATGTGGCGGCAATCCTACAATCATTTCTAAATTTGATTTTATACCTTGAGCATATCCACCATGCCCCATTACGACAACGCGTTTCATAGTGCCCTCCGTTTATGCATAAAAGCCTGTTGTGTATCCGATAAATGTAACCACACAAGCGAGTACAAGAATTAATCCCATAAGCTTAAGGGGAGACCATTTTTTCTTTGCGTACAAATAATAAACGGATAGCGTTAAAAACAAAGGCAATATTTTAGGAAAAATTGAATTGATGATTTTATCCGCATCAAATATAACCTGATTCACTAATGTCTCACCTGTTGCAGGGTCAAATACATCTCTGATAATCTGAATGGGTAACGTGAAATTAACGAAAGAAGCCGTTAAAGCACCCACTACAATTAACCCAAGTACAGTCATCGTATCTGTCAATGCATTAAGTTTACCTGTTGACATAAAGCCTTGCATGCCCTCAATCCCTGATTTATAACCTAATTTGAATAATTTCCAGCTCAAAATAGCGGTTCCGATTGGATAGACGATCATGTAGACAACAGGGCCTAACCATCCAACGGATAAAGACGCCTGTGAAATGGATAGACAAATCGTCAAGAGAATTGGAATAAATGTCGCCACCCATAACGAATCTCCTATAGCCGAAGTTGGACCGATCAAGGCCACTTTGACACCACTGATCAACTCAGGTGTACAGTTTCCATTTGCATTGGCTTCTTCCAAGCCACAGACAATGCCGTTACAAATGGAGCCCACTTGAGCTTCCGTGTTAAATAAGGTCGTATGCCTTTTTAAAGCAGCCGCTTTTTCTGCTTTCGTATCGTACAATTCCTCAATTACAGGTGCCATTGACTGCCCGAAAGCCAATCCCAACATGCTTTCTGCCTGCTGGGAACATCCATTCCAAAAAAACCAATTAAAGAATGATTTTTTAAGCGTTTTATCGCTAATTTTTTTCATCACAGTACCTCGCCTTTCTTAGCCTCTAAGCTCGTCATAATAACATAGTACAAAATAGAGATGATGATGGCTAACACAGCAACAGCCATTGTACTTTGATTGAAATACGTCACCAAAATAAAGCCCGCAAGGAAAATAACCACGTGATACTTTTTCTTAAATAAAAACGAAATGATAATGCCCATCCCAAGTGCTGCCATCATGCCTCCAAAGACCCCCAGTGCCGTTGTCACCCAAGCGGGAATCAAGGTTGCAAAATCACCTTGAGCAGAAGCAGCTGTCATAGAAGTCAATACGATTACTGCAGGGATAAATCGGCACAAAAAACCAATCAACTGCCCTAAAACAAGATTGGGAATAAACATCTTTTTGGTTTCCCCCGCTTCAGCATATTTATTCGCCACACGATTCAACGGTAAATTAAGTGCATAGGAAATGTTCCACATAATTTGTCCAACCAATCCGCCAATTCCAGCAAATACTACTGCTAAGCCAATGATTTGTGCAACATCTAGCCCTTTTCCAAACACAAGTGCACCCGCAGTCCCAATGTAGGTGGCATATGATAAATCCCAAGCAACTGCACCACCAGGTGTTACATTGCCCATATACATAATTTGGAGCGCAATACCAATTAATATAGCAGTTTGAACATCCCCCATGATGATGCCTACAACAAATGCTGCAACCAGAGGTCTTCCTAAGGTATACCAGCCGATGGTGTTCCCCACTATTGAACCAATTGAACCTAAATACACAAATAATGCTATTAAAATAATTTGATAACTATGCATTTTGTTCCCTCCCTTGTCTACTCATCTATTTAATGGATTTCTTAAAGCTTTCCCAACTCATTTTGGTGGTTGCAGGTAACTGTTGAAAACAGACTTCTGTTCCTCTTGAAATGAACCCCTCTATAAGGCTCACATCCGCATCACTCAAATAGAAAATACCTGTTGCACCACTAATTTTATGACTTGTATCATCCCGTTTTGCAATGTTTCCCAAGATAATCAAATCTGCTTGCTCAATTTCCGCTTGAATTGCTTCTAATTTACTGGGTACCTTAACAATGACCAGACGATTAAAATTACACTCTTGAGCCAGTAAGATTTTCGCTTCTTCAGTTGTCACAATATGCGTTTTATACATCGGTGGAACGCCCATTGTCATAATGGATTTGAGCACTGGATTTTTTGCACTTTCATCATCAATTGCAATGATTTCCTTAATGGAAAGTGTCGGACACCACGCAACGATCGTCTGCCCGTGTATTAATCTGTCATCTACTCTTACATATGTCTTTGCCATTTCATCACTCCTTTTTGAAATATTCTAATTATTGGATACAATTTCTGATGAAGCCACCACTTTCATGAATTCTTTTCTTGGCTTCTTCTTTTGTGATTCCTGTGAGGATCATAACAATCGCTTCTTTTATGTCAAATTCAGCGCGTTCCAATGTCTGCTCAGCAACCTGAATATTACACCCAGTACTTTCAATGACAATCCGCTTTGCCCGCTCGACCAGTTTCTGATTCGTCGCCTTCATATCGATCATTAAATTGCCATATACTTTCCCAATGCCCACCATGGCAGCTGTTGAGATCATATTTAAAATGATTTTTTGGCTGGTACCCGCTTTTAATCGCGTCGATCCCGTTAAAATTTCTGGCCCAGCATCCACTTCGATAGCCACATCAGCATATTTTGACAACCTGGCATCTTTGTTACAAGAAATACTGATACATTTTGCATTTAATTTTCTTGCATGTTTTAACGCGCCTATCGCGTAAGGGGTTCGTCCCGATGCTGCGATTGCCACCACCACATCCCTATCGCTTAGATTAATTTCATTTAAATCACTGGCCGCCAATTCTTCCGAATCCTCTGCACCCTCCACTGCTTTTACAAAGGCTCTTTCTCCACCAGCGATAATGCCCACAACTTCGTCTGTGGTCGAAAAGGTTGGTACGCATTCAACAGCATCCAAAATCCCCAATCTGCCACTTGTTCCTGCACCAATATAAATAAGTCTACCCTTCTTATGGAGTGCATCAATAGTTAACTGAATGCTTTTTTCAATTTGAGGCAAAGCTTCTTTAATCGTCTCTATAACCTTTTGATCTTCTTCATTCATAATATGAAGCAATTCCATCGTGGACATTGTATCCAAATTCAATGTCTTCGGATTGCGACTTTCTGTATTTAAATGCTCTATTTTCACCGATTCCATCCTATTCACCACAACCTATTCTCGATCAGACTCGCATACATATAGGCAACGGTAAACCCATTATTATTAGATTCAATTTGGCGTACTCTGCCTATGGTTGAATAGTATTCACCATAGGGGAAAGCATTAATTTCACCTCTAAATACGGCATATTCCCTGAGCCCTGCGAACCAGTTCTCGACCTCATTTGAATCCAGTTTAAAATAGGCCTGTGGTATGAAACCCACTAAATCCTCAAAATTTTCGCCATAGACGAGTCTGATGTCGCTGCCCTTTTCTCGTAATTGTTTTACAGCGATTGTTACAGCATCATGAGTATTAATATGTCTTGGATGCATCGAACCACGCCAATGTGTAATGACAAGATCTACTTTTTCAGTCACAAAATACTGTTTCATTCTTGTGGCAAAATCATCTATTGAAGGCATGTTATTCGAAACATATCCCAACCAGAGGGTATCCCCCTTTAATTTTTCAGCAGCACGTTTATTTTGATCTAGTAATGCCTCTAAATACGTCTTCTTTGCCTCCTCTGTGGCATCAGGGTCTTCCAAACGCCCTTGCGTAACATGAACATAGGTACAATGTGCCCCTTGCTCTGCATACTTGAGCATAATAGGACCGCCTAAAATCTCGGCATCCAGTGAATGCGCCCCGATGCTCACGACTCGTTTTATCTCACTCATACTGATTCCTCCTTAAATTTTTTTTGATAACCCACATAGGTTCTAAAAACCTTGACATCATGCCTTTCATAAAATCTCCTTCCAGGAACATCTGTGGAAACAAAATACAAATGATAGATGCCTCTCTTCTCCATTTCCAGTTGCATCATAGCGAATAAAATCCCCCCTATGCCGAAATTGCGCACCTCTTCTTTGATCCCAATAGGACCAAATCGCATGGGATTGCCATCAATCTTCCGCATACAAAACCCAACAATTTCTTGCTTTGAATTTAAAGCGAGCAGCATGCAATCTTCAGCTTCATTATTTTGCATTGAGATAAGTGCATTGCGTTTCCAGCCACCACCAAATTCATTTTTTAAGAATTCAAGCAATTCCAAGGTGTATTTGTACTCAAATGGGATGAAAGAAAAACCTGCTTCCTGAGCTTTAGAACGTTTCTCTAACATTTCTTTACTCATTTGATAACCATGCAAATCCTTACACATAGAATAGCTCTCTTGACCTGATTGATAACCTAATTTGTCAAATAAACTGATTGCTGCAATATAATGGTCTTGATCAATTCCAGGAAAAAAGTAATTGGGACTATAAGCGCCAAGGATCACGGTTTCAACACCCATTGATTTTAATTTTGCTTCAGCGTGGTTCACCAAATGATGGCCAATGCCCTTTTGTTTATAATTTTGATCTACAAACATCACATTGATCCACCCTTTTGTGGGTTCTAATCCCCTTTCAAGATAGGGAAATTTTCTTTTAGTTGCGAGTAAAAAGCCGACAATATGTGTTGCCTCTACTGCAACAAAACAAAGCTCTGTATCAAAATTATCATCCAATAAAATCTGCTTTCGAAACTTATAGACTGTAATGGGATCAAACACCAATGTTTGATTCCATAAATCAACGACTTCTTTTTCATATTTTTGGCTGTAATGCATTATTTTCATTTCCTCAAACCTCCGCGTACTGATTTGAAACTTAATTTCGTTTTCGTACTTAACATATTAACATATTAAGTTTGTACTTGAGTTCATTGTAATACAATTTCTTAATCTTTGCAACAAAAAAATCTTCACACAACCTCATTAAGGTCGCATAAAGATTTTCTATAAATCTATTCCAAGCTCAATTTGTTCCCTAGTGTGTTTCCTAGTGTACCACGTACAGTGTTTCCCCAGTGTTTCCCCAGTGTTTCCCCAGTGTTTCCTAATGTACCACGTACAGAACGGAACTGATCTACAACAATACACGTTTTAAAAACGCATATTGGCTAACATCCTCGCATCCCGTATGGCCAATTTGAACACTTGGCTTTGTCTTGCCATGAAAGTCACTTCCACAAGTAATCAATAAATTCTGCTCGTGCGCCACTTTTATAAGATCCACAATAAGCGCTGATGAATGGTAGCTGCTAAATACTTCAATTCCTTGTAATCCCATAGTTTTCATCTCTGATAATATTGGATTAAAATCTTCTTTATATGCGCAATCAAAACGTCTATCAAGCAAATCTTTAAAATTGATTCCCGGATGTGCCAAAACGGCTATACCGCCATCCCACTGAATGAGATCAATGGCTTCTTTCAAACTTTGATATTGGATTTTTACATAACTGGGCTTATCTTTAGCATAAAAATCCCAATAAAAATTGACGTATGGATTGTCACTTCGCAACCCGCCAAATCTATAGGGCATGAGCAACTCATTTTCTTGATTTCTCGGATCATGCAGTAAAACCTCTGCAAACATTTCACCTGTATACACCCCATTAGGACTCAAGTGTTCCAAATGATCTCTGTCAATATAAAACCCCATAGACGAAGTCAACGCTAACCGTTTAACAGATGCAGCCTTTTCCTGCAACAAGATCTGTGCTTCAAGCTCTCGATAAAGCGGATTATGGGGATTGATGCAATAACCCAGCACGTGAAGATTGTAAGGACCATAAGTGCAGTCCAGTTCAATACCGCAGACATATTGAACCCCATATGCTTCGGCAGCCGCCTTCGCTTCAATATTGGCCGTAGCACTATTGTGATCGGTGATTGCCATAACCGTGACACCTTCAGCTGCACACATCTTCACAAGATCAGTTGGTGAAAATTCACCGTCATCACTGTAATAGCTGTGCATATGTAAATCAAGCCTTTCTTTTCGATCGGAATCTTGATTTATTGCGCCACTGTGCTGCTGCGCCCCTTTGATTTGTCTGTTCTGTAGTCTGTTCTGCATATGCTCTCTCCACTTCACTCTCATTCTAAAATCTGTACGACTTGCCCCTGTGTTTCCACAGATAGAATCATCAATGTACTGCCTACAATTGACACAATCCCGCCAAAGAGCAGAACACTTTTAGGATCAACATAATCCAGAAGAACGCCGCCTATTATGCTTGCCAATATACTCCCTAACGTCAATGCATTGGTCACCATCGCCTGTCCTTTTACCAAATCATCTTTATTGATAATATGATTGACATAGTAAACAGATGCAGGGGCATAAAGGCCGAAAGCACCGATTTGCAAAAGCTGAGTCATGTAGAAAATTGGAATCGATGGTGCTAAATAAGTCATTAAGTGCTTAATGGTGAAAATCACTGCTGAAATTTTTAGCAAAGTACCACAGCTTACCTTCTTCATCAATCGACTAAAGGCAAACATAATCGGAATTTCAGTGATCGCCGCTAAAAATGTAGCAGTTCCCATTTCAGAACTGGTGCCACCAATACTTGTTATAATTTGAATCATAAAAGAATTAATCAAAATATGGGGTACAAAAACCAAGGATGTGCCTAAGACAAAAACAGTGAAGCGCTTGTATTTCTTCAAAAATGCACTCATAGACATAGATACATTAATACTCGAAATGGCACTGGTTTCTATCTTAAATTCATTACTTACATCTGCCATGGCGCTTAAGCCCTGCTTTCGTGGTGAAAATTTTAGAACCATTGCAAGTAATAATAATGTTGATAAGCTATAATAAATCGGTAACCAATCTGCACCCATTTTTTTAACAACTGTTCCCAGTATAATAGAAGTTACAGCATAAGCACCAGAGCCAAATCCCCGAGCCACTCCAAAATTAATGCGAATCCCCAGTTTTTCATACTCAAAGCAAATTGAATTAATCAACGGCTGTATGGAGGCTAAAATGCCAAATGATAGAATCATAAACAAGGCAACTGTATATTTCGATCCCGCAGTGAAAACAATAAGGAGTGACAGTGAAGTAACCGAAACAAGCAAAATGGCAATAAACTGTTTCAGTCCGATTTTCTTTGTCTTGTCGATATAAGCTGCCATTGCAGGTTGTAAAAAAAGCGCCAAAATATTAATTAATGCTAGAACTGCACCAATCTCTGAATTGTTGTACTGCCTCGCCAAAAGATACACCGCCGAAAAACTGAGCATCATACAATAGGTCGACCAATACAGTGCCTGAATAATACTATACTTCGTAGTCGCAAAGGATAATCTATACATATCAAAATTCCTCCCATTTCATAATCTCAATGTCATATTACCGCAATTTCTATAGACAAAAAAGACAGATTGCGCCATAATAATAGTAATATAGCGCCAATCCTACGATAATTTATCCTATTTTAAAAAAGGAGTTCGTATTTATGATCTTACAAACCCAAGTTATTGTAAACAGTTCTCAGCAGGAATATTTCAGCAGTATGGATTCTGGATTTCCTTACTTTAGTGTTCTAGGCGTTCTCAAAAAAAGATCTAATCGCAAGCATGCTGGGGCCTATTTAAACCAGTATCTCAAAGGTGATTCTGGCGAGTCAAAGGAGAATTTTAGATTCTCTATGATGGAAATCGTGCCATGGCATTGGCATGAAGAATTTGAATTTTGCAAAGTGATCAAGGGCACTTGTCGTTTCTTGACACCTACTCAGACCATTAAGCTCAACGAAGGCGATGCGGTCTTCATCAATGCCAATTGCTTACATATGGTGGATCTTGAAGACGGAGTGAATGAAGTCGTCTACCACACACAACAATTTAACAGTGCCTTATTGGAAGGGCCGACAGGGAGCATTATTAAACATAAATACATTCAACCCATTTCAAATGATCCGTGCATTCAAGGCTTTTTTTTCAATGCGAATGATTTGAACCATCAACCCCTGATCGCCTCTACAGAATCTGCATACACCACCTATTTGCAAAATGATCTCGGTTATGAAATGTGCATTCGAAATTTGCTCTCTGAGTTATTGCTCTACATGGTTAAAGCTCATAAAGACGAGTTCAGCTCTAATGCAGGTTACTCCCTTCCCATTAACAATCGCATCAAAACCATGATGACTTTTATTGAGTATAACTATATGGATAAAATAAGTGTGGAGGACATCGGCAGTTCTGCCAATGTGAGCAAAAGAGAATGTCTACGCTGTTTTAGTACCTACCTTCACATGTCACCATTTATGTATTTGACGCACTTTCGAATTCGCAAGGCCATGCAACTTTTAGAGCGATCTGAAGACAGCATCATTCAAATCAGTGAAGCTTGTGGCTTTTCTTCCAACAGTTATTTTGGGAAAGTTTTTCGCCATCACGTGGGTTCTACACCAAATGAATATCGTAAACTCATACATGACTCTTGCAGTTTATCTACTTGAATTCTAAAGAATTGTCCGTAACATACCACACTTATTCGACGGTAAATACTCAAATTGATACTTCTGATATAGTAAATCAGCAGGTTTGTTCGCTATCAAACAGATGTAGCTATCTTCAGAAGTGTTTTCCTCAAAGTAGGTGTTGATTGCTTTCATGATTTGGTCTGCAAGTCCTCTTCTTCGGTAATTTTCATCCACCATAATATCCGTTACCACATAAGTGATGCCTTCGTCCCCTACAATTCTTCCAAAGCCTATCAATTCTTCTTTATCGTAAAGCGATACTGTAAGCAGAGAGTTTGCGATTGCTTTTCTGCTTCTTTCTAGGTCCTTATTTCCCATTCCAGAGCGAAGCCTCAAACTCACGTAATCTTCTGCTTTGGGTTTTTCATAGTGTAATGCCATGGCCATATGCCTCCCTTTATTATGTCTGTTTTTTACATCTGCTGTACACCCGATCCGGCGTTTCTCCCGTAATCCTTAGAAGACAGGATATAGAACCCTTGAAATATAAATCGCAAAAGTCAAAAGTTGAGCGCCTGTCTCCCCTATGATGTGCTCACTATAAAACAAATCCAAACAACGCATCAATAGAGTTACCTATTGTGAATTGTTTGGACTGCATGTTTTGGTGCCGAAGGCAGGACTCGAACCTGTACGAGTTTTCACTCACTAGTCCCTGAAACTAACGCGTCTGCCATTCCGCCACTTCGGCAAAATTTGTACCACAACTTATATTAACATACGTCTTTTTAAAAATCAATATGCCAGATATATGTGCTCATCTAAATGAAATCCTATATCAAGAATTTGGACTCCATCGAGTCACAATAATACCTGTTGAAAAAGACAATCTTTAGACAGAAGTTTCTTTTTCAGTTTGACGATATTTTATAAATCCATTCTCTATTTCGGCTGTAAGCTGCTCGATTTCTATGAGATAATCTACAAATGAACACATCATCCGATTAATGACACGTTGTTTATGAATACTTTTAACATTAATGTCAAATTCACATATGACCGCACGCAAAATTTCTTCAAGCGTCATTGGCTTGTTAATCACATCGTACACTCTCTGAGCTCTATGTTTATAAAAGGCAATATTGTCATCCACAAGATTTTCTATATTTGAATAAATGCCTTTATGTGCAACTATAAAGTGTTCACAGTTTAGAGTACTGAGTTTTTTCTTGCTCAAGAAGTCTACACTAAGAATAAAGGCATAAGGCATTTTAGCACCCCGCATAACCTCATAACTGATAAGCGTATCCCCCACATATACAACATTATCAGGCGTAATGATGCTGATATGTGCAGGACTATGTCCTGGTGTTGGGATGATTTTAAAAACTACGCCTCCCATTTCTAGTAATTCATCTTCAGAATCAATTAAAATATCCGTTTCAGAGATCATGGTTTCAAAATGCCCTCTTACAGATTTAAGCGTATGACCTCCAAAGTAAGCCTTAACACTCTCCTCTGAGCTACATAGAGCAGCTTCAAGTCTTGTCATCGCTATTATGGCTTTGTCCTTTTCCTTAAAAAACATATTGTTGCCCACATGATCTATATGTGCATGCGAGTTAATAATGCCGTACACGCGATAACCATTGTCATCAATGAGCATATTTATACCTTCACGTTCACTATTGCCATAACCTGAATCCAACAATACAATTTCCTTTTCATTGAGCTTGTAGAAAGGTATGTACGTCATGCCAGTATCAATACAATAGGTGTTTCCAAAAACATTTATTATCTCCATATCTTTTCCTCCGAAATCATGTATATATTCTATCCATTTGATCGTATAATGCACTATTTTAATCCCTAACAGTCAATAAATATTTGTTCCAAGGTCCGCTTCGCTACCTCCGTAACCCTCTTATCAGATTGCATTCAATGGGCATCTCTCCAAGGGTTATATAACATTAATAGATTATATCAGATTTCTAGGAAAAAAATAATGCATATACATCAAAGACTAAAATGGAGTGTCCATATTTATCGGAACACTCCATTATTCCAACTTCCAAAGCATTATTTTTTTCTTATATTATACACAAATGCGTTAAGCATTAATATTCTTTTGACAATTTCTTTCCCATCCAATTCGATTTTAAATAATAGCCGAGCATAAATAGCGCAGTTGAGGCCCAAGTTATTGGATAAGTCACTGCGATCGATTCTATGCCTTTATAATTAACCGTCAAAATATACAACAAAACCGTCCTTAGTACACATATATTGGATAAAATAATTAGCATCGGTGGGAAAGTCTTAGCGCCGCCTCTTATGCTCCCGCCAAGAACCTCTATGATTAAATACAACCAATAAAAAGGAACTGTTCTACTAATAATTTTAACGCCCAAATCTAAGACCGCTAAATCTCTATTGATCAAGCCAAATAGTTGTCTCCCCCAAAGCAATACAACGCCACTTAAAACAACAGTCACACCAAGTCCCATAAGCATGCAGATAAAAGTACCTTCTTTGACACGATTAAAAACCTTAGCGCCAATATTTTGGCTCGAAAAAGTAGTAATCGCCTGCCCAAATGCTATGATAGGCAGATATATGAGCAACTCCACTTTAAAATAAGCAGTAAAAGCAGCAAGGGCATCTATGCCTAATTGATTGACATTGTATTGAACAAAAACATTTGATAAAGTGATCACCAGTGCTTGCAACCCAACTGGAACACCAATTTTGAGTATTTTATAAAAATATTCAATATGAAGCCGCAGTTTTTTAAAGGTGAATTCAAACATTTCACTCTGTTTTCTCAGATAGGATAAGACCAATATTGCCGCGAGTGACTGAGAAAAAAGCGTAGCCATAGCAACACCCGTAACCCCAAGCTTAAATACCAGCAAGAATAAAGCGTTCATAACGACATTCATTATACCACCTATCAACTGTATATACATAGGAGCCCTTGCGTTACCTAAAGCTCTAATAATCCCTGCACCCATGTTATAAGTAATCAGTGGAATCGAACTGACAAAAAACACTCTCATATACTGAATGGCAATTGGCCTAATTTCATATGGCGTATTAACCCATTTTAAAAAAAAGCGCGAAAAAGCGAGTCCAATCCCCATGATCAAACCACCACAAATCAAACTAATAACGATGGCGCTGTGAATGACCTTTTGAAGTTCCTTGTTGTCTCCACCGCCAAAGACTTGCGAAGCAACAACACCTGAACCTATGGATAACCCTGAAAAAAAACCCACCAAACAGGTGACAAAAAGTGTCGATGCACCAACAGCAGCCGTTGCCTCCTTACCTAACACATTCCCCACAAAAATGAGATCAACTGTATTGTATAATTGTTGTATAAAGCTGGTCCCAAGCAAGGGCAATGCGAACAAAAGAATTTCCTTCCAAATCACACCTTCTGTCATGTTTCCTTTTCTCATTAAGCTGTCTCCTAAACAAAATGATTTAGCAATAGCACTAGGTTTCTTTTGTTGATAACAATTTTCATTATCATATCAATATTTTTTTTTGATGTCAAGCCCACTCCATTACTCTTATGCGGAATCATAATCCTTAAATTCATGATCGCCTAAACAGATTATTTTAATAATTTAATAACGCCTGTATCATTCATAAGTATCGCATTTTTTACCCCTATAATAAAAAGACCTATAGATAGCTCCACAAATGTGATGCACATGATCAGAGCATATGAGCGCATTACTACCAAATATGGTATTCATCATATACAGCTTAACGGTTTGAATAATCTTATTTCCACGTTGGGAAAACTGTCTTAACATAAAGGTTGATAAAAGGTCAAAGTCCATAGCAAAAAAAAATGTCGATATAATCATTAACATCATTTTAATTAAAAATGATGGCAGTGACGACGCTATTTCTGACAAAGACCCCACGACCGTCAAGGCTATATTGGTAATATTTTCTCCAAGTGAACTTATAAACTGGTTAAAACCTTCATTTAAAACTTCCACAAGCGCAGGATCCAATCGAACTATAGCTTTTTCAATGCCATCAAATGCTGAAATAAGATAGGGCTCTAATTTATTTTCATAGATTGTTGGCAATGCAGAGATCACCGTAGAAGCTGTTGTTATGAGTTTAACGCCCACCAAGAACACCCACTTTACTGTAAAAGACTAAAACAAGTAAAAAAGACACAAGCTTACTTGGCACTTTAAACGTTAAGGCAATCACTTTTGCTGGCTTCTTCAGCAAATAGCCAATAATGAATGCAAAAACAAAAGGGCTTATCAATGTAAAGGCATACTTTAGAATGACATATGTAATTGCCACATTCAAAAAATATAAAACACATGAATGAAAATGTACTATTTGTTTACTTAGGTATTATAACGGTTGATGATATCATTGACGTTATCGTTGAAGAACAGACTGAAGACCTCCTGATGCTATCTGGTGTTAGCAAAGACGAAGAAGTTGGTAGTCCGCTTGCAGTTTCAATTCACAGAAGGTTGCATTGGCAGCAGTTATGCCCATCGTAGCAGGTATGGGGGAAATGCAGGTACTCAGACTTTATCCATTGTCATTAGGAGCATCGCGCTTGGACATGTCAATATCCAAAAAGATTGGAAGTATGTCTTTAATGAAATCAACATTGGCTTTGTAAATGGGTCTGCGACTGGACTTATCACCGGTTTTGTAATATATATTAAATATAACAATTTTTTTCTCAGTTTGATAATCTTTGTTGCGATGATTGGAAACCTTGTTATTGCAGGTTTTTTTGGTTTCTTAATTCCAATGCTCTTGAAAAAACTTAAATTGGATCCAGCTGTATCTTCTTCAATTTTTCTAACCACAGCTAAGGATGTGGGGGGCTTTTTTCTCTTTTTAGGATTAGCCAAATTGTTCTTACCCCATTTATTATAGAATTGATCAAGTACTTTTGGCTGGATTACAACTACAGAAGGGATATTAGACGTATTTTTTTTAGTTTCTGTTGATTCTTGACTAACTGTTCTTTATTGAAAGGTTTCCCATGAGATGGATATACTTGTTTAAAATCAAGACTGATCATCTTCATCCAAGAGGATTCATAGTCTTTCAAGTTTTCTATCCAAATGATAATGTTATTGCTGCTTGGTATGCCGTTCATAGCTGCATCACCACAAAAGAGCACTCTATCTCCAAATAGCAGACCCATTGAATCCTTTGTATGTCCAGGCAGTTCAATAATTTTAGCCGAGAGTACTTTCTCAATTTCGGATTGAGTCTTTTGGGTGACAATCCAATACCGTTCAGGAAAATCTACGGGTTGAAACCTATGGTCCCCTTTGCCCAAACATTTCATGAGATAACAAAATCCCCATGCCATCACACTGCTACAACCCCCGTCAAATGCATTTTGTCCAACTTTCAATCTTTCTATCGATGCAGGATGAAGAATCACTTTTGCTTGAGTCTTTTGTAAAAGCTGATTTAAAAAACCAACATGGTCATCATGTGCATGTGTAATAAAAATATAGGTTATATCCTCTATGGATATCTTTCTATTTTTTAATGCTTCTTTAAATTTTTTGTAGTGCTCACTATAGCCCGTATCAATGAGCAAATAGCCGTTTTCTATTTCAATCAAAAAAATATTATGGATCCTATTTCCAATATTCAAGATTCGATCCTCTATGGGTTTTCTCATTTTATAAGCACCTTCAATTCGCCTTGCCAGCGCATTGTTTTCTCTTCTAATTTCAGAAATATATGAAGGTATGCCTTCTACATTTCTGATTGAATGACCCACGAGAATGGTCTCTAACTGTTTTCTAATCAAATGTGCATTATTTAACTTTTTAGGATCTTTTATACTTTCAATCAACCATAAGGTATCTACCAAGCTATCTAAAATTTCTTCATCAAAAAATGGCTTTTCCTTATAAGATAATTCTATTTTTTTGGATTCAATTTGCCAATCTGGATTGACTATAGACTTCTGAATAATATCTTTTGCATGTCCAATGGCACATTGATGCCCTTGGCAGGCATTACAAAACTTTGGCCCCATACAGATATTTTCAAGATCTTCTTGAATGTGCTTATAGTATTCATGAAGCAATTGCGATTTTGCTTTAAATTCAGACTGAATCCCTTTTTCCCTATTTTGAATTAACTTTCTTACCCTATAGAGTACAAACCCTATCAATAAACCGAACACAGGTACAATAAACGTTGGTATTAAATATTGTTTCGGGCTCGTTTGTAGTATTTTTTGGATCCCAAAAAACAAAAATATAGAAGCCGCCAATAATTTAAGACCTAATTCAGGAATCTTATCTCCCATTTTTTTACCAACAAAAATGCCTATCGCTCCAGTAGCAATCATCCCAGCAACTGTTCCCACTAATATCATAAAAGGATAATGGGCATCTGCAGCTAATGTGATTGCCGTTAATTGTGTTTTGTCTCCAAGTTCACCTAAAAAGAAAGCTAAAGCAACTGTTGCTACGGGCCCAAGTTGAATTTTAGGTTCATCATCATCTTCTTCTTCATCATCAGACTTTAACGTCCATATCGCAAAGCCTATAAACGCAGCACCTGCAATCATTTGAATAGTGCTCATTGGAACCATTTGAGAAAGAAGTCGCCCTAAAATTACTGCTAACCCATGATTCAGGAAAGCGCCGACTCCAATTCCAATGAGTACTTTTCTAACAGAAAACTGTGTGGCAAATGCCATTGCTAAAATCTGAGTCTTATCCCCCATTTCTGCTATAGAAATCAACACAAATGCCTTTAATACCTCTTGAATCATATGCTTACTCCTTCTTACTCATCTCAATATGCTTATAGATCCACTTCCACAAGCTCTGACTTCACACCTTAAATAAAAAAAGACCTTTAGATTATCAGACACCTCGCCCAATAATCTAAAAGTCTCGCTTCTTTAAATATCCTTAAAGCAGATAAGACCAGGATTACTCCAGTATGTTGATCTTATCTTGGTTTCCCATAGCTACTCCCTTTTAGAACCGAAATAATTTTATCATTTCTCATTCTTATTGTCAATAAAGTGATGACAGAAAAAGCATTGTACCCCTAGGGATGCTCACTTCCTAAAGCAAAAATGAGAGATGCACTAAAAAAGTGTATCTCTCATTTTTGAAATCATTAGTCCTCGTCCAGCAAAGAGCAGGAATGTTCAGCCTTCGCTTTGCGGTTAGACGAGGACGGGTCAGACAAAACCTTGTTTTGTCTGACAATGATTATCACGGCGTTCAACTCTAAAAATTCTCAAACAAATCTTTAAAATTTTTATTTAGATAACTGAATACAATCCATATTAACGGCAACATTAGAAGATTCAATAGCAAATGTTATTGTGGCACCTTCTGGAATATCCACATTTACATTTACCGTACCCAGCTTATCCCAACCACCTGTATTTGGAAAAACAATCTCTTGTTTTCGAACCCCATTTACGATAAGTCCAAGTTTACCTGAGTCTTCATTTCCTCTCGTATATGAAATCGTCATTTTTTTTGCAGCAGAAGCTCTTTTAAATTCAATCGAATCCCCTACATATTGAAAATAAGAAGTAATCTTCCCACCTGAAGCACCGTCTAAATTCTCGATCTTAATGTTTCCACTAAGTTTACCCTCTTCTCCTTCAAATTTACTTGAAATGGGAAGCAAAGAGGGGTCTGTTATATCAAGATCAATGTAATCTAAATTCACATCTGACTCTTTAGCTTCAACTACAAATTTTATATTCGCACCTTCAGGCACATTTATCGGTAAATCCAGCTCCTGATACTCAGACCATGAACGTGTACGTGGGAAAATAATATCTTGCATATAAACATTATTTATATAAAGTGAAAGGTTGCCAAGGTTAAAATCACTACTTGAATATTTGATGGTAAGACCATAGGCTAAAGGTACTTTTTTAAATTCAACAGCATTTTTTAGCGTTCTTAAATCCGAGACTATTTTTCCACTTGAAGCTAATGTAAGCTCCTTAATTTTTACGTTACCTGTGAAGCTACCACTTTCTGCTTCAACTCTAAATTTACCAACAGGGGCAGTAGAGTTTATAATATTTAAAGAAGTAGAGGGTTCTTTTGAATAGAAGTCTATACAGTCAATATTGGCAGTTGTCCCACCACCATTGACTTTGAGCTCTATTGTTGCATCTTTAGGGATATCTACTGCTATATACTGGGATTCTTTATAATCCGACCAAGCTTTCGTATTTTGAACTTTGATTTTCTGATTGTATACGCCATTTATATATAGTTTAAGTACACCATAGCCATCAAAATTTGAACTTGAATATCCAAGAATAAACCCCTTTGCTGCTGGTGCCTTTTTAAAGGTAACTGAAAATGCTTCACCTGAAAATTTTATACGCTCATCGCTTGAATTGGAAACCACTCGGCCTTTTGAAGCTAAAGATGAACCGTAAACAATCCCAGCACCACCGATTGTAGCATTTTCTGCTTCAAGTCTTATACCACCATTATTTTGCACAATTTGTTCTATAGCAGATTCGCCGCTTGTAGTCAACGGTGCAACACCCGTTTTAAAAGGCAGTCCTTTTTCTTTTGCATATTTTTCAACAGAGCTTCCAGCTTCTCCATAGAACGTTGCGTTCCCACATTGAAGAAGTGCACCATTTTCAATGACTACTGCCGGATTTAATATCGTTACACTTTTCAAACCAAAACAGAAATCAAATGAATTGCGATTAATATTAGTTATTGACTTTGGTAGTATGACATTTGTTAAGCCTATACATCCGTCAAAAGCACCGCCACCAATTGAAGTTACTGAACTAGAAAGTGTTATATTTTTAAGTGATGTACAGTCTTTAAACATTCGGCTACCCAGAATACTATTATTTATCGTTACGCTTTCTATCCCCGTACATCCCTTAAATATTTCGTTTCCTAAATCTTTAACAGAACTTGGGATAACAATATTTTTTAGGCCAGTACAGTTTAAAAATGCATATCCTTCAATTGAAGTAATTGAATTGGATAGGATTAAACTGGTTAGACCAGTACAACCTTTAAAAGCATTATAGCCAACTGAAGTAACTGAATGTGGAAGTGTTAAACCTGTCAAACCTGTACAATTTTCAAATGCCCCCAAATTAATTGTGATAACTGAATTTGGAATGGTTACAGTTTCCAAATTCACGCTTTTTACAAATGATTCTTGTCCAATTGTCTTAACTGTATTGGGTATCGTGTAGCTGGTATTGACTTTCCCTGCTGGGTAAGAAATCAAGGTTGTTTTATCCTTAGTGAAGAGGACCCCCTCTGCCGCAATATAGTTTTTATTTGAGCTATCAACCGTAATTTCTTTTAAAAGCGTACAATTTGAAAATGGATTAGCGCCTATCTTTTCCACCGAACTCGGGATGTTAATTTTCACCAGAGGGCACCGGTCAAATGCAGCTTGACCAATTTCAGTGACTGTATTTGGGATGATTATCGTTGAAAAACCACAGTTTGAAAAAACTGCATCTCCAATGGTTTGGATTGATTTTGGAATTGTTAAAGTTTTTAGATTATAGCACCCTTGAAAAGCACCTGCAACAATTGTTTTAACTGAGTCTGTAAGCGTCAAATTTTCTAAATCAATGCAACCTTCAAATGCAAGAAAACCAATCTCAGTACTTGAAATAGTTGCCGTTTTTAAAGGACTATTAAAAAACGCCCGTTTGCCTATTTTCTTGACTGAACTTGGAATCGTTATACTTGTTACCCCCGAATTCTCAAATGCACTTTCTCCAATTGAAGTAACGGAAGTTGGAATGTTAATCGTTTTAAGATTTGCGCAGTCTCTAAATGCATATTCATCAATAATCTTAACTGAATTGGGGACGACAAGACTTTTCATAGTAAGATTCCCCGCAAATGCCCAATCGCCAATAGCGGTAACTGAATTTGGGATGATAACCGCACTCGCTGAGCCGTTATATTTAATCAAAACGCCTGTTTTAGGATCAATTTCAAAATCACTGCTTGCTGCAAAGGTCGATATTGATAACATGCTCACCAAACAACAAAATACCAGTGTAAATTTCAAAAACTTTTTCATTTTATCCTTCTCCTTTTTTCAAATAGATTTAGACAAACACTTCTTTTCTCTAAGTATCAATGTCATTATTCTATCTAAAAATGGTCATTTGTGGCCCTCCTTTGCATGAAACAACCTATTTCTGTCATGAATAGAACAGCTTTTTATTCTAAGACAGTTTAAATAGGACCTAATCCCAGAAGCCCTTCTCGACATAACAGGTTCTAATATGAGTGGCAAGTCGATTTTTTTAAGCATCCTCGGCGTAAATGCTATCTTGGCACAAAGTATATGCACCAGTTTATCTAAAAAATAGAAATCCGCATTTTACCCTTTGGTTAGTTCCGTTGCGTACGTGGTACAAGACGAAACAAAAGACGGAACAAGTTGCTTAAAACAATCCCAATACTATCGCTAAAACAACGATCAAGGGGGCAGGCACTTTTTTTGTCAAAAGCAACACCGTCGTAATTACTGTAACCAATATATTGTCTATGGAAAAACCACTTTTTTGCATCAATATTACAGCCGCAACTGCAATCAATCCGCCTGCTATAGCGTTAATGCCCTTGAGAGATACTTTAATTGCCTTGATCTGCTTCAAGTTTTCCCATACAGGATATACAAAATAAATCAAAAGCAAACCCGGTAAAAAAATGCCGACACCGCCGATGATTGCAGCCATAATTTGAAGTAAAACACCGCCATCTCGATAAGACATCCCACCTGCATATGCACTAAAGCTAAACATAGGTCCAGGTAGTCCCTGAACAAGACCATATCCTGTTAAAAACGCCTCATGTGTCATATAGGCTCTAACATCTACCAATTCACTGTACATAACGGGGACTATGACTTGACCACCACCAAATACCAAATACCCATATCTATAAAAACTTTCAAAGAGAGTCAATAAACGATGATCAAATATGACGTTTAAAACAATCCCACCTATTGCAAATGTAACAAAAGCAATTAAGTAGCCCCAAGGTGGATTTAATTTAACCTTATGCCAAAGTTCTTTTTCTCCAGAGGCTAGGATGCTTACAATCCCCCCAAATACAAGCAATAGTGGAAATATCCACGGCAAGTGAAAAAAGTAAGTCACAACAGCGGCAATAACCATTAATGTGCCTGTCACCCAATTGGTCACCACCTTTTTAGTGATTCTAAAAGCGGCAACCATAATAAACCCTACAGCCATCGGCCCAATATATCTTAAAATATTGGGCGCTATATTATGTGTGTCAAATATTTGATAGACAAAAGACAGTGCTGTCATCACAACAAGTACTGGCAATGACCATACAAGCATCGTCAAAAAAGCAAGCAACGGACCACCGGTCTTATAGCCTACTGCAACCAATGTTTGTGTGCTCGTTGGACCAGGTAAAATACTACACAATGCAACAAGTTCTATGAGTTCTTCTTCCGTCAGGTACTTCTTTTTAGCCACAAGTTGATCCATAAAGATACCAATATGCGCTTCTGGTCCACCATAGGCCCCTAATGAACAAATAAATGCATCCCTAAGAAAAGCACTCCATTTGATATTATTTACAGTCATATTTTCCCTCCATATCCCAGTAATTATGCCTAACCGAATTATCAAAGCATATACTCAGTCCGCTTCACTACCTGCGTAACCCTTGCGCAATCCGTTAGGAGCGTTAGGAGCGCTATGGCTAGGCTTTCTATATAAGTTTAAGCCAAATCTCCATACTTGTGGTTTTAGGCGAATGGCTTGCATATCGCTCTGCACAAAACGCATCTGTTTGCAATTTATGGCTTTGAAGCCATTTATTGTAAATGTAATTTTGTGCCTTATAAAGCGCATCCATGACCAATGCTTCAAAGTTTTCAGCTTCAAAAGAACAAACAATATACGCTCCCGTCGGTAATTCCCAGTCTATGAAATCATCCGGCACTTTTGCAGATTCATGCTTTGCACCTGCAAAATAGCTGAAATAACCTTCCACTGCACACGGATACGCCACACCAATTTCCTCATTATCTTCGGGAATTTCAAGTTTGATTTGTTTCTGATTATGAAAATTTCGCCAAAGAGTATCCAGCGGATCAATCCCCGATTCGGTTCCAAGCCCCTCTATGAACTGAACTGGAATATCCTTTTTTAACCCGATAAAATGAACAGGTTCCGTAATTTCTTTTCTGTTTACTTCAAGAACAATCCCATTAGTAATCAAGGGCACCCCTTCATCAATTAAGATGTAGTGCAGTAAGAGCTCAGGTTTTGTCATGCGATTAAATGTTTGTGGATTTTTCCGGTACTCATCTGGCGTTAGCCCAAAGGTATCTTTAAAAGTACGGGAAAAGTGTTCATGAGAAGAAAATCCAAGGTCTAATGCAATGTCTAAAATGCGCCTGTCTTTTTGAAGCAATAAATCTGTTGCCTTTGCCATTCGACGGCGTTTTACATACTCAGCCACTGGTTTTTTCACCAATCGGCTAAACAATCGTTGATAATAAAATGGCGATAAAGAAGCCATTTCTGCGAGTCTCACAATATCAATTTCTTCCTCTAAATGAGCCTCAATATATTCTATAGTCAACTGTATTTGTTCCCATGCGTGCATTTATAAGCACCTCCTTTAATGATAGAATATCATGTTCGGAAAATTAGTACTTGACTCTGTCTGCTCATTTTTCAACTTAAATCAAAGCGTATACTCAGTCCGCTTCGCTACCTTCGTAACACTTGCACAATCCTATCGGATTGCATTCAGTGGGCGTTTGGACTCCCACTGAATTAGGCATATGAACCCCCACTTTGAGAAGTGGGGACATCTCCCAAGGGTTATAATAAGTCGCACGTACGTGGCTTTCCGTTGTGTACGTGCGAGTTTCGTTGTGTACGTGGTACCATTGGGAACGCCATTGAACGCACAACGGAATGTCTTTATGTTCTACGGCTCTGAAAATGGCCTGTCAAAGTGCTTTTTTGTAAAATATGGCCTTCCATTTCTACCAACAAATCACGCTTTCTACTTTTAGGTGATAACGCGCATTTACAATCCAAAATATATACTGTAAAAACATAGGTATGGATTGTCTTAAGGGGAGGTTTAGGACCTTTATATCGATGCCTTCCGTAAGCTCTCCCTTGTATTGCACCACCAAGATTTTCTATAATTTCACCATGTGGTATTGCTTCGGGAATGCTGTTTTGTACGGGTAAATTCCAAATCAACCAATGGTTGTAGTTTGGAAAGAGCGGATGGGACGCATCATCCATAGTTATAGCAATCGACTGTGCTTCAGCGTGAATGCCCTCCAAGTGGATGCTTGGCGATCGATCTTCTCCGCGGGCAGAATACAGATTCGGTATCCAGTCCCCTTCTTTAAAAGCTTCACTCCATATTTTTAAAATTTGCGCATGCATCAAGGTCCTCCTCATAAGAAAACGACCCAACTGAATACAGCTGGGCACATTCGTCACTCTATATTGTCTATATTTTCTTGCGTTAAATTCACAAACGGCACAGTAACCTCTTTAGCATTATTCATATACGCATCACGCCACTGCTCGTATTCTGCATAATCTATTGGTTGATCCAGTTTATACTCACCATCTTGCATGATATAATACACAATGCCATCCCCATCGGTATCACTTTCTGATGGAAATGAATTGCCCTCATAATTTGACTCTGATAGAGATCGATCCCAAGCATCTACCATACCCACATTGGCATATTGATCTGATTCACTTTCATACTTATACAGGGTATAGGGCCAGAAATCGCCCGCTAAACCTTGATTATGTGACCACTCTGCTTTGACGATACCATTGTCGTAATAAGTAATTGTTGGAAATTCTCTGAACACTTCATTTGCAGTTTGAGTATTGATTTCAAAATCATATATCAATTCTACCATGCCTGCCAAGGAAGCATTTGTATAGGCAATAATTAATTCATTTTGACCATCTTGGTCTATATCGTATACTGCAAATTGATTTTGTGATAAATCACTGTCTTCAGTCCAATCACATGCCTCACCCCCTGGGAAAGTATGCTCAGAAAAAATGCCCTCTAGAATTGATTTATAGGCATTCTTCATCGATTCTATTGTACTAGAAGTACTCTCTGGTGTACTCTCTGGTGTATTCTCTGGTAAAACAACTGGTAAAGGATTTGGCACTTCATCTCCAGAGGTGCTCTGTGCTCTACACGCCATTAGGTTGCTTGTTAAAAATAATAACAAAATTAGAACGCCATACTTCTTGATGTTTTTTCTAGATGTCTTTGCTTTCATATTGTTCATATATCTTCTAAAAGATATAAACCCCTCTCTGGAAAACACTCATTTTTCTTTACATATTCATATACATTGCTTAAAATTATTCTGGGTTGAACACCATTTTTCCGTGCTCTATCGTATTCCCTCAACCATAAAGCTTTTAATTCATAAGCCTCAAGCCATTTCAATAATATAAACAAATTGATTTCAGCATCTATTTCGTTGTGATATTTGTTATAAAATTGGATCGCCTTATCATATTCACTCAACTCAATATTAAGTCTGAAAACGATCTCAACTAACTTATTTATTTTTTCTTTGCGTTCATAATCAGAATGTCGTGTCGCCGGTTTCATTTTCAACGCAGTTTGCTTAGTGCGCATAAATCCATCCATAAGCAATTTGCTTTGTTCAATCGCCATTTCTTTTGATTCCGACGATTTCAAATTCTGAATTAATACGGATATCAATGAAGAAGATAAAGTCTCCCTGTCAACGTTGCTAGTGATCACTGACTCAAGGACAGCTTTTACTTTATCTTGTTTTATGCCACTACTAAACCGCCTTGCAATTACTGTATACAACAATTCTGTTTGATCCATACCAATGGATCGAAAAGGATTATCTGTCCTAAAAAGATAGTAGCCACAAGCATAACTTAACATCTCATACAGTTTGAAAAGCAAATCGGTTGCAATATCGCCCTCAGTACCATAAATAGAAACACCCTGTAAATCCTTTATATAACCCTTTACTACAAATCTCCATTTAGGGCGATCTTTCTTATGAATCATACTATTGGGCGCAAGATAGTACTGTTTATACGCATACTCCATAAACAATTCAATTTGTGGTTTTAAAACATAGACATCTACTGGTTCATTTCTAGAGTCATTTGTTTTACCGCTTTTAGTATATTTTTCCGAATTTTTCACCAGCGTATCAATTGCCTTCTCTTCACGCAACTTTTTAGGCATCGCCTTGTACATTTCAGCAATAATGAGCCTCAATTCCGCTTCATTATATGCTTTTATCATTTCTCTCAGTTCTGATATCAACATATTCTGCTTACTTCCAATTCTTTTTTTTATCAAAGTGTATACTCAGTCTGCTTCACTACCTTCGTAGCCCTTGCGCAAACGGTTAGGATTGCATTCAGTAGGCTTCATCTCCCCCAATGGTTATATTATACATGATTAGAATGTCAAAAGTGAAAAGGTTGAGCACTTGTCTACCATTATGATGCGTTTAGGGATTTGCCTTAATTTGATGACAATGTCACTCTGAAATAGCGCAAGTGATGACAATATTACCACTTTGAAAAAATCCGGTGGCATTGTAAGCCCATGTCCCTTCTGATAAATCGACGATTTTTGTTGTATTAGCGCCACTAAAGACTATTTGCTGTTCCTCGCCTGATGGTGAAAAAAGAAACAAATCAACGCTCCCCCCTTGGATATCAGAAGTGACGATCAAGTTTAGTTTTTGACCTGATTCCGCCTGAAAACTGCCAGACTGAATAACGTTTTTTCCACCATTATTGGTGATCATAACAATAGGCATACTCACAGAAGCGCCTTCACGCAGCACGCTTAAAGTTTCTTTTACGCGCTGCGTCCAAATAGAGACTGCCGTCGCATCTGTCTTCTGAATACTGATATTCCCGATCATTTTATCTGGCATATTAATGCTAACAAGGTAAAAGTAGTAAGACCCTGCATCTGTTCCATTCACCTTTACATCACGTTTGACTGGCGATTCTGGATACATAGAAAAATTCAGCGTCTTGTTAAGTTCACTTTGGTTTACGTCCTTTTCATCAAGTTTAGGCACATTGGGAAGGCCTTGCAACAATTGCAAGATTTGATGGTCCTCCAAATCCTCATCTAAATAGAACAGTATCGCATAGCCCTTGCTGGTCCATTGTAAATTGATCTCTAAAGTATTGTGCTCTTCCAGCGTATGCTTTCCGAGTCGCTCAAAAGAGAAGTTCGTGTCGCTCAAAAGCGTCTTTGACATATTGGGCTGAGGAAGGTGTTGCATTGGGTCAGTTTGCACAGGCGAAGACAACGTTATGGAAATTTCACCCTCTATTGCTTTATCTTTGCTGTCTGCCACTGTGATCAAACTCCAAAGACCCTTGGCACCTGGATAAGACCTTTTTCTTTGATCCACAGTGGACTGAATGCCCCGATATACGATTTTGCCACTTGGATTGACCAACCAAACTGCCATTTTACCTTGAGACAACTGATAGTCCAATTCTAAGGTGACTGGTTCCTCATTGTCAACCATAAATGCCGACGGCGCAACATATGTAAAGGATACTATGCCTGTCCCTAACAGCGTACATAACATGAGCAGACACAAGACCATAATGCCACGTCGTTTTATATTCATATCAAACAAATTGCTTAGGCGACTTTTCATATCTTTTTTTGAACTTCCAAATCGTGTGGAGAACATTGTATTCACCTTTCCCTTTCCCTGCAAAGCTGATAATATTGTATTTGCATACTGAGCACGTTCATTGCAATTCATTTTTCGGGTTACATCATAGTCACAGACCAATTCAATATCCCTTGCAGCTTGTGCCGTCATAAGATAAATCAGCGGATTAAACCAGTGTAACGCATTTGCCAGCAAAAGGACCAGCTTATACCACATGTCTTTCCGCCGATAATGTGACATTTCATGTCGTAGGATGAAGCTCATTTCCGCCTTCACGAATTTCGTATGTGGCAATAAAATACGAGGATGAAGAATACCAAGCAGCACTGGAGCCTCTACCACGTCCGTGATGATCGGTTCTGGCAGTTTAGAAATCCCCATATCCGCACCTATTTCACAAATGGTTTCTCTGATAAACTCTGGGACACTTGCTTTATGGGACACTTGCATTTTACGCAAAAAAAAGAGATAAGCGCCTATTTGAAAAAATAAAAAAAGGCACACGCCAATAAGCCAAATAAGACTGCTGATTTCTAGAAATGATAGGGTCATCCTCGATGATTCAGAAGCTATTGGCATAAATTCCGAAACAGAAGTCGTTTTCGAATGAACCTCAATGAGCTTCTGCGAAGCAGCATCACTGATATATGGAACCGTTACAGTTGCACCCTGTTCAGGTACTTTGATCTCCACAGGAGTCACTGGTAAAGTGAACTTAAATGGAATCAATAGCCTAATAGCAATCACAATCCATGCGACATATCGCCACTCTACTCGGTACCGTTTTTGAAGCTGAGGTCCCATAAGCAAAAGAAACCCTATAATCACTGAAGTCGTAATAGATAACTCTAGAACCTGTAATACAAGTTTAGCGTTCATTGCGGTTCCCCTCCTTCAGTGCGTCAAGGTATTCTCTCAGTTCCTCAATTTCCACTTCATCAAGGCCCTGCTGTCCTGTAACCGAAAGCATAAAATTTTTTATAGAGCCTTGGTAGAGCTTATGCAAAATATTTCTGCCTTCTTTGCGTAAGTATGCCTCCCTTTTTACAACAGCGACATAATATTTGTTTTTCCCTTCCCGTGTACTTTTAAGAAAACCTTTTTCCTCCAAACGCGACAAAAAAGAATTGAGAGCGTTTGCACTCCAGCCCTTGTGTGCCAGTTTTTTATCAAAATAAGTACGAGGTACGGGTGGCTGCTCTATTTCCCATAAAGCCAACATAATATCCAGTTCCGATTCTGGTAGTCGTTGCATTCCTTTCACCCCTTTCGACTGCAAATGCAGTACATTAATATACTACATTTGCAGTCGATGTTTGTCAAGATATTATCTTAATTTTTTTTATTATAAAACCCTTGGGAATATGTCCCTCACTTCTTAATAGAGAAGACATATTCTTAATTCAGAAACACTCACACCCTTACTGAAGCCTATACATTTGATATTGGAAAAAGTTTTCATATCAAAATGCATTCGGAGTTGCATTGAGTGGTATTTTGAATTAAAATTGTTATGAACTAGTTTGTTTGTCATAAAATAATTATAACTCATCCGAACTGGCTCTTCGAGCCAGTTTTAAATATTTATAGGACTAAAAAAGGACTATAACAAATCTGATTTGCCATAGTCCTTTTTCTATTTGAGGGCTATTTTGCAACAGCACCATCGTGTTAAAAAAATTACGCTTCCATTTACTTTTCAGATCGGCTGAGCCAGCCTTCCAATATCATCCCATATACAATTCCAGCCACAAAGCTTATAGGATCTTGAAATCCCGTTGAGCTGTAAAATGCAAAGGAGATTAAAAGACCTAGCAAAGCGCCACGAAACAATACTTTGCGTCTCCCTTTTTCGACCCATGGCGCACCCACGACTAGACCTAAGATAACGCGGTTATACCACAATGAAAACACAAAAGTCGGTGAAGCTGTAAAATCAGAGCGGATATAAGCCCCAACCACACACAAAAATCCTAGCAAAGCGCCACCAACAAGCGCTACTTTCATTCTTCTTTTCATCTCATTACTCCCTTTAGACCAATTCTAGTCCATAAACCTACTAATTCCATTAATCACCTTATTTAAACAGTTTAATGGTACCTGTATCATCTAAATGTTTTAATAAAGAAATCGTAATCGGAAATCCAAATAAACCAATAGCGCCCAATAGTTTAACACCTACAAACATACTCATGAGTGCAACTACAGGGTGTAAGCCCAGCTGACCGCCAACAATCTTTGGCTCTAGAATATTTCTGACGATTGTTACAAAGACATACACAACCAGCAACCCAATGGCCATTGGATAATCTCCACGCAAAAATGTAATAATTGTCCATGGAATCATAATGCCACCCGTTCCAAGCACAGGTAATATATCAAATATCGCTACAACAAGTGCAATGAGTATTGCATTTTGTATGCCTATAATAGAAAGCCCTATAGATAGTTCTACAAATGTAATGGACATGATCAGAGCATAAGAGCGCATCACCACAAAGATTGTGTTCGCCATATACTGTTTGATTGTTTGGATGATCTCATTTCCACGTGTAGAAAACTGTCTTAATATAAAGGTGGATAGAACATCAAAATCCATAGCAATAAAAAATGTTGATATGATCATTAACATCATTTTTATTAAAAAAGAAGGCAACGATGACGCAATCCCTGACAAAGAGCCTACGATCGTCAATGATATATTGGTAATATTTTCTCCAAGTGCGTTTACAAACTGGTTAAAACCTTCATTTAGAACTTCCACAAGTGCGGGATCCAAAAGGACTATCGTGTTTTCGATACCATCAAATGCTGAAATCAGGTAGGGTCCCAATTTGTTTTCATAGATTGTTGGCAATGCAGAGATCACAGCAGAAATTGTTGTGATGAGTTTAACCCCAATCAAGAATACAAGAACACCCACCGTGCTGTAAAAAACTAAAACAAGTAAAAATGACACAAGCTTACGCGGCACTTTGAGCGTTAAGGCAATCACTTTTGCTGGCTTCTTCAGCAAATATCCAATAATGAATGCCAAGATAAAAGGGCTGATCAAAGGAAATGCATATTTTAGAATAACATATGTGATTGACGTGATCAGAAAAATATAAATTATATTGACAATAAATTGCTTTTTCTTGTCGTACTGTGCTTCCATTTGTTTCTCCAATCTTACAAAATATAATGAAATAAGTAACTTCTACAGCTTGAATTCGTAAATGTTTGAACCTCACTTCGCTGATTTGACCCTTAGGAGGAATATTTCCCAAAAGACTGATTAACCATTTAGAGTCTCATAGTCTTCAACAGGCAAATCCACATCCAAAGTCGCTTCAATTGCATTGAGGGCAATCATGCCACTCACTTCAAAAGTCACTTCAAAAGTCACTTCATCCAGCTGTTTTAACGCTCTGTCATCTTCATCATACTCATCAAAGATGTTCCCCACAATTTCTTCTAAAAGGTCCTCAATTGTCACGATTCCTGTTGTGCCACCGTATTCATCAATGACTAACGCCAGAAGACCTTTCACATATAATATGCCAATGATATTATCAATACTATCTTCACTCAATAATTTAACCAATTGCTTAGGCTTTTTGTTACCCTCTTCTGCCATCAACTTTATTTAGTAATCAAACCTTCATCCTTTTATAATTTTGAAACAAAAAAGACCGCAAAAACAAAGCACACTCATTGCATCACGGCCTAAAGTTGTAAAATGAAGTTTTAATTCTTATTAGTCTTACCTTAATATTTTACCTCAATCTCTATGGGACGTCAATCTCATAGCACACCTTCAAAACAGCCATGAATACATATAGGAACATATCCACTACATCAAGTCTTAAGATTGTGCTCTTTTACCTCATAAAGATCCAGTCTTCTATTGTTTAGCAAAGTAACGGTTCCAGATTTTCTTGAGCGCTTCAATAATTCAAGATCAAGATCCCCTACAATAACCATCTCAAGATTAGGGGTACACTCCGCCATTATGCCATCCCTTGGAAAAGAAAAATCTGAAGGTGTAAAAATGGCGGATTGGGCATACTGGATATCCATGTTTTCAACATGTGTCAAATTGCCCACAGTGCCCGCGATAACCGTATAGACTTGATTTTCGACGGCTCTCGCCTGAGCGCAGTATCTCACTCGCATGTAGCCTTGTCGCTCATCCGTGCAAAAAGGTGTGAAAATAATATTAGCACCCTTCTCAGTGACAATACGAGCAAGCTCCGGAAACTCAATATCATAACATATAAGAATCGCAATTTTACCACAGTCTGTATCAAATACATTGATCTCATCCCCAGTTGAAATCCCCCACCACTGCTGTTCATTTGGTGTTATGTGCAGCTTATACTGTTTTTCAATAGTGCCATCTCGTCTAAAGAGGTACGAAATATTATAAATCATCCCCTCTTCTTCAACAAAATGAGAGCCTCCAATGATATTCACGTTATATCTAACAGCAAAATGTGTAAAAATTTCAATATAGCGCTCTGTAAAAGTGGTCAATTTTCGCACCGATAAACTCGGTGTGTCTTGATCCATAAACGACAAAAGCTGTGTGGTGAATATTTCAGGAAAAACCACAAAATCAGATTTGTAGTTAGAGGCGACATCCACATAGTACTCACATTGATGCGCAAACTCTTCAAAGGAATTGATTTTTTTCATCATGTACTGGATGACGCAAATGCGCACAGGAAAGGCTGTTTTAAAGTGATGTGAATTGGTTGACTGGTACTCTATGTTATTCCATTCCATGAGCGTCGCATATTGAAGCGATGCACGGTCATCAGGTAGATACTTCTTGATAATACGCTTTAAAACAAATCCGCTACTCAATTGAAATGTCAAAATCGGATCATAAAGATTGAGAGAGATGACCTCCCTCACATATTCTTTTGCAGTCATTTTATCAGCATAATTAACGTAGCCTGGAATTCGACCGCCAATAACAATGCTTTTTAGATTTAATGCATCTGCAAGTTCTTGTCGTGCTTTATAGAGCCTTTTACCAATTTTCATATTTCTATAGTCTGGATGAACCATTACTTCTATTCCATAAAGATTGTCTCCATCAGTATTATGATTCGTTATATAACCATTTGCTGTTATTTCAGCCCATGAATGTTGATCATTATATTCATCAAAATTGATGATCAAACTTGAACTAGAACCGATAATAATCCCTTCCAATTCAACGCAAATTTGTCCTTCTGGAAAAATACTCAAGTGGCTTTCCAACTGCGAAACTGTCCACGGCTCCATATTTGGAAAACATAACTTCTGTAGATTGATAATCGCTTCAAAATCCGCTCTCTTAATAGTCCGAACGGTTACAACTTTCTCGAATTTTGACAAATCTATATCTGGCATATAAACCCTCCTCTAACGACAAGTTAAACTTGTCTCACCTATAGTTTATACCCAATAAATGTATATGGAAACATTTTTGTGTTTATCGCTCAGATATTGAAGTTATAACTAAATGCGGATGTACGTTCCACGAAGTTCTGCATGCAAGGGTTTATGCTTCACTAGGTATGCTTGCACGACCTCAACTGCATGTATTTTCATTTCACTTCTTTGGATTCCATATTTCCGCGGGACGCCTTGCTCAATTACATCTGATGCCCTTTTCTTGAAAATCGACGGTCCGTATGTAAATCAAAATAGGCATGACTATCATTCATTTGAATGACTGTCTGCACCGTTTTATTTTTAATTTTGCCCTCCTTTTGGGTTTCAAATCTGATAATTTCTCCGTTTATCAGGCACCGACTTTTGTAAAACCCAACCTACTTTAATTATGATCCTAAGACCATGCGCTCTATAAACGTATCGTCTGTGATGCATTAAAACAAAAGAGGGGATCACTCCCCCCTCTTTACTATTCCCGAATTTCAATCAATTTTTCCTTGAGTTGCTTTTCCATTTCTTTAAGTTCTACTTCGGCCTGTTTACGTTTTTCACTGCCTTCTTTTTGGATGTTAAGCGTTTCTTCGATTGTGTCTATCAGATCTTGATTGACTTTCTTCAATGTCTCTATTTCTACTATACCCTTTTCAGATTCTTTTGCAACTTCTATCGAATTTTGTTTAAGCAATTCTGAGTTTTTAAGCAGTAGCTCATTCGTTGTTTTAGAAACTTCTTTTTGCTGTTTAAGTGCTTTCTCTTGTCTAAAAAGCGAAATGGCAATAACAATCTGATTTTTCCAAAGTGGTATGGTATTTAAAATTGAACTCTGAATTTTCTCAACCAATACTTGGTCATTGCCTTGGATCAATCTAACCTGTGGCCCAGTTTGGAGCACAATGGCGCGACTCAATTTCAAGTCATAGACCTTCTTTTCAAAACGGTTTAGAATCTGGTTATAATCATTGACGATTTGAGCCTCAATTGGGTCACCGCTTTCCATAGCTTTCGATTTCAGGTCTGGAATCGTAACGTTTTTAAGTTCTTCTATCTTTTTTTCACCCGCAATAATATAGTATTCCAGTTCCCTGTGATACTCCAGATTTTTAGCGTATAAATTGTCTAAAAGTGTGATGTCTTTGAGAAGTTGCATTCTCGATTTGTCCAGTTCGTCTACAATTTTATCAATCTGAACACCAATTTTTTCATACCTTGCCATGAATTTTTGAGCGGATTTCTTAAAGCCGTCAAACAATCCTAAAAAGCCGTGACTGCCGCCTATCTGATCGACTTCAATATTTTTGACATTCACGATGAGATTCGAGAGAATTTCACCAACTGCCCCACTGTCTTTAGATCGCACTTGATTTAAAATGTTGTTTGAAAAATTGGAGATATTACTTTGAGCTTGTAATCCAAATTGTAAAACAGCGGCAGAGTCTGATAAATCCATGTCTGCAACAATTTTATCCACTTTGGATTTTTCTTGAGAACTCATTTTTTCATATTCAGTAATTTCTTTTGTCATGGTATCAATGGATGTTAATGACTGATTTGCTAATGTTAAATGCTCCATATTGGGTTCCTCCAAATTGTTTTTTTACTGTTCTTCAAAAATCTGCATTAACGCTTCCATAACGTCCGCCTTTGGCAGTGGCATAACACTGTCTATATTCTCAGGTATACCGACGGTCTTAATAATTTCTTGATCAGCATCACTGGTTACAAGCCCTGTTCTAAAACCATGTCTCTCCCATGCCATTTTTTGAATTTCTTCATCCTGTAAGGCTTCTATCAGCAATTTACCATGATCACTTAATGCGATCACCGTATGTTCCGACCAAATCGTAGGTTCTGGGTACAGAATTGCCACGCGATTTTTTACTTTCTCCCAAATATCTGGATTATCTAAAGCAAATTCAACCAACTGATTCTCATAGCCAACAACTAACGGCCCATTACCCATCCCTTTTTCTATATAACTGGAAAACAAATTACCTGATGAATAATCCATATAGCCAAGCTTGTCTAGAATTGCTTTTGCCCTAGGGCCCACGGTGTTCACATCATCTGTTTCAACCAATTCCAAGTTATTGAGTACATTGCTTAAAAGCCCTAGATACATATTGCCTGAATTCGACTTGTTTGGATCAGTGCAGATAATATTGATCTTACCGTATAAACTAAGTCCTATATCTTTCCAAGTCTTTTCTGATTCTATCCCTTTGATAAGACCCTGAAAGTCAGATAGATAAAGCGTATCGCCTCTCTTTGTCACATAGCTTTCTGTTTCCAGTGCAGAAGCAACTTCATCCCAACTGTAAATTACTATGGGGGAATTAAAAACCTTTTCACTTTTTTTGAGCAGACTGCCTTTTTCTCTCTTAAAAATCTCTAAGGCCATCTGACTAGAAGGGAAGAGAAAATCAACATTCTCATAATCATTATATCTTACCATTTCCACTGATCCTGCTTTTGTATAGTCCACAATGATGCCATATTTATTTTTTAATACCTTTTGAATGGCTTCATCTTCAAAAAAACCTTGCTTTTCGCCACCAATGTAACCCGAGAGCGTTATGTTTTGCTTATGCCCCCCATTGCCAATTGTCACGATGGCTATAACTGCAATCACTATAAAAATAGCGATTCCTATGATTTTGGTTTTCACTATATGCCCTCCGCTTTTATGGTTTTTTCAAGTACTTCAAGTTCCACATCTAAATCCAGAATATCATCTTCAAGAAGTTTTCTCATTTGTTTTTTAAAAGTTTCATCTATTAAACTCAACATTTCTTCCACCTTGGTAAGTGTCACATCTATCTCGCCATCCCTTATCTTCTTATTGCTTATCATCACATAACGATCTAAAATGCGTTCTGTGGTATCCAGATAATAGGATAAAAATTTTCTTGCAGTCTTAACATCTTTAGGGTCTTCTTTAAAATCTTCAAATATAGCATTCGCAGTGGCACAAATGCTATAAATTTCATCTTGAACCTGTGTGTTTCCAATAGATTTATTCAGTTTCTCTATGGAATTGACTTTTTCTTTGCCAGCGCGTATAACTTCATCCACGTCTGCCCGAGTAAGCCCATCGACTATGAATTCGAGTGAGGCTTCTTTTTTAGGAAACAAAAACTGACCTCCGATGAAACTCAAGATACCTAATCCAAGTGATATGAATACATTTGAACGCAACAATAAGTAAAACAGTAAAAAAACACCTCCAGCCGTCAACCCGCTGAGTATGTCTGTCATACCCTTTTTTTTCATCAATTGTACCCCCTTGCTTTTTTAAAAGCACTGATTAGGTCCTCTTTGCCATCAAAAATACGACTCAATGTAAGTTTTTCGATTTCTTTCAATTGATCTTCTGACGCATCCCCAAAGAGAATTGAGAATATTGGAATATCCACACCAATATCTTCATAGTGCTGCTTTAACGCATCAAAAGATCGCCCTTCGTTTGAGTTGCCATCTGTAAGTAAAACGACAGCAGGAATATAGTCTTCATATTTGTTTTGGGAAATAAGATCAAGCGCATACATTGAAGGGGTATAAATATCCGTTCCGCCATCAGGCTTTAAGTCATTAATTCTATCGATCAATTCGTTGAGCTTTGATTGATCGTTCCCTTCAACTGCCCACGCATCAATAATATCATGATTAAACGGCACGATAATTGTGATATCCTTCTGAGTTGATTGAAGCAAATATTTTGATGCAATCTCTTGGTTAAGGATCATCGCCATCGCTTGCTTAAGTTGCTCTTCGCCCTCGCCTTCCATACTGCCTGAATAATCTAAACAATATACGGTAAAACTCGGTTTTTTAAATTCAGTTTGATAGAGCAATAACGCTTCACTGATGACTTCAGCACTTGGCATACGTATGCCGGATATGGTTTTCCCTGCATCGATCCCCCATTCAGGATTAAAAATCTCTTTGTTGGCACCTGTAACCGTCCCGCCAAAACCAGTACGCCTTCCAAGTGCAAGAATTTCCTTTTGTACAGCATCACTCAACAAGTATTCTTGAAGCTGTAAAAATGCCTCTTCTTTCTTTTTATCACCGTTATTGACATAGCCAAGTGGTGAATCTGCGACGGCCAAGCCATCATAAGGATAAATGGCGTAAAGTGGTTCTCTATTGGCCTTCACTAATGCTTGATTTGTTTCTATAATCAAAGCTTCATAATTGATCATAGCATCATAATGGCCTTCTAAAAATAATGACTTAAGCCATCCAGAACTGCCAGATGAACGGTTGATGCCACTCAGTAGATGGGTGATGTCGGAAGTGAGTTGTTCATTTTTTAAATCCTCAAGTGTGATCGTATCAGGATTGCCCAGTAATGCATTTATAAATCCAATATAAGCGCATGCACCTGAGTTCGACTGCGTTGCTGATGTCATCATAAATTTCAATTTGTCATTGTTGATTAGGGTCAGTAAATCTTTTATGGAAACTTCCTTGTCAACCAGTCCTAAATCTTCAGCGAGACTTTTTCTCACACCAATAACGATTGGTGAAGTCATAATCGATGTGGTGTGTTTAATCTTGTGCTCTTGGTCCCCCATAGCGATCCAGAGACTGTTAGCTGGCCATATGGCATCATATTGAAGGATTTCATCTGTTTGCATTTGCATCATCATGTCAACTGAACCCTCATATTTCATCTCAATTTCAATGCCATATTGCTTTTGAAAAGACTCTAAAATAGGTTCAAGGGTTTCGTTTTCAGAACCAGAAATGATGATGAGTTTCTCTTTTGTACCGCATCCCGATAATGAAATCATGATGCCCACCATTAAAACCACTATTAATATTAATTTTCTCATATTTTCTCCCTTTTTTTGTGGGTTTATCAATATTCTTAATGAAATGATACTCCAAAAATTTCACTTAAACAATTGAATAAACGTTAAAAAAGTAGTCTATAAGACAAAATTACATCTTTCTAATACAAACCTAACACAGACTTAACACTGTGCACATATTTGAGTTTTAACAGGGCTGGTATGGTGTAAAGGTCAAAAAAAAACAAGTTGATAGATCTTGCTTTATGATCTAAAAACCTGCCGTCGTCCATGCCTTTACAAAAGGTTTACCCAAGTCCCTATTTGCGGCATTATAAACATTTTGACGCTTTGCTTGTTAAGGGCGTTTACAAAGTGCTCAGCATCTTTATCATTAAAAATCTTTTTTGAAGCTTCCTTTAAGTCGTCTTTAGAATTCCAATGCTGTATCATGTATCATTCTTGTTCCTCATCATGATAAAGTAATTCTGTGTCAATAAAGCCACTCAGCCTAGAATCAAATCGACTCCCATCTCTGTCAAAGCACCTATAAGCCCACCTGCAACAGCACCACCTAGTGTTCCGCCAATTGCAGCACCTTTGCCCATATCATCTCTGACTAATTGCCCTTTTTCAAATTTTCTAATTGCCTCATCTGCCTCGTCCTTAGACTTACCATATTTCTCTTGAATTTTCCCTGAAAGTATCTCTATATCACCTTCAACGACATCAATGTCATCATCTGTAAGCTGTTCCTATTGTTTTTTGACGTTTCCTTTGACTTGTTTCCACATTTCCTTTTAAAATTGATTCATTCATTTTTATCCTCCTGTGTAATCTGAATTGATTGAGCATCAAAGCGTATACTCAGTCCGCTTCGCTACATTCGTAACCCTTGCGCAAGGGTTATAATAAAATAACCTAAGATCATTTAATATCTTAGGCTACTCTTTATTATTTTTAGGCCATTTCTTTTAACAAATACTAATAGGTAAAGGCCTTTCTAACTTTAATTATTTAGATCTATTCTTCTTGCCGTTATATACTCTCTATCATAAAAACCAGAATCAAGTTTTGAAATCGTCACCTGATACCCATTACTACTTGAAGACGAGGCATGAATAAAGTTGCCATCACCTACGTAAATACCCACATGATTAATATTAGTGCCTCCATCAGTAGCAAAAAAAACAAGATCGCCAGAAGCAAGTTCTGATTTTTCTAAAGCCACACCCAATTTGCTCATTCCAGAAGAACTATGACCTAGATCCTTATCGTAAACGCTTCGATAGACATAGCCTACAAAACCAGAACAATCAAATGAATCTGGACCCGATTTTCCCCATGAATATGGCTTGCCAAGTTGCTTCTTAGCAAAATTTATTAATGCATCTCGATCACTAATAGTTGAGCTCTCCATTAAAGATAACTCTATTTCAACTAAATCCGAACGAATATAACCCGTTTTTTCATCACATACAACCTTGTACCACCCATCAGCTTTGGATAAAACCTGTAGCGCTGTACCTTCAGACAGGCTTGGTATTACAATATCGCTACTCGTAGTGGCTTTTTCTCGCATATTTACACGTTGTGATGAAATAGTCCCCTTCACATAACCACTCTCTATCAAGCAAAACTCTTGCTTTACATAACCCATTTGATTTTCATTAACAAATATTTGATACCAGTCGTCAGCTTCACCAACAACCGTAAGAATATGGCCATCATGTACGCGCCCAATAACATTGGATTCTATACTGTTATTTTCTCTTATATTTAATGCATCTACGTTTACTTCAACTGTACTATAAGCGTCAGCACTCCCTATGTTATTCGTGAAAACCATTCCAGCTAATAGTAGGGTGGTCATTATGATTCGTTTCATCGTATCTCCTCTTCATTTCAAATTTGATCCTATATTTCACACTTTAACTATCATTGAAACTTTATCATATGAACCGTTATTTATCAACCTTAAAATAATTGTTTCGTCACGTGTTTCGTCACGTACCACGTACGCCACGTAACTCGCCACGGATTTACTACACCATTTCTCTTCTTTTCTTCCTACCGTACGAATCTAACCAAATGATTCCAACTGTCACTATGCCTTGAAAAAGTAGTTGAACATAAGAATCTACCCCTACCATATTCATGGCGTTTTGTAACACTGCAAATACGAGCAATCCGATTAAGGAGTGTTGAGCGCCGCCAATACCACCTGCAAACGATGTGCCTCCAACGACTACCCCACAATTGACCAGTAGCGCCGTATTCTCACCATAGGTAGAATTGCCTGAATTCAACATAGATGAAAGCATAATACCACCTAAAGCCGCTATAGTACCGCTATAAACATATGCGAGTGCCTTTGTGCGCATTACATTAATGCCAGAATATTTGGCCACTTCATAATCACCACCAATGGCATAGCAATTTCTTCCAAAAGAAGTGTAACGCAGTATAAAAAAGGTGAGTACAAATACACCGATCATCACGATAACTTGATTTGGGATTTGATTAAACAACTTACCATTAGACAATAGTAAAAATCCTGGATTCTTACTTGATACAGGATGAGCATCCGTCAATTGTTGAGCGATGCCTGTGAGCAACATGCCCATGCCTAATGTTATTATAAAGGGTTCTGTTTTTTGATATACAGAAAAGAAAGCGTTAATCATGCCCACAACAACGCCCACTAAGAGCGCGCAAATTATGGCAATTGCCATTGGTACATCAGCATTCATGAGTTTTATTGCTACGATTCCTGATACCACCATCACGCCGCCTATGGACAGATCAGCACCACCTGCCACTAAGACAATTGTTATGCCAAAGGCTAGGATTAACAATACGGACCCTGATTTCATCAGATTTATAAGATTAAGAGGCGTATAAAAGTTTGTTTTAAAAAAGAGCATTGCTGTAAACATTAAAATTAATGCCAGAAAAGCTTTTTGTTTATTGACAATGGATAATAGCTTTTTACAGTATCCTAAGATGTTCATTACATATTCCTCCTAACTCTGCTTTCGGTTGTCCATCCAAATGGCAATAACCAGAATCGCTCCTTTTAAAACATACTGTAAGTAAACAGAGACGCCCAATAAGTTCATACAATTTGACAAAAGTATCACTAACATAGTCCCAAGTACAGTACGCATGACACTGCCTTTACCGCCTGCAAGAGTCGTCCCACCCACAACTACAGCAAGAATTGCATTTGTTTCATAACCCATTCCGATTACAGGAGATGCCGTTGTAACCCTGGATATAAGGACTATCGATCCAATGGCAGACATTAGACCTGATATTGCATATATAAAAATGATACTTCGGTTAATATTGACGCCACATAATTCTGCAGCTGTTTTATTGCCGCCAGTCAAGCGCATTACTCTGCCTGCATACGTATAATTTTGAAGTAAATATAATATCAATAGACATATTAAAAATAAGATAAATGATATTGAAAAAAATCCAACACTTCCTGATCCTATTAACTCAAATAGACTTGTGTTGTTTTCTGACCAGAATATATGCTGCGTTGATCCGCCACTAATGATTAATGCCAAAGCACCATATACTAAACTCATACCATAAGTAATGAAAAGGGCTTCAGCTTGAGTCAAAGCACCACTTGTCAGCAGTAGAGCGCTATTCAAAATACCACAAGCAATTCCAATGCCTATGCCAATAATGAGTGCAGGGCCTTGCCCAACTATATCAATCAAATAGACCGTGGCAACGGCCACTAGCGAAATGATACCCGCCACCGACAAGTCAATAAAGCCTCCGATAATCACAAAAGTCATCCCAAGAGCTACCATGATTAACGGTCCAAACTGGCGAATGACATTTGACAAATTGCCTACCGAAAGAAAAGCGGGCTGTACTATAGAAGTGACTAAAACTAATATTGCGATTGCGCCTAATATCAAATATTCTTTGAATATTAACTCAAATATTTTCTTAAATTCATATTTTGATGTCATGATTCTATTCCTTTCTTTCAGACGCGAATGCTTTACTCATTATTTGGTCTGGAGTTGAATCATTCGGATCAAATTCACCCGTTATACGTCCTTCACATACCGTAAGTACTCTGTTGCTCATGTTGAGAACCTCTGGAAGTTCTGAAGATATTAGAATAATGGCACTTCCACTTTCAACTATTTGTTTCATCAGAAGGTAGATCTCATATTTAGCCCCCACGTCTATTCCCCTTGTAGGTTCATCAAGAATAAGAATACGTGGATTAATCTCCAGCCATCTCCCCAAGATACATTTTTGTTGATTGCCACCCGATAGATTCTTTACAGTTGTCTTAATAGACGGCGTTTTTATGCCTAGTGAGTTTACATGTCGTTCTGCTATTTCAGCTTCCATTGATTTATTTAAAAAGCCATATTTTGATATTTTATCAAGTGTCGCCATCGATATATTGTTTTCTACTGAAAAGGGTAAAACCAGTCCTTGAGTCTTTCTATCTTCTGTCACCAATGCAATTCCAGCCTTTTTGGCATCGCTCGGCTTTCTAATTTTCACAGGGTTACCATCAATGGTAATTTTATGACCTTTTATCTTATCTGCACCAAATATAGCCCTAACGATTTCAGTTCGACCGGCTCCCACAAGTCCAACTAATCCAAGGATCTCACCCTTATTCAATTTAAAGGCAATATCGCGAAGTTTTTTTGTATTGATAGATTGAACCTCCATGAGCGTTTCACCAACGCAATTTGGTCGTTTAGGGTATTCATTTTCTATTGTACGCCCTACCATCTTTGTAATCATTTCACTACGTGTTATTTCATTAATTTTTTTTGAGTCAATAACATGCCCGTCTCTCATTATAGTCACTACACTGCAAAATTCAAAAATTTCATCTAGCTTATGGCTGATATATATAATCGAAATGCCTTGTAACCTAAGCTGATGAATAATCTTGACCAGCGCCTTCATCTCATCTGCAGTAAGACTACTACTGGGTTCGTCCATAATGATAAGCTTAGAATCAAAAGACAAAGCTTTTGCAATCTCAACCATCTGTTTTTCTGAAACACTTAACTCTGAAACCAGTTTATACGTGGTAACATGACTGCCAATACGCTTTAGTAGTGCCTTTGCTCTTTCATGAACGTGCTTTATGCCGCCAAGTTCACCAAAGCGACCCAGAAAGATATTTTCACCGACGGTCATCGTGCTTACAAGATTTAACTCCTGGTAGATAATGCTCAATCCGCTTTTCATGGACAAAATTGGCGTTGTATTTTCAACTAACTCACCATCAAAAATAATAGTGCCAGAATCCTTAGAATGGACACCACTCAATATTTTCATCAAAGTCGATTTACCTGCACCATTTTCGCCTACTATGCCATGGACAGTACCGCGTTCTACTTCAATTGAAACTTGATCTAAAGCTTTAACACCCGGAAAATATTTACTAACATTTTTAATACTGAGAATCGCATCCTGTTTTATGTTTTGCATTAAGATCCCTCTTTCAAAATAGTTTTAGATAAAGCTCGCATCGGTTTTATCCGAGACGAGCTTGGTAATATTTCGTAGGTTCTTTACCATTCAGGAGCAGTAAAAGTATCGATATTATCTAGATCAACAATATCAAGTGGAATAAAATTAACACTTTCAACATCTTTGCCGTCTATTTTATCCTTAGCTAATTCTAGAGATTTTTGGGTCATGTTTGAAAAGTTCTGCATAATGGTAACGCTTTGTTCACCGCTTTTGACTTGTTCAAATCCAGCTCTACAACCATCTACTGCCACAAGATATACTTGATCCATTTTTGCCGCCTTTAGAGCTTGAATAACGCCAGTGCCGCCATTGTCCCAATGACAGAATATGCCATCTATCTCTGAACCATATTTGGTAATCATGTCCTCTGCAATAGCCATAGCTTGATCCGTTGCCCACTGCTGGGTTGCTTTATAGTCTATTACCTTGATATTGGTGCCTTCCAGTTTATTGTTAAAGCCATCATGTCTCTTGTTTTGGGCATCATGGCCAGCTTGTCCACCAATTTCAACGATATTAGCGCCATCAGGAAAATGGTTGATAAAGGCTTGTGCTGCTGCCTCTCCAGCCTGGTTATCATTTACGCCAACAAAGAAATCACGCGCCTCTTGACTCCCCTCAGGTAAGTCAGAAGAGAACATGCCTACTATAACGCCAGCTTCTTTTGCACTTTGCAATGATGGAATAATCGCATTTACATCATTTGGTGTAACAAAGATCGCTTTTACCCCTTGTGCAACTGCATTATCTACTGCTTGTACATTAATTTGTGCATCTCCCTTAGCATCAAGAATGATCACTTCAAACCCATAATCCGCGCCATATTTTTCAAACTCTTTTGCAGCAAAAGACATCGCTTCTGTTGCCATGTTTTGGGCTATGAATGCCACCTTAACCGGAGCATCAGCCGTTTCATTAGTGCTCCCTGAATCATTGACCTTTGTAGCAGTATCGTCAGTTGCCTTAGTACAACCCGATAACACGCCAATCATGAAAATTACCATGATTATGGATAAAACGCTCATCTTTTTCATCTTCATTTTAATTGCCTCCCCTTAATTCAATCATATTTATCCAAATGCCTGTAATGACACAAGCATAGAGATACACCCATATTGTAACCCGTCTTTTGTTTAAAAAAGTAGTTCCATGGCACCAATGACACCAGATTGATCCCCTAATTTTGCTTCTAAAAAATAGACTGGATAATCTATATTGTTATAACTGTTAAACAAGGTCTTCACACGTCCAAACAATTTATCCCCCATTGACAGTAAACCTCCGCTGAAAACAAAGCAATTTATATTCAGGATCATATATATGTTGAATAACCAAATGGCCATATACTGTGCCATTTGCTCTACAGCCCTTTTTGCAAGAACATCATCCATATCAAAAGCCTTGTCTATATGTTCTGCTGTTATATAATTTATGCCACCAGCAAGCTCAGTCATTATGGTTTTCTCGCCATTTTCTATCCACTCTAAAACACTGTTCACGATCATCTTGCCAGAGCATTGCGAGTTGAAACAGCCTGGATTATCACACCCACATACATTTCTTTTATTGAGATTAACACCCGTTAACATATGTCCACTTTCACCTGACCAACCATAACTCCCTCTGAAAACCTCTCCATTAATAATAAAACTCGATGATATGCCCGTACTTACAGGGCAATAAACAAAGTTGTTGTATTGCTTTCCAACGCCGTACCTGTATTCCGCTAAAGCCCCAGCATGTCCGTCGTTATCGATCACAATTTTAATCTCATTTCCCAATTGCTCTTGCAAGTACCGCTTTAGCGGGAAATGGTGTAGTCTGGGCAAACTACCTGTTTTTACAATATACCCCTCTTCAAAATGTACGTATGAAGGTAAACCCATTCCAATCCCCAAAACATCTGCAATTGTCAATTGTTGGTTTTTCAACAACTTGTAAATATGGTCAATAATAAGATCGAAAAAAGCCTCAGGCGAAATGGAAGCATCGGAATCTATTTTCATATTTGCAATCAGTTCTTTGTTTTCATCAAACAATCCATACGCAATTTTAGTGCCTCCGACATCAACGCCAATTAAATACTTCATGTTACCTCCAAATTTCAATATTTGACACTCTAGCAAATAATAGTACTTTGTTATATTTCTAGAATCCCTTTGCCATCAAATCAATGACGATAGAATCCTTTGAAGCTATTCCCATACGCTTTAATTCCGTAATCTTTTCTTTAAATTGTGGTAAATATTGCTCATGAGCTACTAATAATTCATCCAGAACAGCTTTAGCCTCTTCACCACTTTGAATCAGTGGATTCAATGTAAAAGCTTCAAGCGCCATACCATAATCTCCACTGATTGCCGCTTGAATTGTACAGGCCTCCATAGCTTTCATTAATTGCAACCAACCCTTTTCAGCGGGTCTCATCTCCCCCCATACAATTGGCTCAGCACCACATGCAGAAATTATTGAAGATACCTCGACGATAGACTCAGAATCAAGGCAAGGGATGGCACCCTTATTTTGAGTGCTGACGACCATATGCAGTTTCTTATCATTGTAAATCGCACTAATGCATTCACAAGCCGCATTGCTATAATACGCGCCTCCTCGTTTTTCCAGCTGATCTGGTTTACTACACAAATCTGGATTTTTATATAGATCAAAGAGGGCTGCTTCTACTGCAAGCATTTGTTCAGCACGAGTCCCGCCTTCAGCAAATTCCTCCAGTGCATGTTCTAGCATTTCCTGAGCATTGTAATAATATCTATGATAACCGCAAGGGACTAAATTCATAGATTTTAACATTTCCATAGAAAACTTAGCACTGTATATATTGGCTGGCGTTCCATTGTTTTTTGCGTTGATATTGGCTATCATTTTTCCTGTGAGTTCAGTACCTTCATCATCAAAGATTTTATGCCAGTGAAAATGATTTAAACCTGCAAATCGAAATGTGAGTTCATCTCTCTTCTTTCCTAATACTTCTGGTTCTTTCATCATCGATATTTCAGGCACATTACAAAGCCCAATACATTTCTGCCATCCAAAAGCCTTAATGACAGCTTCAGTGATCATGCCACTTGGATTAGTAAAATTAATTAACCATGCATTTGGGCAATATAACTTCATATCCTCTACTATTTGCTTGATTACCGGTATTGTTCTAAATGCTTTTAGGATACCTCCGGCGCCATTAGTCTCCTGACCTAACATGCCATGTAACGAAGGGATTCTTTCATCTTTTATTCGAGCTTCTAATAGTCCAACTCTAAATTGTGTTGTTACAAAGTCAGCATCAACTAAAGCTTCTTGTCTATTCAACGTCGTGTGTATTTTAACCTCATAAGGCGATGCATCCCACATCCTCTGTGCCATAGCACCAACAATTTCCAGTTTTTCTTTGCCATCTTCAATATCCACGAGCCAAATTTCTTTGATTGGTAGCTCTTCAAATCTTTTGATAAACCCTTCAATCAGCTCAGGGGTATAGCTACTCCCACCACCAATGGTTACGATCTTAATTGCTTTTTTCATCTTCACACACTCCTTATCGTAGATTTTTGAATTGTATAAAATCAAGTGCAAATTCGTTATCTTTATTTAGTAACTATACTTTCTATTGTAGAATATCATAGCAAAACGATTATTTCAATAACTTTTTTACATATTGTTAACATACTTCGTTTAATAACTAAATTAACTAAGGTGTATTATTTGGGCTTTCAATGCGGTTATCCTATTTTATATCCGAACGCTAAGGCGCTGTTGCAAATCTAAAAAAGGACTAAAAAAGGACTATAACAAATCTGATTTGATTTGCCATAGTCCTTTTTCTATTTGAGGGCTATTTTGCAACAGCCCCTAAACTTTGCAACAGCCCCTAAACAAGTCTTCTTTAATTCCTTCCGTTTTTATTAATAGAGGGTTAAAGTATGAGCACAAAACTTGTGTTAGCTTTGAAACAGCCTTTTATGTACTCTTAAATAAATTTTGCATCCCTAAAGATGCAGCGCCTACTACTCCCGCATTATCTCGAAGTGATGATATAACAATAAATACGCCTTCCGCACATTCATCTAAAGATAAATTAATTGCAGTTGACCTTATGGATTCAATGATATATTCCCCTAAAACAGACATACTACCGCCGAACACAATCATCCCTGGATTCATCATATTTATCGCATAGGATACCGCTACACCAATGTACCTCCCCATTTTATCTAATGCCTCAAGAACGCATTTATCACCAAGCCTTGCAGCTTCCTTCAGCATGTTAAGATCTATTGTACTCAAATCGCCCTTCGAAAGCTCCGTGATAGAACTGGACACGCCTGTATGGATCGCATTGATAACATCTCTAATGATACTGTACTCAGTAGCTACAGTATCTAAGCAACCATATTTCCCACAAACACATCTCCTCCCGCTTTCGACTACGCGGATATGACCTATCTCTCCTGCCGCATAGCGGTTTCCATGAAACAATTCTCCATTAATAACAATACCTGATCCAATGCCTCGACCAACATTAAGAAAAATATAATTTCTAACCCCTTTTGCTTGGCCAAACCAGCTTTCTCCAATAGCCATTGCATTAGCATCGTTATCAATAAAAACTGGCAGAGATTCCTTCTTTTCAATATAATCTTTTAATGCAATATTCCTTCTCGACATGGCTGGCGCATAAATAGAAATGCTTTGATTCGTATCCACGATGCCATGCATACCAACTCCTATTCCGTCCAACTTCATATTGGGCAAGAAATCTCTAACATTGCGAATGCAGGCTACTACATCATCTTCAAACTCAGTACTGTGACCATTAAACTGCCTTTCGGATCTTGCAAGAATTTTACCTGCCAAATTTACAATAGCTGCTTCAACGCCATCTTTATGAATATCAACACCTATGAAAAGCTTTCCGTTTTCATTTAATTCAATCATCATCGGCTTTCTGCCTCCATTTGATGAACCAATACCAACTTCGTGAACAAGTCCATCTCTTATTAGACTATTGATATTACTAGAGACCGTAGCTGGTGTTAAATTCAATATCTTGGCAATATCGGCTCTTGAGACAGCGCCTTTTTCAAGGACAACCTTTAAAATTGAATTCGTATTTAATTTTTTTATCAAATACCGATCCGCTATTGTGTAACTCATATTTATACAATCCTTCCGCTTTATCAAAGCGTATACTCAGTCCGTTTCGCTACCTTCGTAACCCCCACTGAATTAGGAATATAAACCCCCCACTTTAAGAAGTAAAGGACATCTCCCTAGGGGTTATACCACTATTTTCGAAATACAAAAGTAAAGTGTACATTAAGCATTATATAATGGGTTTAAACATTTTTCAAGTTAGTAAGTGTTCAAGTTAACAGTCATTCATTTTCCCCCTACTATCAAAGAGCAAAAAACGACTTTTTTAGGCTCGTTTTTTGCCCCATAATGGGTCTTAAATCAAAGTAGGACGAGTTGCTCCCCCAATGTAATGATCCAGTTCACCCTTTTCTTGCATTCTTCCTTCCGAAAAATTAGTGGAAGCGCTAATAATCCCAGTTGGTTCTACATTTGAAACTTCAATTTACATAAAGGGTTGCTCTAAATCATAAGCGATCCCAATTGCACCAGGTCCAACGTGGGTACCGATAACCGGACCGATATCCACCACTAACACTTGAACACCTAGAGCATCCTGAAGGCGCTGAGCCAAAGCTAGCCCCTCTTCATATGCTTCAATGTGATGCACCACAACGTTTTTAAGGCCGTAGTGTGTTATGTCCTCTAATGCAATTTGTAACAGAGTCTCCACTGCCTTCTTCTTTGTTCGCACCTTTTGAAGCACCTCAGTGCGTCCGTCTTTTACGGTAAGGATAGGCAGAATCTGCAAAATATTACCCATTACCGCTTGGGCGCCGCCAATGCGTCCACCCATTTTTAAGTAATCTAAAGTCTCGGGTAAAAAAACAAATCGACTTTGATGTACATAGCCACGCATGGTCTGAGCAACAATTTCTAGGGGCATACCTTGAGCCGCCAACTCTGCCCCACAAAGCACACAAAGGCCCAACTGCATGCAGTTAGTTCTAGAGTCAATAAGCTCAATCTGAGCATTCGGGTACTTCTCCAAAAGCTGTGCCCTGACCATACAAGCCGTTTGATAAGTGCCGCTCATTTCTGAAGACAAAAATGTTCCGATGACATCATCCCCCTCAGACACAGCCTCTTCAAAAGCTTTCATCATTTCATCCACACTAGGTTGAGCTGACTTTGGAAAGCTCCGCCCCTGCGCCATTCGAGCGTAAAATACCTTATTCTCTGTTTCAGTTTCTATAAATAGATCCTCATCAATTAAGACGCTTAGAGAAACTATTCGTATAGGATAGTCTCCAATCAGTGCCTTAGGCAAGTAAGCCGTACTGTCTGTAATCAATTTAATCATATTTACTGCTCCAATCTTTAAAGGGTTTATATTCTACTTCAATTTAAATCACACCTTGGAATTTCATCTTCACTTTCAATAGTCTGTGTTCCAAGAAAATAAAGTCACCCATGGATAAAGTTAGTCTCCGTTGAAGACCGTAATAATAACTTTTCCACGGGCATGACCTTTCCCAATATATTGTAAAGCATCGGCTGTGTCACTTAATGGATAACATCTATCAATAACAGGCTTAATTTTCCCATCTATAATAAGCTTCATAATAAATTCCATATCTTTTGTATTGGGTTTTGCAGCAAGACTACATACTTTTCTATCACCCAGCGACATTATTGGCCCTAATAATAGCGCCTTGATGATCTGAGACAATGACCCTCCCACTATAACAGCTTTACCTTTAGGGGCTAAAGCGCGCCTATAGACAGCTAATGGCTGATATCCGTGAATGGCCAGTATAAGATCGTAGTACTTCCCACTTTTAGTATATTGCGCCTTCGTATAGTCAACGACGTAATCTGCGCCGAGTGAGCGCATCAGCTCCAGATTTCCTGTGCCACATACAGCAGTGATTTCTGCTCCGAAGTATTTGGCAAGCTGAACTGAAAAAGTACCAACACCACCACCAGCACCGCAGATTAAGACCTTTTGTCCCGGTTGAATTTGGCCTTTGTCACGAAGTGCTTGTAGGGAGGTAACCGCCGACATTGGAATTGCAGCGGCTATTTCGAAGGAAACATCTGCCGGTTTCAAAACTAATACAGTTTCCGGAACAGCTACATATTCAGCAAAGCCTCCAAATCCAACAGCAGAAATGTCTCCAAGTACTTCATCTCCAACTACAAACCGAGTTATGTTTTTTCCAACCGCCTCAACGCTTCCGGCTATATCCGCGCCAAAAATCTTGCGTTTTGGAATAGCGCCCATCTTCATTGAACGGTAGTCAGCAGCATTTACCGATACAGCATATATTCTTACTAAAACTTCATTGTCATTTGGTATAGGTTTTTCTACTTCGCTCAAAACAAAAGGATTAGAATGATTTCTTTTATTGTACACAATAGCTTTCATTATTTTTGGTCCTTTCTCTTTGTTTAGGTAATTTCTATTGCACCAAAAAACATATAATACATTGTTGGTTTTCCAGCAAACAAAGTAGCAATTTGAACTACAGTTATAATAGTAGCAGCTATACTATTTGCTATCCTATTGACATTATACGGCAATATTTTTGACAAGAGAACCATTGAAAGTGATATTTCAATTAAATACCCGCAAATAATAAGAACAATTGATTTTTTTCCATTTCTTCAATAATGCCTGTATAATAAACGGCAACAGTCAGTAAAAATTGTGCGCAATAAAACTTTCATATACTGGTGTGCTACTAAAAGCAACCGTATTAACAGTTACGGTCGATATGATGTCCACTATTCCATTACTATGCCTTAATCTTCGTAGCAATCTATTTGATTAAAGCCATACAGCCCAATCACAATATTGAAATGTTCCGCTTCCATGATGTAGTTTGCCCTCTATCTTAAGTTGTTCAAATGCATCCCTCATTCTAACAAGTATTTCAGGGTGAATGTCCAATGTGTGATGGGCAGGAAATACCCTCTTTACTGGGAGTTCTGCAATTTTTTTCAGAGACGTGAGATAGGCTTCTGGATCAGTAGATGGATAGTAGGCAAACAATGTATCTTTATAAACCAGATCACCGGTAAACAGATATCCACGCTCTTTTTCAAAAAAAACCATATGTCCAGGTGAGTGACCTGGCGTATGTAGAATATGAACGGAACGATCACCAAGATCAATAATATCATTATCTTTCAACACTCTTGTAGGCGTACCCTGAAAGAAATCATAGGTGTCCACATTATAACCTTCCGGTAAGTCACAGCGATCGATGACCATTTCTCTGATTTGTTTCATAGTAAGTGGAAATTCTCCGTTTAACCAATTCAGTTCATCTTTTTGAGCATAAAAATCAGGAAAATATTTATGACCTCCGATATGATCCCAGTGAACATGCGTTGCAACCGCTGTAACTGGTCTGTCCGTCAACTTGATTACCTCGTCATAAATATTACAAATGCCTAGTCCTGTATCAATCAAAAGGCTACGCTCAGAACCGTTAAGCAAATAGCAATGCGTTTCCTCCCAATGACGGTACTCACTAATAATATATGTTCCTTTGTCTATTTGATCTATTGTAAACCAATCATTCATTTGCTAAGTCCTCCAAACTTATAATTAAAATTTTGAATTAGGAATATGAACTGCCATTCCGCTCGCTAGAGGGAAATCAGCTACGCTGATTTCGCAGCTCCCACCTATCCTTTATTATATCTCAATCACAACTCAAGAACAAGCGTTCGCATCTATATCGATATCTTTTTATTTGTTATAAAAAAACCACCAAATGTCATCTAAACACCCAGTGGCTTAATGTATTGATATTATCTTTCTTTCAAGCTTCACCACACACGCTACATGCCTTGAGAAAACAAAAATGATGTCGTCAGGACCTAGTGATGCCTTGGCGGAGGGTTATTTTTCTCGATATAAACCAATTGTGAAGAATAATATTTCTTTTTTAATCCACTAGGGAGTTCTTAAAACTTTAGTACTTTCTCTAAATCATTATCCCAGTATAAAATACAAGTTTAGCAATCATCTTAATGATATAATTGGACAATGCTCTTCACTTGTGTTGACCTTGTAAAAAATTTTCGCAAGGTGTGGTTGCCTTATAGGAAGCATTAATTTTCTCTCGAAGTAGTTTCTATTAATGTTGGAGTACCAACAGATACGCGCGCAATTCTTATGCTACTGTCTTCTGCACTCTGCTCGAAGATAAACATACACTGTTGCTCATATAAGTTAAAATACATGTCCTTAAACAAAATACTAAAAGTCACCTTATCAATATTCATATCCCCCAGATTATCTGCAGTTTGTTTTTCACTTCAAAATCATCCATGGTGCTTTCCACATAATTAATACCGGTATAAACTGGCTTAGCAAAATCACCTTTATAATTTGGATAAAGTGCATTAAAGCGCTTTACGATGAAATCTGCGTGTTTCTTATTCTTAGCAAAGATAATGGTCTTCCCTAATTTGTCGCCACCCTCTACTTTAAGGCCTTTTTCCATCAATTCCTGTATAACGGTATCAATGGTATTGTCATTGAATAAAAATGAATTTAAAGCTTCACCACTGATGTCTTTAACATCATCATCAAAGGTCTCTTCAAACATTTCTTTTTCTTCTTCAGTAAGGTCATCGTAATGAATCCCCTGTTCTAAAAACTTCATCTTCGTCTCAATGGTATGATAAGGCACCAAATACTTATCTTCTATGGCTTCACCTAACTCATAGGCATAGGTTGGCACATTATTTTCAAGTTCAAAAATTGTATAGGTATTTTTATCTAGCTCACTTTTAGGTGTTGCTGTTAAACCTAATAAAATGGCATCAAAGTAATTGAAAATATCCTGATACTTCTTATAAATACTTCGGTGACTTTCATCTATGATAATGAGGTCAAAATGCCCACTGGTAAAGAGCTTTTGATCTCGTTTATTCTTGACGTCATCAATGGCATTCATCATGGTCGGATAGGTTGAAAAAATCATTCTGCTCTCTGGATTGTCTTTACTGTCCAATAAATTACAAAGGGAAAGCTCCGGTAATAATGCCTTAAAGTTCTTCTTGGCTTGCTTCACTAAAGCTGTACGATCTGCAAGGAAAAGAATATTTTTAACCCAGCCTCTTTTAATCAGTATATCTACAATGGATATAGATACCCTTGTCTTACCCGAGCCTGTTGCCATGACAAGAAGTGCCTTACGATTCCCCTTATCCAAAGTATCACATACTGCTGTAATGGCCATCTTCTGATAGTGACGATTGGTGATGGCATCATTGATGATAGGATCTTTTAAAGACGATTTGTCTTGTCTCTTGAAATGAAGCCATTCAAGTTCTTCCTTGGTGTATATGCCTGATACCAAACGCTCTGGATAACTGCGGTCATCCCATAAATAATATTCAAAGCCATTGGTGTAGAATATCATAGGTCTAAATTTATGTTCTTTTTCTAAACAGTCTGCATAACGTTGGGCTTGAATCTGACCCATTCTGGGATTCACAGAGGTTTTCTTAGCTTCTATCACTGCCAGTGGCTTGCCATTGTCTGCATAAAGCACATAATCTACAAAACCAATTTTTGCTTGATTAGGCATAGCATTGACTTCAACTTCTTCAAGGCAACCTTTACCAATGGTCCATCCACTTAATTCAATCTCAAGATCAATGTACATTTTTCTTTCTTTTTCATTATCCCCAAGTAGGCTCTCTTCAAAGGTAATCTCTTCAAATTCATCAGAATAACAATAATCAATCCAAGAAATAAACTCAAACAGATTACGAAGGGCTAATACAGCTTGGTCTCTTGAAATTGGCGTTGCAGAATGGACGGTTTTATTACCAAGCTTTTGAATGTACGTGATCATCGGGAAAAGCTTGGTATCAATAATGCCTTTAAAACGGTAATCATGAATTAAAGAAGCAAGGTTATCCTGATAAGGCGCATCTAATTCATGGTCATAAGAAAACACCCATTTTACAGCTAATTCTAAGACTCTACGCGCAAGAATCGCGAAACCACCAAGCTCTTTTCAGCTTCGATACAGGCGTATGCAAAGTCCTTATATTTATCTTCTTTTTTTAGGAAATCAAAGTTGTAGCACATGGTATTCACCCTTTATTATTCTTTTATTGCATTGAAAATTTGAAGTTTTATCTCTTCATTGATGTCGTATTCACCCTCAAGTAATAGCTTCATGATTCTGTGCACCAGTTCTTTGTTTATCTTGCCAGCAGCAACATGATAACTAATGTTCTCCATTTTAGAAATAAAATCTTTAGCAATAAACATATATCCATTTTTAAGTAAAAATTGAGTTGATAATGTAATTGCTATCCTCTTATTTCCATCTGCAAAGCAATGAAATTGACAAGCGCAAAAGAATAAATGTGTTAGCTTATCAACAAATTCAGGATAGTAATCGTCATTCTGAATATGATTTAAGACGCTATCCAGCCTATTTCTATCAATACACTGAGTCATACCTCCACCACTGTTTTCAACTGTTTTTATATGAATATCTAACGCTTCCTCAATAGTTATATAAGAGTATGAACTCATATCATCCACGCTCCTTTAACCTTTTAAGAACTTCAGCATTATCTTTCATTAACTTCTCTATTTCATCGCTCTCTGTTCCTAAAAAGCGATCATATTCTTTAGAATCTAGAGGTTTTATATATTCCTCTAGTTGCTTATGAAAAGCATCCCTTAATGCTAAATCTCTGCTTGCCATTTTATTTCGACCGCTTGTAATTAATGGCTTCCAATGGGGTAAGTTGTCAAATTCACGGAAAATTTCATCTACTTCCCAGCTTGTTAACTTTCTATTTTGTTCAGTCGCCTTTTTTTTGAGTAAGTCAGCAAGCCCACATTCATAGGCAGCAACTAAATCTAATATTTCAGAATAAAACGTATCCCTAACTGTATCTTTACTTTTTAATTTGAGAATTTCCCTATATTCTTTTGCTTTTTCCTTAAATATACTTTGATAGATCATATCCGTGTACCTAGCGTACTTAAAATTACCCATTTCAACACAATCTCTTAGAGCGTCTGTAAATTCTTTACGGTAATTTTCACCTTGTAAAAATGCTCCTAAAAAGTCACGGTCTCTTTGATTAATATATTTTGTTGACCCACCCGTTTTTTGATTAATCGTGTCTATAACCACATCTAAAATCATTTGTCTTAAAACCCGAGCGTTTTCACTTTCAACAAGTAACATTCCAATGTTTAAAAACGCTCTAAAGTCATATATTGCAAGCTGTGGCGTGCTCTTCCCGACATTTATGTCGGGAACCTTTTGCTCATCAATTGCTTTTAAAAATTCTTTGAGTCGTATACCCTTCAATACCTCATAACCATTATTCTTTAGTTCAACAGAAAATTTAGTACTATATCTTTCAATGGTCCTTATATCAACATCATAAAACTCGGCTATCATGTCTTTTGTAAATGTAATTTTACCTTCGAAAATAATACCTCTAATATCCGCTGTTTTCTGGATTTCATTTAAAGCAATTGCATTGTTTAATATATTTTGTCTGTCTATATCTGAATTCGTTAGGTCTTTTGCCATTTTTTTCACCTCTTCTATGGTAAATGTTGGAGTTTAACATTTTTTAGATTCAAACTCTTTTTAGCATGAAAAACAAATCCTTGTATTCTATAAAGCTTCTAAAATCGCTTTCTTTATAAATTTATGATCTTGCATTTTATTGAATTTACATCTTTCTATTTCAGCTCTTTTCGCAGTTTCTAAATCAATATTGTAAATGCCCACAGCTTCAGAAATATTTGACATCCATCCATAAAGTTGATCATTAGCAAAATTTTTAATTTGATCTTTTATGTCAAATACTTTATCCCAAGTCTCAATCTCTTCGTGGAATGTTATTGGCATCTTGATCTGGCAATTATCAAATCTTATTGATTGTCATAGCTCTGCTTAGTATACTGTCATTAGTATATGAAAGGAAAAAGTCCCTGAACACATCTCCTACAACAGACCATGCATCCAAGGACTCTCAAATAACATGATAATTGTAACCGATTATGAAACTTTTTTCAATGAGGAATTTGATTTTTTTATATTATGAGTAATGATCCAACCATTTGTCCTATCTGCGATAATGTACTGAAGTATAGAGATTCTCTTTTAAGACATATGAAACTTGAAGGCCAGAATCGTAAAAACTACATGATACGCCGTCTTCAATGTACCCATTGTGGAAGTCTCCACAGAGAGCTCCCTGACTGCTTTGTACCATACAAGCATTATGGGGCTGAAATCATTTCTGGGGCTATTGACGGCATTGTAACTTCAACTGACGCCGATTCTGAAGACTATCCATGCGAGATAACAATCAACAGATGGAAACATTGGTTGGCTTTTAACACCAATAGAATTAATGGGTATTTGAGATCTATTGGTTTTCAGGTCCTGGGTTTCAGTGAGGAACTTCTGAAATCCACTACATCACTACTCGATGAATTGCGAAGTTCAAATCCAGAATGGCTTGAAACCATTCTCAGATTCATCTACAATTCAGGCGGTTTTTTAGGCGTTGTGTAGTTTGCTTCTGCACCGACTTTGTTTTTGTGTCATAAAGCACTGTTTTAAAAAATATCATTGATGCTTCAGTTCTGGGATCATAGTCAATACTTGTTGTATAGATATCAAGTACTTTTCTCCAGAACACCTTTTCAGCGGAACGTATATCTCAAATACGTTCTAACAATTCATCAAAAAATACTCCGCCACCATTATTTTTCAATAAATCGTCATTCATAGCAAAGCCTTTTCGCATATATTCTTTTAAGACACTGCTTGCCCATATTCTGAACTGTGTACCTCGTAATGACTTTACTCGGTAACCAACAGAGATAACTACATCTAAGTTATAATACTCTACTTGATATATTTTGTGGTCAGAAGCAGTTGTTGCAAAATTTGCAACAACTGAATTTCTCGTCAACTCACCTTCATTAAATATATTTTTAATATCCTACATTCCGCTGAATAGGTTACAAAAATCCAACATTTAAATCCAACTATTTTTAACCTCAACTAGAACCTTTGATAAAGGTCTCAAGTGGTATATCTAAATAGTTTAATATTTTTATAAGAGATTCGTCTAAATTATTGGCATAACTACGCTCCCACGGTTTGTTTGGGTGTTTTATAACACGCACACGAACGGAATAGAACATGTCGTATATTGCTCTTTGAGTAGGTTTTTTCATTTTTACCTGACCTGGTCCAACAACTTGATCTTGATCTGCACACAAGCCTCTGCGGACAACATACTCAGCTGTGGATAGCAACAACATGCAAATGAGCATCAAATATGAAAATGCTTCAATGCGTTCTGGTGATTCCAAATAGATTGAATTTACAAACTGTGGTGATTTCAACTGTTTGAACTTCTTTTCAACACTGTCTTGAGTTTTGTATTCTTTTAGAATTTCTTCACCATTGATTACAAGATCATTTGAACAGAGTACAAAACAACATTCTCTCTGTATTTCATAATGAATGAATGCTTCATCTTGAGAGCTATTTAGTTTTAAAAAGTACTCATAGCCAACAAGGTCAGCTTTTGGATCCAATGAAGGTCGACCACGTCTACGTTTGAGTTTGGATTCTATTGTAAAATCTATCTTATGGTATTTGAAATTTTTGAGATCTTTCAATTTGAGTTTTTCAATCTCCAAATTTGAATCTTCTTCACAGGCGAATGCTCGTTTTGAAAGCACTTTTGATAGTTTATCTAAGGCATCTAATTCTTTACTTACTTTTTTCCGAATGGTTTTTTCTTTTTGTGTTTTATATTTTGTGCTGTAATAGGTTGCAATTTTTAATGCGTGTCCTTTATAATCACAGGTTTTTTCAAGGACTTTATAATCATAGGATTGACCCTTGTAATCTTTAATTGTAATCGTATCAAGGCCATCAAGATGTGTTACAACCTCATCAATTGCATCTTTGGCAAGGAGCACGTTATCTGGCATGCGTGTAATTAACTTAATTGAACGGTCAGCTGCCATATCTAAATTTTTTTCAGAAAACAGGGCACTATCAGCTATATAGTAAAAATCAGACTTTTCAACTTGAAGATTTTCAAGAACATCATTCAAACGTTCAAGTGTATCTGTGTTGTATGTTTTGTCGTCTTTGTTACCTGAAAGAACAATTGCATCAACGACAATTCCATTGGCACAGCCTATACCGTATTTGATTTGTTTTTTATCCTGGCGTTTGTCTTTACTATGACCAAAATCAATTTGAATACTGCCCAAGATACCTTCGGCTGTTTCATATGAACCCCACATGACTTTCGAAGTTGTATCAAAGTTAATGTTTTTGATCTGTACACCATAGGTTATCAGTGCATTTGCCGATGCTTTAGCAAATATTTTTTGACATCCTGCTTTGTAGAATAGATCTAAAAATCCACCAAATCTATCATCATTTATTTGATCAAGGGCGACCGACTGATGAAATATGCCTTCAAGATCTTTATATTTGTAGTATTCATTAAGACGATATAGTGGATGATGATCGTCACACATATTTACCATCATCATCATTGCCAGCACCCCATACGATATTTCGGGCGGACGACCAGCAGGACTTTCAAGAGCACTGTCGATAAGTCTAGGAATACCAATAGCTTCACAGAGTGCTACAATAAAACCTTCTTTTCCGCAACTATATGTTTCAACTATATTTGGATCTACTAACATACGATAACCTCCATTTTAAAGTCTTCTTATGTTAGTATTCGCTATAAATTCATAAAATCCTTTTTGGAATTTTATGGATTTTTTAATCATTTACTTTCATTTTAGTTCAGCGGAATGTAGGAAATAAAATAGACCAATGCATCTTACCTGCGATCGGCCCTTTTCCCTTCAGCTATTAAATTGTAATGCTCTGATTCTAAGACGCTAAATCAATAATCTTATGATTCACTAACTTAACATAATAATTCTGAACTTCTTCAACTGTATATTTAGAATGCTCTGATTCTAAAACCTCTTCTACAACATTGCTCATGACAATCTCACCATAAATATCATAGATGATTTCAGCCGCATGGATAATTTTGTTACAAAGTTCGAGTTGTGTATTCGTTGCAATTTCTAAAACTTTAATCTCTTCGCTTGACATATAAATGCCTCCTTGATTTTGCTATACCTCTATTATCGTCCTTTTTTGTTAAATTGCCAGTCTTTTTTGATTACAATCGTGTTAAATCTTATCAAACTCTACTTCACAAACTTATGCATTTAGTCTAGAGTGTAAAACAATCCCCAAGCGATTTTTCACTTGGGGATTTATTAGCATTCTGTACTACCCTTCAATGTGTTTAGATGCATTGATTTTTTTGATTTCCTCGATTACAAACGGCAACACTTTGTGCACATCACCTACAACACCCAGATCAGAAACATCAAATATCGGTGCGCCTTTATCCTTATTGATCGCTATAATGAGGTCCGCTTCTTCCATACCCGCCACATGCTGAATTGCACCTGAAATACCACAAGCCAAATAAAGATTTGGTCTAACGGTTTTACCGGTTTGACCAACCTGTCTGTCATGATCCATCCAGCCGCTATCAACTGCCGCTCTTGAAGCAGATACCAATCCACTGAGTTCATCTGCTAAGTCATAAAGAAGTGAGAAGTTCTCAGCAGAACCTACACCTCTGCCTCCAGAGATCAAAACAGTTGATTCTTGAATATCCATTTTTTCTTCTGTTTCCTTTTCAAAAGAAAGCACTTCAACGCATTGGCTATTTTGCTCAAGTTTCATATCAAGCTTAACGATTTCGCCTTTTCTTGAAGCATCTCTCTCAAGTTTCGTCATAACACCAGGTCTTACTGTGGACATCTGCGGTCTATGATCTGGTGAGATAATGGTCGCCATGATGTTGCCACCAAAAGCTGGACGTGTCATCAAAAGCATACGATCTTCATCAATTTCAAGTGATGTACAGTCTGCAGTTAATCCAGTTTGAAGTCTTGCAGAAACTCTTGGTGCTACATCTCTGCCGATTGAAGTTGCACCAAAGAGTACTACTTCTGGTTTTTCAGATCTAATAACTTCTACAAGTGCTTGAGTGTAAGGTTCAGTTGTAAAGATTTCAAGCGCTTCATCATCAATAATCACAACTTTGTCAGCACCATATTCTACCAACAATTTTCCATGCTTTTCGGCTTTAAACCCTGGTAAAACTGCCATCAATGAAACGCCGAGTTCATCAGCAATCTTTCTGCCTTTACCTAAAAGTTCTAGTGAAACATTTTGTATTTCGTTAGAGCGTTGTTCTACAAAGACGAGAACACCTCTATAATCCTGTAAATTCATAGTATCCCTCCTAAATCACAAACTTTTCCTTTAACTTGTCAACAATTGCAGTTGCAAGCTCCTTAGGTGATCCTTCAACCACTTTTCCAGCTGATTTAACCCCTTTAGTAAACGACTTTTTAACTTTCGTAGGTGAACCTTTAAGACCCATTTTTTCTGGATCTGCTTTAATATTTTCAAAAGTCCAAGTTTCAACCTCTAAGTCTCTATGAGCATCTAATATCCCTTTGATACTCATATAACGTGCATCGTTCATTTCCGATAATGTTGTGATTAAGCATGGATACTTCACTTTAACCAATTGGAATCCATCTTCAAAGCTTCTTTTAACGATAGCATGATCCCCTTTGTGCTCAAATTTGGACACATAAGAAATCTGTGGTAACCCTAAATGTTCTGCAATTTGTGGTCCGACTTGAGCTGTATCGCCGTCAATCGCTTGACGACCTGTGATCACTAAGTCAAACTCAATATTCTTAAGTGCAGCTGCAATCGTCGTAGACGTCGCTAAAGTATCTGCGCCAGCGAACACTCTGTCCGTCAATAAAATTACGCGATCAGCGCCCATCGCATATGTTTCTTGTAAAGCGACTTTGGCCTGCGGTGGTCCCATTGTAATAACCGTAATATGAGCACCAAATTCATCTTTCAATCTCAGTGCTGCTTCTAGCCCTGCTTTATCATCAGGATTTATAATACTCGGAACACCATCTCTGATAAGCGTTCCCGTTTTAGGATCTAATTTAACTTCGTTCGTATCAGGAACTTGTTTGATACATACAACAATCTTCATTTTCTCGCCTCCAAACATTCAATTCAATTACTTAAGTTCTGCCGCAGCAATAACCATTCTTTGAACTTCACTTGTACCTTCATAGATTTCTGTGATTTTAGCATCACGCATCATTCTCTCTACTGGATACTCTCTTGTGTAACCATAACCACCGTGAAGTTGAACCGCTTTAGTTGTTACCTCCATTGCCACTTCAGAGCAAAACAATTTTGCCATAGCCGCATCTGAAGAATAAGGTAACTTTTTACTTTTCTTATCTGCAGCAGAATAAAGCAAGAATCTTGCTGCTTCAATTTTAGTTTTCATGTTCGCGATTTCAAATTGAGTGTTTTGGAATTGAGCTATTGATCTTCCAAATTGTTTTCTCTCTTTTACATATTTTACAGTTTCATTGTATGCACCTTGAGCGATACCAAGTGCTTGAGCTGCGATACCGATACGACCACCATCAAGTGTCATCATTGCAACTTTAAAGCCTTTACCAACCCCGCCCAGCATATTTTCTACTGGTACTTTACAATTTTCGAAAATGAGCTCACATGTACTTGAACCTCTGATACCCATTTTCTTCTCTTTTTTACCAACACTAAAGCCCTCAAATGTAGATTCAACTATAAAAGCAGTTATCCCTTTGAGTCCTTTTGATTTGTCCGTCATCGCAATGACGATGTACACATCTGCATAGCCTGCATTCGTAATAAAAATCTTACTGCCGTTTAAAATGTAGTGATCACCTTCTAAGATCGCAGTAGTCTGTTGACCTGAAGCGTCTGTTCCAGCGTTTGGTTCTGTTAATCCAAAAGCACCTAGTTTTTCACCTTTTGCAAGTGGTACGAGGTATTTCTTTTTCTGTTCCTCTGTTCCAAATTCATAAATAGGTGCTGCACATAAAGAAGTATGTGCAGATAAAACGACTGATGTTGTGCCACACGCAACCCCAAGTTCTTCAACAAGGTTGATGTACTGAAAATAGTTTCCGCCTGCGCCGCCGTATTCACGCGGGAATGGAATTCCCATCATGCCTAGAGCTGCCATTTTTTTCACAGTCTCTATTGGAAACTCTTCGTTCTCGTCGATCTCTGCAGCGATTGGTTCAACTTCGTTCTCTGTAAACTTTCTGAACAGATCGCGCATCATTAGATCTTCATTTGTCATGTTAAATGTCATTTTTCTCCCTCCAATTGTTAATATTTTAACTCTTTAATGCAAAAAAATAAAATCCCCATGACACTATTTTAGCACTCCTACTAAAAAAATGACAGGGGATATCTTATTAAAATGTTAACTTTTTTTGAACAATTCTGCTTTTTTGCGTTTATAGGTCTATTTTGTCTCCCTAGAATTTTATAAATTTAAAAAGAAGTAATAATATAAGGATCATAAAACCTATCCACGAATAACGCCTTGCCGCTAGAAAGCGTGCTTTAATACCGTATTTAACTTTATATAAGTTTTTATTTTTATAAGTGAGCTGTTCATCAAAAACGTGATACAATTCTTTTTGTACGTCAATAATCTCTTTTACTTCTCCAGCAATTACCGCTCTGGCAACTTCTGCATCTTTCAGAGGCACCCACAGTTCAAGTGCTCCCGCCTCATTTATTTGCACCCGAGTTCTGATCCCATATCGATTGAGCCTCAGCTCAGAGTCAATATAATCACCTTCGTCCTTATAAGTCACCCGTGTATCGATGAGTGCCCATTTATAAAGTCTTTCCATATGGTATTCCCTTCTTAAATAGCGCTTTCATTATAAAATCCAGCAGTATTGAAAGCACAATGGTAACGAGCGCCCAAGCAAAAACGGTTTCTGTTTGAATGTTTATCTTTGCCATTTGAAAACTACGGCCTATGGAGCTTGGCGTTTGACTCAATACCTCAGAAGCAATTACAATTTTAAGGCCTAGAGATGTAATTGCAATGATGCTACTTCTCAAATATGGCAATATAGAGGGGATATAGATATTTTGAATCACTTTCTTATAATGGACTTCATAAATTTGCGCCATTTCTATAAGTTTCAAATCTGTTTGATGATAACCTTCCAGTGTATTCGCATATACAATCGGAAATGTCACTAAAAAAGTAACGAATATTGGCGAAAGTGTATTGGGCATCCATAAAATCACATAGACAATAATAACAATCGTAGGTAATGTTCGCGTAATTAACAGTAAGGGCTTTAAAAGATGCTCCATGAATTTGAATTGGCCTGCAATCAGTCCAAGTAAAACGCCCACTACAATGCTCATGCTCACACAGATCAGTACCCTTATAAGCGTCATCACAATTGTGGGCAAAAAAGAGGCATCTGATACGACTTGGATCAAAGACTTTAGAGACACCCAAGGGGACGGTAAAATATAAGATTTCCCAATTATAATAGATACTAGCCACCAAATTGCAATTAAAAACACTGATGACAAAATAGTGAAATAAAGCTCTCTATTTTTTATAGTAGAATCCTTCATCTGGCAATTTGCCTCCTATGGCTTCTGGAGATGCCTTTAGTAAAATATCATAAAACATTTCTAAACTGTCTTTGTGCTCATAAGCATTTTCATGCCAAATATTGAGTCCCTCCATTGCTTTCACTATAATAGGCGTAGGTGTTCCAAGTTCAAGCTCCTCGGCATAAGCACCTGCTTCTTTTGGATTTTCATTCACCCAAGTGCATGATTCCTCAAGCTTCGCTATAAAGGCGTCTACCACTTCTGGGTATGCCTCTATGACTGTATTTTTAACCATTAGACCCGCCTGTGGAAACCCACCTTCTAAGCCCGTTGCCTTTTCAAATTCCTCTTGAAAATCAAACAGAACGGTATAAGGGACATCCTTTGTACTTACAACAGAAAGGATTGGTTCAGGCATCAGAGTTATCGTCGATTTACCCGCCAAAAATGTAGGCGCAACTTCTGTCGTTCCAGCTAAATAGATGAGTTTCATATCTTGATCAGGATCTAATCCATTCGCTTCCGCTAAATATCTAAAGATCAAATCTGGGATTAACCCTTGCCCGATCATATAGATCTCTTTTCCTTTTAAATCCTCCCATGAGGTAATATCTAAAGAAGTAATCATGTACAAATTTCCATGCGTGTTGATGCTTGCAAACTTGTAGGGAACGCCTTTATTGTAAAGTTTAATCGCAAGATTGGTGGGCACGATTGCAAAATCCGTTTTTTCACCCATGATTTCGGTTGCCAATAAATCTGTTGCGGTTAGGCTTTCATATTCAACGGTTACATTTTCTTTCAATATAGGCTGCTCATGAATCATTTTAAGCATTGCAATGGTCGTTGCGCCCTCTGGTGTAATTGCTCTCAAAGTCAACGGTTCAAGTATCGGAGACGTTTCTAAATCACTCTCTTCAGGCGTTTGAACAGTTGCCTCAGTTGGCGCCTCAGCCGGCGTCACAGCTGGTGTCTTATTTTCATCTGTTGATGCTACCTTAGGGGTACATGCCGATAAACCGATCATGATCATTAAAACCATTAGTATTGCTGCTATTTTCTGTGTCTTATTTCTTAAATTATTCATATTTCCTCCCAGCACTCTTTTATGCGCTTTCTAATATTGAGTTGTTCTCTTTCTGATACAGCTCTAGGATGTTCAATTGAGATTTCTTTAATAATTCGCGTGGGTTTGTCGCCAAGCACCAATATCCGATCTGCCATTAAAATAGCTTCATCGATATCGTGTGTTACAAACACAACTGTGGTGGTTCTCTCTTCCCACACTTTTATCAGGGCTTCTATAATCTTTGATTTAAGATAATAATCTATCGACTTAAAGGGTTCATCCATAAGCAATAAATCAGGCTCATAAGCAAACGCCCGCGCGATAGCAGCCCTTTGTCTCATGCCGCCACTTAATGCCGCAGGATACTTATCTTCAGCACCCGCTAATCCAAGCATATCAATGAGATGTGTGAGATCATCATCACTAATATTATCTTTAACAAAGAGGATGTTTTCCTTAAGCGTTATCCAGGGCAACAATCGATCTTCTTGAAAAACATAACTTAACCGCTTTGCTTCCGTTATGAGTACACCCTCCGTCGCTTCTAGTATGCCCGACATAATATTGAGCAGAGTGGACTTTCCCGATCCCGAAGGTCCTACTACAGATAGGATTTCAGAACGCTTCACATGCATTGATATGGACTCAAAAATCGGCCCATTTCCATAGTTTTTTGAAACATTCTCTATTTTTAACACATTTGCCTCCAATGACTTGCATATCAAATCAAAGGACCACTTTGATTTATCACGATTTTAACATAAAAAGAGACGTGTCACAACACGTCTTGTAAATTACTTGCTTTTATTGCGCCATGCTCGCGCAAACAGAATACTCAGTCCGCTTCGCTGCCTTCGTAACCCTCGCCAAACAGAATACTCAGTCCGCTTCGCTGCCTTCGTAACCCTCAGTCTAACAGAATACTCAGTCCGCTTCGCTGCCTTCGTAACCCTCGCGCAAACAGAATACTCAGTCCGCTTCGCTGCCTTCGTAACCCTCGCGCAAACAGAATACTCAGTCCGCTTCGCTGCCTTCGTAACCCTCAGTCTAACAGAATACTCAGTCCGCTTCGCTACCTTCGTAACCCTCGCGCAAGCCGGTGGCTTGCAATCAGTGGAAGTTTGCACTTCCACTGATTTTGGAAGAAATACCCCACTTAAAAAAAGTGGGGTATTTCTTCCCTCGGGTTAAATTGATCATTTTCAAGTTTAATAATTTCAAAATAGATTAAACTGGGTTGATGTGTTTTGATGACGATATTTTTGTCGATTAATAGATCGTTTTTTTCTATGATATTTGCGATATAGTCTATTGACCAGCTAAAGGGGACTTCTTGTTTCATTAAGTATTTGACTTTTAACTTGTTGATCCAACTTGAGAAAGGCTTTTGTTCTTCAAAATTATAAAAAGAGAGAAATATTTTACCGTTCTTACGCAATACTCTCTTTGCTTCAACAATAATACGCTCTGGATCATTCGCATTATTGAGTGTGTCGTTTATGATAATCTTGTCAACACTCTCTTGCTCAATACGAATTTCATCTTTATGACCTTCGAAATAATCTGTTTTTAGATCACCATGGAAAATACTAATACCTTCATTTTTCCACTCTAAGATCACATCGATTGGTGTGAAATTGTCAGGGTTCAGTGTTTTTATCCGCTCTGTTGTCATAAATCCCCCAAATTCGCAAATCAATATATGTTGCTCTTTAAAACTACCATAGAGCCAATACAAATACAATGAAATACCTATTAAAAAAATGGGAAGATTTATTCATATTTTTCATCTACTCATTACATATTAGAAACAAACGGACAAATCCTCACTTGTACACGCTGATGTCAGCATAATAATTTAAGGGAGTGATTTGTCCATTTTTCAAGCAGCCTGCTTACAATCTCACAGAATTATAAGTGCTCAGGATTCTTTTTAAAATACACTCGTTTTGCCGTTTCTTTAGTCTTTCTAATCTCTTCATCAATCTGATCTAATTGAATCGAAATAATATCAGTTTCTTCTTTTGGCACATTATAATACAGAAAAAGATCTTCAAATTTCATTAAAGTTTCATTTAAGCGTTTATTGATTTCAATAAACGCTTCAATATTATGACTTTTCACAGCATTCTTAAACTGCTCAAGGTCAATTTCAATGATATCAATAGCATCTTGCTCTTTATCAAATTCTCGAAGCGCCAAAGGGTATGGCTTAATACGCTCCAAGAAATATTTACCTTTTTTGTTGACGTTGTAACAATAGGCCACATCAAACTCTTCCAGTGGAAAAACAACAAAACACATTTTCGAGTTAATCACTTGAACATCAGCCCCCATCTGCCTTAGGCGCATGGTATGTTCCATAACTTCTGCATTCATTAACTTCCTCATAAATTCATCCTTCCCTACACATAAAAGATGGTTAGATAGATACTAGAAATAATAATTGATAAAATCATTAGTGGAAATCCCACTTTCATGTAGTCCATGAAAGAAAGTTTGTGGCCGTGTCTTGAGAGCATTCCAGATACGATAACATTTGCAGATGCACCCACAAGCGTTCCATTTCCACCGAGACAAGCACCAAGCGCAAGCGCCCACCAAAGAGGCCCTATGTCCATACCCGACATAGCTCCCATGGATTTAATTAACGGAATCATCGTTGCAACAAACGGAATATTATCAAGGAACGATGACGCTATTGCAGAAACCCATAACACCAACAACGTTGACATAAAAGGATCCCCTTTTGTCACACTTAATAACTTTTCTGCTAAGTACTCCATGACACCAACATCTTCAAGAGCACCTACCAAAATAAAGAGAGACATAAAGAAAAATAAAGTTGGCCATTCAATCTCAAGAAATATATCCTCTACATCTACTTTACTGATCAAGAGTAGTACAGATGCAAAAAACAACGCAATCGTTGCAGACTCATAACCTAACGACTGATGCAATATGAATCCTAAAATAGTGAACCCAAGCACAAAAAGACTCTTTTTAAGTAAAACCATATCCTTTATAGCACGATTTTCATCCATTTGCAATATTTTAAACTTATTATGATCTTCACAATTATACTGTTTTTTAAATAAAAACTTAAAAACCAGCATGGTTACAATAAAGATAACGACAACAACAGGTGCCAAATTTACAAGAAAATCCATGAATCCAAGACCCGTGGCACTGCCAATCATTATATTCGGTGGATCTCCAATCAAGGTTGCTGTTCCCCCAATATTTGCAATCAATATTTCAGGTACTAAAAACGGAACTGGATTCAACTCTAGTGAATCTGTGATAACAAGCGTCACAGGTACAATGAGCAGTATTGTCGTCACGTTATCCAGTAATGCAGAAGAAATTGCCGTAATAATCGAAAAGGCGACCAGAATCTTCCACGGTTCCCCTTTTGCCATTTTTGCTGCTTTTATTGCAACATATTCAAAAATACCGCTCTTTTTCATAATGTTGACGATGATCATCATCCCAACAAGTAACCCAATGGTATTAAAATCGATATGTGAAAACGCCTGTTCTTGCCCCTCCACATTCAAAATGAGCATTAAAAATGCACCCACCATCGCCACCGCCGTACGGTTAAGTTTTTCAGACATAATGATCAGATATGTCACTGAAAAAACCCCAATTGCTATTACTAACTGATTTTGTAACACCACACACACTTCCAATATTTTATTTTCTTGCTTTTCATTAACCCAACTCTGAAGACAAACGCAAGATATTACTATGTTACGCCTAACACTCTTAAAAATCAAGCTATACAATAAGGTTTTTAGAATAATAAGCTTCTTTTTTAAAAGAATTCTAAATTAAACTCTATTTTTATAAATTTTACACAAAGTAGACACATTGGTGTATTATAATGAGATGAACTTAACTTAATATAAAACTTATTTGCAAGGAGACTCTATTTTACATGAAAAAATATAAATTTCTATTCACCTTTATTTTTGTTGTTTTTCTGGTATCATCCTGTGAAGTTCAACCTTCTGAGCCAGAACCAACAACTAAAAGCATTGAAATTCCAGTGGAGAGCACAAAGCCAATTGAACCAGAACCCACAGAAGCAGAACTCTCATTTGTCACAATTGAAAACAAAATAAACGAAGTTTTCCTGAATTACGCTGAACACTATGATTTGATCGGCAACTTAGAAAACACAAAAATTAGAACGCATATTAATCAATCCATTGAATATGTTATCAATAAGTCTAAAAATAACGCGATTCAAATTGAGCGTTCTCTATATGACCCCTCTGCCGAGACGCCACTTGAAATAGAAATAACCGGAAAACCCATTTATTTCAATGATCAGGTATTAAGCTATGAAATTGTATACAAATCCAAAGATGCAAACGCAGAGGAAAATCTCAGCTACACTTTTTTGAACTATGATCTTGCATCTGGTCAACCTGTGAAACTAAAAGACTTGATCCCATTAGATCAGCTTTATTCACAAATTGAAAAGGTATACCCAAAGTCGTATGAAGAGCCCTTTAATCGAGAGCATATTGAACTCTATAACCTCAATCAATCTTTTCATTTTAAAGATGAAAATAATGCCGTATTCGTGATTTCTCCCTATGAACTGACCTATGAGCAAAAACAGTTTATAAAAGTGCCTTTAACCGATATAAAATACGAGCCTTCAAAAAAAATGATGCTTGGCACTTCAATTCTCAATAGCGAACGCATTGAAAATACTGAGTATTATGATATTTTTTTCTCCTACCCGCATTTTGATGGTCTTGGTAAGCATTATTCAGAAATAAATCAAACAGTAAAGCAACATGCAAATGAATTTTATGATTATGGCGTAAGCATGGCCCTGTTGGATCATAATTCTTCAGAGCAACAAATTATCGATAATCCCGACGCTGCCATTGCACCACCTGATTTAGAAGCGCCTGAGGAAAATGTAATTTCTACTGAAGACAGTGAAATCACGACGGAAAATTCAGACGCCACTAATCTTAATCCGTCAGATTTTGTTTTGCCAACTTACTGGTATAACTTAAGCTATGAAATTTATACGAATAATGAAAAAATATTAAGTTTTGGTCTTTATGATTATCAATATACAGGAGGTGCCCACGGTTTATCTTCTGGTAGTTTTTACTCATACGATTTAGAGCTTGGTAAACAAATCGAACTCAAGGATCTTTTTGAACCTAAATTTGACTATATCACCTATATAAATGATCAAATTTATAGAAAAGTGGATCAAGAAACTAAAAAAAATTCAGAAAGCAGCTATGCCTACTACGATTTTTCTGGTATTGATGAGAATGTCAAATTCTACATTGAAGACAACGAACTGGTCATATTTTTCGATCAATACGAAATAGCCGCTTATGCAGCAGGTACACCCACTTTTAGAATTCCTTTACCTTAAATGTGATTTGCAGTTTAATAAAAACCACACACTTTTTAGTTGACTTTTATTTTAAAGCGTGTAGAATTATATGAGATAGAGGGAGTAACTGCCATTCGTGGAATTTAAGTCGTCAGAACGGATTAATCATCCCGGCTTAAATGATGTAACAGTCGTGTGAGACTCTACAATTATGAACAATAATTGTAGAGTCTTTTTTATTCCATATTATGAGTTCGCGTCCAGCTTCTCACAAGAATATTCAGCTATTGAGAAGTATTCAGATGGGAACGGATTCGAGACAACAAGATTTGAGGCATTATAGTATGATTCAAATCTTGTTCGGATGTTAATATGCCCTCATTTTATTTTATATTGAAAGGTGGATTATATGGAACATTGGATTTCAACATTATTGCTTAATCTCGCAACGCCTCTTATTTTTGTCATTGCAGCTGTGAGCTTATTTACACTCGGAAAGGGCGCAGACATTTTAGTAGATGAATCCGTTGGCATATCGAAAAAACTTGGCATCCCAAAAGCCATTATTGGTGCCACTATTGTTTCCCTTGGTACCACGCTCCCAGAGGCTTCCGTATCCGTCATGGCAGCACTGAAAGGCAATCCGGATTTGGCGCTTGGCAATGCTGTAGGCTCTATCATCGTAGATACCGGCTTGATCATAGGTATTGCCGCTATGATACAACCTATCATCATCGACTATAAAGCGATTAAGGTCCAAAGTTGGATTCAAATTTTATCAGGGTTACTCCTTGTATTTATAAGCTTACCTTTTATCTCGGGTGGGGTTATTCATCAATGGATGGGATTCTTGCTAGTGGCTTTGCTCATAGTGTATCTCGTTTGGTCTCTCAAACACTCTAAAAAAAGTGTTTCAGGTACTACGGATTCTGAATTTTCTGTTGATCTTCTTGAAAACGACTCAGCGGAGGCACAAAATCCTGCCTTGCAATTTTTACTGATGATTTTTGGTATCGCACTTATTATCTTATCTTCTAAAGTCCTTATTCCTTCTGTGGAAGTTATAGCAACGCGCATTGGCATTCCTCAGAGCATTATTGCTGCAACATTGGTTGCCTTTGGAACAAGTCTTCCTGAACTCACCACTGCTATTAAAGCGGTTAGAAAAGGACATGGAGACCTTGCCGTTGGGAACATCATTGGAGCAGATATACTAAACGTTCTTTTCGTAGTAGGTGCATCTGCTTCGTTTACCACTACAGGCTTAGTTGTACCTCATGATTTCTTTACGCTTCAATTCCCTGCACTGATTATTATTTTGTCCCTTTTCAGATTCATGACGCTCAATAAAGATCGCAAAATTTCTAGATTCGAAGGCGGCTTACTCCTTGTAGCTTATTTCATATATTTAGCGCTCAACTACCTCCTGTAAAATCACCATTCACACCACATACTTCGTTTCGTGGCGCGTTTCGTGGCGCGTTTCGTGGCGCACGTGGGAGTTTCGTGGCGTACGTGGTACACAAGGAAACACACAAGGAAACAAAATAAATTGAACATAAAAAGAGACCTCTGAGAAAGGTCTCTTTTTGTGTTTAAGCTTCAGTCAAATTCGCATTTTTTCCGATCGCTTATTGGGATTAGTTGCAAAGATAGCTTGTCTTATTAGATGAGTTCTTTTATGTACGCTATGCACTCTTTGCAAATATGCGTTCCTTTATAAACCACCAAATTGTCTTTTTCTTTACAAATTTTGCACACCGCCACTTTTGAGTTTGTTTTCATCTTTTTTCTCCTTTCATTATATGGGTTATTTAGTTTTTAATTCCTTTTCATTATATTACAAAAAAATCATTTATGCAATATAATTATTAAATAAATATATTTATTTTGTTGTTTTTTTTAATTTTATTTTATTTATCCATTTTTAGGGTGTCTCCCCCCCTACTCCCGATTCCCCCGAACCGGCTCAATGTAGAGCAGGTCATAGATGTTGCCTGTGATGTCGATGTCGGTGATCTCCATTTTGATCACGCCCTTTGGGATGACGTAGAGTGTGGCTTTATAGCTCGGCTTTAGGCGCTCGTTCTCAAAGCTCTGGGTGGAGTCTGCATAGGGCAGGGCRTATTCAAATTGMCAGAGGTCACCTTCTGCGGTTTTCTTGGTGCGTCTTAGGCGTTCTGGGAAGTAGTATCTCGTTTTAAAGTCATCTTCATAGCGGTAGACGTTGTTGTACTTGTCCCAGTAGGTCATGGATTCCAGTTCTGGGCTGAGCCTTAGGAGCGCCYTTTCTATATCCCCTTGGATTAAGGCTTCAAAGATCACRCATTCGTGTGATAGAAACCGGTGRGGTTCTATGGTGGTGACTTCGCCCTTGAGTGTGGTCTGTCCTCGCCAGTGGTTCCAGTAGCCTATGGCRTCGAAGTATTTGACGGTTACRGGYTGATAGTCAAAGGGCACTTCGTCTATGGCACGGTTCCCTGATAACGTCTGGGTTTCAAACCTTGCGGTGTACTGTCCAGAGGGTGCTGGTGCACCTGTGACTGGATCTGTTGCGATGACTTTTATATTGCGCTTCCATGTCTCTTCGTCTTCTAGGCGATTCGCTTTATGCGTTTCTGAGGTTTTGGATAGAGCAAATGTCTTTTCATAGGAGGTCCCTGAAAAGAGTCTGACGAGGGTCTCGTTTGAATATCGCCCTGTGATGCCTTTGAGGTCATAGGTGTTGCCACTTTCTGCGGTGAGTGATGCGGTGATTTTAACGGGTGTCTTCACTTTGAAAGGGTGTGTGTTGATCATCTGGTCCTCGTCCGAAATCGGATAGTCTACACTTGTGCTCGTCTTTAGGTCTTTTAGGGCGAGTTCGATTTGATAGTCCCCATCTTTGTAAGGCGCTGGAATCTCTATGGTGATGTCATGCCAGTGCCTTTCGCTTGCATTTGGTTCGGTGTAGTGAGCGGTATCGATATTCGTATAAACAGCATACTTTTTAACGGTTATGCCGTCATTACTTTTTAAAGTGACTTCTATGCCATGTGCTAAGGTGGTGTTCACTTTTATGTCTTTGAGTTTTAGAATTTCTGATGCGGGGATACTTTGGGTGTTAAATTCTGGTCTTTCTGTGATTAGGGTGCTGGTCAGGGTTATGGGCATTTCATCAGGCATTATAAACACCCTTTGATTGATCTTCGAGGTCGCCCCTTCTAGGTCTGTGACGGTAAGGGCGATTTCAAGGGTATCTTTGTAGTTAACATTTGTAGGCTTGCCTGTGTGCCATGTGGTCTCGTTATTGATCTTATATGCCCAGTCCCATTTAATAATGCCTTTGTTTGCCATTGAAACATGGTCAAGGTCATAGGATAGATCGTTTAGGGTGATGCCTATGTCTGCGTCCTTGTAATCATAGGTGAGGTCAAAGCCTGCTATGGGCCGTCTGTGCACATAGACTTTTAAGGTGGCTGGGTCTGATGTTTTATTGTAGTTCATAAACCGTGCATCTGTGCTAGGTTTGTCTGTTGCGCTGTATTCGATGGTAAATTTGCCCACTTTGTCAAAGGTGGTCAGGGGTACGGCTAATACTTGATTGTGATAGGCGGATAAACCCATGGTGTTTTCAAAGTAGTCTTTGTCGTGGATTGCCTTTGACTGCTCTGAAAGTTTCGGGTCTCCTTCAAAGTCTCTGTAGAATTTGTCATAGGTGATGGTGTCTTCTCCATAGACGAGGTATAGGCCACCATCAGGTGCTCTTTGGATACTGTTGAGGTTACTGATATCCGTTAAAATGCTTTCAAGGGCACCCAGTCCATATTTTTTACCGTTTGGTTTTGCGGTTAAGAGCTGATTGAGGGTGATGACTTCTAAATTCAGCTTCGATTGTTTGTTATTATACTTTGGATCACATGAGATGTAGACGTTTAGATCTTGTGCTTTGATAAAGTCTGTAAGGGCTGATGTAGCTGTTTTAAACGAATCCCCTTTGGCAAGGTAGATGAAGTATCGGTTTGAGTTTAGCCTGTAAGTTGAGGTGGTGGCATCGTTTACGTCTATGACTTCGATGTTTCGACCAGGATAGCGAAAATCTATATTAACCCATCCCCCTTCGTAAACATTTCTTGTTATTTCATAGGGCGCACAAGGAACCAATTCGTAGCCACCATCTTTTCGTGAACCTACCCATTCAGATCTATGTGTTACCCACTCTTTTATGGTACCCGTAATTGTTTTTTGAGCGTCCCAATGGATTAAGTGCGTACCATTATAATAAACAACATAATCATAACTATCTGTTGGATTATAGGGCACTAAGCTTACAAAATCTTGTGGATATTGTTTTACAAGATTGACTCCAAATGTAAATGGCGGTTCTTCTACAAAATAATTTCTCGCTTGTTCACTCCAAACCCATTCCCATCCGCCTGTTGATGCGATGACTTTGTAAAGTCCTTTGTCTTTACTTACATAGTAAATACCATATTTATCCGCTGCAATATCAATAAAATCATATCCACCAAGACAAGTCACTTCGATTGCTGTTGGAGCGTTATCCATTATTATTTTACCCGCGGCTGATGTCGGATGCCTGTTTTTCCCCGATCTATAAAACCCACCTACTAATTGGGGGCTTTGCCCTGCTGTAAAAAAACGATGATCTGTTGTCATGCCAAGCACCAATCCATTTCGAACTTCAATACGTGTTATGTTATTAAAATTCGGAATTTGTTGAAATCCAAGCGTTGCGCTTACAGGATAACGTCCTTCCAGTCTTAAATTCGCAAGATTTACAGCAAAGCACGTCCTATTTTCTTCCC
>NZ_BDHH01000015.1 GCF_001748365.1 Fusibacter sp. 3D3 | reverse complement strand
TCCCTGCTCTGATGCTGCCTATGGGCGTACTTTTCACACGTATCCCAAAGATGACTTGAGGCTATTCACTAAAACACCTAGAGACTCCGATACCTGGAATCACATTTACAAAAGGCGTACTTCTGTTGAACGGTTTAATAAGCGCGAAATCGTTGCTTATCACTTAGAATCCGGTAGACATCGCTCTACTAAAATGCATTCTATTCGCCTTTATGGCATTATGATGTGTCAACACATCGATGCTTGGCATTCCCACTTGAAGAAGAGCTTTAATCTCAATGAACTTATCTTCGCCTAATTCTTATCTTTTTGAAAGTAGAATAGGTCTTTTTGTCGTGCGCATTTTTTTATAAGAATACATTTTATAACTTGATAGACAGATATCTCGACTGATTTCCAGTTAATTTATCCCTTTTCTTTTGGAAATCTAGTTTTTATTCCGAGAGGCTATTTTAATTCGTCAAAGATATTGACAATAGCTTCAAATTCCGAATAGGATAAAGTGCTAATCGCCATTTGAACAACCGCCTTTTTACGAGCACCTTCTTCATGTTCATCACTTTTAGCACGTATAATTTCAAGCCCAATGATAGTCGCCGCATATTCTGCAAGTATCAAATCTTCTTCCAAATAACTTTCTTCTCTTCTCGCTATGATAAACGTTCCCAATCTTTGCGCGTTTCCAATAATTGGAACGATCGTTACAAATTTAGAAAAACTATTTATATCATCTTTAAAAATACCCACAAGTTGATCTTCCGTGACATTAAACATGGATTCGTTGATTTTCATCAGCGCCTCATGATCCGCTGGGCTGAAAAATTTTTCTCCAATATCCGAGTCTATTACCGCACTGTCCTCATCATCAAAAAGACTCACGCCTAATATTTTGCCTTTTTTGCTTACTACATAAACATTTGAATCCAGTATATTCATCATTGTGTGACAAAGATCTTGAAAAGATAAATGTGATGCGCCTGATGTCTGCAAAATGCCATTGAGTCGCCTCATTTTGTTTAAAATATTACTGTTAAGCATTTTTTCCTCCTTAATTTTCTTCTTTATAATCGCAATTTGCGTTATGACATTTTATAAAATCTTGCTTTTTTGATTTTTTATGGACGAGAATATCACCACATTTAGGACATTTTTTGTCTACAGGTTGATCCCAAGAAACAAAATGACAATTAGGAAATTCAGAACAGCCATAAAAAGTTTTTAATTTCTTGGTTTTTCTTTCTATTATATCGCCGGTCTCACATTCAGGACATTTTATCCCGATGAGTTTTAATATCGGTTTTGTATTATTACATTCGGGATAATTAGAACAAGCTAAAAACTTGCCATATCTCCCATGTCTTATGAGCATCATGTTGCCACATTTGTCGCATGGAATATCTGTTTCTTCTGTCAAATCCACCTTTTCGATTGCTTCATCTGCATTTTTCAAAAGTGAATCGAAATCACCATAGAAGTCCTTAATAACTTGCTTCCACTCTTCTTGTCCTTCTTCAACACCATCGAAACGCTGCTCCATATTCGCTGTGAAGGTCACATCTACAATGGTAGAAAAATATTCGCCCATGATTTCATCAATAATAAAGCCCAATTCTGTAGGTTTCAAATTTTTCTTTTCTTTTTCCACATAACCTCTACTCAAGATGGTTGATATCGTAGGCGCGTAAGTACTCGGTCTTCCAATACCTTTTTCTTCCATTTCTTTAACAAGAGAAGCTTCTGTAAATCTTGCAGAGGGCTGTGTAAAATGTTGCGTTTTATCAAACGATTTCACGTTGAGTGTTTCACGAACACTTAACTCTGGTAATAATTTGTCATTTTGTTTGCTAAAGGTGTATACTTTTAAAAACCCTTCAAACAGAAGTTTGCTTCCAGTCGTCTTAAAAATGTATGCCCCAACATTAGCTTCAATTGAAAGCCCTTCAAATTCAGCACTTGCCATTTGAGCTGCAACAAATCGAGACCAGATCAGATCATATAATCTATATTGATCCTTTGAAAGAGAAAGTTCTATTTCTTCAGGAGACAATTCCACATAAGTGGGTCTAATGGCCTCATGCGCATCTTGAGCTGATTTTGAAACTTTTGTTTTCTTGTCTTCACTGCCTAGATAAGCCTCACCAAACGCATCTGAAATATAAGCTCTGCAACTCTCTTTTGCAACCTCAGATATTCTGACGCTATCCGTACGCATATAGGTTATTAAACCAATTGTGCCCTTACCTTTAATGCTGATCCCCTCATAGAGTTGCTGAGCGAGCATCATCGTCTTCTTTGTTGTAAATCCAAATCTATTAGACGCTTCTTGTTGAAGTGAACTTGTGATAAAAGGCGCCGCTGGATGTCTATACTTTTTCTTTGTTTCTACAGATTGAATCACACAAGGCTGCGCCTTCATGGATTCAATAATTTGGTCCACTTGATTTTCAGTTTCCAGTTCAATCTTTCCAGACGCATCGCCGTGAAAATCAAGAATAATCAGATCTTTATTCGCTTTCGTCGTATGGAGTTCTATTTTCCAAAATTCTTTTGGAATAAATGCTAAAATTTCTCGTTCTCTGTCACAAATTAATTTTGTAGCAACAGATTGTACTCTGCCAGCACTTAAGCCTTTTTTAACTTTTCTCCAGAGTATTGGACTGATAGAATAGCCCACGAGTCGATCTAATACACGTCTTGCTTGTTGAGCATCCACGAGTTTAACATCCACTGTTCTTGGATTTTTTACAGCACTTTTAACAGCGTCCTTTGTTATTTCATGAAAAGTGACTCTACATGCCTCTTCTTCAGGAATTCCCAAGATATACGCAAGATGCCAAGCAATTGCTTCGCCTTCTCTATCGGGGTCAGTTGCAAGATAAACTCTATCCGCTTTTTTCGCTGCTGTTTTAAGAGATTTAATGAGATCTCCTTTACCTCTAATATTGATGTATTTCGGATCAAAATTATCTTCGATGTCTACTCCCATTTTGCTCTTTGGCAAGTCACGAACATGACCAATAGAAGCAACGACCTTAAAATTCTTTCCCAAGAACTTTTCAATGGTTTTTGCTTTAGCAGGGGATTCAACTATTACTAAATTATAGGACATATATCAACACTCCAAATTGTATTTATAGTATGGTTCTAAACTGTACTTAATAAATTTATATATATTTACCTATCTTGTCAAGTCTTTTCTACTTAATTTGTATCTCATCTATGCTTACATATTCGCAACATTCTGCTAAAATTAATTCCATAACGGCGCTATTGACTGTGCCCATATCTAGCTTTAAAAGATGCTGTAGTTCGCCAATTTTCAATGTTTCTCGATCTACTAATAATTCATAAATGCGTCTGCAATTTTCTGATAATTCGCACTTTTCTAAATTTGTAAACTTTTTTTCTGTTTGCCAGTTCATACTGGTCAAAATATCTTCAAATTTTAATAAGGGCACCGCGCCATCATAAATCAACTGATTTGTACCGGCTGCATTTCTGTGATCGATATTGCCTGGAACTGCAAACAAGAAGCGCCCTTGATCTAGTCCATATCTTGCCGTAATTAAGGAACCACTTTTTTCAGAAGCTTCCACAATAATCACCACATCTGCCAGACCACTTATCAACCTATTTCTCATGGGAAAATGATGTTTCATAGGCATTTCATCCAGCCTATTTTCAGAAATGATAAGCCCACCAGTATCCATGATTTGATTATAGATATTTTTATGCCTCGCAGGATAGGGCCTATTGACACCCGATGCCAATACTGCAGTTGTCTTCCCACCCACACTGAGAACGCCTTCGTGAACAATACCGTCTATCCCGAGCGCCATCCCGCTGATCACATTGATCTCTCTTTCACCAAGGAAGCGTCCTAATGCGTACGCCACTTTTTTCCCATAAACAGAGGGGGTTCTCGTCCCCACCACCGCCACTGTCTTTGTCTCGTTGAGTAAATTCCGATCTCCTTTACAAAATAAGAGTTCAGATAAGGGTTCAAACATTCTAAATCGATTTGGATAACACCAATCGTGTGGCGTTACATAAGTTGTGTCCATCTGGTTCATCTTTCTGTAAAACTGATTTACTTGTGCTTTCATAATCGTATAATCATTGCCCACAGGCAGTCTAATGACGTTATCAATACCAAAGTAAGCTCGATTTTGATCCACAAAATTCCAGTTGATATTTTGGATTTCTTTAAAATAAGATTTTAACGCCCTCTTTGTCGCTTTATTAAATGTAATATAATGGTTTAAACACATATAATTGAATAAATATTGATCCATCTTAACTCCTTTTATAATGATCTTTTTAATCTTTCAGAATCTTGATACATAAGCGCCTCGTGCAAATGTTTAAGTTCAATGAGCTCTGAAGTTTCTAAATCGGCTATGGTCCTCCCTATTTTTAGCAATTTATCATATTGTCTCATGGAAATCTTGCCCGTTTTATAGTATTGAATCAGTTTACGCTGAGCCTCCTCCGATAGATTGCAGTATTGTTCAATTTCCTTTTTAGTCAGCAATGCATTAGGCTTAAACTGATTTCTATCTTCTTGAAATTTAAATGCTTTTTCTATTTCTGCTTTCAACACTTTTGATGATTTCCTGATCTTTGAGTCAATAGAAACACGATCTAGATATAAATGCATGTCAAATCGATCGAGTATTGGACCCGATAACTTGCCCAGATATCGTTTTATATCGTATATATTGCACTGACACTGTTGATTGCTCGATAAGTGAAAACCGCACTGACAAGGATTCATTGTCGCTACCAGCATAAAAGTGGCCGGAAACTCTGCAAATTTTTGATTTCTCGATATTTGAATCTTGCCATTTGTCATGGGTTCTCTCAACGCCTCTATGACTTCTTTTCTAAATTCTGGAAGTTCATCTAAGATCAAGATCCCATGATGCGCTTTTGAAACCTCTCCAGGTTCCAATTTGCTCCCACCACCCACTAAAGCCGGGCGTGTTATAGAGTGATGCGGCGACCTAACGGGTCTGAGCTTTTTTAATTCAAAAGTTTTGGCTTCATCTGACAGGCTATAAATTTTAGTCAATTCAATCTGTTGAATTAAATTGAGTTTAGGCAGAATGGTCATTATACGTTCTGCTATAAGTGTCTTGCCACATCCCGGAGGCCCAACCATCAACACATTAAAAAAACCAGCCGCGGCTATTTGAACTGCCCTTAGCGCCATTTCTTGCCCGACGACATCTTCAAAGTCAATGCCGTAATGTACCTCATCTAGGGTTTGTTTCTTAAGCACTGTTTTTTCTTTAAGACAACCTGATTGAATATCTTGATAGAGTGTTTTCAAGTGCGCATAGGGATATAGCGCCACCCCTTCAATATGCCTTGCTTCTTCATAGTTCTCTGTAGGACAAACGATTCTGTGATAACCACTTTGTTTTAGACCTTCAATTAGGCTTAAAGTCCCTTTTACTGGTTTCAGATACCCTTCAAGAGATAATTCACCTAAAAAAGCGTAATTTTCTATTTCTAATGCTTCATGTGCCACTAAAATTCCCATCGCAATCGCTAAATCTAAATGAGCACCTTCTTTTTTTATATTCGCTGGAGACATATTTTGAGTTATGCGATCATTCGGAAATTTAAAACCACTGTTTTTAATGGCGGATCTTACACGTTCTTTTGATTCTCGAATGACTTGATTGGGAAGCCCCACTATATTGTATTGTGGTAGGCCTCTACTGATAAAAGTCTCAATTTCAATTGGAATGCCCTCAATACCAAACAGCACACTCGTCATTATCTTACTTACCATGCTTTTCCTCCCTTTTTAATCACCGCATCTCATTATACCTTATAATATCTTATTTTACATCTTTTTCCTTTAAAATGCAAAAAAATAACGCAAATTTGCGTTTCAATTCCGGTAGAATCCTATATTTTATAAACGGCCTGCTTTATTCAAATATATTTTCCAGCCATTCGATATCAAGTCTGCCATTCATATCGTAAATGCCTATAAAACTTACTTTATAGTCTAAGTAAACACTTTGAGAAGTTATGTAGTGAAGTACAGATTTTTTGAGATGACTTATTTTTTGGCGCGTTAAAGCCTCCCTCGCACTTCCATAATTCAAATTGCGTCTGTATTTGACTTCAACGAAGTAAAAAACGGCTTCTTTTTTTGCGATAATATCAATTTCACCATATGGGGTATAATAGTTTTGAGTGATCATCTCAAACTGATGCTCCAAGAGCCATTTTATTGCAATTGCTTCCCCCTTATTCCCTACAAGCCTTTTATTCATTAACTAGGCCCCCTATTATTGCCCTATTATTTTTTAGAATGATCTACAGTGCTTATAAACACTAAAACTTCTGCAACAACTTCGTACATTTCATACGGAATTTGGTCCCCAATCTCCAATTGATAAAGTTGCCTTGTCAATTGCGCATCTTCATAAATCGGAATATCACTTTCTTTTGCTTTAGAAATGATATTATCTGCAATCAACCCCAGTCCTTTTGCAATCATTTGTGGTGCAGCATCCTTTTCAGGATTAAATTTTAACGCCGTTGCCATTTTATTGGTCATCTTTTATTCCTTTCATCATATGCTCATACTTTAATATCAATGGAACCTTGTTTTGGCGTTTCAAAAATAGAGGGTTCTTCTGCCTGCTGAATTGAAAACTTTAAGGTTATGGATTTCTCCGATAATTGCTGTTCCAATGATTTTGATTTACTTTCAAACACCGTTTTGATTTCATCATTTGCCAGTTTAAAGTTGAGTATAAAATGTTCTTTTCTTTTTTCAATCACACATTTTACTTCTTGATAATTTTTGGTTTTTAAAGCCACTAAGATTGTAAATTCGTCTTTGTCATCACTTGCCTTTTTTCTTCTATAATATATATCGACTGGGCGCTCGTAATCTTCCAATTTAAAGGGCACCTGCATATAAAACAGAGGTTCATTGAGTTGTTTCGTCATCTGACTTGCATCTTTGATAAACAAGACTTCTTTATCAATTTTTTCTTTAGCTTCTGCATTTTCAGAAATGCTTTTAAGAAAATTTGCAACTTTATTCAATTTTTCGACTTCATTTATATCTTCTTGCAAAATAGCCTGTAAACTCAAAAGTTCGTTTTCGCTTAGCTTTGAATTTTCAATGCGCTTTAAAAGTTCAAAAAAACTATTGCCAACACTTTTTTCTGTGAATTTCAACTGATTCATAACAAACAGATTCGTAAGATTAAATTCCAAATTATGCTTTGTGAAAGCGGCGTTTTCTTCCAAATCAAAAAGATCGACCAGTTTGTTCGCCACTTCACTAAAGGTCTCTACAGGTTTATCTCCAAGCACGTTGACGAGGTCTTTCATAAGTGCTTTCACTATAACTTCCTGCGCCTTAGAAGCATCGACACCTTGAGTTTCTTTTGGAACTTGAGCTTCTTTTGGAACCTGATTTTCTTGGCGCGTTTGAATTGCTTCATTGCTCATATTTTGCAGCGCACTATTCGACGGCGTTTTATCTGTTAAGGCGCTCGATACAGGCAACGTTGATACACGCTCCTGATCTGTTACTTGATCCGTCAAATTAATTTGCGTTCCAAGACTTACTTCACGAGGCGTAAGTTCTAAAGTGCTTTTATGAGCGTTCTGCTCTGGGATAAGGCTTTTCTGATCAGAGCTCAAGATCGGCATTTCGTTGTTTGTAGAGCCTACAATGGGCTTCTCATTCATCGATATCGTGTTTTCAAATTTAATGAAGTTGAGCACATTTTCCTTTAACGTTTTGCCAACGTCAATTAATGCCGCTTTATCAGGCGACATTTGAAGATCATTTGTAAATGCAGTTGCAGCAGTTAAATTCTGCTTCATTGTGTTGAAATTTTCTTTTGTTAAAGGTACATCAAATTTTATCATTGCTTCAGCAATTTCGCGATTCACTGAGTCCGATAAAACCCCAAATTTTTCCAGAGCTTGTCCTGATAAATCTTCCTGCACAAGCGTGTTCATTGGCACTGCAGTCAAAGTCCCTTCATTAGAACCCGTAATCAATAATTGTACTTTTTGATTGGTCTCAAAAGTCGCCGAAGAATCGTTGATGAGATTTAACAGTTGTCCGTTTTGTAAAAGTGTTATTCTATTCCCATTTATTGCTGAAACAACGCCTTCAAGCGTTTTTCCAATAAGAACTTTACCCTGTTCAGACCTTGTAGATTCTACAGATTTTGAGTTTTGGATCACTTGATTTTGAGTTATTCTCATAATCGACCTCACTTAAAGTTCTTTAAAAAGCTCTTTCTATGAAAGGGGGTCACACCGTATTTTCTTATACCGTCATAATGTAAATCCGTGCCATATCCCATGTTTGTGTTAAAGCCATAGTGAGGATACGCCTCATGAATCGTCTGCATTAATGCATCTCTTGTGACTTTAGCAACAATAGAAGCCGCTGCTATAGAAGCACTTTTCTCATCACCCTTAATGATATTTAATTGCTTAATGGGTATATCGTCAAGTTTTAAGGCATCGATTAGCAAATATTCTGGTGCCACAGACTTTTTTAAAGCCTCAACAGCTCTCTTCATAGCGAGTTTGGTGGCATTTAAGATATTGATTTCATCAATTTCATCATGTGAAGCCATTCCAATCCCATAGCCAACTGCATTTTGAATGATCTTGGCGTGAAATTGGGCTCTCTTTTCAGCCGTGAGTTTTTTAGAATCATCGATGCCAAAATAATCGGTCTCATCATCTAAAATAACCGCTGCAGCAACCACAGGACCAATGAGTGGCCCTCTGCCCACTTCATCTATTCCCGCAATCCACTTAAAACCTTTTCGCTTCAATTCGTTTTCGTAACGGTACATCATTAACATTCTTTCACACTCTTGTTCATGCACTTTTTTACGTTTGACGAGTTGTGAGCACAGCGTTTGAACAGCTTTACGCGCGTCTGAACTCAAATACGCTATAATGGCGTCGTATTCATCAAACCCGCATTCAGCAACAGATGCTTTGATCTCTTTTATCGATTTTTCAGAACTGAGCACTTCAAAAAAAATTTTTTCCATAAGATTACACGCCACTACCGATCGTATCACCTGGCACTTCAAGTGAAATCTGACCAATTGTGCCTTTTCTAAATTCATCAAGTACTATTTTCGCTACTTTTTCATAATCAATTTCATTTTTTTTAAGCAGACAGCCTCTTTTGCGGCCTATAAATTCCATAATTGCCACAGGCTCAATTTCATCTTCAAATTTATAACGTAATCTAAGCAGTTCTGGATATTGTTTCATAAGCATTTGAATGAGGTGAAACGCAATATCTTCAATGTTTAAAATTTGATCTTTAATAGCACCTGAACACGCAAGTTTAATGCCTTGCATATCTTCTTCGATCTTAGGCCACAAAATGCCTGGTGTATCGAACAATTCAATTTCTTTATTGATCCGAATCCATTGCTTCCCTCTGGTGACACCTGGCTTATTGCCTGTAGCCGCGGCACTTTTTCCCGCCAATTTATTGATAAGCGATGACTTGCCCACATTGGGGATCCCGATGATCATCACGCGAATAGGTCTTACCAGTCTCCCTTGATTTAAGGCTTTATCCACTTGGGGTTTACACTCGATTTTTATTTCGTTAACAAGTTGGGTCACACCTTGTCCGTTAAGGGAATCGATAGGAATCGCTTTAATCCCATGCTTTGCAAAGTATTCAATCCAAAGTCTTGTCTTCTGTGGATCTGCTAAATCCGCTTTATTCAGTGCGATGACGCGTTTTTTATTTTTTAAAAGCGCATCAAATTGCGGATTTCTACTGCTAATTGGGATTCTAGCATCCATCAATTCAATTGCAACATCTATAAGCTTAAGATTATTTTGAATCAAATCTTTTGTTTTTTTCATGTGCCCTGGGTACCAATTTATACTCATTAATATTCCTTTCGTAGTCCATTTTAAAGCGTTGCTCAACTTTCAACTTTTGGCACTTTAACCATCGTTTTTTTCAGCAATAAAAATCACATCAATACTATTATATCATATAGAGTTAGAGTGTCAAAAACCAGTTTCGCACGAACGCTCTATCCAGTTGCAATTGAAAAAAGAAACCCATCAGGTGGATTTCTTCTCATTTACTACGCTCTACGCACTTTTTTCTCTTTAACTTTAGCAGATTTACCCACTCTATCTCTTAAGTAGTTAAGTCTAGCTCTTCTTACTCTACCTTCTCTTACAACTTCGATTTTTTCAATCTTAGGTGAATGTAATGGTAAAGTTTTTTCAACACCACAGCCATAAGAAATTTTTCTTACTGTGAAAGTTTCCGCAATGCCGCCGCCTTGTCTTTTCATAACAATGCCTTCGAAAATTTGGATTCTTTCTCTCTTACCTTCAACGACACGCAAGTGAACTTTTACAGTATCTCCTACGTTAAAAGGCGTGATGTTTTCTTTTAATTGCTCGTTTCCAAGTGTTCTAAGAATATTCTGATTCATTTTTATTTCTCCCTTTCTCTCTAGACGTTCTTAAAAGCATGATCTTACAGAGGACCGTCCGATATACATAACAAGATGTATTATACCACTATAACCGTCTTTTTTCAACTCTTTTTTTCTTCTTAATAAAATTGTCTTTTAACGCTTGCTTTTGGGCATCTGTTAAAAGTTCCGGTCTTCTTTCAGCTGTTAATTTTACAGATTCTCTATAACGCCATTTCTCGATTTCAGCATGGTTTCCCGAAAGGAGTACACTCGGCACTTCATCCCCATCAACGGATTGTGGCCTTGTGTAATGTGGATATTCCAAAAGACCATTTGAGAAGCTCTCTTCTTCGGCTGAGCCTTCATTGTTTAATACCCCGTTCACCATACGACTAACACTATCTATGATCACCATAGCTGCAAGTTCGCCTCCAGTGAGCACATAATCCCCTATGGAAATCTCTTCATCCACATATCGGTCGATGAACCTTTGGTCCACACCTTCATAATGGCCACAAACCAGTATTAATTCATCATATTTTGCCAGAGAGACCACTTTTTCATGTGTTAAAGTTTGACCTTTAGGCGTCAGATAGATCACACTGCTATTGGGCATCTTCGGTTTTGAATTAAGCGCATCTCTGAGCGGTTCCACTTTCATCACCATACCTGCACCACCACCGAAGGGCGCGTCATCGACCTTGTGGTGTTTATCTTTTGAAAAGGACCTTATGTCATCGCATGACACTTCAATATGCTGATTTGAAAGCGCTCTTCCAAGTATGCTCGTACCCGTGACCGCATCAAACATTTCTGGAAATAAGGTCAATATTCGAAATTTCATTCTATCAGTCCTTCTATTATATGAACAATAATCTCGCGTTTATCAAGATCAACACGCTTCACAAAATCATCTACCACAGGCAGATAAAAACGGTTTCCATTGGGTTGCTTAATCACATAAAGGTCCTGTGCCGTATTTTGAAGCACATCTTCTAGGATCCCCACTTCTGTGCGCTGCTCATCGAGGATTGCACACCCAATGAGGTCTACGATATAGTGACCTTCACCATCATCCTTTGCATCTTCTCTATAAATATAGATATTCTTTTCTTTAAAGCGCGTGATCTCATTGATATCATTAAATGCTTTAAACTTTAGAAGGACCATATTTTTGTGAACTCTTGAAGATTCCACCTCAAATTTCTTTTCACCTTCACCTTCAATGAGTAAGTAATCAAATTCTTCAAATTTATTTAAATCATCTGTATAGGGATAAATTCTAACTTCACCTTTTATCCCGTGTGAGTTCACAATTTTACCCATATTGAACGTCGCCTTCATATGTGCCTCCGCATTTAATATAATCATTATTTGGCAAAAAATTAAAGCTATTTCTAGTGAGATCACGTTGAAATAGCTTTACGTATAAATTATTGAATGATCTCAACAACCACGCGTTTATTCTCTTTTGTAGCTGCTGCTTTTACCACAGTTCTGATCGCTTTAGCAATTCTACCTTGCTTGCCAATCACTTTACCCATGTCATCTGCCGCAACTTTTAATTCGATTATAATAGACTGTGATCCTTCAATTTCTCTAACTTCTACGCTTTCTGGATTATCAACTAGTGAAGTTGCAATAACTTTTACTAATTCGCCCATTTAATCACCTCTTCTAACCTTCTCAGATTAAGGACTCTTCAAAATTCAAATTACTTAGCGTCATAAACTCCGTGTTTTTTGAAAAGTGCTTTTACTGTATCAGTAGGTTGAGCACCAGTGCCTAACCATTTGTTTGCTTTTTCAACATCAAGTTTAACTTGCTCACCTTCTGCAACTAACGGATTAAAGTATCCTATTTGCTCGATGAATTTACCATCTCTTGGTGCTCTTGAATCAGCGACAACAACTCTATAGAAAGGTTTCTTTTTAGAGCCCATTCTTGTCAATCTAATTTTAACTGCCATGTATTTCACCTCCTCATTGATTTCTTATAAATGAAGCATTCAGCATGCTTATTTAGCGCATTAAAATCATTAGTTTTCGTCCAGCTTAGAGGCAGGAGTGTTCAGCCTGCTCTAAGCGATTAGACGAGAACGGGTCAGACAAAACAAAGTTTTGACGGACAATGATTTAAAATAATTTTACATGAACGGGAACTTAAAGCCCCCACCACCTTTTTTCATTTTCTTTTCCATCTGTCCAAACTGTTTCATCATCTTCTTAGATTGCTCAAACTGCTTTAAAAGCTTGTTGACTTCAAAGACTTCCATGCCACAGCCCTTCGCAATTCGCTTTTTTCGACTTGCATTGATGATATCCGGATTTTGTCTTTCTAGAGGGGTCATAGATTGAATAATTGCCTTTGTTCTGATCAGGTCTTTATCATCTACTTCAAGGCCCTTCATCGCCTTATTATTCATCCCAGGAAGCATGCCTAAAATATCACTTAAAGGACCCATGTTTTGAAGCTGTTCCAATTGATCTAAAAAATCCTCAAGATCAAAAGTCATATTTTTCATTTTGCTTTCAAGTTTCTTGGCCTTTGCTTCATCAAAATTTTCTTGAGCTTTTTCAATCAGTGATAGCATATCACCCATGCCCAAGATTCTACTGGCCATTCTATCCGGATAAAACTCTTCTAAATCTGTAAGTTTTTCTCCCATGCCCACAAATTTAATGGGTTTTCCAGTCACTGAGCGTACCGAAAGTGCGGCACCGCCTCTTGTATCACCATCGAGTTTCGTTAAAATAACCCCGTTGATTTCAAGTTGTGCATTGAAATGTTCTGCAACATTTACGGCATCTTGACCAGTCATTGCGTCTAACACCAGTAAAATTTCTGTGGGTTCAACCGTTGCTTTGACATCAATGAGCTCTCCCATAAGCGCTTCATCAATATGAAGTCTACCCGCTGTATCTAGAATCACAACATCGTTGTTATATTTTTTAGCATGTTCAACACCTGCTTTTGCAATATCAACAGGACTTACTTTATCGCCCATTGAAAATACGGGCAAATCTAATTTTTCGCCAACCACTTGCAACTGTTTTATCGCAGCAGGTCTATATATATCACAAGCCACAAGCAAAGGTCTCTTGCCTGCTTTTTTAAGTAAATGTCCTAATTTGCCACAAGTTGTTGTCTTACCAGCACCTTGTAACCCCGCCATCATGAGAATCGTTGGCGGCTTTGATGAAAACTCAATTTTACTTTGCGTTTTTCCCATTAAATTCGTCAATTCTTCATTGACAATCTTAATGACTTGTTGTCCTGGTGTCAAACTTTGTAAAACGGATTCACCAATGGCTCTTTCGGTAACTGTTGCAACGAAGTCTTTTACAACCTTATAGTTAACGTCAGCTTCAAGGAGCGCCAGCTTAACTTCTCTCATGGCTTCTTTTACATCTTTTTCATTCAGCTTGCCTTTGCCACGTAAGTTACTAAAGGCATTTTGCAATCTATCTGCTAAACTTTCAAATACCAATGCGCCCTCCTATAAGTGCTCACACCTATTCCACCTGCTTTGTTGCAATTCGTGCTATTTGATCGATATGTTTCTCATTGTGATCTTCTTTAAAAGCCTCAACAAGTTTCAAGATCTCGTTAAAATCATTTTGTCTGGATACAAATCGCTCATAAAGACCCAGTTGAGCTTCTAATTTCTCCAGAGCCTTATCTGTTCTTTTTATGGTATCATGCACCGCTTGCCTACTGATCGAAAGATTCTCAGAAATTTCTCCTAGAGACAAATCCATATTACAATAAAGATCCATGGTCTCATTTTGCTTATCCGTTAACATTTTGCCATAAAAATCATACAAATCTACTAGACGAAGCTTCTTCTCAAACATTGCTACCTCACAAATTATAAAACAAATACAGATGAGTGTCAAGCATTTTTACTTTACAATCAAAAATATTTTAATTTAATAGCGCCTCTACGAAATCATGTGCATCAAATCTTTGCAAATCCTCAATGCCTTCTCCTACGCCGATGAGTTTTACAGGGATATTCAGTTCAGCATTAATGGCAAGAACAACCCCACCTTTAGCAGTTCCATCGAGTTTGGTTAAAACGATTCCAGATATTTCTGCGGCTTCATTAAACACTTTTGCTTGTTGAATGGCATTTTGTCCAGTGGTTGCATCGAGCACAAGAAGCACTTCTTTTTTCGCTTCTGGGTACTCTCTCTCAATCACTCTAAAGACTTTGGAGAGTTCATTCATCAAATTGACTTTGTTGTGAAGTCTACCCGCTGTATCGCAGATCAAAACATCTACTTGCCGTGCTTTAGCTGCCTGTACAGCATCAAATATAACAGCTGCGGGGTCAGAACCTTCGGATTGATGAATTACACCGACGCCCACTCGATCGCCCCAGATCATCAACTGGTCTATCGCAGCCGCTCTAAATGTGTCACCAGCTGCGATAAGGACTTTCTTACCCTCTGATTTAAGCGCATGCGCAATCTTCCCTATAGAAGTGGTCTTCCCTACGCCATTGACACCGATCACCATGATAATCGTCGGTTCATCCCCTACTGAAAAGGGCACATTGTTATTCTCATTTAAAATCATTTCCACAACATCTTTGAAAACGACTTTAATTTCACTTGAATCTTTGATTTTTCTGACTTTAAGCTCTGCTCTTAGCCTTTCTATGAGCTTCATAGATGTGCTCATGCCAACATCTGCCATGATCAAAATTTCCTCTAGCTCATCGAACAACTCGTCATCAATTTCTCCATAATTATTGAAAAGATCATCAATCTTATCTGTGATGCCTTTTCTCGTTTTGTCTAAACCCTCTTTCAATTTAGAAAAAAAAGATAATGCCATATTGCCTCCTATAAATTCTCATTTCAATCTTTTTAATTGTATTTGCCTTCAACATCTTCAAGTTTCACACTGAGCACTTTAGATATACCGTATTCTTCCATTGTCACGCCATAGAGCGTATCCGCAACCTCCATTGTGCCTTTTCGATGTGTAATGACCACAAATTGAGAATGCACTGCATACACTTTGATAAAATCAGCAAATCTGTAGACATTGACATCATCAAGTGCCGCCTCAATCTCATCCAAAATACAAAATGGCGTCGGCTTGGTTTTTAAAATCGCAAAGAGTAACGCAATAGCTGTAAGCGCCTTTTCTCCACCAGACAAAAGATTTATGCTTTGAAGTTTTTTACCCGGAGGTTGCGCGATGATGTCAATATCACAATTTAAAATATCATCATAATCCGATAAAACGAGTTCCGCATCGCCACCGCTAAAAAGGTCTTTAAAAGTCCCCTTAAAGTGTTCATTGATTATTTCAAAGTGTTCCTTGAAAAGGATAATCATGCGCTTCTCTAAATCCAGTATAATCTTATCTAGGTTTTCAATACTCTCAATAAGATCTTTACTTTGATCTGTTAAAAACGTATAGCGTTCTGCCACCTCTTCATACTCTTTAATTGCATTGACATTCACAATACCAATCAACTTAAGCTCTTGCTTCAGCAGTTTCATTTCACCCTTTTGCGCTGGAACAACCTCTGCCATCATGGCTTCACCAATTGTTATTTCATATTTATCCCAAAGTTCTGTTATAATGGTCTCTTTTTCAACTTCAAGTTTTGCCTTTTTGACTTCGAGTTTATGCGTCTCTTCTTTTATGTTGTTGGACAATTCAATAATGGCTGAAATTTGCGATTGATGCTCTTTAACTTCACCAGAGAGTTTGTATTTCTGTTTATTTTTAGATTCAATCGCTTGAGCAAGCGATTCAATTTCATTGCTTATCATCTCAATATTCTTTTGAATATCATCCACTTGCGCATAAAACACTTCTTTATGTGTCTGTTGGCTCACGAGATTTTCCTGACGCGCAATTTTTTTCTGCTGGATTGTCTTCAGGTCATCGCTAGCTCTAGCCAATTCTCGATCTTTGAATTCCACCAACTGCTCTGTGGAAATGCGCTTTATTTTCAATGTTGTGATTTGCTCATTTAACGCCTCAATTTTATGTTCAAGATCACTGAGTGTTTCAATGACACCCGACAGCTTCGCTTCCAACGCGCCTACGCGTGTGGTGGCAGATTTAATCTTAATTTCATTCTGCACAATCACAGCTTCCGTTTCTTCAAATTCGTTCTTTAAAACATTCAAATCTCTTTGAAGTTTCAGAAGGGTTTCAGAAAGAGACTGAATCACGCCCTGTTGATTTTCTTTAGCATTTTCAAGTTTAATATGGGACATTTTCAACTGATCAATTTCTTGACGATTTGTTTTTAACTTCTCCTCTAAATCTTGAATTAGCCCTTCAAGTGCATCCAGTTCTCGTTCCAATTTGATCTGTTCACTTTCGCCATCCAGAATCAAAGTTTCAAGTTCACCAATGCGTCTCTTCCTACCCAAAATATTAGAAATTCTTGATTTAAAGCTCCCTCCTGTAATGGTTCCAGAAGGAATTAGAACATCCCCATTTAACGTAACCACTTTATACTTTATATTTTTGATTTTAATCATATCACTTGCGGTTTCAAAAGTATCAACAATCATGATTCTGCCGAGCAAATATTCCACAAGCACTTTATATTTTTCATCATAACCGAGCAAATCACTTGCGACGCCAATGAATCCCTTCTCTTTTTTAGCCAATTTAAGGACTTCGTTTTGTTCCCCTTTATCCCCCAGATTATCAAGCGGTAAGAAAGTAACACGCCCTAAATTATGCTTTCTAAGATAATCTATAGAACGTTTGGCATCCGTAACGTGATCGCACACAATATGCTGCACAGACTTTCCAAGTGAAACCTCAATAGCGGTCTCATATTTTTTAGGAACATCGATAAGCGTTGCAACAATGCCATGAATCCCTGACTTATCTGGTAAATTCAACAAAATGTCCTTAACGCCTTTGTCATAGCCATCATATTCTCTCTCAAGCGTATCCAAGACCTTTTTCTCCGCTAAAGCATCTGAAACTTTCTTGCTCACTTGTTCAAATTGTTTTCGCTTAGATTGAGACTGTTCTCTAAAAGTCTGAATAGCCTTAAGATTTTCGGCAAGTTGATGATTTAGCGTTTGCTGATTTAGCTTTAAAGCCTCCAATTGCTGATCATAATCCGCATGAAAAACGTCTGCTTCAATCTTCTGAGCGCTCAATCTTTCTATTTCCTCGTTAGCAAAGTCTATTTTTTCAAGAAGTGAACGCTTAAACCGATTTAAGTTCTCATTTTCATTTTTTTTGATTTCAATATCATTGAGACATCCAATCACCTCTTGACGTTCATGCTCGTTAGAAGTTTTGATATTGCCAAGAGAGCCCATTTCAATTTCCAGTGCCTCATTTAACTGCTCAACTTGCGCATCAAAAGACTCTAATTCTTGAAGGATCAAAAGTTTTTCACTTTGAATAATGTCAATTTGGGATTGTATCGTTTCAAACGCATTGTCAATCTCTTTGAGTTCATCGTCAATGCGTTTGATATTAGAATCCGTATTGTTGATTTTCTCTTCGATCAACTCTTTTTCGCCAAGTGTTCGACTTTTTTGATTTTGTAAATTATGGAAAGTCTCTTCGTTTAAACGCATTTCACGGTTAAGTCTGTAGAGTGCTTGATCTTTTTGATTATAGGCTTCTTTGATGGCATCCGTATTCATATCATTTGCCTGTAATTTATCCGTGTTGCCTCTAATATCATTGATCGTCTCTATTAAAATTTTTTCACAATCTCCGTAACGATCTGCAAAATAATTGAGTTCTATATTTTTTAGAGTTTCTGTGACTTCAAGAAACCTTGTTGCACGCTCGCTTTCCAGTTTTAAAGGCTCCACGCGATCTTCAATTTCAGATAGAATATCTTGAATTCTAACCAAGTTTTCATGCGTTGCTTTGAGCTTACGCTCAGCTTCTTCTTTTCTCGATTTGTACTTGATGATGCCAGCAGCTTCTTCAAACAACATTCTGCGTTCATCTTTATTACTACTCAAAATCTCATCAATACGCCCTTGTCCAATGATTGAGTAGCCTTCTCTGCCAATGCCAGTATCCATAAAAAGCTCTTTGATATCCTTAAGGCGACAAGGCATCCCATTGATTTGATATTCACTCTCTCCGGAACGATGTACGCGCCTAGTCACTGAGATTTCACTATATTCAAGCGAAAAAAAGTAATCACTATTATCAAATATGAGTTTCACTTCAGCGAGTCCTAATGATTTCCGATGTTTTGTGCCATTAAAAATGACATCTTCCATTTTCGAACCACGCAGCGTTTTGATCCGTTGTTCTCCAAGGACCCAACGCACAGCATCTGTGATATTGCTCTTACCACTGCCGTTTGGCCCTACAACACAGGTTACGCCTTCTTTAAACTCGACAATTGTTTTCTCTGCAAAGGATTTAAATCCCCTCATTTCAATACGTTTTAAATACACAATTTCACCCCAACCATTACTTCATTATGGATATTATTTGACGCTCATTTAACTTAAAAGTATTCAATTCAATTTGATCTGACTGAATAATCACCACTTTTTTTAAACTTTCACACCGCTTTAAATTGCGTTTAGCATGCCCCAAGATATGTGTCACTTGTTTAGGGTTCACTTGTATCTCAAGTGCTTGAACGTCAACTGCCTCTTGTTCTTTTATCCAATGTGATTTCAGCGCTTCAAAAAAAAGCTGGTCATATACCAATTCCTTTAATGCAGGATGGAATGGTCCTGCCACCACTTCCCTGCCCTCATCAATAAGATCTGTCCTTTGAAGTCCCAATCTTATGACCTTGATTTGAGCTGCTTCATACCGCTTCACAGCCATTGCCATGGCTATGATCGTATCTTCTAGAGTCGCTGGTTTATAATGCTGGGTCAAATAGAGCTGTTCAAGTTCTGTATTTTTTATCACCAGAACTGGGTAAAGTCTTATACAATCTGCTTTAAGCCGAATGCTCTCTTCAACAGAAAAAAAGAACTTTTCAAAATCGTCTCTTGGAAGACCATACATCAATTGAATTCCAAGTTCAAATCCATAGTCCTTGATCAAAGTTACCGCTTTATAGATCGCCTCCGTGTTATGACCTCTTTTACTGACGAGGAGAACACTTTCGTCAAAAGATTGAACGCCAAGCTCTATTGTTGTAACACCATACTTTTTCAGACGACTCAAAATTTCAGCGTTTATATAATCAGGTCGCGTCGACAGTCTAATTCTGTGAACACGACCATTTTCTTTATACCGATATGCAATCTTTAAATACGCCTCTTGAATCTGGGGTTCAATTCCCGTAAAACTCCCGCCAAAAAAAGCGATTTCAATAACATCTGCTTTTATAGTTTCCAAATAGCACTCAATTTGATTTGCAATGCCCAAATCGGTAGGCGCAACCTCTACACCTGTAATCTGCCTTTGATTACAAAAAACACAATCATTTGGGCACCCCATATGAGATACAAAGATAGGGATGATGGCATGTTTATGACGCATCACTTGCCAACTTTTTTAAACCCTCTTTTGCTGCTTCCTGTTCCGATTCCTTTTTACTACGACCATTGCCAACACCGATGATCTGATCGTTTAATTTAACGTGTGTGTAAAATAATTTAGAGTGGTCCGGGCCCTCTTCTTTAAAGATTTCATATTTGATACGATTGCCTTTTTTGATCTGAATAACTTCTTGTAATCTCGTCTTGTAATCCACAAACATTTTACCCTGTACAGCTTCTGAAATAATGGGTTCCATATGTTCAAGAACAAAAGTTCTAACCACATCTACGCCACCATCTAAATAGAGCGCTGCAACAAGAGCCTCAAAGGCATCTGATAATATCGAGGTCCGCTCCCTACCGCCGGTGAGTTCTTCACCTCTACCAAACATCATGAATGTTCCAATTTCCAGTAATCTTGCCGCTTCACCAAGGGAAGCCTCACACACAATGCGCGCTCTTACTTTAGTAAGCTGACCTTCCGCTAAATTGGGGAAATGACTGTACAGATACTCACTAATCACAAGTCCCAATACTGAATCTCCTAAAAACTCAAGTCTTTCATTGTTTTTAATGCGTTCTTTTTTGTTTTCATTCGCATAAGAAGAATGCGTTATTGCTCTTCTTAAATAAGCAATATCCTTAAACTCATATCTAATCTGTTTTTCTAAATCTTTTATGCTTGCCATCGTCTCACCTTTCCTCGAAAGGGCATTTAAATATACTATGACAAAGTCTGCTCATATGGTGATAATATATTTAAATAACCTTTTAGTATTACATGCCTCCAATCATTTTATAATTTTAAACCACAAAGTTCAATATGTGTAGCGAAACTAATATATTAAAATTAAAAGACGCTGGCCTTTTCAAACCCGCGTCCTCTGCATATTTCAACTCATTCGCATTCACAATTCTAACTTTCAATTTCCACAGACGTTTCAAATGCTGGCATCGTCTTAATCTTTTCTGTTATTTCTGCAACCAGATTGGATTCAACGCCAATGTAGGCATATTTTATAGCATTCATAAAAGCTTTCGCATTGGATGAGCCATGCGCTTTAACGACGAGTCCATTAACACCCAAAAGTGGCGCCCCTCCATATTCAGTATAGTCCAGTTGTTTTTTAAAAGCACCTAAATTGCCCTTTAAGAGTAAGCCACCAATTTTACCAATCGTATTTTTCATGATCTGATTTTTCAGCTCTTTTACAATGGAAAGTGCGACGCCTTCTGTCAGTTTGAGTATAATATTACCAGTGAATCCATCTGCTACAATAACATCTACCATACCAGAAGGCACATCTCTCCCTTCGACATTGCCGACGAAGTTCAAATCCGTTTCTTTGAGCATCTGATGTGTCTCAATGTATAAAGGCGTGCCTTTCGTCTCTTCTGCGCCAATATTAACCAGAGCGACTTTAGGGTTTTGGATCCCGATTACACGCTCCGCATACAAACTCCCCATATAAGCAAATTCAACTAGATTTCTAGATTTACACTCTGCATTTGCACCCGCATCGACTAAGACAGAAGCACCAGACATCGTCGGATAGATGGTGCAGAGCGCAGGTCTACTGATCCCCTTTATTCTCCCAACTTTCAGCAGGCTTCCCGCAAGTAAAGCGCCTGTGTTTCCAGCAGAAACAAAGGCATCAACTTCACCTTTTCTAAGTGCTTTCATGCCGACAACCATAGAAGAATCACTCTTTGTTTTAATCGCTTTCACAGGTTTGTCATCATTTTCAATCACTTCTGTTGTGCCTACAACTGAAATGCGTTCTTTATCATATTTATACTGCTGAAGTTCTTTATTGATCTTCAGTTCATCGCCAAAAAGAACGATCTCCCCTTGGATTAAAGACAAAGCATCAACAGCACCTTTTACGGTTTCTGTAGGTGCATGGTCTCCACCCATAGCGTCAAATCCGATTTTCATATGTCACCTCGTTTAACGAATTACTTCTATGTTTCACTTCGTGAAAGCACTGTCTTCGCTGCTTAAAAACATGGATATTTTTTGACCTGCGGTCAAAACCACTTCGCTCACCGTGATTTTCACTTCGTGAAAACACTGTCTTCGCTACATTAATTTAAAAAAGCAATAGGATAATCCTATTGCTCAGTTGAAAGATTAAGCTTGTTTCGCATCTCTTCCGTGATAATATCCACATTCTGCACATTCTCTATGTGGTACGTTAGCCGCTTTACATTTTGGACATTCCACAATGTTTGGAGCAGTCATTTTAATGTTACTCGCTCTACGCTTGTCTCTTCTTGCTTTAGATATCTTACGCTTAGGTACTGCCATATCTTAACACCTCCTTAATCTAAGTGAATAAATTCTTTAGTGCTTCTAGTCTTGGATCAATTTTTTCGTCATTACACGTACAGTTTCCAGTGTTCAGATCAGTTCCACACTTGGGACAAATCCCATTACAACCTTTATCACAAAGAATCTGCGGCGGTAAATTCAACAATATATCTTCCTCTAAAATTGGGATCAAGTCAATAGCACCACTTTCTATAACGGCGAATCGATCATCCTCGTCTTCAGAAAATTGTTCCACTAACGCTCGTGTCACACAACTTGAGAGGTTCAATTTGACTTCAGCTAAACATCTATGACACTCAAATGAAATTATACCCTTATAATCGAAGGTAAGCATCAATCTCTTCTCAATTGTTTTGACGTCACCCGTCATAGAAAACTTCGAAGCCTCAATGGCATTGATTTCCTTTAAAAACTCATCTGTCAATGTCAAATCAAACTGAAAATCAGCGACTGATTTGAGTCCGTTTATTACCTTGGATAAATCAAGGTTCATACTATCACCTCTTTAATGCAACATTAATATTATAATTATTACGAAGAGGTTTGTCAAGTAAAACTACTTAACTAATTCTAAAGTATCTCTAGCGATCATCAACTCTTCATTTGTAGGGACCACCATGATCTTAACTTTTGAATCATCTGTACTAATTGTCGCTTCTTTACCTCTTACTTTATTTTTAGCAGAATCCAGAACAGCGCCCATAAACTCAAGGTTTTGGCAAATTGCTTCACGACTCTCAATGCCGTTTTCACCTAAACCTGCAGTAAATACGATTGCATCAACGCCACCTAATACAGCTGCATATGCTGCAATGTATTTTCTGACATTGATATGGTAGACATCAAGTGCTAAAATTGCTCTTTCATTTCCTGCTTTAGCGGCATCTTCGATATCTCTAAAGTCACTTGATACCCCAGAAATACCTAAAACACCAGATTTTTTATTCATAATATTATTCATATCATCCAAAGTAAGATTTTCTTTACCCATGATATAGGTTACAATTTGAGGATCAATATCGCCACATCGAGTGCCCATTACAAGGCCTTCAAGTGGTGTAAATCCCATTGAAGTATCCACTGATTTTCCACCATCGATCGCCGCAAGAGACGCACCATTTCCAAGATGGCAAGTGATAATTTTTGTATCTTCAATAGATTTGCCAAGGATTTCTGCAGTTCTTTGAGATACGTATTTGTGACTTGTACCGTGAAAACCATATCTTCTCACATGATCTCTTTCATAGTACTCATAAGGCAAGGCATAAACATATGAACTCTTAGGCATCGTTTGATGGAAGGCAGTATCAAAAACGCCTACATTAGGAACGCCAGGAAGCAATTCTTGCATAGCGCTAACCCCCATGATATTTGGAGGATTATGAAGTGGTGCAAGCTCAATACATTCTTCAAGCGCTGCCATAACAGCATCTGTAATGATAACAGAACCACTGAATTTTTCGCCTGCATGAACAACTCTGTGACCAATCGCATTGATTTCATCAAGTGATTTGATAGCACCATATTCAGCATGCGTAATCGCATCTAGTACATGCCCTAATGCTTCTTTATGATCTTTCATAGGCACTTCAATTTTTTCTTTATTGCCCGTAGGACCTTCATGCGTCAATTTCGCACCTTCGATACCAATTCTCTCTACAAGACCTTTTGCAAGAACACTTTCATCTTTCATGTCAAACAATTGATACTTTAAAGACGAACTTCCGCAGTTAATGACTAATACATTCATTATAAATTGCCTCCCTTTGATATATAAAGATTCTTTTTTAAATCTTAGTGATTTTGGTCATTCATTTATATTATAATGTAATTAATCTAATTTTCAACCCTAATGGAGGATATTGATGAAAATAATTGCCATAATCGCAGAGTACAATCCTTTTCACAACGGGCACTTGTATCAATTACAAAAATCAGTACAAGAAACAGATGCAGATGGCATAATTGCCATCATGAGCGGGAACTTCGTTCAAAGGGGTCACCCTGCCTTTTGGGATAAGTGGACCCGTACAGAGTTGGCACTTGCCGCTGGCGTGAACCTCATCATAGAGCTGCCCGTTTTTTTCGCTACCGCAAGTGCTGAACAGTTTGCTTATGGTGCAATAAAACTCTTGAACGATACAAATAGTGTAAGCCATTTGTGCTTCGGATCCGAAAATATGGATAAATATGCATTCGACCAAATTGCAAGTCTTCTTGCAAACGAACCCGAATCTTTTAAACTTGCATTAAATAACGCGCTTTCTCAAGGACTTTCATTTCCAAATGCACGTGAAATTGCATTAAAAAAAAGCTTAAACATAGACCATATGCCCAACACCTCAAATAGCATTCTTGCCCTAGAATATTTCAAAGCGCTTAAAATACTGGACAGCCCAATACTTCCGCACCTGATTAAACGGGTCGGTTCAGGGTATAACGATGAAGAACTCAGCACTGATTTTTCAAGTGCAACAGCGATTAGAAATGCCTACTTCAAGGCTCATAAAAATAGAGAAACCTTCTCTTTTGACGGTTTGTTGCCTAAACCATGCAGTGATTTTATCAGCCAAGCCAAGCCCACCCCGCTTTCAATTGAAGATTTTCAAGATATTTTGCTCTATAAACTGAGAAGCGCTTCCACAACAGAACTCTCAAAGTTCAGAGAAGTCACAGAGGGACTCGAATATAAACTCAAAACGCTCTCCCTGAAAGCCAGAACTTACGATGAATTGATATATGGTTTAAAATCTAAACGCTATACCACCACAAAACTTTCGAGAATGCTTAACAATATCCTTCTCAATATCACAAAAGATTTTTCAGGTGCAGCACATTTAAATTACTTAAGAGTTCTCGGATTCGACCAGACGGGTCAGAAAATCTTAAAATTAATCAAATCCAATTCGGATCTCAATCTAATTACCAATTTAAATCACATTTCAAATACGCTTAAAGACAATCCGCTGTTGACTATGGACTGTCTCGCCACTGATATCTACGCACTGGGTTACGAAAATTTAAAGCTTAGACAAGGTGCAAAAGATCTCACAAATGCACTCATTATGAGGAGGCCCTAAATGAAAAAAGTCTTAGACAAAGGTTATGTTATTTTAGTAGACACAATGGGAAGTGACTTAAGTGTCGTCAACTCTGCACGTGTTAGTTTTAACAAAGCAACCGAAACACTACGTGATGAAGATCAGAAACTGATTCGCTATCTTGCCAAAAATGATCATACGAGTCCGTTTAGGCACGCCACTATGCAATTTGAAATCTATGCGCCTCTAATGGTGGCGCGTCAATGGTGGAAATACATTATTGGTTCTTCACATCAAGATCCTTTTGCCGCATGGAACGAATCCAGCAGAAGATATGTGACAGAAGCCATTGAATTTTACATTCCAGAAGAAACTGCATGGCGCAGTAAACCTGAAAATATGAAACAAGGCAGCGGCAATAATCTCGGCATGCTCATCGGCAAAGAAGCTTCTCAAAAATTGTTAAGTCAAATTGAGGAAGGCATGAAAAATTATGACTGGGCTATTGAAAATGGCATCGCTACTGAACAAGCTAGACTCTTTATTCCCAGTGCTTATGGCCTAATGGTAAGATGGTATTGGACTGCAAGCCTCCAAGGGGTGGCACATTTCCTAAACCAAAGAACCGACGCTCACGCGCAATTCGAGATCAGAGCATATGCGGAAGCGGTTAAAGGCTATGCATTGGACAAGTTTCCAATTGCAATTGAAGCTTTACTCGAAAATACAAAATAGTTCAAAACGCGCTATCCAGTAAATCATTGGATAGCGCGTTTTTATTTTTTTTGCATCTTACCACATACAAATTATCACATACAGATCAAAACTCTGCTCATTCACCTTGATTACAGTCTATAAAGTCTACACTGATTTCGACCACCTAATTTTCCTTCATAAAGCGCTTTATCTGCATTTGCGATCACAGCATCAAGCGTAATCCCTTCACTATAAGCACAGAGGCCGATTGTTATTGTAACTGGTGAATGAATACTAATATTATATTTTGAAGCAATGGATTCTCTTATTACATTAGCTATTCGCAATACTCTGACAGGATCTGAACCATAGAAGACCATCATAAACTCTTCTCCACCCCATCTCCCTACAAATCCACTATCGCCAATAGCTTTACTCAACCGTTCAGAGAGGTCTTGTAAAATAACATCGCCTTTATCATGCCCATAGGTATCATTGACAATCTTAAATTTATCAATATCCGCAATTGCGACAAAAAAATCTTGTTCACTTTGAACCAACGCTTCAATTTTTTGAAACATAAATCGCCGATTTGGCAATTTTGTCAGGTAATCTGTCTTTGACATCAAATCCATTTCTGCAAGTGCTTCTCTCAAATCTCTAGTTCTATTCTCAACAATATTTTCAAGATTGGCATTGACATGTTTCATTTCTAAAAAAAGCGCTTCCTTTTCACTCGATAATTTCTCAACACTTGCAAATGCTTTTGAAAATTTAGCGGAAAGCGTATAAGCTTGAGTCATAATAAACACCGTCATCCCTATCGGAATCATCGAAGCACGGTTTGATAATGTTATTTCATAAATAAAATCGTTCAAAAAAGTCAAGACGATACAGATAAAACTCACTAAAACCCATCCTGTAAAAGCAGTCCCCTTTTTAACACCAATAATCAGTCTGAAAATGGCATAACCCATGAGGCTAAAGCCTATAACGGCATAGGGGATAATCCATAAATCGATATACATAAAAGGCGCTAAAAAAGCAATTACAAGTGATAGAATCGTTAAATAAAGGCTTCCCTTTAAGTACCCTCTTGGAAAAAGCTCATTAAAAGTAAAATACAAAAATGCAAACAGCGCACCAACGCCTATAAAAACAGTGGCATATGCCATTCTTGAATAGATCGTGAAGTCAAAGGCAACTGTTGACGGCAATATTCTCTCGCCCACAATCAGCAGTCGAAGTCCAAACGTTAAGCAAAAAACGCCAAAATAAAAAGGACCGCGATCTTTTTTGCGAATCACATAGAGCCCAATGTGATAAAGCCCCATTGTCAGCAACATGCCAAAGAGAAACAAATCTCGCCCAATACCAATCTTAGATTCCCTTACAATCTGATCCGCCAACCCAATTTGAGGTGCCGTTATTGCACAATCTTCAAAGTAAAAATCAGACGTATGATACAGAAGCTCAACTCGGTTCTGTTCTGGCTGAAAATAGCTATTCAAAATCTTGTATGAAGGTTGCGACGTTGCTTTATTAGTCCCAACTTGTCCAACACTGCCCATAAAATTGTCATTAATATAGAGTTCATAGGCACTGAGCACAATATCACTTTTCAATCCATAAATTTGTTGATTTTTAGGAAGATCAATAACAAGTCTCATTGTCCCGTAAAATTGATTTTCATCAAATGGCTTTACTTGATTCATTGTATTTTTATTACTTGGCAATAAAACATATTGAGCCTTAGGCATATGTGCCTTATCCAAGTCAGGCTCTAGGAAATCATCAAAATAAAATGCCCACTCCCCACTTAAAGAAACCATCCCATCTTCTTCAAATGACCACTCTCTTAAATCGAGATACCCCTTCACAGGAACAGGAGTCTCCATTTTATGATCCGCATTCAGATAATAAGCCAATATTAGAATCGCTATAAAAGCCAGTACCAATAAAAAATGTTTTTGCTTCATTTGATCGTTTCCTTATTTATTTTAGTCGAGCGCCATCAAGAATGTAAAAAGGTTTTAAAATAGGCAAATCTTTATCTTCATTAAAATCGTTTGGACAGTAACCATTAGAAACATATCGCTTAGACAGAAGACCTAGTGCCATAAAGGTCTCTGCCACTAATTGGCTACAAAAAGCCATATTATCGGGCATGGGTTCATTATAATGCCTACCCTCAAGATAATATTTAAAGAGCTCCTTATCATTCGGAAATTTTTTGTCATGAGCTTCATAAATAAAAGCTTTTAACTGTTCAAGTTCAACAACATTCAAAGTTCGATTTATGTATTTCACTTTGAAATGTGTATCATAACGATTTGAAATATCTACATTTAACCGTTCTTCTAAAGAAATGAGCATTACACCACCCTCTTTTGGCGCTTTGTTGATGACATCTTCAATCCCATCTCCTGAAGAAGTCGCTTCTAAAATCAAGGGTTCTTTACCTGTCAAACCAATGTCTTCTGGGATAATCACCATACCCACATGTGACCAGTAAGACCATTCAATAATTTCAATGAGCTTGCTAGAGGGTTCTTCACCATGGAACAACATTAAATCTCCTGTTTTTAAACTGCCTTTAATGTCCGAATACGATATTTCTCTTACCATTTTAATATCCTCCCTTAAATTTTTTTTATAGCAGAACATGAATATTCATCACGATCTTATCTCTTTTGAATCTTCTTGACATTGAGCGAAGGTTATATTGCCAACATTATAAGGGTTGATTTTACCGCTTCAAATTCAGGATTAACACAGGTCACCTCATCATAAAGTGAAGGTTCTATTGCCTCTGCTGAAAAAATAATAACCAAAGTGTTCATCAAGATATAATCATAAGCCACATAGGCAGATAAATCTGGTTCAACAAAAGGCATCCAACTGATTTTCTTAATATACACTTGAAAATCTAAACTATAGAGCTCCGATTCCAATAAATATTGATCATATATTCTTTTGATTTCATATTCGGGTCTTGGTATATAGTGACTTTCATAGAGTTCTCTATGGAGCAATTGTCCCATGACAGGTCCTACACTGTTCGCAAGTATTTCTACCATTGAAACTTGTGTTTCATGAAGTCGCTGTTTTGTTTTGGTTATAACTAAAACGCCCATGGGTTCTTCAATAAACTGATTGATATAAATCGGCGCAATGATAAAACAATTGATCCCTGAATGCAAATTTAATAATGCATCCCCATAGGCTTTTTTTATCTCATTTATAGTGTAATGAATCTGAATCTCACTCGGTATCTGCCGCTTGATCAACGCCATCAATTGAGCCGTATTGGTTTCCAACAACTCACCAACATAGCCCCTGATTTGCTCTTGTTCGCCATGAAAAGTGACCAGCATGCCAGATTCAATGCCAAAGGTTAAACTCATTGTCGTCAAAATCATGTCTGAGAGCTCATCCATCGATTCAGCCGAATTCATATTTTTAATAATTCGATTTGTATTTTTTAAAACACTAAGTTGTAACCTTAATTGTTCTTTTTGTTCTGTAATGACTTCAAACTGACTTGCATTTGTAATTGCAATGTACATGATGGAAGCTATATCCTTAATACGCTCTAGCAAACCCGTATCATAGCGTCTATCCGTCATCGGTTTTCCTATCGTCACAAATCCTAAGATGCGATCTTTTACCAACAACACCACGTACTCCGCAGCTAGAAGCTCGAATTTTGAAGCCTCAACAAAAATTTCTGAAAGTTTATCTTTATCTTGATCATACTGAAATACCACTTGATTCTCAAAAGGCATCTCATCTTTGAGCTTAAAGACATCATCGTGTTTATAACTGCTCAAAAGATTTTCATAGGATTGAATCTTTATCGTGTCCTCAACCGGATCATAAATGCCTATACTGGTTATCGAACTCGTTGTAATTTCACGAATAACATCAACACTTAATTGCAGTATATTTTTAACATCCAATTCTGAAAGCAACATCCTCATCGATTGAGACATCGAATTTAAATTAAATATACGTTTATCGATTTCTTGCTTCAACTTCGCTCTTTCTAAGTATCGAGAGGCTTTCTCCAGAGACAAATTCATAAGATAATTAAATCGCGTTATGAACTCAAATCCCAGCGCAGCACCCACCGATCCATCTGTACTTATAATAAAGCCATACAACTGGTCATCAATAATGAGTGGCATGACTTTTGAAACCGAAGCATTATCTAACATACTTTCATCAAAATATCGAGTTTGCACTGCTCTATCGACGAGCAAAAATCCATTTCTAACGGCAAAATCGTCATGCTTATGATTTTTATAAATTACAGGCAACTGAATTAAGTAGCCCTGTTTAAATTTTACGGTGAATTGAGAACCCGCCTCATCATAAGTGTAAATTGCAGAAGCCTCTGGCTTTTCTAACGCGTTAAAAATACTAAATCCATATTCTACAATTTGTTCAATATGAAGGTTTTGCGAAAAAAAATCTATACTACTCAGTAGAGATTCATAATCATTTTTAGTGCCATCAATCATAAGACCTCCCTATTTGTAAAGATGGTTTTCAAACTCAGTCCACAAGATGAATGCGATTATCTTTGACATAAAACGAACAATTCATAGTCTCAACAATTTGTCTTTGAAGTGTTTTCAGCTCCATCATTGTTTTGGGATAAATGGTTTGATGAATTTTGATTTCGCCTTCTCCCCGTGTTCTGAGAATATCTTCAAGTTTTTCTGCCTTTCTTGACAAGAAATCAAGATCATCTAATAACGTCTGATAGTTTTGAACCAAAGCCTCATAAGTATTTTTGGCTCTATCCTCAAGACGATCCATATTGGTTTCAAATATCTCAAGTTTTCGCTTCATCCTATTGGCTGAAGAAAGTAAATCTTGAAACTTTAGCTTCATGGCATCAAGTTCCACTTTAATATCAATGCGTTCAAAACCCTCCACATTTACAATCGTTTGCCTTTCTTGAATATTGCCAATAGACCCAGATACAATTTTATGTTTGGCATGTATTTCACCACCGACGATTTTACCCTTTTTAGGATCCACAAAAACCTTTGACGCTTTTAGATAACTGTCAAATGCATACAATCCCACATGAATTTCATTTTCAGCTTCTAAATAGCCTTCATTTACAAATTTAACAAATATAGAATTTTTTGCAAATATTTTACCTTCATTTCTAGCATTGACGCCCCCTTGTATCGTTACAGAGCCATGTGTTGAAATAATCTTGCCAACCGCACCAACGCCAGTTTTGCCCTTAATATCTATATCTCCGGTGGCCTCTACAATAAACTTATCCTGAACAGTTCCAGTAATCGTTACACTGCCATCAAATCTAATATTACCCGTTTCATAATCCACATCACCCGAAATAATCAGATGATTTTCAACTTTAATCTTTTCACCATCAAAATTGACAGCACCATTTTGCTTTGCTCGCAAAACAAATTTATCTTTTTCAAATTTTTCTTCAACTGTTTTTCGGTCATATTTTAAATTGTAATCACGTCCAAAGCGCGCTGGAATTTTATTGCCTCTGACCGTTAAACCGTCAATGCCTGCTTTTGGGAGAGTTTTTTCACCAAGCCATTCCCCTTTATTAATATTATTGATCAGGTTGAGCTCATAATGATCCGTGACACCATTCTCGCTTATTTTAGGCTGTTTAGCGTTCGTTTTATAATAAGCATATTTTGAATCCTCTCCAGAAACAGGTGCAACACCTTTTGCAACCTCGACTTTCCGGCTATTTGAAAGTTCACCTTGAAGGTAATCATATTGAATCCCCTTACTTACACCTTGGGCTTTTAAGAGTTCTAAAATCTCGCTCACAATGCGCTCTTTACAAGATTCGAGTTCAGAGGACGGTATATTGAGTTTTACAAATGCAGTCATTTCATCTTGTGAAACTTCAATTTCTACACGTGATTTTAAAACCCCAATCAGAGTACTCGTGCTACTTTTGGATTTTAGAGCATTTTGCAAATCTGTAAAAGAGGTCACTTTGACCTGAGGCAACTGCTTTAAGGCATCATTAAACTGATATACCGTAATCCCATTTGCGATTACCTGTATATACACCTGTTCATTTTTTTCAAATAATATAAATTCATTTGATTTGTAGATAACATTCACCCCAAAACACCTCTCTTCTATCAATCTATACTGATACAATTATATCACAATTGAAATTAAGTTATGAATTTTTTAACACTATTTGTTGTCTTTTTTTAACAAATATTTAATAATCCACTTTAAAATCTATTTACGATTGAAAGCTTTGCTTTCTAAAAAGGATTTCATATGATCTCGTGTTTCATGCGCGATTTTTTCCGAAATAGATTCCGTCCACGATTCGCTTTTCTTGCCGTGAGTGCGCTCGATATAATAAGCTCTTATGCGCTCATCATAAGCATCCATTACGGATTCATCTGCGTCTTTATAAACTTCTTCATGAAAAACAACTTTTTTGGGCAATCTTTCCTTTGGGCCAGGAGCATGGTCTGGGAAACCTAAACACATCCCAAAAACCGGATAAACCTCATCTGGCAATTTTAACAGTTCAGAAATGCGCTTAGGATTATTTCGAATCCCTCCGATAAAAACGCCCCCCAGTCCCAGAGATTCTGCGGCAATAATTGTATTTTCAGCTGCAAGAGCAGCGTCCACAGTGGCAACTATAAACGTTTCCGCATAGCCACTTTCATATGGCACACCCTGTTTTTTACAAGCTAAACTCAAGCGATGCAAATCCGCACAAAACACTAAAAACGTAGGTGCACTTACAATGTATTTTTGATCTCCTGATAAACGCGCAATCTCACTTCGAACAGCCATATCGCCAATTGAAATAATGCTATATGCTTGTAAAAAGCTAGAAGTCGAGGCCATTTGTGCTGCATCAATTATAGCTTCAATAAAAGCTTTTGGGATTGGATCCTCTTTAAATTTTCTTATAGACTGATGTGATTTAAGTAACTTTAATGTTTCATTCATGATTCACTCTCCTTTACAAAAAAACCTCACTGAGCCGCTCAGGAGGTTTCAATCTTATTTATACGCTTCAAGTTCATTCACATTTTCTTTAATGGTTGCAAGAATTTTTTCCATGTTGTATTCCACTTTTTTCATAATTTCCTCAGCATAATCGTAAGAGCCCACTCGGATATCTTCAGCTTTACCCTCAGCATCTTTGATAATATCACGAGCCCTTTTTTCAGCTAATCTGACGATTTCATGTTCATTGATAAGTTCTCTCATCCTAGAATCAGCTGCCATCAGCATTTCTCTCTCTTTATTTTTTGCAAGCTCTAAAATTCTGAGCTCTTCCCTTTGGGCAGTGCTCAGAATTTCTTCAGCCAGCTTATTGGCTTCCTCCATAATTTGATTTTTTTGAGACTTAATCCATCTGACATGTTGATATTCATCTGGCAACATCACATTGATATCTTTTATAATATTAAGCAAATCATCACGATCAACCAAAATTTTACCAGTCAAAGGCACAGTTGGATAACTCTCCAATTTATCTTCAAACTCTTCAAGTAATTCCAACACTCGCAATTCCAATTTCTCTTTGCTCATTTCTTAGCCTCCTATTTTTTTGAATATCGCATTTTTTACTTCTTCAGTTACAAAATCAGAAATATCCCCACCAAAACTTGCAACCTCTTTTACGATACTTGAGCTCAAATACATATAATCCGTTCGGGTCATAATAAATACAGTCTCTATCTCTTTACATAATTTTTGATTTACACTTGCCATCTGAAACTCAGCTTCAAAATCTGAAATCGCCCTTAAACCTTTAACCAAAATTCTAGCCTCTTTAAGCTTCAAATAATCAATTAGCAATCCCATATGCTTATCCACTGAAACATTGGATAAATGGGACGTGGTTTTTTCAAGAAGAGCTATCCGCTCATCTGGTGAAAACATTGGTGCTTTACTTTGATTGAACATTACGGTGACAATTACATGGTCAAATAATTTGCTTGCGCGTTCTATAATATCCAAATGCCCTTTGGTAACTGGATCAAAACTTCCTGGATAAACTGCGATTTTCACGCTTACCTCCTATATATTGAAATGCCAATTTTGCCGTATTTTTTTGTTTTTATTAAAGAAAAAGCGGTTTCATGCTCGGAGATGTCTACATCACTTATGTCATGCTCAACAACTATTATACCATTTTCGCAAAGTAAATTATAGTTTTCCAAGTGAGCCAAACCTTTTTTTATATGACCTTTCAAATAGGGTGGGTCCATGACGACAATATCGAAAGGGCTCCCCTTATAGGTCGACAAAAATGAATAGACATCTTCACCTTTTAGTAAAGATTTCTCCAAAAAATTTGTCTTTTTCAGATTTTTTCCAATGATCATTTTGGCTTTTGGATTGTTTTCACAAAAGACAACTTGATCCGCACCTCTGCTGATGAGCTCAATCCCAAGCGCACCCGATCCTGAAAATAAATCAAGGCATACAGAGCCATAAATTTGATTTTGAATCATGCTAAACAAAGCCTCTTTAACACGATCTGTTGTTGGTCTGGTTTCGAGGCCATCTATAGTCTCAAGCACCATGCCTCTTGCGCTACCTGAAATAACTCTCATTTTTCACTTCCCGCGTCTTATTATACCCATTTACAAAGTAAAGGTTTCATTTATTTCGAGTCTAAGCTTATCAATATACTGAATCATCTCTGTATTTCCAAGCTGATATTCAGCAATTACTATTTTAACATGTTTTTGCGCTTCTAAAAGTATTTTTTTATGTTTTGACAAATCCGCTAATTTAAGTTCTGGCAATCCGTGTTGTCTCACACCAAAAACTTCTCCAGACCCCCTGAGTTCAAGGTCCTTATCTGCAATTTCAAATCCGCTGGTTTCATTAACCATCGTCTCAATTCTAGCCTTAGCATCTTTGGATAATTTTTCACTTAATAAAAAACAATAGGATTGTTCATCGCCTCTTCCGACTCTACCTCTGAGCTGATGGAGTTGCGAAAGTCCAAATCTTTCAGAATTTAGAATAACCATAACAGAGGCGTTGGGTACATTGATCCCCACCTCAATAACGGTTGTAGAGACCAAAATATTAATTTCATTGCGCTTAAAAGATTCCATGATCAAATCTTTTTCTTTAGTCTTCATCTTGCCGTGCACAATGCCGACATTAAAATCATGAAATCTTTCTTTAAGGGCTTCATAGTGAGCCGTTGCAGAGGTTAAATCAAGTGTCTCTGAATCCTCTACCAGTGGACAAACAAAATAAACTTGTCGGCTAGCTTCAAGCTTTTCGCGTATGAAGACATACATTTCTTCCAGTTTTGACGGTCTCACAAAATGTGTTTTAATGGGTTTTCTGCCTGCAGGCATTTCATCCACTATAGACACATCCATATCACCATATAGAATCAAAGAAAGTGTTCGTGGGATGGGCGTTGCAGACATTATGAGCACATGTGGATTATCCCCCTTTTGGGAAACGATGGTTCTCTGCCTCACTCCAAATCGATGTTGTTCATCGGTAATAACCACACCCAACGCTTTAAACAGAACATCTTCTTCCAACACAGCATGCGTTCCTATGACAACATCTACAGTTCCGAGTTCAATATCCGCTTTTACACGCTTCTTTTCCTTAGCAGAAACACCAGAATCTAAAATCTCAACCTTATATTTTTCACCAAAATACTGCTTAAAGCTCTCATAATGTTGTCTGGCCAATATGGCAGTAGGTGCCATTAAAACACCTTGCTTTTGATTTCTAAGTGCCATTAAAAGCGTTAAAAAAGCCAGTATCGTCTTGCCCGATCCAACATCCCCTTGTATCAAACGGTTCATCGAGTTCCCAGATTTCAAATCTACTTTGATGTCTTCAAAAGCCTTTACTTGCGCATTGGTGAGCTTGAAAGGCAAATGCGTCATAAAGTCTGATACCTCTTGATCCATTTCAAGACGGTCTGCCTTTGCTCTATGATAATTGTTTTTAAGTACAATCAGTTTGAGTTGAAGTGTGAACAACTCTTCATAAATCAACCGATATCTGGCAACTTTTAAGGTTTGTTCATCTTTGGGGTGATGAATCTGATAAAGCGCATCTTGTAAGGTACAAAGCTTCCCTAGAGCCGTTACTGACATCGGTAAAGTCTCTTCGACAATTGGACTTAAAAGACCTGCTACTTGCTGATGTAATCTCACAAGATCCGATTGATACAAGCCCAACGTGGAAGCATATACGGGTAAAATAGACAAAAATAATTTATCATCTGCTCGAGCATACTCGGGATGCATCATCTTAAACAGGGCACCCATTTTTTCAATTTTTCCAAAAAAATAATAAAGCTCATTCGTTTTAAAAAAGGATTGAATATACTGGGGGGAAAAAAATACAATCTCTCCATGATGAAAACTATCCATAACTTCCAAAATCATAATCTCTTTTTTGGATTTATTCACCACTTTAAACCGAATGCTCAGAACCTTTGCTCTTATTGTCACATGAACTTGATCCGGTGCTTCAGAAATATTGACAATTTTCCTCCGATCTATATATCTAACTGGAAAATCATAAAGGACATCTCTATAAGTTGACAAACCTATTTTTTTCAATTTTGCCGCTTTTTTATCCCCAATTCCCTTTAAATTGTTTAAAGGCATATTAAACACTTTATCACCTCTTATGTAGCAAATTTCATTATAACCAACCTAAAACGCACTCAAATTAGATTGAGTGCGCTGAAGGTATCTTTTATTCAATCGAAATAACATAAAAGTATAGGGGCTGTCCACCTCTGTACGTTTCTACTTCAAAATCACTGTATTTTTCTTCGACGAGAGCAGCCAAAGCGAGTGCCTCATCTTCTGTAACATCCGCTCCATAATAGAGTGAAATAATTTCAGAAGCCTTATCAACAGTACTTTCGATCGCACGCATAATGACGTCTGTCTGCACTTTACCAGAGGCTTTAATTTCTCCATCAGCCACTGCCAAGTAATCATCTTTCTCAATGACCATCTCGTTAAAAGTTGTATTCCGAACGGCATAAGTTACCTGAATGGTTTTAACCGTATTAAGACTCTCAGTCATAACCGCATGATTCGTTTCAGCCACTTCTTCTTTATTGAAATTGAGCATTGCTGTTATGCACTGCGCCATGGTCTTCGTGGGAATTACATAGACCTCTTTTTCACTGAGGGTTTTTGCTTGATTTGCTGCCATTATGATATTGCTGTTATTGGGGAACAAAAAAATATGCTTAGAAGGACACTTTTCGATTTCCCTTAAAAAATCCTCCGTACTTGGGTTCATCGTCTGACCACCAAGTATTTTGCCTACGATCCCTAGATCCGCAAATATGGATGAAAACCCGTCTCCCATTGAAACAGCTATAAAGCCATAATCATCCTCATAAGCCAGTACTTCTTCACGTTCTTTGGATTCTTTTTTAAGACTCTCATCAAGAGGCCCCTGATAATGATCGATAATATTACTGTGTTGCTCTTTCATGTTTTCTATTTTGACTTTCTTAAGCACACCATGCTTTAGTGCTTCTTCAAGCGCGATTCCTGGATTGTTCGTGTGAATATGCACCTTAACCAGATCCTCATCTTGAACAAACACAAAACTATCACCCATTTTTTCGATAATGTCTTTCAGCACTTCACCTTGAATCGCATCACCTTGAATAATGAACTCTGTACAATAAGCAAATTTAATATCTTCAGTTGACATAAAATTTTGAGCTGGTGCTTCTTTATTTGCTGTTTTCGCTTCTTCGAGTGGCATCTCTTTGCCTAAAAAAGCATCATAACAGCCGTTTAAAATACATAAAAGACCTTTACCACCAGCATCCACAACGCCAGCTTGTTTTAACACCGCAAGATACTCTGGTGTCTTATCAAGAGTTTCCTCACCACGTCTAATCAAGATGTGTAAAAGCTCATCAATTGCAACTTCTTCTTCCATATATTCCATCGCCTTTTCAGCAATTTTCCGAATGACCGTTAAAATAGTGCCCTCTACTGGTTTTAACACAGCACTGTATGCCGTATCAGCTGCATCTTTCACCGCATGGCACAAATCAATAGAATTTAGTTCTGTTTTACCTTTACAGCCTTTAGCAAAACCTCTAAATATTTGAGATAAAATAACGCCAGAGTTTCCTCTTGCGCCCATTAAAGATCCTTTAGAGATTGCTTTAGACACTTCTTCTACAGTCTCATAGGATTGCTTAACAACAACTTCAATTGCTGAATTCATCGTCAACGACATATTTGTTCCAGTATCACCATCTGGTACGGGAAATACATTGAGAGAATCCACCAAGTCTTTATTTTTATTGAGTTCATATGTGCCTTGCTTAAACATCTTAATAAGCAAATCCGCATTGATTGTCTTTTGATCCACGTGTATTCCTCCTAGTTACTCTTGAACGCGTACGCCTTCGATATTAAGATTCACCTCGAGGACATTTAATCCAGTAAGGTTTTCAACGTTGTATTTTACTTTTTCGATGATATTTTCGGCCACGACTGAAATCTTGGTTCCAAATTGGATAATCACGTATAAAGTAACAATTACACCTGCTTCCTCCACTTTCACTTCAACACCCTTTGAAAGGTGCTCACCTTTTAGTATTTTCGCAATCCCACTTCTTGTAGATTTGTATGTCATGCCTACAAGACCATAACACTCCATAGCAGCAAAAGCTGCGATGGTTGAAACAACATCCGTATCTATAGAAACATCGCCTAATTCATTTTGAATTTTGATTGACATATTATGCCCCTCCTTCTTATTTAAGAGTATTCAATCATTTAATCTAATTTTATAGTAATATCCGCTCAATATCAAGAAAATAAGCATTTCTTACTGCAAATATTACAAAAAAGATTAGAAATAAGGTATTTAAGACTTGAAATAAACGCCCGTCTCTGATAAAATAAGTTTGTTATGTTAAGAGTAATCACTCGAAGGAGGTGTCATAAATGGCAAGAGCATGCGAAATCTGTGGCAAAAGTAAAGTATCAGGAAATACTGTCAGCCACGCTAACAACCATAATAGAAGAACTTGGTCTCCAAACTTAAGAAGCGTTAAAGCTTCTATCAACGGCGGTACTAAGAGAATCAAGGTATGTAGCAGATGTTTACGTTCTGGTAAAGTTGAAAGAGCGGTATAAGCAAACATAAAAGCAAATCATATGGTCATAGACCATGTGATTTTTTTTATGTTTGCTTAATTAGAGTGTCCATTAGGTACGCAAGCTTGAACAACGATTCCGGCGATGTACGCGCTTTTGTTTTAACGCATCAAAAGCAAAAGCAAAGGTAATAGTAATAGTAACCTTTGCTTTTGCTTTACTTTTGCTTTACTTTTGTTTTTTTATTTTATTGACATGATCTCTCTTGCTCTAGAACGGACCTTCAGAATCTCTAGAAAAAATCATCAGTAACTTGCCTGAAGATAAAGTAACCGAAGCATGATCCTTTAAAACTTCATTGCTAATACCAATCGTTTCCCCCAGTTTTATCGTGGCGTTATTTAAAGGGTATTTAAAGCCATCGAGATAAACCCCTGTTACCTGATTCGATATAGGGACAAGGGAGACATATCGATAGGGAATTTCCTTTTTTATCAAAGGATAGACAAGCGGACCCTGAATCAATCTAATTTGATTTTGCAAGTCCAATAGCTCAATATCCACGCCATCACTGTAGCGATTTAAAAGAAGAATCGTCCCCAACATATGATCTAATCTGCCTCCAAATGCACCGATGACAACAAGTTCATTACAGCCCAGTGATTTAGCAGTTTCAAAAGCAAGTTCTGAATCCGTATAATCTTTTTCTATTGGATATACAATCCACTCTGCTTCTTTAAACTTCTCTTTATAGACATCAATATGCTCAATAGAATCCAAATCGCCTAAGATATGCGTTGGGGTTAATCCGAGTGATTCAAGATGATTAGTCCCACCATCGACCCCTAAAACGACCTCTGGATTCTGAGTTTTAAAGCGTTCTTTTAAAATCGCTTTTAATTTACGATAATCTATATACGCACCATTGAGAACCACCAAAGCTATTCGTCTCATTTTACGGCATCTCTAAATGCGAGCACCGTTTCTTTAATGCTATCGGTATTAAAGATCGCCGATCCCGCTACAATAATAGTTGCACCTGCATCAACCACAGCCTTAACATTGTCGAGATTGATGCCACCATCCACTTGAATATCAATTTTAAAGCCCTTTTCATCGATCATAGCCTTCAATCTTTTGATTTTATCAGTCATTGATTCAATATAACGTTGTCCCCCAAAGCCAGGATTCACAGACATAATCAAGACCATATCCACATCAGGCAACACTTCTTCAATACTAGAAAGAGGGGTTCCTGGATTAAGTGCTACTGCCGCTTTTACGCCAAATGATTTTATATACTGGAGTGTCCTGTGAATATGGGGACAAGCTTCAACATGAACATTGATTAAGTCTGCACCCGCTTTCACAAAACGTTCCACGTACTGATCTGGATTTTCAATCATCAAATGGACGTCAACGAACAGGTTTGTCTTGCCTTTTAAAGACATTAAAACCGGAGCGCCAAAAGATATGTTGGGTACAAAATGACCATCCATGACATCCACGTGAAGGTACTCTACCCCTGCATCTTCAACCTCTTTAACATGCTCTAAAAGTCTTGAAAAATCCGCTGACAATATTGACGGTGCTAACTTTACCATTTTTTTTGTCTCCTTTTAAGTTCATTAATTTCATTTAATATATAGAGATAAGCTTCATATCGATCCTTTGAAATCAGGTCCTTTTCAACCGCCTCTTTTACCGTACAGCCGGGTTCATTTAGATGCATGCAATTATCAAAACGACAGGGTTCCTCTTGCATTCTAAACTCCGGGAAGTACTCTTTTAAGTCCTCTGGTTCAACTTCATGCATCGACAGCGAAGTAAAACCAGGCGTGTCTACCACAATGCCCCCATTTTTGAGTGCCATGAGTTCAGAATGCCTTGTGGTATGTTTACCCCTTTTAATCTTGGCACTAATCTCTCCCGTTTGCAAGGTGAACCCTTCATGAACCGCATTGAGCAGAGAAGATTTCCCCACGCCTGATGGTCCTGAGAAGACTGTGATCTTATCTTTAAGATGAAGACTCAGTTCATCTATGCCTTCACCTTCAAGGGCACAGGTTTTAAGTACAGGATAACCTATGCGATGATAAATGGCTTCATACTTTTCATAATCGAAATCCACATCGAGATCAGCTTTATTGAAGCATATGATAATACTAAGCCCTGACTGCTCCGCAAGGACCAACATCTTATCTAAAAGAATCATATTAGGAAGCGGATTTTTTATGGAAAAAACAATGATGGCTTGATTGACATTTGCAACAGTTGGACGTAAAAGTTCAGTTTTACGCTCGTAAATTTCCTCAATCATGCCCAGCTTATTCTCTTCATCAAGAATACTGATTCTTACATAGTCCCCCACAAGTGGCGTCACCTTTTGATTTTTAAACTTACCACGTGCTTTACATTCGTAAATAGAATCATTGAATTTCACATAGTAAAATCCTCCAATTCCTTTAAAGATGATTCCGTAATCCATTTACAACTCCTTTTTTAGAACTCAACGTATTGTGTACTAACCAACTGTCCACTGAAGTAGATGTTAATCACCGCAGAACCAGCACCTTTTATTGTGAATTTGACCTCTTTTTCATCTTTTGTATGCGTTTTTTCATAGACCACTGTTGTGACTTCACCTTGGACCATATCCACTTTTATGGCTTCTGGATCATTGATAAAGGTATCTGTTGGAATTACAAAAAGTCTTGAAGTCAACTCAACACCAGTTGATGGATCTACTTCTGCACCTGTAGCATCAGGGCCCTTACTAATACTTAAATTGACTGAATCACCTTGCTTGGCTTCTGATCCCACCTGCTCATTTGAAATGACAAGCCCTTTCTCAATTTCTGCATTTGAAAGTTCTTCAGTTTTGCCTACTTTTAAGCCCAAATCGTTGAGTTCTTTTTCAGCTTCTGCGAGTGTTTTTCCAGACAAGTTCGGAACAAGTACAGTGGTAATTTTAACGCCTTGGCTTACAACCACATCAACCGTTTGGCCTTCACCGATCTGCATGCCCGCCTTAGGCGTTTGCTCAATGATCATACCAACAGGTAAGTCATCGAATTCGTAAGAAGTTTCTCCAATCGTCAACCCGACATTTTCAATCATTACAGTGGCTTTTTGAAGGGTTTGATGCATCACGTTGGGAATCGTTGCAAGCACAGGTCCATTGCTGATCACAAGACTCACTGTAAAGCCTTCTTTAAGTTCCTCACCTTCTGGCAACGATTGAGAAATGACGTAACCTTGCTCAACATTATTGTCAAACCGCTTTTCTGTCGTGTCTGCTATAAGCCCATTTTCATTTAAAATTCTAATCGCCTCTTCAGAAGTTAAACCTGTAACGTAAGGCATTAGCACCATTTCAGTTTTAAACATATCTTGAATTTTATTGATAGCAAAAATTGAAAAAACAAGTAGTGACAAAAGAAGCGCTGCCAAAACGACCAATGTTGCGTTCAGTTTATTGACAGGCGGTTTCTTCTTCACATTATTGGTCCCCCCATTTGGCATAGGATTTTGCGGTCTGCCATTTGGAGCTTTATTTTGTTGTTTCTTCATTTGATGATTCATAATATCTTCCTCTGTGATCTTCGGGAGCACCATGGTTTCATCGTTTAGATAAATATGCTCCTCAACCACATAATGTTTGTCGTTTCTAACGTGCTTCAAATCTTCAATCAGCTCTTCAACCGATTGATATCTCATATTCAAGTCTTTTTGAGTTGCTTTGTGAATAATCGAAACTAACCCTTCACTTATTTGCTCATTGACAAGCCTTATATCTGGCATCTCGTCTTTCAAGTGCTTTAGTGCCACCGCAACGGGTGTATCCGCCACATAAGGCAATTCCTTCGTTGCGAGTTCATACATCAAAATGCCCAGCGAGTAGATATCGCTTCTCTCATCTACAAAGCCTCCTCGCGCCTGTTCTGGCGAGGTGTAATGCACTGAACCAACAACCTCTTTGGTGTTGACAATCGTTGATTTCGTCGTGGCTCTTGCAATCCCAAAGTCTGCAACTTTTATACTGCCTTGTTCATTTACGAGAATATTTTGAGATTTAATATCTCTATGAATAATATTATTTTGATGCGCATTGTTAAGTGCCGAAGCAATCTGCAAAGAAATATTGATAACCGCTTCTTCTCTCATAAATCCATTCATTTTATTGAGATACTCTCGAAGTGTGTTTCCCGTTACAAGTTCCATAATGATATAATGCATGCCTTGGTCTAAGCCCACATCAAAAATATTGACGATATTGGGATGAGAAAGACTTGCCGCCGATTGCGACTCTTTTTCAAACTTCGTAACAAATTCCTCGTCAGTACTCAGTTCTCTTTTTAAAATTTTAACCGCCACCATCCGGTTTAAGATGAGATCCTTTGCTCTATAAACAGTGGCCATGCCACCTGAACCCACAACTTCTATGATCTCATAGCGTTTATCTAAAACAGTTCCAATGATACTCGTCATGAATATCCTCCTTACAATTCTATGCAAATAACAGTCACATTATCAAGGCCACCGTTTGCATTTGCAGATTCAATTAATTTATTAGGAATGACATCCGGCTCATTGTCCTTAATGATTTCAAATAATGCTTCTTTGCTCAGCATATTGGTCAATCCATCTGTACATAATAGTATATATCGGTATTCAAAGTAAGGCATCTTGGTTTGATAAAAATCAAATTTTTCGTCCACACCCAAAGCACTGGTGATAATGTTTTTATCTGGATGATTTGCCGCTTCTGATTCGCTTATACTGCCAATTTTAATGAGTTCCGCCACAAGCGAATGGTCTTTTGTAATCTGATGAAGCGTTTCTGCATTGACCATATAGAGCCTGCTATCTCCAACATTTGCAACATAAAGCATCTCATGATCTAAATAAGCGATGACCACGGTAGTCCCCATGTTGCTATATTCTGGCTGAGCTTCACCAATTTTTTTTATGGCAATGTTGGCTTCTGCCAAGATGCTTTCGATTTCATCTTCAAATTTAAAGCCGCCCTCAAGACATTTCGCCTTAACTGCTACTTCTATACTTTCACAAGCAATTTTGGCTGCAACCTCGCCTGCATTATGACCACCCATCCCATCCGCTACGATGTAAAGCCCAAGCGTCTCATTTATTAAAATATAATCTTCGTTATTATCTCTTTTCTTGCCTACATCCGTTTGTGAAAATGTTCTCATCCAACACCTCTTATTTAACTTTAATCATTTTTGCAATAAAAAAACCGTCTGTTCCGTGCTGGTTTGGATAAAGTGTGAGCATCTCAGTGTCAGCCAGCAGACCAAGACCTTTCTCTGTCAGTAATGCCCTATTGACAATTGAAAGATGTCCGCCTTGATCTCCATCCAATTCAAACTTAGGATGATGCTCTAAAAACCATCTTACCACTGCTTCATTTTCTTCAAAATTCAGCGTACATGTACTGTAGATTAACGTGCCTTGATCTTTGACATATTCTGATGACGTACTCAAAATTTGTTTTTGAAGTTCAGACAGTTCCAACAGTTCCTCAATGGATTTATTGTATTTAATATCTGGTTTTCGCCTAATAATTCCAAGTCCAGAGCAAGGTGCGTCCACTAAAACCACATCGGCTTTGTGTTCAAGCGCTTTATCAAAGAGCTGGGCATCAAATATCTGAACCTTGATATTATCGAGTCCTAGCCGCTCAACATTTTCCATAATAAGACTGAGCTTGTGCTCGTGTAAGTCCCTCGCATAGACGACGCCAGTATTATTCATAAGTTGCGCTACATGGGTGGCCTTGCCACCTGGCGCCGAGCAAACATCGACTACCGTTTGACCTTCTTTAACATCGGAGAGTATCCCTACGAACATTGAACTTTCATCTTGAACTTGAAAAAAACCTTCTTCAAAACCTGGAACCACATCAATCGATAATGCATTTAATGATTTGATCACTAGGGCATCTTTAATATAACGTGAAGGTTCATATACGACACCTGCCTCGTCCAAGTGTCTCATCAAGGCTTCTTTTGTCGTTTTTAAAGGATTAACTCTGACAATCAAATCGGGACTGTTATTATTGGCTTTTAAAAGCGTCTCTGTAAACGATATGCCAAACTGATCCATCCATCTTTCTACCATCCATTCAGGATGCGAATAAAGAATACTCAAATATGTGCTTGGATGCCTTTTTGCATCTGGAAATTCAATTTTATCTTTCTCTCTGATAAAAGTTCTCAAAATGCCGTTTACAAATTTACCCTGCTCGGGATTGATTTTTTTTGCGAGCTTCACACACTCATCAACCGCAGCTGAATCCGGTACTTTTGACATGAATTCAATTTGATAGAGTCCCATCCTTAAAATAATAACCACTTCATGATGAATCTTTCCAAATCTCAATTTGGATAATTTTCTAATATAAAAATCCAAAAGAATCTTATTTTCCAATATACCAAGCACCAAATAGCTAATAAATCTTCTGTCGATAGAATCCATTTCATATTGCTCAAAATATCGATTTAGAGCAATATGTGAAAATGATTTATCTTTATCAATTTGTCCTAAAATTCGAAGTGCCATCTTTCTTGCATTAACTTTCATACGCCACCCATTTTCTCTTTTTATAAAACTATCCCTAATTATATCAAATCTAATCTCTAATGATAACCAAAATTGATTTTTTAACAAATAAACTTAATATTACATTCGGTGGCATTGTGTATCTCGCAAACAAGAGCTGATTTATTAGCCATTTTTGGAGACCGTTCCTCGGCAATGCTTGCCTGTGGAGCTCCTTCAAAGCCTATTAAATCAGCTCTTGTACTGTCAAGTCACAATTTGAGACTCATTTTCACAAAATTCAAAACATAAACATAAAACATAAAACACAAGACCTCAATCTATGAATCTCGAATAACACTTCGAAATCTACGCCCTAATCTCTGCGGTTTGCCATGAGTAAAAATCGGATGAGTTGTCCGACTGCGATGGCTGCTGCGGCAACGTAGGTCATTGCTGCTGCAGTGAGCACTTTTCTTGCATGACTGTTTTCCTCGTCAACTAAAATACCATATTCATTCATCATTCTTAGTGCTCTTGAACTGGCATTGAATTCAACTGGCAAAGTGATCACTTGAAAGAGCACCGAAAAACTAAAAAAGATAACGCCGATATTGATAAACATAGGTAGCGAAAGTATTACACCCGCAATTAGCAATGGCCATGCTGCTTTTGAGCCCAATTGAGCCGCAGGTAATACTGCTGTTCTAAGAGAAAGTGGCACATAGCCGCCCTCATGTTGTAGTGCATGACCTGCTTCGTGACAAGCAACACTCACAGACGCGACTGAAGGATTGTCATAAACGGGTTCAGACAATCTGATCGTTTTGGATCTCGGATCATAATGATCTGACAAGTACCCGCTGATGCGTTCAACACGCACATCATAAACGCCATTACTTCTAAGCATTTGCTCAGCGGCCTGTGCACCCGTAAGCCCTCTAACATTTCTCACTTTATGATATTTGTTAAAGGTATTCTTAACACCCATATTTGCAAAAAAAGCCAAAATCATTAATATTAATAACATAAAATAGCCACTTCCATAATACATACGATTACCTCCTTAAATAAATTGAGCACCAATTTCAATGGCATGTCCTAGTAAAAATGCACTGCATGACATTCTTTTAGCACTCCCCCATTGAAGCTCTAAAACTTCTAATACAGATGCATCCGCTTTGACTAAAACACTATTTTTTCGAACGCCAATAACCTTGCCACTTTCATTAATGCCATTATAGCGCATAAGTTCTATTGCATCCAAATCACTTAACGTCAAAGCATTCGCTTTATAAATCTTCAATGTTTTCTCCTCATAAACCGTATGTGCCACAGGCCAAGGATTAAAACCTCTTATAAGGTTACAAATCGATTTTGCACTTGCCTTCCAGTTAATTCTTGCGAGGTCCTTATTTAACATAGAGGCATACGTTGACTTTGAATCCTCTTGTTTTTCTGGGATTATACTGTGGTTTGATAGCCCCTCTAAAGTCTTCATCAAGAGCTCTGCGCCCATGCTTGCCAGCTGATCATGAAGCTCACCCGCCATCATCTCATCATCAATTTGAACAACCGATTTAAGAAGCATATCGCCTGTATCAAGACCGGCATCCATCAACATCGTCGTGACACCCGTTTCGGTTTCTCCATTTACGATAGCCCAATTAATTGGAGCTGCGCCTCTAAGCTTCGGCAAGAGCGATGCATGAACATTGACACAACCATACTTCGGGATCTCTAAGATTGCCTTTGAAAGGAGTTGACCATATGCCACAACGACGATACAATCCGGTGCAAGATCGCTTATAAGCTGTGTCCAATCCCCCTTTTTAATGCGTTCTGGCTGAAATACAGGAATATCGTGTGCCTCTGCTATCACTTTAACCGGAGGCTTAGCCATCTGTTTGCCTCTACCTTTTGGCTTGTCTGGCTGTGTAAACACACCGATAACCTCATGATGCTCTATACAAGCTTCAAGTGTGCCTACAGCGAAGTCAGGGGTGCCCATAAAAATAATTTTCATCTATACGTCCTCTTCCGCTTCTTCTATTTGCTTATCAATATAGAGTATACCATTTAAGTGATCAATTTCATGACAAAGTGCAATCGCAAGGAGTTCCTCTCCTTCAACTTCGTAAAAATCACCATACACATCCTGAAATCTCACCTTGGTGTATTCAGGCCGGATCACTTTCCCACTTCTTCCTGGAACACTCAAACAACCTTCAAATTTACACTGTTCTCCATGGGTTTCGATGATCTCAGGATTGATTAATTCAAAAGGCCCTTCATCATCATATAAATCAATCACCACAACACGTTTTAAAACGCCAATTTGAGGCGCTGCTAGACCAACACCCTCAGCATCATGCATGGTTTCTATCATATCCGCCACTAAAAGTTCCAATTTTTCATCAAACTTTGTGACTTTCTTAGATATCTTCCTAAGAATAGGATCATCTTCTAATCTAATGGTGCGTATAGCCATCCGTTGCCTCCTATAAAATGTTTCTTGCATCTAGATCGATTTGCAAGCTACATGCTTCAACTTTAATAAATTCATCTTCTAGTATTTTAAAATAACGCGTAATCACACTTAATAATTCAGGTGGACATTTGATGAGAATTTGCCATCTGTATTGTCCATCTATCTTCTTCAATAATGCAGGAGAAGCAGGGTATAATTCTAGCTTATTTTGTAAATCTTTTTTAAAAAAATTCTTATCTAAAAAAGTGTGCGATTTTTGTGCATATTGCATTGCCGTTTGTTCAGATTTAGATACAATCAGCAAATTGATCAATTTATAATAGGGCGGGTATCTGCGCATCTCTCTGTATTTCATTTCCACATCAAAAAAAGCTTCATATGCACTGATGTTTATTGCATAGTGGTCTGGGGTGTAGGTTTGGAGAATTACCTCACTGGCTTTTTCACCTCTCCCGCCTCTACCAGCCACTTGATTCACCAATTGATAAGTTCTTTCAGAAGCTTGGTAACTCGGAAAATTGAACATGAGATCTGCTGATAAAATGCCGACCAGTGTGACATTTTTGAAGTCAAACCCTTTTGTCACCATTTGAGTCCCAATTAATATATCCGTTTTGTCAGTCTCAATATCCGTAATCATCGCTTCAAGACTGCCTTTTCTAGAAGTTGTCGTCTTATCCATCCGGGCAATACGTGCATTTTTAAAATAATTTCTCAGCGTTTCTTCTACCTTTTCAGTGCCCACACCAAAAAATTTAAAATAATGGCTATCACATTTAGGACACTTTTTGGGCACATAAGACTCATATCCGCAATAGTTACATTTTACGGATTTTTCTGTCTTGAAATAAGTCAAAGTGACATCACAATTTGGACAAGACATCGTATAGCCACAACGCCTACAAGAGACAAAGGTGGAATGCCCCTTGCGATTTAGAAAAATAATGCTTTGTTCCCCTTTTTCAAGACGTGATTCGATAGCCGCGAATAAACGTCTACTTAAAATAGACATATTACCCTCTTCCAGTTCGCGTCTCATATCGACGATTTCCATCACTGGAAGCGCTTGATTGTTAAATCTCTTTTTAAGATTCAACAGTTCTCTTTTCCCACACCTTGCGTCGTGATAAGAAGCAAGTGCTGGCGTTGCGGAGCCTGCAACCAAAAGGCCTCCAAAGAGTTCCATCCTCAATTTGGCGACCTCGTAAGTCTCATATCGAGGTCTTTTTTCAGACCGATAAGAATTTTCATGTTCTTCATCGATAATCACAAGACCGATATCATCTGATGGCGCAAAGACGGCAGAACGTGCGCCAATAATCACATCGTATTCACCTCGGCGAATGCCTTTCCACTGATCATGCTTTTCACCATTTGAAATCTTTGAGTGCAAAAGCGCAATGCGTTCTTTGCCAAATCGACTGACAAATCTGGACACGATTTGTGGCGTCAATGAAATTTCGGGGACTAAAAGGACCGTCTTTTTGCCTTTAGAAATCATATATTCAATGAGCTCAGCATAAACTTCCGTTTTCCCACTACCTGTGATCCCATGAATTAGAAAATCATTTTGTTCACCGGATTCAAAACGCTCAACAATCTTGTCATACGCCTCTTGTTGTTCTGGATTTAAAGCAATGTTCTTTTTACTTTCAAGCGAGGCCATAAAGGCTGGCATACGCCTGTCTTCTTTGAGTTCTATTTCTATTAGGTCCTCTTCGATAAATTTATCGATTACATTTCGACTGATCTTAAAATCTTTGACCAACTTTGTTTTTTCAATGATTGGGTTTTCCATAAGCACTTCACAAAGCTTAATACGCGCCGTGTAACGCTTAGGAATTGTCAAAAAGTAGTCCTCTAAATCCGCCACCACATGAAGAACTTCCACATAGCGGTCCTTAACGACCTCTTCATAATCATAGTTGAGAGCAAGCCATTTTTTTGCGGTGAGTTTGCTTAATATTTGTAATTTTATTTTTTCAGAATACGATGTCTCAATTCGACTCAGTTCAAGTTCATCAAAAGACATAATCTGACTGACGATCTCACGTTCTCTATCATTAAACTTCGCTTGATGAAGCAAGCCTTCTTCAGTGATGCTGTATTTTTTAAGCTGATGCGTCATAGTCCCAGAGGGCAAAAAAAGTTGTATCGCTTCAGTATAGGTACACAAATAATGCGTTCTCATGAAATCGACAACCTTTAAATCTCGCTCACTTAAATAAACATCATCATCGAAGATATGCCGCACTTTTTTTATAGCAAACTCAGGCACCTTTTCAAGAACGGATTTACATTCGATGATAATGCCTTCTACTTGGCCAGAAGCACCAAAAGGCACCAACACACGTTTCCCAGGTTGAGCGATCAATTCAAATTTTGCTGGAATCTCATAGGTAAAGAGTTGGTCCAAATTTTGTGCATTTCTTAAAATTGCAATATTTGCAAACATGTTCGCCTCGTATCATTTTATACTTAAATTGAAAGTTTTTTAACGACTCGATCCAGTACAATTTTTGCCACTTGATCCTTCTCTAAACAATCATATGCCGTTTCCGTGCCATCTTTATCAAAAATAGTGACAATATTAGTATCCACATCAAACCCAGCACCTTTTTCCGCGACATTATTGGCCACAATGAAGTCCAAATTTTTCTCATTTAATTTGCCAAGTGCATAGGTTTTTAAATTCTGTGTTTCTGCTGCAAAGCCCACTAACAATTGATTGGTTTTTATCTCGCCAAGCGTCTTTAAAATATCTGGATTTTTCACCATTTCAATGTGCATAGAAGCTTCTTTCTTCTTAATCTTCTCTGGACTCACTTGCGCTGGTCTATAGTCTGCTGGTGCAGCCGCTTTGATAATCACATCAACAGCTTTATGTGCCATGACAGCATCAAACATATCTTGCGTTGAAACCACTGAAATCAAATTTACACCTTCTGGCGCTTTTATAGAGGTAGGACCACTGATAAGCGTTACATCCGCCCCCATTTCAAGTGCGACCTTGGCGATGGCATAACCCATTTTGCCACTGGATTCATTACTGATATACCGCACTGGATCGATGGCCTCTCGAGTTGGCCCAGCGGTGATCAAAATACTTTTACCCGCTAAAGCTTTAGGGGTTGAATTTACAGGTTCACTTTCAAAATATTTTATAACTTCATTTACGATGCACTCTGGTTCCGCTAATTTGCCGGCGCCAATATCACCACATGCCAAACGCCCCGAACCTGGATCAATGATATGATAACCATACGCTCTGAGTATTGATAAATTGTTTTGCAAAATTGGGTTTTCATACATTTTAGTATTCATCGCCACGGCCAAATATACAGGTGCCTCTGTGGCCATAACCGTCGTTGTAAGCATATCATCTGCAATCCCATGAGCTATCTTCCCAATCACATTTGCAGAAGCAGGTGCGATTAAAAAAAGATCTGCTCTTTTGGCGAGTGCAATATGCTCCACATCCCAAGTTTTTGGATCTTCAAACATATCTGTCACCACATAATTTTGTGATAAGGATTGAAACGTCAATGCACTGACAAATTGTGTGCTATTCTGCGTCATGATCACATAGACATTAGCGCCTTGCTTTTTCAAGCGACTCACCACATCAGCTGTTTTGTAAGCAGCAATACCACCCGTTACGCCTAGTACGATGTTTTTTCCTTGAAGTGTCATAAGAATGCCTCCTTAATCCCTGTTTTTCTATACCCTCAAAATGCTATTAAAATACACCCTATGAAAACATAGGATGCACATAATGGGCTTTCATATAAACTTAAAATAATCTAATTTCTTCTGACGCATATTCTGTAACCACATGTAAGCCTTCAACTTTATCCGTCATAATCTCATTAATTGCAATAGAAAGTGGTTTTTCAGCATCAAAATCATAAACATCATCTTCCCCGTCTATAATCGTTCTAGCTCTTCTTGAAGCGATAATACAAAGTGCATACCTGTTCCCTGTTTTTTCGATTAAATCATCAATAGATGGATTAAGCATTTTCTGTTTCCTCCTTAAATTTACACACAATTTGTTCTATATCAGCAGCAACCCTACACTTTTCAGCTAAAATAATAGATTGCAGAATATCAGTGGCATGATCTACTTTATCGTTTACAATAAAGTAATCGTAGTTTTTAATGTACTCAATTTCACTATAAGCACTAGAAAGTCGTTTTTCAAGAGATTCAGGCGTTTCACTGCCTCTCCCCACAATGCGACTTTTAAGCTCTTTCATAGACGGTGGTAAAATAAAGACAAAAATACCTTCTGGATATTTCTTTTTAACTTGAAGTGCACCTTGGATATCAATCTCGAGTAACACGTTGTCGCCTTTTACAATATGATCTATGACAAATTTTTTTGGAGTCCCATAATAATGGTCATAGACCTTGGCATGTTCTAAAAAATCGTCCGAATCAATCATAGCTTCGAATTGACCTCTATTTAAGTAATGATAACTGATTCCTTCAACCTCTCCATTTCTAGGTGCTCTTGTGGTTGCAGAAACCGACACGATTACGCTGTCATCTCTTGAAATTAATTTTTTACAAATTGTGCCCTTTCCAGCACCAGATGGTCCAGATACGACGATTAATAAGCCCTTTTGGTTCATAAACGCTCCCTTACTCAATATTTTGAATTTGCTCCCTAATTTGTTCGATCTCACTTTTTAAATCAATCACTAGATTAGAAATATCTATATCTGGAGATTTTGAGCCAATGGTGTTAACTTCTCTATTGAGTTCTTGAATTAAGAAATCCAATTTTCTGCCAATCGGTTCAGAGGATTCTAAGATGGTATCAATCTGAGCTAAGTGAGAATAAATTCTCACAATTTCTTCATTGATATTGGTTTTATCTGCGTAAATGGCAAGTTCATTCGCCAATCTCATTTCATCTATTTCAGCATTGAGTTCTTTTAAGAGCTCTGTGATGCGATCTTTCATTTTAACGCGATAAGCTTCAAGTATTTGTGGTGACAGAAGCTCAATTTTACCAAGAACAACACGGATATGCTCTGTCTTCTCATTGATATCTTCTTTAAGCTTTTGGCCTTCTTGTCTTCTCATCTCTAAAATTCTATCAATTGCAACGTTGAGAGCCGGTTCAATTGCCGCCCAGTATTCTTCTTCGCCTCTTTCAAGATAAGAGACATCAATGCCCTCTTGAATTCGAGTCAACATACTTAGCGTGACATCCTCTTTGATTTCATATCTTGCTTTAATTTCTCGGTATACAGTGACATATTTATCTAAAATATCAAAATTCGCAAGCACTTCATAATTATCATATGATTTTTCTTCTAAATTGATATAAACGTCTATACGTCCTCTCGACAGGTGTTCCTTAATCGTATTTTTAATACGATCCTCAAATACATTTAATTTTTTTGGCATCTTAACGATAATATCACAATATCTATTGTTAACGGATTTAATTTCCAGTGTTATATCAAATGCATTATTTGAAAATTCGCCGCGGCCAAAGCCTGTCATGCTGTAAATCATTACTACCTCCATATACTTATACATCATTAGATTATAACATAGATTTACCTATTATGACAACCTTCAATGCCATGTTAAAATCTCTATTAACAATATATCATATCTCTCTATTAAGAGGCCACAAAACAATCAAAACTTTATCTTTTTTATGAGAAGTGATATACTTTTTTAAAATAATCTTTCATGATCAGGAGGCACCTATGGCATTTGACGGCATTTTTATAAGTCAACTCGTTCAAGAACTCGCACCTATTTTAATCGGTGCACGAATAGATAAAATTCATCAACCCGAAAAAGACGAACTCTCTTTGATCACACGTGGAAAAGATCAAAGCTATACACTCTTTATTTCTGTTGAGAGCGCACTTCCGTATTTCGCAGTCACCACTCAAAAAAAAGAAAACCCAAAAGCTGCGCCAATGTTTTGCATGCTCATGAGAAAACATATCGCAGGTGGTCGAATTTTTAACATCAGCCAACACGGAAACGAAAGAGTTGTCATTATTGAAATTGAGGCAAAGAACGAACTCGGAGAACTTGAAAAGAAAAAACTCATCATCGAAATTATGGGCAAACATTCTAATCTTATTTTGACAAAAGAGGATTTCACCATCATCGACAGCATCAAGCGCATCACACCCGACTTGAGCAGAGTGCGCTTGATCTTACCAGGGCTAAAATACGAATATCTTGAATCCAATAAAATCTTACTCCGTGATGTTGAACTTGAGTTTAAACAAGCACTTGATGCAAAAATAAGGGCAACGCCACAAATGAAAACCTTTAAATGTCTCTATGAAATTATCGAAGGCTTTAGCCCCCTAGCTTCTAAAATAGTGCTCAATGCACTAGATATGTCCTTCGACAATCCCATAGGGCAACTCACTTCTCAGGATGGAGATCAACTCCTCACAGGTTTAATTGCATTTAGAGCGGATTTGCGCCTAGAAGGTTTTGTTTACTATGGCGCCTTTGATATTCCGAGAGAACTCTATTTTATCGGTACCCTACACGAGTATGATCACATTCAAAAAACAGACACTTTAAACGCTGCTGTAGACCTCTACTACGGTAGCCAAAATAAACAACTTAAAAATCATCAACGCGCTCATGATCTAAAAAAACGCATTCAACAACGCCTCGATCGATCGGAAAGCAAACTTCGCAAGCTTCAAATGGAACTTGAAACCGCCGAAAATTCTGAGATCTACAAGGTCCAAGGCGAATTAATTCTGGCAAATATCTACAGACTTCATAAAGGCATGAATGTGGCAACACTTGAAAACTACTATAGCGAAACAAATGAAACCCTTGATATCCCTTTAGACATTAGGCTTGATCCCTCTGAAAATGCGCAAAAGTTTTTCAAAAGATACAATAAACTGAAAACAGCTCGCCTTGAACTTAAGACACAAATCAAAGAAACGGACGATGAGGTGGCCTATCTGGATCAAGTGCTAACGCTTTTAAACAACATTGAGGAACCTTCCGAACTCGATAGTATCAAGCAAGAGCTTGCTGAAGAAGGCTTTATCAAAGTCAAGAAAACGAAACAAAAAAGCAAACCCACTAAAGAAATCTTTAAATATTTCATCTCAAGTGATGGCTTTGAAATTATTGTGGGTAAAAACAACAAGCAAAACGATCAACTCACAACTAAAGTTGCTTCTAACAAAGACATGTGGCTCCACACCAAAATTATCCCAGGTTCCCATGTGATCATTCGTACAGAGGGCACCGATATTCCTGAAAAAACATTAACAGAAGCGGCTATTATTGCTGCTTATCATTCAAAAGCACGTGAATCTTCCAATGTGCCCGTTGATTACACCCTTATCAAAAATGTATCAAAGCCAAACGGTGCAAAACCTGGCATGGTGATTTATGTTCAAAACAAAACACTCTACGTAACACCCGATGAAGCCCTAATCCAGCACCTAAAAAAATAGATATAGACGTTGATTATCATTATTCAACATCGTAAAGAGGTCTCTATGAAATTAAAAATGATATTGATCTCACTAATTGTCCTTCTGTCAATTGGTGGTCTCTTTTATAAAGAAAATTTATCCGAAACCGTAGTGAGAATAGGGGTTCTATCCGAAACAGCATCCTTGCCAATAATAGATGCCTACGATCAAGGTCTATTCGATAATATGGCATTTCCAGTTGAAATCATCGTGTATTCAACAGAAAATGCCATGCTTTACGATGCAAGAATAAACTTCTTGGATGGGTTTCTTTGTGAACCCGCTTCTTTCATCGTTTCTCATAAAGCCCTCTCTGACTTTGTGATCATCTCAAGTACCTATAAAGAACTTTATCTCATCGGCTCTAGGAACAATCAAAATACGGTAAAACTAAATGATGTCAAAGCTGTCGCAATGGGCATTTACAACTATAATCAGTGCGAGTTCTTTTTAGATCTCACCATCCAAGCGCAAAGCGCAATTGGAATTTCAATGGATGAAATTCTGATTAACGATACTCTATCACGAGTTGAGCTTCTCAAAGACAACACTTTAGATTTCGGCATATTTACCTCTCCGTACAGCGATTATCTTCTAGAACACAACACTAAATTGATCCAAAAAATGAGTGGGCTTCACCCTACTTACGCCATACTCACCATAAATAAAACCCACGAAACCAGTCAGATTGATTTCGTGGAACAACTTTTAGCCAAGATCAACAGCACTTCTGAAACGAAGTCTTTAAAACATTACAACTATCTTATCCATAGATATTTTAAGGTTCCCGATCAGGTTAAACTGTCAAAACTTCCCCTCAGCACTACTTTTGATTTACCCGACATCAATGCAATGGACAGTTTGCTCAGTTGGCTTTACAATACGGAACGTATTCCGTCCAAATTTAAATATTTTGATCTAGTGACCGAACTCATTCCATTGCAGTCACATTAACTTTTAGAACTGTTGCTTTTTTGTTAATAATATATTCATATTTTGGGCTTATACTAACACTATAGTGAGCGCGTTATACTATGAAATTAAAACTGGTTGGTGAAATCATGGCACATCATTATAAACTTAACGGCATTCAATGGTCAGGCATTACATTAAGCGTTATTGGTGCTACTTTAATAGCTTTTCCAACACTTATAGGTGTTTTAGCCATCAAATTCATAACATTACTTCTGATGATTATTGGTTTCTATGGCTTAACTTTCTCATTGGTTATGAAAAGTATAACCACAACATTTCTCAGTGCATCACTGCTCCTTATGAGTATTTATGCCTTTGTGAATCCCGATTACATTTTGTTAATTATTGGTATTGCTTTTGCATTAAGTGGCGCCCACGGTTTGTTGCTCTACTCCAAACGAAAATCGGATAACATCATATTATCCTCCATCTTAATGATTCTCCTTGGTGTCTTTGCAATTGTTAATTCTAGGGCAGCTCTGGCAACGGTTATGATGATCCTCGGTATTGTGATTTTAGCACTTGGCGTCATTTTAATCTATCAAGGTAAATTGATGAAACCTCTAAAGAAAACTTTTTTCTATAAATATGGGGCAAATGATCCCACTCAGGCAACATCTAATCCAAATAAACGCGTCATCATTAACATCGATACAGATGAAGTTGAGGAAGTCGACTATAAGGAAATTAAATGACATCCTCAAAATGATTTTTAAAAAAATGAAGCACGATCTCACATAGGGTCTAACCCTTATATGTGAATCGTGCTTTTATTAAGTTCAACGTCTAAATTGAGTTAATACCTCAGTCGGTAAATCTTTCTTTTGAATATAAGCGTATACCATGCCATCTATCTTATCTTTGAGACCAACCCCCACGACATAATAAGGCTCTTTCTCATCAAAATATTCGCCATACGACATATGCTCAAGAACACACTTAATCCATTCAGGTTCCACAACATTAACTGTTTTTGTATCTTCCCCAATAACCGTGGTCGCTGTGGATTTCACCCCAACCTCTTCAAGTACAATATAACTAACAGCCTCTGGCTTTAACGCTATATTGGCTAATATGCCCTTTTCATCCAACCACGCTTTGGTATTTAAAAACTTTGAATTCAGTGGAATATCCACAATTATAGCTTCATCGTCAATTTCATCAAAACTCTTTAATTCGCCACTTGCATTGGATTCTTGATCCTCAATTGAAGCAATATTGACATTGATATTAAGTCGATTATCATAAAAGATGATATGGGCTTGCTCGTACCGATTAAAGACGAGATCATCAGCGGTTGCAGCCATTATATCTTGCTTTAAAACCGCAATTAATTCTTCTAAATCTGCGACTTGTTCAAACTTTTCCCTATTATTCCAAAACTCATTACTTTCAATTAAAGCCATTGAAATGTCACTTGGGTTGAGATCAAAAATATCATAAGTTTGTTTCTTGTATGATGCAGAGTTATATAGAGATTCGAAAAGTGACTTGTAACGCAATTCCTCAATAATATACTGGCGCTTGATTTTAGTCCCATTACTGAGGTTATATTGAATGTAGAAGCTTTTTCCAGTTTTGCTTGAAACATCTTCATCCACTAATTTTTGATGAAGTGCTCTTATGGTTTCAATATTGCTTACACTTTGATAAATATTATGTTTGCCTTCAGTGTTTGAGGCGTAAAGCTGTTCAAATACGACTGATTCAATAGCGTCAGTGTTAGGAACTTTACTTTCAAATCCGGTAACATCAAAACATAAAATGCCCTGAAAAAGGACAATTAACAAAAGAACAACCCCATAACCTTTGATGTATCGTTTAAAGACATTAAATTTTTTATTGACAATCATATGTGCAATATAATAGCCCAGTGTCCCTCCAATGAGATAGCCTATAAAAAGAGCCGTTTCATTTTCATAGAGCACGGAGACATAAGTCCCTATTACAAAAATACTACAAATTGTAACACCTACTATGAAGATGGGTTTCAATATTGAAAACGCAAGCACATCACCTGCAGATTCATCCTTTCGCTTCGAATAGAGATAAAATATTGAAATCAAAAAAATGAAAAAGAATCCCCCCATACTCGCATAAGTCATCACAGAAATTTTTTGACTTGAAAACTCAAAAAGCACCGTAAAAGGCGATAGCTTGAGAATCACCTTGTCCAGAAAATTATAATTGTAATAGAAACCCTTTAAAGTCATTTCTAAATTGTTGTAAAGCAAGGTCAACAGACCATATGGCACTGAAAAAAAGATTAATGTCATCAATGTTGCCGCGATTGTAAAACCTGACATGACAGAAATTAATACTGAAAACAGATATATATTCAGCATATAGACACAATTTAAAGCCAAAAATTCAAGCGGTGTATGAATCAATTGATTGCCAATAAATTCAGCCGAAGGATAAAAAATAATGACAAACAGTGTGAAAAACATCTGCGGAATCCAGAGGATCAATAAACCCGTTATAAGCTTCGTTCCCAGCCATTCATACCTTGTAAACGGGAAACTATGGATTCTAGAAATCTGCACTTGATTGTGAAGGTATTTAAATTGAAAAAGTCCAAGTGCAATGGGCACAACCACGATCGTAAACAGATGAAGCTGTGCGGCAAAATCCAATAAATTCAGCATATATGCTGCAAATTTCTCCTCCCCTGAAAGAGAGGCAACTGGCCCCGTCAACAAGAGCAGAATAATATAGATGCCACTTATCCATCCAAAATAAGTAAGATCGTGTCTAATCACATGACTATTATAAAATGATTTCTTTAATTTCATAGCCATCTCCCCCTATTTCATAGATAAAAACTTCTTCTAAAGACAGTGGCAGCATATCGATAAACCTCGGCTTATATCTATTAAGCCATCTGAGAATGTTGTCTTTATCCCCCTTAATAATATAATTATGTACGGATCCCAAAGTGTTTTCATAGAGAATCTTACCGTCTTCAAGTTGCTTTATATCCACTTCAACTTCAAAAGAAGTTTGAATTTTATGAATATCCGTTTTGAGTTCATCTAAATTTTTTTCAATGAGCAAATTGCCATTATGCAAAATGCCCACATAATCACACACATCTTCAAGTTCTCTTAGATTATGAGAGGATATTAATACCGTTGTACCACGCTCTGCAACATCTTGAACAATCAGAGACCATACACGTCTTCTCGTGACTGGATCAAGTCCATCTACAGGTTCATCTAAAATCATAATATCGGGCATGCTTGATATTGCAAGCCAAAAAGCCACCTGCTTTTTCATCCCTTTGGACATTTTACGGATCAAGTGATTTTCATCAATTTCAAACATTTCCTTTAACATTTCATATCTTTTTTCATTAAAAAAAGGATACACTTTTTTATAAAATTTAGAGATTTTTTTAACAGTATCCGTCGTGTTAAAATACAGATCATCCGGAATGTAAGCCATCCGTTTTAAGATGCGACTGTTATCGTACACGGGTTCCCCATCCACTAAGACACTACCACCGTCTTGATGATAAGAACCCACTATGTGCTTGATCAGTGTTGTTTTTCCCGCGCCATTTGGGCCAATTAACCCGTAAATCGAACCCTGTTTTACATGCAAATCGATCCCTTTCAGCACTTTGAAATCGCCAAAATATTTGATCAGATTTTGAACTTCTATGAAGTTCGAATTTGAGCTCGGCATTATTATACTCCTCCTACAAAAACAAATGTCTTGAACATTTTCTATTTTTGATAGATAGCCACTTCATTAATATCATCTACCTCTAAAACCTTAACTTTAACAATCTCTTTACTCGATGTAGGGACATTTTTACCCACATAATCAGGTCTAATCGGTAATTCCCTATGGCCCCTATCCACTAATACAGCGAGCTGTATGGAGGCAGGTCTTCCATAATCAATGATCGCATCCATTGCAGCGCGCACAGTTCTCCCAGTATAGATCACATCATCTATTAAAATGACGATCTTACCATCAATTTCAAAGTCGACATCAAGGCCCTTAACATCCGGCTGATAACTTTTTAAAGACAAGTCATCTCTATACATTGTGATATCTAAATTACCGACTTTTAAAGGTCTCCCTTCTATTAATTCAATTTTCTCTGAAAGTCTCTTTGCCAGTGGTACCCCCCTTGATTTAATCCCTATTAGAACGAGGTTATCAATGCCCTTATTCTTCTCTATGATTTCATGTGCAAGCCGTGTCAAAGTTCTATCAATTGCCTTCTCGTCTAATATTTGTGCCTTAAATTCCATCGTTTCCTCCTATAAACTTTTACACTTATGGATCAGTTTTATAAAATAATCCGGTAATTCTGACTCAAATAGCATTTGCTCATGTGTTGTGGGATGCACGAAGCCTATAATTTTAGCATGCAACGCTTGACCTTCATACTTCACACGTTCCGATTTCACCCCATATACGGGATCGCCTAAAAGCGGATATCCAATTGAAGCCATGTGCACTCTTATTTGATGTGTTCTACCGGTTTCAAGCTTTAACTTTACAAGCGTATGATACTTAAAACGCTCAAGGACTTCGTAGTGCGTAACAGCCTCTCTACCCTCTGGTATAATTGCAATTTTCTTACGATCTTTCAAAGACCTGCCAAGTGGTTTGTCTATTGTACCTGAGTCCTGTTTAATAACACCATTGACAATTGCATAGTACTCTCTTCTAGAAGTTTTATCCTTAAGCTGGGCTGCCAGAAATTCATGTGCTTTATTATTTTTGGCTACCATGAGTAAACCCGAGGTATCTTTATCAATACGGTGTACAATCCCTGGCCTTATAACGCCATTGATTGAAGATAATTTCTCGGTAAGTGCCATTAACGCATTCACCAACGTGCCCGTATAATTTCCTGGAGCAGGGTGTACGACCATCCCTTGAGGTTTGTTAATGATCATAAGGTCATCATCCTCATAGACGATATCAATAGGAATGGATTCAGCTTTAATGCTTAAAAGCTCAGGTTCTGGGATATCTATCTCAATGAGATCCTCTAAGGTCACCTTGATTTTTTTGCTTTCCAATTTTTTACCATTTAGAGTAACATGTCCACCTGAAATCAATTTTTGAATATAATTTCTAGAGAGATCGTTGAGCGCCTCCGATAAATAGGCATCTATTCTAATATTTTCAGATTCACATATAATCTGTATTTTTTCAGTATCCAAAAGCGACCTTCTTTCAAAAAAATAAAGCACTTTTATAAGTGCTTTTATGTGATCATTTTATCAAATTTTATGTGTTTTTAGAAGGTTTATTTTTAAAATACGAGCTTTAATAAAAACATGATGGCCATAACGGCAAAAATAGGCACTAATAAAAATAAACCGATCGGAATAAAAAATAGAAACAACGCTATACCGATTAAACTAAAAAGCAACTTTGTAATGCCAAAGCCTATATGAAATAGAACTTTCATTAACATAATGATAACAAATATACTTAAAATAAAACTTAACATTTGAGCTTCTCCTTTCACTTTCATGTTATAATATCTAGGGTTCATATTACCCTTTTAGACGATTACCATGACCCTATGGTAACACGTCAAGATTCAAAATAAGTTAACCCAACATTAGAAGTAGATTAAAATGAGAAAAGGACCATCCAATGAAAATACAGACGGAACAAAAACAGATCGTTGATATCGCCCTAAGGGCAGGCAATATTATGCTCACAAACGGCGCTGAGACCTATCGCGTGGAAGATACTGTACAAAGAATGATTGAATCTCGCAAGTTAGAAGATGTACAAGTGTTTGTAATCCCCACTGGGATCATTGTCTCTGCTAACATTGATGATCATCCAACCACTATTTTAGAGCGGATTCAAGGCGGAGGTATTGATCTTGAAATAATTGATCGCACAAATGCTTTATCCAGACAATTCACAAGTACAAATATGTCATTACAAGAAGCAAGTGACGCCCTCAACGCCATAAGTCAGTCTCCTACTTTCTCCAAATTAACGCGGTTTTTCTTTAGTGGGATGGCTGGAGGCTTTTTTATTTTTCTTTTCAACGGTACCTTTGTTGAATTCCTATTAGCCTATATTTCCAGTGCGTTTACCGTACTCTGCTTTGATTCACTCTCAGGCAAGCAACTCAATTTCTTTGTCAAAAATATTATCGGCGGATTTTTAGCTTCATTATTTGGGATCATCAGTATCTCACTGGTAAGTCGCATAGGCATTCATGCTTCACTGGACATTGTCATCATTGGTCCGCTCATGACTTTAGTGCCTGGCGTTGCCTTAAACAATGGCATCAGAGACCTTATCTCTGGAGAACTCTTGGCTGGAAGCGCAAAAATTATGGAAGCTCTATTCATTGCAATTGCACTTGCTTTCGGTGTAGGCATCATGCTCCAAATCGGTATTAACTTTATATAGGATTAGAAAGGACATTTTTATGTATATTATCACTCAAGGTATTTATGCCCTCTTTTGCGTTATTGGGTTTTCAATTATATTTAATTTGCCCAAGCAATTGCTTCCGCATGCTGCATTTACGGGCATGGTGGGATGGCTTGTCTATGATGCCTTACAAGGGCAAACTTCAAATTTTATAGTGCCCGCTGTCGTTGGTTCTATTGCCGTTGGACTCATTGGAGAAATACTTGCAGCTGTAACCAAGCATCCTTCAACGATGTTTACCATCCCTGGCATTATTCCTTTAGTCCCTGGCTACGGCATCTATTATACCATGCTCTACATCGTTCAAGAAGATTTTGATCAAGCTATGACCACAGGTGCTCAATCTCTATTTGTGGCAATTTCCATAGCTTGTGGCATCGTTCTTGCCACCTCTCTGATGAGAATGATCAGACCCTCTTTAGATAAGTGGCTTGAAAAAATCAAATAACATTTTGATTTTAATGCCTTTCTAACGCAATATTAACTCTATATCATTATACTCAAATCATAATAACTCATATGGAGGCTTATCAATGAAACGTATCCAATCAATTTTACTAATAGGACTTTTCGCATACATACTCAGTGGATGTACCTATTGGACCATGAGCACAAGCGAATCTCCTCGTGTTGAAGCTTCAACCGAAACCATTGAAAAAAATGAATATGTATACACCGACGATCTAGCGGCCTATAAAAAAGTAGAACTGCATTTGAATATTGACGTCAGTGACGTTATCATTCAAAAAGGAGACAATTCAATATTCACTTTAACGCAACATGCTAATCGGGAAAAGATCTTTGTCGTCCCAACGAGCACCCCTAGCGGTGACACTTTAATATTATCGTTTGATTCTCCGAGTCAACAAATGATTTTTAACAGTTTAAATAGTGATATTGTCATAGAGCTTCCTGAAAGCATACTTTACAGTATTGATTCTACCGTGGACGTTGGTAAATTTAACCTCAGTACGGATTCACTTCAATTTGAAGCCCTAATAGCCAGTACCGATGTGGGCGACATCACGGTTGCGCTTGATTCTGAGCAAGCGAATCTCAAAAATATAGAGCTCAATAGTGATGTTGGTAAAATAAATTTGAAACTCCCTCAAAATGCATCTAGTCTTGAGACCATAGTGCTTAATTCTGATGTCGGTGATCTCTCCATGGCTATGTCAGGGGATTTCCCATCCATCGAACAACTCCAGATAAGTGGAGACACCGGTAAAATAAAGCTTTCACTGGATGGCGTCTATAAAAACGCTTTCAGCCTTGATGCAAGTTCTGATATTGGCGAAGTCAAACTTGATCTCGCTGGACAATACGCAGATGATACTCATGTAAAATGTATCACTTCCACTGGCGGTGTCAAACTCAAAATTGATGAAAATTTGAAAGTCAAATTAATTGCAAAAGAAGACGAATTTGTATCCAAAATCAAGTTTAACAATGTCGCTTATACAGCAGAAAACGATTACTTCTTCATCAACAATGCCACTTCGACCCTATTCAACTTGACCATCGAAGCAGATTCAGATGTCGGCAATATTGAAATCACTCATTAAGACCTAAAACCTATTTGATAAAATCAAGTAGGTTTTTTTACTGATCATGATGGTCATGAGATCATTCGTTTTCGTCCAGTAAAGAGCAGACCCATTATTTTTAAAACAAAAGTGCTAAATCATCAGAAAATTGGGTATCTTTTTAATAGAGAGTATAGAAAGGGGTGAAGCTTATGTTATCCATCTATTTATTAGGTGTTGTTATGATATTTAAAGGCGTCGAGATTAGACTTCACATGTACCTTCCTGATAAAGATCAATTTTTAGCAGCCTATAGACATGACTTCATCATCTATGACGCAAATGCATTTCTAAAATTTTTAAGTCTAATCTATTTAGCTTCTGGTACAATGTTTATCCTGGCCTTGACTTATAACAGTGTTGTTCCCAATTTCTCAACGATGTTTGTTTCTTATGGCCTGTGCATCTATTTCATCCAACTCATTTTAACCAGTATTGGCAAGAAATATTATAAAAAAAGATTTAGCTAAATTGTAACCCTATTGACATTATATATATGGTAAAATTATTAGAGGAATGTATCCTATGGTACGTTCCTTTTACTTGTTAACTGCTCTTATTAAGAAAAATGAGACACAGGTTCAATTAATGAATGGATTGGAAGGATGAAACTATGAAATATTATATGCGAGGTATTCTCACTGCAACCATAATGGTCACTTTAATTTTTACAGCAGGATGTAGTAAAACAGACCCCTCCCCTGCTCAGACTCCCGTTGAAGTAGAAAAGCCCCAACAAGCAGAGCCTAAACAAACAGAGCCTAAAAAAGAAGACACTGCACCCTCAACACCTGCTGATGAAACACCCCCTGCAGAAAGCAAACCCACAGAGCCCCAAAGTGAGCTCTATCAATACGAAATCACAGCAGACTCTGTTAGCGAAACTGGCATTTACACGATAGAATATCCTATAGTGACAGGGCTCGCTGGGGAACTCACGCAAGACTATATCAATCAATCTTTAAAAAACGCTGCCATGTCGATGTTGTTACCAGATGTCAATGTTAAAAACCCTATCGTTGTCACTTACGAGGTCAAACGCCAAGATAAAAAATATATAAGTGTACTTTACAAAGGTTTGCTCACATGGGAAAATGGTGCTATTGAGATATGGAATCCAATTACTATTGATATCCCTTCAAGTAATCTCATATTAGTAGAAAATTTAATAAAAAACGATCTAAAATCCAGAACCGAATTTAATCATATCTTTTCCGAGACTGCACTTAATGTGGGGTTTGAATTTGAAGCACCTCAAGATTGGATGGGCATGTATTTTACAGATACGGAAATTGTCTTTTACTTTATGGAAAATGATTTTGCCACTAACTACACCTTAATTCAAATTCCCTTTGCTCAGGTGATGGATTATATTAATATTGACTTTGGTCAACACCCAGCCAGTTAAGAGGAGCGTTTATGACATTTAAATTTTTATTCAAAAAAACGATGATCCAAAAATATGCGCCTCTTTTAATCGCCTTCAGCCTACTGAGTTCCCCTATGCTTGCTTTTGGTAGCGAAATTATTAAACCCAAAGACGTTGGAAACCTCTATGACCTTACCCACTTCTCAGAAGCCTTTATGCTTTCAGATCTAGATGGATACTATGATATTTTTGCATATAACGCTTCCAAACCACTCGGTATTGCCAGTTTAACGAAATTAATGACCTTGAGTATTATTCTTGATGAAATTGAAAAAGGACATCTTGCTTTGACAGATCTCGTCACTATAAGCAATCACGCACTTTCTCAAGATGGAAACGGATTGAAGTTATATGCTGGAGAACAAGTAAGTGTAGATGATTTACTTCACGGCATGCTCATATGCTCTTCAAATGATGCAGCGGTTGCACTTGCAGAACACATCGCTGGTTCAGAGTCTTCATTTGTGACATTGATGAATCAAAAATCAAAATCACTCGGATTCAATTCAGTTTCATTTGTAAATGCTTCTGGCTTGACCCAATATGATTCGTCTAAAAATGCACTTCTAAAACAAAACATGATGAACAGCGCTGATTTACTCAAACTCACTCAGTATCTACTGGATAAATATCCTGAAATCACTGACATTACCAACCTTGAAAGTTGGACACTAAATTCTAAGCAAATCATCAAAAAAAATACAAATTCACTACTTGAAACCATTCCAGAAGTCAATGGATTTAAAACGGGTTTCACTAATTATGCAGGTTATTGCCAAGTGACCACCGCAACGCTTGATTTTGGTAAAGCTGACACCACTATTATCGATGACATTACACATCAGTTCAATACTTTTTCATCGAAAAAAAAAGTGGTTTCTATTGTACTTGGCGCCTCTTCCAAATATCGCAAAAATAACATTTCAACCACATTAATCCAGTATGCAAAAGAGCAATGTCTACTATATGCATTGTGCAAAGAAGATGTCCCCATATTTACAACCGATATTGAATTGCCCGAAAATTATGGCATTTTTCCAAGTGATTCAATCTCAATTCCATACCCCAAATCAGGTAATATTGAATATACCATCATCCTAAATCCGCTTTGGAAGATAAGTCCCGACCTTACCACTTTGCTTCCCGTCGGTAAAATTGTCTTTTTTGACGACACTGAGTATTTACTCGGTGTCGATCTCATAATAAAAGAACTGTCTCCGTATTAACCGGATGCAGTTCTTTATGCCTTGAATGCTATTATGCTTTTACAGGAGGCATCACCGTCGCCTTACCTTCTAAAACAAGTTCTCCCTTTTGGTTCATTGCTGTAGTCTTCATGATAATCCTGTTGCGCTCAACATCCATTTCCACAACCTCTGCTTTTGCTTCAATGGTGTCGCCAAAATGTACAGGTTTCTTAAATTTCAATTCTTGTCCCAAGTAAATAGTCCCTGGACCTGGTAAATGACAGCCTAAAACCGTCGAGATCAAGCTTGCTGTCAACATGCCATGTGCAATCCGCTCTTGAAACATGCCCTTACTCGCCTCTACTGCATTTATATGAGCTGGATTAAAATCTCCACTAATCCCAGCATATAGATATACATCACTTTCTGAGATTGTCTTTTGAAATACTGCGAAATCACCAATCTCAATTTCTTGAATAGATTTACCTTGCATAGGCTTCCTCCTCAGCTGTAACTTCTATAATAATTGTCTCATTTATATGACAGTGTCCATTTTACTTGACACTTTTCTGTAATCCGACTTAAAACTGTAAACAAATCTGATCACTTTTATAATCTTAAACCACCATTTACAGACAAAGTATGACCCGTAATAAAGGAAGACTCATCGCTTGCTAAAAAAAGAACTGCATTTGCGATTTCTTCTGGTTCTCCTAATCGGCCTAACATGGTTTTCTCTCTGATTGGATCCAAAACTTTATCGGGTACTGTTTTCATCATTTCAGTATTGACATAACCTGGTGCTACTGAATTCACTCTGACAGCAGCGCCTTTTCTAGAGAACTCTTTAGCCCACGATTTAGCCATTCCAATAACGCCAGCCTTAGTTGCAGCATAATTTGTTTGACCAACGTTTCCATATTCACCCACAACAGATGCTATGTTTATAATAGACCCTTTACCGTTTTCCATCATATGCGGTCCCACAGCCTGCGTTAAATTGAATACGCCTTTGAGATTGACATCTATGACGACATCCCACATCTCTTCAGTCATTTTGTGGATCAATGCATCCTTAGTGATACCCGCATTGTTAACCAAAATATCAATGTGTCCATATTTCTTTACAGTATCGCTTACAAATTGTTCGATTTCTGTACGATTTGTTACATTCAATGCCACATCTTCAACATTTGATCGACTTTCTGTTGGTATTTTCATATCCGCAGAAACCACCAATGCACCCTCTCTTACGAATGCATCGCAGATAGAACTGCCTATACCGCTTGCACCGCCTGTTACAATTGCCACTTTACCTTCTAAACGTTTCATATCTATTCTCCTTTCAATGACCTTACTAAATCATTTCACTATAGTAATACGCAATTCCAATGCCAAAATATTTATTTTGTTTTTTAGTTTAAAATTAGGTATACTATAAAAAAAGAATGGAGGTATTCATTTTATGAGTTCACGAGCAAAAGCAGACGCTTTAATTCAATATTTTGAAAACACTAAAAAAGAAATGGTAGAAATCTATGTAGAGGGCATAGGATGGCTGATCATCTTAAAAGAAAATATAGAAATTGTATCGGATAATTGGTTTGCTTCAACAAAATACAATTCATCAACCGCTGAGATTATTCATTCAGAATCCTCGCTCATGCGCTTGACTAATGTCTACAAACTCAATTCTTCGTTCGTTGAGAATGCCAATAATGTGAAATACAATTTGATGTTTGATGACATCTGTATATTCATGGATAAAGTATCTGCCTTTTTTTAACTTAATTTATTTACGAAAAAAACGCTTTAGGAGGATCGTCTCTCCCAAAGCGTCTTTTTAATTTATATCCTTAGTAAGGATATATCATTAGTCTTCGTCCAGCAAGGCCTTAATTGATTTTGCATAAATTTGTGCTGCTTTAATTAAAAAATCTAAATCCATATATTCGTCGACTTGATGTGCCACTCTTTCTTGTCCTGGAAATATGGCTCCAAATGCCACACAGTTTTTCATTGCTCTTGCATAAGTTGCACCTCCTGTTGAGAGTGGGGTGCCATCAAGTCCTGTTTCATCAATGTAGACTTGGGTCAATTTAGCTACCGATGGATGTTCTTTCTCCATATAATTGGGTTTCAGATAATCAAACTCATCATAGATCAAATTGTATTTTTCTGCCACGCGCATAATGGCGTTTTCAATGAAAGTCTTACTCACAGTAACCGGAAACCTTATATCAATTCCAATGACCTCCCCGTGTTTTGAAAAATCGATCTTGCCAACATTTATGGTCAATTTACCCGAGACCTCATCTTGGCAATCCCCAAAAATCAACTCTCCATAATTGGTAAGACCTATTTTATCTGATAAAAAATCAATTCCTGGAGACTTTAGCCCCATTTCTTTAAGTGCAAGTACTAAACGTGTGATCGCGTTGATTCCTAAATTGGGTTTAGCCGCATGAGCGTTTCTCCCAATAACGATAATTTCATCGCCATCATTTTCATAATCGAATCCATTTTTCTTAAGCGTTTTTTCTAACTTTATATAATCATTACAAGCTATTTGTGCGGACTCTGGTACTGTATTCAATGCATTCCCTGCTCTAATTGTTACGGGTGATGCCTTTGTAGATTTAAGCTTAATTTGAAGCAATCCTTTTTCAGCAAAGATCACAGGAAAAGATGAATCTGGTGTAAACCCAAATTGAGGAACCTCTTGTTCCTTCATATATCGACAAATGCCCCGCCATTGATTTTCTTCATCTGTTCCAAATATAATTCTAACACGTTTATTAAAATCAACCTGAAGATCCATAAGCGCTTTAACAGCATACAGGGCTGCAACAAGTGGTCCCTTGTCGTCTTGAGTGCCTCGCCCGTAAAGTTTATTGTCTTTTAACACACCCTCAAAGGGTGGATAAGTCCAGTTTGCATGATCCCCTTCTGGAACCACATCAAGATGTCCCAGTATTCCGATTAACGATTCACCTGCACCTATTTCTGCATATCCATAATAACCCTTTGGATCATAGTAAGTTCTAAACCCAAGTTCTTCAGCAATTTGAAGTGCGCATTTTAAAGCATCATCTATTGCGTTTCCAAAAGGTTTTTCCGATTGATTTTCTTCAATTATACTAGGGATTTTTATCAGTCTAATAATATCACGAATCATTGGATCTTTTAATGTCACAACCGCTTCATTGATTTTCATACGTATCCCTCCCTTATAGTATATATATGAACTCTTTTGATCCAATCTAATCATATTTTTTTATGATCAAAAAAATAACCACTCAGAGCGATGTGCTTCTGAGTGATCTTTTATTTAAACCTCTAACTTATGGTCTATCAGGATAAAGCCCCGTGACTGCAATAATATAATTCAATACAAAGCTTTTTTGCACATTAGAAACTTCGATCGGCCGTGAATGTCCAGAGACACTCGTATTACCCAAAAGTGTAATTTCTTTTGCACTCACAGTCCCGCCTATCCCTGATAGAGTCGCTTCAGTTCCAAGTGTACCCCTATATAGATTTACAGGACGTCCTTTTAATCGTGTTGTTGCCGATAAGTAATCATTATCTTGTGGCATATTTCGGTCTCCCTCATTTGCTGAGGTCTGAAATGCTATTGGAAAGGTAGATGAAGGTACTTCACAAGTTCCTAAAAAAGCGTGTCCATGTGACGGCATGCTGGTTCCACCAATTACAGTATTTGTAGAATAGGAACCACAAGAATTCCCTAGACTAAGATTTCCTAAAGGACTTGCACCAGCGCCTACAGCAATATACCCTTGAAAATTTGGCAATCCAAAATTTGTGACGCCATTTCCACCATAAGACGTTCCAATCAACGAAAATAACGCCTCATATTCATTAATTGACAATAACCTACCATCACAAAACGCCCAGCCTACTGGTGCCCATGACATTGGCCACAGTACAATCGTACCGAGAAAATAATCCATTTTTTTCTCCTCTCTTTATTCCTATAGTCTATAATTTTTAGTGCTATTATGGTCTCTGTGGATAATAACCTTGAAGTGCAATAATATAATTGATTACCATACTCGGTTGTACTCTAGATAGAGTCCATGCTGCTCCACCACCCGTACGGCCTAAATTTCCGTCGACTTGACTTGAACTTTCAGCAACACTGCCAGTCACTCCTGATAAAGCTGTAGAGGTATCCAGTGCACCTCGATACATTTTAGAAGCTGTTGTTGATGCCCCTAGATAATCGCCATCTTGAGGCACATCGTGACCGCCATCATCTGAAGTCCCATAGAAAGAAGTCGTGACAGGTCTTTCACTAATTGAAACCATTTGGTCAGCTACTACATGCGTATGTGCTGGCAGATTATTTTCAACTAGTAATATATTTTGATTTGCAACACCAAGAACAGTGCCTCTTTGAATCATTTCACTACCTGCATAAATCGTCCCTATCGGAGAACGTCCTCTGAGATCAGGTAAAGCAAAATTGCTACTTCCATTCCCACCATATTGAGTTCCAATCAAACTGTATAGTGCAGCGTATTGCTGGATTTGTAACAGCGAACCATCACAAAAATGCCACCCAGAAGGTGCAAAGGGTATACTCCACGGCAAAATCGTTCCTAAATAAACTTCCATTTGCGCTTCTCCTTTCTAAATTTAAGGTCTCTCTGGATAGATGCCATCATATGCAATGATAAAATCAAATCCTAGAACTGGCTGAACATTTGTAAGTTGAATTGGCGATCCCATCCCAGTTGAACTGACATCTCCCTTAACTCTGCCATTTACAGCTGGAGCAGTCCCTGATATACCAGATAGGTTGACACTTTGACCTATTGTATCTCGATAAAGAAACAGACTACTGCCTCCTAGATAATCATTTTCTTGAGGCGCTGGTCGTTCTCCTAAATTTTGGGACACTTCCCATGAAACATTTACCTCTTGTTCAGGGAGGTTGACTTTCATACTGCTATAAGCATGTGAATGTGCCGGCATTGTATTTTCGTTAATGATTACTGTGCTGGAGTCGCTACCAATGGTCATGCCCACATAAAGTCCCCCAATTGATGTACTACCCATTCCAATGGGTACACAAGCACTGAGGTTTGGTAATTTAAACGTCGTACGACCATCCCCACCATAAGTTATCCCAATAAGAGAATAGAGCGCTTGATATTGTTGAATCACCAATGTACTCCCATCACATCGAAGCCAGCCAACAGGGGCAAAAGTAGCTCCCCAAGGCATAATTGTTCCTATCAAAGGATCTAGCATTTTGTTTTCTCCTTTCACTTTCAATTCAGTTTAATTTCACAACCTTGGTTAATATGTCAAAAGTCAATTTCGCATACCCCCTCTCACATATGCTTTATCGCGTACTTCCCGTAAACGACATCCTATAGTAGAGAGTTGCTCACCTTTTGACTTTTGACACTCTTAATAAATTTAATACCTTAATTTTATTACCTTTTTTATGCAATATCAAACATTTTTTTTAACATTTGTTGTTTTTTTCAAAATCAAAAGACAGATCACCCTATGCACTTGTACTTAGGGTGATCCAAAACCTTTATTCTGTAAATCAGATTAAATTAAGCACTTTCAACAGTTCTCTTATCAATACGGTTAATTCCGAGCGCCGTATAGCTTCTTTAGCCCTAATCATCTGGTCGTTGCCTTTTACGATGCCCATTTCAGTACAATTCGCAATAGACTGAGCTGACCAATCTGAAACAGCTTCATGATCTTTGAACTTTGAGAGCACAGCATTCATTTTTTCATCATTAAAAACATCAAGTTGCTCTTTGTCTACGATTTTTATTGCTGCTGCAACCATGACAATAGCTTCTTCTCTCGTGATTTTTTGATCAGGTCTAAAAGTACCATCTTCATATCCTTTTACGATACCATATCGACTGGCCGTACTGACATACCCTGAAAACCACTGATCCTTATTTACATCTGAGAACTCTTTCTGATAGACGCCAGCTTTCAGTCCCAATCCTTTTACCAAAACAGTTATAGCTTCTGCTCTGGTAATCGCTCTGTCAGGTTCAAAGCGCRTATCCGTTACACCCGCCACAATCATTCTTGAGGACATGTCATCAACCGCTGTACGTGCCCAATGGCCTTCTATGTCTTCAAATGTTTTTTCATTGAATATGAGTGTGTAGTGGCTGTTGGTCAAACTATTGATTTTAGCATAGTAAATACCGTTGATCACTTCCACTTTTGTCGGTACGTGGTGAATGTTACCATCTTCATCGTAAGCGACTGCAGTGGTTATCTTAGAARGATCTATACCCGCTGGAATGGTTATRCTTCTTTCTACATACGCATTAAAGTTTGTAAGACTAATTTCTTTGTCACCATATTGACATTTCACTTCAAAACTGATTGGCGGTAGAACTACTGAATAATTACCCTTTTCTGATGCATTTTTCATAAAAAGAATTTCTTTTGCAGTCGGATTTGAAATCTCTATGGACACACTAATATCTGATAAGTTGATGTTTTCACCAAACTGTTTTGAAATTGCATCAATGTTGATCTGCTTTGCTGGAAGCGTGTAGGATGCACTGTCGGTTTCAACTTTTACGATAGATTCTTTCAATTCCATCTCGCTGACCGTCTGACCTGTAAGTCTCCCAATTACGACCTCAGAATCTCCTTTTATTGGAATCGTCACAACTGCTTTATTACCTTGTTCTGCTAATTTTTGACTCATTTTTTCTGCGTCGACTAAAATAGTTTTTACAGTTTTCCCGTTATTGACCGTTTCAGTTGCTTTACCTGCACTTTCACTGATGCCATTTACCAGTACACTAACATCTTGATTCTCATTAGTTGGTGATGTTGGTGATGTTGATGGTGATGGCGCTGTATTTGTACTTGGGCCTGAACTATTGTTCCCCCCTCCAGAATCAGAGTCTGAATCCTTTTCATTTAGGTTCCATTGCGCATAAAGCATTGAATCGCTTGTGCCCATCACAAACGTACTTGATGGCGCATAACTTGTGCCACTCCCGTTTGCAGCTGTATTCCAAGTTGTAAAGCTATAACCTATTTTTATCATACTGCTCGATGTCGCTAAAACAGTTACTGTATCACCTGTTAGATAAGCGTTCGTATCAACAGGTACATTTCCAGAAGTTAATCCATTGCCATTGTAGATGACTTTAAAAGTTGAATCCAACTTCCACTGAGCGTAGAGTATGACATTATTGGATCCYATGACAAATGTTGACGATGGTGCATAGCTTGTGCCCGTGCCGTCCGATACCGTATTCCAATTCACAAAAGTATGTCCTGCTTTTATCATACTGCCTGTGGTACTTGAAACCGTCACGGTATCACCTATAAGATACGCGTTACTATCTACTGGGACATTGCCAGAAGTTGAGCCATTGYCACTATAGRYAACCGTGTAAGTTGACGGTGAAGGCGGATTAGCAGTCCACTTCGCATATAAGATCACATTATTAGGGCCTATCGCAAAAGTCGCTGCGGGTGCATAGTCTGTACCAGTGCCATCCGAAGCTGTATTCCAGCCTGCAAAGGTGTTATTGGTTTTTGTAAGAGAACCTGAATTGCCGAGAACGGTTACTGTATTGCCATTTTGATAAGCGCTACTATCTACCGGTACACTTCCCGAAGTTGAAGCATTGCCATTATATGTTACAGTATAAGTTGACGGTGAAGGCGGATTAGCGGTCCACTTCGCATATAAGGTCACATTACCTGCACCCATTGCAAAGGTCGCTGCAGGTGCATAATTTGTACCGGTCCCATCTGAAGCAGTATTCCAGCCTGCAAAGGTGTAATTTGTCTTTACAAGTGTACCTGTGTTCCCAAGGGCTGTTACGGTTGAACCACTATAGTACGTTAAACCATCCACCGGTACAATTCCACCAGTTTTACCATTGCCATCGTATGTCACCGTATACTTTGGATCCTCTGTCCACTTCGCATATAAGGTCACATTACCTGCACCCATTGCAAAGGTCGCTGCAGGTGCATAATTTGTACCGGTCCCATCTGAAGCAGTATTCCAGCCTGCAAAGGTGTAATTTGTCTTTACAAGTGTGCCTGTGTTCCCGAGAACGTTTACAGGGTCTCCTTCATAATATGAAGCAAGATCGGTTGGAATTGCTCCACCCGTTGAACCATTTGCATCATAGGTTACATTATAGAGTGGATTCGCTATCCACTTCGCATATAAGGTCACATTACCTGCACCCATGTTAAAAGTTGCAGCTGGTGCATAGTCTGTACCAGTGCCATCCGCTGAGGTGTTCCAGCCTGCAAACGTACTATACATTTTCACAAGGGTACCCGTGTTGCTAAGAACCGTTACCGAGCCACCGCTGTAGTACGTTAAACCATCCACCGGTACAATTCCGCCGGTTTTACCATTGCCATCATATGTCACCGTATACTTTGGATCCTCTGTCCACTTCGCATATAAGGTCACATTGCCTGCACCCATTGCAAAGGTCGCTGCAGGTGCATAATCCGTACCCGTCCCATCCGAAGCTGTATTCCAGCCTGCAAAGGTGTAATTTGTCTTTACAAGTGTGCCTGTATTCCCGAGAACGTTTACAGGGTCTCCTTCATAATATGAAGCAAGATCGGTTGGAATTGCTCCACCCGTTGAACCATTTGCATCATAGGTTACATTATAGAGTGGATTCGCTATCCACTTCGCATACAAGGTTACATTGCCCGCACCCATAGTGAGCGTCGCAGAGGGCGCATAGTCCGTACCAGTGCCATCCGCTAAGGTGTTCCAGCCTGCAAACGTACTRTACATTTTCACAAGGGTACCCGTGTTGCTAAGAACCATTACCGAGCCACCGCTGTAGTACGTTAAACCATCAATCGGTACAATTCCGCCGGTTTTACCATTGCCATCGTATGTCACCGTATACTTTGGATCCTCTGTCCACTTCGCATATAAGGTCACATTACCTGCACCCATTGCAAAGGTCGCTGCAGGTGCATAATCCGTACCCGTGCCATCTGAAGCTGTATTCCAGCCTGCAAAGGTGTTATTTGTCTTTACAAGTGTACCTGTGTTCCCAAGGGCTGTTACGGTTGCACCGCTGTAGTACGTTAAACCATCCACCGGCACATCCCCGCCCGTTTTACCATTATCGTCGTACGTCACCGTATACTTTGGATCCTCTGTCCACTTCGCATATAAGGTCACATTCCCTGCACCCATCGCAAAGGTTGCTGCAGGTGCATAATTCGTACCTGTCCCATCTGAAGCAGTATTCCAGCCTGCAAAGRTGTTATTTGTCTTTACAAGTGTGCCTGTATTCCCGAGAACGTTTACAGGGTCTCCTTCATAATATGAAGCAAGATCGGTTGGAATTGCTCCACCCGTTGAACCATTTGCATCATAGGTTACATTATAGAGTGGATTCGCTATCCACTTCGCATACAAGGTTACATTGCCCGCACCCATAGTGAGCGTCGCAGAGGGCGCATAGTCCGTACCAGTGCCATCCGCTAAGGTGTTCCAGCCTGCAAACGTACTGTACATTTTCACAAGGGTACCCGTGTTGCTAAGAACCRTTACMGAGCCACCGCTGTAGTACGTTAAACCATCAAYCGGTACAATTCCGCCGGTTTTACCATTGCCATCGTATGTCACCGTATACTTTGGATCCTCTGTCCACTTCGCATATAAGGTCACATTACCTGCACCCATTGCAAAGGTCGCTGCAGGTGCATAATTTGTACCTGTCCCATCTGAAGCAGTATTCCAGCCTGCAAAGGTGTAATTTGTCTTTACAAGTGTACCTGTGTTCCCAAGGGCTGTTACGGTTGCACCGCTGTAGTACGTTAAACCATCCACCGGTACAATTCCGCCGGTTTTACCATTACCATCATATGTCACCGTATACTTTGGATCCTCTGTCCACTTCGCATATAAGGTCACATTCCCTGCACCCATCGCAAAGGTTGCTGCAGGTGCATAATTCGTACCTGTCCCATCTGAAGCAGTATTCCAGCCTGCAAAGGTGTTATTTGTCTTTACAAGTGTACCTGTGTTCCCAAGGGCTGTTACGGTTGCACCGCTGTAGTACGTTAAACCATCCACCGGCACATTACCGCCCGTTTTACCATTATCGTCGTATGTCACCGTATACTTTGGATCCTCTGTCCACTTCGCATATAAGGTCACATTCCCTGCACCCATCGCAAAGGTTGCTGCAGGTGCATAATTCGTACCTGTCCCATCTGAAGCAGTATTCCAGCCTGCAAAGATGTTATTTGTCTTTACAAGTGTGCCTGTATTCCCGAGAACGTTTACAGGGTCTCCTTCATAATATGAAGCAAGATCGGTTGGAATTGCTCCACCCGTTGAACCATTTGCATCATAGGTTACATTATAGAGTGGATTCGCTATCCACTTCGCATACAAGGTTACATTGCCCGCACCCATAGTGAGCGTCGCAGAGGGCGCATAGTCCGTACCAGTGCCATCCGCTAAGGTGTTCCAGCCTGCAAACGTACTGTACATTTTCACAAGGGTACCCGTGTTGCTAAGAACCATTACCGAGCCACCGCTGTAGTACGTTAAACCATCAATCGGTACAATTCCGCCGGTTTTACCATTGCCATCGTATGTCACCGTATACTTTGGATCCTCTGTCCACTTCGCATATAAGGTCACATTCCCTGCACCCATTGCAAAGGTCGCTGCAGGTGCATAATCCGTACCCGTGCCATCTGAAGCAGTATTCCAACCTGCAAAGGTGTGATTGATTTTCACAAGAGAACCCGAATTTCCCAGTACTGTTACAGTATCACCTTCATTATATACCGTGCCGTCTGTTGGCACAGCGCCGCTGGTTGAACCGTTGGCATTGTAAGTGATAGCGAGTGCTGAATTCGTAGCAAACGAATCACCACTAATGGTACTTTTATTGTTTGAAGCATCTTCTGCTGCAAAATAATAGTAATAAGTTGTGCCTGCTGTTAATCCCGTCAGATCAAAGGACTTCGCTGCATCCACTGTTACAGCACTATTACCTGTTTTTAAAGCTGCTGAACCCGTTTCATCTTGTCCTGCTAAAACTTGTACTGCTGTTGGTGCCGATGCACTTGTGGTAACCACATAGTAAAGTGTACCCGCTTCGTTTGATGTCGCACCTATAGTTGCAGTGGTGCTAGTGACATTACTTTCGCCTATACTTGATAAAGTTGGTGCTGTAACATCTGTCGAAGGTGCTTTCATCACAAGCATAGGTGATCCAATAACGAATAAACTGTTATTTGTGTTAACCGCTGCTTGGACATAATTTTCCCCCAGATCCTCTCCAGTATCTGCCCACGTCTGTCCACCATCATCTGAATAATTAATGATCATTTTACTCCAAGCGTTATCATACGATACCACATATAATATGCCATCAATTACATTCATCTGAGTTGAAACTGATGCACCAGAATAACCGACCCCATTCATGCTTATTTTATCAGACCATGTTATTAAATCAGAACTTGTCCTTGAGAAGAGCTCATAAGTTGACGTATCAAACAGTAATAAAATATACTGACTTCCATCATATACAATATTCAACAGTCCATCAGTTGTTCCCGGATAAGAACTTGATTTATCAATCCAATTTATTCCATCAGATGAAATCCACACCAGATCACCTGTATCGCCCGTATTATAACCAGTTGCAATAAACTGACCATTAATATACCCTACCGAAGACATTGTATTAGCATTTGTAGACGGTAGAGTTGGTGTATTCCAAGTTATACCGTCAGTAGATGTCCTTAGTTTTATGGCACTTCCATCTCCTCCAACAGTCACAAAAATACCATTTCCAAATGCAATATCATACAAATCAGAAGAATCATTAACACTTGTATTCTTTGCCCAAGTGTTTCCATCGCTCGATGTGATAATATTAGCTTCTGTAGCATTTTTTGAACCTACAGCAATATACTTACCATTCCCATATACCACAGCATTTAAACCTTTTGCATATTGAGTTAATGGATGTATGTCCCATGAAGTAAGATCAGGTGAAGTCCAAATTCCGCTATTTTCACCAGCATGATAACCCACAGCGATATACTGAGTGCCATCAAATACAACATCATTAAAAGTTCCACCCCACGGAGACGTCCAACTCGATCCATCGGCAGAAGTAAGCATGCCTTCATTTCCAAGTCTAAAATACTTGCCATTTGTATATACCGAATTTTGCCCTACAAGGCTATTAGAAAAATCTTGCATTGTCCAAGTTGAGGCATCAGTAGAGGTATACACAACACCATAACCATAAGGTGCTTTATAACCAAATAGATAATATTTGCTTCCGTCGTAAAATCCATTAAACATCTGTATGCCACTAGTAGCAACCGTTTGTTTAAAAGGTGCTCCTAAAAGCGTAAATGTGGATAGATCTGTAGAAGTCCAGATCCAAGATCCCGCACTGGATATAAAGTATCGATCATTCATCCAAGTTAACATATTTGAACTATTTGATGTCGCCGTTCCATCCGCTACAACTGTTGTAGGCAGAACTCTACTCCATGTACTGCCATCAATTGTAGAATAAATATACCCTGACTCATCTCCTACAGCCAAACGCGTTCCACCGTTACCAACAGTGATTCTATATGCATAATTTGTAGCTCCAAGGCCAGTTGGTGTAACTTGTGACCAAGTAATGCCATCAGCTGATTTTAAAAACTTTCCTTTTGTCCCCGCATAAAACGCACTGCTACCATTAAAAGTGAAATAACTTGCCTTATAGATATTATCAGAAACACTTGATGTTCTCTGTGTCCAAGTTGTGCCATCAGGTGAAGTTAAAATAACACCCTCTGATCCAGTCACTACAAATAATCCATTCCCATATGCTACTCCATTAAAAGAAAATGAATTTGGATTTGAAACCCCTGAATAGCTACTACTATCCGATTTGTTTTTCACAGATGTCCATGACTCTGCATCTGCAGACTTTACTATAGAACCAGAGGAGCCTACAGCTATATATATGCCATTTGCGTAGACAACATCTGCCAATGAGGTACTGGGTAAAGTCTCTAGTGATTCCACTGTAAATGCCCCTGGTGAACCTGCATAAGTCACCTTCATAGCAGCATCAAAATAAAAAACGAACCCAAAAACCATTGAAAAAAGTAACCCCTTTGAAATCATCTGTTTTACTTTCTTTCTTATCAATTGAATCATAACCCCTCCTTTGATATTAATAGCCTCTCGGAATAACCCAAGCGTGTTTTTTCAAGGCCTTAAGTAAACACGTATAATTTCAGCCTCCACTTTTCAGTAGCCCGTTTTTCTTTTTTTGCTTTTAAATCTGGAAATTGGTCAATAAAACAATTTAATATTTTTAAACTTTTTACCTCAAAACACGACGCTTGGCATTCATACGAAAATTAAATACCCACATTTTTCTTTAAAAAAACGGCCTCTAGATAAAAAATTCAAAATTAAATAAACAAAAGCTACTTTCAACACATTTCTTCAAATGCATTAAAAGCCGCTTTCAGTTTAAAATTCTAACCAACTATAATTTCTCTAAGAACAAGCCCACATCATGACCATTTAAATGATGGGCTTCATATGCCTTTTCAGCATCTTTTACAATCTCAACACCTAATGTTTCCGACATGATATAGTCTTTATGTGTACGAATGCCTTGTTCAAATGCATCACCACATTTATAGTAGATTTTAATATTATCCATCATCTCATAATCGTTTGATTTTCTCATTTGTTGAATTCTAGAAATCATCTCTCGGGCATAGCCTTCGCCTATGAGCGTTTCCGTTAAATTCGTGTTCAAGATGATAAAAATATTATTTTCCATCTTTACGGTGAACCCTTCTTTAGCAGTGATGTTGATTAAAACATGTTCACTTGAAAGCGTAAAAGGTACACCAGCAACTTCAACTTCAAACGATTCGCCACCTTCAAGTCTCATGGCATATTCTTGAGGATCAAAACCAGCGAGCACTTTTGAAAACGCGCCCATATCCTTCCCCAAGATTGGACCAAGGACTTTAAAATTAGGCTTGAGTTGGAAATTCATATATTCTGGCAAATCCGTCGTGAAAACCACTTCTTTAACATTGAGCTCTTCCATGATCAGCGGCACAAGATCTCCAATTAAAGCTTCGTGCTTACCATCCACAACGACGTTTTGAATCGGTTGACGCACCTTTATTTTAACGGATTCTCTCGCTGCACGTCCAAGTGTCACAAGATCTCTTACGAGATCCATTCTATCTTCAATACGTTTATTGATAAGCGTTTCATCTGCTTCTGGATAGTGGCTCACATGAATAGAGACTTCACCGGTCAAGTTTCTATAGATTTCTTCCGTTAAAAACGGTGCAAAAGGTGCCGCAAGCTGACAAACCGCCACAAGCACTTCATAAGTGGTATTGTACACAGATTGCTTGTCTATCGATAACTCTGAATCCCAGAAGCGTCTTCTCGAACGTCTGATATACCAGTTCGATAAATCTTCACTGACGAACTCCTGAATTCTTCTAACCGCTTTCGTTAAATCAAACACACTTAAATCGTTGTTGACTTCTTTTATCAAGGTATTTAACTTTGACAAGATCCATTGATCGAGCTCAGGTCTGTCTTTAGGTGCCACATTAAAAGTACTGACGTCAATCCCATCTGTATTGGCATATAAGGTAAAGAAGTTATAAACATTTTTTAAGGTTCCAAAGAATTTTGAGTTGACCTCTGTAAGACCATCCTCGTCAAATTTTGTCGGTACCCAAGCTGGTGAAACATATAAAAGATACCATCTCACAACATCAGCGCCGTATTGCTCTAGTAAGTTAAACGCATCTACTGTATTCCCTTTTGACTTAGACATCTTTTTGCCGTGCTTATCCAAAATCAAATCATTAACCAATACATTTTTATAAGGAGAAACACCCATAACAAAAGTGCTGATGGCAATTAATGAATAGAACCATCCTCTAGTTTGGTCAATCCCCTCACAGATAAAATCTGCTGGATAAAGGGATTCAAAGTTTTCTTTGTTCTCAAATGGATAGTGATGTTGCGCAAACGGCATTGCACCACTGTCAAACCAACAGTCAATGACATCAGGCACTCTGTTCATCACACCATTACACTTTTCACATGTTAAATGAACATCATCTACATAAGGTCTGTGAAGTTCAATGGACTCATCAATAGCTTCTATTGCACGCTCTGCAAGTTCTTTTCGAGAACCCACACTTGTCAAATGACCACAGTCACACTTCCAAATATTCAGTGGTGTGCCCCAGTATCTGCTTCTAGAAATTGCCCAGTCATTGAGGTTCTCAAGCCAGTTCCCGAATCGCTTTTCACCCACATAATCTGGATACCAGTTAACGGAATTATTATTTGCAATCAACTGGTCTTTGAGTTTAGTCATCTCGATGTACCAGCTCGGTTTTGCATAATAGAGCAGTGGCGTCTTACATCTCCAGCAATGCGGATAATTATGTTCCATTTTTTGCTTTCTATAGAGAATGTGTTGCTCAGCAAGCCAATTGACGATTTCTGGATCTGCATCCATTACAAATTGACCCTTCCAAGGGGTTAAAGTATATTTCCCCTCTTCATCTACTGGCTGTAAAACGGGTAAATCATAGCGAACACCTGTGTTGTAGTCATCTTCACCAAAGGCAGGCGCTGTATGAACGATACCCGTACCATCATCCACCGTCACATAATCGGCACACGTTACAAAAAATGCTTTTTTATCAACGGGAACAAATGGCATGAGTTGTTCATATTCCATATACTCTAAAGCCTTCCCCTTCATTTCTTCAAGGACTTCATATTCACCTTCAAGAACACTTGGTGCAAGATTTTTTTCTACATAGTATATTTCCCCGTTGCTTTTAACTTTTACGTAAGTCTCATTTGCATTTACGGTCAGCGCGACGTTAGAAGCAAGCGTCCAAGGTGTTGTCGTCCAAACGAGGAAATACTCATCTTTATCTTTGACCTTAAATTTCACATAAACCGTTACTGTTTTAATTTCTTGATAGCCCTGTGCAACTTCATGTGAAGCTAACCCTGTACCACATCTAGGACAATAAGGTAATATCTTATGGCCCTCATAAATAAAATCTTCCTTGAAGAACTTATCTAAAATCCACCACTCTGTTTCAATGTAGTTGTTTTCAAGTGTGATATAAGGGTTGTCTAGATCGATTAAATAGGCCATCTTCTTCGTCATCTCACGCCACGCATCTTCGTACTCAAATACAGATGCACGACATTGATGATTAAAATTCTCAATGCCATACGCTTCAATAGCGGTTTTATCATTGAGATTTAATCTCTTTTCAACTTCAATTTCAACAGGTAAACCATGAGTATCCCATCCAGCCTTACGTTTTACCTGATAGCCTTGCATGGTTTTATACCGACATACAGCATCTTTAAGGGCACGTGCAAGCACATGATGAATCCCTGGTTTACCGTTAGCTGTTGGTGGACCTTCAAAGAAAATAAACGGTTTTTCGCCTTCTCGGCTTTCCACACTTAATTTCAGCAGATCAATTTCTTCCCAGTAACTTCTGACGCTACCTTCTGCCTCAGCGACTACTTTTTTGTCGAGCTCTTTATAACACATATCCATCATCCTTCCTTATCTTAACTTGATCCATTAATTTACATAAAAAATCCCATAGTTCATAAAAACTATGGGACGACTAAGCCGTGGTACCACCCAAATTACAGATCACAAAAACAATGAGATCATGTCACTCAATAATGATAACGGTATTATACCGATTTAAACTACTCACTAGAGCTTTCGCATAAATAGCTATGGCCGATTTTCAATAACACGCTCTATCAGTTCACACCATCCACTGACTCTCTTAAAGTTTAATGTTATTTACTCTTTCCAATCTTTGCTTTGTTTATGAAACATTTGACCTTAATTATAAACGAAGTTGAAATTTCAGTCAACAATTTTATCTTTTATCACACCATGCCTATTTTATCTTTTATCACACCATGCCTATTGTTTTTTTATCACACTAGATCTCTTTCACCTGAGATTCCATAAGCTGAAGTTGACTTTCGAGGAGCACTTTAAACCTCGTGTTAAAACTCATAAATTCTTGTTTGGCATGTTCTTGCCGCTTAATGATGTTGATCACTTCGGTATTGGCATCTGTAATCACCTTCTTTGCCTGATCATCCGCTTTTTCAATCCTATATTGCGCTTTGCTCTCAGCCGTCCTTATGATATCCTCAGAAGTCTTTTGCGCCAAAACCATGGCATCTGTAATGGTTTTTTCCATCGTTTTAAAATGCTTGAGTTCTTTTTCAAGCTCATTGATCCTTGCTGTGGTTTCTATGTTAACATGTATAAGCGCTTCCATACTCTTGACGATCTGCGCCATGTATTCCTCAACTTCAGTTTCATTATAACCTCTAAGGCCTTTAGAAAAGTGCTTATTTTGTATATCAAGTGGTGTTAACATAAATTCATCCCCCTTATTTGAGACGCTCTACTCTCTAGTAGTATTATAACGCAATCATACGTCTTTATGATGACTTCAATATGTCATTTTCATAACAATTTTTATGAGGGGCTCGTAAACATAATGCGAATTCGATCCTTTTTTGTAATGCCCTCAACAGCACTGACTGTAAATCTACCAAACCCTCGAACAGATATCAAATCACCTTCAGAAATCTCATATGAAGTAGAAGTAATAGGTCTATAATTCACTTTTACTTTCTCAGACTGAATCCATTTTTGAGCTTCACTTCTAGAAAAATTATAAAAGGCAGCAATGACAGCATCGAGCCTTAAAGATTTTACCGTATCCTGTTTGATATGAACAGGTCTTTCGATCTCCTGAATCTCTGCATTTTCTTTAATGCGTCCTCTAACCGAAGCTCTGCCCACTTTTTCTAAACTCATGAGCACATAATCACATAAATCACGTTCTAAGAAAATGATAAAATAAGATTCAAAAATCAAGATATCTCCTGTACGATCTCTATTGATCCCAAGTCCCATAAGCGCCCCTAGAACATCTTTATGTTCAACCGTATAATATTTTGAGGCAAATGTAAACTCTAAAGCTAGGAAACTCAACTGCGCTTTAGAAGGCTCTAAATAATCAGGCGTTATTAAAAATTTTACTCTTTCAGCACCTTCAAAGCCACCCCACTTGATAAAGCGAAGTTCTGAACTCGCCTTTAAAATCGTTTCCAGTCCAAAGGCAATGTCTGGTGAACAAAATAGGGTTTCTTGTGCTTCATAATACTTTTCTGCCGCTTCTATTTTCTCAAGTCCTTTTAAAAAGACACCATCCTTATCAAGGAGGTGTCCAAAGTGTTTTAACCCATTTTCTTTGTTCATTATTTTAAGCCTACAACCAGGTATGAAAGAAATTGGATTAACAACAATGCTACCAATGGACTGAAATCAATCATATTTCCACCTATATTTAGTCTAAAAAGCAATTTCCTAACAGGACTCAATATAGGTTCAGTCAAATTAATCAAAACTTTCATAAAAGGATTATTGGCATCCCGTATAAACCAAGAGAGCATTGCTCTTGCAAAGATCATATACATGATCACTTGTAAAAAGTAAAAAATAGTGACGCGTAATTGTATCATAGTCTTATTCTCCTATTCTTTAAGCCATGAGCTAATCGTACTCTCTGTCTTGTTAACAGTTGTATCGCCAGTGATGTCAACATTTTGAGGCGCTAAAACAAATATCCCCTTAGAAACCTGTTGGATGTGTCCATCAAGTGCATAAAGCGCACCTGAACAAAAGTCAAAGATTTTTCTAGCCAAATCTTTATCGAGTTCTGAAATATTCATGACCACAGGACGTCTGCTTTTTAAAGTATCTACGATTCCCGTAGATTCTTCAAAACTCTTAGGATGGAAAAGGACCACATTCATCTGTGCATTCGAATGAATATTGAGAATTTTGTTACTTGTTTTTATGGTGTTCATGGATTTTTGAGTGTTTTCTGAGATGGCATTAACGGGCTCTTCGCCATCAAGATCATCCCGCTTCATCTCACTGTAAAAATCCTCTGCTGCATAATCTTCTTCCTCTTGGGAGTCAACACCCCAAAAGAATTTGATCTTATCAATAAATTTATCACCCATAGGTTCCTCCAAAATGAATATTATTTTGCTGGATACGTTCTCTTTCCAAAAATCTTTGTGCCAACCCGAATCATCGTTGCACCTTCTTCAATCGCTATTTCATAATCACTTGACATGCCCATAGAAAGGTGTAATGGTCTTACATTAGGGTAGGGCGCATTATTTAAATCATCAAACATTTTTTTCATGAATTTAAAGTCATCTCTCAATAGTTCTGGTTTTTCTACAATAGGTGCAATATACATCAAGCCACATATTCTTATATGGGTCAATGGAGCCATTGCTTTAAGCAACACTTCAAGTTCAGAAGGCTGAATTCCAAATTTACTGGCCTCATCTTGAATATTAATCTGGATTAAAACGTCCTGAATTTTATGAATCTGTCCAGCTCTTTTATCAATTTCAACTGCGAGTTTTAAACTGTCTACAGAATGAATTAACTCAACTTTATCAATGATATATTTTACCTTATTAGATTGCAAATGTCCAATCAAATGCCAGTTTACGCCTCGATTGACATCCTCATACTTTCTTAAAATTTCTTGGACTTTGTTCTCAGCAATATCCGTAATGCCATATTCTATTGCCGCATTCATCACATCAGTTTCGTAAGTCTTCGTGACACCGAGTATAGTAACCGTATCAATAGATCTGCCCGTCTTTGCGCACACCGATTTGATCTTTTCCTGAACGCTTTTTATATTTTCATTTAAATAAGAATACATTCAACACCTCAAATCTAATTAATTCGATCGCCTTCTTTATATTTTGCACCTTCTCTGACAACCTCTTGATTTGCCTTGATACTTCTCACTAGACCTAAAGTAGCATCATAAAACTGTTCATTGTAAACGACCGCATAATCCTCATCATATCCGATTACTTTTACAGGTACAAATCGTAAGGTGCGATCCATTTCTACTACATAGACACCGTTTTGATTATTGTATGATAAAAGTGAGTCCGTGTGTAATTTCAAACCTTGATAATTTTGTCTTGTAATTTCACAGCCTACAACCCTTTGATCAAAATATTGATCAAAGGCTTCAGAAACCCTTATGACTGCAATGGCATTGTCCGTACTGACAAAAACATCATAAACTTGACCTTCTATCTCTTCTGTATTAATTTTAACTTTTACTTTAGAGACATTTTTGTAAGTTTCAACTTCTTCTTTATCGATTAAAACCACTAAGTAACCCGTGGCATGATCGACAATTTTAAAGACAGGGTCACCTGAGTTCACATGGTCACTAGAAACGCGTTTGGATGCAATATTAAGTGTGTCTATTTCATCATAATTGATATTGTAAATGTTATCAATAGTAAATACGTCCTCATATCCATCTAGTTGGTAAGTCAACATGCCACTTGCTGGTGCTGTTACAACTAAAGATTGACCCTCTTTTAGAGTGCCTGTACCCACTGTTTTTTGAGTATAACTGGTGGTCCTGTTGGCTAAAAACTTATTCTCGCCCTCAAGTTTTTCCCGCATTTCAAGCTTTAAAAGCAAATCTCTCTTAAGCGCAGGGATTTCTTGATAGGTCTGATTCTTTATGTTAAAAATAATTTGGTCTTTTAAATTCATAATATCAAATTCCAAAACATTATAATTGTATTCTAAATTACTTTGGGTGGCTTGTGGGGTATCTCCACTTTCAACATTAGGTTTGGACGCATTTGTCACATTTCCATTGTTATACAGTTCTACAACGGGCTCTCCTTTAGCGACGATTCTCTCCTCTTCCGCTAAAAAACTAATATCGCCTGATGTGTTCGTTTTCACCACCATTTCATTCCGAAAAACAATCGCTTGGTATTGATCTTTGAGGTCCAAATCGCCATATGGCACCAAGTATGAATTTTGCTCCTTATAAAAGAGGTCTAAACCCAGCTTTGCTAAAAAGAATATAATCACACCAATCAAGGCTAAACTGACGATGATCCTGCCATAATGAGGTCTTTTTTTTCGAGCTGATTTTTTTTTTGCCATCTACCCATCCACCTTTAAAAGGATCATTCCCAATGATCAAATCCCTTAGCGTATTCATCAATTTCATGTTTCTTTTGTCTAGACATCAAACTATTAACTGCAACTCTAGCATCCTTACCTTCATAGAGGACTTTATACAACTCTGTGGTAATTGGCATCTCTAGATCAAACTTAATCATGAGATCATATGCTGATTTTACAGTGTATGCGCCTTCAACTACCATACCAATTTCCTCTACCGCTGCCTCAAAAGAGTATCCCTTACCCATTAAAATACCACATCTTCGATTACGACTATGCATACTTGTACAAGTGACAATCAGATCCCCAACACCCGCAAGACCTCTAAAGGTTTCCATTGTGGCACCCATTGCGGTCCCTAAATAGGCAATTTCATTTATGCCCCTAGTGATCAATGCTGCTTTTGCATTATCCCCATATCCAAGACCATCGCTGATTCCAGCACCAAGTGCAATGATGTTTTTAAGAGCACCACTGATTTCAACACCGACTACATCTGGATTGGTATAGACTCTGATATAATCATTTGAAAAGAGATCTTGAACCCTTTCAGCAGCCTTTCTAGAGCTTGAAGCGGATACAAGTGCAGTCGGCAATTTTTGTGAAACTTCTTCAGCATGTGAAGGCCCAGATAAAGTGACAAATGTCTGCTCTGGCAACAGTCTCTGTGTGATCTGAGATATGGTTTCAAGCGTATTCATATCAATGCCTTTTGAAACATTAATCAGCATGACTTCTTTACGGATAAAACCGCCCTCGATAAATATTTCAAGTGTTTTTTGATATTGCTGCGAGGGCACTGAAAACAAAATAATTTCTGCCCCCTCAACCGCAGTTTTTATATCCGAAGTAAACTGTATCGATTTGGGTATTTTTATATTTTTAAGGTATTTTTCGTTCATACCCGTTTGATTGATGATATCTATTTGACTCTGATGCCGTGCCCAAACACAAACTTCATGACCATTTTCGTTCAAAACAAGGGATAATGCTGTTCCCCAGCTCCCAGCTGCAACAATTGCTATTTTCAAATTACGCCTCCATTTTAAACACTTCATACGACTTCCATTATAGCACAAAACAAACCATTCATAAACTGCTATAAATCATTAGTTTCTGCCAACAAGGAGCCGAAATGTTTTGTCTGTCCTTTACGGTTAAGCGAAAACGGGTCTGACAAAAAAAATAGAATTGACCTCTATCTACACCAGATAAGTGTTAAATTAAGTCAATTCCGTATGAATTCATCCAAGCCTTTACTCAGTTCGCTTCGCTATCTTCGCAACCCTTGCGCAATCCATTCGGATTGCATTCAGTGGGAATCCAAACTCCCACTGAAATAGGAATATGAACCTTCACTTCTCAAAGTGGGGGACATCTCCTCAAAGGTTATACTTTTTAGGTTAAAAGGACGTCCGAAGTGCTCAGCAATTCCACCTGTTCATTGTAAACTCTATAATTCACAGACTCAATGACAAAGCTAGGGTCTTTGGAAAAATTGCTATGAGCGTCGCTAATCAAGGTAACTGGCATATTTGCGCTAAGTGCACCATAAACGGTTGATTGCACACACCCATGAGAAATAACGCCTGTCACATAGATATGATCTACCTTTAAGGTTTCAAGTGTCTCTATAAACTGCATTTCACTGAAGGCATCACTTCTAAACTTATCAATTAAGGTATCGCCATCTACGAAATGCATTTCTGAAAGCAATTCCCACTCCTTTGTACCTTTCATAAGTAAAAATTCACCTGTAAATCGTAAAAATACAACAGGCTGTTTATGTTCATGAAAATGATCAATAAGTTGATTAATATGCTTTATCAGTCTTTCGCTTTCATATACCTTTACAGATTTATTAAATATCCCCCATTGCATATCAACCACTACCAAAGCTCTCATAATAGCTCCATCTTAAGTTAATCTAAGCTTTATCATATAGTATGACGACACCATATCCCTCTGGATCTCTAAAAAGCTTTCCACGTTCTTCCCAAAATGGATTTTTGGGTGCAAACTCCAAATATTTTTCTTTAGTGAGTCTCTCAAGTGTTGAATTATACTTTATTTCATCCTCATATTTGAGAATGATCAAATCATCTTCATCTACTACATGTTTTGGCAACTCACTTGATTTTGTAAATTCCATTTCCCAATTGCATTGATTGCAGCCTACAATAATACCGGTGTAATCATTGTGGTCTTTAAACTCTGAAATCACTTTTAATCCAAGTAAATCACAATAGAAATGCATTAAAGGTTCCAATTCTTTTGCATGTCTTGCGAATCTTAAATTCATGCCTTCACCTCTTAAAAATTAAATTCTCATTTGTTTTTTTGTGTAAAACTGACGCTCATACATAATCATACTATAAATTCTAGAAAACCACTCAACACCGAGTAGCGATCCTGAAATTCCCAAAAAAAGATAATACATTATGGTTCGAATTCTGATAGAAAATAAGAACAAATAGACAGCAGTGAGCATGAGTATTCTCAAACTGTACAATACGCTATTTATAGGTTCTACTTGTGTATAATAGGCTTTGATATCTTCCATCTGCTCGACATAGCACTCATGATGATAAGCTTTTGGAAGCGATAAATGATGTTTTTTTGAGACCGTTAATTCTGATCTGTTTGTAATTGGTTTTCCACACTGTTCACAAATTAATAGATTCATAATGACACATCCCATCTTAAATAACATTATTGTTTGTTTATATTTTAACATTATTTTTAGAATCATGTCATGATATTTCAGAATATTGCGTTAATATTTTCATTATTTGTTAGTGTGTCTTTTTCTGAATCCTCAATGCCTTAATCATCCTCGTCCTCATTTTCTTCATCTTCATCATCTTCATCTTCATCATATTCATCATCGTACGCTTCATCATCTTCGTATTCGCTTAAAGGATGATCCCACCAATCGCGATCCTCTTCTTCACTTTCTTCACTGTAATCATCGTCATCGCCATATAGCTCACTATCATCACCAATTTCTATTCTCAATCGCTCAGTTAGGTCATTAAATCGCAACATAAAATCGCCTCCCTAATACTGCTTTATTGCATCAAAGCGTATACTCAGTCCGCTTCGCTACCTTCGTAACCCCTTTGCAATCCCTATCGGATTGCATTCAGTGGGCGTTTAGACTCCCACTGAATTAGGAATATGTCCCCCACTTCTTAAAGTGGAGGACATCTCCCCAAGGGTTATATACCCAATTTTGATCTGAACATCACAAAAAAGCTGATCTCACAGAATACCATACTTTATACCTAAGGGTAAATATGATAATGGGGAGATCAGCTCTATAATTACAACTATTCGCCTCTTTGCTTAACTTTGAACACAATCGGCGTTCCTTCATAATTGAAGTTCTTTCTAATTTGATTTTCAATATAGCGAATATAAGAGAAATGTGCCAATTCTTTATCGTTGACGAAGAGCACAAATGTTGGCGGTTTGACGCCGCCTTGTGTTGCATAGTAAATTTTAAGTCTTTTTCCCTTGTCAGAGGGCGGTTGATTTAACGCCATCGCTTCATTGAGAATATCATTGAGAACACCTGTAGAAATTCTGAGCGCATTATTATTAACCACATAAACGGCTTGTTCTAAAAGTTGTGTAACACGTTGACCTGTAAGTGCTGAAACAAACATGACCGGTGCATACATCATATAAGCAAGTTCTTCTCTCACGCGCATCTTAAATTCATTGAACGTGTGATTGTCTTTTTCGAGCAAATCCCACTTGTTCACAACGATTACGATACCTTTACCCGCTTCATGTGCATAGCCGGCAACCTTTTTATCTTGATCTGTAACCCCTTCTTGAGCATCGATCATGATAAAACACACATCTGAACGTTCTATCGCGGCAAGCGCTCTTAACACACTGTATTTCTCAATAGATTCATTGACTTTAGATTTACGTCTGATGCCTGCAGTATCAATCAAGACATACTTTTGATCATTGTAAGTGAACGGTGTATCGATCGCATCACGCGTCGTACCTGCGATCTCAGATACAATAACTCTATTTTCACCGATGATTTTATTGACCATTGAAGATTTGCCTACATTGGGCTTCCCAATAAAACAAATTTTGATGGCATCTTCTTCCTCTTCAAGAAGCGTATCCTCAGGAAACAATTTGACCACTTCATCTAGCAAATCACCAAGGCCCATTGCATTTACAGAAGAAATCATGAGGGGCTCGCCGAGCCCTAAATTATAGTAATCATAAAAATGATTTGGTTTATTAAAGACATCAATTTTATTGAGCACCAAGACAACAGGCTTCTTTGAAACTCTGAGCATCTGAGCAATTTCCTCATCAGCACTTGTATAGGAAAACTTGCCATCACATAAATAAATGATAACATCTGCTGTATCGATTGCGATCTGTGCTTGATCTCTCATTTGAGATAAAATTACATCTGTAGATGAGGGTTCAATCCCACCAGTATCAATAAGTGTAAAGTTATATCTTAACCATTCACACTCAGCATATACACGGTCCCGTGTAACGCCTGGTGTATCTTCTACAATGGAAATTCTCTTCCCTGCAATTCTATTAAAAAACGTGGACTTCCCCACATTTGGGCGGCCTACTACCGCAACAATTGGTTTTCTACTCATTTTACTTACCTCCATACAATATGCTTTCAACGAAATCGATTCCCAGTTCACCGACTTTGACAACAGGTTTATGATAATGTGTTTCAAGGTCTGTGATGGAACAATCATCTAACATCACATCTTCTTCTGCTCTAAACATAGAGACTGGTAATAAAATGGCATCACAATGCTCTGCGCTTAAAACTTGTTTCTTTATATCTGTACCTGTGACGAGTCCCGCCACAGTTATACGCTCTCCAAAAAATGCATTCTCAATCTTCACAACATCTATCTTAACTTTTGGAAACACTGCCATTACAGACTCTGCTAAACTTACTAAACAGGGATATGCAGCAACGCCTGTAAGGATTAAGACGCGTCTAGAAATCCCCATGTTATAACGATTTGATGCCAAAACGGCACGCACTTCATGATCTAACTTACGAATCATGCCCACACCATCTTCATGTTGTATAAAAGCTTCATAAGCTTCATAAGGCGGAAACGGTACACCCGAAAGCAAATAGAATTCATCCGCAAGAAAAGCGAAACGCGTTCCAATCTTTTTAAGCGCAATCTCCTGAAAGGGATGCACAATATCGATGACTTGCTTTGATGTCACATCATCAAACCCTTGCATTTCGATTAAACCTTTTCTGTGTTTTGTGAGTCCAATGGGCACAATAGCTACACTCTGTAGATTTCCACCTAATGTTATGAGCTCGCCAAGTGTACGACTGAGTTCATCGCCATCATTGTAACCTGGACACAAAACGATTTGGGCATTGACCACAATCCCATTGGATGTTAATTTTTCAAGGCGTTCCATGATATTGCCTGCAAATCTATTGCCCAACATTTTTACCCTGAGTTCTGGATTTGTCGTATGCACAGAAACATTGATAGGACTAATTCTATATTCAATAATGCGTTTAAATTTGTCTTCATTTAAGTTCGTTAGCGTCACGAAATTCCCTTGTAAAAAAGACAATCTCGAGTCATCATCTTTAAAATATAGAGTTGATCTCATATTGGGGGGCAATTGATCAATAAAACAGAAAACACAATTATTAGAACAACGCGTTGCATCATCAATAATTGGATTTTCAAATTCAATGCCTAAGACTTCATCAAATTCCTTATCAATTTCAAGTTCCCAAATCTCACCCTCTTTTTTTTGAATCTCAACTACGATAAACTCATCGTTTGTGAGATACATCAAATCTATGATATCAACCACTTTTTTATTGTTAATGCTCAGTAAAATATCTCCCGATTCTATTTCCATCTCTTCAGCAATTGAACCTGGAAGTATTTTTTTTATCTTATTCATATAGGCCTTCCCATCATAACACAATCTTCTACCATACAATCTAATATTGTAATATAAAACCACTCAAAGTGCAAATGAAACTTTCGCAATGCTTTATTTTATGAGTTGACACAGTTGACTCATCGACCCTCGTTTGCCACCGTTCGCTTTTCTGTGAGAGTGGTACAAATCGCTCTCGCAGATCGTGCAGGCTGGATTTATTTCGATTCGATCACTTTGAAGCCCATTTTCTAAGAATATGAGTTCATTAGCCTTTTTCAAATCGATAAAATACTTACCACTTCCCTTTGATTCAAAGAAGTGCATCATTTCACGTTCTGAAAAATATGCTTTAAAAAGTATTTTTACAGGTTCATCTACCTCATAGCAACATTTACCCGCAGACTGACCGATACCTGCTAAAAAATTCTTGGCTTCACTCTGATAATGGTACTTCATCTCTTTTATAACATCGTCAGCAATCTTGTTAGAAGTTCCACGCCATCCACTATGAATGATGGCTATTGCCTCATTTATAGGATCATAGATATAAAGAGGCACACAATCTGCATAAAACGTCATCAGTATCACATCTTTGCGTTGAGTCATGAGTGCATCTGTATCAGGGCTAGAATAAAGTTTATATTCAGATAAAGCGGTTCCTTTAACTTCAATTTGCTCAAGTGATTCAAAATCTGTATTTTCATCTATTTTCAGAATATGGTTGGAATGTGTTTGCCTTGTGGCAATGATGATTTTACCTGTTAGTCCCAGATCCTCTATGGCAATTTTAACATCTTTACAAGCGGTCTCAAATTGTGTTTCATTATAAAAATTCGTATTCATACCCCCATAGACCCCTTGACTGACACCACCAGTTCTATCTGTTATGCCTAAACTTAAAGGGTATCCTTTTAATTGTTTAAATCTAATCATTTTTTCATTATATGCTGCTGCAAATTTCAGCACACACTCCTTTTGAGTCTATTTACCTCCATAATCATATCATAGATCCATACGCATCCAAATAAAAAAGTTTACAGCCAACATTGTTTTAGGAATACAATGTCGATCATAAACTTTTTTTGATTACAGGTATTGGGTTGGATTTGTCAACCATTCAAAGCTTATCATTTATCATTCTTAAAGCCTTGTTTTTTAAGGACTGGTTGAACCTTTGGAAAATAGACACTTTTATAAATATTAGATGTCGTTACACTCCAATTGACCTCTTGTTCACGTCCAATTGCCTTTAAATAAGGTCTCATTTGTTCATCATAGAGATCAATGGCTTCTTTTAAGCCTTCTACTTTATATTTTTCGTCAAATTTAAAAGTTTCAAAGGGCATTCTTGGTTTTTTGTGTGAGCGGTCTTTTGGATAACCCACTGCAAGCGCCGCCACAGGGAAAGTATACTCTGGTAGCTCAAGTAATTCGATCATCAATGCAGGATCTCTACGAATCCCGCCAATGGGTACAATGCCAAGGCCAAGTGACTCTGCTGCAATAATAGCTGCCCCCATGTTCAATCCCACATCAACAGCGCCAACCAAAGTGCCTTCAACACTTTCATGAATCACTTGTTCCAGATTATTTTTCTGAGCCCCTAGATGCGTCTTATAAAAATCTGTTACGAATACCATTAATACAGGGGCATCATCCACCCAGGTTTGACCACCAGCAAGCTCTGCAATCTTAGCTTTTTTGGCTTTATCTTGTACCACAATAACTGAAGATTGTTGTCCATTAATTGAATTTGGCATCGCCTGAGCCGCTTTTAAAATTTCATTGAGTGTCGCTTCGTCAATTTGTTTATCTAAGAAGTTTCTGATAGATCTGTGATCTTGTATGGTTCTAATTGTTTCATTCATAGTACGCCTCCTTGAATTATCTCTTTGTGTTTCACTTTTTCTGTTCAGACTATTTTTCTATAAAAATTATCTGTTTTTTCACTAAAAATCTTCTCCCGCATCACCTAATTTTGAAAGCAATTTATTAGCGATTACAATGAATTGTTCCGTTTCTTGTTCTGTCAAAATATCTTTGTATGCGCTGTGCAAATTATCCCAAGACTTGACGATTTCAGCTTGTAAACTTTCGCCTTTTTCAGTCTTAAAGATTAAAACATGCTTACCTTCAGATTTTCGACTTATAAGATGCTTTCTCTCCAATTTCTCAACGAAACGCGTAATCGTTGAAGGCGTCAAATGCAACAATTCTCCAAGTTCTTTTTGGTGAATTTCACCGTTCTGGTTAACAAGATTTAGAAGAAATGCATGGCTTGGTGATAGGCCCGTTTTAACAAAAGATTCATCTGCTATCTTTTTGAATGTCCTTGCCAACTTGGTAGATGAAAAAAATAAACAACTCTCCAATTTGCAATTATGTGTGTTTGATTGACATGTTTTATTCAAAATAACCACCTTCACTTGTTTGTGCATACAACTATATAGAAAAAACATTCTTCTGTCAACCTGAAATGGCTTAAAATATAAAAAGTCTCATTTATAAAATAAAAGCCCTATCCCACGATTTGCCTAAAAGCGAATCGTGAATTAGAGCTTTTGCAAACTATTTGTGAATCATCATTGTCCGTCGAAACTTTGTTTCACCTGACCCGTCCTCGTCTAACCGCTTAGAGCAGGTTGAACACTCCTGCCTCTAAGCTGGACGAAGACTAATGATTTATCCATTCGTCTTTTCGTTCAATAATTTAGTGAGTTCTGTTACAAATGTATTGATATCTTTAAATTGTCTGTAAACTGAAGCAAATCTCACATAGGCCACTTCATCAAGGTCTTTAAGACCTGACATGACAAGTTCGCCAATCCACTCAGACTCAATTTCTTTTTCCATTGAACTGTGTAATCTCGTTTCAATTTGATCAATCATATGCTCCATCTGTTCCATAGAAACAGGACGCTTTTCACAAGCTCTTATGATGCCATTCAACACTTTCATTCTATTATAAGACTCTCTATTACCATCTTTTTTGACAATGATAATTGGGATTTCTTCAATTTTTTCGTAAGTGGTGAATCTTTGTTTACAGTTGATGCATTCTCTTCTTCGTCTGATTACATGACCATCATCCGTTGGTCTAGAGTCGATGACTTTAGATTCAAGACTGCTACAATAAGGACATTTCATACATTCCACCTCACCATTTATTTTTGTATTACCCGATCTAAAAAAATATTAATCATTGTCCTTCGAAACTTTGTTTCGCCTGACCCGTCCTCGTCTAACCGCTTAGAGCAGGTTGAACACTCCTGCCTCTAAGCTGGACGAAGACTAATGATATTAATCAAAGCGTATACTCAGTCCGCTTCGCTGCCTTCGTAACCGCTCCCGAATTTTTCAGATCTCCAAGCTTTGGCTCCTTACTCAGTCCGCTTCGCTACCTTCGTAACCCCTTGCTCAGTCCGCTTCGCTGCCTTCGTAACCCTTGCGCAATCCTATTGGATTGCATTCGTAACCCCTTGCTCAGTCCGCTTCGCTGCCTTCGTAACCCTTGCGCAATCCTATTGGATTGCATTCAGCGGGCGCGCCCGCTGAATTGGGCCTACGGCCCTCAAGGGTTATATAAATAAAACCTTGCGAGAAGCAAGGTTATCTTTTTTTCCTTAAAAATGTCGGGATATTAAAGGTGTCGTCTTCATTCGTTTCAGCTTCAACTTGTTGTACTTTTACAGGTTCTGTTTTTACAGATTTGGCTTCAACTTTGGGTTCGACCTTAGTTGTTTCAAAGCCGGTTGCAATTACAGTTACTGTAATTTCGTCTTTTAAAGATTCATCAATAACAGCACCCATAATGATGTTTGCATCTGGATCTGCTTCTCTGTAAACAAGGTCAGCCGCTTGTTGGATTTCCATCATACCTAATGATTTGCCACCACGAATATTAAGCAATATGCCTTTTGATCCCCTTATTGAAGTTTCAAGTAATGGGCTGTGAATTGCTTGATTCGTTGCGTCGATCGCCCGATCGTCACCACTTGAAGAACCAATACCCATATGTGCAAGACCTTGTTCGAACATAATCGTTTTAACATCGGCAAAGTCAACATTAATAAGTCCGGTCTCAGTGATTGTATTTGAAATACCTTGAACCCCTTGTCTTAAAACATCATCTGCAATGGTGAACGCATCTAAAATAGAAGTTCTCTTTTCAACGATTTCAAGAAGACGATCATTTGGGATCGTAATAAGTGTGTCCACTTTACGCTTTAACTCCTCAATGCCCTCTTCAGCATGTTTCATTCTTCTTTTACCTTCAAATGAAAACGGTTTCGTCACAACGCCAACCGTTAAAATACCCATTTCTTTAGCGATTTCAGCAACGATAGGTGCTGCACCTGTACCGGTTCCACCACCCATACCCGCTGTGATAAAAACCATATCCGCACCTTGAAGTGCTTGATAAATATCATCTCGGCTTTCTTCAGCAGCTTTTTTACCCACTTCTGGATTTGCGCCAGCGCCTAAACCTCTTGTTAATTTTTCGCCTATTTGTAACTTGTATTCTGCAGCAGAGCTGTATAATGCTTGCTTATCTGTATTAATCGCAATAAACTGAACGCCTTTAAGATTGGATTTAATCATTCTGTTAACAGCGTTATTACCCCCGCCACCAACACCAATTACTTTAAGCTGGGCAAATTCTTCAACAGCAACATCAAATTCTAACATGAAAATCCTCCTTTTCCCGCAAAGTAATAATTATAGGTGTTTACATCTCGTTTCTCTATCTAATAAACCGTACGAATTTCTATATGATTTAACAATGCTAATACTCAGATGTAAAATTGTAAAACCATAAGCATTTATCAATATCTATTGTCTAAAATACCTATAAGTCTACTACATATAGTATATACTCTTTTAAGTTTTTTGGGAATATTTTTTTTCAAAAAAACGCATTTTTTTCGTATTTCCAACAGCTATAGGACTTATTTCTTATGCTTTTCTCTACTTTTAGCCCTATATCGATCAATTGAATAGCGTCTTATGCTACCCATATTGTTAAAAAGTCGCGTACCAAAGACAAAAATGGCCGCGTAATAGATTGGAACACCTAGCTTGTCTCCTAGATATGAAAGGGCAATCGCCAGTAATGCGTTTACGATAAAACCTGTAATGAATATGACACTATCAAATTTATTTTCAAAACTAGATCTAAGTGCTCCAAGAATCGAATCTATTGCCGCCAAAATACCGACAGAAATATAAAGTGAAGAAATCGTTGTAAACTCAAATGGAATATAAATACCTATTAAAATCCCTAAAATTATACCCATAATTGCAATTATCATTTTGACCTTCCTTTACTGAATCACATATTGATTTGCCATAGTACCATCATATGCAGGTATCAACACATTGATCGATGTGTTGACCTCTACAAAGACCCCCCATTTTCTGAGACTCTCGCTGTAACTTCCTGGTGCATTGATTGCACTCTCAAGATATTTTCTATCGCCTATCGCTTTAATCACAAAAGGCACTGCAAACACTTGATCATTGATCTTAATAGTCGGTCCAGTACATTGAATTTTTGATTTGTTAAAAATAACGCGTTGACCATTGATTGAAATTGCCTCAGCTCCCGCATTTCTCAAATCATCCACCATGGCTCTGATATCGAGATCATGAACAATGACGACATTTGGATTTTCATTTTCATAGAGTTCTCTTGTGCCATCTGTGACGATGATTACGATACCTGGTCCTTCAACCGTTGTAAGGCCCGCCGCTTTTTGTGTGTTTTCAATTTCAAGTTGCAAAACACTCTCGTAATCTATACGGTTATCCGTTCTTGCTGTATCAAATTCATCAATTTTAACTTTTAAACTATTCGCTTTTTCTCTGAGTTGAACAAGCTCTGCCTTTTGGCTTTCCAGTTCTATACTGTTGGCATACATCTCTTTTATCGACATGTATTTATATCCAGAATTCACAGCTCTAAATTGCATTGCGGATAAGATTCCTAATAAAATCGTTAAAGCGAACACGGTCTTTTGAAGTGATGTTAATTTCATGGTTTCACCTTTCTACTTAATCGTATTGGCATACTTAAATTTTAATGTGCCATTGAAAGCTGGAACTTCAATATTTTCAACTGTCTTTACCTCTACATAATAACCTTTTTCCCTTAAGCTCTCAATAATTCCAAAGCGCAGATTCAAAGCCCCATCCATTGTTTTAGAATTGCCGATGGCCTTTATGACAAATGGCGGGGATACTGGAATCGTATTGACATTCATCTGCGAACCTGCTAACCTAACTTCCGTGCTATTGATCACACGTTGTTCATTGATGGCAATTGCCTCAGAACCTGCTGAATTGAGTTCATTCAAGAGTTCCAAAATCAATTTGTAATCATAGGCTATATTGAGTTCAAGTCCATAACTGCCATCAGTTGGCGGATTATCAATCGTCACTAAAATACCCTGTCCGGCTACTTTTGTCCTGCCTGAAAATGCCTTGAATTTATTGAGTTCATCTGTGAGGTTTTTTACAATTGCACTTTCCTCTGAAGCTGAACCTTGAATATCTTCAAGTTGTTTCTCCAAATTTTCAACTTCTTCGATAAGGGCTTCTTTTTCCGCTTTCACCGCAGCCATTTCATTGAGAATTTCAGTTGTTTTCTGAGTTGGGGTTGATCCATTTAAGTATGTCCCCTGAATAAACTTCATCTGAAAGGCTATGAATATGCCTAGAATGATACTTGCAATCCCAATCCATATTTTGTCCGTTTTCATTATCTACCTACTCTCCAAATGGTTTATAGACGGGTAATCCATCAGTACTGACATCGATCACACCATCCGTAATGCTATCCTTTAACAATGCCTGATAAATTGAGGCAAAAGCGTTAAATCGCATTTCCATATTTTCACCATTTCCAAATTTTACAGTTATGTTGCCAATTTTTATTTTAATATTATTATCTTCATATTCAATCATTTTATAGTAATTAAATGCACTTTGATTCATGAGTTCAATTAGATCTACAATGTTTTCAAGCACATATTCTTGCCCAACATCAATTTTTTTACCAGTAGAAAACCCGTTAAACATAAAGCCTTCGACTGTATACCCATCTCCTTCATCTTCTAACACTTTCAAAACATCCAAATTTCGATCAAGAGATAAAACAATGTCTGAGTATTTTAAATTGAAATAGTGTGTTTTATAGGTTAGATTAAAAATAACCTGATCCGGAAAATTTCGATTGACCACGACCTCTTTGACAAAAGGATGCTTAAGCAAGCCCTCTCTGGCTTTTTGAAGATTAACTTTCCAATAAGCATCCCCATAATGAATATCAGAATACCTCTGAAGCTCATAAATATCAAGTTCTTCACTTTGATTGTACAATATTACTTTTACTGTTAATAAATCCGTTTGAAAAACGAGATAGTATCCTCCAAAACAAATAATGCCTAAAAGTATAATCCACTTGATTTTCTTCATTCAAAAGCACTCCACACCCTTATTTATATTTCATGTTCTTTTAGCAATAATGCAATTTCATTTACAATCGCGTCAAGCGGCTTGATGTGCTCGATTTTGTCACAATTGCTTCTCATAATTTCAAGTTTGGAGGGCGCCTCATAAAAATCCAATATCATATGTTGCATCAGTTCTGTGTTTAAATCCTCTTCTTTGATGATAATGCCCATACCATTGCGATCTACTACTTTTGCATTGTAAAACTGATGGTTATTGGCAACATTCGGAGACGGTATTACAATTGCTGGCGTCTTTGCTGCAATAATCTCATTTATGGTAGAAGCTCCCGCTCGCGAAATAACCAAGTCCACTGCATTGAGGTAAACTGGCATTTCTTTCATAAAGCTGATCAGTTTAAAATTCTTACCCACGGTGTATTGGCCCGTTTTTATCTTTTCATTTATACTTTCAAAATAACGATTGCCAGACACATGAAAAACTTTGATTTTAGGATAATCCACTAAGGCGGCATAGGTTTCCATCATTACTTGATTTAATTTTAAAGCCCCATTGCTGCCACCAACTGTCATTAAGACGAACTCATCGTTTGCAATCCCAAGTCTTTGCCTTGCATAATCTCTACTCACTGTATGAAAGCTTTCAAGCACAGGCAAGCCTGTGAATACCACTTTCTCTTTATGTTTGAAATGCAATTTTGCCTCTTCAAAAGTAACGAGTATACGATCCACAAAACGACTCAAAATTTTATTGGTCATCCCTGGAAATGCATTCTGTTCATGAATGACGGTTGGGATGCCCATGAGTGCACCAATCAGCACTATAGGGCCGGCAACATAACCACCCGTTCCGATGATGAGATCAGGTTTGAAGCGTTTGATTTCCCTTTTGGCTTGAAAAAGCCCTTTTATTAAAACACCTAAAGCTTTAATCGTCTTTGGCGAAATTTTCTTATTGAGGGGCGCCACATCGATTTGTCTAAAGGCAATCCCTGCTTTGGGCACAATATCCTTTTCCATCCCAAGCTTAGCGCCCATGTACAAAATTTCAACACCTTTGTATTCTCTTTTTATCCGTTCTGCGATTGATAGCGCTGGATAGATATGGCCTCCAGTGCCGCCACCTGTGATCATAACTTTCATAGATTTTCTCCATTTACTTCTCTTATTATTGAATGCATGTCAACCACGAGTCATACAATGTTTAGATATATTGAGCAATATCCCCACCGAACCCATCAATATGACCACACTTGTTCCCCCGTAGCTGATAAAAGGAAGCGATATACCTGTAGCCGGCATGGATGAGGTTGCAACTGCATAATTCATAATCACTTGTAAAGTCAGCATGGCAGTGATACCCGTTGCCATAAAAAACGAAAAATGATCAGGTGCATTCATAGCAATTTTAACACAACGGTATATTAATATCAAAAAAAATACAAGCAGCAAGACTGTCCCCATAAAACCAAGTTCTTCTCCAATAGTGGCCAATATAAAGTCATTTTGAGGCTCTGGAATATAGAGTTTGTTTTGAGTACTCATCCCGAGTCCCACACCACCAATGCCACCTGTACCAAGCGCATAGAGCGATTGTACCACTTGATACGAATCATCTGAAGGGTCATTGAATGGGTCCAAGAACGAAGTCCATCTGCTCAATCTGTAGGTTGCTGAATTAACAAGCTCCCATGCCACTGCGCTGCCAATTATTAACCCAGATACGGTGTAACGCCAGTAAAGGCCTGCCACAAAGAGCATAATGCAGAGAATGCCAGCTAAAATAACCGCTGTACTCATATTAGGCTGTTTCATGATTAAAAAGACACTGACCCCAATTATGCTGACGTAAACGCCGAGCACAGGCAATTCATTTAACCGTGTATAATTTTTTTCTAAGCTATACGAAAAGAAGAGTATTAGCCCAATCTTAGCAATTTCAGCAGGCATAAAGGTCTGACCCAATATTTCGATCCATCTTTGAGCATTGTTAATGACGGTTCCAAATAAGAGCACATAAATCAACAAGGCAATACTGACGACCAAAGCTGGAATTGCAAATTTTTTATAAAATCTATAATGCACTTGTGAAGCAACGAGCATTACTACAACGCCTATACTGATCCACTTGAGATCGGTCAAGAAAAAATGCGTTTTATTTTGCATTTTTTCTATGGCATAGTAGTAGCTTGAACTAAAGACCATCAACAGACCAAATGCCGCAAGTAGTAATGTCACAATTAAAAGCGTATAATCAATCCTATGCGTCTTCATCATTAACCCTTCAAGGTGTGAACGCATTTTTTGAAATGTTCACCCCGTTTTTCAAAGTTTTCATACATATCCCAACTTGCACATGCTGGCGAAAGCAAAATCGCATCGCCATACTCAGAGAGTTCATAGGCTTTTGAAACCGCTTCTTCCATATTTTTGACACAAAAACAGTTTTCAAATTGATTTTTAAAAGCTTCTGCTTTGATTTTATGTTGAGTTTCACCGAGAAGTACCATCGCAGTCACCTTGCCCTCAAAAGCCTCAAATAAAGATTCGTAAGTACTCCCTTTATCCATGCCACCAGCAATCAATACCGTTTTCGTTTTCATTGATTTTAAAGCACATACTGTAGAGTCCACATTTGTCCCTTTAGAATCGTTATAAAGAACTCTGCCCTTAATCGTATCAACATATTCGAGCCTATGCTCTACACCTTTAAAAGTCATTAGTGTCTGTTTTATCTTCTCCACTGGAATACCCGAAAGATGTGCTGTTGCAATACTGGCTAAAGCATTCTCCACATTATGTGCACCTAAGATAAACAGATCCTCAATCTTACAAACCGTTATGCGCTCAGAACCCAATTGGATGACAAAATGCCCCGCTTCAATAAAAACGCCTTCCTCTAAAAGCGTCTTTTGACTCAAATAGATGACTTTACTTTTAGCGTTTTTGCCAAGTGCTCTTGTGATTTCATTGTCGTAATTTAAAATCAAATAATCTGTTTCATCTTGATTTTCAAAAATTCTAGCCTTTGCATCCACGTAGCTTTCCATGGTCTTATGTCTGTTTAAATGATCTGGTGTCACATTTAAAATGACCGCAATATGCGCTCTAAAATCTACAATAGATTCTAGCTGAAAACTGCTGAGTTCTGTCACCATTGTGGTCTTATGAGTTGCCTCTTTTGCCCTTGATACAGCAGGAATCCCGATATTGCCCACCACAAAATGATCTCTGCCCGCATTTTTAAACATCTCACCTATTAAGGCAGTTGTGGTGGTTTTCCCATTTGTGCCCGTAATGCCTACGAAAGTGCCTTTACAAAGCTGATAGGCAAGCTCTATTTCACCTATTATTGGCAGATTACTCTGCTTGATCTTTTGAATAAAAGGGATGTCCAGAGGAACGCCTGGGCTGACGACGACTAAATCAATCCCTTCCACTTGCTCTGGATGACTTCCAAAAATAGAATCTACGACATAAGGCTTTATTTCTGATATCAAACTCTCTAGCTGAACTTCTGTTTTAGCATCATTAACCGTGACCAAAGCACCTTCTTCTTTCAAAGCTTTTATAGACGATATGCCCGATTTAGCAAGTCCAATAACCAAAACACGCTGATCTTTAAAAATCATATGAGTCTCCTCCAAAATCTAATATAATAAAACGCCTAAAACACCCATGACACAAGTTATGAGCGAAAATGTTAAAACGATTTTCTTCTCCGTATAACCTAGCAATTCAAAATGATGATGGATTGGTGCCATCCTAAAAACACGCTTCTTCGTCTTTTTATAGACACCCACTTGAATGACCACAGACAACGCTTCTATTACATAAATGAGCCCGATAAGGGGCACCCAAAGCGGTAATTTCAAAACCACTGCCATAGCCGCAACAATTCCGCCTAATGCAAGCGATCCTGTATCCCCCATAAAAACCTGTGCTGGATGCCAATTGAATTTCAGATAACCTATAAGTGCTCCCGCCATGGCAAGCGCAAGCATTACCATTTGGGGCATATCTTGAATATATGCAAAATAAGCATAAAAGAACATCACAATGGTGGTCACAGATGCCGCAAGACCGTCAAGACCATCCGTTAGATTCACGGCATTGTCTACCGCTATAAAGTAGAACAGCATAAACGGTATAAAAAGGATTCCAAGATCAAGTGCATATCCCAAAACAGGGATGTTGATCACAGTCCCAAATTTCAACGCCATTATTGCCAGTAAAAGACTCATTAAAAGTTGCAAGCTTATTTTTTGCTTCGCTCTAAGGCCTAAGTTATGCTTGCGAACAACCTTTATATAATCATCCAGAAAACCAATCATGCCAAAACCGAACATCCCAGTCAAAACATATATAACCTCATAAGATTGCATCAAGAAAAAACAAATGGGCACTAAAAATGCAGTGATAAAAATCAATCCACCAATGGTCGGTGTCCCCCCTTTGGAAAGATGCGATTTAGGACCTTCTGCTCTGATCGCTTGCCCAAATTTAAGTTTTGTTAATTGGGGAATGATCACTGGACCTAATAAAAGCGCCGCTGCTAAACTACAGATGAAAAATGCAATATAATACATACTATTATACTCAAAAATTGTTAACATACTATTTCCTTCCATCATAAAAATCTTGTACCACTTCTTTATCATCAAAATGAATTTTAGTTTTCCCGATGATTTGATAATCCTCATGACCTTTGCCTGCAATGAGGACCACATCATTTTCACTTGCCAGTGACAGCGCTTTATAAATCCCTTCTCGACGATCTTCTACCACATATAATTGATCCGAAACCGTCATGCCTTCTAAGACATCTTTTATAATCTGATTTGGTGCCTCAGTTCGCGGATTATCACTTGTCAAAATGACAAGATCTGATAATTTTTGTGCAATTGCGCCCATCATAGGACGCTTTTTTCGATCGCGATCGCCGCCACATCCAAAAACAGTAATAATCTTTCCGCGAGAAAATTCTCGAATGGCATGTAAGACATTTTCAAGTGCATCTGGCGTATGGGCATAGTCCAGCAGAATGGTTCTAGAGTGATCATTGGATACGCTCTCAAGTCTGCCCCTTACAGGTTCAATTTCTGAAACAAATGCACCAATTGCATCCATTTTAAACCCTTGAAGAATCATGACACCCACACAAGCCATTACATTATAAACATAAATCTTACCCGGAATATTTAACCGGACTGGAATATGCTGTTCGCCCCAATTCAGATTAAAAGTGCTTCCCCACTGATGGTACTCAATATGGTTTGCCCAAAGTTCAGATGCCTTTGTTAAGCCATAAGACAAGCATCTTTTATCCAAACTCACTTCTTTTAATATACGACGTCCATAGACGTTATCATTATTGATTACACACCCTTTTAAAGCCATTTTGAAGAGCTGAAGCTTCGCCATGAAATAATCTTCAAAATCAGGGTGAAAATCAAGATGATCTTCTGTTAAATTTGTAAAAACCGCATAGTTAAAATGCATCCCATGGACTCTGCCCATTTTGAGCGCATGTGAGCTCACTTCCATGAAACAATTGTCACATGCCACTTCAGAGGCTCTGTTCATAAGGCGAGCCAATTCAAGTGCATCAGGCGTCGTGTTAACCGTTGGTATTTTCTCATCGCCGATGAAGTTGGCGATTGTGCCGAAAACCGCATTTTTCTGTCCAAAAGACGTATAGAGATTATTGAGCATCTGAGTAATGGAGGTCTTGCCATTGGTGCCCGTAATCCCCACCACATTTATTTTCTCGGTTGGATGATCGTAAAAGGCATTTACCATTTCTGCTAATGCCAATTTAGTATCCACGACTCTGATCACACTTACAGCTTCAGGAATCTGATCTAAATCAATATGCCTTTCGACGACCACCGCAGTAGCCCCATCTCGAATCACTTGTTCTATAAAATCATGACCATCCCTTTGATAGCCCGAAATCGCCACAAATAAAGTGTCTTTTTCAATTTTATCAGAGTGATGTTGAATTGCCTTAATTTCTTTTTCGATTGTGCCTTTTATTATTTTATAGTCAGATTGTTTTAATATTTCACTTAAAATCATATTGCCTCCAACTCAAATGTGCGCTTAATCACAAAATTTTTATTCATTGTTTTCTGCCTCATCGGAAACTGCATCCCCCACAGATAAAATCATTACGGCTTTATCCGAAATTTGCGTATCCGGTGCTGGATATTGATCTACCACCAGTAGATTGACATTGTCAATCGTGATTGGGTCTGTTGAGAAACTTATTTTCATTTCATTCAACTTCTTAGAAGCATCCTCATAGCTTAGCCCCACAAGGTTTGGCGCCTTGATCATCTTACTATCTTTCGCTGCGGGTGTAATGGCATTATATCGCAATATATCTTCAAGCATCGCTTTGGCTATAGGTGCCGCAACACTACCGCCTCCGAATTCATCTTGCGGGCCATCTACTACGACATAGATTATAAACTGTGGTGCATCTATAGGGGCTATGCCCACAAATGAAGCGACGACGTTATCTTCTTGATAAGAGCCATCTTCAAACTTTCGACTCGAACCCGTTTTTCCCCCTACACGAATGCCTTCAATATATGCATTCTTACCCGTACCACCATCCACTACCGCCTCTAGCATTACCTTCATCTTTTCTGACGTGGCTTCTGTGATCACTTGACGCACTACGGTTCTCGGATATAAATTGACAACTTCTCCATTCTCATTGATCACTTCTTTAACAATATGAGGTTCTAAGAGATAGCCCCCATTGACAAGCGCTGATACCGCTCTTACAACTTGAATCATCGTCACGTTGATGCCATGACCATAAGACATTGTTGCCAGTTCCACAGGACCCACTTTATCTTTTGGTATAGATATGGACCCCGCTTCTGCTGGAAGTCCGATTCCAGTTACTTCAAAAAATCCAAATAATTCAAGATATTTATAATAAGTTTCTAAGCCAATCATATCAATCGTATGAATCGAAACAATATTACACGAATTTCTAAGACCTTCTAAAAACGTTTCTTCTCCATGCGAGCTCGGATAAATCCAGCAATGCAAAGAAACCCCTGCAACTTTCAGAACGCCATTGCACACGAATTTCGTATTGAAGTTCACAAGCTCCTCATTCAGTGCGATAGCAGCCGTAATCGCTTTTAGCACCGATCCTGGTTCATAGGTGTTTCCAATGACGATATTACGCCACATTTCATTCCAATACTTTGACTTTTCTTCATCACTTAAGGCATCAAAGGCAACTTGCTCCATGCGCCCGGTAACTGCCCGTGGATCATTTAGATTGTAATCCGGTTTAGACGCCATGGCTAAAATTTCGCCCGTCATGGGGTCCATGACAATGGCAGATGCTGAAATCGGCGTATGCTTGATCATGGCAGCCTCTAACCGCTCTTCGACAAAATATTGAATGGTATCATCTATTGTAAGTTTGACTGAATTTCCATTGAGAGGTGATACCAGCGTATCCTCCCCGTAGGGGAGTTGTCTGCCGTGCACATCTGTGGTGACAAAATATTTACCCTCAGTGCCTTTTAAAACGGTATTCATCGCATACTCAATACCCACATAGCCATCATTATCTGCATTGACATTCCCAATCACGTGTGAAGCTAAGTTATCATAAGGATAAATGCGCTTATTGTCTTCCGTTACGGAAACCCCTTTGATACCTTTACTTCTGATTAAATCCCCTTGACGCTTATCAAGATCGGATACCAGTTTCACATAGACTGTTTTTGCATCCACTATTTTTCTTTGAATTTCTGCAGCATCAGCACCGAGTGCGTCTGCGATTAATACGGCTGTATCATGAGGATTCTTAACGGCGGATGACTTTACCCAAATTGAAAATGTTTTAATTGAAAAGGCAAGTTTATCGCCATTTCGATCTAAAATATCGCCCCTTTTTGCTGGAATTGGAATGTTTTTATTTTGTTGATTTCTTGCCATTGCTGTGAGTTCATCACTCCAAGTGACTTGAATGTAAAAAAGTCGGCCTACCAAAGCGCCCATCAAGCAGCAACTGATAATGAAAAAAATTAATAATCTATTTCTGAATTTGGTCATTAATTCGCCTCCGAAATGTCGCTACTACCATTATAACCGAACACTACAATATATCAACTCATGATCTTTAAAAAATTAAAAGTCTGCGGATAGGCAGACTTAGTATAGACGAGATTCAGACTTATTTATTTGCTCTAAACAATGCAGCTACAATGTCCTCAAACTGACTAGGCTCTTTTTTCACCACTTCTGATGCCACTGGCACTGCGGATTGTTCATCTTTAAGTGCATATTTGACTGTTGAATCAATATAGACAATTTGCGCCTTAGTAGGATATTGCATTTTAAGTTCTTCTATTGCAATTTTTTCAACGGCTTTAAGCTCAGTCTTCTGTTCAATATCCGAGCTCAATTCTTCTATTTGAGTATTGAGGGACTTAATCTCTGATTTTAAATTGAAAATATTATATTTAGCTTCACTGACAAGAGAGTTTTTGTAAATAATCATACTCAACATTGCCACGAAAATAAACACCAAAAGCATTGACTTCACAATATTCATAAAAGTCGTTTTTGCGCGCTTCTTCTGTTTTTCTCTTTCTAAGCGTTTTTTTCTAATATTAACAATTTTAGCAGATTGTGACTTGTTTAAATCGTTAATTTCGTATTCGCTTTGCAATCTTTCTGCTGAGTACATACGACCCCTCCTTGGGTACTATTTTACCTGTGCAACCCTTAACTTAGCACTCCTTGCCCGCGGGTTATTCTCAACTTCTTCTTCTGAGGGTAAAATAGGTTTTTTGGTTATTATTTTTACTTTAGGTTCATTTTTACAGACACACACTGGCAATTCTTTTGGACATATGCAACCTTCTGAGAGTCGTTTGAAAGTTGTTTTAACGATCCGATCTTCAAGGGAATGGAATGTAATAATAGCGATCCTGCCCCCCTTATTCATGACACTTACTGTATCTTCTATCGTTTTCTCTATAATTTTGAGTTCATTATTGACTTCAATTCGAATCGCTTGAAAAGTACGTTTTGCTGGATGAGGCCCATCTTGCCTTGCTTTAGAGGGAATGGCTTTTTTTATAATATCCACAAGTTCGAATGTCGTCTCTATGGACTTCTCTGCTCTAGCTTCCACAATAAATTTGGCAATTCTAGCGGCCCAATTTTCCTCACCGTATTCACGAATCATCTTTAAGAGTTCTGTTTCTGTGTAAGTGTTGACCACGTCCCAAGCGGAAAACGAAGCCATTTGATCCATTCTCATGTCAAGCGCACCATCGTTCATGTATGAGAATCCACGCTCTGCTTCATCCAGTTGATAAGATGAAACGCCAAGGTCAAGCACCAGTCCATCTATTTTTTCTATGCCTAACTCTTTTAGAACCGTTTTGATGTTTTCAAAATTACTATGTGCCGGCACGAATTTGCCTTCAAATATAGACAATCGCTTTGTAGCTGCATCAAGTGCATCTTGATCCTGATCAATTCCAACGAGTTTGCCTTTGTCTAAAAATTGAAGGATCTTAAACGCGTGTCCACCACCACCTAAGGTGCCGTCTACATAAATACCATTTGGTTTAATTTCTAACCCTTCAATAGTTTCCTTTATCAATACCGTAACATGATTAAACCCCATAGTATTACTCTCCCATCTCAATCCATTAGTGATTAGAAACTGATTCCCAGAGATTCCATATCCTCTGCTAAATCATCCATATTGGCGGTCATAAAGTCATTATATGCTTCCCATGCCTTTTGATCCCAAACTTCTACTCGAGAGCCTGCACCATTTATGTATACTTCTCGATCGATACTGGCATGTTCTCTTAGGGGCTGTGGTAATAAAATTCTGCCTTGCTTATCTAGAGCGCATTCAGCTGCACCTGCAAAAAATGATCGTGCAAACGCTCTCGCTTTCTTATTCGAAAGAGGTAGTGCTTTTAACTTTTCTTCAAATAATTGCCATTCATCCATTGAAAAAATAAACAGACAGTGATCAAGACCTTTAGTGATATAAAAGGTATCACCCAACTTTTCTCTAAATTTTGAAGGTATGCTCAATCGATTTTTAGCATCGACAGAGTGTCTGTATTCTCCGGTAAACATCATCCACTCGTCCTTTATTATTTAAAAGCTATGGTCTTTCTACCCACTTCATAACATTTTGTACCACTTTATATAGTTATTCTAAACTTTTTTTGAACAAAGCGCAACTAAAAAAGCGACTTTATTTTAAATAAAGTCGCTTTTACCCAACACTCTAGGACTGTGGTCTCATCTCTTGAATGAATTGAAATTTCAATCTTTTTATAATTATAAAATGATTCTCACACTACAATTCTATATGCAGTCACCTATAGGATAACAGCCTCTACATCTAGTGGTTATCCTCGATTTTCCATTTTCCACTTTTCCTTGCGTACACAAGTATGCCAAGGCCAATCGCGATAAAGACCAAACTGATCACTTGCGCAATTCTTAGCGGCCCAAGCATTAAACTATCCGTTCTGAGACCCTCTATAAAAAAACGGCCTATAGAATAGAAGATCATATATTTTAAAAAATGTTCACCATAGAATTTACGCTTTTTAAAAGTAAAGAGCAATATGCCAAAGATCACTAAATTCCAAAGCGACTCATAGAGAAATGTCGGATGCACTTTGACACCATCCACTAGAATTCCCCAAGGTAAATCTGTTGGACCGCCGTGCGCTTCTTGATTGATAAAATTACCCCATCTGCCAATCGCTTGACCCAAAATCAAAGGCATTGCTATGATATCCGCCAGATCTGCAAATTTAAGCTTTTTAACTTTGCAGACGATATAGCCACCAATAAGACCGCCTATGATGCCGCCGTGAATCGCAAGGCCACCTTGCCTAAATGCAAATATCAAATTGGGATGAGCACTGTAATAAGACCATTCAAAAATGACATAATAGGCACGTGCCCCTACTATCGCAGAGGGTAAAACAACGAGCGCCAAATCAATGAGATCGTTTTCCACATAACCATATCGCTTCCCAATTTTCGTCAGCATGATCGTTCCTAAAAACATAGCTGTGGCAATTATAATGCCATACCACGCAATCCCAACGCCAAAAATTTCAAATGCATATCGATCCATTTTTCACCTATTCCTTCAGTTCGTTTTTTAAAAGTATTGCCATAGAATGATTATCCATATCTTCAAAGAAGTAATTAAACACTTCAACCATGTAATCATACTTCACATTTTTATACGCTTCAATCTGAATATAAAAATCTTTATTTTTAGTGAGCTGATACGTAAAATTAGAAGCTATTGTATTGAGTGAATTCATGGAAGAAAGAACTCTCCCAATCATTTTACGTTTAATGCGTTCAAAATCATTTGGATCAAATCCATTTGCTTTGAAAGATCGAATCGTGTTAAAAATCAACTGTTCTACCGCTTCTATCTCATCTGTATCGTTGGAAATCACTATATAAGAGAGGTTTTTCTCAACTTGAACATCATATTCAAATTGGCTTTGAACTAAATTTTGTTCATAAGCTGCTTTATAAAGTTGGCTTCCTCTTCCAAAGACAAGGTCCAGCGCTGTTTTTATCGCCGCCATATAGTCATAGTGATTCCCCATAATAGGTTTTATATGCTTAAAGCCAAGTTCAAATCGATTCTTATGCACATCCCCATAGATGACGCTGCGCTTTGTATGAATCGGATGTGGTTCGGTAAATTCGACTTTTCTTGCCGTTTTATTGCGATTCTTATACGCTTCTGTTTGAAGGCTATCCACCAGAGCGATCATCTCTTGAGCATCCACATCGCCATAAATGATCATTTTCATGTTCGCAGGCGTGTAGAAAGCATTATAGCATGTTAAAACTTTGTCAGCATCAATCTGCTGAATAGAATCGACAGTTCCCGCAATTTCATCACGTAAAGGATGCTTGTTTAAGAGACCTCTCATAAGTTCTCTGTTTAAACGCCATGTGGGTTCATCTTCATACATTTTGATTTCTTGCTCTATAACCCCAAGCTCTTTTTGGACACTTTTCTCATTGATATTAAGTGCCTGTACAAATGACATGAGGGTTTTAATAGCTTCCTCTGGGTACTTTACAACATCACAATGATAAACCGTCGCATAACTGCTCGTGTAGGCATTAACGCTAGCCCCTAGTTCTTCAAAGGCAGAAAACGTGTTTTTGTCCGCATCTTCAAAGACTTGATGCTCTAAGAAATGTGCGATGCCAGCGGGCATTTTCACAAGTTCATCATCGCCTATATAAAACTGGTTATGAATACCACCGTAGTGCACAGCAAAGAAAGCGTACTTCTTGACAAAGTCCTTCTTTGGAACAATGATCACTTCTAACCCAGATTCTAAAAAAGCTCTATGATATAATTCATTCAAATATTCGTTTGTTATGGTTTGTATATTCATTTAATCCTCCTTGGTTACAAATGCGATTGTGTCTAGTTGCAATAGTTTTGATGCTGCTATTACTTCAGATTTCGTAGCATTCTCTATTGATTCAATTTTCTTTTCAATATCCATTGGTAATCCAAATTGGACTTGCGCATAGTAGTAATTGATAAAACTATTTTGATAATCCGATATAGAGAGAAAACTGGCAATAATCACTTCTTTTGCTTTTGCCAAATCTGCCTCTGTGAAATCACCTTCTTGAAGCAATTTTACTTCTTCTTTTATAAGTGCTAACGTCTTATCATAATTATCCGGATCAATGCCCGCATAGATCAGCATAACCGACTTAAACTTATCTGACCTGGCAAAAATCGTATAGCAAAGAGATTCTTTTTCTCTTACTCTTATGAAGAGCTTTGAACCTCCACCGCCTCCAAGCACTGCACTTGCAAGAAATAACGCCACATATCTCGGATCGTCATATTCAATTTCATAATGATATCCCATCACCAATCTGCCCTGAGTAACTTGCATTTTCTCTTCATGATATTTTACTGCTTTAACTTCTTTTTTATTCGAAGTTCTCGGTACTGGCGTATAAGAGGTTCTCTCTAATCTAAACCACTTCTTTACGATTGGAACTATACTTTCATCATCAACATCACCGTTTATGATGATGTCTATTTCCGCTTCTTTGAGTAAAAATTGCAAGTGTTCATAAAGCGATTGTGGCGTTATGGCCTTAACCCATTCCACCGTACCCAGTTCATGGATTTTGTAAGGCTCGTCTTGAAACATGGTCTCAAGACAATTCGAAATCGCCCAATCCATTTTATCGTCCTTGCGCATTTCAATTTCACTGATTAATGTCGCTTGTGCTTGATCAAATATTTCTTGTTTAAAGCCACCCTGCTCGATCAAAGGGTCAAAGAAGATATCCGTGAGAATCTTAAGCGGCTTTTCATAAAAATCCACTTCATCTAAATACTTTTCATTTGGAAAAGACATCTTAAACTGAATGGTCTGGTTGTTTCCATATTTATGCGTATCCACGACAATCACTGATCCATATAGATATTCCAGTTCATTGTTAATAGCTCTTAATGATGGCAATGTCTTTGTGGCATGATCCATTATTCTAGATAATAGCGCATTATAAGAGGCTTCAACAGGTAAAAGTGGTCTTTTAAAATAAATGCCTGCCAAAATGGTTTTAAACTTCTCAGACTGAATTATATGAAGCGTCACGCCCTCAGTCAATTTTACTTTCATGGTTCCTTTTATCATAAGTCACTTCCTTTAATGAGTAGTCAATTAATGTTTACTTTTGTGCTGCGTATCTTCTTATTATATAATATTTACAATGCCTTGTTAATGGTTTATAATGATTTATGCATGCTGGAAGTAAAATTGTAAAATTTTCACATATAACGAGAAGGAAGGTTTATAATGAAATTAGGTATCGTAGGCTTGCCAAATGTTGGTAAAAGCACATTGTTCAACGCAATTACAAAGGCTGGTGCGGAAAGTGCAAACTATCCCTTTTGTACAATTGAACCAAACGTCGGCGTGGTTTCAGTACCCGATGCCCGTCTAAATGTTTTAAAAGAAATGTACGACTCCAAAAAAGTCGTTCCCACAGCAATTGAATTCTATGATATAGCAGGTCTTGTTAAAGGGGCTTCTAACGGCGAGGGATTAGGCAATAAATTTTTAAGTCATATTAGAGAAGTTGCTGCCATCGTCCACGTGGTGCGTTGCTTTGAAGACGATAACGTGGTCCATGTGGATGGCAAGATCGGTCCTCTTAGCGATATAGAGACCATCAACATTGAGCTTATTTTATCCGATGTTGAAATGCTGGATAGAAGAATATTAAAAACTCAAAAACAACTTAAGTCTGACAAAACCTTAGCTCAAGAATTTGAAATCCTTGAGCGCGTTCGAAAAGTACTCGAAGATGGACAATCCGCTCGAACGATGGATCTTACTTCCGATGAAGAAGAGCTCGTTAAATCGCTTAATTTGCTTTCTTACAAACCGGTGATCTATTGTGCAAATGTCTCAGAAGAAGACGTGATTGCGGGGATAGAAAATGATTTTGTAAAAGAAGTGAGAGCGTTCGCCGAATCAGAAAATGCAGAAGCGGTTATGATTTGCGGTAAAGTGGAACAAGAAATTTCTGAGCTTGAAGACGAAGACAAGCAAGCTTTCCTTGAAGAACTCGGTCTCAAAGAATCCGGCCTCGATAAGCTCGTACGTGCAAGCTATCACCTGCTTGACCTGATCAGTTTTCTAACTGCTGGTCCTCAAGAAGTCAGAGCTTGGACCATCAGACGTGGTACTAAAGCGCAACAAGCCGCTGGTAAAATCCACTCGGATATCGAGCGTGGCTTTATCAGAGCAGAAACCATCGCTTATGAAGATATCAAGACTTATGGCACGATGGCTGTCGCTAAAGAAGCAGGCAAAGTGAGACTTGAAGGCAAGGAATATATCGTTCAAGATGGCGATGTGATGCTGTTTAGATTTAACGTATAGTTAGACCCCCCCTCATCATACACACACCCTTCGGGCTAGCGTCCTCGCTTACGCTGTGGATAGCCCTTCTGATGTGTGTATGATGAGGGGGAATTTTTTTACAGATCGCTATTACGGTGACCTCGTAAATCAACAGAACAAAAGCCCTACCAAAAGGAAGAGCTAATATAAACGTAAAATGAACATCAACTCATCAATTTGCTTTACATCGATTTTCATATTTAGTTTTTTGATATATGGTTTTAATAAGGATATAATAGAGTAATACTCATCATCTATTACTTTTTTAGTCAACTCATCACAAGCTTCATAAAACTTTTTCTTGCTCACTTCATCCGAAAACATGATGTCACCAATAACTATTTCACCTTTATCATTTAATACACGTTTCATTTCTTGTAATGCGATTACTTTCTCATCCTCATTCAAATGATGGAAGGCATATGTTGTTACTATGCGATCAAAAGCTTTATTTTCAAATGGTAATTTTAGAAACTCCCCATAGCGTAATTTCATATCAGGCCATTTCTTCTTACATGCAAATAACATTTTTATAGATTGATCCAAACCTATTACTTCATAACCCGACATCAGATATTTACAAGTAAGATTACCTGTACCACTACCTATATCTAGCACACTACCGTTTTCAAAAGTACGGGTGCTAATCTCATAGACCTCATCTAACACTTGATCATAATTATCAAAGAAACTCAAATTTCCAATATCGTTTTTTATTCTAGCATCATAATTATCAGCCCAATCATCGAAGTTCCATAAATCACGCCAATTATTCTTGACATTCATTTGTTGACCTATTTTCCTGCCTGCTTCAATCATCTCCAGCTGTAACTTCTTATTCGTTTTATTATCCAAATAGGCATCCATAACTGTCTCTAAAGACCTTTGAATCTTTCTATACTTGTGAATGGTATCATTAACAATACTCAGTTGCTTAAAGAGTTGTGTTTCCAAATCCACCTCATTCGATAACAAGATTTTGATATCCTCTATTGATAATTCAAATGCGCGATATGTTAATATAGCCTGCAATCTTAATAGATCATCCATAGAATAAACTCTATAATCATTTTTATCTCTCTCGGGAAAAATCAGACCCTTTTTCTCATAAAACCTTAATTGGTTTGCTTTTACTCCAAAAGAACTTGCAACTTCTTTTATATTCATTAACTATCCTTTCACCGCGACATGCTCCATTCACTTTTTAGTATACCATAGCTTACAGAATCATAATAATTACCATTATAAGTCCTAGCCATTCTGAAACACGCCTCTTGTCTCATACCCAATTTCTCTGAAAGCTTAATCATTCTTTCATTTCCAGACCATGTCGTTAGACCAATTCTCACCAAATCAGGGAAAATAGTAAATACATGATCTATCCATAAACTCATGGCTTCATAACCAATACCACGTCCCCAATAAATCTCATTAAATATAACAACACCTATTTCTAACCATTTTGTTTCCTCCGATTTCCAATACCAACTTACTTCTCCAATCAAGTCATCATTAGAAGCATCCACAATCATTTTACAATGATTTTTAACAGGTTTGCCAGAATTGAATACATTATACATTCTCTTTATACGGTCTTGTAACTCTTCCAAAGATTCTCTTTTAAAATAGGGTCCATTGAATTCATGGAACAAACGATCAGGATGATTCATTTCCTCGTATTTTTTTAGATCATCAATTATCATACTTCTCAATTTTATAGTCATACACTACCTCCATAATCATATCATAAAGGTTCGCCCTGGGCGAAGGTCAATAAAAAAGTCATATATTTTTTGATTACTCGTCCTTAATAATCAAAATTACTATCTGAATATTTAGTACAGCCCCCTACATTTCATAAATTGCAAAGACGATTATTATATTTTCAAAGCTTTACTCATTTGAGAACACAGCTTCTCTGTCGGTTATACAAGTACTTTTAAATAAATATAAGCTACACTATTTTAGTATATTTCTAGAGCTGTGTTTTCTAAAATTTTTTATGAAATTCAATCATCATTGTTGTTAACATAATGATGACGAATACAATTGTCATATAAACAAAATAGGACATCAGTAGAATAATGTTTTCAATTGTGCCCTCAAGTAATATTATTGCTAATACCGCTGGTAATTCTAGCAGGAATTGCACTCTTCTTTTTTCCCAATATTTTAACTTACTGTCTATTTTGGGCATTTGATATTTAAACCAAATCGAAGAAAGAATAACATCGGCTAACACAAATAACATTAAATATTTACTCATTTTTCACCACATTCCCTAATATTTAGTCCAATCATTGCCTTGAATACTACCTTTATACCACGGCGACCAAGATCTAGAGGAAGAATTATATTTCCAATAAGACAAACATACACCATTACCACCACTTGCATTTAAAGCTCTAGTTATCTGAGCAGATTCTTCTGATGCAACTTGAAGTCCTACAGAGAGTATTACGCCCACGGGAAAGTTAAAGTAACCTGCAATTAATGTTGGAATAAAACCCTGCGTTGTAAAAAAATCTCTCTTCGAAATCATATCCAACGCTTTATCTTTTGAAAAATAAATTCTCATGATATTATTTTCAGTCCAATACATTCCTTCTTCAATTAATTTATGTCCCTCTGGAAGGCTATTGACAACAACATTTTGCATAGTTTTTTTTGACTCATTACCTTTTTCCCTGAGGATTCCATCTCTATCAACTATCGCATTACTTTCTTTCATCGCAACATTAAAAGCATCAAGTTGATTTCTTATTTCTGAAATATCTTTCTGTGAGTAGTCATTAATTGAAATGTTTTCTAATGTTTTATCCACATCGAGTAGTCCTTCAGAAGATATTTCTAAGTAATTTACGATGTCATTTATGAGTTCATCGTATGTTTTCACACCATTACCCACATCTGCAAAACTCGAAAATGTTGAAGTAATTATAAAAGCCATTACTACAATTAAGCTAAATTTTTTTTTCATATTGTTCTCCTTGAACTCACCTCCAGTTTCATACTAAATAGCAACATCACTTCACAAAAATATTTACAAGTTAATGTTTCCAATTTCTCTATTATAATGAAATTGTTAGTAGCCTAATTTTATTGTAACATATTTTGAGGACCTATCAAGAATTTTGTGTAAAGTTTATTTTAAAATATGACGTAAACTTGATGTTAAGATTTAACATTTACGATTTATTGAGAATGGGGATCTTTGTATCTTCTATAAACAATATTTTCTAATTTCATTTTTTATCCCAATAATTGATTAAAGTGTCAAAATTAGATACCTCATATAAAAACCGACTTTTTCAATATTTCTTAATCGTTATCATAAAATCAATCTAAGTCATTTTCAAAAATGGATTTATAGTGGCAATAAGGTTGTAGTAATACATCGCTTATTCTAAAAAAACTTTTTGGTTTGACAGATGATGATCTATTAGCCAGTATCCTTTGTGATGTGCGCTTTCAGTTTGCACTGCATACCACAAGTTTTGAAGAACAACCCTTTAGTGATCGCACTTTCAGCCGCTTTAGAGAAAGGTTATATGACTATGAAATGGAGACAGGCATAGACTTGCTTCAAGAAGAAATGATCTCTCTTGCCGATCATTTCGTAAAATATTTAGGTATGGAGACGACACTTAAGCGTATGGATAGCCTCATGATATCATCAAGTGYTAAGAAAATGTCTCGTYTGGAAATTGTTTATACTTGTGTTTTCAACATGGTTAAACTGATTCATCAAACAGGAGAAATTCAATATATAAAATCTCTTGAGCATTATTTGGATGCTGAAGATAGCAACACCATGATTTATCACAGAAAAAGTGAAGAACAATCAAGTCGGTTGCAACAAGTTATTGATGATGCGAATCACTTAATAGCGATTCTACCACAAGCTTATTCAGAATTTAAAGCGTATCAACTTTTAAAACGTGTGCTTGAAGAACAGAGCACTTTAGATGAAAAWGGTTCATGTATCCCCAAACATAAAACAAAGATCACACCCTCAAGTTTACAAAATCCATCTGATCCAGATGCAACTTATCGTACCAAAGCAGGAAAAAGTCATAAGGGCTATGTTGGAAATGTAGTTGAGACATTTGATAAAAAAGGGTCCATTATTACAGCTTTTGATTATGCAACCAACAGCCACAGCGACAGTCAGTTTTGTAAAGAAACCATTGAAAAACTTGGACCACAAGCTGAACCGACTACTTTATTAGCTGATGGCGCTTATRCTAGTATTGAGAACACAGAGCTTGCCACAGAAAATAATATAGAACTCATTACAACCGCCTTACTTGGAAAAGCACCTGATGTTGTACAATCAAAATTTGAAATTGATGTTGAAAACAAAGAAGTACTCAAATGTCCCATTGGTCAAACCCCATATAAAACAAGATATTATGAAAGTACCGAGCAGTTCCGTGTGYCGTTTAACAAAGCAGCATGTCTAAATTGTCCACTTAAAGAGCATTGTGGTATTAAAATGCAAAAGAAATCAGCTGTTGTAATGATTTCTGAAAAAATGATAAAGCGAGCAACTTATCTGGAAAAAATTTCAGCAGAAGATTATCGCGAATTATCTAAGAAAAGAAATGGTGTTGAGGGAATTCCATCCATTTTAAGACGTCGATATAATGTGGACCGGATTCCGGTTCGTAGTTTACTGCGCTCAAAAATGTGGTTTACTTTCAAAATAGGTGCCATAAATGTGAAGAGTGTGCTAAAAGCAGCACTTATCCTTCAAATTTTGACGTGCTTTTTCGTGAAAACGCGTTTAAAAGTAACCCATTTTTATAATTGTCTTTTTAATTTTGAATTTGTGAGTTGAAAAAGTGGATTATTGGCACCTTAATATTTTATTCAACTAAAATAAAATATTAATCCGTCACCATTGGTGACTTAGAATGCGGTTTTACGAGATGCTGTTTTAGCATTCAAATAAATCACTTTCGGGCGTTTTTGAATTTGTTGAAACGAATTTTATTTAATTATGAAAGAATGTGATTTAGTAAGATTTGCAGAAATAAAAAAGAAGAAGTTATAAAATCTAACTTCTCCTTTGGTTACAGGCGGATAAAATCCGCTAGTTATGGTCAACTGATGTATTGTTTATATACCCTATTAAATATTATATAAACAAAAAAACAGGAATGAGTTGCTAGGCAACTCATTCTAATTTTGGTTTCCGGCGACTATAAAAGTCGCTAATTAAGGTAACTTAAGTATATCATTTTAATGAGATTAGTCAATACTTTTTAGAATAATCAGGAAAAATTTTTATACTATTGATGCGATAGATTCTCTTATTTTTTCACTCACTGAATTAAGATATGTTGAAGGTGCGAACTTTTTATCTGTGTATAACTGATTTTTAACAATTCGCCTTTTATCGAGACCACTGATATTTCTTACATCAGCCACACTCCTTTTTGTACAACGATATTCATTGTAAGGCTTTGGGTAGATAGGGTCTATAAGTTCAACTTCAAAAAAATTTCTTAGATAATTCCGACTTCGATTTTTATCATAAGCCATGTTAGTAATAGGCACTCCAATAAAAGTTTCTTTAAATTCTCCTAAAATTATATAATAGTGCATAAACCTTTGTTCTCTGCCTAATTTTGTTACACCAGGATTAACCAATACAATACGACCACGCGATAATGTTTCAAACTCGACGTTTAATTTACTGTTCTCGTGTTGAATCCATAGGTCTTTATCAAGAAGCCAAGTAGAAGTGTATTCATTAATTTGGTTTTTTAGTATGATTGAACTTTCTGATGTTAAAGCGTCAACATCATTTGTAACATTATCGTACGAGTTGCACATTTCATCTGAGTCTGGTTTTATATAAGTCAATTTCTCATAATAATTTCTATTTATAAGCATACTCCATCTCCCTGTTGTTTTGTCTAATCCTATTCTAACAAATTAAGAAATAAATAACAGTAAATTTCAAAACATATAATTAAGAAATACAATATTAGTCAAAATTCTCGCATACAAATGAAATCTCAATTGAATCCTTCTCATCAAATTGACGAGTTGCACAAACTTTCATTAGCATTTTAATGAGTTTAGTAGCATCCTTTAAACTCAAGGCGGTTGTACAAACCTTGGTACGCGGAACCGTATCATAAGTAACGGTAATTTGTAGACTTACCCATTATGATTATAAGGATATAGTAACCTGAGTTTCAAGTTTTGAGACGAATTTTTTTAAATAATAAGTTTAAGTTTATTATCATTCACTTGTACGGTATAATAAGTACAAGTAAGAATTGGAGGTAAATCATGGCTTATATTCCCCCGTATACAATCACTGAAAAAACGGTAACTCTAATTGCAGATATTATGGAAGTGATTACTAAATTTGCAATGAGTGAAAAAAATGAAATTAATCCAAAATTGAGACGAAACAATAGAATAAAGACGATTCAAGCATCACTAGCAATTGAAAACAATTCTTTATCAATTGATCAAGTCACTGCAATCGTCAATGGGAAAAGAGTTCTTGGTCCTGGGCAAGATATAAAAGAAGTACAGAATGCCTATGAAGCGTATGAGATACTCCTGAATCTTGACCCATATGAAATCAATTCACTATTAGCAGCTCATAAAATATTGATGAATGATTTGACAAAAGAAGCCGGGAGATTCAGAAGCGGTAGTGTAGGTGTATTTGCAGGTGAGCAGTTGGTTCATATGGCACCACCAGCGATTTTGGTTCCGGAACAGATTGAAGCATTGATCCAGTGGGTTAAGTTGTCAGAAGCTCACCCATTGGTGAAAAGTTGTGTGTTTCATTACGAATTCGAGTTTATTCACCCATTTTCAGATGGAAACGGACGGATGGGTCGCATGTGGCAGACGTTGATTCTATATAATTGGAAAAAAATATTTGGATGGTTGCCAGTTGAGTCCTTGATCAAAGAAAGACAAGATCAATATTATGAAGTATTGGGTATTTGTGATAAAGTTGCTGATTCTGGAAAGTTTATTGAATTTTTACTTCAAGCGATCTATGATACATTATGTGAACTTGGACGAACCGAACAAGTCGGCGTACAAGTGACCGAACAAGTCTTGAAATTAATTGAATCAATGGATAATGAACCGTTAAGCACGAGCGAATTAATGGAACGTGTCGGGATCAAGCACAGACCAACATTTAGAAATAATTATCTTTTACCTGCGATGGAAATGGGAATGGTTGAAATGACAATACCAGATAAACCGAATAGCAGCAAACAGAAATATATTAAAACTAAATAGTTATGTTAACATCGTAAGCGTTTGGTTTTAACTTGTTACGGTGAACCATATCACAAGTAAAAAATATTATCTAATTAGGCTTTTGCCAAAATCATACATTCTTTAAGTTTTTTCAACGAAAATTTGCTTCGTCCAAGTTGCCTCTTTCAAAGAATCAAAGCGGCGGTTAGGATAATAAGCTGTTTTGTAGAAATTCTTGTACAAAAGACAAAAACACTAAATACCACATAAAAGTCTTGTGTAAAAGACTTCTGTGTGGTATGCGTCGTGTTGGAAAATCGACATTGCTATTACAAATACAAGAGGAACTTCTAAGTCAAGGTGTCCAAAAAGAACAAATCATCAGTTTAAACTTTGAGTGGCTTGAGTTTGAATCCCTTAAAGAATATAAGACACTCTATGAATATATTGAATCAAAGAAAATTGAAGGAAAGAAAAGCTATGTTTTTCTTGATGAAGTTCAGGAAGTTGAAGGCTTTGAAAAAGTCGTTAACGCATTAAATGCCAAAGACGATACAGAGGTATTTATCGCTGGCTCAAATTCAAAACTTTTATCAGGTGAACTTGCGACGTACTTAACAGGGCGTTTTTATACCATAGAAGTCCTGCCATTATCCTATAAAGAAGTGAGTGAAGGCTTTTCGAAAAGTGAAGATGTTTTTTTAGATTACTTAAGGATGGGTGGTATGCCTGGGAAATTCCAGTTTGAAGAAGAACGGACTGCTAAAAATTATCTTATGGACATGTACCAATCCATTTTATTAAGAGATATTGTTAAACGTTATAATGTAAGGGATGTAGACTTACTACAGCGGTTTATGTCATACCTAATTAATAATATTGGTCAGATATTTTCAGCAGGAACTATTACGAATTATCTTAAAAGTGAAGGCCGAAAACTCTCCAAAGAAACTATTTATAATTATATTGAAGCAGCAAAAAGTACCTATCTAGTTCATGGGGTACCACGATATAATATCAAAGGTAAAGAGCTGATGAAGACCAATGAAAAGTACTTTATCAATGACTTAGGGATTAGAAATCTCTACTTTAACAATGAAAAAGATATAGGACAGGCACTAGAGAATATCGTTTATTTGGAACTCAGAAGAAGGGGCTATGAAATTTATGTTGGGAAATATGATGATAAAGAAGTAGATTTTATTGCTGTTGATGGTGAGATGACAACTTATATTCAAGTGACGTATTTACTAGCGGAAGAATCCACGATTGAAAGAGAATTTTCTGTTCTTGAAGCTATTGATGATAATTTTCCTAAAATGGTGATTTCAATGGATCGTGTCAATCGCTCGAGAAATGGTATTGTGCATAAAAATATTATCAACTTTCTTTTAGAGGATTAGCGTTTTTAATGAGTATCTTAGAAGTGGAAGCTATATTATCGGGTTTGTTTGATTCGATTTTTACTAGAGATATAATCCTTAGGGGCAATATAAGAGATGAAGGATCGTTTTATAAAGTCGGTAAGTCAGATGAATGCTGTAGAATATTCGTTGTATTTTACAGCAAGTTTGCATATACTATAAGTAGAAGGAGTTGATAAAATGTCAAATATAAGACCAGTATCCGATTTGAGAAATTATAATGATGTATTAAATGCATGTAGAGAACAATCTCCCGTATATTTAACCAAAAAAGGTAGAGGGAAGTATGTGTTGATGGATATTGAAGACTATGAAAAAATGAAAGCTACAATGAAACTTATAGCTAGTTTAGTTGAAGGTGAAAAGTCAGCAAGAGAGGAAGGTTGGTTTTCTTTAGATGATATAGAATCAGCTTTAGGTCTTTAGTTATGTATAGAATAGAGTTTTCACCATTAGCTAAAGATGACTTGATAAGATTTAGCAGATATTTAGAAGATGAGTTTGATTCAGAAATAGCTTCTGCCAAAATAAAAAAAATGATTGAGCATATTAGAAGATTCGAAAAATATCCATTATTAGGAAGACCTTTAACAAACACCATTGATATACCAACTGACTATATGTACTTTGTTGCTGAGAAAAATTATATATTTTACCGTTTGGAAAAGTACACAGTGTACATTATTCGTGTACTAGATACAAGGCAGGATTACATTAACATCCTTTTCGGTGACAGAAAAAACCGTATTTAGATACAGCACGGTGAACCGTATCATAAATAACGGTAAAGGCTTTGATATGTAATTCACACAAAAAAATAGCCTTCGGCATTGGAGTGATCCTTTGCCTTAGGCTATAATGAGTTGATTAAACTGATTTAGTTTAATTTTCATTTTGTTTAGGTTTGTAAATGGCACATACCCATCATGTTGCAGTCTACCAACAACTATTCCTGCAGGCAATGATATTTGTTGAGCAAATTGCTGGACAGACAAAGCAGAAAAATTATCCTCTGAACAAGAAATATTTACCTGTCGGGTAAACAATTCTTCGGTTTGATTGTATTTCATATCACTAGTGTTGCATAAAAAAATAACAGAAAGTCAAGTATTTTTTTGAATTGAATAATATGGTAAACTAGGAATGAGTATAAAAATAGTTCTTGCTCAAAATTTTTCTAAACTATCTTGAATAAAGAAAGGATAAAAAAATATGAACAAGAACACCACAATTAATTTTATCATAAATTCATTACAAGAGTCACTAACAATTTTAAAATCTTTTGGAATTGATAAGTATATCAAGAAATTGACCAGTTCACGATTTATTTCGCTTATGATATTTGCTCAAATTATGGAATTTGAATCAGTCAGAGCACTATCAAAACACTTGAATAGTTCAGTTGCCTTACAAAATGCCATAGGTCTTGAGTCCGCAAGTCATTCACAAATTTCTAGAAAATTGAACAGTCTCAATCCAAATCATATGAAGCAGATGTTTAATCAAGTCGTCAAAGATGCACATATCTATTTGAAGCCAAATGCAGTTAAATCCTCTTTAGGTAATTTGTATATGATTGATTCATCAACGATAAGTATGTGTATAACTCAGTATCCATGGGCAGATTTTCGAAAAACAAAAAGTGGGATCAAGCTCCATTTGCGATTGAAATTTTGCGATGATATTAGTTTGCCAGATAAAGCGATCATAACGAATGCACGTCCAGCAGATAAAAAGCAAATGGACAATTTGGTGATATCCGAAGAAGGTGCTATCAATGTAATGGACCGCGCTTATGTGGATTATAAGAAATTTGATATTTACTGTGAACAAAAGATTTACTTTGTAAC
>NZ_BDHH01000014.1 GCF_001748365.1 Fusibacter sp. 3D3 | reverse complement strand
TAACATCATGCGATGTGGTTTACAGAAGCGCTTGGATGAGCTTTTTCTGGCTTCGTTGTACTTTTTCATCTGCTTTTTGCCAAAACCAGCTTCGAAAAGATGTCGTTGCAAAGTCGATCGTTTCAGTACACCTGGTGGCACACGACCTTCCAACTCCAGAATCAGAATAAGCTGGGCTATTGATCTCGTTGGAACTTCGCGTTTTAGTTGTATGACTTCAGATAGTAATTCATCAAAGTTTGATGGGAGGTTTTTKGATATGCGTTTTTCCAGGGTCTTGGGCTTCAAACCTGAAAATTCGCTGGTGCTGTAAGCCTTCTCATATCGATAAAGACTTCTGACGGACAACTGGTGTTTTTCAGCCAGTTCCTCTCGAAGTTGCTGCTTCTTTGCTGAATCAAGACTCTCATCCAGCAATGGTGATATGATTTGAAAGCGCCTTAATGCTTCTTGCTCTTGCCACTTTTTCTTTTCGTCATTCTTTTTCATTATAATGACCTCCTTTGAGGTCATCATAAACCATAGAGTTTATGACACAAAACCAAAGTCGGTGCAGAAGCAAACTACACAACGCCTAAAAAACCGCCTGAATTGTAGATGAATCTGAGAATGGTTTCAAGCCATTCTGGATTTGAACTTCGCAATTCATCGAGTAGTGACGTAGTGGATTTCAGAAGTTCCTCACTGAAACCCAGGACCTGAAAACCAATAGATCTCAAATACCCATTAATTCTATTGGTGTTAAAAGCCAACCAATGTTTCCATCTGTTGATTGTTATCTCGCATGGATAGTCTTCAGAATCGGCGTCAGTTGAAGTTACAATGCCGTCAACAGCCCCAGAAATGATTTCAGCCCCATAATGCTTGTATGGTACAAAGCAGTCAGGGAGCTCTCTGTGGAGACTTCCACAATGGGTACATTGAAGACGGCGTATCATGTAGTTTTTACGATTCTGGCCTTCAAGTTTCATATGTCTTAAAAGAGAATCTCTATACTTCAGTACATTATCGCAGATAGGACAAATGGTTGGATCATTACTCATAATATAAAAAAATCAAATTCCTCATTGAAAAAAGTTTCATAATCGGTTACAATTATCATGTTATTTGAGAGTCCTTGGATGCATGGTCTGTTGTAGGAGATGTGTTCAGGGACTTTTTCCTTTCATATACTAATGACAGTATACTAAGCAGAGCTATGACAATCAATAAGATTTGATAATTGCCAGATCAAGATGCCAATAACAGTATTTTACTGGCAAATGAAAAAGTTGCAGGTAAGTATAGCAAACGATTTGTTGAAAAAGAATTAGTTAGGCGATTAGAAAATGGATATAATAAAAACGATATAAAGTTTCAAAGGTTCTTGCCAAATGTTGAATTAGCTTTAGAACAGGAAAAACTATTTAAGCAAGATGTAAATGAAATATTTACAGATGTTGGTTCGAATATTGGAATTTTAATATCAAAAATGAGAATAAGTTAATGTGAAGACCTTGTCAATTTTGACAAGGTCTTTTTTTAAAAGATAACTGTTGATTGTCAAGTAGAATTGACCCACTTGTTAATGGGTAATGATTTGATAACCTGCACTTTTAAAGAGGTCTAATTTTCACCACCAAGTCTTTCTGGCGTTGCTATAAGACCAAGCAATATTTTAGGCGTGAAATATGCCACAATTCTCTGATAGGAATCCGCTGGTGAATGGTGCGTTTCATCAGCTTGTGTCAAGTAAAAACTAAAAAATGTAATTCGATGCAAAATCTGGTTTTCAAGCCCACCAAGTGCATATTCTGCAACAATCTCCGAAGTATCCGCACAAAGAATTATGCCTATCGGTTTATCATCGGTATCATCATTTACCTCATTGGCATAATAATTGACATACATATTCATTTGACCATTTTCTGGTTTGAGGCTCCCCATTTTCAGATCTATCAAAACATATGCCTTTAACATTTTATTGTAAAAAACCATATCCACATAATAATGCGTATTTCCCAATGTGATTCTCTGCTGTGAGCCTACAAACATAAACCCGCGTCCAAACTCAAGAAGGAATTTTTCGATTTTTACAATCAAGGCCTTTTCCAAATCCTTTTCAAGCATTGGTTTATTTTCTGGAATACCTAAGAACTCAAATACATAGGGATCTTTTAATATGTCATTCGGTTTCGAATATTGCACGCCTTGATTTGCCAACGCAAGAACTTTTTCCTTGTTTCCACTCCCATTAGAAAGTAATAGTCTCTCAAACAAAGACGTATCAATCTGTCTTTTTAATTCGCGTACAGACCAATTAGAGTTAATCGATTCTTGTTGATAAAACGATCTAGCCTGTTGATCCGATACGTTTAGAAGTTCACAGTAATGAGACCAACTCAATTTAACAGACAGTGTCTGTTGATTTTCATATTCGAGATAAAACCTTCTCATGTATTGCAGGTTTGAAACCGAGAAACCTTTGCCAAGCTCCCGAGTCAGTTCTTTAGATAATGACTTTAACAATTGTTTGCCATACTCAGCCTTTTCCGAACCTGCTTGTTCACTTTCTACAATAATTCTGCCGATATTCCAATAGGCTATAAAAGCTCATTATTTACAGTTCGTGCAACTTTTTCTCTTGCTTCAGGTAAAATTTGTTTGATTTCTTGTATAGCAGATTGATTTTGAAGCTCTAACATCTTAGTTCACATCCTTTCACAATTCCTTACCTTTGTTTTCTATAGATAATCCCGCAATTACCCCAACCAGTTCATTCGCTAATTCCTCATCCTCAATTCGGATCAATGAATTTTCATCATAGCTTCCACCCAAAATGTCAATTCCGCCATACCAAACAGTTTTGTTGTCAACAATCATGAATTTATAGCGATTTTTTGGTAACTGAATAACCTGAATGCCCTCTTTTTCTATGTCATTAATAAATTCTTCAATATATGTCCTGTGTTTAATCGCATACTCGTCAAGACACTTAATACATAAAGCAACTCGCGTGCCCATTTTATACTTTTCAATCAGGACTTCCTTAATAGCATGAATCTTTTTCTTTTGAATAAACGAACTTGAAATAAGCACGTTTTTATCTGCATTTCTGATGTCCTTAATCACATGTTCAAAATAGTTTGCTTCATCATAAATTCCATTTTCTATATTGAACTGTGTCCCATTAGACCTTACACTATAGCCGACTGAGCGATATGCTGTAAGCCTTTTATGGTACATCCTCTCAAGAACTGGAATATGGACATCTACATAATCGTAAATCAAAACTTCATCTTTGCCCTCAAAATTTCTGTGAAGTCTTCCTGCATACTGTGCAATTGTGCCCTTCCAGGCAATGGGCATTGCCATAAATAGCGTGTCCAGCCTAGCTTCATCAAAACCTTCACCAATCAATTTACCTGTTGCTATGATTACAAATCTATCATTATCTTCTAGTGCCCTGATCTTCCTGAGAGATTCTTTTCTTTCGCTGGTTTTTAGATTTCCTGATAAGACAATGACTTCAAAATCTTTGTTCATCATTAATTTTACTAATTGCTCAATATGGCTTGTTCTTTCAGTTAAAACCAATGGATTTCTACCTAAATCAATGGCACGCATAACATCTGATACAATCAATTCATTTCTATAATTGCTTTCACAAATATGTTGATAGATTTCTGTTATGTGCCATTCTTCCTGATTCTTATAAAGTGGCATTCTAGTACTTGTGAACCTTGGTACAATAAAGTGCTCAAAATTCCTTTTCTTAGCCTCCTGCTTTGCATCAACCTTATATCTAATTGGACCTAATTGCATAAATATTATTGGGTGATGACCATCTTTCCTTATAGGCGTTGCAGTAAGTCCATATACATACTTGGCATCTGTAGCACTTAAAATCCGACTGAAATTTGTGGCAGAAATATGGTGACACTCGTCTACAAGAACAAGCCCATATTGATGGATGAGTTGCTTTATTCCTTTATCCTGTTCGAACATAGACTGCATAATGGCAATATCAACAATCCCATTTATAGTATTTTTACCACCACCAAGTTGTCCTATTATAGATCTGTTCTTCCTTGGTTTTTCAATAACTTCATCAATCTCTAAAAATTGCTCTAAACGTTCTTTCCACTGAGTCGCTAGCTCTTTAGTATGGACTAAAATCAAAGTAGAACGTTTTTTCTCAGCAATTATCTTTGCTCCAATTACTGTTTTTCCAAACCCTGTAGTAGCAGATAATACACCATCTGTATTTTTGCTCAGTTTCAGTAAAGCCTCACTCTGATGATCAGTGAGCTGACCTTTAAACTCAACGTTTACAAATTTACCCTCATTTCTTTCATCAATTGTCTTGAAGTGGACACCAGTTGAATTAAGCTTATCCACTAAATCACTTTCTAAACCTCTAGGTAAAATGATGCTTTCAGTGTCTTCATCATAAACAACAGTAACTCGAGGCGTTCCAAATGTAGACTGACGCATTGCTTGTTTTGCGTAAAATTCCGGATTAGCATAGGTTGCTAGCCTTCTAATTGAAAATAGCGCTTTAGGCGACAGACCAGTTTTTGATACTATTAGACCACTACTCCTTGTGAGTATTACTGCTTCAGGAAAATCACTTTTATCAATTGAATCTAATTTTGATTTTCTATCATTTTTTTCATTCTCATCGCTTGCCTCTATTAGCATTTCAAGTTTACAGAACCCTGTTACAAACTCTTCAGATATTCTTTTTACCTCTGCCAAATAGCGCCATTGATCTCCAATTTTATTCAAGTTTGCATCAATAAATACTGAATTTCCTTGCTCTCTTGCCTCTTTTTGCAAAGGAAGTGCTATAAGATTTCCAAAACCATCTTTCTGTAGAAAATCTTGACTTGGAAATAGTCGATCATAGGAATCAAACTTAATATTCCCACACGCTTGCATAGCAAGATTTAAAATAATCGTTCCAAATTTCCTTGCAAGTGAAGCTTTCATTTCTCTCTCAAAGAAGAACCATAAATGACAGCCTTGACCTGAACGAGAGCGTTCAGCGTAAACAGGTATGTTATTGTCATTACAAACCTTAATGACAACTTTTATGTCTTCACCCCATGTTGACTCATCAAAATCCATCGCAAGTAGAAAACAGGTATCATTTTCCGTCATTGGATAGAGACCTAAAACATGCTTCCCTAATAGATGATTCTTAATTTGCTCCTTATCTAGTGGTGCAAAATGACTGTTTTTACACTCAGTGCATTTTATCTTAGGCTTATTACAAATCCCAGGCTTAAAATCATTGTAACAATAAGGTGAGTAACCAGGCTTATTCTTCCATCTCTTTGCACAGACATCAGATCTTCCTCTAAAAAATGATAGAAATAAATCAATTTTCTCTTTTCTAGAACTGCTTTGATTAATCAATCCGTCAGGCAATTCTAAAATTTCTTCTTTTAGCAGTAGATTTGCATCAGAACAATAAATTTCAGGTGTTTCTGAAACAAGTTTGCTTCTAAGCTGCTGAAGCTCTTCTTTCAGCCGCTTATTCTCATCCTCAAGAATTACATATTTTTTATAAAGTTCTTCATAATTCATTGGTTAGCCACACTCGCTTTCATCCTTAATCATATTGTTCTGAAATGTTATTGCCTTGGTATTTAGTATGCTATATCAAGTTTGTTTTCATACACATGATTTTTTTAATAACACCATCCAAATAAACCACACTATTTGGGTATTTGAATTACAACTGGCAATTGGATCTGATCCTCTGAAATCATATATTGATCTATGGTCTCATCCTCTACTAGCATTTTATTTTAAATTGACCGATCAATAAATTTGCAATTTCGATTTGCTTTTTTATATCTTCATGGTCTGATTTAAAGTGGCTGAATTTTTTTTCAATCACTGTTTGTAGATAAGACGCCAAAAAAGCCCCCTGAAGTTGATGCTTCAAGTGCATTTTTGTGAACTGCTTTTGTTGCTATGATTTGATTAAGTTCATCTTATAGGGCTTGGTTGATGATTGATTCGTAGAGTTTTTGGTGGTTGGACATGGGGGCTCCTTGGGTGAATATTGATTATTTATTGACTATATATTCTAAAGCATATACCCATTGAATCACTAATCAATTCCATTCAGTTCTTTGTATAGATTTTTAGCATAAGAATCTGTCATTCCGGAAATATAATCGGTGATCATCATCAGTCTTAAATATAATTTTTCTTGTTCATCGAGCCCCTTTGAACATTGCAAGTAAACATGTTTGTGACTTTCAGATACTAAATCCAAAACCTTTTTGGAGTATGAAGATAATTTATTGTCTGTGTCAAAATTGATTACAGAGGGAATAAAGATATCTAAGAGATTTCCAAGTATTTTCTCTGCAGCAATTTCTAGTTTTTGTATTTCTAAATTTCTAAATATAAACTTATAGGCAACTTCGCGTAGTGTTTCTACTAATAATTCGGCATGCGTTCCTTCAAATAAATCTGCATTAAATTTACCATCCATAATCTGTTCATAATTATAAGTAAATGAATATGCTGCTGCATTAATAAGTCTTCCCTGTACACTTACAATCCAGTTTTGTAGTGCGTTTAATTCTGGATTAGCCTTACCACAACTCTGTTGTAAATATGATTCTAAGTCAGCCATGGATTCTACTAAATATTTCTTTATTGCGTCATTATCTTCAATATTTCTAAGCTTCTCTTCAGCAAGATGTCTAATTTTATCTATATTTACTAACCCCTTTTTTGTTGCATCTTCAATATCTGCCGTTAAATAAGATATATCATCAGCAGCCTCTAATAAAAAAGTTAAAGGATGTCTACAACCTTCACAGCCAGTACTTTGAACTATTTCTAAGAAAGTCTCTTTTTCTGAATAATAATATCCCATCTTTTTGAAAATTATAGCATCACTTTTTTTAATTTCTGTTGAGTTACACGGATATTTCATCAATGTACTCAAAAGAGCCTTCGTTAGATTCATTCCATTTATATCTATTAAAGTATGAAGTTTCGTTATGATTCGAATTGTCTGAGCATTTCCTTCAAATGATTTCAAATCGCTTATCATTTGCTCACTCATAAATTTATCAAGAGCTTCACCATTGTATTCCAATTTACTCAAGTTTTTTTCAAACCAATTTTGGATAACAACTTCTCCGAAGTGACCAAATGGCGGATTTCCTATATCATGTAACAGCCCTGCTGACAACAATATATCACATATATCCGTTTCTTGATCTGGTGCTAACTTTGAACCTTTATATATTCTCAATCTAATGCTAACAACTTGTCCTAATGATTTAGCAATCGACGAGACTTCCAGTGAATGTGTAAGTCTAGTTCGAACAAAATCACTTTTCTCCAAGGGAAATACCTGAGTTTTGTCTTGTAATCTTCTAAAAGCTGAACTCCCAATTATTCGATGATAGTCTTTTTGAAATTCGCTTCTCGCCTCGTAATTATTTGATTTATTGCCTCTTATTCTTTCACGGTTTAATAGATTGTTCCACTCCATAATTTATACCTCCATTTAATTTTGTAATTGATAAGATCAACAAATTAGGTTTGGTGCCGACTAGCCCTCAAATATCCCTGAACAATTTCTTACAACAATTCATGAACTATCTTCCATATTTCAGAGATTGCATTTTTGCACATTCCATCTGATAGATAAATTTTATCTGTTACTTTATGCTCTCTAATATTATACATAGATGGATAAACTATTATTTCTCTTTTCCCATTAATAGTGTTTAACCAATATTTGCCATAACTTTCATCAATAATCGGATCCATTTCATGTAAAATAGCAATCTTGTTTAATTCATCAAAATATACTTGCTGTTCTTCTTTTTTTAAACATGTTTTCAAATCTCCATCTCTTACAAATTTTAAAAAATCTATTCCAATGTACCTATCCAAATTTTCTCTCTCTCTTTGATTACCAAAATGTTGTAAACAATTTGGGCAAGCTTTGTTACAATCACAGTCTCCCATTAATTCTTCCATTCTTAACATAATGACATCTATAAACTCAGTTACTCTTTTAGCATATCCCGCACCTGAACTCAAACTATCATAAAGATAAATATCCGCACATAATTGTCCACCTATAGCTCTAATTCTATATCCAGATCTCATATCATTAAACTCAACATCTAACTCTATACTCGCTGCAAGTGCTAATGTTTCAGAAAAAGTTGTCAATGCAGGAATAAGCCATAAAGCATAGCTTTCAACTAAATCAACTTTTTTGTTATCTAATTTTATTTCCAAGACCATCATATCTGTATTAAATTCGTATCCTAGATAAATATTTTGATAGTCATGTCTACATTTCATGGAATCATCCTTCTTATACGGAATTCTATATGGTCTTTTTCTATTCTGCCTTTCTTTTTCATTCGTTGTTGCAGATTCAACTGCACCGCATTCATAACATAATTCAAATCCATCTTCTTCTGGTCCCTTATTTATAATTACCAATTTCTGATTATCCCTATTTTCTATACTCAAATATCCTGAGCTTCCAACACTCTCCATTTTTTTACCAGATGGCATAGATGAATATGATGGTTTGCTTGCAAATGAGATTTCTTGACTATCTTTAATTTCAGAAATACTTTTCCCTTCACGTGCTGCAAATCCCCACGGTTTTATCATTGTATGTTTTTTCAAAATCCCTCCACAAAGAGGACAAATATCAACCCCCTCATTTACGCCAAACCAACCACATGCAGAATTTGAACAGCACTGTACTGATTTTTTATATTCATCAAGTTCTAACCAAGGTTCTGCTGCTTTATATTGTTTATCTTTCTTAAATTTTGTATAGTAGTCAAATAGTCCCCCTGAAATATAGGTTTGTTTATCAACAACTAGACTTCTACCAGGTGCATACTCACTTAAAGCAATATCAATACTTCTTTCTGGGCTTTCTTTTACCTTTCCATTCATATCTTCAATCCAAAAGTTCACAATATTTCTTGGGAAACTATAATTGGGCAACAAACCCTCTGTAAATAACACATCCATTAACTTATATGCATTTGACCGAGATTCATCTGTTGTAGCAGGATTATATATAAATTCAGCATCTTTTACTTTTTCAAAAATATTATTTAGTTGATTAATCAATTCTTTTTTGTATTGATGCCAGTCAAATCCCTTTATCGGTATTAAAGTAGATTCTCTCTTTTCATCAAAAGGTATATTTCTAGACACCCAATCTTCACATTCTAAATAATTAATATCACTATCTGCATTAAAAAAATCTGCTGTATATACTACATCTATACTGACATTTTTTTCTCTAAAATATCCTTGTAATAAAATTAAATTGACATGTCTTTTAATAAGTTTTATATTTTGAGTATCTATCCAAGGGCTTCTTGGTTCACCTGAGATAATTTCATTTGGGTGATTGAAGTACCACGCATCATGTGGTCCGTTTTCAGTATAGGTTACAATTGAAGAAACAGCAGCTCCAGCTCTACCCGCTCGCCCAGCTCTTTGTTGATAATTCTCTCTCATTGGTGGAACATTTCTTAACCCCACACTTGTTAACGATCCAATATCAATCCCGACCTCCATAGTCGTTGTGCAACTTAATATATCAATAGGCTCATTATCATCACTAATAGCAATATTTCTAAATGCAAGTTCATATTTTTCTGTCGTTCCCCATACCTCAGTTTTTTCATCTTTATGTGATAATTGTGCAGTATGTTCCTCTGTTGTAATATTACGAATGCGTTCACCTGCAATTGCATTATGAACAGGTTTTGTCCACAATGAATATCTCTGAAGATGCTCTTTGTCTACTTCTCTAACATGTTTATCACTACCACAATATATACAATGTCCCCATAATGTATAGGTAGACATGCCTGCACATCGGTCACATTTCCACCAGATTGAATTCTCAGCTGTTTTCAATTCCAACCAAGAGGCTAATATATATTTCCTATTGTGATTTCTTTCAGGGACTTCTAAATGCCCACATAGCAATTCAAAATTCTCTAATAATATATCAATTTTCTTTTCCTCAATATTTTTTGCTTTAAGTATTTCTTTAACAAACCCTGGAAATACAGGTTTTTCATCGATCCCGAAACCTCCCCGCTCATATGACAAAATGCTATTTCTAACATCATCACCTATTTCAGGGAAAATCGCAACTTTTCTAACAACTAAATATTGCACCCATGCATTATAAATCTTCCTAATATCGTCAAGACTTATACCAGTTTCTAAAACAACTTTTTCAAGTATATCTCCTTCAATTATCTCACCACCTTCTTCAGTTTCGGCAAGTACAATCTGACCCAATCCTAAGTTATTGTAGGAACGGTAACTATCACTGATATTTTTCAATAATAGTTGGTAGAACATATCTGGTGGGCTTCCAATTGTCCTTTTTATTGTGTTAAATCTCACATTTTTTTTATCAGCATGTAAGCATTTATATTTATTTAAATGCTCTCCAAAAATCTCTTTTTCTTTTCCATAGAAAAAATTCAATTTATTATCATAAACAACTTTTAAAAATGCATAATATAATGAGTCAATCGTTTTTATAGAATCCCTTGATTTATCCAATAATTTTTGTGACATAAAAATAGCCTGCCGTCCTGCATCTCCATCTGCTGCTATTGTCATATCACGAGCCAACGTTGCAGCTCTTTGCCTACTGTCTGAAAAGAGCAAAACTTTTTTCCCATTATTTTTTAAAGAATCATCTTTTATTACTTGGGATTCAAATTGTTCTTTTACGATATTAGCAAATGGTTCGTTACCTCTTGTAACAAAAGGTGTTATCCTATTATGATCCTTACCACAATTTGGGCATGTCCCAAAAGTAAGTGCATTCATCTCTTTATTGAAAAGCTCTGAAATAAGTACTTTTAAAAAGGTCTCATCTCCTTCATGAGACTCCTCTTGAAATAACATTCCTGTTTTTGCATCAAGATATCCTATAACCGAATTTTCATTTGCCTTTCCTTTTGATTTGTTTAACTTGAAAAAGTCTTTTCTGTTTGAAGGAACTGGCCATAGATGAAGTTCTTTTGGTTCTCTAATAATTTTATTGCGTTTTGACCACAAAAAATCAAAAGAATTATTATTATTATACTCACTATCATCTATAAACGCACGTAAGTAAATTGTCCCACATCTTCTATCTATCATTATTTCAAACATCCGACAATTACATTCTGGACAGATCTCTCTACTCTCGTTTGTAAGATATCCCAGATTAATTCCCATTCCCTCATTCTTACATTTGCAATTTGGGTTTACACAAACATATAAACCTTGTAATCCACGGAACAACATGTGTACTTTTGAACCCATCAATACTTTACCTGTTTCTGATTTTGACATAATTCCTAGTTGCAACAATATTTCAAGCGCTTTTTCAGCAAGTTTTTCTGGAACACCATCTTCAAAGCATTCTTTTGCTATTGCAGATAATGATTTACCTCCATTATTACAAATATGCAATATTTGATTAATTAGCGGATTGGATTTTAGAAGATTATATAGCCAAACTTGTATTTTATCTTCATTTTTTTCTGGCTTTTCATGTGAAAAAAATTCAGCAAGTTTGGATAATTCTGCCACTTTATTTTCTAGGTTTCCTTGTAAATTTACCAGTGATAGCGAAGAATAAAATCTAGCTTCTTCATCACTCCCAAGTTTATATCCATTAATAGTTTCAAGTTCTTCTCTTACAATTGCAAATGAATCCTTAGAGCCTGCACCAATCAATCCACAAGTGAAGTTTTGTAAATCATCATTTTTATCTTTAGGAACACTCGCACTGGTCAAAATACAGCGCATTTTGGATGAATCAATTTTCAATCTATCCATGAGTCTACGAATTAGTAACGATACCTCACCTCCAGGGGCTCCCCTATACATGTGTGCCTCATCAATAACAAGTAACAAGCTGTTCTCTTTAGATAAATTTAACCAATCAATCGTTTTACTCCAGAAAGAATCCTCAATTGGTCTCATAAGCATATATTCCAACATACTATAGTTTGTAACTAATATATCGGGGCAAATTTTATGCATTTCATTTCTAGTATATAATTCTGAATCATTACTACCTGTTACTTGCATGCCTCTTGCCAAATTTTCTTTAAATTGCATCATGTCTTTTGATGGTATGCGACCTATTTTTTTTAGCTCACCATAGACATCGCTTTGCATAAAATGTTGATCAATTACCTTTGCAAGATTTCTATTCTTTTTTTCATCATCTAATCCTGAGTAGGGAGTTCGACCAGTATACATACCAAACCTTGCTCTTCTTCTATTTTCACCTTTACAAAGTATCTTATTGAATACATCATCTTCACGACCAATGATATTTCTTAAACGCCCTAATTGATCTGACACCAGTGCATTCATCGGATATAATACTAGAGCCCTAATGCCTTCTTTTTCCCAAGATTCAGATTGGTATCTTGCCTCATATATAAGATTTGTCAAAATAGGCCATAAGAAACATTCAGTTTTACCAGATCCTGTCCCAGTAGTAACAAGTACATTTCTTTTATTATAAAAATGTTCTACAGCTTTTAACTGATGTATAAATGGTGTATTAAAAACACCTAGCTTATTCGTTGCTAGTTCATTTAAAATGTCTTTATACTCTTCATCCATCGAAGCAGTTGCAAATCCATTATCTGACTGTTTATACGATTTAGACATTTCAATGTAAGGTTCTTGATAGAGGATACCTTTTTTATTCAAGATTTCTTTTGAAGCATTTATTAAAAGATCATTTTCAGCAAAGTACTGTGCTTTGATATAATCAGATAACTTTGTTCTTAAATTATCATGTGTTTTTCTTATCCCAATCTCTCCCATACTTACTCCCTCTCACTATTTCTAAAAAAATATAATATCGACTCCTAAATCACGTAATAAACCTTCTGCTACGTGCCATATAAAATTCGGTATTATCCTTGCATATTTGTCACCATAATAGCTATATGGCCACGATAAGCTTAATATTATTTTATTCTCATATGCTGGAAGCGCACTTGCATAATACAATATTTTATACTCTTCTTTATCCTTCACTTTAAACTGAGCTCGTGTACCATTATGAACATTTAAAGCATATAAGATACGATATATTTCGTAAGATTCAGTATACCAAGGATCTAAAACTGACATTTGAACATTTTCATCATCGTGTTTTACTAAGATATACCCTCCATTGAATTCAGAAACTTCCTTTATGATATGAATTCCATCAGTCACTTTTTCACGAACATAAGGAATCCAGCACTTAGAATATTTTTTTACTGAGCCTTCCTTAAATATTTTGTAACTTGCTTTTAGAGATGCTTTCTTCCAGATAAAATTCTTTACTATTAACTCATAATATCTATTTCCCTTTACGTTAACAACCCGCTGTTCTTCAATTACATTCTTAGTAGATATTGCTTGCATCCACTGAGATACACCTAAAGATATTACCTCTTTATCAAAATTCATTGCACCTCTCATCTGAATCCAATCATTATAACTATAGTATTGTAAAGGAACCATTGCCATTTTTCTACTTTTAATTTCAGCAATATTATTTGTATAAATCATCTCTTTCATAACAGTCCTTGCTATATCCATTGCCACCTCATCAATATCACTGTATTGATACTCAATCCAATCTAAGTTCATTTCTAGACAACGAATATATGCTTTTATTACTTTACTTAGATGACCTTGTACATACATGATATCAGGATATACAATCATATTTTCATGTTTGATGTCTTTCACCGAACTTCCATGAATAAGTGTTTTTACCCACAGCGAAGCAGCCGAGTATAAAAGCCTCTGATTATATTCATTTTCCGTCTCATTTTGAAACTTATTAATATTCAAATCTTTTGCCACTTTTGTTTGTAATTCCTTCTTCATTTTATATACACCCTATAATTTATTCTTTAAAAATTGAATCATTATTTTCAATTTTCTCAAATATCTTCTCTTCTTGCTCATTTGTTAATAAATAATGCAATTCCTTTTTTATCCATTTGTGTACAGCTTTTTCTTTATCATAACTTAACTCTTGGATCTTGTAAGTAAGCATGTTACCTCTTGTTATCTTATACGTATCAGACAAATCAATCTCATCAACAAGATAACGGACTAATTGGTGCCCAATTGCCTTATTATCATACTCAATACGTTTAAATAAGTCTTCTGCTTTTGCGTATTTCAAATCAATTAACTTATAATTGCCCATTCTTGATACTTGAATAAGTTGAAAATAATTATAATAATAATTATCTAAATATTTTAAATTATGCAGATCTTCACAACAAAATATTAATTGTTTTTTTAAATTATTACGAAGTATTGGTAAAACAATATTTTCCGACATTTTTCCAAAAGCATCTTCAATAATTATGCAATTTGTTGGTGCGCTATTTATTGCTACTTCTAACTGTCTGATGCTCGTGAAACCATTTGGGATACTAATTACTGTTGGATTTTCTGCATACCTAGCTGCTATAAATGCAAAAGCAAGTTTTCTAGTACCAAATCCACACAAAAGAGGAATAAGGTTGGAATTAATAGTAGCATTAATATTATCTATCAATTCAGTTGCCCTCATCTTGCAGCCGGCATTTTCTAAATTAGATTCAATAATATCAAGAAACTTTTCATTATCATCTAACATACAATGTTCTGCCACCTTGCTACCATCAATAATATAGAGCTCTGACTGTTCAGAGAAGGAGCTGCTTTGAAATGATTGTATGGGAATATTAGTTTGGTTCACTTCTTCAACTGTTTTTGTAACCAATTGATTCACCATCTGATTTTTAAAATCAACTGTACAAGAATCCATCAAATCTTGCACGCTTTCCAAAGAAATTAGGAGCTCCTTTTTCTTCTGAGTTAATTCTTCCAGTTCCTTTTTAAGCTCTAAAACTTTAGATTCCAATTCTTCATTTTCTTTTAATAATAATAAATTGCTACTTTCCCATTCTTTTCTTAGCTCTATACGATATTTATCATTTTGTTCGCTTATATTTTTTTTCAATCCTTCAATAGTTTTTGATAAGTTCAAGCTTTCTTTCTGCAATGATTTTATAAATTCAATATTTTGTAACTTATCCATCTTTAAGTCTGAAATTTCACTCTTATAAACTGTTATTTCTTTTTCTAACTCAAAATTGCCGTTCTCTTTATTCTTAATGAATTCTCGCAATTGATTTTCATTATCTTCTTTTTCCAATATAAGTGTTTCATAGTGAGCCCTTTGTTTTTTTAATTGACTATTTGTATTTGACTTATGCTCCTTAATTAAATTCTCTTTCTCAAGTTGGAAATCATCTTCCAATTGTTTAAATTTACAATGATATTTCCACTGATCAGTCAAAATGATTTGCTTCTCTTTATCAATTACTATGCCGTTCATTTTTGATTGTAAAACAAACAATTGAACATCTATACTATTTCCATGAATTTTTTCTATTTGAGTAAATAATGAAATATATTCTTCTATAGAATAATTCGCTAAGTCTTTCAAAGTGATACTTACTTTCAACTCGTTTTTAATTATTTTAATAAAAATGTGCTTAAGCTCCATTGCCTCTATCGCAACTATCTGATAATAGGCATTATCTCCTTTATGATATAATTCAGTTGCTATCTTTGGCATATTTTTTTGAGCGAGCAAAGATTTTTTGTCCATTCTACCGAGCAATCGAGTATATCTATTGTACTTTTTTGCATTATGTTTTATTGGATGAAGTAAAACATCTAGATCAACATTTTGGCATATGACCTCAACATCATCATCATTTAACCCCTGAAGAATATCATAATCCACTTCTTTTTTCATTTAATACCGCCTCCAGTTCCATCAATATTTTTTCTGTTAAAAAAGGCATTTTGCCAATATATTTCCAGTACAATAAAATCTTACAAAACTCGTCCGACACACCTTGCATCTTTGCAATCCAGAGATCTATAAGCCTTTCGCACGCGATATAATCTAATTGACATTTATATAGTACTTCTACATATTTGTTCACAATAACTGCATTGTTTACATAAAAATTATCTTGTTCACTTTCTTCTCTTAAAACGATACAATTAAAGGGTTGATTATCTATGAATAATCTATCTCCTTTTCTTACTTTTTCAATTTCACTCGACGAGCTTTTTATAACATACCCTCTTCGAGTAGTAATAGCATTTAATCTTGAGTCACCAAGTATCTTGACATTTTCACGATAGAGTTTCTCCGGAATACTATCAATAATTATTTCTTCTGCTCCCGTTTTGTATTTAAAATGAATATTAGATTCAAATATTTTTATAACATCGTAATTACCTCTATCTTGTGTGATAAAATACCTAATTTCTTTTGAAAAAGAATTGAAACTGTAATCAGAAACTATCATTAAATTGCTATTTGTTTGTACCTTAATTAAGTTATTTTTTTCTGATACCTGAATAGGAAACCTTTTGTCCCAAAGATGAATTTCTTGTTTTGATCTTTTTTCATGATATAAAATCGCCTCAGAATCATCTTTCCTAAATATTAATTCTTTTCCTTCAATTATTGCAGGCGGCCACAAGGGAATTACTTCATCATCTTTTTCAATCAATTGGTATCCTTTACTGTGAATAAAAGCAACTGATTGTTCCGTTGCTTCAGAAACTACAATAGAAAAAACATCATATTCTCGATTAAAACGCTTTTTATTCAACTTCAATTTACCTTTTTTTTCAACCTTTATTCCATTCGTGTTATGAATGATATTAAATTTGCTGACAATAAAGTATGCCTTACCAATTACGATGTTAGAATGCTGTGAAACTCTAATTCCACCACCAAATTCAGACATAAAAAAGTCATTATCAAAATCAAGACCTCTAATACCCCATTCCCATTTTTTACTGACCTCTGGTATTTTTTCATGTATATTGATACATTTAACCTTAATCCAATCAGTAGCACTTCTAACATTATATTTTCTTAAATTTGACGCACTATATACTTCTTTTATACCATTATTACAAATTTCTACCTTTGTATTCCATTTGTCTAGTAAATCCATACTATCCTGACTTAAGGGTGAAAAAAATGCAACTAATTCAAAATTTTGTTCAGTTCGTTCAATTAAATGTAACGGAACACCTCCATTAACAATAAAGAGTTGGTCTTCAGGATCTCCATTTTTATCCATTCCTGTATATCCAGGACAAATCCTTTGTTGTGGGGTTCTGTTCGTAATTGTTTTATGAGCAAAATAATCATCTTTCTCTTTACATTTTCTTACATGTATTTCATCGAAACAGTAAGGACATCTATACGGTCTCTTGCTAAATGCTTCATCTGCATAAACTTTTTTCCCGTTTTTATCTATACCATATTCAATTGATGCCATTGTCTCACACCCTCAACTTTTTTATATTTCCTTCTCTACATCTTGTAATTTCATTTTTTTAATATTATTATAGTTATGCTCGATTAAATAACTTTATTTGTAACTTATAAAATTTATAGAAATCTGACTTGAGCTTACTGCTTAATGCGTAAATAATGTGAAATCACAAAACTCAAGCCTCTTCCTCACCCCTTAAAAACCTCCCGAACATTCCACTCAATATATTCAGGATCAGGGTAAAACCACTTCTCCACTGGATGCCGAATCTCTTTGCCATGATATCTCATAAGCCAATCATCGAACCCATAAGTGCCATGCGCACGCTTTGAAACAATCACTTTTTTATCGTTTGCTATGGTGAAAACACCTCTATCATATAGCTTATGATGCATCGAACAGAGTGCCACACCATTGTCTTCACGATCTGGACCACCTGCTTGATGCCATTTTATATGTGCAGCTTCAACACCTACTAACTGATGCCCCAGCCTTACATTGAACCCACATACAGCACAGCTGTGATCATAAGCAGATAAAATGCGTTCTCTGAACTTCGCATCACGTTTTCTGACGATCCTAGTGATATAATCAAATTCAAGTCCAACAGCTGATAGAATATCATCATGCATTGAAGGCTCAAAATGTGCATCTAAAATAGCTTCTGCGGCTTCTCTTATCAGAGCTTGATTTGATTTTAGAAGCAGGGTCACCGCTTCACTAAAGCCACCCTTGATTTGATTTTGGATTAACCAATTATTTTTGATCTCAATATCTTTTCTTGCCCTATCCAGTTGCCAAATACCATCATTTATTAACCTAACAAAGGGTTGCTCTGGATGATAGGATTGCCTATTCGGTCCAAAATCTTTTAACAATTGCTCCAAAGGGTCTCTTATCTCTGAAAATAAAACCAATTCTGTCTGACCATTCTTTATTCGTGCAAGTGCAAGCAAAATCAACAGCGGCTTATGCGGTGCTCTCTGCCCATTCTTTTTCCAAACTTTAAGATGATCTATAATTGTTTTAAATTCTGCTGCATTCATATCCAATGCCCCCACGTTACTGTTATGTATAAAATCATATCACTCCATTTTATGTCATTCGCTCAATCTTTATTCCCATTTTTACCAGTTGATTTATTATATCACAGTCACTGCTTGTGAGCACCATAATTTTCCCAATTTTCACCCCCACATCATATTCTGACACAGGGGTTTATCGCACACACAGCACTATTAACTTAAGACCTATTTCTTAACCACTCCCACTTCACATCAAACAGTTATTCCGTTTCATGAACATAAACATCCCGTTCTCTCAAAAACTCAACCCTATCCACATCGTTCACAAGATTATCTCTTATAAATACAAACATGAGTTTATCCAGAGCTTTTAAAACCGTTATATCTTTTATTTTACACTGTGTTAGACGCATTTCATCAGATAACGCCTTACTGAGCTTTAATGATTCCAGTCACTTTCCCGAGGGAATAGGATTGCCTTCAAAGTGAATGCGTTCAAGGTTCTCAAGTGTCTTAACAAAGGACAAATCCTTACTCTGATTATTGTAAAACGACAACAGCTCTAAAAGTGGTGCTACATCTTCAATCTGGTTCTCAGATAAATCCAGTGAACCAAAGTTTCTAAATACGTTGCCTTGCTTATCCATCCTACATTCTGCTTTTGACTTTGTTCGTATTATGGGGAAACCAGCCTTTTTTCACACGCTCTTCTTGCTCGATAAGTTCGTGAATACTCCATAGTGATGAAAAACCAAGTACACCCACTATGGCAGAGATCAAGAAATCCGATATAAATAGCGTTACCACTAGGCAAAGAAACCCAACCACTAGGAATATCGGCCAGACTTTCTTGCCAAAGTAATATTCGGTCTTAATGACGATGGGATGGAAAATGCCTATAATTAGAAATGTCGTTAAACCTATAATGATGCCTTGAAAATTCATATTTGCTCCTTATGTTAAACTGATTTTAGTTTGTTTATCGCTTTATTGATCATCGTTTGTACTTTCTTTACTTCAGTCACTTTCCAATGATCTAATATTTTTATAAACCCAATGTTTTGACTTTCTCCAATCCTACTCAAGAGCATTTCAACAACTGCTCTATGGGTTTGATTTAACTGCTCCAGGACTTCTTTTCTGGATTCATCCGTAACGGATTGCAGTAGATTGAACAACTCCTCAACATAGACCGGTTTATAAGCCAGCCATCCTTTCTCTGTGAAAATAATCATTGGCAATCGTCCATTATACTCAATCTTTAGAACCTTTAAGGATTTTGGCAAGTATATTTCTGCCACCTATAAAAATGATTTCATCTGCGGCCCTGAGAATAAGATTAATATCTGTTTCCGAAAGTGCTGTTATTGCACTGATATCGCTTAAGTGATACTGAATTCTTGATTTCTGTGCCATTGTGACATACTCCCACCACTTGAAGAAGTGGGGGCTTCTTGTTCGAGTAGCCTAACGGCTACAGCATAAGCAAGCTATCCCCGTGTGCCCCACGGTTCTATGAGTTCGTTTACCCTAATAATAAGCGTATACCTTCAGTTTTGATATTTATACTTGCATTGTAATCCCTATCCATTGTCATGCCACAATCTTCGCAATGATATGTCCGCTCTGAAAGCGATAATGTTTGCTTCACTATCCCGCAAACACTACACTTTTTAGAACTTGGAAACCATTTGTCAATTTTGACGAGGTGTTTCCCTTGTTCCATCAACTTGTAATTAAGCATAGACACGAACATCCCAAACCCATTATCCATAACACTTTTACCAAAATTCAACGCTTGTGACATCACCTTCATGTCCAAATCTTCAATACACACCGCATCAACAGCATCGGCGATCTGCTTTGACTGCTTGTGTAAAAAGTCTTTTCGTTGGTTCTTCACTTTCTCATGAATTTTCGCTACTTTTATGCTTTGCTTGTTACGATTTTTACTGCCCTTTTGGCACAGAGATAGCTTTTTTTGTTCGCGTTTGAGTTGTTCAAGAGACTGTCTGTAATACCTAGGATACTCTGCTGATATGCCATCGGACGATAGAAAAAGTGCTTTCATGGAAAAATCTAACCCTAAGAATGTTTTAGGCTGAACTGTTTCTATAGTCACTTCATATTCATATAAGATACTTGCAAAATACTTCCCAGTTGCAGTTTGACTTACCGTTACAGCTTTAAGTTTGTATTCTTTAGGAATAGCTCGGTGCTGTTTGATTTTCACAGCTTTAAGCTTTGGTAAAACAATACAACCATTTTCTAACTTGATATTTCCATTTACAAAATTAGTTGTATAACTTTTGTTATTATTTCGTTTTGACTTGAATTTAGGAAATCCTGTTTTAGGCTTTCTAAAAAAGTTGTTATAGGCTGTTTGCAAATTCATTTGCGCATTAGCAAGTGCTAGACTGTCGACTTCTCTTAGCCATTCAAATTCTGCTTTATATTGTGCGGGGGTATTTTTCAGTTTTTGATTTGTCCTCTTGTAATATTCTATTTTATCGCCTAGCATTTTATTGTAGATAAAACGCACACAACCAAAAGTCTTACCTATGAGCACTTCTTGTTCTGAATTTGGATATATTCTAAATTTGAACGCTTTATTCAATGCTTTTCACCTTGACTTTCTATATATTTCTTGATGACTTCAAGGGGTGCGCCACCAGTTGTAAGTAAACAATAACTTCTTGACCAAAAATATTCTTTCCATAATTTTTTACGAATTGACTGAAATTCATTTTTGAGTAGYCTTGARCTCGCACTTTTATAAGCATTAATAAACTTYGATAATTCACTATTTGGGTGTGCCTTGAACAGTATATGAATATGGTCACTGTCGTGATTCCACTCTAGCAATGTTATATTGTAATTTTTTGCGATATATTCGAATATTTCTTTAGCTCTTTCAGATACTGCATCGTCAAGGACCATTCGTCTATATTTGATTACTAGCACAAGATGATAATACATCAAAAACACTGAATGATTATTATTATCCATTTTCATTTATTTCCAACCTCCTTTGTATACTACTACTGATTACATTATAGCATTTTCTGCAGCATATTTCAAAGGCAAAAACCACCGATTCATCTCCCACCTACGCTCTCACTCCCTGAGCAAGGAAGGCTAAGAGGAAGGAGACTTCTCGGCTTTTAGGTTAAAATCAAACTGTTTCAAAATTGGCATGCCGCCAATCTGCAAATAATATTGAAACTTTTCCTCCTGTGTCATTACTTCTTCAAACTCGTAGAAGCTTAAAAACGCTTTATAAGAAAGCGGCAAAAGTCGAATTTCCACATAGCGACCAGAAAGTAGTGTAGAAAACTCAGTGGATAACAAATATGCATTGGATCCCGTAATATAAATATCCACATCATAGTCCAATCTAAAGGATTCTATGGCTTTTTCCCATTGACTAACGGCCTGAAGCTCATCAAACAACAAATAGTTCTTTTCATTTTGCACAAGTTGATTTGCAACATGATCATAAAAAGCTTCATAATTCAAAATCTTTCATACTTTCAAGTCGCAAACTTCTAACTTTCAGATTTTTTCTGACTTTGGATGCCAAATCTTTTTAAAAGTAAATGTCCCCGATGAGCTTTTTGTTTATATCCATTGGTATGTCCAGCTGTTCTGCGTCAGTTTTAGAACTGGATAAGATCAATCAACAAATGATTTGTCCAACTGATTTGTGTATACTTCTTTCTATTAATTCTTGAATCATTTGTCTCATGATTGCCGCAACGCCTTATGATGTTAATTATATTTAATTCAATAAAGGTGTCGGATACCCCAAACGGAAGTAATGCCTAATTTAACAGAACAATTTTAGCAAAATGAACGGATACAGTAAAAACCAAGAGCGTTATTTCCCAAAATAGTGTCTGACACCATTACTCGTGTCCGACACTTTATCATGACACCTTCTCAGCTTGAGGATTCTACTTTATGACTGGCAACGAGAGAGTCACTCATCCCAGTCCCTATTTTCAGTACAGAGGCCATCTAGCCACCCTGTATCAAGCGCAGAACCTCGATCCCTATAAGGTACTGATCTAGCTCTTCCCATTTTATAATACTTACACGACTTCGGCCCATAACAAAAAGTCTCAAATCTATATTTTTTTATATCTCGATCAAAATCCCATTGAATCTCAACATTAGACATCGCTGCCCACATGCATGTGAAGCACTTTCCTTTCCATTGGGTTTTGCTAAGCATTCTAGCACCCCTTTCCTCATATACATGCAATTCAGGAAGAGATCCCGTCCAGGGACACGCAGTTGCCAGTGGTTCCACTGCCCTTTTTTCTATTGTTAATGCCCCAGCTCTATAATAATCCGCAAACTCTCGCTCTGGATATTTTTTGGTCCATGCGGTGCCCTTAATAGTGTCCCCAATTTGGAATGCATCTTTTTGTTGCTGTTTTTCAGATATTGCAACACAAAATTCTGTAAGACCTTCTTCACCTTCACCCATTAGAAAAATGTTATAGCCTATATGGTAATGTGTTCGATTATCTGTCAAATAACGCCACACTCTAGTTCGTGGCTGAATAGATCTGATAACGCCATGCCAGGTTATTTTTATAGATTCATTAAGATCATTATATCGCATATTGCTACAAAGCCTACCTTTCTTCTATAACATATTCTCTTCAAGGATTTTCATTAAGAGTCTTTTTTTCTTATGTGTCATTAATAACTCTCCACATTTTCGCTAAGTGATCTGCAAAGTACTCTTGTTCCACATCTGCATTATTACAACTCGAATTAAATCAAATAAACAGCATATAGTGGTACTGACTTTATCCCCTCTACACATCCAAAATTTTTTTTGGAGATTCGAATACTTTGTCTTGGCTGATACTGCCCAATATATGCCATAAGGCTTCTCGATCTTTTGTTCGTGGATGCTTTTACTTCAATCGGTATAATTTGCTCATCCTTTTGTAATATGAAATCGACCTCATTACAATTATGCTTCCAGTAATATAAATCATAACCTCTGGCTTTCAATTGCTGAGCAACATAGTTTTCAGTAACTGCCCCTTTAAAAAGATTGTGTTCATGTTCGCGAACCATTGTCATATATGGGATTCTTGTAATAGCCATAAGCAATCCTACATCACTAAAATAGAGCTTGAAACCTTTGGGATCTTTGTAAACCGATAATGGTATTTCTCCACGATTAATAAGAGCACATTCAATACTGACTTGACTCAGCAATAACCACTCTATGGAGCTACCAAACGTAAGTGCCTTAGCCCCTTTTTCTACCAAATTGTATTTAAATTTTCTTTGATCACCTGCCAGCTGATCTGGAATAGAACGATAAATCGCCTGCACCTTCATCACCTCTGCCTTGGTCGTATATTTACTCATATCTGCAATATACGCATTAATGATATTTTCATGGACAGAGCGATCAAAATCTATAACATTTAACCCACATCGGATAAACTCATTAATTGCTGATGGCATACCCCCAATATATAAATATTGCGTATACTTCTCTATGAGCTGATCGTGCATAGCTGATGGCAAAGCCTCACTTTTATGAAACGCTTCTTCAATTCGTGGCAATATGATTTCAAAACCGATCCCTCGAAGAAATTCATCAAAAGTTAAAGGATATAAGTAGTGCATCTCTACCTTTCCTACTGGAAAAGAATAATTCTCCCTGTTAAGTGCCACCCCCAACAAGCTTCCTGCGCCAACGATATGATATTGCATCGATGCCTCTGCAAAATATTTAAGAGCCGTTACCGCCTTCATTTCAAGTTGAATTTCATCAAAAAAAATAAGGGTGTGATTCATATCTATTTTTTTCATATAAATAAGCTCAATCTCTGATATAATGCGTTCAGGCTTTAGATCTTTTTCGAACAAACTTCGCATTTGTGGCTCTAATTCAAAATTAATATAGATAAAATCCTTATAAAACTCACTTGCAAATTCCTTTAAAAGATATGTTTTGCCTACTTGTCTTGCGCCTAGAAGAATTAAAGGCAACCTTTTTTCTTTATCTTTCCAAGCGATTAGATTTGCTTTTTTATTGCGTAACATACACTCACCACCTTATGGTTATTATAGATGTCATTTGTTGTTAAGTCAATAAAAAGTCATTTTTCACTTTTCTCATATATAAAAAAAGTCATTTTTCATCTTTTGTTCATTCCAAGTGTGAAGTGTGCTACAATTCTCTAATAGAAATCTGCTGGTGCATGCTGTGGTTTATCCCCCAAAATGATGTTTTGATGAAGGATTCTACTTTGTGATTCCCATAGAGTCATCCGACCATTTTTTAACCACCTATTGAGCACAACACTTTTTTTACATAATCTCTTAAATCATCACTAAAATCTAAAAGGTCATCCATCGTTATGACGCCATCATGGATCAGGCGCACAATATCAAACAACATCTGTTGCTTACTTAGATTCAAGCACACCCCAGGCTTATTCTTGTCCCGTTTAATGCGCTTTTCCAACTCCCAGAACTTACTTGACGCTGGCAAGTTATCATTTAACAACACTGCATATTCCTTAACAAGCTTTTCCATATAAGACTCTTGCCATAAAGCAATCTTGTCTCTAATAAAGGTGTCGGATACCCCAAACGGAAGTAACGCCTAATTTAACAGAACAATTTTAGCAAAATGAACGGATACAGTAAAAACCAAGAGCGTTATTTCCCAAAATAGTGTCTCAAAATAGCGTCTGACACCATTACTCTCCAAATGATTATTAAAGGGGTTTTGTTTGCTGGAATATTAATCATAGGAGTAGCTTTGATTAATATTGAATGGACTGAATCGCTTTTAGGACTAATAATTGTTCCACTACCTTTTTTTATAATGGCATGTTTAAAAGAAAATAGTATTGGTGGTGGGGACATAAAGCTTATTGGAGCATGTGGATTCTTTCTTGGTGTGAAAAGTACTGTGTTGGGGTGTATTATAAGTCTCGCAATTGCAATTATTTTTGTGTTTATAAGTGAACACGCGTGAAAATCTCACGCTTAATTACAAAAACACTTGCTTTATTTTGAATTTAGGGCTAAAATAGAAGCATGAACACGTGAAAAGTTCACGAAAGAGGTGCGATGTGTTAATTAGATTTACAGTGGATAATTTTTTATCTTTTAATAGTGAGCAAGAATTTAGTATGAATGCGGGTACTGCTACAACGTTTGAAGATCGTGTAAGTATAATGCCAGATCAATCAATTTTGAAATTCACGGCACTATATGGTGCAAATGCTTCTGGGAAAACAAATCTAGTTAAAGCAATTGATTTTTCAAGAAAAATAATTGTCGATGGGATTAATTATTTAAATACAAATGAAAAGCACTATAAGCTTAAAGAAGAAAATTTAGATGCTCCGACAAAATTTGAATATGATATCAAGATAGATGATAAGTATTATGGTTATGGTTTTTCAATCAGTTTAAAAGATAAAAAAATACTAAATGAATGGCTAGTAGAGTTGAAAAAAAGTGGAGATAGTTTGATCTATGAGAGAGAGTCTGCTTCGAAATATTTAGAACATGAAATAAAATTTGAAAACATTGAAGAAAAAAATAAGTTTGACTTACAAATTGAGCTTGTTAATGATATTGAGAATGTCTTACTAATTTCTGAAGTTTCAAGACGTAAGAATAATCCTAGCGCGTTGAAAATATTGGAGAAAATTTATAACTGGTTTAGAAATGATCTTGTCATAATCTATCCTAATTCTATTATTGGTGATATGACAAATATATTTAAGAAGTCAGATGATCGATTAGTAGAATTATTGAAGTATTTTGATACGGGTATCTGTGGATTTAAACTTCAACCATCAAGTATTGATCAAGTTCAGCAATATATGCCTAAAGTTGTTTTTGAAAATTTGAAAAACAGTCTCGAAAATACAAGAAAAATGGCATTTGAAAGTAAAGAAGAAGATAAAAATATTATGGGTAAAGGGATTCTAAGGTTAGAAAACCATTTATATGAGATTAAGTTTAATAAAGAAGAATCAAAAATGCATGAGGTTCTAATGCATGAGATTCTTTTTCATCATAACGATTCGGATATTACTTTTGCATTTGGGGAAGAAAGTAATGGTACGAGAAGACTTATCGAGTTGATTGATATCATCTATAATGACTCAAAAAATAGGACAGTTATTATTGATGAGTTAGATAGAAGTTTACATCCACAAATGACAATTAAGTTTGTGGAAACCTTTTTAAAGTATAGTAAAAATCTAATAACACAATTAATTATTACAACACATGAGTCCAATTTAATGGATCTTAAGATGCTTAGAAGAGATGAAATTTGGTTCGTAGAAAGAGATTTAGAGTTAAACGAATCTAAGCTTTACTCACTCGAAAAGTTTAAGGTTCATAATACCAAAAAAGTAGCTAAAGATTATCTGATTGGTCGTTATGGTGCAGTACCAGTTTTTAAAGATTTTGATAGTTACTTAGGAGAATCAAATGCCAACACCAAGATTTAGGAAGCCTAAACCTTTTGGCAGTCGTTCGAAACTGAGTGAGAGTTCTAAGCCTAAAAAAGCTTTTATATCATATGTGAAGGTGAAAAAACAGAGAACCAATATTTCAAAGGGATATTCAATCATCGCGCAGCATTAAAAATTCATCAACTCATAGATATTGTTGTAATTGAACAAGAAGAAGGGGTAACACACATACCTCATCCTGTACACATTGTAAATGGATGTGTAAATCTTATCGATAATGAAGATGGACCGCAAAAGGATTTGATAAATTATGATTCAAAGATTGATGAAATATGGGTTGTGTTTGATCGTGATCCCAAAACATTTTTTGAGCATCAATATAATGAGATAATAGAAAAATGCGGAAAGTATGGTATAAACATTGGATTTACTAACCCTACATTTGAGTTTTGGTTATTACTACATTTGCCTAATATAAATCAATATGATGAAAGTATTTTGTTAATGCTATCCTGACCTGTCTCTCGTCTGCTCTTACGAGTTGACACTCACTTGCTCATATTCCTGTCAAGTGAATTACCAAAGGGGCTAGACATAGCCCCTTTGGTGTTAGTAGATTGAAAATCGCATGTTTATTGCACTCATTGCAAGAATTCTATTGGGTTCATCTAAGCGATAAAACAAATGATATGGTGATGTTTCTCCATCTTCGTATCCGTTGTATAGGTTGAAACCTAAACGGATCAAGGCTGTACTTCCCGATGAGAAGTCTGTTGAACCTTCTGTGAGACATAGATGTATTTGATGCCTCTTGAAATCATAAATAGCATCGCATTTCTTGTACAAATCCTGATTACCTGAAATCAGATAGAACAAGACGGATCTTTCAGCATCCTGATGACTCATGCGGTCCTTTCTTATAAGATTCTCATAACGATTCAAGTGTTCCATCGAGAGGAAAATAGGCGCTTTCATCCTTATCGTCCTCCTTTGAGCATTTCGTGGTCTATAACGTATCGAATCATATGTTCATCTATCAAGCGCTTACTTTGCTGGGCTGCGTACATCAGACTTTTTTCGGCGATACGGTTGATGCTACGCTGAATCCCATTTGATTCCTTATAGATTTCATCTAGAGCCTTATCTGTGAAAAGCTCTTCTCGACCACCTGCATAGAGTAGGTGTGATCGAATATATTGTTCCGTTTCAGCTCTGTCTAGATGTGGAAGGATACAGTTAATGTCTATCCGTTGCCTTACTGCCGCGTATCGCTGAAGTTTCAGCTTATCCCATAGTTCAGTTTGACCAACCAGCACTAAAGCCATAGGACTTATGGAGTCAAATTTATAATTGAGCAAAAAACGAAATTCTTCTATGGTTTCTCGTTCAAGAAGATGCGCTTCATCAAGAATGCATACAACTTTCTTTTTCTGGACGCCCCGCAGGATTTCCACTTCCTTTTGGAGTTGTCGTTTGGCATCACCACGGTAGAACCTTGATTCGATGCCTAATTGATCCAGTAGCCCTTTATAGAACCATCGTGGAGTAAGTTTTGAATCTGAAAGGTATAGGAAAATATAGTCTTCTTTTGAAAGCGTTGAGACAAAGGATCTGATTAGCGTTGATTTGCCACAACCAGCATCAGCAGTGACAACAGCAAATAGTTGTCGGTCGGCTGCATAAGTCAATCTCCCAAGCGCATCTACCACATAAGGTGACTCATAAAGACTGTTTGGAGGAAGATCACGTGTAAATGGTGTGTTTGTCATTTGAAAGAAGGCTTCATACATCGCTACGCGCCTCCTTTCGATAAGAACCGAAGGACAGAGCGTTGGCTTTCATCTGTTGGCTAGTTTTGTGTTGCTTTTGCAATCCTTCAAGGAAACGTGATGTTTCCGGTTCTTTTGGAAGCATACAAAGAGGGAGCTCTGGTTTCACGTCGCAAAAGTTGCCAATTCGAATAGGCTTCGCTTCGAACGATTCTATACCCGGATAAGAAACCGTGAGGATTTCTGGAACCATCGGATCATAGGAAATCTCAACAGTAGCACCAATCAAAGTAGTACTGGTTTCATATTTGAGACCACCTACACTGATACAGGCTCCTTTATCCACGACTCGTGTTTCATGATGTAAGAATGCTTCCCCAACCAGACCAGCATCCAAGAACGTTAACAATCTGGAATCACGGTTCCACTCCTGTCTAGGACTGATGCCTTCAGCTGAAACAATTGAACCAAGGCTCTTATAGTACTCCGCTATACCATCATGAGGCTTGTTGTGGTAGTATTCTTCCAACCAGACATTCCAAAATAGGTTTAATTCTTCAAGAGTCTTTATCTTTTGTGCCTTGGMTTCGGCTAAAAATGCGTTTACAGATCTATTGAAGACTTCCACGCCGCCTTTCGATTGAGGGGAATAGGGTTTTGCATATAGTACACGTACACCTAGGCGTGAAAGAGAATTAACCAACTGTGTTGATGTGTATTGGGATCCACGGTCATGATAGACAGCATCTATTTTTCCGTATTTCAGTATTGCACGCTTATAGCTATCTTCAATAATCAGAGCTTCCTGATTATCATAGAACTTTGCATCCAGAACAAACCTTGAATGGTTGTCGATGATTACCGACAGATAGGTCTGAACCATGGTACCATTTTTACCTATTGGCATTTTGTAGCCATACTTGATGTCGGCTTGAGCTAACATCATGCGATGTGGTTTACAGAAGCGCTTGGATGAGCTTTTTCTGGCTTCGTTGTACTTTTTCATCTGCTTTTTGCCAAAACCAGCTTCGAAAAGATGTCGTTGCAAAGTCGATCGTTTCAGTACACCTGGTGGCACACGACCTTCCAACTCCAGAATYAGAATAAGCTGGGCTATTGATCTCGTTGGAACTTCGCGTTTTAGTTGTATGACTTCAGATAGTAATTCATCAAAGTTTGATGGGAGGTTTTTKGATATGCGTTTTTCCAGGGTCTTGGGCTTCAAACCTGAAAATTCGCTGGTGCTGTAAGCCTTCTCATATCGATAAAGACTTCTGACGGACAACTGGTGTTTTTCAGCCAGTTCCTCTCGAAGTTGCTGCTTCTTTGCTGAATCAAGACTCTCATCCAGCAATGGTGATATGATTTGAAAGCGCCTTAATGCTTCTTGCTCTTGCCACTTTTTCTTTTCGTCATTCTTTTTCATTATAATGACCTCCTTTGAGGTCATCATAAACCATAGAGTTTATGACACAAAACCAAAGTCGGTGCAGAAGCAAACTACACAACGCCTAAAAAACCGCCTGAATTGTAGATGAATCTGAGAATGGTTTCAAGCCATTCTGGATTTGAACTTCGCAATTCATCGAGTAGTGACGTAGTGGATTTCAGAAGTTCCTCACTGAAACCCAGGACCTGAAAACCAATAGATCTCAAATACCCATTAATTCTATTGGTGTTAAAAGCCAACCAATGTTTCCATCTGTTGATTGTTATCTCGCATGGATAGTCTTCAGAATCGGCGTCAGTTGAAGTTACAATGCCGTCAACAGCCCCAGAAATGATTTCAGCCCCATAATGCTTGTATGGTACAAAGCAGTCAGGGAGCTCTCTGTGGAGACTTCCACAATGGGTACATTGAAGACGGCGTATCATGTAGTTTTTACGATTCTGGCCTTCAAGTTTCATATGTCTTAAAAGAGAATCTCTATACTTCAGTACATTATCGCAGATAGGACAAATGGTTGGATCATTACTCATAATATAAAAAAATCAAATTCCTCATTGAAAAAAGTTTCATAATCGGTTACAATTATCATGTTATTTGAGAGTCCTTGGATGCATGGTCTGTTGTAGGAGATGTGTTCAGGGACTTTTTCCTTTCATATACTAATGACAGTATACTAAGCAGAGCTATGACAATCAATAAGATTTGATAATTGCCAGATCAAGATGCCAATAACACTAAATTCAAATTCAAATTGAAATTGAAATTGACACTGACACCGAGGCAATTTTATAGTACAATAGCCTTAGTAGATCCACAAATAATTATTTATTTCAAGTTGACTAGAGTTATGTCAACCAATTTTGGAACACCTAAAATCGTACCCATGAAGCCATTGGAAATACTCGCTTAAAAAAGGCTAGGGTAGAAATGATTGCCTCGACTTAAAGAGGATTGTTACTCATAGTGATATCTCCTTTCAAGATTTATATTTTCGGTAGAAATGATTGCCTCGACTTAAAGAGGATTGTTACACTTACTACGAATTCTTCATTTCCAAATCTAACTCCGTAGAAATGATTGCCTCGACTTAAAGAGGATTGTTACGTATCATCAAATCAAAAACCGTGAACCTATCAACGTAGAAATGATTGCCTCGACTTAAAGAGGATTGTTACTCTCCAACACTTAAAAATTCATTTGCAACCGTGTCCATGTAGAAATGATTGCCTCGACTTAAAGAGGATTGTTACGCAATATACCAGCTTCTTTTAATCTATTTGTAACCGTAGAAATGATTGCCTCGACTTAAAGAGGATTGTTACGTAGCTGTATACGTCCGTATAGTCTAAATTAGAAACGTAGAAATGATTGCCTCGACTTAAAGAGGATTGTTACTTTTATATTGCATCAAGCTAGTAGTCATTTTATACTCGTAGAAATGATTGCCTCGACTTAAAGAGGATTGTTACAATACATGAGATCCTCCATGTGCGCCTCTGCGCTGTAGAAATGATTGCCTCGACTTAAAGAGGATTGTTACTAAATCTTCGTCTATGCAGAATTCAATTTTGTCATCATGTAGAAATGATTGCCTCGACTTAAAGAGGATTGTTACTGTATATAATCAACTACAAACCGTGGTTTTACAGTGGTAGAAATGATTGCCTCGACTTAAAGAGGATTGTTACACAATCTCCACGGATACGACACTTAAAGATTCATAGTAGAAATGATTGCCTCGACTTAAAGAGGATTGTTACTTTTTTCTTGCTTTTTCAAATTCTTCTATTCCTTCGTAGAAATGATTGCCTCGACTTAAAGAGGATTGTTACAAACTCAATTCGAATGTTACCTTATTGTCGTTAGTTTCGTAGAAATGATTGCCTCGACTTAAAGAGGATTGTTACGTTTTACCTTTCTTGTTTTAAATTTTAAAGTTAACAGTAGAAATGATTGCCTCGACTTAAAGAGGATTGTTACTTCCAATCTCGCTTATGTTTTACTTTTTTTGTTTTAGTAGAAATGATTGCCTCGACTTAAAGAGGATTGTTACTCAATAAGATCGCCGCCGAGCTCTCTTTGTGATTGTAGAAATGATTGCCTCGACTTAAAGAGGATTGTTACTTTTTAGGCGTGTTTGACATCCTTCGCACTTGCAATGTAGAAATGATTGCCTCGACATAAAGAGGATTGTTACAAAATAAATACCGCCTTCGTTGTATACTTGACCAAGTAGAAATGATTGCCTCGACTTAAAGAGGATTGTTACTCAAGGGCGCCATAAATAAATCTATCGTGATAATAATTTAAGTTCAAATATGCCCTAAAGACGCCTCTGTTAGATTTTAGTGCTGAAAGAGAAAAATTGAATGTGATATTTTTCTTTATTTTATTGTGAGTTGTTTTTTTAATAAGAATCACCTAAAAGCATGGTTTAGTGCTGGCAGGTGATTTTTTCGTTTAGTTCGCATAGTTTATGAAGCGATTGAAATTGTATAACCTGATATACTGATTAAAACTGACGAGGAGGGATTGGTGTGGGGAATCAGCTATTTGAGCAGAAAGTAAACCAAATGGTTAATGAGTTGAAAAAAGAGAAATGTGAAATTATTCAAACTATTGAGTTTGAATATGGTATGAAAGTTGATTTGATTGATCCACTACTAAAGCAAGAAATGATTTGTTTTTTTGACAGCAATCAAATGATCAAATTGAATTACAACAAAAGTAATCTTTTTTTACAAAGGGTATTGCCAAATTTGCTGGCAGAAAATCAAATTCTACTTACTATAGAAAATAAAAAGTATATTGGGATTGATGAATCTGGAAAAGGAGATTATTTGGGACCATTAGTTATTGCGGGTTTTATAAGTGATGACATCATAGATAAGACGCTTATACGGATAGGTGTCGTTGATTGTAAGACTCTAAGTGACAAAAGGGTTATGGAGATTGCGGAAGAGTTGAAATATAAATTCGAAGGCCATTATACTGTTTTTCCATATGAGCCAAGTCGTTACAATAAGGTCTATTCCATATTTAAAACACAAGGACTAAACATGACCGAAATTTTAAAAAATGGTCAGATTGAAGTGATTCAAAGATTAATGGAAAGAGATTGTGATGTTGATGCTATCGTTGCAGATTCAATTTCATCATTTGATGTAAAAATAGAAAATCAAATTACACTTGGTAGGAAGGTTAAAATTTTACATGAACAGCGAGCAGAGCGAAATCCAGCAGTTGCAGCAGCAGGAATTCTAGCAAGAGCTTTTTTCCTAAATTGGTTAAACGAACAAAGTCAGCTTTTTAATGTTGCTTTCTATAAAGGAGCTGATTCTAAAGTCATTGAATCATGTGTGGAAATAATAAATAGAAATAGTCCGGAAATTCTAAAATCAATTGCCAAGATTCATTTTAAAACAACTCAGAAAGTGATGGCGCGTATTCACAAGGAGAACAGCTATGGCATTGATTGATAAGATAGCTTCAATTTCTAATCTTTTAGAAGCTTGGGAAAAGGTTTCTGGAAAAAAATCATATGCAGGATACGATGGCATAACTGGGAGTGGATTTTCAAAGAATCTTCAGTTCAATTTGGAAACATTGTCTTATGAGCTTACTCATAATCTTTATCAACCTTACTGTCCTAAACCCTCAAGAAAAGACAAAAGGATTTCAATGTTAACAATTAGGGATCGCTTAGTCTGTTATGCAATTCTTAATGAGTTAGAAGGCATTTTATCACCAAATTTATCTAGACACAGTTATGCTTATCAAAAAGAAAAAAGCACATTTTCTGCACTAGATCGGGCTAAAAACTCAATTTTCAATTTGAGTCTAACACATTATTTTAAATCTGATTTCACTCATTTTTTTGACTCTATTGATCATTTTCAATTACTGGCTCAAATCGATTCTCATATCAAATGCTTGTCAACTCAAGAACTTTTAAAAAAGATCATTCAAATAAATGTAGTAGCAGATGGACAATTAATTTCCAAAACACAAGGATTGATATGGGGAAATCCACTTTCGCCGTTGTTAAGTAATCTTTATATGATAAATGTTGATCAGAATTTAGGTGATTACTTTCCACTATATATCCGATACTCAGATGATATTCTAATAGGATTAGGTAAGCCAATTACGCCTTCTGAGCTTAATTTTATCAATGATCAGCTTAAATCCATGAAATTGAGTCTTAATAAAAAGAAAACAGCAATGGGCTCATTTGCTGATGGTGTTCCATATCTAGGGAGCGACTTAAAAACTAGAGTTGAGGATGATCGAAAAAGGCTTGCAAGCCTATATATTAACCCATCGATTGAAGATAAGGATTTGTCTAAATATTTGAATAGTGAAGTAGATTATATTTTAGTTACATTTTATAAACAACATCATGGATTAGAAGCAATCATGGATAGTGATTTTGAGTGGGATGGCATCGATTTGGAAAAGATGAAATCAGTAGCAACTGGGGAAGGGCCTCTAATAAAGAAACTTGGATACATGTCTGATATTTTTGTTTATAGCGGTAGATATGATTTTGCAGAAGAAGTGAATAAATTTATAAAATTAGTTGAAAATATGAAAGGTTTGTCTGAACCCGATATAGAGATTTGCCAGTCAATTCACAAGCTTTTCTTTCAAGAGCAGAAAAACTATTTTTTAGGAACTTATACAAACGGTCAACGTGAATACAAGATTGTAAATAAAGTGATGCATTTTGAAGATTTGAGATTATTAATTTCTAAGCAAGGTAGCGTAGCGATTAGACTTTTGAAAACCACAAACGACTCTAGTATTTTTGTTTTAGATATTGATATTGAAAAGAAAGTTTTACTTGAATTTGATGGCTATGAGAAAGTAATAGAAGGTTTGCTCAGACAGGCACTTACTTATGCACTAAGTATTCAGGCTATATTAAAAAGTTATAATATTTCTGCCTATATTGAATTTAGTGGGTACAAAGGCTATCATGTCTGGATTTTTTTAACGAAAGAAATGTCGCCCACTCTATTTTGGGAGCATATAAGACCGTTATTTTTGAACATCTATAAACCAAAAGGTGTTCAGGTTGAATATTTACCTAAAATGTTATATGAAGATCAGGAATTGATTAAAGTACCTTATTCTTATCATGAAGTGACGAAACTTCAGGCTACATTTATCACTAGTGAAGGTATTTCAGTGACGGATCATCTTTTTATAGATGAAATTTGTAGAAATGATATTGAAACGATTAACGGTGTAGAGTTAAGCTTCGAAAAATCGATAATACCAATAGAAGAATATCTGGTGGAGAATCCTTGTCAACTTTCAGATTTCCCAGATTATATTACAGAATTATTTAACCAGTGTAAGTTGATGAAGAGAATCGTAGATAAGGCTTTTATCCATAATTATTTAAATCATTTTGAACGCAATGCAATCTTATATACCTTTGGACATTGTGGGCAAATCGGAAAAAGATTTGTGCATTTTGTCATAAGCCAGTGTCTTAATTACAATTCAACAATTACAGAAAACTATCTTCAAAAACTACAATCATTTCCAGTAAGTTGCGCAAAATTAAAATTAAGATTTTCAGATCTTTATGGTGAATGTAGTTGTGATTTTTCAAGTTATCCATTATTTTATCCATCTCCTGTGATTTTTGCTTTTAGAAAAAATAATATTGTAGTAACAAAACCAGATTATATTCAACACGATATTCAAGTTCAGCAGACAATAGCCTTATATGAAACCTCACAAATTAGTGAATTGGCTGATCAGCTCGTAGCGTTGACAAAATCAAAAAATAAGATTGAAAAAGAAATTCGAATTTGTGTAGTAAAGCTAGAAGATTTATTTGAAAAAAACAATATAAACGAATATGAAACGGATATTGGCAAATTGATCCGAGTAGAAAATGAATGGCTTTTTAAATTGAAATTGAACTCGTAACTGGAGGCTATTATGGATGTTTTATATGTTACGGATAAAACGTATAAAATTCAAAAATCAGTGGACACTTTAGTAGTGAAACAAGGGGGCAGAAAAATTGCTTCTGTCCCGCTGGTTCATTTAAAAAGTGTAGTTTTATTTGGGTATGTTCAATTGTCAACACAGGTATTGCATTTGCTGATGTCATCAGGCGTGAATATTTTTTATTTTGATAATAAAGGGGAAGTTATAGGGATTGTTTTATCCAATCAAAGCAATAATGTGCTTTTAAGAATTTCGCAGTATAGATTATGGGAAAATCAAGAATTTCGCGTTGAGTTTTCAAAAAAAATTGGAGGAGCAAAAATTAAAAACCAAGTCAGTTTTATAAATAAGCACTTAAATGACAAAGGTATAGATCAACTTAAAATAAAGCAGGCTGAAAAATTCCTCTTGGAACAGTTAAAGTTAATGAAGCGTGGTAATTCTATTCAATCGGTTATGGGATATGAAGGGATTTGCGCAAAAGTATATTTTGAAGTATTTGGGGAATTTCTACAGCGTTTTGAATTTCATAAAAGAGAACGAAGACCTGCAAAAAATATAGTTAATGCTTTGTTAAACTATACCTATGCTTTTCTAAGAAATGAGATGATTTTGCGTTTAGCAGCTTATGGCTTTGATATCGAATTGGGGTTTATTCATGGCGTAAGATATGGAAGAGATTCGCTAGCATTGGATTTGATGGAGGTTTTCAGACCTGTTTTTGCAGATGAATTTGTACTGAAGTTGCTCAAGGGCGGATATCTTACTGAGCAATCATTTGAAATAGTTGATGAAGCATGTGTTCTTACAGCGGAAGGCGTTGGTATCTTTTGTACTCAATATGAACTCTATTTGACTAAGTTGGATTTAGGCACTTCATGGTTTCGACTTTTTGATAGGGAAATAAAGAGATTCAGGGCATCTGTTTTTTCATCAAAACCGTATTCACCGTTTGTATTTAAGGAGAGGGAAAAATGAATTTAAAACAAGATTATATTGTTTGTTATGACATCATAAACGATACTGGTCGAAGAAAAATCGAAAAAATCATTAGCCATTATGGTCATAGAATTCAATATAGTGTCTTTGAATGCAAGATTACAAGTGAGGAGTCAAAGGAAATGTTAATTCGGTTAAAAAAAGAGTTCGAAAAAGATCTATTTGCAATAAACAAAGATACCATTCTAATTTTTACAATGTGCGAAAGTTGTTCTAAAAAAATGAAAACAATAGGAAAAAAAGTTGAAGATTATCAACGGTTTATGGTTTTGTGAGGTGAAATTGGATGATATTCGTGTTTTAAAAGATCAGAGCAAAATGATTTGGAAGGTGAAAATAGTCGTGACAGAGACCCCCATGGAGGTATATATGTTTAAAGCAAAAATGGTTGAGGCAAAATTAAGATATTCAGAAGATGATTTTGAAGGTGCTATTCAATGTTATGAGGAATTGAGAAATGAAGATCAGCAAAGGTTTAATAGATGTTGTAAATACAATTATCTATGGAGCCTTTATAAAAGTAGAATTTATACAAAGTATGCCTTCCTGGATTCAAATATTGATCAGACGATGGAAGCTGTTGATCATATCATCATGTACCTAGATTCGTCTGAAATATTATTTCAGATCACAGTGATGTCAGTCATAAGATACTTGGAAAAGAAAAATGAATATGATTCAAAAGAGCTTAATAATTGGCTAGATAAATTAGAGCCGGATGTTTTAACAAATGAATCGCGTACTTATGTAACGGATGATGGAAAACAAATTACTTATGAGGGGAACAAAGAAAAATGGTATGCTCTAAAAAGCAAGGTTTGTTTAGAGCTTGAACTTTATGATGATTGTATTGAAGTCTCTAATAAAGCGCTTAGTGTGTTAGTTGAATTTACACATAATAATGATGTTTGGTTTAAATGGAGATTGGCAAATTCTTTTTATAAAAAAGGTGATTTGATTACAGGTTTAGAATTGTTCATTGAAGTTACTTCTAAAAAAAAGGACTGGTTTGTTTACGCTGAAATTGCAGATATCTACTCTAAAATGGAGAATGAAGAAGAAGCTCTTAATAATTATATTACGGCACTTTATAAATCTGGAAAAGATGAATACAAGGTGAAATTATTTAACAAAATGGCAAACTTTATTCGTAAAACAGATGAAGCATCGGCAATGCAACTAGAGGATTATTCTGTAAAAATAAGACTAAAAAACAGTTGGCATATGGACGAAAATTTGACAAGATATTATAACCAAAATAAGGAGAGGATAGATAATATTGAAATCAATAAAATAAAAAACAATGTAGATCAGATTGTAGATCGCTATAATATCAAAATGAAAAAGTCTTATGAAGGTATTGTGGTAAAACTGTTTGCAAATGGTAAATCGGGTTTCATAAATTCAGGAGGTGACTCTTTTTATTTTAAACATAATGTAATGAAAAGTAGACATACTATTATGATCGGTGATCACGTTCGGTTTTTTATTGAAAAGAGTTATGACTATAAAAAGAAACAGGACTCTAATATTGCGATAATTCTATAGATAGAATAAAACAGGGTATCGTATATTTTTTTAATAGGGATCTATAATTATTTAATGCCGCATAGTTTTTGACGTTTCAAAAGTTGACACATGATGTAGACTATATTTATAGACAACATAGTTGTGTAATGAAGCGAGTTTAATTGATAAGAAAGAGGTGTATTATTATGGGTGAGTTTCACAATAAACTTCTCAAAGCAGCTGGTTCTGCTTCAATTGGTGGGAGTATTGGTGCTTCCATTGGCGGATCGGTTGTTTCAGCTGTTTCAGCAGTGGGGGGGTCAGTAGTTGGCCCTGTGGGAACTGTCTTTGGTGCGGTTGTAGGTACTGGTGCGGGAGCAGCTATTGGTGGTGCAATTGGCAGTGCTGGTGGCTTTATTGGATCTATATTATCTGATGATTGATCGTGAGGTGGATGGTTTATTATTTTTTATATGAGCTGAACATTATAATGGCAGAATTGTTTTATCGCGATAATGCAAATAGCTCAAGATTCAAGTATTCCGGTTATAGCAATCCAATTTTTGGATTGACTACAGCCGGATTTTTTTGATCGCATTAATAAATGTGTGTATACTCAAACTTTTAGAGAATCAATGAAGGATTGGTATAAGGTGATCTAACTGTTTCAATTATTTTTTTGGAGTAAATACTGGCATTCAATATTTGTGGGGTTATTATTTAGACAGTTATTGGATGTTTGCATATTGGCTGACATAGAACTTTATGTGTAGTATAATAGCATTAGTGGAACCATAAAAGAATATTTATTTCAAGTTGGCTGGAGTTATGTCAACCAAATCTGGAACACCCTAAATTGTACCCATGAAGCCATTGGAAATACTTGTGTAAAAAAGGCTAGGGTAGAAATGATTGCCTCGACTTAAAGAGGATTGTTACTTACACTTGCGTTTTCTTTTTTGATGCGTTTTATCTCGTAGAAATGATTGCCTCGACTTAAAGAGGATTGTTACAATCTCATCAACACCTTTAGCATCTCCGAATTTTAGTAGAAATGATTGCCTCGACTTAAAGAGGATTGTTACAAAACTCTACCTTTACGACAACTGAATATAAATAACGTAGAAATGATTGCCTCGACTTAAAGAGGATTGTTACATGCTAGTTGATTTGTATCATTTAAAATTCTATCGTAGAAATGATTGCCTCGACTTAAAGAGGATTGTTACTTTTGCACATGTTAGTAACACATCTTTTTTGAAATGTAGAAATGATTGCCTCGACTTAAAGAGGATTGTTACTTTCAATTGGGTTACGTTCGTCATTTCTGTTTTTATGTAGAAATGATTGCCTCGACTTAAAGAGGATTGTTACTAATATATTGTTAGCCTTGTAACTATAGTGTTGCCCAGTAGAAATGATTGCCTCGACTTAAAGAGGATTGTTACAGCACTCACATACATCGTGCGTTTCACATTTTGAAGTAGAAATGATTGCCTCGACTTAAAGAGGATTGTTACGATTAAGCTTTGTGGCATTGTTGTCTTTAATAAAGTAGAAATGATTGCCTCGACTTAAAGAGGATTGTTACCCCTCATCGCACGTTCTTATGCTTTTTAAATACTCGTAGAAATGATTGCCTCGACTTAAAGAGGATTGTTACGATTCAGCCTTAGCCCAAGGTACAAGTATATCCAAGTAGAAATGATTGCCTCGACTTAAAGAGGATTGTTACTTTCACTCTCCTTTAAATCTATTCATTTTAATATCGTAGAAATGATTGCCTCGACTTAAAGAGGATTGTTACGAAGCTCAGATTCCCGTAAGAAAGCAGTTATGTGGTAGAAATGATTGCCTTGACTTAAAGAGGATTGTTACATCTTTACGATTGAGTTCAACTCAATAACAGGTACAAAGTAGAAATGATTGCCTCGACTTAAAGAGGATTGTTACAGAACCAGATGTTCAATTCTATCTTTTCTTACTTCGTAGAAATGATTGCCTCGACTTAAAGAGGATTGTTACGCCACTGTGTCCTGAATCTCTTTAACTGTTGTTTCTGTAGAAATGATTGCCTCGACTTAAAGAGGATTGTTACAATAGCAGATCAGAGCCGTTTGATATTCCGTTATTTGTAGAAATGATTGCCTCGACTTAAAGAGGATTGTTACCCAAGTATTAGTGCTCTCTTTATGAAAGCTTTTTTATGTAGAAATGATTGCCTCGACTTAAAGAGGATTGTTACGCTTTCGATTCTTTGAGTATATTTAATGTTACTAATGTAGAAATGATTGCCTCGACTTAAAGAGGATTGTTACTCCATTGTTAATGCAGCTACTTCATTTTCTAGTTTAGTAGAAATGATTGCCTCGACTTAAAGAGGATTGTTACTGCTCCGGTTATTTCATTTTGCATATACTTGTAATAAGGTAGAAATGATTGCCTTAACTCTATGAGAAATGTGAGGAAATTGATGTAAATAGAATATTTTAGAAAGGCAATATTTCTGTGGGTTGTTTTTTACAAAGGATAATTCTAAACTATTATACATATTTAATATCCCCCCTCACCCTACACACACCAGAAGGGCTATCCGCAGCGCAAGCGAGGACTCTAGCCCGAAGGGTGTGTGTAGGGTGAGGGGGGATTTTTTTTTATAAATTGGGGTAGGATTTTAAACAACTCAAATAATTTAAATATTCTTAATATTCTTTTTCTTGTGTCAACTTTATGACAGAATAATCATGTCGAGGTTGCTATAATAGACACTATGAAACCTATAAGTTTGATAGGTTATTGTGGGGAATCTAGAGAAAGAGGTGTTTGGAAATGAAGAAGATGTCATTTTGGATGAGCCTTTTCATGGCGATTGGAAGCATCATTGGGGCGGGGATTTTCGCAAGAACCCCTTTGGTGATTCGACTTGTTGGAAATGGTTTGGTGTGGGGCTTTTTTTTAGCAGCGATTTTTGTTGTGATTAAAACAATTCCGGAAGTTGTTTTAAGTTCAGCATTGCCTGCAAATGGTGCAAGTTATATGCATTTAACACGGCTTTTGCATCCGAGTTTTGGTGCCGTATTTGCATTTAATCAATTGGTTCTTGGCACTATGAATGTGGCGATCATGTCGTTGGTGTTTGCTGAGTATTTTAAAATTTTGGTACCTTCCATACCTGTTCAACTGGTGGCTGTATCTGTGGCGATATTATTTACGATTATTTCCACATTTGGCGTTAAAGTGAGTGGGTGGGTACAAAATGTGTGTGTTGTGATTTTACTCAGTGCATTGGGCATTTATATTTTCGGGGGATTGCCACATGTTCAAATATCTGTGATGGATGTTTTAGCACCTGCTATTCAGGTTACAAGACTTTGGGCGGCAATGGGCCTTTTACATGGAAGTTTAATTGGTGCAAATGTATTGATGTTTGCAGCGGATGAAATCGATAAGCCAGAAAGAACCATACCCATTGTATTTTTAATCAGTACATTGATCTGTTCGGTATTATTTGCATTGGTGGGTTTCGTAGCACTTGGCGGTATTCCGCTTGAGCAGTGGGCAGATAGAGCGGTTAATTTAGCAACTGTTGCAAGTCAATTTTTAAGCCCGACAATGCTGACGTTTTTTATAGTAGCAGGTCCTTTACTTGCAGTTGCAACAAGTTTAAACGCCATGATACTCATGTTTTCAAGATCACATTTTGCAGCTGCAAGAGATGGTTTGTTCCCGATTGGAATCAGTAAAGTCAATCGCTTTGGAGCACCAGCGGTTTCGATTTGGTTTAATTCGATTATTGGTATTGGCGCGATTATAGCGGGATTTAACTTAGATGATGTGGTTTTAATGGTATCTGTGCCGGGACTTTTAATTTCGCCGATTGTTTATTTAGGGGTGTTTTGGTTGCCAAAGAAGTTTCCGAATTCTTATAAGCATTCATTTCTAAAGATTCCACATCGAGTGAATCAAGCCATCGTTATTGTAGCAGCAGCACTTTGTTATCTGCTGGGTGCTTCGGTTATATCGAGAATGCAACCTAAAAACTGGATTGCAATGATTGGGTTCTATGTGATCGCATTAATTTATACGATAATACGTTGGCAATACCTTAAGCGATCTCAAAATATTGATATTTTCCAAACCATGAGAATCCCATATGCGCCGTGGACTGAACGTGAAAAGGCACTATCGGAAACGGTATAATGGGCTTATAATGAATTTAATAGCATTAAAATCAAAGACTTATTGCATGGCAATAGGTTTTTTGATGATTGTAAATGGGTTATAGAATATGTGGAGGTGCAAGGTGAGCAAATTACTAAAAGAGGATAGATCTGGTGAACTCAGATCCTTTTATAAGCAAATTCCGATGTTCTCACATCTTGATGACACTCAACTGAATTATTTGGTTGATAATTCTAAAGAATATGTCTATGAAAAAGGCGATATGATTTGTAAGAAAAATCGTTTCGCACAGGCAATCTATATTGTTAGAAGTGGCACTGTATCTGAATTTGCAATGGATTGGAATGATTTCAACATCATTGTTAAGACGGGGAGTAAAACGGATTGTTTTGGAGACTTGGGCGTTTTACTTGGAGAGAACTACTTTACAACGGTGGTCGCTGAGACGCAATCCAAAATCATAAGGATTCCAGATCGTGTTTTTTCAAAGGTGATCTGGGAGAACCAAAGTGCGATCAAAGAGATATTGGCGATGCTTTTAATAAGATTGCAGAAATCTGCTCAGAAATCCATATCCTATACCATGTTTAATTCGGAAGGGCGTCTCGCTTATATTTTAGCCATTATGCATAATGAAAAGGAACATGCTAAATATATTGAAGTCACTCAAGAAGCACTTTCTCAAAAATGTGGTATAGCGAGGCAGACTGTATCTACAACTTTGAGTTATTGGAAAAAAAGAGGCATTGTTGAGCTTACAAGGGGGAAAATCGCTGTAATAGACATGGATGCTTTAATGGATATTGCGATTAACTGTGCAAAAACATTTTGAAGATCTTACATTGAATGTAGGCTCTTTTTTTATAGTTTGATTAAAAGTTAGGCTATGTCTTATATGTGACAGACATCACCTCTGATAACCTTTAAAATTAAGGTATAGAAATCAAGGAGGTCATATTATGAATAGTGAAGATTTTAAGGCATTAACGGGGCTTGACAAAATTCCAGTATACTGGGATCGTCGATACACTAAAAATTTAGAACAATTGTCAAAACCCATATATACCATGACTTTAGAAGAAAATGTAGAAATCGTCATGAGAGATGGGGTTCGTATTTATGCAGATATTTATAGACCCAAAGAGCTTGACCGTGCACCTGCATTGTTGGCTTGGTCAGCATATGGTAAAACCATGCAGGCTTTAAAGAGAGGCTCTCTCCCAGGGTCGTCAAATTATTTTGATCATAGTCTGGAAGCGGGAGATATCGAGTTTTTTGTTCAGAGAGGGTACTGTTTTGTTATTCCAGATCCTAGAGGCATAGGAATATCTGAGGGGGAATTCCTTGGCATCTATAATCCACAAGAGCAGTTAGACTGCTATGATACAATTGAATGGCTTGGAACGGCGTATGAACATTGTAATTGCAAAGTATCGATGATTGGCTATTCTTACTTTGGCATTATTCAAATGCTCGTTGCGGCACTCCAACCACCACATTTGACTTGTATTATGCCGCTTTCATTTACGGATGATTATTATCAACATGGTTATTATGGCGGTGTGGGCAATACTTACATGAGTATGTATTGGGAACTCTGTCCTTCAAATAACCCATTGCCGTGGTCATCCAAAATGTATTCAGAAGCAGAATTGAAACAACGCATGGTTGATGTACAAAAAGATCCTGATATTGCGATTATTTCTTATTTCAATAAGATATTCAACACATGGCCACCTCGATATCACACTTTTTTATTAGACTATTTGATTCATCCAGAAGATGGTCTGTTTTGGGATCAACGTTCGGCTAAAACCATTTACGATCAAGTTAAAGTGCCCACTTATCTCAAATGTGGATGGGCGCCTACAGGGCGATGGAGTGCACCCGTGTTTAATGCAATGAATTCGAAAGCGTTAACGGCTTTTAAACGCTGTGGTGTTATGGAGTCCTATGGTGGGATGGAATTGCCTTATCGTTTTATGAACGAAGAATGTCTCAGGTGGTATGATCAGCACATGAAAGGTGTTGACACGGGTATTCTTGAAGAGCCACTCTTTAAGTTGAACATCATCGGTAGAGGGTATCGCTATGAAAATGAGTATCCACTTGCGCGTACAAACTGGAAAAAATTATATTTAAGAACTTTTAACCAATTGAGATGGGAAGAAGATCCAGAAGGCAATCTACCACCAGATAGCTTTACACACAGACCGCCAAACATTACAAATGAAGTGGAAACTTTGGTCTATAGGACAGATCGATTCAGTAAACCCACAGAATTTACAGGACCGATTGAACTGCATTTATTTGCTTCAATTGACGCAGAAGATGCTAATATTATCGTAAAGCTTTGGCAGATAACTCAAGGTGGAACACGTATGCCACTTTGTAGAACGGGTTCTTTAAAAGCATCTCACAAACATTTACCTGATGAAAGTCAAATGGGAAGACCTGTTCACGATCATACGCAAAGGGTCGCTATAAAGCCGCATGAAATCAATGAGTATGTCATAGAAATTAATCCTATTGGCATGGCGTTTGATCCGGGGACCAGTCTTGAGCTTGAAATCAAGGCAATGGATAATTTTGAACATCAAGATAAAGCATGGCAGGGCAAATTGGGACATTTAGGCCCAATACCAAGTGCGACGACAATTAACTATAAAATCTATAGAGATCACGATTATCCCTCTTATATTTTATTGCCAATGATTCCGGCTTCTCCAAGTGAGCTGTGGCTCCAATCTTTTAGCGATGAAGGACAGTTTGGCGGTAGTGGAAAAGGCAGTACACACTGATGCCTTGGGGATTTGAAACGAGTTTAACCTGCTTATTAGTGATAATGGCGATTTCTGGTGTTGTCAGTCTGAAATCAAGGCAAGTGCTCTCGTTACAGCTGGTGATGGGTTTGATACTCATCATCGGCTTCACAATGAAGTGGTTGCCAACTGAAATGGTGCCAATGTCCAAGCTTGTTGGCATTGGCGTCATTGCCTTTAATGTCCTTTTAATTCATACGGGGACCATGATCGATCTAAAACTGTTTATCAATCAAAAAACACTGATCACTTTTATAGGACTATCGCTACTCATAAAGGGGATAATCAATTTATGTGTCATGTCCCTTCTTGGGCTCAAATCATTTGCACTCATTGGGATGGGACCACTCATGGGAGGTGGCGCTACTGCAGCGATTGCCTCTAATATGTTGATAAAGGTTAATCCGGAATGGAGCTTATTTCCTTGGCTGGTTTTTATGGTTCAAAGCCTTATAAGTGTGCCTTTTTTTATCTGGTCCTTGAAAAGGGATGTGAGGCAAAAAAAAGATAGTGAATCCCTAAATCAACTCTTAAATCAACCCTTAAATCAGTCCTTAGGTTCAAAGTCTTTTATTCAAGCAGATAGGGGATTGCTAAATTCTGAATACAGGTCAACAGCCTACTATTTGGGCTTGTTGATGATGCTTTCCCTTGCCAATCAATTTGTATTTGGAGGCTTAACCGGTAAACTGGGCATTCACATTGGCGTAACGGCACTACTGGTAGGATTTATAGCTCAAAAAATAGGGGTGATAGAAAAGAACCCCTTATTAAAATCAGATGCCATGGGGCTTTTGATGATCGGACTCATGTCCCTCATGGCGATGACAATCTCGATGACAAATTTATCGGGTCTAATGGCTTTGATGTATCCATTGGTAATACTCAGTGTAACTAGTGTTGGTGGCACTTTCCTAGTTGTAAGATTATTGCACTCAAAATTTAACTATTCATTTGAATACAGTCTTATGGTTCTAACGAGTTGCTATATAGGGATGCCCATCGTCAACCAAATTATGATGAAAACGTTAGATCAGATGGCTCTTAAAGAACTGGATAAAGAACAGTACAAGGGGACGCAGCGCATGTTGTTCATTAGAACGAATCTGTTAGTGTATAGTGTGGGTTCGATCCTAGTTATGAATATTTTGATGTTTTTTCTTTAAGTTTAGCATTGCTCCCCAACTTCATACACACACCCTTCGGGCTAGAGTCCTCGCTGACGCTGCGGATAGCCCGAAGGGTGTGTGTAATAAGGATACGGGGAAAGTTTGCAATTTCCTACCTCTAAGCTGGATGAAAACTAATGATCTTAATAAAAAAATCCGCTTATAGGCAATTTAATAAGCGGTTTTTTGGGTTTTTAGATAATGAATGATGATTATAATATGTAATAGACTGATAATATTTTGGAGCGGGTGAAGGGAATCGAACCCTCGTAGCCAGCTTGGGAAGCTGGAGCTCTGCCATTGAGCTACACCCGCAGAAACTACCTTTTTATTATACTAGAAAAAGGTACACTTGAACAGTCATACATTGATTTTGGGCTAAAAAAAAGCACCGCCTATAAGGTTTTGAGATATAACCTATAGATGGTGCTTTGCTTTTTATAAATTGTAATACATTTTAAATTCTTCAGGATGTGGTAATTGTGCTACTTTCATATGGTCTGCTTTTATCTTTTTAATTTGATTTTTTATTATATTTTCTGTAAATACACCTGATTTGAGCAAGAATTCATGATCGTTTTCAAGTGCCTCAGCGGCTTCTAAAAGGTCAGTCGGGAGGCCTTTGACAAGCGTTTGTTCTGGGTCAAGAGTATAAAGATTGATATCATAAGGGCCATAGCCTTCTGCTGTTGGGTCTATTTTATTTTCAATGCCATCGATTACGGCCATCAGTATCGCAGAGTATGCAAAGTACGGATTACAGGTCGCATCTGGTGATCTGATTTCAAATCTTTTTTCACTAGGCTCTGTTGCATAGCCCGGAATTCTTATGACTGCACTTCTGTTCGAAGTACCAAAGCAAATACTTACAGGTGCTTCAAAACCTGGAATAAGTCTTTTGTATGAATTGGTACTTGGATTGGTAAAAGGCATTATGGCCGGTGCGTGTTTTAGAAGGCCACCAATTGCATATAGTGCCGTTTGGCTAAGTCCTGAGTATCCGTTTACATCATAAAAAAGAGGTTGCCCTTCTTTAAATAAATGGATATGGACATGTAATCCACTGCCACATTCACCGCTAAAGGGTTTTGGCATGAAGGTTACCGTTTTGCCATAATGATGTGCATAGGCTCTTAGGATGGATTTTAATTTTAAGGATCTATCTGCCATATCTACAATATCGCCGTGGCTTACTTCGATTTCAACTTGACCTGGGCCACCGTTTTCGCCGTGATGGTACTTTACAGGGATGCCGTTTTCTTCAAGGCACAGGGTGACAAGGTCTCTGAAATCTGAATTGATATCAAAAGGTTTATCAAGGTGATAGCCGTTGTGGTCGCGAATGGATAGCCCTTTGTTATCTGCTTTACTGGATGAATTCCATACGCCTTGTGTGGAGTCGATCTTAACTTCCATATGATTGACTTCGCTTGTTACGGAGACCTCATCTAAAATATAAAATTCAAATTCAGGTCCAAGAAGGGCAGTATCTGCAATGCCTGAATCGATTAAAAGTTTTTTTGCTTTTTCGACGACATATCTCGGATCATCTTCAAAGCGCACTCTACCCTTGTGTAGAGCATAAATATCACCGATCATCGTCAATGTCGGCACCACTTGAAACGGGGCAACAAAGGCACTTGTTATGTCTGGAATAAATACCATATCCGATTTTTCAACGGTCAAAAATCCATAACTGGAACCGTCGAAACCGATGCCGTTTTTTAATAGGGTCTCATCAAATCGAGATGCAGGAATGGATAAATGATGCCATCTTCCAAACATATCTGTGATTTTAAAATCAAGAATTTTGATTTCGTTTTCTTCAATATAATGTTTGACCTCTGAATAATTTTTGAACATATGTGCCTCCAATTTTTATTGTTTTTTGGCCCCGTTATCGTTTAATGGCTCAGAGATTACTTCATGTGCCTACTCTAAGCGAGACGAAAACGAATGATATATAATACTATAAACGCAAATGCCGTGCCAAAGATTACCTTGCTCTTTTTCAACGTTTGTGTTACTTTAAAAATGAAAACAATGGGAAGAAATAATGTTTAAATGGGAAACTTCCCAATTGTGCGTTTGCCTATTGATATTTGAGCGGGAGGCCCTTTTAATAATGAAAAAGAAAATTGCAGTTTTAGCGATTGATGATCCCATTGGAAATTACTTTTTAGAAGAACTGAGAAATATATTTGAAAATACAATTGATGTGGATTATTTCACTCCAGATATGGTAAACAAACCTTATATTTCAAATGTAGATCTTATCCTTTATACAGATCCGAGCATCTTGATAGAAATTATTGACAATATAAAATGCAATGCGCCTATACTTATGATGAAGAGAACGATTTCTAAGGAGGTCATTGATACGCTAAGAGTGATTGAAAGCGGTAAAAGCGCCTATGTGGCCAATATTAACAGCTTTATGGCAAATGAAACATTGGCCACGCTTTATAGACTGGGCATTAAAAATTTAAAGCTTTATCCTTACTATGACGGCATAGTAGACCCTAAAGAAGTCGATTATATTATTACGCCAAACGAATTTGGCTGTATAAAAAACTTAAAAGGTGAAATCATTAATATTGGAAATCGATTATTTGATGCGTCGACAGTGCTTGATATTATTGCTTACCTTAATATTGAGAGAAAGTTTGCGGAAAGGGTGATTAAAAAGTATGCTTCGAGGGTGCCGACTTATTGGCGAGGCCTTAAAAATACCTTGTATGATAAGAAAATGTTACTGGGTCAGCTTGAGATTCTGCTCAATGAATTTGATAGTGGCATCATCCTTTGTGATGAAAAGGGGCTAATACAACTCTCTAATTCTAAGGCTTCTGAAATTTTTGGAATTGAAAAGGAGTATCTTGAAGAAGAAAGGCTCAGTCAATTGATCGTTAGAAATAAAGAACTGTCTATTCTGGAAAGTTCGGATGAAATCAATGGTGAAATGGTCCAATTTAGAAACAAAAATTTAATTATAAGTGTCAAAAAAGTGATCTATGATGAGGTTTATTTTGGGAGACTCATTATTTTAAAATACTACAATGAATTGCTTAGGGAACAAAATCAGTTACACAAGAAGTTGGTTGGAAAAGGGTACTATTCAAAATATAGTTTTGAAGATATTTTGGGGCAACACAGTAAATTAGTGGAAGCGATTAATGTGAGTAAAAAGATTTCAAATTCAGCTTCTTCAGTGCTTTTGATCGGTGAAAGTGGCACGGGTAAAGAACTTTTCGCTGGGGCGATCCACAATTATTCTGAAAGAAAGAACAAACCTTTTATTGCCATTAATTGTGCGACGCTGCCAAGTAATCTCCTTGAATCTGAACTCTTTGGTTACGAAGAGGGGTCTTTTACTGGAGCTTTAAAGGGCGGTAAAATGGGTGTTTTTGAAAAAGCCAGTGGTGGCACTCTTTTTCTCGATGAAATTGGCGAGATCCCCCTTGAACTACAAGCAAGACTTTTAAGAGCTTTAGAAGAAAAAGAGGTGATGAAGGTCGGTGGAGACTCCATTATAAGTGTCAATGTCAGGATCATTGCAGCATCCAATAGGGACCTTGAAGTCATGGTTAATGAAAGAACCTTTAGAGATGATTTGTATTACAGATTAAATGTGTTTCAGATCAATTTGCCACCACTTAGGGCACATAAAAGTGATATTAATGTGCTTATAGAGAATTTTTTTAAAATATTCAACGATCATAGAACGCTTGATGATCCGTTTATGGCATTTTGTCAAAACTATGATTGGCCTGGAAATGTTAGAGAGCTTAGAAATGTGATTGAGTACATGCTGAAAATTGATGAAGGCATGTTTAAAGTTGAAAATCTGCCAGCCTCTCAGAAAAAAAGAGTGGGTTTAAAGTTTCAGTCCAAGGATGATAAAGAAAAATTTGTAATAGAAATTTTAAAGGATTTATTAAAGAAGGGTCTTGGAACAGGTAGAAGATCCATCCATGAAGCCTATTGTAAAAAATATTATAAAATCTCAGAAACTGAAATTAGGGAGATCCTAAAAAAATTAGCCGATGATGGGGTGATTGAAATATACCCTGGCAGGAAGGGGTGTCAGTTGAAAAAAATATGAGCGTAAAATTTGATTAAGGTGCCAATAATCCACTTTTTCAACTCACAAATTCAAAATTAAAAAGGCAATTATAAAAATGGGTTAATTTTAAACGCGTTTTCACGAAAAAGCACGTCAAAATTTGAAGGATAAGTGCTGCTTTTAGCACACTCTTCACATTTATGGCACCTATTTTGAAAGTAAACCACATTTTTGAGCGCAGTAAACCACGAACCGGAATTCGGTCCACATGATATCGACGTCTTAAAATGGATGGAATTCCCTCAACACCATTTCTTTTCTTAGATAATTCGCGATAATCTTCTGCTGAAATTTTTTCCAGATAAGTTGCTCGCTTTATCATTTTTTCAGAAATCATTACAACAGCTGATTTCTTTTGCATTTTAATACCACAATGCTCTTTAAGTGGACAATTTAGACATGCTGCTTTGTTAAACGACACACGGAACTGCTCGGTACTTTCATAATATCTTGTTTTATATGGGGTTTGACCAATGGGACATTTGAGTACTTCTTTGTTTTCAACATCAATTTCAAATTTTGATTGTACAACATCAGGTGCTTTTCCAAGTAAGGCGGTTGTAATGAGTTCTATATTATTTTCTGTGGCAAGCTCTGTGTTCTCAATACTAGTATAAGCGCCATCAGCTAATAAAGTAGTCGGTTCAGCTTGTGGTCCAAGTTTTTCAATGGTTTCTTTACAAAACTGACTGTCGCTGTGGCTGTTGGTTGCATAATCAAAAGCTGTAATAATGGACCCTTTTTTATCAAATGTCTCAACTACATTTCCAACATAGCCCTTATGACTTTTTCCTGCTTTGGTACGATAAGTTGCATCTGGATCAGATGGATTTTGTAAACTTGAGGGTGTGATCTTTGTTTTATGTTTGGGGATACATGAACCTTTTTCATCTAAAGTGCTCTGTTCTTCAAGCACACGTTTTAAAAGTTGATACGCTTTAAATTCCGAATAAGCCTGTGGTAGAATCGCAATTAAGTGATTCGCATCATCAATAACTTGTTGCAACCGACTTGATTGTTCTTCACTTTTTCTGTGATAAATCATGGTGTTGCGATCTTCAGCATCCAAATAATGCTCAAGAGATTTTATATATTGAATCTCTCCTGTTTGATGAATCAGTTTAACCATGTTGAAAACACAAGTATAAACAATTTCTAGACGAGACATTTTCTTAGCACTTGATGATATCATAAGGCTATCCATACGCTTAAGTGTCGTCTCCATACCTAAATATTTTACGAAATAATCGGCAAGAGAGATCATTTCTTCTTGAAGCAAGTCTATGCCTGTCTCCATTTCATAGTCATATAACCTTTCTCTAAAGCGGCTGAAAGTGCGATCACTAAAGGGTTGTTCTTCAAAACTTGTGGTATGCAGTGCAAACTGAAAGCGCACATCACAAAGGATACTGGCTAATAGATCATCATCTGTCAAACCAAAAAGTTCTTTTAGAATAAGCGATCCAATAACAGCATTTACAGGTGTATTGGGTCGTCCTGAGGGTGTATCACTATATAAAATTGCAAAGCGATCTTCATTAATTGCCGGAAATACAATCTCTGAAAATCCCTTAGCCCATGAATTAAGAACAAACTTCTGTGTACGTGAACTTGATGCTAAAAAATGATCTTCTAAAGTTAACTGTTGTGTTTGATTTGATTTAAATGACATTTCGATCTACCTTTCCAATGTGTGAAGTATCATACGATTATAACCTTATTGCCACTATAAATCCATTTTTGAAAATGACTTAGATTGATTTTATGATAATGACTAAGAAATATTGAAAAAGTCGGTTTTTATATGAGTATCTAATTTTGACACCTTAATCATAAATATTATTATATTAATTCTACTTTCTGCGCAATCTTTTTTATAGATATTTTTCCGTCGCCCTCTCCAAATTCCACATTTACGTTGATATTTGTGTCTGCATTTTTGTGGGAAAGAAGTACAACCGTCTCAACGTAGCTCGAGTTGATGGTATTGATGTCATAGGAACCGTTCGTTCGTGGGAACATATCTACGGCGTTTTTTACTTTTTTTGAGAAACCGTCGTATTGGGAAACATATCAATCGCTTCTATTGAAAATATTTCTACAACCAAATGCATATGTGGTAAATCAATTGGGGCACAAAGAGTTTACTATAAGTGATTATCTTAGTAGTACTTTTCAAGCTGCCGATACGCGCTTAAATATTATAATTCTGTTTGTTGTAAGATAACGGATAAAAGTAATTCGTAATTTGCAAAACATCTCTAGTTTTTTAGAACTTCAGATTTTTCAAACTTAATATGATATGATGAAAACTACAATCCTCGAGATCCATAACCGTCTTAATTATCAAGCAACCTTATCTAGATGTCTGAAAGTATTTCATTCTACACAATATAGCCAAGGTTTTAATTAGATTGACCTGATAAAGTCCTTATGTCTCTGAATTGCTCCGATTTTCAAAAACGAAATTAGCTATATTACTGTTTTTTAGTGATTTCAATTTTCAAAAATGAACATGATTTATTCCTAAAACCGAGTTTATCAGGTCAATCTAATTATTAAACTAATTTCTTGTTTGAAATATAATAAGGTTTCGAGTTGTTCTTTAAAAAATATCTTATTTCATCTGGATTCATGGGAGCTTCAGCCATTTTAAAATCAAATAGTTTTATTGAAGAAATATAATTAAATCCTTGTTGAAAGAGGAACTCTGGCATAATTTGGGCACTGGGTCCATAACACCCTATAACTCTTGCATTTCTTGATTTTTTAATAATGTCCAAGTATGTCTGATTAACAATAGTAGCTCCGGTAATTAAGACAACATCTGCTTTTTCATATGGTTTACTACTTTGTTCTGAGTAAATATTAATACTTTCATTTCCATAATTAATACTATCTTTATTAATCGTAACTCCTGACAATGCCCATTTGGGTCTTAGGTCAGTCACGTTAATCTCTTTACATTTACCCATTATTTTATCAATAATTCCACCATAACCAACGACGGTAACAACATCTTCCTTATTTAAAAAATCAAATTCATTTTCCTCTATAAAAAAACCTTTTTTAGGAATGTTCTCTGAGTCTAATAAGCAGTTTGAAAGTGCATTTAAAGATGCTAACAAAAATGATCTTAACATTACTGAGTCGCTATTGCTGAGTATTAGTTTATTAAAAAAATGTAAGATCGACAGACCAATACATTCTTGAATGATTTTATATAATTCTTCCATGCTTTCTTCATCTAAATGACAAGACATTTCGGGAAAATTATAAGCCATTCCTTTTTTATTATTATCTAGGCAAATATAATTAAAATGGTTTCCAATAAGAAATTTTTCTAAGTTTGGAATAGTTATCTTCTGTTCTACATATCTATCTTTTATAAGATCTAAAGCACCTATTAGATCCGAATAATCTTTGCTCATCGTATACCTCCTTTTTATGAAAATCTATTCTCCAACAACAGCAAAAGAATGGATAAGTTTACCTGGTAAATGATGGGGATATATTTTTACTGATACATCAAAAAAATCTTTCATGTTTTCTTCTGTAATTACTTTCTGGCTGTCACCAAAAATATAATTTTCATTTCCTAAAATCAGTGTTTTATCTGATATATTTAAAGCATTATCGGGATAATGAGTATTAATAATACATGAAATACCACGCTGATCTCTAAATTCTTTTATTTTATTTAATACCATATGTTGATTCGAGAAGTCTAAATGAGATTCTGGCTCATCTAAAATTAAAATTTTAGGGTCATTTACTAAAGCCCTTGCAATATATACTAACTGTAATTGCCCGCCACTAATTTCCGAGCATAGCTTATGCTTTAAATGCGAAATACCAATACTATCTAAGGCTTCCTTAACTTTATCTTTATCAAATTTTGAAGGGAGTCCAAAAAGAGAAACATGACGCGCTCTACCCATCGTAACCATTTCTTCTACTGTAAAAGCAAAAACTGTGTTATGAGCTTGTGGAACATACCCTACTTTGTCAAAATCCATTAAAGAAGTAAATACTTGAGAATCTATTAACGTTTTCCCCTTTTTCCATTTTAATAACCCGATCATACACTTTAATAACGTTGTTTTTCCTACTCCATTTTTGCCTAAAATGGTCATTATTGTTTGTTCTTTAAGTTCAAAATTGATATTCCTTAGAACGAGCTGTTCTGGATGATAAAAAAAAGATCCTTCTATTACTTCTATTCTCATATTATATTCCTTTTGTTTTAGAATACACAATTGCAAAAAAAGGCGCTCCTATCAATGCAGACAAAACACCTATAGGTATTTCAGCAGGAGTAATCACTCTAGCAATAATATCAATCGACATCATAAATAAGGCTCCTAAAATACACGCTAAAGGCATTAAATATTTGTAATCAGATCCGATAATCATTCTGCATAAGTTGGGTATGATCAGTCCAACCCAACCAATAATTCCCGTCATCATGACAGCAGATGCCGTAATCATTGTTGATGCTAAAATAATAATAATTCTAATCTTTTCCGGCTTTACACCTAAAGTTTTGGCTTCTTCATCCCCTAACGTCAATATATTAATATGCCAACGTAGAGAAAATAAAATAAAAATTCCTACTGAAATAGGTAGGACAGCAAAAATTACATTGTCCCATGAAGTATTAGCAAAACTACCCATTAACCAATAGGTAATTGCGGGCAATTGAGAATCTGTGTCAGCAACAAATTTTATTAAAGATATTAAAGAATGAAATACTGAAGATATAATAATTCCGGATAAAATTAAAGACAGTATTGTTGAGTTTTTCTTTATTCGGGATAATAACCAACTGGCACTCACAGCCAAAACACCAAAACCAAAAGATAACAAAGGTGTAATCCCAAAGACATCAGAGGTGTATAAAATTCCTAATGCTGCTCCAAAACCTGCTCCTGCACTAACACCCAGTAAATCAGGACTCACAAGTGGGTTATGAAAACATCCTTGAAAAGCAGCCCCTGCTACCGATAATCCCGCCCCTACCATCATGGTCAAAAAAATTCTTGGTAACCTGATATCCCATACAATCGTGTTTTGTACCGTATCCAGAGCATTCCCAGTCATATTACTGTAGAGTATCTGAACGACTTTAAACGGATTAATCATATATCTTCCCAGAAACATTGAAATGAAGCCAACGAGGATTATCATAGTAATCCCGCTGGCTATTGCTATTATAAATCGATTTTGTTTCATTTTTTATTTGGATATAATATCGAATCCATTAGTTCTTGAGTCAATTCAATATTATAGTTCTCCTTATAGTATCTTTTCATGTTTTTTTGAAACTCATCTTCCGGAAATTGATCTGGGAAATTCTTAGTTAACATCCAATGCAAGGCTAAAGGTGTATCTGGGTTTGGAGATCCCCAATGCATCATCCCCTTTGGAGTATCATAGATTCTCTTACTTTCAAAAGCCTGAACTTTTGACCAGTCTTGGTTTTCTATTTGATTAGAAAGATATTTTCCAGCTGGAATTCCTTTAAAAAGATAAATAATTTCTGGATTCCAAGCATAAATTTGTTCCATGCTCGCATTTGCAACCGGAACACCTAATTCTTCGCTAACATCACTTAACAAAGTCAGTTTGAGCAACTCATGTGCAAAAGCACCTGGTCCTCTGATTGAAATATCTTTACCAGAGTTCACACCAATAATTAAAGCCTTTTGGCCATTTACATTTTCCTGAGTGCCTTTTGCTTCAGTTATCATTTTATTGATAGCATCTAACTCTTTTTCTATAAAACCTTCTTCACTAATTTCAAAAATATCACGAATTAATTTATCTTGTTTTTTTAGCCAAGTTTGCCCATCTAATTTACTATTAAAATCAACTATAGGCACATTAATATTACTTAATGCTTCCTTATGACCTTGTCCATAAACAAAAATAATATCTGGATTTAGTTTTAAAATCTCTTCAATATTTGGTTCTTTTTCCTCTAAAAATGTAGAATTCATGTTTTTCCACTCTGGGAAGATAATATCCAACAATAAAGGATTGGCTTCTTTAAAAGAATTTGGGTGCACTCCAACAAGTTTGCTAGTATCTTTAACGATATTTATGTAACTAGCAAACAAAGGAGGGCCCATCAATAGTACGCGATTTATTTCACTTGCTGGAGGAATAATAACAGTATTGCCTGCTAAATCCTCTATGCTTCTTTCGATATTTGTTTCCACATTACTTTGTTCTTCATTACTGTTGCTTTGACACCCAACCACTAGACTTGCAAAAAGACTGACTACTAAAAGAAACACAACTATTTTTTTCAATTTTCTCTCTCCTTTTATGCTATTTTTTTTAGTTTCTTGCGAAACTCTGCAAGCATTGAAAATGCTTGATTTTATTTATAGAAATAGCATATTACCCTCCATTTTGGGTATAAATAAGGTGTGTTCCTATTGATAACTCATACTCAAAAGAAAGGAAGGTAATAATGCTAATTTCTGCTTCTAATTAGGTTTCCCTGTTTGATCTGGATGCTGAGTTTGATGAACTCACTTCACACAAATCAGATCAACTTTTTTCTCTTTTTAACCAGTTTATTGACACAGATGATGTTACTCCAAAATCTTTCTACAGTGCTTACTACTCTAATGTTGGTAAAAACAGAGATTTTCCACTTGAAGGTATGCTCAAAGCATTTATCTTTTACAACTTGCTCGGTCTACCTACCATTTCCACTCTCATTTTTATCATCAACATTTCAAGTGATTTTAGAAATTTTCCAGGCTTTTCCAGAGCACCTCATCCCTCTCAGTTTTCTAGGTTCAAGACTCTCTTTTATGACCAAATCCTCGAAATGTTTCATCATCTTGTTGATTTTACCTCTGATTTTGCAATAGATGCAGATGATCGCCTCGCCAAAATACTCATTACCGATACAACYGGTTTCGAGTTATACGTTAAGGAAAATAACCCYAAATTCTATCAATCTATTCTTAAAACCGTTAAAACTTACGCTAAATCTCATAAGTACGACAAGACCTTTGATGTAGAAAAATATGCCCAATCAAAGATGCCAAAACAAAGTTCTTCTAACCCTGAAGCTAAACTGACTTATCTTAATGGGCATTTCGGATAYTATCAAAAGGTCATCCTCGCTACCAACGGGTTTGGATTAATTCGAGATATTAATTTTTATAATGCCGACAATACGCTACAGCTTAACCTTACGCCTCAAGAAATCAAAGATGAATATGATGCTAAATCTCTTATTCCTTCACTTGAAACGTTTTTCGATTTACACCCAGATTCTAAATTCAACTACTTTCTTGGGGATTCAGGCTTTGATGCAGTTGATAATTATGCGTATCTTTACAAAAGAGGCATCATACCCATCATCAACCTTAATCCTCGAAATAATTCTACACTGCCTCAACCCCTGTTTAATGAAGACGGTATCCCTACTTGTCCCAATGATCCTGAGTTACCAATGACCTATGCCGGGGTGATTAAAGGAGCCAATAGAGCAGATCGTATTCAGTTTATTTGCCCTAAAAGATCTCTTACAATGTCTGATTCAGTAAAATCCGTTATTCTTGATTGTGATAATCCTTGTACCAATTCACCATATGGAAGAATTAAAAACATCACTGTTCACCATAATTTCAGATTCAATGCTGCTATGCCTCGAAATCGTAATGAATGGATAAATCTTTACAAAATAAGAACGGTTTGTGAAAGAACACTTAAATCCTTTATGCAAATCAATATTTCCAAAGTCAATAAAACCTTAACCCTGAAATCAAACATCTTTTTAGCTGGCATCACACAATTGATTGCTTTCATTATCATTCATAAAAGTAAATTAACCACTGGTCATTTGTCTATAAAAACTATGGTTGCATAGAATAACTTACTGCGAAATTAAGTAAGTCTTTATTCTGTTGCGCTTTTTTTTGAACTTTTTTAGATATTTCAATTTTGCTTGTGGATAACTTTGGTTTTTATTTCGCAACGATCTATGTTATTTTTTTAAACAACTTTCGCCTTCACTTATCTCAGTCGAACCGCCCTCCTTTACGAATTTGCGCATTGAACCATCGCAGAAATTTTCTTTTGAGGAAGGCTAGTTGTCCCAATCAGAAGGAGGTGCTTTTTTTGACTCAAAGCTAAAGCTCTTTAGAACCACCAGTAGAACCGGTGGTTTTCTTTTTACAAAAAAATCCTTTAGCAAAATAGCTAAAGGACTTCCCATTCTAAGTCATTTAATAGTACCCATTAAAAAAACAATTATTTCCCTTGTTTTTATAATATTCTTCTAAGGCAGGTCTCCTGGCTCGCGCATCATCCTCTTCCCAGCCTTCCTAGATTTCTCCAGTGGCACATAGGGATTTGTCTTCGCTTACAGTGGTGGGTCCGCGCCGGACTATAACCGGTCTTTCCTATTCTCCTCGTTTGAGGCACCATTAGAAATTTGTTTTTATTTAATTGTAAATAATAAAATAATCAGATGTCCATTAATATGCATCCCATTTGAATTGTAATTCATTATGCTTTAAAACACAAGTTTTTATTTTGTGATTCAGCTTTATGAATAATTCCGTATGGCTTAACTCTTAAATCAATCAAATCTGATTTGAAAAAGCATTTTTTATATTGTTATACCTCCATTCGGAGATAGTACCCGCCCGTTCATATAATCACGGCCGATGGATGCAAGATACAATGCACATTCTGCTATATTCTGAACCTGACCTAATTGCTTCTCTGTTATAGTGAAGACCTCTAAAACGAATTTTTTTGCCCATTCGCCCTATGTCACCTACATTCCATCCTTTTTAAGGGGTCAAAAAACGTCATTTTTTTGCTGTTTTTCGACCCCTAAATCGGCTCCAAACTACTCTATGTTGTGGTCAACCTCTACTTTTTTATCGTCTGAGCCACTACGCGTCATCAGAAATATCGCTTCGTCGGTTCTACTCTTCGAAAACCTATCCCCACAAATTATCATCATGAAATCTTATTAAAGTAGATGCTAGTTTTATAAAAAAGTTGCCTACTCTATTTGGAGCAAGCAACTTTTTATTGGCATGTTCAGTTAATTATATTACTTCAAAATATGTGCCTTTAATTAAAAATACCACAAATCTTGATAGCCTTACAGTTCTAACCTGAGTATTATTTTTTATTAAATTGTGGTAAAAAGATTAATTTTACAGATATTTCTTTATATCCTCTGCAGAAGGAACTCTGCCCATTACCTTCACTTGCTCATCTACAACCAATGCAGGAGTTTTCATCACTCCGTATTCCATGATGTTCTCAATTTCTTTAACCTTCTCAATTGTTGCTTCAATACCTAATTCTTTGACTGCCTGCTGTGCATTAGCCTCTAACTGCTTACACTTAGCACAACCTGAACCTAAAATTTTAATTACCATTTTTATCATCCTCCATTAAATATAAATTATATAACCTGCCAGCATTCCAATAAATGCAGACAATACAACCACCAAGCCAACATAAGTAAGAGTCTTTTTAACGCCCATTACTTTAGAAATAACAATCATGTTTGGCAAACTAAGTGACGGACCTGCAAGAAGCAAAGCTGTTGCCGGACCTTTCATCATTCCAAGAGACATAAAGCTGTTTACAATCGGAACTTCTGTTAAAGTTGCAAAATACATAAAGGCACCAAAAACTGCTGCTATTGCATTGGCTCCAAAAGAATTATTTCCAACAAATTTAACCATAAATTCAGGCGGTATGATTGCTTCAATAACGCCTGCTAGAAAAACACCAACTATGAAAAGTGGAGCAATTTTCTTTGCTAAATCAAAAGTCACCTTGCACCAGTCAAGTAACTCATCTTTTTTGAAGTATAAAACCAATTCTACAACTAGACCAATTGCAAATATTCCAGTAATAAAAGGATGTTTTACACCAGACACCAAAATAGCTATAAGCGTTACAAAAAACAATATGTTTTGCCAAGCCTTCCTGCTGTGATCATCTTCAATGTTAAACATTGCCGCATTTGCATCAACCACCTCGCTCTTGTTGAATAGTAGATACATAATGAAGCCTATAACAACAGATAAAATAACAGCACCAAACACTCTAACAAATCCAATATCTACACCAATCAAGCTAAAAGTAAATGTGATTGCCAGTATATTAATTGCAGGACCTGCAAAAAGAAAGGTTACTGCCGGACCAATTCCAGCCCCTTTTTTTCTGATACTTGCAAACATCGGAAGCACCGAACAGGAGCACACTGCTAAAATTGCACCGGAAACAGATGCTATTAAATAAGACACCCCTTTTTTTGCATTTGGGCCAAAGTACTTCATCACGGCCCCTTGAGACATAAATTGTGAAATTGCTCCTGACAGGAAGAATGCGATTATAAGCATAATTATTCGGCTTATGGTCAAATAATCAACTAAAGCTTGCCATCCCGCCAATAAAACATTTAGTACAACTTCCATATAATATTCCCTCCATTTCAATAATATTTACTCAATGAAAATGAAGTATTAAGAACCGCCCCATCTACAGAAACAAAAATTCTTCAGATTTTTCATATTACCTCCAATTTTATGTGTTAATTTACTAATTACACAAACAACCACACTGAACAGTTTTTTGCTCTCCATTGTCACCAACATAGTCAATTGCTTCTGCAGGACATAGGTTTTGACATCCTCTGCATCCGTCAATGCAACCATCTGGATTAATTACATTTGGCTTTGTGGTATTTTGCTCATAAACACCATTTTTACATTTTCCAACACATTTACCACATTCAATGCAGTTTTCATAATTAATAACCGGATACCATTTCTTTGACATGACTATCTACTCTCCTTTTTTATTCTGGAAGTTTTGTTTTACATTGACTAAGATAAATCTGTTTATCTGCCAAATTCTTTCTATCTTCATCAAGAACCGAATACCGTTCTATATTTTCAGTAATATTTTGAACTAACTTTTTAATAACATCATCCTTCAAATTTAGCGAATACAGAATGTACTTTTCCTTTCTTTCGTCAACAACATAATTCAAATCCCTGAGCTTTGAAAACTGTTTTGATACCTTAGGCTGAGAAAGATTTAAAATCCCGCTGATTTGACATACATACAAATCTCCCTAAGCAAGTAAAATAACAATCCTCAATCGTGTCTCATCGGATACAAGCTTAAAAAATTCCGTTAAATATGACATTAAATCCTCCTTCTCTATACATATATACACATACCCATTCGTGCATATGCATATATTATGCTTATTAAGGGCATATGTCAACAACTTTCCATAAACTTAAATTTTGATCTTTTTTCTAAATGCAAAAGCTGCAATTCTTTATTTCAAATAATTGCAGCTTTTGCTATTTTACTTATTTACTCCAAAATATTTCAATGCCTCTTTAATTGCCTCTACCTTTTCTAGCGTTTAGAAACAATAGGAGGTATTCTACTACTACGGCACTTTTTTATATTTTGTAGGTCACTGTCTCGTTTGGTCTATAATTCTCAGCTTTTTCAGCAATCTTGCCCACAGGTATTTTTCCGGCACCCTCGCCAAACTCCACATTTACGTTGATATGTGTGTCAGCATTTTTGTGGGAAAGAAGTACAACCGTCTCCACATGCCTTGAGGAGACAAAAATAATGTCAGGTTGATCCAGTTTGTACTCACCATTCTGCATAATATAATACACAATGCCATCCCCATCAACATTACTTTCAGTGGGGAATGATTTGCCCTTATAATCAAATGCCGATAGAGATTTATCCCAAGCATCTAACATACCCACATTGACATATGGATCTGATTCACCGTCATATATCAAAGCGTATACTCAGTCCGCTTCACTACCTTCGTAACACTTGCACAATCCTATCGGATTGCATTCAGTGGGCGTTTGGACTCCCACTGAATTAGGAATATGAACCCCCACTTAGAGAAGTGGGGGACATCTCCTCAAGGGTTATATAGGACTTTAAACTTGAATTAAAAGCCCTCAAAGCCCTATTGAGATGATTTTCTTAAGTAATGCCTCTCTATCGCTTCCCAAACCCATTCCGATGAATCTTCTCCGGATTGTATCGTTCACTTGGTCCCTTTTGCTCATCTGGATGTCCCACTGCGATGAAGCCCATGGGTTTAATATGCTCTGGCAACGCTAAAGCTTTCTCAAGCATTGCCATGCGCTCTTCATTTGGATAAACACCGATCCAACATGCCCCGAGCTTTAGTTCTTCAATGTGAATGAGCATATTCTGAATCGCCGCCGCACAGTCTCCTATCCAGTACCCATCGTGGTCTTCTTTACTTGTATCGCCACAGACCAAAATACCTAACCCCGCATTGATCAGTGGTATTGAAAACCGATGCACTTCTTTAAATGCGTTTAGGATCTTCATATCATCCACGATGATGAATTCCCAAAGTTGCGTATTTTTAGCGGTCGGCGCAGCAAATCCCGCTTTTAAGATTTCTGTGAGCAATGCATCCGATAATTTTACATCTTTGAATTTTCGAATACTTCTCCTTGTTAAAGTTGCATTATGCGTCATTTTAGCCTCTCTTTCAGCATCATATGAACCCTTTAGTTAGACTCATTTCTAACTTTGCGTTCATAGATTTTAGCATTATCCACAGCCCCTTTTCCAAGGACCACGGTATCTCTTAACACCATCTCACCACGACTCAATTTTTCGATTTCAGATTTCTTAACGAGATAGCCCGTAATTCTGATGACATCCGCATCATCGCCATAGAAGGAAATATACCGCATACCATTTTTAAAAGCACCCTTTATAAGATTGAGTACATACTCTGGATTTTTCGCAACCGTCTGATCAAAAGTGAAAATATCCCCTACACCAGACGGAAAATATTTATGAAATTTTTGAGCATTGAAAATATGCTCGTAAATCGGAGGTTCCTCACCAATCGGAATCCTAACGCCTGGTGAAATGCCTATATCTGTATCTATGCCCACTTGAGCGTGTAGCAAATAATGACCCTTTGTCGCCTTAAGATGTGGATTATCATATTTATTAACCTCAGCCTGTAGCACTTCCATGATTTTAACCCCTAGAGCTTCTGCTTTTTCAGAGTGACCAAATCTTTCAACTTCAGGCATAAAATGATTCACCGCTTCTGCAAGTCCGACCATGCCGAACATTGCCGTGAAATTTTCATAATCTAAAAGCCCTTCTTTCGACAAGAAGTGATGGCCAAAGAAGCCCACTTCTTCCACGATAAAACGAATGCGTTCATCCATATACTGAACCATTTGAGCAACCACATCTGGTAAAGATTCATTTAAAAACGTCTCTAAGTTGGTGGTCTTTTCAGCAAGCCTTGAAAGCACTAATCTTGCAAGCGTATACGAACCACCCCCTATTGGCAACCCATTATAACAGCTCACAATCGCGTAATGCTCACCAAATTCAGATGCGAACATATCGTGATTCGCAAAACTTGGTTTTGCTGTGATCATCCCTGTTTTAATGGCGTCAATTGCAAACTCTTGGGACGTTTCAGCACTGTATTTTAAAGTGATGTTCGGAATAGAATCTTGGAGTTCGCGTTCGGCCTTTAAAATCATATAACCCGTTTGAGTCGCCTTTGGTCCTATGTTCGCATGACAGAATGAGTCTGTGATGGTTCGATCAATATAGATCAGAAATCTTTTGATGGCTTCATACGCCGCTTCATCTGAAACATAATTCGGATCATTTTTCTCAAGACCTATATAGGGTTCAAGCAACAAATCGATATTCCCAATGTAAACTGGAAAAGTCGTAATGGAAGGGACATGTCTATACAATATTTGCAAATTGTTGATGGCATCATAAAGTGACTTTGCGGGTTCTATTTTAAGAAAAGCACTGCCTTGTTTCATAAATTTTTCATAATCAGGCACAATATATCTCGGTCTGTATGGTGCACTGCCTTCATATAAATCACAGATAATCCCCGCAGCTCTATAGGTTTTCACAGCATCAGACATTTCTAAAATATCCAGTGCATTTTCAGCATGCTTGGCAAGCGTATTCACTTTCATTTCATATGTGAGAATATCACTTGTAATCGTTTCATATATTTCACTCTGCATAGGTGTTCTATTTTTTAACATTTTTTCACCTCTTAATCCTTTAAAAATCAATTTTACCTGTTGCCATACACCACTTTCACGATGATTTCAGTTTATGGATGGCAAACCAGCCTCATTTATATTATACTTCTAATGAAGGGTTTTAACCACCTTTTATCCATGAAAAAATTCATCCGATGGAGGATATTATGAAGCAAACAATCCTACTGCTCTTGTTCGTAGCACTCATTTTTGGTGGATGTGCATCACAAACCCCAAATGCCGAAGCTATAGAAACTACAACGAAACCCGTAATTGCTGAACCCAAACCGCCCCTCACTGACACCACAGCTGAAGAGGCAAAAGAAGCTTTTGAAAGTGAAATTCAGAAGGCTTATCAGTACCGCCCCACGGCTGAAACAGAGTATGAAACCACCTCTGTGGCTTTCGTTCAAAAGTTGTTTTCAGAAGAGTACACCGAGATTCTCAGCACTTTCACTTACACCGAAGAAATGAAAAAGGCGCTTACGCTGGAACAATTAGAGTCGTTTAAAACCACTTTAGACACTCAAATGGGGGCCTTTAAATCTGTTTTTGACATCAACACTTCTCAACAATCTGGATATAATGTTGTCAGGTTAAATACTCAGTTTGACATGAATAAGCTTACACTTACCTTTTCATTCGATGAAAAGGGTCACATAGCAGGCTTTGTAACTGAGGCTTTCGCTGAAAAATCTGTCGTTCAAAAAAATGATTTTGCAATTGAAAAACAAGTCAAATTTGGAGAGCCTGGTTGGCAACTGAATGGCGTTATTACAGTGCCAGCTTTCGCAGAGCCTAAAGCGGTTGTCATTCTCGTTCACGGCTCTGGTCCAAATGATCGCAACGAAACCATTGGACCAAATGTCCCTTTTGAAGACATTGCCGTGGCACTTGCAAAAAACGGGATCGCCACTTTTAGATATGATAAAAGAACTTTTACTTATGGTCAAAAATTAAAAAATGATCTTACACTTACGCCTGATGAAGAGGTTGTTCAAGATGTGATTTATGCCTCTCAATACTTACGTCTAGAAACGGGCCTAGACACAACGCATTTGTTCGTCCTCGGTCACAGTTTGGGTGGTTATTTGCTCCCTCAGATCCATGATCAAATTAAGGGCGTCGATGGTTATATTTTTATGAATGCAAATGCCAGACCCCTTGAGGCGCTCGTCACCGAACAATATCAATATATTTTTAATCTCGATGGTATCCTTTCCGAAACCGAGTCAGACAGTCTTTCAAAACTCAATACTGAAATCGATAAGTTAGCTAAAACAAACTTAGAAGCGCAATCTGATGATACCCTGATTCTAGGTGCATATAAAAACTATTGGTTGTATTTAGACAATTACAACCCCCTTGAGAAGCTCACTCAAATAAGTATACCTATGCTATTTACCCAAGGTCTACGGGATTATCAAGTGGGTTTAAAGGACCTTGAGGCTTGGAAAGCTCATGTTTCTATAGATCAAGATGCGACATTTTTAACTTTTGATTCATTGAATCATTTGATGATGTCTGGAACTGAAGCGAGTTCACCAGAAGAGTATTATTTAAAAAAAGAAGTTGCACCTGAGTTTATTGATGCCGTTTCAAATTGGATTTTTGAAAAAAGTCATTGAAGCAACACTTAACTCATAAACTGCTTTCAACATTAAAATGAACCCTTAGCAAATTCGCTTAACGAATTCGCTAGGGGTTCTTCTTTGTATAAAGCTTAATTTATGTCACTAAAAACTTAAATTGGTGGTTCTGGTCCATCTGGGGGCTCATAGCCCTCTGGGGGTTCAAAACCTTCTGGGGGCTCATGGCCTTCTGGTGGTTCAAAGCCCTCAGGGGGTTCAAAACCTTCTGGTGGTTCAAAGCCCTCAGGGGGTTCAAAACCTTCTGGTGGTTCAAAGCCCTCAGGGGGTTCAAAACCTTCTGGTGGTTCAAAGCCCTCAGGGGGTTCAAAACCTTCTGGTGGTTCAAAGCCCTCAGGGGGTTCAAAACCTTCTGGAGGTTCATGGCCTTCTGGTGGTTTATAGCCTTCGGGTGGTTCGAAACCTTCTGGTGGTTCAAAGCCTTCAGGTGGTTTATAGCCTTCGGGTGGTTCGAAACCCTCAGGTGGTTTATAGCCTTCAGGTGGTTTGAATCCTTCTGGTGGTTTGAAGCCCTCAGGTGGTTTGAAGCCCTCAGGTGGATTTAAAGTTCCGCCTTCATTAGGTGTCCATTCCGATGGCTTAGGTGCATAACCAGCAGGAGGTACCCAATCATTTGGCATTTTCCATTGTTCTGGAGGTTGCCATCCAGTTGGCGGTTGCCAGTCCTCAGGCGGCTTCCAACCTTCATTAGGTTTAAAATCTTCTGGAGGTAAAGTACCCTGTGGGATCTTAAACCCCTCTGGTTTTACCAGTTCATTATTAAACAGTTGTTTAACACCTTCATTGTATTGCGCTTGGAAATTAGTATTGGCTTCAAACATATTTGCGTTCATTAAAGTCCAATCTGGTGGTAACTCTTTTCCATTCAACGGCTTCCAATTTTCAGGAGCGCTCCAACCAACAGGGGGGATAAATCCCTCAGGCGGTATATAGCCCGGAGGTAATTTAATGCCTCCATTTGCTACTTTAGGATCAATAACATATTCACCCGTATTTATAGGTTTATAACTTTCTACAGAGACCCAACCTGGTGGAATTTCGCCATTTTTTGGTTTCCAATTCGCGGGTGGAATCCATGAATCTGGAGGGACGTAGCCTAATGGCGGCACATAAAATTCGCCATTTATATCTTTTACAGTTTGAAAATCCACTTCATATGGCCCTTTAGAAAAAACAACATTGTCAGGTAAAATATAGTTTGCAGCTATTTGAGTCCCTTGCGGTAACTCAATCTTGCCCTTAAATTTCATATCACTTGTCACCTTAAAGCCAACAGGGAGATTTGCATCTTGAGGTATCACAAAATTATCTGGGAATTTAAAGCCCTGTTCAAAATAGACGCCTTCTGGTAATTCACTTGTACCAGAAAACACATAATTCTTTGGTAACATAGCACCTGTAGGCAATTTGGCGCCATTTGGAATAAAAGCGCCAGAACCTACTTCTGTAAACTCTGGAAGTTGCATATCATTTGGGATAGTAATATTTTTTGAAACTTTCACACCTTTAGGCAATTTCGCCCCTTGCTCAAACTGAATTCCTGGCGGTAACACAATACCCTCTGGCAATACTGTACCCTGATTTAGTTTGAAATTAGGCGGGAGCGCTTCTTTACCATAATTTAAATCAGGTTCCAAATCACTTAATAAATAAAGTGTATTCGGGATTTGGGATTGTGCATTTTCAGTAAGGGCTATCAATTGTTCAAAATCGATATTGCCTTCAATCTGAACATTCTTCATAACTTGAAATGTGCTTCTCATTTCTTCTAAAATCCCCTGTTGATACGAAAGCATCAAATCTAGATTTTGAGCACTTGTCGGAATTTTGCCTTTATTGATTTCTGCAATAACCCGTGCCTGACTATTCGCAAATATTTCATTTGCATCCGTCTTGCTATAGGACCCTGTAATCGGCATAGACTGTCTGTACTCAAATTGATTCCACAATCCTTTTTCTTGAACAGTTTTAAAGCCCGTCTGCACATTTTCAAAGAATGCTGAGTCTACCGGTGTATTGCCTAATGTTTCGACAAAAGCAATTTGTGCATTTGCAATTCTAATTTGATTTTCATCTAGAATCTCTTGACTCCATTTTTCAACATCACTATTTTGGACAACTTCTGTCGGATTATAAGAAACACTTCCATCGCTTTTATAAATAGCACCCACGGGAATTAAAACCTTTTCATCTCCTAATGCGCTTACTACACTACCACTTAGAACAGAAATTTCATCTCCAACCTTAAATATAGTACCTTGAGCTGTAACCGTTTGATCGCCTTTTGAAATTACGAATGTAGAACCTTCACTTTGTTTAATTACATTTGCCCACGCTTCACCTTCAATAACATCAAAAATGAGTGTTCTTGTTCCTGTCGTTTTATTGTACTCTAGTGTTTTTGCAACTACTGTAGATTCTGATTCAACAAATACACTTGAACCATCTGCCGTTTTTAAAGTTACATTACTTGAACGTCCTGTTCTGAAAATCGTCTTTTCCGGATATTTGAGTGCTGTTGAAACGGGTTCCCACTCATAACTTTTTTTATTTGGTAACAAATACTCTGCTGTATTTTTAAAATCTTTAACCGTCACCAAATTGTTGCCTGGTACAATATTTACTGTTCTTGTCTCATTATTCCATGTCACTTCTGATCCAAAAGCTTCCCCAATGAATTTCAGTGGGACCATCGTGCGACCATTAATGACTTGCGCCGGCACATCTAAACTGAGTTTAGTCGTATTCTTTTGTGCCTCTTTTTCATCTACAATTAATGAAACGATAACATCATCCAGTTGTATAAGTACCTTCCGCTCCGAAGCTACCCACGCAACTTTAGCACCTAAAGCTTCCGCTACAGCTTTTACAGGTACCAGCGTTCGACCCTCTACAATGGTCGGTTGAACATCAGCAAAATCAATCTTATTGCCATTTACAACAATTGAAATTGGTGCCACTTCCCCAAACCCAAAAGGAAGTAATGTTGTAAAAAGCATAATAATTAAAATCCAGCTGATTTTTTTGTTTAAATGCTTCATAAACACCTCCAACTTGTACTACCCCACCTAATTTATACCCCCATTTAGCTAAATAAATCTTAAAAAAAACGCCTACAAAAGCTGACCTGCTTTTAATAGACGTTTTTTTATCGGTTTGAATTTAGTATCTTTCATGATCATCATAATCATCATCGTATTCTTCAAAATGAACGCGATCAGGATCATACTCAGGCAAAATGATGGCCATGATAATATATATGATGATCGGCGAGCCCACACCAAAGATGATCGCTAATACCCAGATTAATCTGATAATAGAGACATCCATTCCAAAGTATTCGGATAACCCTGCACAAACACCCGAAACATGACCCTCACTTTTAATTTTACACAATTGTCTTCCAGCCATATTGATTCACTCCTAACCCTCTTGGGATTTATTTCTTAAGTAAATCATAATCCAAATTGGGCATCAAATCAAGCAATCTAGCGTATTCTAACGCCTTTCTAACGCAACACTAACCTTTTTTATCAAAGAAAGCATTTGCAATTAAAGCTGTTTCTCTGGCATCTTTTGCATAAAAATCGGCATGAATCATTTTAGCATACTCGGGATTTAAAACCGCCCCGCCAACACAGACTATGATTTCACGATCGTGACCTTTGAGAACTTGAATCGTCTTGGCCATACTTTCAACCGTAGAAGTCATCAACGCGCTGAGGCCTACGAACTTTACATTATGGTCAATACATGCTTTTAGAACCCTCTCAGGAGGCACATCCTTGCCCAAATCCACCACATCGTATCCATAGTTTTGAAGAATAACTTTCACGATATTTTTACCGATGTCATGAACGTCATGTTGAACTGTCGCCAAGACAATTTTCCCTTTACTCAGAGAAGGTCCTCCTTCATTTCTAAGTTCTAACTTTAAGCGTTCAAATGCCTTCTGCACAGTCTCAGCAGATTGAATGAGTTGAGGCAAAAATGTCTTACCACTCTCAAAGGATTGTCCTACTTCATTTAAAGTTGGAATGATGATTTGGTCCACGATTTCCATTGGCTTTAGCGTTTCCAAAAGCAATTCTGTATTCGAAACCGCCAAGTCCTTTAAACCATTTAAAATCACTTGCTTTAAGTCCATTTGAGTCACTTTTGCCTTTGACTCGCTTGAGGGTTCACTATTTGAATGTCTTGCAATATAACGTTCAGACCTGACATCGTTATTCACGAGCACATTATAGGCATCTATAGCAGCCATCATCTCTTCATTGCCCGGATTTAAAATAGGGGCATCCAAACCACTGTATAAAGCCATCGTTAAAAAAGTTTTATTAATAAGCGCTCTTTTAGGCAAACCAAAAGAAACATTGCTGACGCCAAGTACTGTTTTGACCCCCAGCTTAGTTTTCACAAGTTGAATGGCCTTTAAGGTTTCTATGACATCTTCTTGCTGAGCTGATGCCGTCAATGCCAAGCAGTCAATCAGGACATTCTCCCTTGGAATACCCAAGGATTCCGCGCGATTGACGATTTTTTCAGCAATCGCAAACCGCTCTTCTGCCTTGCTTGGAATGCCATCATCATCTAAAGTTAAGCCTAAAATACAAGCGCCATAGCGTTTTACAATGGGCAATATCGCCTTTAAGCTCTCTTCTTTCCCACTGACGGAATTGATCAGCGGCTTGCCGTTATAACGTCTTGCAGATGCCTCAATGCAATGAACACTCGACGAATCAATTTGGATGGGCACATCCAAAATAGACTGAATCTCCTTGATAAATTCAGGCATGAGCTTGGCTTCATCCAGTTCAGGCAAACCAATATTTAAATCTAAAATGGAAGCCCCTTGCTCTACTTGGCTGATCGCTTCCCTTAAAATATAATCGGTTTCTCCATTTCTAAGCGCTTCTTTAAGTCTTTTCTTCCCAGTCGGATTTAGGCGTTCACCTATGATTATGGGTTGATCTGCTAAAGTCACTGTCTTCGCAAAGGAGGAGACGCGCGTTATGGCTTTATGAGCTCTTTTTAAAGCAGGCGCTGCATGTGCCACGACTTCAGTAAGATTGGCGATATAAGATTCATCTGTGCCGCAGCATCCCCCAATGATCGTCACGCCTTTATCCACAATCTCTTTCATGACGCTTGCGAATACATTGGCATTTGTATCATACACAGTGATGTTATCGATGCGCTTAGGTAGACCCGCATTGGGCTGAACCACAATAGGTTTATGAGTCAGTGAAAGTGCTTGGCGGATTAAGGGCAACATCTCCTTTGGACCAAAAGAACAGTTAAACCCAAAAGCATCCACCTCTAAAGCTTCTAAAAGCGTCACCATGGCCTCCACGTCCGTACCCGTAAAGGTTCGCCCTGACGGTTCAAATGACATCGTCGCAATAATCGGCAAATCCGAATTTTCTTTACACGCTAAAACACCACATTTAAGCTCTAATAGATCGGTTTGTGTTTCAAGAAGAAACAGATCACAACCTGCATTAACCCCTGCAATCACCTGTTCTTTATAGATATCATAAGCTTCATCGAAGGACAATGTGCCCATGGGTTCAAGTAATTGTCCAATAGGTCCAAGGTCAAGTGCCACATATTTATGATTTTTAGAATGTCTCGACTCTCCATAGCTATGATGCTTACTGTGAAAAGTGTCAATCGCTTTATGCGCAAGTGAAACCGATTGATGAATGACTTCCTCTACTGTTTTACCACTGCCATTTAACTTCGTACGATTTGCACCTAAAGTATTCGTCGTGATGATATCAGAACCCGCTTCTAAATACTTCAAATGAATGTCCTCTATCAGTTCTGCTTTTGTAAAGTTTAAGAGTTCTGGTAATTCTCCTAATTTTAGTCCACTTTTTTGAAGATAGGTTCCCATGGCACCATCAAAAATTAAGTACTCATTTTCAATTTTACTTTTTAAACTCATTTGTTAACCCCTCTCGATATTGACAAGATTTTAATTGACACTGTAAACACTTATGTTCACAAATTAAGGTTGCCTCCTTAAGCGGTATCTTGGAAACGCCCATGATGAAGATAACGGATTTCTGCGGTTGCATTAAAAAATGTTCGCTCACATGAATCCCCGTCTTCTTGGTCATCTGAATTAAACCAGAAAGTGGTTTAATCGTATCAAGCCCCAAATCGCCATATCCTGGGCTATATCTATTGGTGTGATATAAATTTACATTTTGATTAAGGTCACGTTCAGTGAGTCTATCTTGTATATAATCGCAACAAGCCTCTATAACCACGGATGCACAAGCATCCAAAATCACACCTTTTGTTGCATCAGAGCGCATATAATAGTGAATCTTTCGATCTAAGAAAAGGCCAAGCGTCACCCCGACAACATGAATTTGATCGGATTTATCAAGAAGACCTGTAAGATCATAGGATTTAAAGCTTAGATTGGGATGCATTGCTATTTTTAATGCGCCCTTTCCAGCATCATTCTCAATTTCAAACGTTTCACTGGTATATGTGGGTTTTGCATACTGAAGGCATTCTTTTAAGATCTCATCAACCATTTTTGTCCAGTACTCTGATTGAGTGGATTCGGATGAACGCGCATTGAGATATCTATAAATATCGTCTTTATTCACATACGACTCTATACTTTCTACTGTAATAAACCCTTCTAAATTGTTTCGATTCACACATACCACCTCCTCACAAATCTCAATTTCATTTATTGACCACTTGAACGCAAAACAGATACAATACTTTCAATATTGCTCACAAGTCTCTTCGCAACTTCTGGCTTATTCATAACATAGAGATGAACGCCATCCACACCCGTAGACAGCAAATCGATGAGTTGTTCTGAAGCATAGGCAAGTCCAGCATCTTGAAGCGCCTCAGGATTATGCTCATATCGCATCAAGATCTTTTTAAATTTATCCGGTAATGTTGCACCACTTAATTCTACCATTCTTTCGATCTGTTTTCTATTTAAAACAGGCATGATGCCCACTGTTATTGGAATCTCAATATCTAAGCTTCTCGCTTCATTTCTAAAATCATAAAATTTCTCATTGTCAAAAAAGAGCTGAGTCACCAAAAAATCAGTGCCTTTAGAAACTTTATGCTTCAAATTAATCAAATCTACCGTTCTACTTCTTGCTTCCACGTGACCTTCTGGGTAACAGGCAGCACCAATACAGAACTGCCTTGTATCGTGGATATATTCAATTAAATCCGATGCGTATTTAAATGCTCTCGAGTTCGCTTCATGGCTCGCATTCAAGTCGCCTCTGAGTGCCAAAATATTCTCAATACCATACTGTTCATATTTGTCAAAGATCGCATCTAATTCGCTTCTTGATGACGAAACACACGTCAGATGTGCCAATGACTCTATACCATATTTCTTTTTGATCATGGATGCCATCAACAAAGTATCGTCACTTCTTTCAGTTCCAGCAGCACCATAAGTGACGCTGATATAATCCGGATTTAATTTAGCGAGCTCATCGATGGTCTTATAGACCGTATTCACATCACCATCACGTTTTGGTGGAAAAATTTCAAATGAGATTACAGGTTTCTTTTGTTCAAATATCTGATCAATTTTCATGGATACCCCCAAAGTTAATTTATTTACACAATTCAATTTCGCCCCAAAGACCTATTTGGTCCTCTACGATGATTACAATCCCTTTGACGCCCTCAATGGATTTGGCAAAGTCAATGCCTTCATTTATATAGTCTTTAGTCTTAATTTTATTGCCCGTTGCCGTTGCCACAGCATCTGCAAGCAATACGTCTTCAGAAACAATGACCACAGCATCTGCATTTCCAAAACTCAATGAATGTCCAATCTTGCCTGCAGAAGTGCAAATGCCGATCCCCCTCGGACTGGGTGGTAATTTCAGAGCAACCTTATTCGAAAAGGGAGAATCCCCCGCAAAAATTCTGATTTTTTTTTCGGTATCGCTTTTGAGAAAAATATCGCCTCCGTTTTCAATCATCACTTCGTTACAGGACTGTAGTAATTTTTGCCCAACGTAGTATGAAATACCTCCAGCTACTGCTGCCATCGGGCCAACACCTGCTTTTTTAGAAGCTTGATGCATATGTTTGATCAAAGGCGGTGCTGATTTTAAACACATTTGTGGCGCTAACGCCCCTATAAATCCAGGTCTTAAATGTGCATAAGTTTCGATCTCATGTCTGTAATATTCAGTCCATTTATGCGCTTCTTCTGAAAGCATTTTATCCGTATAAATCATAAGATCTGACTCAAAGATTGCCACCGTATAGGCAAACAATCCACTTGCATTCATTTCTCTCCTATAGACGCGTTCTTGGTACATTTCAAGCCTCTTTTTCTATTGTTTTGATTGTTTTGATTTCAGTAAATTTAACGGAGCGCTCTCGCCGGACAACCCGAAACGCAAGCCTTGCAGTTAACACATAATGCTTCCGATAAATTCAAAGTCCACGCCCCGGTTAGAGTCAGTGCATCGTGCTCACAAAGCCCCGTACAGACACCACAGCTGATACATTTTTCTTCTATTAAATGAATACACATAAAGACCTCCCATATTTTCTAATCAGTGCTTTTCTATCACTACTTCGTTTTTAACCCTTTAACCGATCCTACAACCGGGAACATTTCAACAGGTTTTTGAAGATAGAACTCACCCTGTTGAATTTGTAATTTTAACAGCGCTGCAATTTCTCTGGATTTTTTTAAAGAAGTTATCGGTGCCGTTTTAACCTTCTTACCCTTAATTTCGATTGCGCCACTTCTGAGCTCTTCGTAGTTTACGCTTCTAACAACTGTCCTGTTTCCATCTTCCCGTCCATAGTCCACAACATTTGTTGTAATCTCCTTATTGGTAATCCCTACAGCCTTCATCATATCTTCATCTAGAATTGGTATGGGAATGCCTATCCCGAGGAATAGAGAAACACCATAACCTTCAAAAACGCCAGGACTGATGAATCTTGTATCCATGTCCTTCAAATCTCCAATCACAGCAAGAGTCCCCGCGGGTTTTTTCGGGACGCCGTTTTCATCGCGCTCAGCGCTGGCATTAAACTGTGTCCCTCTCCATGAAACATAACCCTGTGCACCTGCTAAAAAGATTCTGGTTCCAATACCAATCGTTCTATAGGTAGGATCATTTAAAAGTGGACTGAGTTCTCCTGAAGTACAGTAAGTGACATTGCCATGCTCTGGCTTCAGAATGCCCATATAGGTTTTTACAGCTTTATCTGCTGAATTTGTTGCCGCATTATAATTTTGATAAGCATTTCTTGGATTAAACAGATAGGCCTCATTTAAGTCATCCAACGTGATCTCGGTTTTAATCTCTTTTCTCGGGTAACAATCAGAAGCGTTTGCAGTGGCTTCTAAAGTGATGCTCTTCCCTGCTATTAAATCGCAAATCACATGTGCTCCACCATATTCATAGCCTCTGTCTTTAGACCACTCCGTAGCGCCAATATACGTATCCACTGCAGCAATTCCAGAATAGGCTTCTACTTGATTTAAAAAAGTTTTCTGCATTCTTATTGGGGGTGAAGCATGCCCAAAGTTTAAAAAGGCACCACTTGAACACATCGGCCCAAAAGTTGCAGTGGTAACCACATCTACATACTCCGAAGCCGCTTTGGTTCCTTTCTCGCGTATAATATCAATTACTTCTTCAGCGGTCACCACAACGGCCTCGCCATTTTTAATTTTCGCGTTAATTTCCTCATATGTTTTTGCCATAATTTGATCCATCCTTTGCTTGTCTTTCGGCCTAAGTTTATTTGAAAAAAAATGTCATTCATTAGAAATGAACGACATTTAGGTACGACAAGTACTGCTTTTATCTTTCATTTCTTCCGAAATGCAGGAATTAGCACCACACATCAAATGGGATGTAGGTTGCCGGGCGTCATTGAGCCAGTCTCTCAGCCACTCTTGATAAATTCAAGGATATTCAGTTTTATATAAGGCATACATTTATGATATTTCTGCCTTCTGTATTTAGTTTTTATGATTTTAGCACATTTAATTCGCTGTTACAACAACTTTATCTAAATTAAATATATCACTCTAAAGTTCAAAGGCATTATGAATTGCAATTACAGCCTTTTGATAGTCACTTTCTCTGATAATACAAGAGATATTGATGTCCGATGTGGATACCATATCAATTTCTACATTTTCATCTGCAAGGCATCTAAAAACTTTAGAAGCAACACCCGCTGCCGACTTCATCCCAACACCGATGATACAAACCTTCGCGATATCTTTAGACCCAAAAACGGACTGCGCCTTAACTTCTGCTCCAATTTGATTTGCAAGTTCTAATGCCGAATCAAAATCCTCCTCCGCCACGGTATATGAAATTGTCAAATTGTCTTTATCCACATAGTTTTGCGTGATGACATCGACATTGATATTATGATTTGCAATTTCTTCAAAAATATAGGCAATATTCTGAGATGTATGAGGCACATTTGCCAACGTTATTTTAGCATTATTAGTGGTGTGGGCTACGCCTCTAACCAGTACATCTTCCATGTCTTCATCCTCCTCTGTTACATAAGTTCCAATTGTATCTGTAAATGATGATCTCAAATGGATTGGCAAGTGATTTTTAGCAGCGAGTTCAACACTTCTAAGATGCAACACCTTAGCGCCAGAGCCTGCCATTTCTAGCATTTCTTCAAACGATATTTTCGCAATCTTATGGGCATTGGGTACGATTCTCGGGTCTGCAGTGTAGACGCCATCTACATCTGTATAAATCTCAATCTCAGAGGCATGGAGTGCAACGCCTACTGCCACTGCAGATGTATCTGAGCCACCTCTTCCCAAAGTTGTGATCTCAAAATCTCTTGTTACACCTTGAAATCCTGCGATAATAACGACTTTATCTCGATCGAGCGCTTCCATAATTTTATGCGTTTCAATCGTCTCGATTTTTGCTTTATTATGATTGTCATCTGTGATGATCCCCACTTGCGTACTCGTAAATGAAATGGCTTCTTCACCCAAATCTTTAATCGCCATTGCCAACAATGAGATGGAAATTTGCTCACCCGTAGCAAGGATCATATCCAGTTCTCTACCTGAAGGTTTTTCAGTCACTTCTTTAGCTCTTTTCACAAGATCATCGGTCATGCCAGCGGGTGCTGAAACAACCACGACGACCTTGTTACCTTTCTTTTTTGTTTCGACCACCTTATTTGCAACATTTTTTACACATTTGGCATCTGCCATAGAAGTCCCACCATATTTTTGAACAATAATATTCATGAAAAACCTCCTTTCTCAAATTCTAATTTACACAATACAAGGGCTTGAATGCTTATTGCACTCTTAATTTTATACAAAAAAAATCGCATTCAAATGGAAGGCGATAAAGATCATAAGTCTCTTCTTATCTCTCACTTCGTAAAGAAATGCAGGAATTGGCACCACGCATCGAATGGGATGCAGGTTGCTGGGCGTCATTGAGCCTGTTCTCTCAGCCACTCTGGATAAGGTATTTAATTGTGAGTTCAAAACATAATTGTTTTTGACTTAATTGCAATGTTAACACAATTTGATTGTCCTTTCAAGTGTAATTGTCAATTAAACTATGTATTTTTTTACATACATTTAAATAACGATCTAACCCAAAGGAGATCTGAACATTTTAATGCAAGATCTCCTTTGGATGATTATAAATCGTTTGTTTTTGTCCCGCAATGCGCAGGAATGTCTATTCTATTTACTATTTCGAAATTCACTTTTAAGGTATAATTTCCATTCAAGACTCTGTTTTGAATTTTCAACTTTAGGCAATACATAATCATTTGCTAAATAAAATATTTGTAACATACAAACACTTCCTTTCTTCTTAGAGGCTTTCTCCCGATAATATTCAAGATTAAGCACTTCTAAGCGTATTCTTTTTATCATTATTTTGACGCACCTCTTTTGAGGTCTTTTCATTTAAAATTTCCATTTCGCCTTCTTCAAGAAACTGATTTGTATAGAGGTTATAGTAATGTCCCTTTTGTTTCATCAGTTCTTGATGACTGCCTTGTTCTATAACGACACCCTTATCCAGTACCAAAATGCGATCCGCATTTCTAATGGTTGATAATCTATGGGCAACGATAAAACTCGTTCTATTTTCCAGTACACGGTCAATCGCATACTGAATTTTGACTTCTGTCTCTGTATCAATAGAGGAGGTGGCTTCATCCAGAAAGAATAATCTTGGTGCTGCTAAAATGGCTCTTGCAAAAGATATAAGCTGTTTCTCCCCTGTGGAGAGCAACGCGCCACCTTCGCCGACTTCTGATTCATAACCTTTTTCAAGTTTGCTTATGAAATCATGCGCATTTACAATTTTCGCCGCATTTTCGATTTCTTTATCTGTGGCATCTAATTTTCCATAGCGAATATTCTCTTTTACCGTCCCGCTAAACAAGTGCGGCGTCTGTAGTACATATCCAATATTCGAATGCAGCCAGTTTTGAGATCTTGACTTATAGTCAACGCCATCTATTAAAATTTGACCCCCTGTTGGCTCGTAAAACCGACAGGCTAAATTAACGATTGTACTTTTTCCGGACCCTGTTTCTCCAACCAACGCCACAGTTTCGCCCTGATTGACCTTCAAGTTAAAATCTTTGAGAATGTACTCATCTTCTTTGTAAAAAAAATCCACATTTTTAAACTCAACATTGCCTTTTAAGGGTTCCCAGTTTTCTGTTTTTTGATGATAATGATCGCCATACTTAGCACGCACTACCTCTGATTCAAGGATGTCCTCTTCTTCATGGATTAAGCTCATCACGCGTTCTGCCGCAGCTTGTGCACTGATCATCTCCGTATAAATTCTAGCCAGTTCAAGTACTGGATCAAAGAATTGACGTGCATACGTGATAAAGAGAACCAATGTCCCATAAGTGATTACAGAATTCATCACGAATATACTGCCAAAGTATAGCGTTAACACCATACCGATTGCCGAGATAAAAAGCGCCACAGGTAAATAACCCGCGGAGAAGGTCGCTGCCCTGATGGACGTGCGCTTCATCTCATTTGTTACAGCTCCAAATTCCTCCCTATTGAGTTCTTCTCTGACAAGCGTTTTGGTCGTTTTGGCACCGACTATCCCATCGTTGAAAAGTCCTGTAATTTTAGAGTTTATCTTTCTTACATTTCTATATGCCACAAGCATCTTTTTTTCAAATAAGACACTGATGAATGCCAATAGAGGTACGGTTACCAAAGTAACAAGTGCCAACTTTACATTGACGATGAGCATGACGACGGATATGCCCGTCATCATAGCGAGGCCCCAAATCATGTCCACGAGGCCCCATGCGATGGTTTCTGCAATTTTACTTGCATCTGAAGTCGTCCTCGCAATCATCCAGCCAATCGCGTTTCTATCATAGTAGCTAAAAGACAGTTTCTGCAATTTTTCAAAGCAGTCCTTTCTCATTTTGTAAACCAAATTCATCTCGATTTTACCCGCGTGTCTGATAAACGTAAATACAATTACGGATAAAACAATTGCCAAACCTAGATACAACAGCCCCACTTTACCAAGGCCCTGAGCATTCCCTGGGATCACGTAATGATCAATCGCATATTGTGTTAAAAGTGGAAATGATATGTCCACACAAGCAAGTGATATCATAAAGACACAAAGAATTAAGATGTCTTTTTTAAATTCTGAAAAATAGTGTATTAGCGCTTTCCATATTGTTTTATCATATTTCAATTTCATTTCTTTATTGTGCTCCATTAGGATGCCCCCTTTGATTAGCTTACCATTTTTTGCAAATCCCAAATTCTCTTATATGGCCCCTCTTCTTCAACAAGTTGATGATGAGCCCCTTTTTGAATGATTTTCCCATCGTCTAAGACAATGATGATATCTGCTTCTGATAAGGTTGTAATCCTGTGACTGATAATTATCGTCGTCACCGCTTTGTTTCGTTCGTTAAGCGCGCGTCTAATGCGCATATCGGTTTCCGTATCCACTGCACTCAACGAATCATCGAAAATGAGTATGCGTTTATCTGGATCAATTATGGTTCTTGAAATAGCCACCCTTTGTTTTTGACCACCTGATAAAGAAACCCCTTTCTCACCAATAACAGTTTCATAGCCTTCTTTAAAGGTAATGATATTTTCATGAATGGAAGCTGTTTGAGCTGCCATATATATCTCTTGATCTTCAAAGTTTTTTCTCGTAATGCCAATATTTTCTTTTATGGTTTTCGCATAGAGATAGGGTTCTTGTAAAATAAGACCTATTTTTCGGCGAATCCATTGTTTTTTTATGGTGTTAAGCTCAACCCCATCTATTTGTATACTGCCTTCATATTCATATAACCGTTGTATGAGATGTACTAAGGTTGATTTGCCCGAGCCTGTTGACCCTAAAATACCCAGCGTTTTACCTTTCGGTAAATCAAATGAAATATTTTTAAGGGCGATCTTCCCATCTGGATAAGTGAAGGTAACAGCATCAAATTTAATATGCCCCAACACTTCAGATTCAACTTCGTGCGGCTGATCTGCCTCAATTTTCTCATTTAGAATTTCTTCAACACGCGTTATTGAAACCGTTGTTTTTCCAAGTTCGCTCAATATTCTTCCCGATTGCTTCACAGGCCACAGCAACATGGACTCATAGGTGATAAAAGCCACCAAGGTACCAATACTAATTTCGCCTGAAATAACCATAGTAGAACCGACCACTAATACGATGCCACTTTGAGTAAGCGTCAATAAATCTGACGATGACCAGAATACAGCAAGAACTTCTAACAAGCGATAAGTCACCTTGCGATAAGCCGTATTCACTTTTTCAAATTTATCAATTTCATATTTTTCTCTGCCAAAAGCGCGTACAACTCTGACGCCCGATAAGTTTTCTTGAAGAACCGTTGTAAGCGCACCCTCCGCTTCATCTGATTTTTTAAAATTCTTCTGAACTTTTGTAAAAAAGAGATATGAGAATGCAAATAAAATAGGAATCAATGCAATGGCGTAGATCGTTAATTTAAAGTTTAGATTCATCATAATCACAACGGATAATAGGATCATGAAGATAATTCTAGCAAGATCCACGATTTGAACGCCTAAGAATTTTCTTATGGTTTCCACGTCTGACGTGCATCTTTGAATCATATCTCCAGTTTCTTTTTTAGTGTGATATTCATACGTCATATACTGTATTTGCTTGTAGAGATTATTTTTCATATTTTCAGCGATGCGTTCTGCGGCATAACTTGATAAGTACCCTTTGAGGAATAAAAATACCCCTCTGATTAAGCCAATGCCTACCACTAACCACACCACACTCATTAAATCCTTACCATACAAATCCATTAAAAATTGCAAATTGCCTGCGGGTTCATCCCCTACAATTGAATCAATTGCATATTTTATTAAAATAGGTGTCGCCAATTGCATGATGGTTGCTATGACGATTGAAAGCACTGCAATTGAGAAGACGCCCCTGTAGCCTTTCAAATACTTGAATATATTTTTCATTTTCTCGACCCCCTAACGTTGTTTTTTAAAATCAATAATTTCCTATAAAGTCCGATAATTTCCTTATGTGACAGAGAAAAAGACCATGCAAGCATGGTCTTTCAAGGGTGAATCCTCATTCCCCCGTATATTTATAATCACCGAATACCTCTTTTGGGAAAGTAAACGTGTTTATAGACATAAAAAAACCACAGACATTTTGGCCTGTGGTTAATCATTCTAAAATGATAAATCTCTTAAAATACTTTATAAGCGATTCCCGCAGGCTACAGAATTATTAAATTGAAATGAAGGCGCACTGGTAGCGTTGTTACTGCCATTACATGCTGATCTTCTTCTAACTGATGTTGTGTAAACTACATTAATCATTTTGTAACCTCCTTTTTTTATTTTTGTTATTTTACACTGTGACGGCATCACCCGACCACACAGCAATCATATAATATTTTTTATATGCTCGCAATACTTTTTTCACACCTGTAATACTTTTGTAATGTCATTACAGAACCTTATACTTTTAATTTTATTCCCCAGTGAGCTCTATCTATTCTAATTACAGATTTTTTGTTTAATAACATCTATACTTTTTTTAAGACTCATTAAAGATTTGTAATAATAGATATCGCTTAAACCACACACTGGACTTTACCTTTGTCCATATTGGTTCACATAAAAATCCCGCAAGTAATGACAATCTTCATCCGACAACTCAATTGGGCCTCCAATTAGTTGGGATAAAAGCATTGTATGCGCGGATTTTTCACATACATGCGTGATTTTTATGGCTTCCTTTAAATCTTTTGCAACCGCGATCAATCCATGATTTGCTAAAATAACGGCATTTCTATCCTTTAAAGCTTTAACGGCCTCTATGCCAAGTTCTAAAGTCCCCGGTAACCTATATTCTGAAACGCGGACATTTCCACCGACAATTTGGATCAAATCATCACTAGAAGCTGGAATCGGTTTCCTCGCAATAGCCATAGCCGTACAATATGTAGAATGTGTATGGATTATTGCAAGGACATCTGGTCTATTATTATATATTTCTAGATGTAGAGGCAACTCAATTGAAGGCACCATATCACCATCAATTAAATTCCCTTCTAAATCAATGATGGGTATATTCTCGGATTTGATCTTTTCATAATCTACACCACTTGGTGTGATCGCCACTAAATCTTCATTGGGGATACGAACACTGATGTTCCCCCACGAACCAATGACCAGAGATAAATGCGAAATGAGTAACCCTGTATCAATGATTTCTTTTCTTGCCATCTGATGTTTAAGCGACATGTTTCCCCCTATATAATGTTTAGCCATTAGAATTATATAGATTATACCACAATGATCACTTTATTTAATCATTACTTTAGACATTTTTCAAAAACAAATCGCAGTTCACTTCTACTCCCATGATGCTATAACTAAATAAGCATGAGTATCTTTTTGTGAATTTCAGTAATTGGAAGTTGAAAGTCCACAGCCCCAATATCGTAAGCCACTTTTGGCATGCCGTATACGATACAAGTCTTTTCATCTTGACCTATGGTTCGAGCGCCATTTTGTTTCATATTGAGAAGCCCTTTAGCGCCATCTTGTCCCATACCTGTGAGTATAATGCCAAGCGCCTGATTGCCATAAAATTGAGCAACCGAATCAAAGAGTACATCTACAGATGGGATATGCCCATTTCGCTTATCTCCTTCGAAGAGCTTCACAGTCATTCGATGCCCCGACTTATGCAGTTTCATTTGAAAACCACCTGGCGCAAGTAACGCAACACCCTCTTGGATTTCGTCTCCGTCTTCTGCCTCCTTCACAATCATTCTGCAAGCTGCATTTAATCTTTGTGCATACATTTTGGTAAAAACAGCTGGCATATGTTGAACCATCACGACACCTGGAATATCTGCAGGTAACTTGTGCAGTATTTCATAAAGCGCTTCTGTTCCGCCAGTTGAAGCCCCTATGGCAATAATCTTATTTTTATGACTTCTTTGCGCCATATTGCCCTCGCTTGAATGTCTAATAATGCGTTTTAAACCACTCACATTAGCAATAGAAGCAATCTTTACTTTTATGACGAGTTCATTGATAAATGAATCCAATGCATTCTCAGTATTGGCATTGGGTTTGTTCACAAACTCCACGGCGCCGTATTTGAGTGCATCAAACACCATATTATCAAGTGAGGACATAACCACTACTGGGAGTGGATATTGTGGCATAAGACGTTTTAAAAACTCTATACCATCCATCTTTGGCATCTGAACATCTAGAATCATAACATCTGGTTCATAAATCAAAATTTTATCCCGTGCATCGTAAGGATCCATGGCAGTTGCTACAACTTCAATACCGTCATCTCTCTCAAGTTTATTTTTAAGTGTTTCCCGAAACAAGAGGGAATCATCCACAATGAGCACACGAATTTTCTTTCTCGGCATACGCTACTCCTTTTTATAAATCGCTGGTTGTAAATATTTAAAGCCCTGAGAGCGATCTTCAATCGTCTCAGAATGCCCTATGAACAAATAGCCTCCTGGGACTAAAGCGTTATAAAATTTATCAATGAGTTCTTTTTTAGAATCCTTATCAAAATAGATCATCACATTTCGACAAAATATAATGTGAAATTTTTTTTTGAATGGAAAATTGTTGACCAAATTAAATTTTCTAAAGATGACCTCATTTTTGATGTTATCCTTCACTAAAAATTTTTCATCATTGAGTTTTAAAAAATACCGTTCACGAATATCTTTATTGAGTTTTTCAACTTGAATGCGCTCATATTCACCTCTATTAGCTGATTCTAAGACTTTTAAAGAAATATCCGTTGCAAGCACTTTTGCATCCCATAGCAATTTATTTTTGCCCAAATAAGCTTCAAGCGTCATTGCAATTGAATAAGGTTCTTCGCCACTTGAACAACCCGCAGACCAAATTCGGATATCTTTGGACTGCTGTTCATGATATGTAATTTCTGGCAATGCAACCTCTTTTAAAAAAGCAAAGTGCTTTTCCTCTCGAAAAAAATAGGTGTGATTGGTTGTAATTTTATTGATAAATTCTGCTATTTCTTTACCTGTTTTATCAGCCTCTATGGTATCAAAATAATCAGTAAAACTTGTAAACCCTCTTACTTCAAGTATATGGGTAAATCGACTTTCTACAAGTGTTTTTTTCTTTTCAGTCAGTAAAATACCGTAGTTTTTATAAACATAAGACTGAATGCGATTAAATTCACTTTCTTTTATCTTCATAGTCACCTCTTTAGTTTTTAAAAGAGGTGCTTATCAAGCCACCTCTTTTAAAAAATGATATACGGTTTAGAGAACCTCAAATTAGTTTTGCACAAATTCTCTACCGCTATTAATACTTGCCAAATTCGCCATCATCTAAATTAATGACTCTCTCTTTAGGCGATTTGGGTGATATTTCATGATGAACTGTTTTCACCATTTTCTTTTGTGTTTTGTGTCCCGTTAAAATAAACTTTGAAATCATGTCCCGAAGCATTTCTGCTTGTGCTGACATTTCTTCACTTGCTGCCGCACTTTCTTCAGCTGTGGCTGTATTATTTTGAGTAACATCAGAGACTTGATTGACCCCCTCATTGATCTGAGCAATCGCTGTCGCTTGTTCATTGGATGCGTTTGCAATATCAGAGACAAGCTCAGCTACTTTACTGACGCCTTCGACGATTTCATTCAAGGCCACTGCAGTGGTATTTGCAATTTCTGTGCCGCTTGTCACCTTGCCGATTGAATTCTCAATTAAATCTGTGGTTTCTTTCGCTGCATTGGCACTTCTAGCGGCCAAATTTCTCACCTCTTCAGCGACGACTGCAAATCCTTTACCATGCTCTCCAGCGCGAGCTGCCTCTACTGCGGCATTAAGTGCAAGTATATTCGTTTGGAAAGCAATTTCATCAATAACTTTAATGATCTTAGAAATATTGTTGGAAGAAGCATTGATATCTTTCATCGCAGAGATCATTTCATTCATTCTAGAGTTGCCAACGATTGCCCCCTCTTTTGCTCTTACAGAGAGGTCATTCGCTTTATTTGCAGAAATTGCATTTTCTTTTGTTTGCTCAGCCACTTGTGTGATCGCTGCCGTTATTTCTTCTATAGCACTCGCTTGTTCAGTTGAGCCTTGTGATAAACTTTGAGAGGATGCACTGACTTGATTTGCACCCGTATTGACTTGCTCTGCCGCTATGCCGATTTCTCCAAGGACTGCATTAAACGATTCCAGTATGGCTTCTAGTGCCATTTTAATCTTAACGAAGTCACCTTTGAAGTCAATTCTCACATTTGCAGTAAAATCACCATCACTCATCTTTGCAAGTACATAGGCGATCTCATTGATATAGCTTACCAAAGCTTCAATCGTGGTATTCAAAGCATTTTTAATCGATGCATGATCCCCTTTATAGTTCCCCTTAACTCTTATATTCAAGTTGCCCTCAGAAACCTCAGCCAGCACTGTTGCTGCTTCATTGACTGGCTCAATTATGGCATCTAACGTCTCATTTACGCCCATTATGATTCTCTTATAATCGCCTAAATGACGGGTCTCATCTGCACGATAACTTAAATCGCCTTGCTTCGCCGCCTCTATGAGCGTATTTGTATCCTCAACAAGACCACTTATGCCATCTAGACATTTATTAATGCTCATTTTAATATTATTAAAATCACCATAATAAGTCTCTGTTATTTTTTCTGGAATAATGCCGTTTCCAATGTTGGTAATATAGTCATTTGTAATGTTGATCGGGTTGACAAATGCATCGATGAGCTGATTGATCCCTACAATTAGGTCTTCCCAAACCCCTGTCAAAACCCCTTCTTTACCTCTTTTACTAAGTTCTCCTTTTAAAACTGACTGCGTGAGCATATCCGTTTCACTAAGCAGTAAATTCAAACTTTCCACGGCACGCTTTAGATTTTGATTGAGCACATCCTTATCTGATTTGATTACGACTTCAATATTGCGATCGCCATCTGCTATGAGTTTCGCTATTTCAGCTTGTGCTTTGATGTTATCCACCATTTTAACAAACGCTGCAGTCATAACGCCAATCTCATCTCTGCTGTCAGATACTAGATCGACTTCAACATCACCCGTTGAAAGGATCTGCGCTGCATTTGTCACTTGATTGATCCCTTTCACTAACCCTTTGACGATGTAGATGTTAAATAAAATGCCAATAATGAGCGCAAAAGCGAATCCATACAGAAGCACTTGAGTTGTTGCATTTACTGCTTTAATGGTTTCTATTGCACCGTTATTTGTATCGGTCATGCTACCTTGCGCTATATCATCTGTTATTTTTGTGAGAATATTGCCCTTTTCTAACCGCTGCTCTCCTATTGCTTGAAGTTCATCAAAGAGATCCGCGATGATATTCATATTGGCTTTATAAGCCTCATTTGCTTTTCTCACATGATCAAGCTGCTGTAAGTTACTTTCTTGCGTCGTTGTTTTTCCAATTTCATCTAATATTACTGTGATTTCATCAAAGCTTTTAAGAATGGCTCTAATTTCATTTGCATCTCTTGAAGCGATTCCTTTTTGATTTTCAATTCTGATCGCATTGCCTAAGTTAAGTATATCTGTGATCATTTTGATTTTATTATTTCTGTCAATCAACTTTTCTTCAGCATCCTTAAGCTTAATATGACTCATCAATTTTTCTGTTTGATCCTCGTAGTATTTAGTAGATTCTTCAACAAAGGTACTTGCAGAACTGTTCAACAAATTTTTGGCATCCTCCATTTTAATATAGGCATCATACGTTTGCTGAATAAGGGACTCGTATTCTTTGTAAGCCTGTGTGCTTTGTTCGTGCATAGCGACCAGCGCTTCAGCATCGTGCTCTTTTGTAAAATTAGCCAGTTCTTCTAAATTCACATTTGCCGCTTCCATCCCCAAAATTGCCACGTTGTAATACGCTGTTTCCCCAGATAGACCGAAAGCTCTGCTGTTTAACATTACCGTATTGATATTGTGATTGAAATCTGTTGCGATACTCAGTGCATGAAGATAATTATCCTGCATCAATTCAGCTTGTTTTTTTTGCGTACTTAAATTATAGATGGTATATCCAATCACTAAAGAAATAATTAAAACCATCGTCCCAATTCCAATCGCAATTTTAGACCCAATTTTTCTATTTTTCAACATCCCCATCATCCTTTCTATTCAAATAATAGCTTCTCAATATCCATTAACGTAATCATATAATCATTGCTCTTTGTAATGCCTTGAACAAACCGACTCTTCTTATCAAAGTTCTTCTGTGATGTGATTTGATCTTTTTCAACAGATACCACTTCGAGTACAGTATCTACTATAACGCCGACCGTGTATTCCTCAAAATTCATAACGATAATACAAGTACGATCATCATACGCTCTGACGCTCTTGCCAAATCTTGCTCTGATCTCAATCACTGGAATGATTTGTCCCCTTAAATTAATAACCCCTTTGACATAAGCATCTTGTTGCGGCACCAGCGTTATTTCTTGAATTCGATTGATGTCCACTATAAAGTTGATATCAAATCCATAAACCTCTTTGTCCACTTGAAATGTCAAATATTTGATGATCTCTTTCGGCATATTTTTTATTTCGCCAACATCATCAACATGCCTATTTCTCATTTTTAGTCACCCCCCCTTAATTCACGAGACTATCTGGGTCCAATATTAGGCTAATCCGGCCATCTCCTAATAATGCAAAACCCGTCATGCCATCGATTGATCTTAAATATTTGGGAGCACTTTTAACAACAAGTTGCTGTTCTCCTAAAATAGCATCTGCAAAAAACACTTTCTCCTTACCATTCTCTTCAATCATAATGAGAATCCCTGCATTAAAATCGGTAATTTCAGTTTCAATACCATATTTCTCATGCAATCTCAAAATTGGAAACACTTGTCCTCTGACCATGACGAGTTCATTACCATCAGGATCTTGAGTGATATCACTTTCTTTGGCGATAAAAGACTCCCTAATAGAAATAATAGGAATCGAAAATATGGTCTTGCCCACTTGCATCATCATGCCATTGATAATGGCTAATGTGAGCGGAATTTTTATAGCAAATTCAGTGCCAATGCCCAGTTCAGAGTTTACGATAACCGTGCCACCGAGTTTCTTTATATTTCTTGCGACAACATCGAGCCCTACCCCACGTCCAGAAAATTCAGTAACTTCCTCTTTGGTTGAAAAACCTGGTTCAAAGAGCATTTCATAAACTTCACGATCTTGGTACTCTGATCTAGGCCTCGTTAAAAGGTTTCTGTCTTCACATTTATCCAGAATTTTTTCTCGATCTAAACCTTTGCCATCATCTTTTACAATGATCCAAACATCGCCACCAGAGTGCTTCGCCTCTAAAATAATGGCGCCTGTCTCTGGCTTTCCCATTTCAATGCGCTCTTCTGTAGATTCTAACCCATGGTCCATGGAATTCCTTATGATATGCATCAAAGGATCTGTAATATTTTCAATTACATTTTTATCAACTTCTGTATTTTCGCCTATAATGATCAAATCGACTTCTTTATCAACTTTCTTCTTCATATCCCTGACAATTCGAGTCATCTTTTGAAATGTCAAAGTCAAAGGGACCATCCGCATGCTCATAACCGTATCTTGTAGTTCATTCATGATAATTCTAAATTGTCTTGCCGCTTTTTCAAAGTTCTCAAGATGCAAATTTAAAATTTCTGGATTCCGAGTAACCATGGACTCTGAAACGACCAGTTCACCGACTAAATCCATCAATTTATCAACTCTGTTCACATCAACACTGATAAAACTTTGTTTAGCCACTTTTTTACCTTCTGATTCAGGTTTAACTTCATTTGATTTTTGAGCTTCAACAGCTTTCTTTTCACGATTGATTTCATGATTTAACTGACTAATTTCAGGATTGCTCATATCGGTTTTTAAATCTGCAATGATTTCTGTTTCCAATTCAACTTCATTTTCTAAAATTTGCTCTTCCAAGATGCCAAGTTCAATATTCTTGCATGTTTCTTGGAAAGTGCGCTCGTCAATCTCTAAGAGAACATAAGTTTTAAGAAAACTAACCCCTCTCATGATATCCTGCATTTCTTCCATGCGCATTCCAGTTTTTATATAACTTCTGAATCCATTTTCCACAATATAATCTGCTGCACTTGGATCACCTGTGATATCCGTAGGGATATGTAATAAACCCTCTACTTTATCTTTTATGCCATGAACAAATGTAAATGCGCGGATATTCTCCATGCCACAGCCATCTTCATATTCAATTTTTAATCTAAAGTAATTAAAATGACTCAAATCTGTCGAATTTTCTTTGTGCTCTGTCATTTCAACTTTTTTAGGAGATATATAATATTGTGGTTTTACCACACTCTCTTCTGAAGTGCTATATTGTTCTTTGTCATTCATGAATTTTAGAGATTCTAAATACGTCACGATTTCATCTCTGAGTTCACCTGCCTCGCCATTGGGTTGCGAATCCCGCTCTACCTTCTTGATTTCTTCTTTTACAAAATCAATCATAGCAAGTGTCAAATCCGTTATGCGTGAAGGATTATACTTCAATGTCTTATTATTTCTTAAAAAGTCAAACAAATCCTCAAGTCGATGTGCAATCACTGCTATGCCTTCATACATCATCATCATGGAATTGCCTTTAATGGTATGCATGATTCTGAAAATTTCATCAATTGCAAAATCAAGACTTTCCTCTTTTTCAGCTGCCATCATCAACTGCTCAAGTCGGTCAATAAGTTGCGTGGTCTCATATACATACATTTCTATCATCGGCTCATTTTGATTATACTCACTCATTCACATACCTCCTTCTGATGATATCGTCCCACTTGTGATCCGCCAATATCACCTTGCATTACTTTCGTTGTATATAATACCTACTTTAGGATATTTTTAAACGCTACTTTTCTGTTTTAATATTTTTTTAAAAAAAATAAGCCCTATTACAGGCCTATTTTTATAGTAAATTCAGTTCAAATTCAGATTGAAAGTATTCATTTTTAGCCATTTTCTGTCTTCAACATACCTCGGGTGATATTTTTCAACAATTCTCCAAAATCGACTCGAATGATTCAATTCGTTTAAATGCGCCAATTCGTGGATAATGATGTAATCCACAATCTCTTTGGGTAGTAAAACAAGATTGAGTGAAAAATTCAGATTGCCTCTTGAACTGCAACTGCCCCATCGTGATTTCATCAACTTAACTCTGATTTCATTAGGTTGTACATTCAGTTCTTCAGATAATACTTTGACACGTGCCACCAGATGATTCCTTAAAACAACTCTTAATAACTTTATGACTTCCCTTTTAATCGCTTCTCGCTCAGGCTTCACCTTAGGATTAATCATAATGCGTTTATGCGCATGATCTAAATAAGTATCTATACGATCAGAAAATTCAATGGTGAACGCTTCATACCAAACAGGGAGCGTTGAACCCAACTCAAAACACAAAGGTGGTTCCGATTCGGACATCCATTTGAGTTTCTGATCAATCCAGTCTGCTTTAGTCTCTATAATGGATTTTATCATAGGGTTGGTATAGTGATTTGGGGCTTTAATGGTTACAGACCCATCCGCGTTGACTTTAATCTCACAAGTTTTTCGCTTTGATTTGATAACATTAATATTCATATAACCTCATTAATTTTCTGCTATTTACACGTGATTACACATGACTTTCTATGATTGCTTTAACGGTTTCAGTGAGGGCTACGGTTTCTTTGTTCATCTCTTTATTGATCCAAATGGGTTCAGATATAATAATCTCCACATTTGCGGGTTTAATGAGCAGGGAACCCTTTTTCATAATGTCTTTTGAACCTTTTATGGTTACGGGCACAATGGGAACACCTGATTTAGTCGCAAGTTTTAAACCGCCTGGCTTAAATGCTTTCACCTTGCCATCAGGGCTTCTCGTCCCCTCAGGAAAAATCACCATAGATTGACCTTCTTTTAAAGACTGGACGCCTTGGCTGATCCCTTTTACTTGCTGTCTAATATCGCTTCGATCCATAAAGATACACTTCATGTGTTTCATCCAGTCGCGTACAAATGGCATTTTTAAAAGCTCAACCTTTGCGATAAACCCTTTTGTCTTAGGCAAATGTAAAATCGTAAGCGGAATATCAAAATTGCTCTGATGATTACACACATAGAGCACTGCGCTATCCTTAGGAATATTTTCAAGTCCAACGATCTCAACTTTACATCCCGCAAGCTTGAGTAGCTTCGATGACCACTGTCTTGCTTTTTGGTCTGCAAACTCTAATTTTTCATTTGCCGTCATTTTATTCACTTTGAATAAAGCAGGCATTAATCCCACTAAACTTATCCAAAAATAGGCAAACCATATAATTGTTCTTATCATCCATTTTCTCCATTTAATGATTTTATTGATCTAAATATAGGCTAGAGTGTCCACTCATATCGCAAGTATTATACTATAATCGCATTCAAACTTTGCTTTGCCTTCAAGCCTTAAAATACCATGCTTTTCTTTTAACTGCTGCGAGGCATTTTTAAAATCTGCTATACCATGCCAAGGTTCAATACAGACAAAAGGTGCCTTTGGTGACCATATGCCAATATAGGGATAGTTGCTACACTCAAATTTTAGTATAGCGTTTTCTTTGTCATCATTCAATATGAAGCCCTCAATATTTTCACCTTTAAAGATCAACGCATCTTCATCGAACAATTGAGGCGTAAGATATAAGCGCCCTTCCTCGAGTTCAATTGACTTGTAACCCTCCGAAATCAAGCCCTCACTTAACGCGATATTCAGGCTTTTAAGCACATTCGTTTTTGCTTTCATTTCTACTTGCAAAAAACTCTTTTCTGATTTGAGATCGCAATTAAAAGCAGGATGCGCCCCTATGGAAAAGAACAATTCGCTTGACATGACATTTTCCACACAGTAGTAGACCTTGAGTCTATTATCCTCCAGTCTATAAGTAACTGACAATTTGAATTGGAAGGGATACAGCGCTCTCAAATGCGCATTGTCCTTTAACATCAATGTGACTTGATCATCAGAATGCGATTCCAAAGTAAATGCTTGATCTCTTGCAAATCCATGCCGAGGCAAATCATATTTAACATCATCATAAATATACTGGCCCTCTTTTAGGCTGCCCACAATGGGAAATAAAATAGGCGCATGTTTGGCCCAGTACTGTTTATCTGCTTGCCAAAGTAACTCTCTATTGTTTTTAAGATCCAATAAACTTGTGAGTTCAGCACCCTTTATGGCCACTTTAGCTTTTATAAATTTATTATTTAATTCAATCAAATTTTGACCTCTTTTCGTTTAAAATCATATTTTCTGGGTATATTAATAGTATAGCAAAATCAATGAAAATTGATGACGCAAAGCTGAAGGATCTAAATTTTTAAAACTGCAAACGCATTCCTTATAGGATTAAAATTCAAAATCTATATAGGGTATTTTGAATCATAATACTTGTAAACTGAGAAGGCGTTCCTACAGTCTAAAAAAACAAGATAGCCAGCTACCTAAAAAACTTTTCGGTTACAAAGGCAAAATCAGTGAAAGCTGATGACGCAAAACTATAGGACCTAAATTATAAATCATTAAATATTTGTGGGGATCCATAAAACCATCACTATTTGATAGTTCGATTTATAACAGGGTAGCCAGCGACCGGGAAAAGTTTTTTTGTTTTTGAATTATAGGCTCTATACCCCATCTAAAAAAACTTATTTTTCAATCACTAAATGGAGTGGTATCTTCACAGTGAAGGTTGACCCTTCATTTTTTTTGCTCTCAACTTGAATTTCACCTTTATGCTTATTGACAATAATATCATGTGAGATGCTCAGCCCTAGACCCGTCCCTTGCCCAACAGGTTTTGTTGTAAAGAAGGGATTAAAAATCTTGTTGATGAATTCTGAATCAATACCGTCACCATTATCTTTTATAATCATATAACCATACTTGCCATCGCACAACGTGGATAAATCAACAACGCCTAGATTTTCTTGATTTTTACTCTTTATCGCATGCGCAGCATTCACAAGCATGTTGACTAATACTTGTTCAATCTGACCTTTATTACAATAAAGCAGTTTACACTCTGAGTAATGCTTCACAATCGTTGCAGAATATTTAATTTCATTATTGACAATAAGCAAAGCTTCATCAAGTAAAACATTCATATCCACATACTCAAAAACATCCTCATCTGATATACGTGCAAAATTTCGCATGGTCATGACGATTTTAGCGACACGTTTTAATCCTGTTTCTGAATCTATTAATACTTCTAAAAAATCCTCAAATATAAAATCCAAATCCTTCTCTTTCCAAAGTGCATCCATTTTAGTTATAGATTCCATAAAATGATCTGCATGCTCTATCGTTATAATTTCTCTACCAATCTCTATAAAATCTGAAATCACAGATACATAATTCTTGGCAGTTTCGAGGTTGCTCATGACAAAAGCTAAAGGATTATTGATTTCATGTGCAATTCCTGCTGCAAGTTCACCAATTGCGACCATCTTCTCTTTTTGGACAAGATAATATTGAGCTTCTTTTAAGGCTTTATTGGTTTCTACAAGTTCAGCATTCTGCCGTTCTAATTGAATTGCAGTGTGCTTAATTTGGTGATCATTTTGAATCTCCCTTATAACCGACTTGACTCTGGAAATAAATTCAAGTTCATTAAAGGGCTTTCTTATATAGTCCGTAGCACCATAATCAAAACACTGTTTAAGGGTCTGAGTGTCCTCAATTGTTGTGAGCATAATGACCTTTGGATGCTTTATCTCATCATTCATCATTATTTTTTCTAGAACTTCAACGCCCGAATACTTTGGCATAATAATGTCGAGAAGCACTAAATCGCATCCTGATACCGCTATAAATTCTAAGGCTTCTTCACCATTGGAGGCCAAAAAAATCTCACTTTCTATGCGGTTCGCTATAAGCGTATCCCTTGCCACTACTTGATTAATTTTGCTGTCGTCTACTATGAGTATTCTCATTTTACACCTACTTATCTCCAACATGTCTTGTGAAAACTGAATCTCTTATTACCGTTTGATTCCACATCTATAGTATACCAAATTTATGGCTGACAAATCAAAGAACAAAAAAAATTGCTATTCTAAATGTTGTTTAAACTTGAAGGAAGCTAGCGACAGCAAAGCGACTGAAAATCCAAGCAAAAAAAGGGCTTGTTGATATAGGATTTGAATCCCAACGCCTTTTACAATAATGCCTCTCAATATTTCTAAAAAATAAGTTAAAGGCATTAAGTAGCCTGCGTAGAAGATCGGAAGCGGCATGGCTTCTCTAGGAAACACAAATCCACTGAGTAATACACTTGGCAATATGATAAGAAGTGTCATTTGCATTGCTTGAAGCTGATTTTTTGAAATCGTTGAGATCATCATTCCAATCGCCAAAGAACAAAAGATAAAGGCATTTCCCAGCAGCATTAGAAGTCCAAAGCTTCCCATAAGTGGTATTTTAAAATAAAGAATGCCAATCCCCAGTGTGATTAAAAAATCTATATTGCCAACGACAATATAGGGTATCATTTTACCCAAGATAAGTTCATAGGATCTAATAGGAGATACCATCAATTGTTCGATTGTGCTTTTTTCTTTCTCTCTGACCAGAGAAAACGAAGTCAGCATCACGGTGATGTTTTGCATAATCAATCCGATGAGACCGGGAATCGTAAATATAGTACTCTCCATAGCTGGATTATACCAAACATTCGTTGAGAGTGTGATCCCTTGATTCATATTTTGTTTCATCGTAAAAGCCTTGCTGAGCAAATTCGCACTTTGAAGTGCTGTTCTTGCAACAGTTGGATCTGAACCATCTACGATTAACTCTACCTCACAATTACCCGTTGATGCTAATTTTTTTGAAAATCCTGTAGGGATAATCAAAGCCGTTTTTATGGTGCCTTTTTCCACTAAAAGCTGCAATTCTGAAGTATCATTTACAGTTGTATAGAGTTTGAAATAGTCACTTGTGATGAATGATCTGACAAATTCTCTACTTTCAAACGTTTGATCACCATCTAATACGCCAATATATATTTGATCCACTTCAGTATTTACGGCATAACCAAATATGAGCATAAAGAATAATGGCATCATGATGAGCATCCCCACACTTGCAGGGTCACGCCGAATATGGATAAATTCTTTGATGATAATATGTCTAAATCGATTCATCTTGTGCCCTCTCTTCCTTGATGAATTTCAAGTTATCAAAAGAATGCTTTATACTGGTATGGGTTTCTCTTTCAACCCATTCAATAAAAACGTCCTCCAGAGTGTTGGCATTATGTGCTTTAATGAGTTCTTTTGGAACCCCTTCTATCAATTTACGGCCGCTGAAGACAAACCCCACGCGATCGCAACTCTGAGCTTCATCCATATAATGTGTCGTTACAAGTATTGTGATGCCTTGCTTAGACAGTTCAAAAAGCATTTCCCAGAAAAGTCTTCTCGATACAGGATCAACACCTGCTGTGGGCTCGTCTAAAACAAGCAATTTGGGTTTGTGAATAATAGCACAACCAAGTGCCAATCGCTGTTTCCAGCCCCCTGACAAATGCCCTGTGAGTTGCTTTTCTCGACCATTAAGTCCAGCCATTTCTACAATTTGGACAATTCTATCTTTTATTTCTGCTTTACTTAACCCGTATAGGTTTGCAAAAAAAGTAATGTTCTCTATAACCGTCAAATCTTCATATAGACTAAATTTTTGTGACATATAACCAATTCCGTTTTTTATTTGATTGCTGTGCTTATAGACGTCATAGCCAAGAACGTTACCAGTGCCCCCACTTGGTTTAATAACACCACATATCATCTTGATGGTTGTTGACTTGCCAGCACCATTGGGGCCTAACAAGCCATATATTTCACCTTTGTTAATCGAAAGCGAAACATCTTGAACGGCTTTCAACTCACCATAATGCTTTTGAATCTTATCCAGAATAATAATAGATTCATTCATTCCGCTGCACCTGCCTCAAGTTCTATGTCCACCATCATCCCACTGTGAAACTCAGCACTTTCTTCAAGATCTGCTTTCACTTTAAAGACAAGACTTTGACGATCTGCTTTTGTAGAAATATTTTTAGGTGTAAACTGTGCATAATCTGATATTTTTGTGATTTTAGCCGTAAAAGTCTCTCCAGAACCGTCAAGTATCAGCTTTATATTGCCACCCAGTTCGATTTTAGAAAAATTGGCTTCATCCACATAAAATTGAACATAAAGGCTTTCTTGTTCGAGTAAATCCGCAAGAATGGCCCCTGTGGATACCATTTCATTTTCATTAAAATAGACATGGCGTATTCGACCCTCAGACGGCGCAAAGATATGTGTTTCTTCAATCTTGCGTTCAATACTCTGGCGTGCTATTTCGGAGAGCTTTAGTTCTTCTTCCGCAATTGCAAGTGTATGTGGGTTCACTCCCTCTAGCAAATCTTCATAAGCAAGTGTTGTTTTCTCATATTCCTTATTTAAAACACTTAAGTCCGTTTGAGCTTGTTGATAAGCAAGTTCAACGTTTTCTAGTTGCTCTGCACTAATGGCATTACTTTCTAGTAACGCTCTGGCATCTTCTAACTGATTGCTTTTGATTTTTAACTGATCCGTTGCGAGCGCAATTTTTAACTTTAACCCCTCTTGTTGCAACGTAATTTGCTTAAAATCATTAGCATCTGCACCTTCAATTAGATCCTCTAATTTATTCTCCTTTATGGCGATTTCAGCAATTATTTTATCTTTTTGAAATAACAGGTCGCTTGAGTCTATTATGGCGATCAAATCACCTTTTGAAACCTGCTGTCCCTCTTCTACATTGATTTCTATTATTTTGCCACTGGATTGAGACATCGCTTTGGTAATATTGCACTCTATAAATCCCGTATACACAGGTGTTGAAACGGCTTCACCTATGCTGAAGCAATATCCGATACTGCCCAAAACAATCGCTAAAATACCTATAAAAATACTTTTTTTCATGATAAACTCCTCATTTAATTTCTTGTTTTGAGATTTTTAGGATTCAGATTTTCGGGTAATCCCTCTCAATAAAATCGTTTTAACCTGTAGCATTTCCCTTTTCATCTCACTTGCATCAAATGTTTGTTCCATGATTACCCTTTTGATAACACCACTGAATAAACCTGCTGCTATCATTCTTAAAATCACTTCATCATCAAGTTCAGGATCAATGATGCCGCGTTCTCTGTGAATTTTCATAAAATTTCTAAACTCTAAGAAAATAGGACTGACCACTTGATCTATAATATGATCTCTTAAATCTGAATGATACTGCATTTCTGTTAACAAGACCTTTAAAATGGCGTGATTTTTTAAAATCAGCGTAATTCGATCTTCAATAATCATATCAAAGACCTCATCGAGCGATTTACTTGTATTGTCAATCAAGATTTTTTGTATCGGTTTATAGGCGAGTTCTCTTCCTAATAATTCAACACCTTTGTTGACAATCGCCGTTAAAAGCCCCTTCTTCGTTTTAAAATATTTAAAAATAATGGCCTCACTTGTATTGGCGAGCATTGCGATTTCGTTTGTCTTAGTCGCATCATAGCCCTTTTCAGAAATCATTTGAACCGCCGCATTTAAAATTTGTTTTTCAGTATCTTCACGTTTTCCCATGAACAACCTCCTCGTCACAACGATAGTGAGTGAGTACTCACTATTAAAGTATACGTCATTTCTCTTTGTTGTCAATAAAAAAAATGCGACAATTCAAATACACTCTGCGTTAGAATGTTTTTGAATTGTCGCGCTTTAAAATTGACGCTTCCTTTTTCTATCCATAAGGCGCCTTATTCTAAGGTGATTTCACAAACGACATCCCCTGTTTTCAAAGCACCATAATGAACAGAAATCGTCTTAATAAGTTTCATTTCAGTAAAGACAACTGGGGTGATAGAAGCTTTATTGAGCGCCTTTATTGCAGCCTCATCAAATTTTAAAATAGCTTGACCTGCCTTTAAGGGACATGGTGGTTCTAATAATCTTTCAAAGCCTTCACCTTTCAGCTCAACAGTATCAATCCCAATATGAATGAGCATTTCAATCCCTTCATCTGACTTAATGCCAATTGCGTGATTGGTTGGGAATATTTGAATCAATTGACCATCACAAGGACTACACACCGTATGGATACCTGCTTTGGGCAAAATTGCGAATCCATCTCCAATCATTTTTTGTGAAAATACTTGATCCGGAACTGTTTTTAAATCGACAACATCACCTTCAAAAGGCATCTTAATGAGAATCGATTTTGATTTTTTTAAAAAGTTAAACATCTGACACCGCCTTCGTTTTGTGATCAAATCCTATCATATCATAAAATCCTTCAAAGCGTCTTTACACTTTGAAGGATTTTTGCCTATACTGTTAAACACAACGTTTTTATCTTAAAATTTGTTTCATCTCTTCAGCAATAAGCTCTGCTTTTGTGCCTACTATGACTTGGATGTTCGTGCTGCTTGGTCTTATTGAACCAGATGCCCCCATTTTTTTTAGTGCCTCTTCATCTACCAGCTCATTTGTCTTAAGGGTCATTCTAAGACGCGTTATGCATGCATCCACTTCTACGATATTTTCTCTACCGCCCAGTGCATTGACATAACCATAGGCAACATTGGAAATCCCAAGTTCTTCAATAAGCGTTTCATTGCCACTCTCATTATCTGCTCTACCAGGTGTTTGTAAGTTAAACTTCTTGATCACAAACACAAATATCACATAATAAACGACGCCAAAGGCCAAGCCCACTGGAATCAAGAGCAGTGGATTCGTTGCCAGTCCATAGTTTAGGACAAAGTCAATTGCGCCTGCTGAGAATCCAAAACCATGTAAAATACCCATACTTGAAACGACTGCCATCGCCACACCTGTCAATACCGCGTGTAAAAAGTATAAAACGGGTGCAAGGAACATAAACATAAATTCAAGAGGTTCCGTAATACCTGTCAAAAATGAAGTGAATGCCACTGAAAATAACATGCCGCCTACCGCTGCTCTGTTTTCTTTTTTAGCGGTTGTGTACATAGCAAGTGCAACAGCTGGGAGACCAAACATCATCACTGGATAGAATCCTGCCATAAAGGTACCTGCTGTTGGATCTCCAGCGAAGAATCTGCTGAGGTCACCTGTGGCACCACCATATTCGCCGAATACAAACCATAAGAACGAGTTGAGGACATGATGTAACCCCACTGGAATCAATAAACGATTGAGGAACCCAAACACACCTGCTCCAAGTGCACCTGCGCCTATGATCCATGTGCCCAGTGAATCAATCCCTAATTGAATGGGTGGCCAAACATACCCGAATACAACCCCGAGCACCAAAGCACACAGCGACGTGATAATCGGCACAAACCGCTTTCCACCGAAGAAACCTAACCAATCCGGCAACTTGATATCATGGAATTTGTTGTAGAGTACACCCGCCATAATACCCGCAATCATACCTGCTAATACCCCCATGTTAATATCTGGATTCATTGCAAGTGTCACTTCTTTAATAACAAGATACCCAATAGCACCTGCAAGTCCAGCAGCACCCTGATTATTTTTGGCAAGTCCAAATCCAACGCCAATGGCAAATAAAAGTGCCAAATTTCCAAACAATGCAGACCCCGCAGCCGATATGATTGGAATGTTAAAGACATCTGGTTGACCAAGTCTTAATAAGAGTGCTGCGACCGGTAACGCCGCAACTGGCGTCATTAAAGCTTTCCCGACTTTTTGGATGTTTCCAAAACTTTTACTCATAAAAATGCCTCCTTTTAAAATATAAGATAAGTGCCCTGTATATCATTGCCTCTCCACAAAGTATAAAGGCTATAATAACCAACAAAAAAGGCATGAGCCCAAAAGCAATACTCTGATTGCTTTTGACTCATGCCTGAATAAACAGTAACACGTCAGCTTCTTCTAATCCGATCAATATGAATGGTCATGTACACCTTCTCATTTTCATAGACTTTCTTATTTAGAGATTTCTCAATATAGTCCACCATTTTTTCAGAAACGGCATAGGCTTCAGGAAATTGTATCTTCACTGTATCTCCCAAGGGATTCTCAACAGCCTCCCCCTTTTCAATTCGATCAAGGCAATACCATAGATGACTCACGAGTCGATCATAGATCAAAGTCCCTTTTTGTAATTTCTTATCCAGTCTCTTTTCAATAATTTCAACCAACGCCTTAATAATTCTGGTGTTCTTAACCGTATCTTTTACATCTTTTTTATGCCTCGCTGCATGTATATGAAGTGCTATAAACCCGACTTCGCTTTCTGGAATTTCAACATGAATCGATTGATTAATCATCCACTGAGCTCTTAATCCCATTTTATATTCTTCTGAGTATAGCATTTTTATTTCATAGAGGAAGGGATTGCTGATGTCAAGTCCATTTCTAATGCGTTCAAGTGCAAAACTGATGTGATCTGATAAGACTAAAAAGAGCTTTTGGCTTATTTGTCCAAACTCTTTTTCTGCCTCGGATACAATTTCAGCACAAACACCCAAAACCGCACTGTCAATCCCTTTTAAGAGATTAAAATAGTGTTCTTTGTACTTTTCATCATAAGTTCTAAAGATTCTATCAATCTCATGCTCCGATAAAAAGACATCCTGACCTATTTTTCGATTAAAACCAACTCCTTTTCCGATTAAAATGACTTCTTCCTTGGAATTTTGTTCACTGGCTAATACAACATTATGATTCATCGGTTTTATAATCTTATAGTTCACAAAATCCCCCCAAAACACCCTAATACATAATCATTGTCCTCCAAACCTTCGTTTTGTCGGGCCCGTCCTCATCTAACCGCTTAGAGCAGGTTAAACACTCCTGCCTCTAAGCTGGACGAAAACTAATGATTTATAACAAAAAAGCACGAACGCTAATGAATATTCTCATTAAGGTTCATGCCTGATTTAACAGTAACATACCATCTTGGACAGTTAATTTAAAAAAAGCATATCATCATTGAGCATCTGTGTCAACGCTTTTTTGATCACAAACCCCAATGATTTTGAGTTTCACGATCTTCTTCTGCTTCTACAAAGTACACAATCGTCTCTTTTTCAAAATCAAATGCACGACCTATGATAATATAGAGTTTTCCATCTACAAGCAGATGATCTTCCTCCATAATTTGGTATGGATCCAATGTAAATTGATCCTTTGTAAAAGTTTTCAAAACCTCTTTCGCGACAATTTTTACAATCATAAAGACCTCCACTCCATTAATACGACATCGTCCAATGCATTTATACCCATAATAATGCGTTTATATCACACCACTCAACATTTCAAATGCCATTTTGGCAACCAGTGTAAAGGAAACAACGACAAATATAGGTTTGATAAATTTTGAGCCTTTTGTTACGGCTAAATGCGTCCCAACTCTTGCACCAATCATCATGGAAATCGCCATTGGGACTGCATAATACAAGACCACTTTCCCATTGATTAAAAATAAAAAAAGTGCAGCCAGATTACTGGCTAAATTTAAAACCTTTCCATTTGCAGCAGCCTTTTTAAAATCAAATCCAAAGAGTTTTATCAGAGAAAATATTAAAAAGGAGCCTGTGCCTGGCCCAAAAAAACCATCATAAAAACCAATTGCAATGGCCATAATTCGCCCCTGCATATAGCTTAAAGCAGTGGGCTCCTTATAGTGATCTTCAAGACCTAAATTTTTATTCATCAGTGTATAAATACCGATTATTGCCACTAAAAAAATAATCATCGCTTTCAAGAAATCTGGGTTGAGCCCTAAAACCACATTAACGCCTATTAACGAGCCTATTAGAGAAAAAGGCACCAGTCTTGTAAGCACTTTTTTATTGAGATTGCCTGATTTAAAATAATGATATGAACTGCTTACAGCACCTGTACTGGACGCAAATTTATTGGTACCAAGTGCAAGGTGTGTCGGCAGACCTGCCGCAAGTAATGCTGGTAGACTTATCAGACCCCCACCGCCTACCATTGAGTCTACTAATGCTGCAAAAAAGCCCGCAAAACAAATGATCACTAATGACACTTTATCCTCCTATTTTTACACAAATGACTTTTGACACGATAACCTTACTTCACAATAAAAATTTCTTAACCGATTTCATATCGTTAATTTTCAAGTATCCAAACCACTCCGTTAAGTCTAGCATAAATGATTTATGGTGTTCAATTGCCTTAGAAAAGACTTGAAAATAGTCTAGTATCAACGCGTCTGTTAAACCTTTATTTGCAATTGCAATGCCTAAAAGTTGCCGCTTCATCAAGTGGTATCTACATAACATCAGAAGATAGGCATCAAATATCCATTCTGCCTCAGTAAAAGGGAAAAGTGCTTTAAACATATGGTTCACAAAGTAATTTTCAAATATATAGTGACGATCTTCAAAGTATGGATCATAATATTGATTTTTCAAAGCTTTCAAATTCAACGCTTTATCTTTTAATATTTTTTCTGATTCATGATAATGGTGCAAGAATCGCTCTGAAACAATGGTTGATTTAGGATCCAATAGATCTAAAATTTGCTTCGATCTTTTGAGCATATTGCTACTGAGATCGTCTATTTCATAGGTTGAAACTTGCTGCTTCCGATATCGATTCATCCAATTTGTGATTTCTTCTTTATTACGGGTTTGAGTTAAACCGAATACAAAGTGTCCAATGATCTCAAAACGCTCTTCTAATTTTAACGTCGCATTCTGCATAATATCCAGACAAATCCATCTGATTTTTTGCAGTTTTTCTGCAGGTGTGCCCTTAAATGCGGGTAATTTTGTATCCACATCATAGCTGATCATCACATCACGTTCATTTAAAAAATCTTCAGTTCCAAACTGTACCCCATTGGGTTCGAATAGAACTGACTTTGCAATTTCAGGGCAGGATATGGATGCCGATACTTCTAATTTGCCATCTATCCGATTGTATATCCTTGGGTATTGGGCACAAACATTGGATAGATACGGCTCACCATACTTGCTTTGAATTTTACAGAGTTTTGTCAAATCCAGAAAGGGGCATCTTTTATTGGCCGTTAAAGACACGACTGCAAAGTTGACTGAACTATCGTGCTCTGCCGCATTGATGTGTATAAAATCTTTAATGAGCGTTTCCAGTGGATCCCCTTTGACCTCTTGATATTTCTCAAAGGTTAGTTTATCAATATCAACATCCCAACCAATACAACAATTATCAATACACGGAGAACCTATGCATTTAAAGGATTCCATATAATCAGGTCTTAAAATTTTCATTAATGTGCCCCCAATTCTTGATCCTCTTCTAAAAAGACAGAAGGAATCCAACCGTATTCATGGTTGTATTTTACAAATGCATATTCCCCATAATTTTCAATAAATCTCACATAATCCCCCGCTTCGAGGTGATGCAATTTGAATATATAATCTTCAGTACAATAGGTCTGATCGCCTATTGTCTGTATAAATTCATTTTTAACAAGTCCGACTTCATTTGTGGATTTTTTTAAACACAGTGAAAATTCAGGTAAAGTTTCAATGACTTCTATTTGATTGTCATTCCACATGATCTTAAACGGCTTACCCGCCATAAGATGTGGTTCAATGCTGGACACACTATAAGCTTTCACTTTGCGTTCTTTAAGATCATCTGAAAAATAGGATTTGTATTCGTATTGATCCCCATTTTTTTCAATGACAAGCGCATTGACCTGTCCATGCCATTTCACACTATATCCCCCGTCAATATTGAGAATTTGTTTATCAAAATCAAGAATTGGATTTGCAAGTAGACAATGATCCAAGTAATTTAACACTGGCCAATGACCCACGACGACAATTTTATCTAAGTTATGCTCTGCTTCATAAAATGCAGGGTATGACAAAAGTGTCTTTTTATCGATGTCATGTTCAGATTTTATGCCTGCATGGACAAAAATAAAAGGTGGTGCACTCAGCCCCCATGGCAGATGTTCTAAAAAGGCCAGTTCACTGGGATAAGCTTCTTGAAGTACTCTTTGGACCTCTTCTGGATCAAAGGGTTCCGTTTTAATGTCAATATAACAAGCTCTATCATATAAATCACTGATGAGCGAGGGATACTGAACTTTATCGAGGTATGTTTTAATCATCCCTTGTCTTTCAGCATTTGTAATCATTTGATAAACAAAGGATTCACAATTTCCAGAGAGTACAAAAGTATTAGGTCTTTTTTCAAGCAACATTGCGCGATACAGCATTTCAATATTTTGAGGCCCTTTTTCAATAAAATCGCCCAATATAATTAAAAGATCTTCTGCTTTGAGCTCGATCTGATCCAGTAAAGCGTCAAGATGCGTTAAGCCTCCATGGATGTCACTGATCACTACAATGCGCTCTTTTTCATTTAATGTTATATTGATTAGTCTTTCACTCATATCGCCCTCACATTTCAAGTAATCCAAGTTGATTATAGCATAATTATAAAGGGGATAACATAACATCATCAAATAATCACCTCTAAAAGGAACTCTTTAAGGGTACAATTCTATTGATCTTATAGAAATCATATCCTTCACTTTTAGTGACTTCATCCACATTAAAATAACCGTGTCTCATAAACTGAAATTTATCCTCTGCTTTAACATCTGCCATGGCTTTTTCCAACAAACAATGCTCTAAGACAATATGAGAATTCGGATTGATCTTCTCATCCCATGAAAGCGATTTATCTCGTGCAATATCATCATCTTCAAATAGTCGATCAAAGAGGTGAATCTCCGCTTTTACGTGCTCAGTCGCATGTACCCAGTGAATTGTACTTTTTACTTTACGACCCGTGAAACCACTGCCACTTTTAGTCTCTATGTCATAGGTGCAAAGTAGCTCTACAGGATCTCCTGCTTCATCCACACGCACATCATCACACTTGATAAAGTAAGCCCCTTTAAGTCTCACTTCTCCACCTAATGACAATCTTTTAAACCCTTTGATGGGCGATAACATAAAATCATCTGCTTCAATAAAAAGATGTTTTCCAAAAGGCACTTCACGGCTTCCTAGACTCTCGTTTGCAGCGTTATTTTCAATTTCAAGAAATTCAATTTTATCATTAGGATAATTCGTAATCGTTACTTTTAGTGGATTTAATACACACATAACACTTGGCACTTTTTCTTTTAAATCATTTCTGAGACAATGGTCTAGCATGGAGATATCCACGGTGCTTTGATCCTTTGAAACCCCTAGACTGTGTATGAAATCGTTAATGGCTTCTCTCGTATACCCCCTTCGCCTTAACCCCTTAATCGTCGGCATTCTTGGGTCGTCCCAACCACTGACGTAGTTGCCATACACCAGCTCTTTAAGATACCGTTTACTGGTCACCACACCGGTCATATTCATTCTGCCAAACTCTCTTTGTCTCGGCGGTTCTTTAAACTCAAGCGTCTCAAGCACCCAGTCATAAAGGGGCCTATGATTTCTAAACTCTATTGAGCAAAGTGAATGCGTCACGCCTTCATAAGCATCTTGTAAGGGATGTGCATAATCATACATGGGGTAGATACACCATTGATCACCCGTTCTATAATGTGGTTCGTGAAGAATTCTATAAATAACGGGATCGCGCATATTTATATTTGGGGATGTCATATCAATCTTAGCTCTCAACGTCTTACTGCCATCTGGATGCAGCCCCGCTTTCATTTCCTCTAATAGCATCCAATTTTCCTCAAAGGTTCTTGCTCTATAAGGACTATCTGTTCCAGGTTCAGTGAGTGTGCCTCGGGTTTCTTTAAGTTCATCTTGTGACAAATCACACACATATGCCTTCCCCAGTTTAATCAATTTAACGGCACAGTCATAGAAGAAGTCTGAATAGTCTGAGCCAAAGAAAATGCGCTCTTCATCAATCCACCCCATCCATTTCATGTCTTCTATAATGGCATTTACGAATTCCATATCTTCTTTAAGCGGATTTGTGTCATCAAATCTCAGGTTAAACTTGCCATCAAATTTTTTTGCCGCAAAATAGCTGAAATGGATCGCGTATAAACTCCCGATGTGCAAGTACCCATTGGGTTCAGGTGGAAATCTTGTACAGATCGGCCTAGAGTACTCCCCTCTTAAAATATCTTCTTCCATCATTTTATGAATATAATTCTCCGTCATTTTACTGCCTCCTTGTTTTGTCTGACACGTCCTCGTCTTACTGCTTAGAGCAGGTTGAAAACGCCTGCCTCTACGCGGTTAGACGAGGACTAATGATTAAAAAAAAACATCCCTCCTCAAGTCATAAACTTGAGGACGAATGTTATATCGCGTTGCCACCTCTTTTTGTTGATTTCTCACAAAATCAACCTTATCAAGTACCACCCATCAGGGATACTTTAGCCCTATAACAGGAGCGCCTGTCGCAGCATCACTAAGAATACATTCCGCTCTCGAAATGATTGTTTAGATCCGTACGCAGCTCTGAGGCTTGTTTCTTTAATTGCATCAATATCCACTTTCAGCATACATGGACTCTCTTGGATTGATTCAATAACTTACTTGCCCTCTTCATCGCTTTTATTGCTTTGGTTTTAAATTGTTTTCATAATAGCATAGGGTTATTCAAACGTCAACTGCTTATGTCAATATTACACGGCTATCGCATGAAAATCTACCATAATCAAGGCTTTTATTCAAAGTCTTAAAAAAATAGCATTGCGCTATTGGATTATGTGGCATGACTTATGTTTTAATGCAGAGCTCAATCCTTTTTACAGTTTTGAGGGCACAACTAATAAACCGTTTGTATCACTACAGCCGACTTACCCTACGAATGGTATAACTCAGCCTTTTTTCTACAGCTCAGATACTACTTTCGTTAGAAAAGACTCATCTATTGATGCTTTATAACGCTTCAACTTTAAACTGGTCTTCTTTTTCGTGATGGTCTCTTGTTTTAAAATATTCATGGCTATCTTCTTCAACATGGATTGATTTGCAGCACCGTTATTCATTCTTACTCGGCTATGATCTTCTCTAAAAACAACATCAAGTATCCAATGACAACTTTCTACACCCCAATGTGATCTCACGGCCTTTGCAAACACTTCACATGGTCCTTCTTCTGGTGTTTTTAAACTGGATATGAAATAGCTCACTTCTACGCTTTCTTTTCCTTTTGTGGTCACTGTGCGCCTTACCATACCTATGCTTGATAAGTTTTTCCATTTGTCTTTTTCTACATACCATTCTATATCGTTTGTCTGATAATACTCTCTTTTTTCAATTCTTCCATGACCTTTTTCTAGAGTTGTTTTTCTACTTACTGGGTAATCTCTAAAATTGGATTCAATTGCATCTTCAAAATAACTTTTTACTTCTTCATTAAAATTACCTTGMTTMYMTTKTMATGAGMSTAMATMATCTGMTTCTTTWMMKMTTATKKTTTMRACTATSTTWYYTYGTSTAMCCAKAGCKWMWAKTGTGAKTATGMTATCMTKTACTRAATAGCTAAAATGSSWACAGCTTAMKRRGCATCYGCTTGTAATAYTCTATAWAGSYCKTGATTCYTCTGTTTARYTRTSMTRGTGAACCTTCCGTGTCTAATGGGATCATGTCCCAACTTCCTTCCTATCTTCTGTATGTGATCCCCTTGATGTTTTTCCATCTACAGCGATTATTCTGCCAGCGGATTCATTCGATAGCTTGCTTGTCCAGCTTATAAAGGCTCTATTAAAAGAATCACTATCCAAATTTTCAAATACGCGTTTATACGTATCATGAGAAGGTACGCCATTCTCTAAATCCACATATTTTTTAAACCATTCTTTTTTTGCCTCTACAAAGGATTCTACTTCTATCCAGGTATTCGCATTTGCAATCGTTGCAATCACTGTTGTAAAGATTATTTCTATCAGCTTATGTTTTACTTTCCACTCTTGTCTAAAATCGCTTACATTTTCAAATGCACTTTTAAACATTGTTTTGTCCATATGAATTCTCCTCCAGAGTTTTTTTCCTCTAGTATTGAATTCGACATTACTTCTTTAATTCCTTTTTGTAATTATTACCATTTATTCCTTCTGCATTTTCGCATTCACTTTTCCTAAAATACTCTACATTTTTTTCATGCGATAGCCGTGTTGGTGAAGACACATTATAGCCTTAAAAACATTTTAAGTGCCACAACACAAAACAATCCCTACACCTTTACAAGCCGCCTTGAAATCGGCTTGTTTTTAAGCCAAAGTGCGGCATTAATAGGGTAAGGATTGTCATAGACATGCGAATAAAGGTTTTACTCAATACTAAAGTCTTCTTGACCATCGATTAAATCTAAATCCTCAGGGCTTGAATCTTCATAAAACAACTGTGTTTTAGGATCAATTTCACCAATCCCCAAATATCTCGCCTTATAATCTTTTAAGAGTTCAAGTACTTTAGGACTGAGAATTGCAAGTGCGACGACATTTGCAAAGATGGGCAAAGCTGTTGACATATCTGAAAATAACCATACCGTTGTACCTGGAAATGCATAATAAACGGCTACGATTACTAGGCCTAGCCCTGGAAGTGGATAGAGCCACTTATAGATGTTTAAACAAAGCGCTTTACGCTTGGATTCTCCTAGTAGATACCTTAATACAACTTCCATTTGAGCATAAATGCCGCTTGCCGTTGTAATGCCAAATAAAAATGTGCCCAGTGCCAAAATGATTCTTCCTGTAGTCCCAATACCTGTTTCAAAAGCGCTAAGTGTCAATGCCGCACCCGATAATCCTGAAGACCACTGACCGGTCACCATAATGACAAGCGCTGTTACCGAACAAATAAACAAGGTATCTACCATGACTTCAAAGATGCCTAAAACACCTTGTTTTACAGGATGATCCACCTGAGCAGATGCATGAACCATCGGTGCTGAGCCCCATCCAGCTTCGTTTGAAAAAACGGATCTGGCCATCCCCGTCTTAATCGCATGTGCAAATGCTGCACCGCCAAAGCCACCTACTGCTGCAGTCCCTGTGAAGGCACTGCTGAATATCAGCCCTAGACAGGATGGGATTTGATCTGCAAATTTCACAATGATGAACAAACCGCCTGCCAAATAAAATACCACCATAAAGGGCACCAAAGTCCCCGCTATTTTTCCAAGACCTTTTAAACCACCTGAGATCATGATATAAAGTATAATTGTAAAAACCACCGCCATAGTCATCATGCTCGTATTAAAAGTACTAGATATCGCTTCCGCCACAGTGTAGATTTGAATGTTGATAAAAAAGCTGACCAAAAATCCAAATGCAAAGATTGCACTCAAACTTTTAAAAACTTTGTTTAAGCCAAGTTGTTTGCCAATGCCTTTTTTCATGTAGTAGTTCGGCCCCCCATAAGTAGAACCATCTGCATTTTTAGAGCGGTAATGAACGGCAAGTGTAATTTCAGACAACTTGATAATCATCCCGAGCAAACCTGCAACCCACATCCAGAATATAGCGCCTGGTCCGCCTATGGCTATGGCCGCCGCAACACCCCCTATATTGCCCACACCTACAGTGGTGCCCAGTGCTAAACTCATCGCCTGAAACGAGCTGATAACACCGACGCCTTGGTTCATTTTACTTGGCATGAATTGTTTAAAGGCTTCACCCATAGCGTGTTTTAAAAACCGAAACTGGAAAAAACCTGTTTTAAATGTCAAGTATAATCCGATTGCCAGAATTGTTATGATTAGTGGTGTCCCCCATAGAACCTCCCATACAATGTATTCAACCGTTGCTTGAGTCATTGTTTTACCCCCTTTTTTATCTGTAGTTCATTAAAACCTAAGCGATAAACAACTTAACCCACCATCTAATTTTCGATATTCAGATGTATCTACAATGAGCACCTCATAGCCTTTTTTCTCAATTGCAGCTTGGGTTATTGGATAACCTTCTGGTACGATCACTTTTCCATTCATCCAGATACAGTTACAGGCATAGCTCTCATCCTCCGAAATCTCGATTTTATCGAATTTTTCGAAAACAGGACTTGTAATAAACTCCCCACCAACCAGTAGTTTATTGTTTTCTAAATAAGCCAACGCTGTTTTGAGATGCAATACTTCTGACAACGCCACAGCTTCTCCAGTCATACCATACTTATTTAGATGTGAAATGAGTTGCCCTGCGCCCTCTTTATTGGTTCTTTCTGAGAGTCCAATATAGAAGTGCTTTCCAACCATCATAACATCCCCGCCATCTAAAGTTCCTGGAAATTCAATATGGTGTATGTTTTCTGCTGGATAAAATCCCTCAATTGCGGGTTTAATCCCTGCTATTTCTCCGTTTCTTGACTTCGCACCTGGGTTTGTAATCACAGCACACTCTGAGGTACAAATAGCGACATCTTCCACGAAGCATGAATCTGGATAAGCCTCCATCGCATCAAGTACTTTCACTTTGACACCACATTGCTTCAAGGTCTCAATGTAGGCATCATGCTGTTTTAACGCGAGTTCATAATTGGGTTTGCCAAGTTCTGGTGCTGATGTAATCCCCTCAATCATAGACTTTGATGGTCTTCTTACAATACAATTCTTAAACATAGTCGTCTCCTCCTTAGGTGTTTCATACAATAACACGCTTACTTTCTTCATTTTTTTGTTTTTGGCATTTTGTTTTTTGGATCGCAATGTTTTTTTGTGTATATAATATATTATGTATTATATATTATATTTGAAATAATTGTATGACAATTCTGACAATTTGTCAATATAAGATTTTTTCCATGAAAAAAAAGCCACCTAAGTGACTTTTAACGTATATCTTCCGAGGACTTCTTTATGCATTTTCTAACCATTTGTGATGCTATAAGATAGAAAACTAGTTCTCAATATCCCTCAATGAAACCCTACAAAAATGCTGAGTTCCACTATTCATGTAGTACAAATTACCATTATCAATAGAGATATTTTTAATGTCACTATGATCTGAAGTCTTAAAGACAATTTTCCCGTTTTTATCTAAAACAAGGAGTCTATGAGGTACCTGAGCTTCAGCGCCAAAAGTAATCACTAAATAATCGCGATCGCCTCTAAAAGTTTTTATGGCTTCGCAAGGTGCTGATTGGTCCTGATAAACTCTCCCTGTCGTTATGCTCACTGGTGATTCTACTATTGCCACTTCATATAAAAGACCCATATCATCCGTGAAATACACATTGTTTCCTAAAACATCATATTGAGAAATACCGGAAACAGAAGTTGCCTCGTGAATATCAGACTGTGTCTTCATGTTGTATTTATAAACAGCTGCATGTCCAAAAATATCTTTTGAAATATAATAAATGTAATCTCCATATCGCTTAATATCCTTTGTTTCACGATATATCAACTTTTTACTCACGCCATTTATCGCATTCACTTCGTAAAGACTTGTATAATCAGGATGCATCTTATCAAAGCCTAGAAGATAAATGTAATCCCCGCTTGAATAAACTTGATCAGAAGGTGTACCACCTTCCGAATCCCCCTCTTGGTGCCAATACCAACCATATAGAACAGATTTTGAGCCTAGAGGGACATAATCAGCAACATCATATACAGCCTTTGGCGTTCTAGATATGGTGAGATTGCCTGGATAGGGCATTGGACCTGCCCAATACATGATGTTGAAATCATCAAATTCATGAACACGGTTATAGCTATCACTGATTAATCTTTTCCCACCCTCATTCAATATTTCATAAACCATATCGGAACCCATAAGCGCACCGCCTATATGTACGTTTAAAAATACGTTTCCACCATCAACCTCTAGCGCACTTAAATTCGATTCTTCTGGCAATTGAAACAGCTCAGCCAATTCTCCATCTTCTTCAGATACCATCGCAAGAGTACGATCTGGCGTCATAAAATAAATTTTCTTGTCGATTACGACAACAAGTTCACTGTGTTCGTCGTACTTTACATTGCTGCTTACAGAATCTATATTTTCAACTTTGGGATTTGAATTCTCTATCGAAAGACCACTTTCTACAGAGAATTGAAGTTTAAGATCTAGTGCCTCTGCAACTTCACTTGTCAGTGGTAAATAGATCAAATTATTATAGAGCAACGCCGGATATTTCTTTTTTAAAACAAAAGCTTCTGAATTATAATTCATGCCGTTTATCGTTACTTTAAAACTCGGAAATATGGCTCTGTATTGAAATTTACGCGTTTTATTATTTTGAGTGCTTTTTACAAGATACAATTCACATGAAATGCCAGTGGTTTCTATGGCTACGCCTTCTTTATCGTGCCATGTGGTCTCCACGCCAAGCGTTCTCGATAAATTATAAATCAAAGGTATATAGGTTATGCCGTTATAATTAAGCAGTGGATACTGTGCATTCTCATTGTCAATCGATTCACCCTTTATGGTGATCAGATACTCTGGTAGAACCATTTGAACACTACCAGTGCCATTGACCTCCGCTGATGAAATCATTCCAAAAGCAGACATAACAAACACCAAAAACACAACACACCTAAAAATACTCAAATTCTTTTTACCCATACGTATACCGGTTTCCTTTCCTAAAGCTCGTTTTAGTTTTTCTGGGCAATAAACAACTTGTGACAACATCGCATTTAATCCCTTCAAGTGTCTATATTGTATCTCTTTTTTTTAGATCTATCAATCTTAACCTCCACTACTGCCATTGAGGATAAGACTTTTATTATTTTATAAATCTGAATAAAGCATATAAAATATACGAAACAAATCTAGGCACATTTGGCTTCTAATGATAAAATACTTGTATTGTATCATTAGAAGGAGCGTTTAATGACATTTCAAGACTTAAATATTAATCAAGCCATCATAAAAGCAATAGAAGATAAAAAATATAGCAAGCCAACTGAAGTACAGACAAAAGTAATTCCAGCGGTATTAAACGGAAAGGATCTGCTCGGTTGTGCACATACTGGATCTGGTAAAACGGCAGCGTTTGCTATACCGATGTTGCAATTACTTTCAGAAGCTTCCTCAAGTTGGACAGATCAAGGTAAGATTCGAGCTTTAGTTTTAGCACCTACTCGTGAATTAGCGATCCAAATTGGGGAGAGTTTTTCATCATATGGTAAATATCTGGACCTTAAAATTGGCGTTATTTATGGTGGTATAACACCTAAACAACATATTAAGGTATTAAAGAGAGAGCCCCATATTTTGATTGCAACACCTGGAAGACTTCTCGACTTAATTGAAAAGGGCGTCGCAGATTTAAGTGCTGTCGCATTATTTGTGCTTGATGAAGCGGATCAAATGCTTGATCAGAAGATGATACAAGATGTGAAAGCAGCGATTAGCAAACTCCCTAGTGAAAGACAGAATATGCTTTTCTCAGCTACAATGCCAAATGAAGTGATGAAAATTGTAAATCGACTGTTAAAAAATCCGGTAAAAATAGTGGATAGAAACGAATCCTTGGAAAGTGCTGACATTAAGCAACTGGTTTATTGCGTTGAAGAACCAGATAAAGCCTCTTTGTTGTTAGAACTTCTTAAGGGCAAAGCTTACGAATCTGTTCTGGTATTTACAAGGACAAAAAAGAGAGCAGACAAAGTGAGTAAAGCGCTAAACGTCGCCAATATTAGATCTAAAGCCATTCATGGTGACAAGAATCAATCTGAACGCTTAATGGCTCTTGAACTCTTTAAAAATAAAGAAATTAAGGTTCTCGTTGCTACAGATGTTGCCGCAAGAGGCATTGATATAAAAGACATCTCTTTAGTGGTCAATTTGGATATTCCAAACGTGCCTGAAACATTTATTCATCGAATTGGACGGACTGGGAGAGCTGGAAAAAGTGGATTGGCGATCTCATTTTGCAGTACTGAGGAAAAGGAATCTTTGATGAACATCGAGAAATTACAAGGCAAATCCATAGAGATCGTTGCTCGATGAATTCAAGCCTCTCGTAAGTGGGTAAAGTGTAAATACTCTATAACGGGTTTATTGATATTTGTCGCATTTTTTTCAAAAGATTCTTTTCCAAAATCATGATTTGATCTTCTAGTCCAAAAAGATCTTGCTTTTCTTCAATCGCAGTCCAAATTTTATCAAAAATAAGTCTATAGATAAAATGACTATCCACGTTTATACTCGCCATTTGAGTATAGCCATCTAAAACAGTATCCAGCACCTCCACTGGAACCCTGTAAAAATCTATCGCTGGGTCTGCCCAACCTGCATCACCCCAATCGATTATGGATAACAATTGATCGTTTGGGGTGCACAAAAAATTAAATATGTTCGTATCTCCATGTACAAAACATTTTTCATAGAAAAACGTTTCGTCTGTAAATTTACATTCTATTAATTTAAGCAAGTATGCCGATTGGTTGCGGTGTTTGTCAACATAGTTGTCACGAGCAAGCACACCCTCAATCAACATCTCTTTTGTGTATTCTCGATCGGGACTATCGAGCCAGCCTTTTGGATCATCGCATTTTTTAATACTGACATGTAATTTTCCAAGTTCACAACCGATTTCATACCATGTATGATAAAAATTCAAGTAATTATCCAGTTCACCAAGAGTACTGCCATGAATCCGCTCCCAAATGGAATAGGTTCTATCAAGTACTGTATAAGAATCATCAAAACAGATCATTTTGGGTGTTTTGATCCCAATAGACTTAGCCAGAGGCGCTGCCACCGATTCTGTATAAGCGTCAGCATTTGCCTCTGGATGTTCTGTAGGAATTCTCAATATAAAATTTGGGGTAGCATAGATCTCATTTGCGATACCATGAGTCTCTAATTTGATAAAAGCTTCATTGATTTCATTTTTTTTTAGTATTTCCCGAATAACAGCATCCATGTATTTGCCTCCAGTTTCATATCCCTTAAATGAAAAATCTGCTTCTTCGATTTCCACCTCTATCCATTCCAAATAACCTGTTAGACAGACTTACTTGTTTAACTTGTTTATCTTTAGAGTTATTGAATCTTCAATCTCAATATTCAACCTTAAAATATTGCTGCAGTTATTCCAAGTTAAAGGTATATAGGCTATGTCTTTATAATATAAATTTTGATAGGCTTCATCCGTTACAGATTTCCCGTCAAAATACACATTTTTTTCAAAATACGCTACATTGAATTCACTTGCATTTAATGCATCAATGGTATCTTTAAATGCTACTGCTTCGCCATTTTCTGCAATCGTTATATTGCCCTCAGAGTCAATGGATAAATCAAATCCAACGCTTTTTAAAAGATCCCATGTTAATGGCATATAAGCGATATTTTTATAGAAAATAATGGGGTATTTCGAATTATTATTATCGATTATGGTATCGTTTAATTGAATGTTAAACTCAGGTAAATTTGCGATGTAATACTGCGTTTCATTATTTACCGTAACTGAAGAAACGCTTGAAGTGGACTTATCTGAATTGGATACATTCACGCTAGGCTTTGTTACTGCATAAGGGCATACGCCATCGGGATGTAAATGTGGCCCATATCCATGATGATAATGGTAATACCCTAATCCACTCTTGTTTTGATTATCTTTATGTCCACCATTTCCGTCAGTCCTCCCCGAATGCGCATCTGAAATCACTGTAAATGTCAAAATAAAGCACAGTGTTAAAACAAAAATCTTGTTCACCTTAAACCATTTTTTCATATCATCTTCCCCCTAATAATGAGTTCATAATCAAGACCTGTTTCCAATTTTACCCCCTTTTGATTTTATTAATCATTAACCGACAAAACTTTGCTTTGTCGGCACATGTCTTGTATATCAGTGGATATGACAGCCGCGCGATTTTTGATAAATGACGCGCTAGGTTAGGCGCTCGTGCAATGTAAGTTCGAAGTTAAGCAAAGTCTTTTAAGATTCCACTTTTGCTATATACATTCTCATTCTTTCACTAAGTCTACTCCTTAAATTATCCATCCACACAGGCTCGTTATCCCATTTTTCTTCTAATGAGGCCTTCATTCTGAAATATGAGTACATGTCAGCAAATGCCTTAAATAAAGCTCTGTTCTTGTAATATGTCTCCAAATTGCCGTCTGCATCCCTATAACCCTTTATAAAACTTTCCTTTATAGATTCTTGCAATTGATCTTCAATTTCAGATTCTATGCTATTGATTGCCCTTTCGACATCCTGACCATAAAAGCCATACATACAATCATCAAAGTCTATTGCGAAAAGCTTTTGAGTTTTAATATCGTATATGATATTATCCAATTCATAATCATAATGAATTAGACCAAAAGAATGATCCATTCTTTCCATTTTTTCAAACTCGGCCCGTAATTGCTTTACATGATTTAAAAATGCAGAAGAGTGGGTAGCATCATTAGCGATTCTTGCTTCAACCAAATCAAAAATATCATAGATACTTTCTCGTTTAATATTTGACTGAATTTTCTTTTGTGAAATCTGATGTAGATCAGCCAGTGATTTACCATATTGATATGCAATTTCTTCAGTTATTTGTACACTTTCAAGTGTTTCATCTCCAGCACTTTCGAACACCACCGCATGATATGTGCCCCATGGGGTATTTTTTGTTTCAATAAAGTTTCCCAACTTACTTTCAACAACTTTAGGTACATTGAATCCATTTTCAGACGATATCTCAATAAATTTTAGTTCTTGGCTAATACTCTCAACATTTTTTTCAGACTCCGGAACAAATCTTAGAAAATAGACTTTCCCTTGACTTTTAAAAGGATAAATCGCATTTGAAGATATTCTAAAATATTTAAATAACCCCAAAGATTCATCATCATAATTCCAATTTTTTAATAGCATTAAAGCCAATTCACTGTTGTCAAATAAGTATTTCAATTTTAGCATCTTGCATCTCCCTATTCGTTTGATTTACGGAAAACGTTCCCGCAATTACCGAAGTCGTTCCGTTTGACCCTTAGGGCAAAAGTAGCGCTGACCTTGCCTTGCAAGGGCTGTGACATCAGAACGATTTTTGTAAGTGACGTGTTAGCTGATTTAAAATTATTTTCCTAATATGTTCCAAGGTAAAGCGCTACAATATCCTGTAAATCCTGGGTATAGTGTCGTAGATGTTATATTCATTTTTTTCAATAATACAAAAAATTCTTTTCTTAATTCTTTACCAAAAATGTACTTAATAAATTCTGAATCATTATTTTCATTTACTGGAATTGCTTTATTTATTAACCTTTCAACAGGCGTTTTAAGTGTATTTGCAACTAAGAAAAGTCCTTGCTGCGCTAATAACCTTTCATTTGATTTTATAGGTTCATAAATCATAATTTCATGGTTACTTTTTAAATCTTCTAATTCTGAGTCAACTTCAATTTCCCAAAAATTATCAGATCTTATTGCAAAAATTGCAAAATCACTTTTTGCATTGTCTAAAGCAAAAAATAATGCGACAAAAGGAGAATAAGTAAAATCTAATAGCCTTGTCGGAACACCAAAATGTTGCATAATTGATAACCATTCAAATTGATAATTCTCATTCGGTAAATTAGAAATATAGATATGAGCTGATTTCTTAAATTCATCTAGGAGCTCTTTTTCATATTTTCTTTTATAGTTTATGGGAAAATTTTTATTTGGTTCAATTTTAACACCAATTTCTGATGCATATTGGAACAGCCTTTCAAGTGATGTAGATAAACCATATTTCGAATTATTCTGTCCTCTATAAATCCATCGTTTATATCTATGATTTTTTATCTCTTCCTCAAAGTGATTCCAATCTGTGATTACTATTTTTTTGTATAAAGCCCCCATATATACTCCCTAATAATTTTATTTCAGCTAACTTAGTAATTTAATTCAACCCTAGCAGTACATTTACCCTAGCAATAACCCACTATAGGCTAGCAGAATTTTCACATTGTCTCTACAGCTTAGAACTTCGCCGTTGCCAGCAATGCACCTGTAGATAAGCATTTATCAAAGCGTATACTCAGTCCGCTTCGCTACCTTCGTAACCCCTGCACAATCCTATCGGATTGCATTCAGTGGGAGTTTGGACTCCCACTGAATTAGGAATATGAACCCCCACTTTGAAAAGTGGGGGACATCTCCTCAAGGGTTATATCACTTTTGTTCACATCATAAGACTGCATTATTTTACCTATTATCCTCTTCTGATATTTTTGTTCGTCGAGTAAATCAGAGAGCTTACACCCTCTTCCGCCTCTAAGAACCGTTTTTATCATTTCATTCTTCAGTCTATATTTTCATCCACATTTTTATCTTTCATGAAATTATGAAATGGATTCTTGATGTAGTCGATAAAATATTTTCTAATGTTATCAATTTCTCTAAGAATAGTTTGGATTATTTCCAATAAATTATTATCACCAAGCCAATACTTTTCCAAAAATATAGGGTCTACTTCATTTAGAATTGAGTTTAATGCATAACATACAACTATTACATCATCTACGACTCCTATTCCAAGTATAAAATCCGGTACAATATCAAATGGCGCAACAAAATAAAGTAATGCATATGCCATTTTTCTTTTATGTTTTCCCTTAATTTCAGGATCAAAAGTCAATTTCCACACTAAGTAGAATAAATCTGGAGCGCTTAGGATAATCATCTTAATAATCGGTGGTACTTTTATATTGTCTAATGTTGAGTCTACCTTTTTTCGCAATTTTTCATAATGTGTTTTCATTTTTTCATTTTTCTGGTCATAATTTTCATCATTTAACAAACCCTCTACTGCTAAATTTATGACTTCATTTTCCATCAAATCTTTTTCATTAATCATTTCAGGCTTGGATAATTGCCCTGCATCCAGACCTGTTTCTTTTGTTACGCTTATAATTTCTTCTGTAATCGGTGTAATTTCTTCTTGTGTTGGAATCCGCTCATTGGGATCAACACCGAGGATCTTATCGACATCTTCTCTTGTCAAAAATTGCTTCACAGATGGCCTCCTTAAAGTGATTTTATTTTTTAAACCCGTCTCCCTTACATTATATCATTCCATTTCCAATTTTCAGAATACTTTTTCATATTTTCCATGAGAACTTCAGCATATTAATTTCAGCATATTAGCCAATACTTTCTTCCATGTTCATATAAAAATCCGCAAACCCAACGGGTCGAGGCGCTTACACTGAAGGGTCGAGGACGCTTGCACCAAAGCGTGTATAGGCGGTGGGAGGCGATCATCCCCAGTCAAAAAGTAAATTCAAAAAATAGAAAAGGCCCCTCATTTCCTATAATCAGAAAATGAAAAAGCCTTACAATTTCTATTCTTCAGTAAAAGTAGTTTCTTCAATTTCAGCAGTAGGAACAGAGTGCTCCACTGTTGAAATTGCCCATTTTTTAAAAGTTAATTTCGTCTTTGCAGCACCTATTTCTAGAACCACATCATCTTCTTTAACATTTAGAATTTTACCAGCAATGCCACCGATCGTCACAACATCGTCACCTTGTTTTAAACTACTTCTCAATTCTTGCAATTGCTTGTTTTTCTTGTTTTGTGGTCTGATCATTAAGAAATACATCAAACCAAAGAAAAACGCAATATAAGCTACTAAACCTAAAGTTCCCATTATGCCACTCCTTTAAAACAATTTTTTATCTAACTATTATTATAACAGAATTCTAAAGATTTAAAAGGGTAATCCTAGTCTTCTTTTGATGTCTCACCATAATACTTTGCAAAAAATGCGTTTCTAAAGTCTCCTAAGCGGTCTTCCATAATCGCTTCTCTCACTTGCTTCATGAGATTGATCAAAAAATGCAAATTGTGTGTAGACAATAACCTTGAAGATAAAATTTCATCGGCTTTATAAAGATGTCTGATATAAGCTCTTGTATAATGCTTGCAAGCATAACAGTCACACTCTGGATCGAGTGGCGTAAAATCTCTTGTATACTTGGCATTTTTAATAATGACCTTACCTTGCGACGTCATGGCTGTCCCATTGCGTGCTATTCGCGTAGGCAGTACACAGTCGAACATATCGATACCTCTGATACTGCCCTCAATAAGCGCATCTGGGCTACCAACACCCATAAGATATCTCGGTTTATTCTTAGGCAAGAGCGGCGTCGTATAATCTAAGACTTCATACATGAGTTCCTTGGGTTCCCCAACGCTTAATCCGCCGATTGAGTAGCCAGGGAAATCAAGTGCCACAAGTTCTTTTGCACTCTGTTCTCTCAAATCTCTATACATACCGCCTTGAACGATACCAAACAACGCTTGATTATCAGTGTTGGTATGTGCCGCTTTACAACGCACAGCCCATCTCGTGGTACGTTCAAGTGAATCTTTGACATATTGCCATTCTGCAGGAAAAGGTGCACACTCATCGAAAGCCATGATAATATCAGCGCCTAGTGCGGTTTCAATCTCCATCACCTTCTCTGGCGTCAAGAAATGCTTGCTGCCATCTATATGTGATTGAAACTCAACCCCTTCTTCAGTAATTTTTCTGAGGTCCCCTAAACTGAATACTTGAAAACCACCACTGTCCGTTAAAATAGGCCTGTCCCAGTTCATGAACTTATGAAGGCCACCTGCTGCTCTGACGAGATCATGACCTGGCCTTAGATACAAATGATAAGTGTTAGACAAAATAATTTGAGCATTCATTTCTTTAAGTTCTTCAGGCGTCATTGCCTTTACAGTCGCTTGAGTCCCCACTGGCATAAAAATAGGGGTTTCAATAACACCATGAGGGGTATGCAAACGCCCAAGTCTTGCACCAGTTTGCTTACACTCTTTGATCAATTCATATCTAATTGCCATTTTTCACGCTTCCTTTATTCAATCATATTTTATTCAAAACAACAGGTTCAATTGACACGCACATTAATTATCATTTATTTTCTAACTATTATTATAATGTTAACATTTTCACTATAAGATCAGCATCGCATCGCCAAAGCTGAAAAAGCGATATTGCTCTGCCACAGCGATCTCATAAGCCTTTAAGACATGCTCTTTGCTAGAAAGGGCACTGACCAGCATGATGAGCGTCGATTCAGGTAAATGAAAATTGGTTATCAACCCATCAATCACCTTGAATTCATACCCCGGATAGATAAAGATTTCGGTCCATCCGCTGGCTTCCACCAATTTGCCGTATTCGTTTGCAATGGTTTCAATCGTTCTTGTGGAAGTGGTGCCAACAGAAATCACCCTGCCACCTTCTGCCTTTGTCCGGTTTATGAGTTCCGCATTTTCAGCGTCTAACATGTAAAATTCTGAATGCATTTTATGATTTAAGACATCATCCACTTTGACTGGTCTAAACGTCCCCAATCCAACATGAAGTGTCACATATGCAATTTTAACGCCTTGTGCCTTTAACGACGTCATGAGCGCCTCTGTAAAATGAAGGCCTGCTGTGGGCGCCGCTGCTGACCCATCATGCTTCGCATAAACGGTATTATAGCGCTTTGGATCATCGAGTTTTGCCGTGATATAAGGTGGCAGTGGCATGTTGCCAAGCTCATCGAGTATCGTTTCAAAAATGCCCTCATACATGAACTCTATAATTCTAGAACCTTCATCGCCTATAGCCACAACTTCACACGTTAATTGACCTGCTCCGAAAGTAAACGTCGCCCCTATTTTCGCTTTTCGCCCTGGTTTGACCAACGTCTCCCAGCGTCTTTCACTGATGCGTTTCAAAAGTAGAAATTCAATCACCGCACCCGTGTCTTTTGTGCCAAATAGCCGCGCTGGAATTACTTTTGTATTGTTTAGAACCAAGCAATCCCCAGACTTTAAGTACGCTTGAATCTCTTTAAAAATTTTATGGGTTACATCACCTGTTTGACGATCCAATACCATTAACCTTGATTCCGATCGATCTTCAAGTGGTACTTGAGCAATCAATGCTTCTGGTAAATCAAAATAAAAATCTTTTGTTCTCATATTAGCCTCAGTTTATCCTATCTTTTTATTAAATACAGCATAGGTTAGAGCGTTCGTTCGAAACTGGCTCTTGACACTCTAACCATAGACGATTGTATCTAAAATTAACCTAAGTTGCAATAGTAAAAATCTCCAAAATCAACTTATTGAATTGCTCTGACATGGGTCCCAGGATAGTAATGCGTTAAAATCTGATCAAAAGTAAAACCCATCTCTGCCATTTTTTTAGCGCCCCACTGGCTCATGCCCAGTCCGTGACCGTAACCTCTACCATAGAAAGTCACGGTTCCAGAAGACACATTCACATTGCTTTCCTTGATAAATTGAGAACCCGTAGGTAATATGGACGCTTGAGTTTGTGTTACCGCCGTTTGCGTCGCCACAGCCTGAGTCGATTCTGGAACAGTACTGGTGACATTGGTGACAATACTGCTCACTTTGGTGCCATCATGTGCCGCACTGCCTTCCACAAGGCTTATGCCTTGACCGGTTATGGCATATAGGTTATCCAGTGCCACTTCTGACTTGCCATTTGAAGTGGATACCACAATCGTTTGCCTTTGAGTTGTTGTCCCACCTCTTGATGTCGCCACAGGTGAAGTTACCTTAGAGGCATCCACATATTGATAATCCGTGAAGGTTGGGTTAAAGCTAAAGCTCATACTCTTTAAAACGGTATAGCCGAGTACGCTCCTTGCTTTTTCTTTTAAGAGCGTTGCAGTACCCGATGTCCCGACAAAATCAAGCTTTGTCACACGACCATGATCGGTTCTTTCCTGTATACGTATATCGGTTAAAGTGCCGATCTGATATCCCGCCGCTTCTAATTTTTGTTGTATTTCTGAGGTACTCAATTCAAGTTTCCAAGTCGCATTTGGCGCATTCAAAGAATAACCATCCACAACGCCTTTAACATAAGGCAGATCGCCTGACCATATTTGGCTGATATCATCAGTTTCGCCACCACTATTTGAATGATAATAGCAGGATGCCAAAGCATCTTGATAGTATAAGCCTATGCCCACAGTTAAATCTACGGCTTGATTGCTGGTTGGTTTTTCCACAGAGTACCCGCCATAAACTTGACAATCCGTCGTCGTACACACATCAAAGCCAAGTGCTGCATGCTTTGCACCAGAGGTGTAAACAAAATTACTGGCGGTTATAGCCTGAGCTTTAAGGGCTTCAAGTGGCCAATCTCCACTCATTTCCTTAGGCAAAACGCCATAGAGATATTCTGACATGGTCACACGATTGATCACTGTAAAATCACTGCCCGACTGTCTGAGTACTCTTATAGAATTGCGGTATTTAACTTCTTTGAGTTCAAAAACAGAAGTCTTTAATGCATAAGCGCCCTCCGAAGTATCATAAGCCATAAGCGGCATGTCGCCACCATAGATCATCACCCTGTTTTTGTTGGGTTCCATAATGGTAAGACTCACATTTGGAAACTGCGCTTGATACCCTGCTAAACTCGCATTGGCAGATGCCCTATCCACAAAACTGCCCACAGCCAATTGCCAACCCTTTTCACAGTTGATGTACACTTGTGGATTTGCAGCCTTATAGGTCATATAGTCATTGAGTATAGCTTCATAACTTGAAGCGCTCTGTCCAATCCCGATGTGATAACCACCCTTTACTGAACCGTTTTGATAATAGGCTGAGCTCGTTTCATCTAAAATACCTTGTTCGCTATAAAACCCGTCTTTATAAAGCGTTAATGCATTATAGTTCGATAAATCCACGAGTTTATTAAAATATTGATCTTGATAAAGGCCAAAAGCAAATCCATCTGCGGCTGACAAACCCACAGGATACGTATTATTAGCACCATAAATAAGCCCCACATCAACCATATTCTTTACGGATGTTAAACTCATGCCAATAGAACTATTTAGACATAGACCTACTATTATAATTGTAAGGATCATACTTTTATACTTTTTCGCCATTACTGCCTCCATCGTGATTTCTTATTAATCAAAGGTCACTTCCATTTGTTCCACATTGAGCACCATTTGATAGCCCAAATGCGTCCTTGCTTTATTGGTCACAACACGCCCTCTTGGGGTTCTGTTGATAAATCCGATTTGCATCAAATAAGGTTCATACACATCTTCGATCGTATTGGCTTCTTCACCCGTGGCTGCCGCAAGTGTTTCCACACCAACGGGACCTCCGTCGAAATTTTCGATCATGCTGACGATGATCTTGCGATCCACTGCATCAAGCCCCAGTGCATCTACCTCTAAAAGGTCCAGAGCCGACTTTGCAATCGCTTTGGTCACAACGCCTGTCCCCTTAACTTGTGCATAATCCCTGACCCTTTTTAAGAGTCTGTTGACAATACGCGGTGTACCTCGACTTCTCATGGCCATTTCTTCACACGCGTTTTCGTCGATGTCTATGTTGAGCACTCGTGCTGAGCGCTTTATAATTTGGCTCAATTCCTCTACATTATAAAGATCCAGTTTACAAATAACGCCAAAACGATCTCGTAGTGGTGAAGTCAATTGTCCTGCACGCGTGGTGGCACCCACTAAGGTAAATCTAGGGAGGTCCAGTCTTACAGAACGTGCCCCTGGGCCCTTGCCTATAATGATATCTATAGCAAAATCCTCCATCGCTGGATAAAGCACTTCTTCAACATGCCTTGGTAGTCTGTGAATTTCATCTATAAAGAGCACATCATTTTCTTTCATATTGGTGAGTATTGCTGCAAGATCGCCCGGTCTTTCGATGGCTGGACCCGAAGTGATTTTAACATCAACCCCCATCTCATGTGCGATGATACAGGATAAAGTTGTCTTCCCCAGTCCAGGGGGGCCATATAAAAGGACATGATCTAAAGATTCATCTCTCATTTTAGCCGCTTGAATAAATATATTCAATTTTTCCTTTGTCTTCTCTTGTCCCACATACTCAAGCATTTGCTTAGGTCTTATATGATTTTCACCTAAAACATCTTCTTCTACGAGTTTAGGGGTGATAAAGCGTTCCATGTCCATGTCCACTTGTGGCTCCCTTCTATTGCGTCATCAGCTTTTTAAGTGCAGCTTTGAGGATTTGTTCCACTGTCATACCGTTGACATCCATAAGTTTTAATACGGATTGTGCTTCATTTCGAGTATATCCAAGTGTCATTAACGCCTCTAAAGCATCTGACTCAACACCACCTGTGATCACATGGCTTTCAATATTCGTATCTGAACTGATCATCATAGATTTACCAACTTTGTCTTTTAACTCTAATATGATTCTTTCAGCTGTTTTCTTCCCTACGCCATGTGCTGTCATCATGGATTTCACATCATTTGAAGCGATAATAGCAGCCACTGAAATATAATTAAGTGAGGATAATATACCGATACCCACTTTGGTTCCCACGCCACTCACCGAAGTTAAGAGCCTAAACATATGAAGTTCCTCTTTAGTGCTAAACCCCACAAGTGAAATGGCATCTTCCCTGACGATCATCTCTGTATGAATGATGATTTCTTCACCTACAACATCAAAATCTGAAACGGAATTTGCCGATGTGAAAACGCGATATCCCATTCCGTTATTTTCTACAACAATGTAATCTACATCGATGTGATAAAGCTTCCCCTTAATAAAATCTATCATTTTTACACTCCTGTGCTGTGGTGAATATCAAACAAGGGCATCAACGCGTATACTCAGTCCGCTATGCTACCTTCGTAACCCTTGCGCAATCCGTTAGGATTGCATTCAGTGGGCGTTTCTGAATTAGGCATATGAACCCCCACTTTGAAAAGTGGGGGACATCTCCCCAAAGGTTATATCAACACTATATTTTTAAAGCCTTTTTGAATTGCATATTTTTCAATAGAGCGCATGTAAGCCGTATCTGGGGGAGTGAGTTTTGTACCTTCGCCCTTTACCCCGTGGTTTCTAAAAGCGATGAGTTTATACCTCAGGTGACAGCCATCATGTGCACTGACCCAATCTATTAAAGCTTTATCATCCACTAACTCTGGAATAATAACCGTTCTAATTTCATAGAGTTTGTGTGCTTCATTTAAAACTATAAAGTTTTCAAGCACTTGCGCATTATCAAGACCTGTTAAGGCCTTATGATTTTTTGAATCCAGCGCTTTCAAATCCAACATAAACCCATCTACATGTTCACATAGTCTTTTTAAACGCTCCAATGGGATGTGCCCATTTGTATCGATCAAGATGTGAATACCTTCTGCTTTGAGCAAAGCACAAACCGCCATTAGAAATGGCAATTGCAATGTACATTCTCCACCCGAAAAAGTCACCCCTGAAATATAATCCTTATAGGGCAAAATGGTATCTACAAGTGCCTTTGGTGAATACTCACGCACCTCTAGAACTTCTTTTGCCGTCAAAAGCGTAATCGATTTAATCGTTTCTGGATTATGGCAGTATAAGCAGTTGAACTGGCAGCCCTGTAAAAAGACCACAAAACGGTTTCCAGGACCATCAACTGCTGAATTTTTTATCATATTTCTTATATAACCGATCATATATACCTCACTCCTATTATATAAGTGTCTCGGCGTTAATTCAAGCTATAGCGGCATTAAGCTTTTGTGTCAATTTATGCATCCGCGGAAGCCTTATTATGTTTCTTCGTAAGATTAATCAAAAACACACAGGACGTGTCTATCTTTCTATTATTGAAAGCTATAGAGGACTTTGGAAGATAGAAGAATCGTTTGAGGTTTGACGATACTTTATGAATCCATTGTCTATTTCAGCGGTTAATTGTTCAATTTCTATGAGATAGTCCACAAATGAACACATCATTCGATTAACGACACGTTGTTTATGGATACTTTTAACATTAATATCAAATTCATGTACGACAGCACGTAAAATTTCTTCAAGCGTCATTGGCTTGTCAATCACATCGTACACTCTCTGAGCTCTATGCTTATAAAAAGCAATATTGTCATTCACGAGATTTTCTATGTTTGAATAAATACCTTTATGTGCAACAATAAAGTGTTCACTGTTAAGAGTAGTGAGTTTTTTCTTACTCAGAAAGTCCACGCTGAGTATAAAAGCATAAGGCATTTTAGCCCCCTGCATAACCTCGTAACTGATAAGCGTATCTCCCACATATACAACATTATCTGGCGTGACGATGCTGATATGTGCGGGACTATGTCCTGGTGTTGGGATAATTTTAAAAATGGCGCCGCCCATTTCTATGCATTCATCTTTAGGGTCAATTAGAATATCCGTTTCAGAGATCATGGTCTCAAAATGGCTTCTTATGGATTTTAGAGTATGACCTCCAAAATAAGCCTTAACACTCTCCTCTGAGCTACACAAAGCAGCTTCGAGCCTTGTCATCGCTATTAAAGCTTTATCCTTTGCCTTAAAAAACATATTATTGCCCACATGATCTATATGTGCATGTGAATTTATAATCCCATATACCTTGTAGCCATTAGCATCCATAAGAGCATTTATCTCTTCTCGCTCACCAATACCATACCCAGAATCTAATAATACAATTTCTTTTTCATTGAGCCTGTAAAAAGGCACATACGTCATGCCAGTATCAATACAATAGGTGTTACCAAGAACCTTTATAATCTCCATATTTCATCTCCAAAATCATGTGTATTATCTATCATTTTTTTATCCTATCATACACTCGCATGCTGATTTTAAATTCCTAAAAGTTGCTAAATCTTGGTTCCGTATCAAAGCGTCTACTCAGTCCGCTTCGCTACCTTCGTAACACTTGCACAATCCTATCGGATTGCATTCAAGGGTTATATAACATTAATAGATTATATCAGATTTTAGGACAATAAAGTATCTAAAAAAGTATGCGATAAGATAGAAAGGACACCGCCAAATCGCAGTGTCCTTTCTATTTTTAGGTTACTCTCCCTACTCAAAGAGCGATATACGAAATGTAGGCTCTATTGTTAGAGTGTCAAATCCAGTTTTGCATTGACCTCCTATTGAATCAATAAATTATAGAGAACTACCGCCATCTGTTCTCTATTCACCGTCTCAGTAGGCTTGAGTTGATGCGCTTCACTTTGAATAATACCGCTTTCTACTAACTGCGTCATTGCCTCCTCTGCCCATGATGCCATATCATTTACATCTGTATATTTTGTCAATCCAGAGCTATTATCTTTTACATTTTGAGGTGCCTTTTTGAGTTGAATTAATGTTTTGTAGAGCATACAAGCCATTTCTTGTTTGGTAATTGAATTTTCAGGGGCATATAAATTATGGCCAATCCCATCTACTAAGTCCTTCACTGAACACATTAACCTTACCGAGAACACTCAGTCCAATCATCTCCATATAAGCAGGCTTAGTCATCACAAGATTTTGTCCTTTTAAAGTTATATCTTTTAAAATAAGGGTTCCTTCTCCTGATAAACGTAACGCACATGAAAAGTCAGGGTTCGTACCGCCATAAATGGTATGACCTTGTCCATCAATCCTTAAATTTTTATTGGGTAGTACCGTATAAACGACAATTTCTGTTACATCCTGTAAGAGTACAATCGTATCCCCATCCACAGCTGCTGCAAGCGCTGCATTGAGCGTTGGATAATAAGTACTTCCAATCTTTATTGGCCCACTACTATCAGCAAAAGTTAATACCATATTGAAAATCATACTCAAAATTATTAATGTCATTAAAAGACTCCATTTTTTTTTACGCACGTCTTCCCACCTCCTATTTTTTCTTTAATCTCTAATCATGAACAACACATTATCCACTGTTAAAAATTCCTTTTTAGGTCTTTCAGTCACGTCATCTTCCATCCAAAACATAACTTTGTCATCAAATGCGACCCCTTTAAACACTTGAATCTCCTGTAGTCTAGAATAGGGAATGGTTTTAACCATTTTCTGCATGTTAAAAATGATCTTATGCCCCTGTTCAAATTCTATAAATAAAGTATAATCATCATTAGCTTGGACATTAAGGATTTTGCTCATAAGTTTACCTCCTTGATTTTTATAAAGCTCTAAAAATATCTTTCTATTCATCATATGACATTTCATTTATTTCGTGTATCTGCCGTATGGCGTATTTTTTAGATTTTATTGTTGGTTAAAGTGTCAAAAGTCAGTTTCACATTAACCCCTTACCCTATGCACTATCGCGTACCTCTCGTAAACGACATCATAGGGCAGAGGGTTGCTCCACTTTTGGATTTTACACCCTAACCATTGTTCTATCTTATTGCTTGATATATACTTATGATATAACTAGAACTTGATTATGCGCATCTTAACACATTTTTATGGAGGATTACTTTGAACATAACCCGTTATTTAAAAAGAGAGCGTATCAACAGGCTCCTATCTTCACTCTATAATTATCCACTTACCATTGTTGAGGCGCCTATGGGATTTGGAAAAACAACAGCTGTAAAGCGTTTTTTGGAAACTGAAAAATGCAACACGCTTTGGCTTTCTATTCCAAGTTCAAATGAATCAACGTCATCCATTTGGAATAAATTTGCCACTGAGTTAACATCCATTGATAAGGGTGCTGCTGAAAAATTAAAAGAACTTGGGTATCCCATAGATTTTCCACAAGTGGACAAGGTGCTCTCTGTGTTAAATGACATTGTTTTTAAGAAAAAAACGGTCTTTGTCATTGACGATTTACACCTTATGCAAGATTTGAGTCTCAATACGCTTCTACTGCAAATTGTCGCTGAAAATATAGAGCATTTGCATATGCTCCTCATTACCCGGGACACAACTCATATTGATTTTACCGAATTGCTTTCTAAAGGCATGTGTTATATCATCTCACAGCAAAGACTAAGATTTACGGATAGCGAAGTACGTGATTATTGTCACTTGTTATATGGCGCCTTATCAGAATCCGATTTAGAAAAAATCAACCATTATACAGATGGTTGGATTTCACTCATCTACCTTATCCTCCTTGGACTTGAAAGCAATATTCCTGTAGGCATGAACAGTTCCATCAACGATCTCGTTGAAAAGGTTTTATTTAATCCTTACGATGAGTCCATTCAACTTTTTTTATTAAAACTTTCCATTATGGATGAATTTACAATGAAACAAGCTGGGTTTGTTACTCATGAAGAAAAAACAAGTGATTTGCTCAAAAAACTTCACAAAGAAAATGCATTTGTCTATTATGATGACATTCATAAAATTTATAAGATTCACAATGTTCTTCTTGATTTTTTAAGGCTGAAACAAAACTTTTCAGTTAAAGAAAACAATGAATTGTACTCTAGATTGGGCGAATGGTATCTCCAAAAAAAACAATTTGCAACTGCTTATCGATATCTAAATCGTGCTGGAGCCTTTGAACAAATTCTCTCACATCTGAATAAACCTGAAAATATTCGAAATGAACTCACTCACTTTGAGGGCTCCTTAGAGCTGTTTACTTCTGTATCAAAGGATTTGCTCTACAAATATCCCCTCGCTTATTTACAACATATTCTATATTCTGTAGTAAATGGCGTAATCCCTATTCAAAACTGTGACCACGACTTAGATCAACTCATAACCGTGTACGATCAATTGGAAGACATTGATCTCAACTATAAAAATCGTATTATAGCTGAAGCCATGATCATAAAAAAGTTTACAACGTTTAACAATATCAATTTGTCCTCTAATATGAACGATGAGATCATCAGACGCTTAAATGGTCGTCAATCTTATATAATGCTTAGAGAAAATGAATCTACCTTTGGCTCGCCACATCTGCTTTATATTTATTTTAAAACGCCTGGTACATTCAAAGATATCATGCACACTGTTTCAGAAAAATATGTCGCTTATGCTTCTTTTGCCAATGGTTGTGGCACTGGATCTGACTACCTTGCTCTTGCTGAATATGCGCTTGAAACAGGTAATTTGGAAACTGCTGAGCTGAACAGTTTCAAGAGTATATACAAAGCCAGAACAAAAGAGCAGATTTGCATCCTCATTTGTGCGAACTTTACACTTGTGAGATTGTATATCCTCCAAGGTAAAATTTCAGAAGCACTTGAGATGTTTACACAGTTTGAAGAAGAAGTCTCTGAACTCAATAATCCTATTTACAATACCACTCTCGACATGTGCAAAGGCTACATTTACGCTTGCCTTGATCATGCTGAAAAAATACCTTACTGGTTACAAAAAGGAGAAATGACAAAAGCGGATTTCTTTTACCAAGGCATTGCTTTTAACTATATTATTTATGGCAAAGCGGTATTGCTTACAAAAAATTATGTACAACTCAATATGCTTACTGAATACTTTCAAGAGCATTTCGCTATTTTTAACAATCAACTTGGATTCATCCACAACAGTATTTTTGAAACCGTTTCAAAATACAAGCTCTACGGTCAAAAAGAAGGTATTATTGCACTAAAAAAAGCACTTTCACTAGGACAAACCGATCATATCGTTATGCCCTTTGTTGAAAATGCCCTTCATCTCATTGAAATTCTAAAAATAATTGCCTTACAGAATTTGGATAATAACTACATCCAAAAAGTGCTTGCATTAAGTGAAAAATACCTCGAAAGTTTAAAAAACGATCAAATCATTCAATACAAGCTTACACGAAGAGAAATCGAAGTTTTAAAATTGAGCGCAGAGGGGTTAAATCGAGAAGCAATTGCCAATCACCTTTTTATATCTCAAGGGACTGTAAAAACGCATTTTAGGAATATTTATCAAAAACTTGAGGTCAATGGCAAAGTCTCTGCTATCAAAGCTGCACAAATTCAAGGTATTATTTGAAAACTTACTTGACTTCAATTACAGAAGTGACCGCAGACGTATTTTTTTTAGTTTCTGTTGATTCTTGGCTGGTTTATGTCAACAGATCGGACTAGACAAAACTTTTGATGCATTTTTAACACCACATACAGGGCGAATATAAAACTTCGGAAGGGGCAGTTGGAACGATTGATATAACCCTTGGGGAGATGTCCTCCACTTCTCAAAGTGGGGGTTCATATTCCTAATTCAGTGGGAGTCCAAACTCCCACTGAATGCAATCCTAACGGATTGCGTAAGGGTTACGAAGGTAGCGTAGCGGACTGAGTATACGCTTTGATCTATATACAAGCATTTGATAGAATCTGCACATATTTCGAAAAAAACGAACTGGAAATTGCCCCCTTTGCTGCATCCTCTATTTTTCTCTAATCCGATTTACGAACCACAGCCCCCATGGCGTTAAATCTGAGTCGTTCCAGCCCGAAACATAGTTAACATCCGAACTGATCAAAGCTGATGTCTCTTTTTTATTGGATAAATTCCATGCAACATATCCAATGCCATGTGATTCTAAGAAATCCAGCCAAATTGTACCCTGTTCATAGTCGATCTCACCACTGCCCGAAGCGTCACTAATACCAAATTCACTTACGATAATCGGCAGTCCCAATTTCAATGCTTTGGAAAGTTTTTCTCTCAAGTCATCTTTATGGGTTGCCGCATAAAAATGCAGTGCATATAAAATGTTTTCTTGATGCTCAATGGGGTCATTTGCAACAAAATCTACATCTTGAGACCACGTAGGTGTACCCACTATGATGAGCGCATTTTTGTCATTTTGGCGTATTACATTAATAATGGACTCCGCATAAGGCTTAATATCGCTTGCCCATGTGACATCACCATTTGGTTCATTGCAGATTTCATAAAGCACATTTGGATTGTCCTTATACTGCCTAGACATTGCCTCAAAAAACTTAATGGCTCTGTCTTTTGAAAGATTTGGGTCGCCATCAGATAGTATGTGCCAGTCAATTATTACATATAAATCGAGTTCAATCGCATATGCCACACCCTTCTCAACAAGTGCATGCAGTTTCTCATCATAGCCTGCGTTAGGATCGGTGTACAGAGCAAGCCTAACGACATTAATATGCCAATCATCTCTCATGGTTCTAAACGTATCCAGTGAAACATATTCAGGAAACCATTGAATGCCATGCGTACTCACGCCCCTAAGTTGAAGCGGTGCATTCGACTGATCGACGATTTGTAGCCCATCTAGTTTAAGTCGCCCATGTTTTAAAACAGGCTTATTACCCTCTATAATTATTTCTTCTACAGGAGCCTGAACCAAAACTGGATCTGAAATCGTTTCAGATGACAACGCTTCAGTTGTGGCAGTTTCTATATCTGTTGATTTTTCTAATACTTCCGTGGACATTACATCTACTCGTTTACAGCCTGAATTCACGAGCATCAATAGCATCAATAGCACTAAAAATCTGCTGCGGTTTAGCCTTAATGGAATCACAAAATTCACCCACTTTCATCAGAAAATATGCCATGATCACTTAGACACAGCTAAATGTGTATGACTCATTTTTTCGTAAAAAAACCGATCTTTCTTCATACTATTGAATATGAGATGTACTAAAAACATGATGTTAATAACTGCTAAAATCGCCACTGCAAAAACAGTCATCCAAATACTGTATGGATCTTGCAATTCGACTAAAACATCGATTGCTCTTCCTAGTACACGTGTGAGCCCAAAAAATCCAAAATACAAAAGACCATATCGAATAAAGGCTTCTTTAAAGGTCAGTTTTTCCCCAGCACCTTTTACTTTAGTTGAAGTGAGCCATTTGCCCAGTGTTCTCCCATTTGACGCTGTAACTATAAGTATAAAATACGTAAAATACACAGCGGCTTCTATTAGTAAGTTATCATACAGACGTGCAAATAGACCTAATGCAAACCAATCAATACCAAGTGCAAGTGTACGCCTAAATAGCGACACACGCATGGCCTCTAAATTCACATCATCATCAAGTGTTGCAGGCTTTGGTAGAAAAAATGTAAAGAGTGGCGCAAACATGTAACCAAATGCCCCACCTAATGTATTCAAAAATAAGTCATCCGCGTCAAATAGGCGATAGGGTGCGTTGTATAGTCCATATAAACCCGTGAGCTGCGTAACTTCGAAAAAAAGTGAAAGTAAGAGGGTCAATAAAATGGTTTTCTTAAAATTACATTTGAAATAGTAACGCAAAAAAATACCAAATGGTATTAGCATCAACAAGTTAAACGCCGCCTGTAAAAAAGACCTTTCTGACAAAAGGTTTTGATACGTCGCAGGTACGCGAATATCAAAATCAGCTTCACGCATAAGATCTAATACAAAAGTAAAAGGTACCAAATTATAATACGGTGCATCTGTTTTCATCGTACTTTTGATGTCTCTAGAAGCAGGTAGCGGTAAAATCACGAGATAAAAAGCAATGATTAAAAAAAGTAAAAAAGAAAATAGAATAAAAATTCTAAACTTATTGATATAACCATACTTTTTATACTGAAATATAGCAAAAGGCAACGTAAAAACAAAAGCAAACAGGGGAAACGTTATAATCGCGATTTTGATGGGAAATAAGTAAGTATCCATGAGGTCTCCTCGTTAAAATTAACAACATAGTTCCTCCATTGTGGCGTAAAACTAGTGGGCTGTCTAGACGACGAAAGTGGGGATACACCATGCCAAGTTACTTCAGCCTTTTCTTTTAGAAAATTTAAGTTTCGCTTCTTTCTTTGAAGCTTTGCCAGGATCATATCAATTTGATTATCAATCTGCTTTTCAGTGGGTAGTTCTTTAAGGCCATTGATCAAATCCTCGAAACTGGTGCTCGGATTTGCAACTACTGGCTTCATGGTGTTCACAGGCTCTAACGATTCATATACACCAATAGGATCATAAATTTCAAAATGAGACTTGCCGATTTTTGGACAAAGTCTTGTGGCGCGACCAATCATCTGTTCAAATAGAATTCTGGATTTTACCCTTCTTAAGAAGACTAATGTGGTAATTTCCGGCACATCTATCCCTGTTGTAAGCAAATCCACAGTGACAACTATGTTAGGATACTTTTCATTTTTAAACTTCTTAATGGCTTCAAGTCCCTTTTTTTTATTGCCACCACCTACGCTGCCAGTGATTTTCATAATGGCTTCGTTGTCCACGCCTTGAGTCTCATAGCCCTATGTGTACATTATAGATCTTTTCTGCAGCAGTTTGTCCATGTGCAGCCCAATGCATTTTGTTTTGCACTGTTTTAAAAAACAACATTGAAGATTTCATTCTTGGATCATAATCAACACTTGTTGCGTAAATATCAAGAACTTTCCTCCAAAATACTTTTTCTGATGAACGAATATCACGAATTCGCTCTAATAGTTCATCAAAATAAATTCCTCCGCCATTATTTTTTAGAAGGTCATCATTCATGGCGAACCCTTTTTTTATATATTCTTTTAAAACATTACTAGCCCAAATTCTAAACTGTGTACCTCGTAAAGATTTCACACGATATCCCACAGAAATAATTACATCTAAATTATAATGGTCAACTTGATAATCTTTTCCGTCAGAAGCAGTGTAGGCAAATTTTGCCCACACTGAACTTTTTTCAAGTTCACCTTCTTTAAAAATATTTCTTATATGTTTACCAATCACACTTCTATCTCGCTGAAATAATTCAGCCATTTGGTCAATGGACAGCCAAACTGAATCATTTTCAAAAGTAGTTTCTATTTTTGTTAAACAATCTTCAGTCTGATACATTATGATTTCAGAGTTCATATTCATACGCCTTATAAACTTTTCTTATATTATATACGTTTCACCGAGCGATTCCCAGTATTATAGTAAAAAAAGACTAAATTTATGAGCACTGTAATTTACTCATTCTTAGCCTCTTTTACTATACGATTTTATTAGAAACTCCTATAAATATTAATCAATCTAAAAATATCAAAGCGTATACTCAGTCCGCTTCACTACCTTCGTAACACTTGCACAATCCTATCGGATTGCATTCAGTGGTCGTTTGGACTCCCACTGAATTAGGAATATGAACCCCCACTTAGAGAAGTGGGGGACATCTCCTCAAGGGTTATATCGTATACTGCAAATTGATTTTGTGATAAATCACTATCTTCAGTCCAATCACAGGCCTCACCTTCTGGAAAATATGATCCTAAAAAATATCCTATAGAATTGATTTGTAGGTATTCTTCATTGCTTATATTTTATTAGCCGAACGCTCTGGAAAACACTCATTTTCCTTTACATATTCATATACACTGCTTAAATATGTTCTGGGTTTTATACCACTTTTCTGTGCTTTATCATATTCCCTCAGCCATAAAGCTTTTAATTCATATGCCTCAAGCCATTTCAATAAGATATACAAAGTGATTTCAGCATCTAATTCGCTGTAATATTTGTTATAAAATTGGATTGCCTCATCGTATTCACTCAATTCAATATTAAGTCTGAACACGATCTCAACTAACCTATTTATTTTTTCTTTGCGTTCATAAGCAGAATATCGCGTCGAAGGTTTCATTTTCAACACAGTCTGATTAGTGTTCATAAATCCTTTCATGAGCAACTTACTTTGTCCAATTGCCATTTCTTTTGATTCTGATGATTTTAAATTCTGAATTAAAACGGATATCAGTGAAGAAGATACCGTTTCCCTGTCAACGTTGCTGTTGATCACCAACTCAAGAACTGCTTTTACTTTTTCTTGATTTATTCCGCTACCAAACCGCCTTGCAATTACTGTATACAGTAATTCTGTTTGATCCATTCCAATGGATCGAAAAGGATTTTCTGTATTAAAAAGATAGTAGCCACAAGCATAACTTAACATCTCATACAATTTAAAAAGCAACTCAGTTGAAACATCACCCTCATCCCCATAAATAGAAATCCTTTGCAAATCCTTTATATACCCCTTTACTACAAATCTCCATTTAGGGCGATCTTTCTTATGAACCATGCTATTGGGCGCAAAATAGTATTGCTTATACGCATACTCCACAAACTGTTCAATTTGTGGTTTTAAAGCATAAACATCTACTTTTTCATTTTTAGAGTCCTTTATTTTACTACTTTTCGTATATTTTTCTGAATTTTGAAGCAGTGTATCAATCGCCTTCTCTTCGCGCAACTTTTTAGGCATCGACTTGTACATTTCTGCAATAATGAGTCTCAATTCCGCTTCATTATACGCTTTTATCATTTCTTTCAGTTCTGATATCAACATATGCTTTCTTCCCATTCTTTTTTTTTATTATACACGATTAGAATATCAAAAGTCAAAAGGTTAAGCACCTGTCTACTACATGATGCTTTTATGGATTTACCTTATTTTGATTCCAATGTCACTCTAAAATAGAGCAAGCGATGACAATATTGATTAAGGTGCCAATAATCCACTTTTTCAACTCACAAATTCAAAATTAAAAAGACAAATCAAAGCGTATACTCAGTCCGCTTCACTACCTTCGTAACACTTGCACAATCCTATCGGATTGCATTCAGTGGCCGTTTGGACTCCCACTGAATTAGGAATATGAACCCCCACTTAGAGAAGTGGGGGACATCTCCTCAAGGGTTATAAAAATGGGTTAATTTTAAACGCGTTTTCACGAAAAAGCACGTCAAAATTTGAAAGATAAGTGCTGCTTTTAGAACACTCTTCACATTTATGGCACCTATTTTGAAAGTAAACCACATTTTTGAGCGCAGTAAACCACGAACCGGAATCCGGTCCACATTATATCGACGTCTTAAAATGGATGGAATTCCCTCAACACCATTTCTTTTCTTAGATAATTCGCGATAATCTTCTGCTGAAATTTTTTCCAGATAAGTTGCTCGCTTTATCATTTTTTCAGAAATCATTACAACMGCTGATTTCTTTTGCATTTTAATACCACAATGCTCTTTAAGTGGACAATTTAGACATGCTGCTTTGTTAAACGRCACACGGAACTGCTCGGTACTTTCATAATATCTTGTTTTATATGGGGTTTGACCAATGGGACATTTGAGTACTTCTTTGTTTTCAACATCAATTTCAAATTTTGATTGTACAACATCAGGTGCTTTTCCAAGTAAGGCGGTTGTAATRAGTTCTATATTATTTTCTGTGGCAAGCTCTGTGTTCTCAATACTAGCATAAGCGCCATCAGCTAATAAAGTAATCGGTTCAGCTTGTGGTCCAAGTTTTTCAATGGTTTCCTTACAAAACTGACTGTGGCTGTTGGTTGCATAATCAAAAGCTGTAATAATGGACCCTTTTTTATCAAATGTCTCAACTACATTTCCAACATAGCCCTTATGACTTTTTCCTGCTTTGGTACGATAAGTTGCATCTGGATCAGATGGATTTTGTAAACTTGAGGGTGTGATCTTTGTTTTATGTTTGGGGATACATGAACCTTTTTCATCTAAAGTGCTCTGTTCTTCAAGCACACGTTTTAAAAGTTGATACGCTTTAAATTCYGAATAAGCYTGTGGTAGAATCGCWATTAAGTGATTCGCATCATCAATAACTTGTTGCAACCGACTTGATTGTTCTTCACTTTTTCTGTGATAAATCATGGTGTTGCKATCTTCAGCATCCAAATAATGCTCAAGAGATTTTATATATTGAATYTCTCCTGTTTGATGAATCAGTTTAACCATGTTGAAAACACAAGTATAAACAATTTCCAGACGAGACATTTTCTTARCACTTGATGATATCATGAGGCTATCCATACGCTTAAGTGTCGTCTCCATACCTAAATATTTTACGAAATRATCGGCAAGAGAGATCATTTCTTCTTGAAGCAAGTCTATGCCTGTCTCCATTTCATAGTCATATAACCTTTCTCTAAAGCGGCTGAAAGTGCGATCACTAAAGGGTTGTTCTTCAAAACTTGTGGTATGCAGTGCAAACTGAAAGCGCACATCACAAAGGATACTGGCTAATAGATCATCATCTGTCAAACCAAAAAGTTCTTTTAGAATAAGCGATCCAATAACAGCATTTACAGGTGTATTGGGTCGTCCTGAGGGTGTATCACTATATAAAATTGCAAAGCGATCTTCATTAATTGCCGGAAATACAATCTCTGAAAATCCTTTAGCCCATGAATTAAGAACAAACTTCTGTGTACGTGAACTTGATGCTAAAAAATGATCTTCTAAAGTTAACTGTTGTGTTTGATTTGATTTAAATGACATTTCGATCTACCTTTCCAATGTGTGAAGTATCATATGATTATAACCTTATTGCCACTGCAAATGAAAAAAAATAGCAGCTAAGCTAAAATAGTTCTTGCTCAAATTTTTTCATAAAGTGACATTTTACTATTGGATTAAATTAGTGTATATCGTTTTCCAGTTCAATTTTTTCGAAATATTCGCAGATTCTATCAAATTCTTGTATATAGTTATTTTTTCGCCTGCCCTTTGAAGTCTTTGATGGCCGTTTTCTTAATTCAGCTAAGAAGTCTCCAAACGGATTGAAAATACAGGCTTTCAGTATTCTTACAAACGTCAGTAATGAGCCATTATAGCCTTCTTTAAGTTTCGCCAGAATCAAAAGACAGTAGGTAATAAGTGCAATAAATATTTGGTTTTCCACAGCGTTGGCACTTTTCCCATAGAACACTTTTATTCGACAATGCTGTTTTATCCATTTGAAAAACAATTCGATTTTCCAGCGCAACCTATAAATATCAGCTATTTCTTCTGCTTTCTTATCAAAATTATTGGTGAGGATCACAAGAAGATTTCCCTTTAAGTCCAATGTTTTTATAAGTCTCACATGATTTTTCATTTTGGTTGATATATAAATCGAATTAAAATTTTATAAAAATCATCCGATATATATCATAACCAAAACTACTATGTGAGGATGAACCCCATGAATAAACGCAAGCCACTAACTCAAGAACAAATAAAAGAACTTTTAGAAGCAATGAGGTCATCAAAAATCAAACGTGAATATCGTCGAATTTAAGCTATCTATTTATACGGAACAGGAAAAGAGGTCGGAGAAATCGCTGAAATAACACAGTTGACTCCTGTTACGATTTCAAGATTATATACAAAGTATCGTAGCATAGGGCTTAGTTCAATCCCAGATGCTYCACGCAAAGGGAGACCAAGTCGGTTAACCGAAGAGCAAGAGGCTACAATAAAAGACCTCATTYTAAACAAAACCCCCGCCGATGTTGGTTTTGTAGCTAATTTCAATTGGACAGCTGGAATTGTAGCAGAATATATTTTGAGAGAATTCAAAGTTCAATACAGCATCAAAGGTATCACGTTGATATTGTCTAGACTGAATTTATCATTCACACGTCCTACGTACACGTTAGCTAAAGCTGATCCCCTAAAGCAAGAGCAATTTCGCAAGGCATTTATTGATGTTAAAAAAAATTGATAAACGGTGAAATCCAACACATACTATTCGAGGATGAATCTATGATTCGAGATTACCAAGCGATCGGAGCTACATGGTTTGAACGCGGCAAACAAAAAATCATCAAGACGTATGGAAAGCATCGTGGCGTAAAACTAGTGGGCTGTTTAGATTATGAGGGTGGAGATATCTATTGTGAAGAGCACGAAACATACGATGCACAAATATTTCTTGGTTTTCTGAACAATGTACTTGAACGGTATTCTGGTAAAATTGTTATGGTTCTTGATAATGCAAGGATACACCACGCCAAGTTACTTCAGCCTTTTCTTTTAGAAAATTTCCATCGACTTGAGTTAATGTATCTACCTCCATATAGTCCAAATCTAAACTTGATAGAAGGTCTCTGGGGTTGGCTTAAAGAAAAAGTCATCAACAATGTTTTTTATAACAAGACATATGAGATTAGAAAGAATGTCTCTGCTTTTCTAACAGAAATTGCAAAACATCCACATATTATTATAGATCGGTTATGTGTCCAATTGTAAATTATTAAAATTTAATTCAACTTATATAGTCAAATTTATGCGCCTTGATTTTTCTAGGTGTTCAAAATGCCCTTTAGAACCTTCTAATTGTGATACTGTCATGCAAGAGGCTACACCACATATTGGTGCAGGTTAAGCTTTTGAAACTTAATAGATTCTTACACGTCCAAATGATTGAATGTACTTTCATGGGGAGGGGGAATCTATGTCATTGTATCAATTTTTCCATCGATTCACAATCTCATTTTTACCTTTTGTAAGGCGTTTATTCAAAATCTGTTCTAAAAAACCTAAAGAGCAGATCATTGGATACCCAAAGATAATGGTGACGCGGCTGCGCTAGGCACAATGTTCCTAAATCACATTTTATGCCTCCTTGAGGCTTATTTTTTTGTGTGATTTAGAAACATTACTTTATGTTATACGCTGTAACTCACGATTCGCTTATAGAAACAAACAGGACGTTTGTTGAACGATCTAATTTTTTACTTTTACAATCTGTATTAATAATATATAACTGTCGCCACAATCCCAGTCACTAAAATAAACCAAATGACAATTCCTGAAAGTAAAAATATACCGCCATGAACTATTATTTTCCCCCATTTTTTTTCTTTCATCCAGGATGATATAATTCCCAATAATGACGCAAGACAAAGTATTTCAAAAAAATAAATATAATAATCTCCCGTAATAGCAACTACAATTGCTAAGATTAGAGATAATCCATAACATATTTTACTTCCTTTTGTAATTACAATATCACTTTTCATGTCATTATTTTCTCCATACCGTTATCCGAGGTTGTTTATAAAATTGTTCCTCTGATTTTTTTTATTTCGGCACAGGACGTGCCGAAACTATTAGAGTTATTGCGTATAACGTTTCCGCAATTACCGATGTTCATCCTTTTCACCCTTAGGGGAAAAGTGGCGCTGGCCTTGCCTCGCAAGGACGGTGACATCAGATGAATATCCGGTAATTGACGTGTTAGATGTTGTTTTCATGTTCACTTTGTAAGTAATAAATTCCTTTTTAATATCATTTATGATATAATATAACTATGAAATGGAATATTGAATTATATCAAGATGCTTCTGGTAAAACGCCTGTTTTAAAATTTATTCAGTCCTTACCAGAAAAACATCAATCAAAAGTATATCGTGAAATTGACTTACTTGAATCATTCGGAACTAATCTTAGTTTTCCACATACGTCAAAGCTTGAAGGAGACAAGTATAAGAAACTATGGGAATTACGGATTAAATCAGGTTCTGATATTTCAAGAATCTTCTACTTCGCATATATTGATAATACTTTTGTCCTCTTACATGGTTTTGTTAAAAAATCTAACAAGACACCTTCCCGTGATCTTGATAAAGCGATCTCCAATATGAATGACTATCTCGAAAGGAGTGGAAAATTATGAAATGGAATGATGCAAAACAAGAATTATTGAAAAATCCAAAACTTGTCGAAGAACTTGAAAAAAATGAATTGGAATATCAGCTGATTTCTGAATTTATTCAAGCTCGATTAGATTTAAAAATGACTCAAAATGATTTAGCTAAATTGACTGGAACTAAGCAATCTAATATTTCAAGATTTGAAAGTGGGAACTATAATCCTTCGTTAGAATTTCTTGAAAAAGTTGCCTCTGCTCTTGGTAAAAAAATTAAAATTGACTTAATTTGAAACTTTGCTTATGCTGAGTTTCTTTTTTTCGTAGAATTATGTCCATGTCATGAAAATTGCATCTAACGTTCCCGCACTTACCGAAGTTCATCCTTTTGACCCTTAGGGCAAAAGTGGCTGAGTCCTTGCTTCGCAAGGGCTGTGTCATCAGAGTGATTTTGGTAACTGACGTGTTATAGGTTGGTTCGATTACTTATTGCTGATTATTGAGATATTCTATCTTTCTTTTCAATCTTCATTTCTAAACCTAGCGCATCTAAAATCCTTATAAAATTAGAAAGTTTCGGAATATGTTTTTCTCTCTCAAATCTTGATATTTCTTGCTGGGAAATACCTACTTTATCAGCTAAATTCTTTTGAGTCATTCCAATCTGCTTTCTTGTATCTACTACTTGTCGAATTAATTCATATTCTTTTTCTATTTCCAAATATATTTCATTGAACTCATTATCTTTTCTCAATTCATTCACTGTGCTTTTTACATCAATTTTTTTGAATGGCATTTTTTGTACCTCCTATTCAATTTCTCTCATCCTATTTTTAGCTTTTTCCAGTTCAAACTTTTCAGCTTTRCCCTTTTGTTTTTTACAAGCATGTAAAAAATATATATTGGCATCATCCACTAATAYATAAAAAATACGATTATGTCTTGGATACTTTATTTCCCATAATTTTCTTTCCAATTGTCTTGTGTTCAGATTTTCTAAAAAAGAGAGCCCTTCTGCTTCTAATGATTCTATTATGAAATAGCCTTCAACGCTTTCTCTCTTTGGTAGATTATCTAAATATTCTCTTATTAAGTCTTTTCCACCATTTGTATGGTATGTATGTACTTTCATAATATCTGCCTTTTATTTGTCTTATTTACATTATACATCATATTTGATGTGTTTGAAATGATAATGTTCAATATCGAACTTGCCTATAACGTTCAGAGCATGTCTGAAGTGAGCGTGTCTGCGTCAGCAGATTGGCACGATCCCTTGCAGCTCTTTCGCAAGGGGCGTGACAACAGCTCATTTTGGGAGTGCTGTGTTAGGCGCTGTTCATTGTATTTTTCAAATATTATCGACTACAATAGGATTCATGCATTTTTCTATATATAAAGGATGTTCATTATTATCAATATAGGTTTTAATGTCATTAATGTTGGACAGTGTTCCAATCATGAAATGTTTCAAGGGTTTTGTGCAAGCACATGGGTACACTTCACCGCTGTAAGTTAAGTAAAGAATTTTGATTCCTGCTTGGCAACCAATAGCGCTCTTGTGGGGTCGGCACGGATAATGCTCTGGAAAACCTGATATTGTAATGTTAGGTTTGCTCAAATGCATTTTATCAATGATATTTAGCAAAACTTCATTTTGCTTTTTATATGGAACTCCAATTTCGTTCCAATTTTCGCTTGCGTTCCCCGTTCTAACCATTCTCAACAGTCGAATTTCCTCTACTCCAAGTTTTTCAATTTCTTCGATGGTACTCAATAGGTTATCAATGTTGTATCGATTGATAACAAGGTGGATTCGTACAGAAATTCCTGCCAACAGAAAATTCTGTATAGTATTAATCGTGGCTGCATGTGAACCAGGTGCATTCGTAATATAATCGTGTAGAACTGGATTCTCATGGTATATGGAAATATATGCATCTGAAATCCCGTGAACTCTTATTTCATGTGCTCGTTCAATTCCCACAGGGCCAAACCCACCTTCATTGCTGACAACGCCTGAAGAAAATATTCCAATTGTGATATTCTGGTTCACACTTTTTATGCGGTCTATAAACTGGATGAAATCAGGCCTTAACAACGGCTCTCCTCCTGTGAGATATGCATGAGCACCGTTGGGGAAAATTTTCAGAAAATCGAGAAGGCTACTATCAGAAAATCCTATTTGCCCTGACTCTCTCATTGAGGCGGATGAGCAATGCTTGCAATTCAGTATGCATCTGTGCTCACTTTCTACTTGCAATTCATAGTATTTATTCATTATCTAGCCCCATTTCATATTTTTTAAATCGTTCTGTATTTTTTCTATGTTTAGCCAGAAATTCATTTTCAATATCAATATTTAATTGATATGCAAGTTTAATGACGTAGATGAATATGTCAATAATTTCTTCTGATAACTGGCTTTTTACTTCACTTAGTTTAAAGTCTCCACGGATTACTTTTTTTATGATATTTGCAGTTTCTCCGAATTCTCCGGCTAAGCAAACCACCAAAAACTGTAGCATTTCAGGGTTTTCATCTGTGATTATTTCGTTCCAACTGAAATTTGATTTATGCATTCTGTCGAAATTCTTCTGTATTGAAACTATATCTTTTATACCCATATCATTGACCTCTCTCTTTTTCGAACTCATTTATTAGATTTCTTATCGCTGTGGTTACATCATGTTCGATTTTTTCGATGGCATTATAATCCGATGTTTTTTCTCTTTCAACTTTTAACTCGCCCAGCTTTTTTAATATTATTTCTGTTTTACTGTAAAGTTCTCGTGAGCACTTCCCCTTATTTGAAACTGCTAATAAAGCTTTATTCAAATTCTCAAGACCATGATCTTGAATTACGGTTTCTGACAAATCGATTTTTTCTTCTAGCATATCAATAACAGCCTTAAAATCCTTTTCAATAATACTCATAGTTAAATCCGATTCAGTGACAGAATCAATTTGGGCTTTTCTGAAACAGCCATAATTTTCTTTGTATTGAGCCTTGTACGCCACAATTGTCAAATTGATTCTTTGAATTGATCTAATTTTATCTTTTAACTGTTGAGCCATTATATAAGCTTCACAGATATTAATTTTCAAAAAATGTTTTACTTCCAATGCTCTCAAATACAAAGTAAGGAATAATTCGCTTCTTTGATCATCAGCAAATCCGAACTGAATGATATCAAGCGAGGGCAAAAATCGATCTTTGCTATTGGCAACCATGTTGAAATCTATTAGTGGTATGATTGCTCTACTGCTAGTTGATTTATTCATCAGCTCCTGAATAATATAGTCCATGCCCCAGATTGATTCACTTTGCATATACTTTCCGTGGTTATAATAAAGACTTTCCGGAACTGATTGACTTTGCCAATCACAAGCGACAGGGATTATATCAGAAAAGTATGTTTGTATTTCTTTTTCAAAACTATTAAATTCGGAACTTAGGGTAACCTTGAGATTGTAAATTGACTTATAGTGCTTGGTTTCTCGGACTATAGTATCATACAAATCCTTTACCGACGAACTCGTAAAAGTATTGCATCTCTCTCCGATAAATACATCATGCCTGGTAAACATATCAAGGTCAGCGCTGTAACGATAGTTGGTCACTTTATCTATACGGCCCTCCGAGGTTTCAATGAAATTGAATTGCTTGTTGATATCAGGAACTTCTTTTAGAAATGGTCCTACTCCAATGACTCTGCAGGTTTCACCAATAAGGATGTTCTTATATCCATGGGTATGACCATGCATAATTGCAATAATGTTATTATTTTCAGCCCATTCCATCAGCTTATATGCATTTCTTATTGCTGAAGTATCACCATCATTCTCGCTAAGTAATGTATGATGGACGACAAGAATTGTTGGATTTTCACTTGGCAGCTTTCTAAGTCCCTGAATATCAAGCATTCCGATTTTAGTGTTTTTATGGAACGTTGAGTTTGAAAGAAGGACATCTATACCATTAAAGGCTCTTAAATGGCTGTTTACTTTGTCATTGTACTCATATTGAACTTCGGTGTATCTTTTTGTGAAATTGTCAAAATCAGCGAACTCATTATTGCATAAATCGTGATTCCCTGGAACAAATTCAAATTTGACGGCTATGGTTGAGAATAGATCGTTTTTCATATAATCAAATATTATGCATGCCGTTTCGAATAGTGTAGAATCGCCTTTATCTATGATATCGCCGCAGATACAGATTAGTAGCTCCTCACCAGGCACCAGTCTACTTAATATGGATTCCTTCATTTTTGTCAATTTCGTTTTTACGGTTTCAATATCTGTAGTTGAATCAATGTGGATATCTGAGAGTTGAAGTATCTTCATATTTGCTCCTTTTCTTGTTTTGTGAATGGCGCCTAACGTTCCCGCAATTACCGAAGTTCATCCTTTTCACCCTTAGGGGAAAAGTGGCGCAGACCTTGCCTCGCAAGGGCTGTGACATCAGATGAATTTCCGGTAATTGACGTGTTGGACGAAACCGCTACCGCGGTGACTTTTTAAATCTTTTTGCCCTAGACATATAGTGCTTTCTTTAGATATTCTTATTCTGAATCTAAAAGAAAAGGAGCTATTTTTTATGTCTAAATTATTATCTAAAATGCAAATGGATATGGAACTCAGAGGTTTCAGTCCAAAGACTGTCACTGTCTATCTCAAAGGGGTTAAGAAGATTTCGAAATTTCACAACTTGCCACCTGAGAATCTCACCTATGATCATGTTCGCGAATTTTTACATGATGCAATTACCAGTAGAAAGCTCAGTCGATCTTATGTAAATTCAAACTACAGTGCCATTAAATTCTTCTTCGAAACTACTCTTGGTCGTGAATGGAATATGGTCGATATTCCTAGGGTAAAACAACCGTCTAAGCTTCCAATTGCTTTAACACCCACACAGATTCACGCACTTTTTGACTCTGTCACAAATCTTAAGCATAAAACCATGCTTGTAGTCTGTTACTCTTCGGGTTTGCGCGTTGGGGAACTTATGAACCTTAAAGTCTCTGATATTCATTCAGATACGATGCGCATTCGCGTCAGAGATGGCAAAGGACTCAAAGAACGCTACACGCTTCTTTCGAAAAGTGCTCTTGATCTTTTAAGAATTTACTACAAGCAATATCACCCTAAAGATTACCTTTTTCAAAGCTTCTCAAAAGGCAAACCATTGACGACGCGGACCATTCAAATGGTGTTTAGGACCAAGTGTGATCTCTTAGGATTTCCTAAAGAAGCCACGATTCACAGTTTAAGACACAGCTTTGCGACACATCTGCTTCTTGCCGGAACCAATGTTGTCGTTATTCAAAAACTGCTTGGTCATTCTAAGCTTTCAACGACCACTGTCTACCTTCATTTAACTACCGCTGACGTGACTAAAGCCATTAGTCCGTTTGATAGTTTGGAGGTTTTTAATGCCTAATCTCCAAGATATTTTTGTGCGTTTCTTTGAGGACTATTGTCAAACCCACAATCCCTCATATGATCAATATAAAGTCATGAATGCTCTCATGGCTTGTCGTACTTCTAAACTGGGGGGACATCATAATGTTTGCACAAATTGTGGTGAAACTTCTATTGCTTATAATTCTTGTCGTAATCGTCATTGCCCACTTTGTCAGTCTTTCAAAAGAGAAAAATGGCGTGTTGATCGCAACTCTGAACTTTTAAATGTCCACTACTTCCATGTGGTTTTTACTGTCCCTGAAGAACTCAATCCAATTTTCTTTGCCAATCAAGCTTTTGTAGTTTACACCAAAGAAAACTTTGACTCACCTACTCACGTGGTTAACTACTTATGGCAGTATACTCATCGTGTGGCCATTTCCAATCACCGCATCCTCAAAGTCACTGATGATCACGTCACTTTTAGATATAAAGACAATAAAGACTCCGGAAAAACCAAACAAATGACACTTACTGGCACAGAATTCATACGCCGGTTTTTAATGCATGTACTGCCTTCTGGCTTTGTGAAAATTAGACATTATGGCATTCTCGCTGCTAGAAACAGGCCCACAAAGCTTGCTCACTGCCAGCGCATTATGAAGATTATTCCTTCTAAAAAATCCAGTGATTATACTGCACTTGAGTTTCTAGTCAAATTTATGCGCCTTGATTTTTCTAGGTGTTCAAAATGCCCTTTAGAACCTTCTAATTGTGATACTGTCATGCAAGAGGCTACACCACATATTGGTGCAGGTTAAGCTTTTGAAACTTAATAGATTCTTACACGTCCAAATGATTGAATGTACTTTCATGGGGAGGGGGAATCTATGTCATTGTATCAATTTTTCTATGGATTCACAATCTCATTTTTACCTTTTGTAAGGCGTTTATTCAAAATCTGTTCTAAAAAACCTAAAGAGCAGATCATTGGATACCCAAAGATAATGGTGACGCGGCTTCGCCCAACACAATGTTCCTAAATCACATTTTATGCCTCCTTGAGGCTTATTTTTTTGTGTGATTTAGAAACATTACTTTATGTTATCGGATAGTTGGATTTTTGTGACTAGATATTGTCTATTTTAACACTCTATCAATTTCAATAGGATAATCACATTCTATTGATAGTTTCTCTTTTTGGTTTTTAATATTGAATGTGAAATTCTGAATATACTCAGTCATAAAACAATCGAAATATTGCAATTGAAAATTTTTTATTTCATTAAAATCATTAAAATTGACTTTAATATATACTGTTCTATCAAGTTTCATACCCGAATTTATAACATGATTAAATGCAAAACCACCAATATTATTGCCATTATGATAAACTAAAGTTCTTGCAAAATTCTTACCTATATTCTCAATTTCAATCAATACATCTACAGAATGTTTACCTATTCCCAATTCACACAAATAATCATTTTTTAATAGATTATTATCGTTTGAATTTAAAACCGAAACAACTTTCAAATTCAAAAACGGTTGGTTTTCTAGAATTTTATTTATAACATCATTGCTTCTATAATATCTAATTGTAATCAATATTCCAAAAAAGGATATTATACCAGATACGAGTCCTCCTAGAATTCCACCCCAATATGAACTCAATGAGCTTATCCATGTAGAAATATTCTCGGAACTATAACTTTTTATTTGTAAAATCTCTCTAATATAATTATCAAATCCTTTGTAGCTATCAAAAATTAACACAATTAGTAACATTAGCAGTATTAATTCGAGTATGTAGTTTTTATTTCGGTTTTTAGTTTTATACTGGTGACCAAGTCTTGTCATTGTGAATTTATTTTTAGACACTATAATTCTCCTTCTTTCTTCATTTTTTAAATCCAATTTTCGATAACGTTTCGGCTGTTCCCGCTGTCTCTGTTCGCATTGATCGCTTGGCGATATTCTTGCCCTAAAAAAATAAGTCTCTTTTGCAAGAATAGTGACAAGCGATCAATGCGAATTGGCGCTGAGTTTGCCTCAGGTTCGCAACCTCCGTGACAATAAGAGATGGCGGGAATAGTCTGTTATCTGTTGCCCTGTAGGCGAGCTGGAGCACAGGACGTGCGGGAAGCTCTTGTACAATTCTAGTTTCTTTATAATCTTGGCTTCTTCTGATGCTCCCATTATGTAAATCAATTTTATAACTTCTTTTATTATATCTTTTTTCAACTGAATTCGTTTGTAAATTTGATCTTATTAACCCGATTTTTTATCTTTTATCTGCTTTTCTTTATTTATTACGGCGCAGTGGCAATGGTTATTAATTGATTGTAGGCATTCCTAGTATATATTTAAGCCTCTCTATTTTGAATGCCTTTTGACGCCTCAAGAGCATAATGCAAATCTTTTCTTACTTTCTGTACAATGGCAAAGTTTAAAAATTCTCACGGTTTTTCTATCGGAATATAATGACCACAATTCACCAACATCGTCTTCCATTAAACACTACAAAAATCGCTTCAATTCTCGTTTTGGACAATCGTCATGCTTCATTTTGCGTTATTCTAATTTTGGTCCCTACTGAAGATTTACTCATATTTATTCGTTATCCAATTTATATCACAAACACCTATTTGAAGGTTTCAATCCTCATGAACAATTATTTTCGTTTGTCAAATACCAAGATCATCATCTGACAATGCCTTATCTTTTAATCTTCGTGACCGTCATGGACGACGGTCATAAAGCCTACAGGGTTTCAGAATAACGTCTCGGGGATTCTCGAAGTGCCTTGGTCTCGGCGTTCGCTTGGCGACGTTTTTGATCCAAGTTCACAAAAACGGTGACAAGCGATTAGCTGAGAATTGGCGTGACTCTTGCCTCAGGCTTGCATGAGGCATGCCAATAAAGGCATTTTGAGAATCCTCTGTTATACGATGCCGCATGCACTTAGTCTTTAAAATACATCGTGCTTTAAYGGCGGGGCACCTTAGGGTCTCGCCRTTATCTTTCCTCTGATCACATTTACCCAATACTTCTTTTTTCTTTTATAATCGTGATGATTTTTAGACAATTATACGGTATGTCTTAGTATCATCTATTTGATCATATTAAATTTTCAACTTTCTTTGTGCGGTTTCGTGATAACGTTCCCGCTATTTCCGAAGTCACCGTTCTCGCTGGGCGCTTGGCGACATTCTTGCCCTAAAAAAATAAGTCACTTTTGCAAGAATGATGACAAGCGCACAGTGAGAATTGGCGCAATCGTTGCTTCCCTTTCGCAACGATTGTGACGATAGGTGATTTTGGAAATAGGCGTGTTAGACGTTGTCGCATGCTCTTAGTCTCAATTTGGTATCGTGCATTAATGGTGGGGCGCCTTAGAGTCACACCATTATCTTTCCTTTAATCACAATGGACCAAACCGTCTTTTCTGATCTTTTCAATATTAGTTTTAACAGCTTGAATATGGCACGCCATTATAAATATATTCATTTGTTTTGATTATACTTCCTAATGTGTTCGTGCGATTGCGTCTAACGTTTCCGCTATTTCCGAAGTCACCGTTCTCGCTGGGCGCTTGGCGACATTCTTGCCCTAAAAAAAATAAGTCTCTTTTGCAAGAATGATGACAAGCGCACAGTGAGAATTGGCGCGATCGTTGCTTCCTTTCGCAACGATTGTGACGATAGGTGATTTTGGAAATAGACGTGTTAGACGCTGTCGCATGCTCTTAGTCTCAATTTGGTATCGTGCATTAATGGTGGGGCGCCTTAGAGTCACACCATTATCTTGCCCTTRATCACAATGGACCAAACCGTCTTTTCTGATCTTTTCAAAATGAGTTATAACAGTTTGAATATGGCATACTTTGATCAAATATATTCGTCTGTTTTGATTATACTTCCTAATGTGTTCGTGCGATGGCGGCTAACGTTCCCGCGATTACCGAAGTTCATCCTTTTCACCCTTAGGGGAAAAGTGGCGTAGTCCTTGCCTCGCAAGGGCTATGACATCAGATGAATTTCCGGTAATCGACGTGTTAGCTGTTGAAGCAGTCGTTTTACAGATCATGCTCAATTGATTCTCCACAATGTGGACAAATAATAGTTGTCTTTTCAATGTCTTTTTTAGTAATCAATTCTATAAACCCAGAGCTAATAATTCCCGTAGGTAATGCTACTAGTCCAATACCTAATATTGCAATTATACTTGCAAATAATTTGCCCATTGCTGTTATTGGATAAATATCACCATATCCTACCGTAGTAAGCGTTGCAATTCACCACCAAAATGATGCAACTTTCTTCGGAAATGAATCTGGTTGAACCTCTGATTCAAAATAATACATCATTGTTGATGAAATCATTATCATAAAACCCATAACAAATACGGTGGCTAATAGCTCATCTTTCTATTCATTTACTGCCCCAGGTATTAAGCCCAATGCTATTGTATATCTATTGATTTTTAAGATTCTTAGTAATCTAGAAATTCTAAACATTCTTAAAAATCTTAAATCCACTTTTATTAACATTGGTAAATAGAATGGTAATATCTCAAATAGATCGATCATGGCCATCGTTGAATGCATGTATTTGAATATTGCTCCAAMTTTAGTTTTTGAAGAAGGATATCGCAAATCTGCTGTCCAAATTCTTAAAGCATATTCGATTGTAAATATAACTACCGAGATTATTTCAAAAGTACGAAATTGATAATAGTACAAGGAATAAATTGAGTTAAATGATTCTAGAACTATTGAAATTGTGTTTGAAATAATTAGAAGTAAAGTTATAGAATCAAAGTATTTGATCGCTTTGTCACCTTTTTGTGCTTTTTCAATTATTTCGTAAGTTCTACTTTTAACCGATGAATACTTCTCCATAATTTTCTCCTGATTTTTTGACTGCTTTTTCAGCTAACGTCTCGGGGATTCTCGAAGTGCCTTGGTCTCGGCGTTCGCTTGGCGACGTTCTTGATCCAAGTTCACAAGAACGGTGACAAGCGATTAGCTGAGAATTGGCGTGACTCTTGCCTCAGGCTTGCATGAGGCATGCCAATAAAGGCATTTTGAGAATCCTCTGTTATACGATGCCGCATGCACTTAGTCTTTAAAATACATCGCGCTTTAACGGCGGGGCACCTTAGGGTCTCGCCGTTATCTTTCCTCTGATCACATTTACCCAATACTTCTTTTTTCTTTTATAATCGTGATGATTTTTAGACAGTTATACAGTATGTCTTAGTATCATCTATTTGCTCATATTAAATTTTCAACTTTCTTTGTGCGGTTTCGTGATAACGTCTCGGGGATTCTCGAAGTGCCTTGGTCTCGGCGTTCGCTTGGCGACGTTYTTGATCCAAGTTCACAARAACGGTGACAAGCGATTAGCTGAGAATTGGCGTGACTCTTGCCTCAGGCTTGCATGAGGCATGCCAATAAAGGCATTTTGAGAATCCTCTGTTATACGATGCCGCATGCACTTAGTCTTTAAAATACATCGTGCTTTAATGGCGGGGCGCCTTAGGGTCTCGCCGTTATCTTTCCTCTGATCACATTTACCCAATACTTCTTTTTTCTTTTATAATCGTGATGATTTTTAGACAATTATACGGTATGTCTTAGTATCATCTATTTGCTCATATTAAATTTTCAACTTTCTTTGTGCGGTTTCGTGATAACGTTCCCGCAGTTACCGAAGTCAGTCCTTTTGACCCTTAGGGCAAAAGTGGCGCTGTCCTTGCTTCGCAAGGGCTGTGTCATCAGAGTGATTTCCGGTAACTGACGTGTTAGCAGATGTCCAATAAATTACTTTATAGTGCCTAGATTATATTTATCTAGACACTATAAAATTATTTTGTGTACTCAACTCCATTACACTTAGGACATGGTGGCAATCTATCAGAATCATCATCAAGATTAACTATTGTAGAACAATTAGTACAAGTGTAGCTTCCTTTACCAGGTTTTTCACCAGTTTTATACTTCATAACGTCCTCCTTTATTTGTCTAAATATACATTAATAACATTATCGTTTGCTGATACACTAATATATTGCAGCTTGTATTCTTCATCATATACTTCGATTTTATCAGCCATCTTTAGATGCTCAATTTTACTTATATCATCATGATATAATGGTGTGTTTAAAGTCTTTCCATTATAAATGTACGCTATAAGTATATCATTAGGATTCTCTTTTTCTTTAATTGGTTCATAACAGTTATGGCAATATTCTGTTTCATCTGATATTTCTTTTTTACAAGTTGGACATTTAATTAAATTCCCCAAGTTTCTCACCTCCTTTCTTAATTGTCTTGGTTGGATTTCTGCTAACGTTCCCGCGATTACCGAAGTCACTCCTTTTGACCCTTAGGGCAAAAGTGGCGCTGTCCTTGCCTCGCAAGGGCTGTGTCATCAGAGTGATTTAGGTAATCGGCGTGTTAGCAGATCGTTCAAAACGTTTATACGCTTTGAATAAGTTTCAATAGCTTTTTATTGATAAAAATCTTCTCTTTTCCTCTTTGCTCAACTGATAGTATGCCTATGTTTACCAACTCATTCAAATAATTAGATGCTGTTTTTCTTGTAACACCTAATTCAGATTCTATGCTTCCAATCCTTGTATAAAATTCTGTGAAGATTATATTTACCAATTCTTTTGAATATATTTTTGGATTAACATTTTTGATATGATCTCCAGTTTCGTCAACAAG
>NZ_BDHH01000013.1 GCF_001748365.1 Fusibacter sp. 3D3 | reverse complement strand
ATCACATATAGCGTTGCCACCATTTTATCGCCTAAAGTCATCTCTGCGAAGGTTCCAGCATGCTTRAAATTCTCTAAAATTTGCATCTTTTCACCTCTTTTTTTTATAAAGGAATATTGCCATGTTTCTTAGCAGGTCTCGTTTCTCTTTTAGACGCTAACATATCGAAGGCATCTGCAAGTCTTGGTCTAGTCGCTGATGGTTCTATGACATCATCTACAAAACCTCTTTCTGCTGCTTTATAAGGTGTTGCAAATTCATCTGTATAATCCTGAATCACTTTTGCTCTTGTTGCCACTGGATCTTTAGCATCTTTAATTTCGCCTCTAAAGATGATATTAGCAGCACCTTGAGGACCCATTACTGCGATTTCAGCAGTTGGCCATGCAAGGACGAGGTCAGCACCTAAGTGTCTTGATCCCATTGCAATATAAGCACCACCATAGGCTTTACGAGTGATTAAAGTGACAAGTGGCACTGTTGCTTCAGAGTAAGCGTAAAGCATTTTTGCGCCATGTCTGATGATGCCACCGTATTCTTGTCCTGTGCCTGGCAGAAAACCTGGAGTGTCTTCAATGGTGAGAATCTGGATATTGAAGGCATCGCACATTCTGATAAAACGCGCTGCCTTATCAGAGGCATTGATGTCGAGACAGCCCGCTTGAACACTGGGTTGATTTGCGATAATACCAGTAGAATGACCGTTAATTCTTGCGAGGCAAGTGATGATATTCTTTGCATAATGTGGCAAGTATTCCATGTAGTCTTCTTGATCCACCAAGGATTTAATAATGTTGAACATGTCATAAGGTTTGTTAGGACTGTCTGGAATAATGCTGTTTAAGCTTTCATCCATCTGATTTGGATCTGTATCCGTTTGAAAAACAGGCGCGGTTTCCATATTATTGGAAGGTAAAAAGCTCAACAATCTTCTAATTTCAGTAATACAGGCTTCGTCTGTTTCAGATATAAATTGAGAGACGCCACTGACCGAGTTATGTGTCATAGCGCCGCCAAGTGCTTCTGCTGTAACATCTTCCCCTGTAACCGTTTTGATCACTTGTGGTCCAGTGATAAACATTTGAGAAGTTTTATTCACCATGAATACAAAGTCTGTAATGGCTGGGGAATAGACAGCACCACCAGCACATGGGCCCATAATGGCTGTGATTTGTGGAATGACACCAGATGCCAACGTATTTCTAAAGAAAATATCACCATAGCCCTTAAGTGCATCGATACCCTCTTGAATTCGAGCGCCACCGGAATCGTTAATCCCCACGATTGGTGCGCCTACTTTTAATGCGCCATCCATTGCCTTACAGATTTTTGCCGCATGCATTTCACCAAGTGAGCCTCCAATAATGGTGAAATCTTGGGAATAAGCATAAACCAATCTGCCATCCACTTTGCCATAACCTGTAATGACCCCTTCTGTGGGCGCTTCCGTTTGCTCCATACCAAAATTGGTGCACCTGTGTTTAACAAATGCATCCATTTCTACAAAAGTCCCTTCATCAAATAGCAAATGAATACGCTCTCTTGCTGTGAGTTTGTTGTTATCATGTTGTTTCTGAATTGACTTTGCACCTCCGCCAGCCATTAATCTTTCTTTATTCTTTTTAAGCAGTTCTAACTTCTCACTCAAATGAATACCTCCTTTAGCTTTATTTGTGCATAAAATAATGATTGACTCTAAAGAATCAATCATTATATATGCATTGTACCATTGTCAAAGCAAGTGCAATATAACCTTTTTATATACAATATAAAATATCTAAGTGCAATATAACATATCTATATACATTATAATATATTTATATACATTATTTTATATGGGCACTTTACAAAAATAGTTTTATGAACATGTAACCAACTGACGGACATAACAAACTGCCGAGGCCTGTATAGAATGTTGCCGTCATTGCACCGTATGGAACTAATTTAGGATCAGTTGCCGCTAAACCACCAGCAACGCCGCTTGTCGTTCCAATTAAACCGCCGTAAACCATGGCTGTGGTTGGATTGTCGAGTTTGATTGCTTTCGCTATAAAAGGCGTAATAATCATCGTAAGAACAGATTTAACCACGCCAGCAGCGATAGAGAGTGCAATGACTTCTGAACTTGCACCTAGAGCTGTTCCTGTAACTGGACCGACAATAAAAGTAACCGTTCCTGCGCCAATCGTTGCAACGTCCACAGGATCGTGATAACCCATTACATATGCAATCACTGAACCTACAATAAAGGAGAATGCAACACCTACTAAAAGTGCAACGGCACCAGGGAGCCCCGCTTTTTTAAGATTTTCAAGTTTAGCACCAAATGCCGTAGAAATAATGGCAAAGTCTCTAAACATTGCGCCTCCTAATAACGCAAATCCTGAAAAGTAAGTGATATCTGCAATGCCTTTTGAACCCCCTGTAACTTTGCCCGCTATAAAAGCGAGAAGTAATGCAACAACAATTGCAATTGCAGAACCCATTCTCTTTTGACCAATAAGGTTAGCAAACCAATAAGAAACTAACATAATCAAAGCAACTGCCCCAAAAGCACCTACCAAAGGAAATTTTGTAAATAACGTAGAAATGATTTCTAATATCATAATAGCCCCTCCTTATTTTTCGAATTCTTTTGAGCCCAACTTGCCAATGAGTGGCACTAAAAACATAGAACCTATAGTCGCAACAGCCCCTGCTACAAAAGCGATGGCACCACCAGTAAATGCGGCTACAACATTTTGAATCCCTGCCATGGCAATAACAATAGGGATATAGAGTGCACTTAAAAGATAGATCCCATTTTGGGTTTTTTCGGACCAACCGCCTTTTTTTTCTTCCACATAATTACTTAACAAAATGAGTATTAGCATTGCAAAGCCAACGCCACCAACATTACCTGAAATGCCAAGCGCTTCACCGATGAAGTAGCCGATAAATGAACCCACGTACATACAAAATGCAACGATACCTAAACCATAAATCTCCATATTGCCCCTCCTTTTAAAAAACTTGATTTGCTTTAAGTTGCTCTAATTTTTCATCTGAATAATTTAACAGTTCTTTCAATATTTCAAATGTGTCTTCTCCGAGTACAGGTGCAGCCTTATTTATAGACCCTTGTGTCTTACTCATTTTGATCGGTATGCCAGGAATATGTGTTGTGCCTGCAACTTTGTGCTCCACTTCAACGATCATATCTCTAAACTTGACTTGTTCATCTTTTGTGATCATCTCGATGTTATTAATCGGTCCACAGGGGATGCCCGCTTTGGTTAAATCGACATACCATTCATCTGTAGACTTTGATTTCATAATAGTGCCAAGGATGGGTCTCAATTCGTTGTAGTTAGCAGTTCTCTGAGGATTTGTACAGAATCTTTCATCGAGGATCAGTTCCTCATGGCCAATCTCAGCACAATATTTTTTCCAGAGGTTATCATTCCCGACAGCGATCATGATTTCGCCGTCTGATGTTTCAAACGGTTCAAAAGGCACAATAGACGCATGCTTATTGCCTGCGGGCTTTGGTGATATGCCCGTTGCAAAGTAACGTGAAAGGGCATTTTCGAGAATCGCCACTTGACAGTCAAGCATGGCTACATCTACTTTTTGACCTTCACCAGTTGCATTGAGATGATTCACGGCAGCAAGTATGCCAATTGCTGTAAATAAGCCAGCAGTAATATCACCGATGGATGGGCCGACTCGAGTCGGTTTTCCACCGAGTTCTCCTGTAATACTCATGATGCCACCCATAGCTTGCACGACACCATCATATGCTGGACGAGCGCTATAAGGACCAGTGTGCCCAAAACCTGAACTTGCAGCATAGATCAATTTGGGGTTGATTTCTTTAAGCACATCATATCCAAAACCCAATTTCTCCATTGTTCCTGGCTTGAAATTTTCAACGACGACATCAACCGTTTTAATGAGTTCAAAAAAAATAGTTTTAGCTTCTGGATTCTTAAGGTCTAATGTCATACTTCTCTTATTTCTGTTAATGCTCATGAAGTAAGCACTTTCGCCATGTATATAGGGTCCGAATTGTCTTGAATCGTCCCCTGTTTTAGGGGATTCAATTTTGATGACATCGGCGCCTAAATCGGCTAGAACCATTGTACAATAGGGCCCAGCAAGTACTCTTGTCATATCGAGTATCTTTAATCCCTCTAATGCTTGTTTCATAAACGCCTCCTATTTTAAAATTAGTTTTACACAAGTTAATAACGCAATATGGATGCCAATGACTTCATGACGAGAAACGTTGAAATTTCAATATAGGTATTCTTTAGAAAACAAAATAAGCGGTAACAATATTATCAGCACTGATAATATTGTTACCGCTTATCTATCTTGAGTAGGTTCATTAATTTTTTTTTTCACTAACAACTCATTTTTTATGATCGATTCGATATGCCGTATTTGTCTATTTTACGTCTAAGAGTCAATCTTGAAATTTGAAGTGCTTCAGCCGCTTTTGTGATGTTCCAATTGTATTGGGATAAAGCTCTTAATACGGCTTCGTGTTCAGCGAGTTCTAAATGACTGAGATGTCCTTTCCCGTTTGAATCCTCATCACTGAGTTCATAGGGGAGTTCATCCATGGACAATTCGTCCGAATCACTTAAAATCATAAGGCGCTCTATGATGTTTTTAAGTTCTCTGATATTACCAGGCCAACTGTATTTATGAAATAATGCGAGCATGTCTGTTGAAAGACCATGGACGTTTTTGCCTAAAAGTTGATTGTACATCTGAATAAAATGAGCGATAAGGATCTGAATATCTTCCTTGCGGTCTCTCAGTGGTGGCACATTAATCGGGATGATATTTAATCGATAAAATAAGTCTTTTCTAAAATTATTGGCTTCAACTTCTGCCAATAAATCCTTGTTTGTTGCAGCGACCACCATGGCATTAAAGGCAATTTCAGAATTACCACCAATTCTACGATAGTTTTTTTCTTGTAAAACGCGCAATAATTTTGCTTGAAGCTCAATATCCATATCCCCGATCTCATCTAAGAAAAGAACGCCATTTTCAGCGTACTCCAGCAGACCAATGCGCTGATTTTTGGCATCAGAAAAGGCCCCTTTTTCATGTCCAAAGAGCTCACTTTCCTGTAAATGTTTTGGAATGGCAGCACAATTAATGGCTACAAAAGGCTTATCAGGCGTACAAATCGCATGAATTTGTTTTGCGACCAGCTCTTTACCCGTACCACTTTCACCGTTTATTAAAACGCAAGTCCTAAATTGGACTTTAGAAAGCTTCTTGAGCTTCGTTATGATCGCAGCAATTGCGCTGGATTCACCGATAATTTGGTTGGGCGTCTCATTAGAATTCTTGAGAAGTGCTTTTTCTTTTATATAGCTGTCCAATTGTTTAATGGCATTGAGCATTTCTTCAAGCGAAAAGGGTTTTGTAAAATAGTCATGTGCACCGAGTTTCATAGCTTGAACAGCGAGTTTTACTTCGCTTAAATGTGTCATCATAATTACCGTACAATTTTCATTTTGCTGTTTCATTTGCTTTAAAACTTCGATACCTGAAATATCGGGCAATTTTATATCGAGGATCACCAAATCCACATTATGATTTCTAAAGAGGGTTAAGCCATCGGTACCATTTTCAGCACTCAAGATGATGGCATCCAGTTTCTTTAGCCCTAAAGTGAGTGAAATACGTATGCTTTTTTCATCATCGATCACGAGAATTTTCATTGAATTAATCCTTCTTAAAATTTATTTTAAAAATGGAGCCTTTTCCCACTTCGGATTCTACAGTGAGCGTACAGCCATTTTCCTTTAACGCGTTATACGCGATAAACAGACCTAATCCTGTGCCATTTTCTCTTGTGGTGTAAAAAGGATAGAAGAGTTTTGAAATGACTTCTTCGCTCATGCCCTTGCCGGTATCTTCAATTGACAAAGTCACATGCTTTTCGCTCTCCGTAATGACAATGATAATAGACCCTTTATCCTCTATGGATTGACTTGCATTTTTTAAAATGTTGATTAAGGCCTGTTTGATGCTTCTAGATTCAAGTGTTAGAATTATGGGATCACTTGGTATATTTTTAATCAATCTAATGCGCTTGGTATCCATTTCACCTTTTAACAAATCTAAACTGCTCTTAATGATTTTGATGAGATCAACAGGTCCCTTTTGTAGATTAGAACTTCTCACAAAGTCGAGAAAGTTGATGACCAAGATGTTGAGATCGTTAACTTCTTCACTGAGTAAATCCAACACTTCTTTTTGTGTACCCGCATGGATTTCTTTATCTTTCAAAAGCTCGATCAGATTTGCCATGCCAGCGAGAGGATTGCCGATATCGTGAATAATTGAAGCGGATAGCTCTCCTATTGTATGAATTCGATCTTCTTTTCGAAGTTCCTGTTCGAGAATTTTCATGGCTGTAATATCTCTGAATTGTAGCACGATCCCAAGATAATTGCCAGAGGGGTCGATTACTCTTGAGCAGGTATAACTGATGGCGATGCTTTTATTTGGCATTGCCGTCAAGGTACTTTCTAAATCAGTTACTTGTTGATCGTAATGAATGACATTTAAGACTTCTTGTTTCACATTTAACTTTAAAGTTTCTAGAATTTCAAAGAAATCATGGCCAATTGTCGATTCTTGACTTAAACCTGTTATTTTAGTGGCCTGTGCATTAAAGATCGTAATTTCATATTCGGAATCTGCAACGATGATACCACTGTGTACACTGGCTAAGATGTTTTTAAGATATTGTTGAATTCTATTTTCACTTATTACAGAACTTTCAAGTTCAGATAAATTGTTTTTCAGATTTAGCCCCATTTCCACAAAGGCGTGGCTGAGTTCTAAGAGTTCGTTGCTGTCAGAATCATTGGCGTTGACACTAATGCCTTCATTGTATTTTAAAGTGGTTGGCAGAGCGCGAACTTGCTGGACCAACTGTTTGATCGGCAATGTGATCCATCTGGCTAGAACTAAACCCATTATGAGCGCAAACAGCAACACTGCGGTTTGAATGATCACCAGTTGGTTTGTTGAGTCTAAAATTTCTTGATTCACCGTACTCTTATTTTGCTCGACGACAATCATCCAATTGTAATCTTTTAAAAAGGTGATAGAGGCATAGTAATCGTCATCTCCAATTTTATACCGAGTGTTTATATTGTGGTGGTTTTTTAAAATATCCAAGATTTCAGGACTGTGATCATAGGCTTTTATGCCTAAATGCGACACTGGAATGAGTTCTTGATCGATATGGTAATCCGGATGTATAACAATTGCTCCAGAAGCATCTGTGATCCAGAGTTTGCCGTTAAAGCCGAGTTTGACATCTTCTAGTATTTTTTCAATATTGCCAAGGGGAATACCAGCACCGATTAAGCCCACGATTTCATCCGATTTGTTTTTGACAGGTGCGGCTGTTATGAAATGCGGTTTGCCTAAAACGCTACTGACGAGCAACTCGCTGATGGTGGATTCATTTTCATCGCCCATGATATCCCAGTAGTAGTCCCTATCCGTATAGAGTCTGCCTTGAACGTTTTCGTTGGAAGGTTTTGAAAAGACCATCTGCGCTTTTTGATTCATGAAGAAAATCAAATCAAAATATTTAAAATTGTCATAGATCCTAAAAATTTCGCTCTTAATCTGGTCTAAATCACCACTACTTTGAGAGGAAAAGTTCGCGGCAGTAATGACGGTATCAATTGCATTTTCAAGATAGAGTGACAATTCATTGGAGATCATTTCAGAGATAATCATATTCTTAGATTCGATATTGTCCTCAAGTTTATATCTAAAGATGAGTTGCAAAAATAATCCGGTCACTAAGACACAGATCAGCGCGAAAATTGAAATGAAGAAAGGAATACGAAACTGAATGCTATTTCTCTTTAAGGATAATTTCTTCATGTGGTATGCCCTCTTCTTTCTTAAAATATGAGTTTATAGCCGAAGCATCACTGCTCGGAAATAAACTCCAAATCTGTTAAGTCTTCATAGCTAAAGTTTTTTTGGATTAGCCCCCCTGCCTTCATCCACTCTGATGTCGCCTCAAAAGTATTTTGGTCAGGGGCCTTCACATGTTCGAATACTGGCATTTCAAACTGGTCAGCCAATACGGGAGGGAAACCTAATTCATTTATTAAAAGGTCAAAATAGGCTGAACTAGGGGTTGCGTTAAGATAATCTACAGCTTCATTATAGGCTTCATACAGTGACTTGATGCTCGCAGAATTTTCAGCTATAGCGGTGTCAGAAACTATAAAAATGGCTGGGTATAAGCCCATTTCTTCAGTACTGCCGATTAAAGCACCGCCTTCAAGCATAGCGGCTAAGGCCAGTGGATCTGGTAAGGTAGCCCCTTGTAATTCACCTGCTTTAAGCATTTCAAGTCTCACTGGCATTTGCGGTATCGCAATTTTTTTGAGCTTAGAAGTGAACGATTTGGATACCGCGATATTTTCAGTGGCAAAATCAATCACTGTGTTGGAAGAAAGTCCAATGGAGAGTGATTCTGAAGCCATAAAATCAGCACTTGTCAAACTGGGCGAAGTGATCAACTTATAGTTGCCATAAGTATCCCCGATCATTTTAGCACTGAATCCCGATTCGTTATAGAATAGGATCGTAAGCATATCCGCCATGACACCGTCTAGATTACCTGTTTGAAGTGCGGTATCTCTGTCTAGGGCACTTCTGAAAACTGTGATTTCCACAGGTAAGTTTCTACTTTTAAAAAAGCCTTGTTCTCTAGCGATGATGAATGGGATGGCACCCACATCAGACATGACCCCAATCCTCAGTGTTGGTAAGAGTGCTTCTGTGGTTTTCTTAGCGGCAGCGGTATTTTCGTCAACACCTTTGGCTTCACAACCAGATAAGGCAAAGAGCATGACCGCTATCAATAGTAAAGATAATAAACGTTTCATTCAATTCCTCCTACGCAGTTCTCTATGATTTCTATTTTTTTGCTTCACTGCCTCTACATTTTAGCATATCTATGTTGAGGTGACTAGTTTACAGAATCGTCATACAACTATAGTTTAGTTGACACTAGCGTTTAAAATAGCTACAATTTTAAGTGAATTGGAGGGTTTGGTATGACATATAGAGATTTACCAAAATATTTACAAGCTTTAGAAGCTCGGCATTTAATCGATACGATTGAGGTCGAAGTTGATCCTGAACTTGAGATCACAGAAATCGCAGATCGCGTATCCAAACAATATGGAAAGGCCTTGAAATTTACGAACGTAAAAGGATCGCCTTTCCCGCTTGTGATCAATACCATGGGGACCTATGAGCGTTTGAACTTGGGTCTAGGTGTGTGTTCGCTTGATGAAATTGCGGCGCAAATTGAAGATTATATGGACCTAAGCGCATATGTGACGTTAAAGGGCAAAATAAAATCGATTCCTAAATTGGCACCGCTGCCTTTTATATTCCCGAGGAAAGTAAAACATGCACCGTGTCAAGAAGTTGTCGAAGAACCGAATCTCAATCTTTTACCCATTATAAAATGCTGGCCTCAAGATGGTGGCAAGTATATCACATTACCGCTTGTCTTTACGAAAGATCCAGAGACGGGTCAACAAAATGTGGGCATGTACAGACTTCAGGTTTACGATGAGAAAACCACAGGGATGCACTGGCATCTCCATAAAGATGGCAAGGTCATATATGAAAAGTATCGCAGATTGGGTAAGAAAATGCCGGTTTCAGTGGCCATTGGATGTGATCCTGCGACCCTCTACGCTGCCACAGCACCACTGCCTAAGATGATAGACGAAATGATCTTTGCAGGGTACTTAAAAAGAAAGTCAGTAGAACTTGTAAGATGTCTTACAAATGATATTTTAGTGCCTGCACATGCAGAATTTATACTTGAGGGATATGTTGATTTAGAAGAGCGCAGACGCGAAGGCCCCTTCGGAGATCATACGGGTTATTATTCGTTGTCTGATGACTATCCTGTATTTCATATAGAGAAAATGACACGTAAGCAGAATCCAATTTACCCGACGACCATTGTTGGTAAGCCGCCGATGGAAGATTGCTATTTGGGGAAAGCCACTGAGCGGATTTTCTTGCCTCTTATGAAGATTCAATGCCCAGAACTTGTTGACCTCGACTTCCCGCTTGAGGGCGTTTTTCATAATTGTGCGATTGTTTCCATCAAAAAGGCATTTCCGCTACACGGCAATAAGGTCTTGTATGCACTTTGGGGAATGGGCCAGATGATGTATACCAAGATGATCATCGTGGTGGATGAGACTGTGGATGTTCATGATTATAAAGCAGTTGTCATGGCCATGGCGCATCAGGTTACAAGGACCAATCATCTGGTGATTTCTGAAGGGCCGCTTGATGCGCTGGACCACGCTTCTAATAGAGCCTTTCAAGGGTTTAGACTCGGTATCGATGCGACACAGAAGTTGCCGCTTGAACAATCAGATGGAAAATTTAATCAGATGGATTTTGAGTTTATTATGTCCAATTGCGTTGAAATTCTCCCCTTCTCTAAAGACAAAGGGCTAAAAGCACAAGCGTACTTGAGTTCAAAATCGAAGGATCTGAATTCAAAACCTGTTGTCATTCTAATCGACGAATGGATTGATCCGACGGATTATTCAACGGTATCGTGGAAGATTTTCAACAACATAGACCCTATGCGTGATTTGATATGCATAGAAAAAACGGACGGGACTCTCTTTGTGGGATTAGATGCCACAAAAAAAGGACCGGAAGACGGGTTGATGAGACCTTGGCCAGATGATATCGAAATGAGTGCTGAAATCGTAGAAAAAGTGAATCGCAGGTGGTCAGAATATGGCTTTAAATAATAGGATGGGTCAACTTAAAAGCAAACTTAAGACATATGGCGAACTTGTGATGTTTTCGCATACGTTATTTTCTCTTCCCTTTGCGCTTATGGCGATGTTCCTCGCGGCAGATGGACTGCCTTCGGGTGACTTGATTTTCTGGATCATGCTCGCCTTATTTGCAGGCAGAAATGGCGCCAATGCACTGAATCGCTATGTCGATTCAGAATATGATGCCAAGAATCCAAGGACGGCGCATAGACATATTCCCTCAGGAAGTGTTAAACGCAATGAAGCACTTTATATTACAATCGCTTGCTATATTTTATTTGTATTTTCAGCAGCTCAGATCAATGGTGTGTGTTTTTTACTATCCCCTGTTGCTCTGGGCCTTTTTACCTTGTATTCTTATACCAAAAGGTTCACTTGGCTCTGTCATGTGATCTTGGGCATAACATGTGCAGGTGCCCCTGTTGGCGCTTGGCTTGCTGTGACTGGACGCTTTGGTCTGGTGCCGTTTCTATTTGCGGCAATCGTAACGCTTTGGGTTAGCGGTTTTGATATCATCTACGGGACACAAGATATAGAATTTGACAGATCAGTAGGGCTTTTTTCTATCCCAGCGCGTTTTGGTTATCATGGAGCACTATGGATTGCAAGGCTATTTCATTTTATGATGTGGATCCTACTGATTGCGCTATATTTTATAACGAATTTGGGTATTGTATATATGATAGGCGTGATTTTAAGCGGTATTCTTTTGGTGCTTGAACACTACATGGTAGAACCTTCTCACCGTGAAAAGATGAATTTTGCTTCATATCATATCAATCAAATCATATCGATGTTGTTACTTTCTGTGACAATGATTGACGTCTTTATATTTTAAATGGGGCACTTGATTAAATGAGGAGGCATTATGAAAAAAATAATTGTTGGCATTACAGGTGCCAGTGGCAGTATATTCGCGCATAGAATCATAGAGTCTTTATTGTCTCTGGGTCATGAGGTGCATTTGGTGGCGACATCAAATGGTGAAAAGGTCTGTGCATACGAGTTGGATCAATCGTTTAAGACTTTAGTAAAGCATTATCAAAGTCTTTCTAAAAATGAAATCGCTCAAAATGCAAGACTCTTTGTCTACGATAATGAGAATTTATTCTCGCAGATTGCCAGTGGTTCCTTTAAAACGGATGCCATGGTGGTCGTCCCCTGCAGTATGGGGACACTTGCAAAAATTTCACTTGGACTATCTGAAAATTTATTGACCCGAGTCGCTGATGTGATGATCAAAGAACAGCGTAAACTCGTACTGGTTACGCGCGAGTCACCACTTTCCCCTATACACCTTGAAAACATGCTCAAACTCAGCCGCCTTGGCGTTCAGATCATGCCACCTGTTCCTGCATTTTATAACAAACCACAGACACTTGCCGAAAGCATTGATATGAGCGTTGGCCGAATTTTAGAAACACTTGATGTAGAAAACCCACATCATAAAATATGGAGAAATGAAAATGAAATCTGATTTAGTCATGGTTGTAAAAGACCTATCGGTTCACTATCCCAATAGATCCGCACTTCACAAAATCTCGCTGGACATCAGAGCGAATGACGCCTATACGGTATTAGGGCCTTCGGGATGTGGCAAGACGACTCTGCTCTATGCCATAGCAGATTTATTATCTCCCAAAGCGACTGTGGAAGGCTCGCGAATCGCAACGAGACCTCTTAAAAAAAGTCTTGTCCTTCAAGACTATGGCCTTTTTCCGTGGAAGTCCGTGCTTCAAAATGTGTTGCTTCCTATTGAACTTGAATCCCTTAAGGTTGAAAATGCGCGTGAACGTGCGATGTTTATGTTAAAACATCTTAAATTAGAGGCACACCTAGAAGATTTTCCATCGACATTGAGCGGGGGGCAAAAACAACGCGTTGCGCTTGCCCGCTCATGGGTTGTAGAGCCCGATTTATTGCTTATGGATGAACCGTTTTCATCTCTAGATGCACTGACAAGAGAGCAGCTTCAAGAAGATGTACTGTCCATGTTCAATCAATCCAAAATGAGCATGATTACAGTGACGCATAGTATAGAAGAAGCTGTGCTTTTAGGACGGCATATTCTCATTTTATCTGATGAGGGGACTTTGAGTCATGTGCTATTAAATCCCACTTTTAATATGGCATTCGCAAGAGAAAATGAAGCCTATTATGAGCAATGTATTGAAATCAGAAAGCTTTTAAAGGAGGATCAATATGAAAAAACAGCCCCTCCTCTATAGTTTGGTTTTAATTCTAATCCTATGGCAGATTTCAACTTGGATTGTCCATAAAAACTTCTTACCATCCCCTGCTTTAACGGGTCAGTACATGGTGATTCATTTTAGCTTGCTCATAAAACATATGAGTGTCAGCCTTTACAGAATATTAGTCGCAATCGTCATCACTGTGATCTTAGGGAGCACCGTAGGCATTCTCACGGCACGAAGTGAAGTTTTAGACCGCGTGGTAACCCCACTCCTCTATACCCTTTATCCTGTGCCTAAAATCGCATTTTTGCCACTTTTGATGCTCTTATTGGGTTTGGGAGATGCTTCAAAAATAACACTTGTGGCTTTGATTCTCTTTTTTCAAATCGTCATTTCGGTTAGAGACAGTGTAAAGGCGATTCATCCTTCCTATTTTATTGCCATTAAATCGCTGGGTGCTAAGTCAAGTCATATCTACAGACACGTGATTGTGCCTGCAATTTTACCCGCCCTTTTTACATCGCTTAGAATTAGTGTCGGCACCAGTATTTCGGTCTTGTTCTTTGCAGAAAACTTTGCTACGCAATACGGCATCGGCTTTTTTATCATGGACAGTTGGTTGAAACTCGATTATGCCGCTATGTTCGCAGGGATCGTCACCATTAGTTTTATGGGGAGCGCGTTGTTTGGCTTACTGGATTGGACGGAGTCAAAGCTCTGTCGATGGGTCCCTAAAGGTTGAGGGCGCTTTACTAAAGCCCCCTATTAAAATCAAAATACAGCCTATGAAAATGCCGATGAGTAAAGCTTGAGCAAAAAAGAGCAGAGCTCTCATATCTAAATAGAGTTGAGCAAAGGTTGAAGGGGCGTTCAGTGCTGATGACCATTTATGGCTATGCCAAAACAAAAAAAATTCGATTGAACTCAAAGCGAGGTTCACCTCTATTTTAGAGTACCACAGAAATCTGTAGTTTTCCTGAAGTATTAATGATTTTGTAAGGGTGGCATTGAGAGTAAGCGTAGGCATAGAAGCATTAAAAAGCAGGCATTGGTTAACGTAATATCATTATGTCAACCAATGCCTGCTTTAGCATATTTGTTTGCGGTTATAATGCTTCAAATTCCTTTTGCACTTTTTTAGAAAGACTCAACAAAATCAATTGATGCGATTCATCAATTAGCTTTTTAAGCAATTCATCTGGGACAGACCCTTCAAGGTAAACAGAGTTCCAGTGCGCTTTGTTCATATAATAACCTGGAATGATATCGGGGTAAGTTTCACGTAAAGCGAGGTTCTCCATAGGATTTCCTTTTAGAGTGATGATGGGTTTGCCTGTTTTATCGCCGCCCACCATGGCGAACATTTTACCACGGAGCATATAGCGGTCTACTCCCCACTCTAATTTAAAATCATGCTCGCAGCCCTTCTTCTGACTGCAATAATCGTTAAGCCAGGGATAATTCATTTTGCACCTCCAATTAATTACTTCTTCACAATCATTTTAACGCTGCCTTTTTTAATGACATCTATGCCATAGCGTTTGATTAAAACATCAATGACAGTCTCCCCTTTTTCATTGACTAAGTCCTTTGCAATTTCAATTTCTTTATCTTGATGTAGAACAAAGTATTGAGTCACAGGAGATATAAGCCAGTGACGCAGGTGAATTTCTTTTATTTCAACGATTGGAATGACTTTACGTCCATCTCTGCTGACTAAGACAAGGTGATCGTTATCTATTTCGTATTGCAACTTACTGCGCCATTTGATTAAGAACATGACCAATATAATCGTTGGTAATCCAAAGATGATGCGCTGGTCCACATTTGGGAGTACCATGCTGATGAAAACTGGTAAAATGAGTATAATCCCGATAATGGCGATATTCTTGATTTGATTAGGTTTGAAAATCATAGGTTCCTCCAAAATTAAATTGATACTCTAACGGACTATAAAGTTTAAAAACATTTAAACTTGTATTTTTGAGCGCTGAACAGCAAATACGCCTAATAATATGATGATCATAGAACTTACCATTTGAATGGTAACGGGTTCGTTTAGAATGAAAAAACCAAGAATCATGGCGACCATAGGATTTATGTAGGCATAAGTACCTGCTTTCGTTGCGGGCCAGTGTGCAAGGACATAAATATAGCTGCTATACCCCACGATGGATCCAAAGACGATTAAGTACGCTAAAGCCATTAAGCTAGAACGTGACAGCGTAAGTCTTGAAAGTTCGCCTGCTAATACGGAAATGATCATGAGGCCGATGCCACCGGAAAGCATTTGAATACCGATGTTGTTAACGATAGAACCCTCTGATACCACCATTTTAGAATAGACAGAGCCTAAGGACCATAGAAAAGTGGCAAGTAAAATAATGCCGACATATGTGGGATTCATGCCCTGATGTAAGCCACTAGGTGTAATTAATCTATAGACGCCATAAAAACCAATTAATAAGCCAAAGTAGCCCAATTTGCTAAGCTTGACGCTGCGAATTAACAAGCGCTCAAGAAGTGCTATGAAGAGAGGCATCGTGGCAACCATCATAGAGGCTACCCCTGAGTCAACCCATTGTTCAGCATAGACAATAAGACCGTTACCGCCTAAAAGCATCAAAATGCCCACAATGGATAACCCTTTAATGGACTTGAATCCTTTAGGAAACGGCAACCCTTTTAACTTGGCATAGGTTAACATGATGCTGCCTGCAATTAAGAAACGAGATCCCGCAAAAAACATCGGGGGCATATCTGTAACACCTATCTTAATGGCTAAATATGTCGAGCCCCAGAAAAAACAAACCGCTAAATAGGCCATAAATACTTTATTTTTCACCTGATCCTCCTGCACTTATAAATAAACCTGAATGTCCCGAACGTACTTTCGATTACTATATATCATAACGTATTGCCAAACAATCATCAAGTATTTTAAGCGCTCTTTTGTGGACGATTGTCTATTTTATGATTATAATAAAAAGGAGTTTATAAAATAGCAAACGACAAGGTGGCAATAATGACAATTCTAACAATAGAAAATTTATCAAAGAGCTATGGTGAAAAACCACTTTTTACGAATATTTCATTTTCAATCAATGATGGTGATAAAATAGGGATTATCGGTGTAAATGGTACTGGCAAGACGACACTCTTAAGGGTTCTATATGGTTTAGACACACCCGACACGGGGCATATTCTCAGGAAGTCGGACTTGACGGTTGAGTATTTGCCGCAAGATCCAGAATTTGACCCTGAAGCAACCGTTATAGAGCAAGTCTTTAAAAGTGATACGAAAGTGCTTAAAATCGTTCAGCAATATGAAGCGGTTTTAGAAGCTTTAGATGAAAACCCAGAGGATGCAAAATCTCAACTTAGACTTTCAAAGTTAACGGAAGAAATGACCGCGCATGACGCTTGGGAGATTGAAAGCAAAGTTAAAATGATACTCACAAAGCTTGGCATTCACCGTTTTCATGACAAAATGGCCATTCTTTCAGGAGGGCAACAAAAAAGGGTTGCCTTAGCCGCCGCGCTCATAACTTCATGTGATCTTTTGATTCTCGATGAACCCACCAATCACATGGACAACAGCACGATTGATTGGCTGGAGGAACATTTAGAAAATCGAAAAGGGGCTCTTTTAATGATTACCCATGATCGTTACTTTTTAGATCGTGTTGTGAATAAGACGATTGAACTCGATAAGGGCGTCCTATTCAGCTATCAGGGGAATTACAGTTATTTTGTTGAAAAGCGCATCGAACGTCAAGCCATGGAAAATATCGTCGAGCGCAAAAGACAGAATTTATACAAGACTGAACTCGCTTGGATGCGTGCAGGTGTTCAAGCGAGGAGCACTAAAGCAAAGGCGCGTATTCAAAGATTTGAGATTCTTGAAGATAGTAAGAAAAATTTAGATATGGACAGTCTAGACATTCCCCTAGGACAATCCAGATTGGGTAAAAAAGTCATCGAAATCGAGCACTTAAATAAACAATTCGGAAATTTAATTGTCGTTAATGATCTGTCTTACACGGTTCTCAGGAACGATCGCATTGGGATCATTGGTGATAATGGTGCTGGAAAATCGACTCTGCTTAAGATGATCGCAGGCTTTCTCGAGCCAGATTCAGGGCTCATCGATATCGGGCCTACCGTTAAGATCGGTTACTTTGAACAAGGTACGGACGACCTAGAAGACGATCTCAGAGCAGTGGAATACATTCGAAAACATGCGGAGTATATTGAGACCAGTACAGGCTACAAGATTTCAGCAGCGCAAATGATGGAACGCTTCCTCTTTGATAGCGATTTACAATGGAGTTATATCAGCAAGCTATCAGGGGGTGAAAAAAGACGTCTTTACCTTTTGAGAATTCTTATGGAAGCGCCTAATGTACTGCTTCTGGATGAACCGACGAACGATTTGGATATCGATACCTTGAAAGTGTTAGAATCCTATATTGATGATTTTGATGGCGCTGTTATTTCAATCTCCCATGATCGTTACTTCCTCGACCGAACCAGTGATCGTATTTTTTCGTATGAAGGCAATGGCAGAATCATTGAACATACTGGAAACTATACTGACTTTACAGAATTTAAAAAGTCAGAGGCTTATCAGGTCTTATCCCCGATCTCGCCAAATGAGTCAAAAGGTGCAGAGAAAAAGACATTTGAAGATAAGCCAAGACAAGCTAAACTCAAATTTACTTTCAAAGAAAACAAAGAGTTCGAAATCATTGAATCTGAAATCGAAGCACTTGAAAGTGAACTTGAAACACTTGAATCTGAAATGATGACATATGCTCATGACTTTGTGAAACTCAATAAGTTGATGGCAAGTAAAGCGCAATTAGAAGCGGATTTGCTTTATAAAATGGAGCGATATGAATACCTCTCTGAACTCTATGAAAAAATTAGAAACCAATAAAACGAATGCTTCACAATAAAGACACCCTGTTCAAAAAGGATTAATCAAAATCCGATTAGAGAACAGGGTGTTTTTAAATCTTCTATTTTTTAATCTTCTATTTTTTAATCTTCTATTGTAGGTTTAACATATTTTTTAATCAATCTGATGGCCCTACTTTGAGAGATGTTTAGAGCCTTGGCAAGTTTATAAGAACTTTTACTGGCGTCATAACAGGCTTTAACAATGGCACCTTCATACAGTGAAACAATATGATCCAGATCGATGTCATCCATTTTAGGGGCAATATCCACCAGCATTGAAGGTGGTAGATCTGAGACTTGAATGACGGTCCCTGTGGTCATTAAGACGAGATTGTGAATCAAATTTTGAAGTTCGCGTATGTTGCCCTGCCATGTGTGATGTTTTAAGTGCTTTAGCGCATTTGCAGTCATTTTTTTCTCGACACTGTAATCTGAGGCGTATTTGTTTAGAAAGTACTGTACCAAGCTATCGATGTCCTCTCTGCGTTCTCTTAAAGGTGGCAGCTCTACTGAAACGACACTGAGCCTATAATAGAGATCCTCCCTGAACAGTTTTTCATGAACGCGTTCTAATAAGTTTCGGTTCGTTGCGACAATGATCCGAGTGTCTACAGAACACAATTTGTCACCGCCAACTTTTGTAAAGCTTTGTTCTTGTATAAATTGAAGTAATTTAGATTGCATGAGGATGGGAATTTCGCCGATCTCATCTAAAAAGAGTGTCCCTTTATCCGCGAGTTCAACCAAGCCCTTTTTACCCTTAGCTTTTGCCCCTGTAAAAGCCCCCGATTCATATCCGAAGAACTCGGATTCAAATAATTCATTGGGTATAGCAGAACAATTTATGGTGATAAAGGGGCCCTCGACGCGATGGCTTCTCTGGTGGATTAATTTAGCAATCTCCGTTTTACCTGTGCCCGACTCTCCTTGTATCATAACCGTCGCCATTGTAGCGGCGATTCTCTCTATCGTTTCATATAATCTTGTCATCGTATGGCTTTTAAATTGATGGAGTGATGGCTGAAAAACATTTTGTTTGCGAATCACATCAATTTCCTGCTTGTATCGATCCAATTGATCTGTCTGAGTGGTCATATCGCGTTTGAGTTGCTCAAGTTCTGTGATATCTCTGGTGTTTGCCACAACAAATTCGATATCCCCTTGACGATTGACAACGGGGGTTGCAGTGATCATTAAATTTATGCCTGTGACGGTTTTTTGTGGAAGCGTGCAAGGCTTTTTAGACTTTAAAACTTCTGTTATAGGCGTTTGATCAGAATAGCCATTCTCCACGAGATACATAGCGGTCTTCCCCATTATTTCTTCACGTTTCATCCCATAATTTCGCTCGAAAGCTTTGTTGCAATATATCGTTTTACCCTCATGGTCAGAAACCCATATTTCATCGTGTGATGTTTCTAAAATTCTTTTATAAAAGCAGTCATGATGCGCTATATTTTTCATGTGATCACTCCTTTCAAGTCAATTATAACTTAAATATAAATATATTCAAGTCAAAAACAACTTAAATGTACTGTTTTTAAGACGATGCAAATAGAAAATAAGTCAAAAGAGACTTAGTTCTAATGAACTGGGAAGGAACCGGTTGAGCATTTGGAATGTGTGTAAAACAGATTTATTAAAACATTGGGTGAACGGAGGCCAAGCGCATTGGCATATATTTTGCTAAAGGAATAGGCGGCATAAAATAAACCACACATCACTGTAAATGGCATGCGGGTTGAGAAATGAGGTTAAGATGACATCTTTTAATAATGGGTATATCAGCGTTGCAATAGCCGCTGTATTCTGGGGGACAATCGGTCTCTTTGTTAAAATTCTAAGTGGTATGGGCCTTTCCGTTGAAGCGATCGTCTTTACTAGACTGTTTTATGGGGCTCTGATTTTGGCGGTTATAATGACACTTAAGTCTGGAAATTGCTTTAAAGTGGATTTAAAAGGGCTTCTGATGATGGGGTTCATGGGTATTTTCACTCAGGCTGCTTTTAATCTGATTTACTTTAAAACGATTGAGATTATTGGCGTGGCGTCAGCAGCGGTTTTACTCTATGTAGCCCCTGTTTTAATCACAATACTATCGTGGCTGATTTTTAAAGAAGTTTTAAACCCTTTTAAAAAAATAGGCCTTGTTGTTTGCTTGTTAGGCGCGTTTATGGCAATAACAGGGGGTCATCTGGCGGCACTTCATATGAATCAAAAAGGGATCTTGCTAGGTTTGCTTTCGGCGGTTATTTATGCGATGCTCTCCATCACAAGTAAAATTGCAATTGAGCGTTATGATCCCTTGACGGTTATTTTTTATAGTTTTGTATTTGGAACAGTGGCGATAACGCCATTCGTCCCTAGCCATGATTTTGTAACGCTGTTTTCAAAGCTGGATATCATGGCTTTGTCTGTGACGATGGGACTTGTTCCAGCTGCATTTGCTTATTTTTCATACTTCAGAGGTCTTGGTCAAAAAATAGATCTTTCCATCGTGGGGATCATTTCTACATTGGAATTATTGGTTTCAGTGCTGATTGGGCGTTTGTTTTTAAATGAGTCCATTACGATGCTTAAAACGGTAGGGCTATCTCTAATCGTCCTTTCTATTTTTATTTCACAGTATCAAGGGCATAAGGTGAAAAAGAGCGTGATTTAAGTGTTTGGAGACTGTGAACACCTCTGCATAAGTGGATATAAGTTTTCTATCATATGGATTATTTTAGTGAGGCTCTCGATGACGTGAGCCTCTTCTTCATAGGAAAAACAAACTCTAAATTGATTATTGCCGTTGATGCTGCTATAGCAATGTTCACCCAAAAGCACTGTAATGCTTTCGTCGGTCATGAGTTTGTAATACAAGAGCTTGCAGTCAAAAATAGGTGGTAAAGTCATCCAGAGGACCAATCCGCCATGTGGATAAGCCACTTTGAGATATGGGGGCGCTATGGCATCAATATGTGCTTTTACACGTGTCATAAGTGCTTTCAACTCATGTCTCACCCAAATCAAATGTTGTTTATGCGCCACAGCGCCAAGGTATGATGACACAATAATTTGACTGAGCAAAGGTGCACTAGAATCAATACTCGATTTGGCATTGACTAATTTTTGCCTCAGTATGGGGTCCGTAATAATCGCAGAGAGCTTTAATGAAGGCCCTAATGTCTTGCTGAATCCAACGAGGTATAATACTCTCCCCTCGTCGTCAATGCTCTTAAGTGGCCGTTCCAAGCGATCGTAGTATAGATCCCCCCACGAGTCATCCTCAAGCACTAAAAAGTTGTGTTCCCGAGCGAGTGCGATCACCTCTTGAAGCACATCAAATCGTGCAGAATACCCTGTAGGATTATGAAAATTCGGCATGGTATAGAGCAGTTTAACGGGGTGTTTTTCGCAAATCACCAAAAGGGCATTGACATCGATGCCTTTAGGCGTCATTGGCACTTCTAAAATCTGAGCGCCCCTACTTTTAAAGACGTCTATCGCACCTGGAAAAGAGGGAGACTCAATTACAACCACATCACCATGTGCAATGAAGGTTTGTGCAATCAAGTTGATACCAGATTGAGAGCCACTTGTGATGACCACATTTTCAGAGCTGGATTCAATCCCTTTGTCCACTACATACTGACAGACTTTCTCGATCATAGCGGGATACCCCTCTACTGGAGGGTGCTTGATCATTTTTTTTAGGTCATACTGCATTAGGAAGTGATCCATTATATATTGTGTGGGTAAAAATCTTTCATGTAAGGAAGCCGTTCCAAGATTGTAGCTTGTTGAATTTTTATAGCGGAGTGTTCTCTGCGTAAAGCCCGCTCGAACCACATAATCTTGAATTTTATCTTGCCACTGGCCGTTAATCAGCTCTGTTTTTTCTTCTAATATGAACTTATTGTCTGCTACAAAGCTGCCCTTGCCTTGAATTTTATAGATTAGGCCTTTATTTTCAAGTTGTTCATAGACTTTTACAACGGTCATAGGACTGATTTCAGATGATTTTGCCACTGTTCTAATAGAGGGCAGTGGCGTATTGGATGTCAGTATCCCAGAGGTGATACGGTTTTCAAACTCATCATATAACTGCTGTTTTAAGCTCGTTTTGCTATTGCGATCAAGGGTTATTTTCATAGGTCTCTCCTGACGATTACGATGAATTTGAGGGCACACTTCTATTATAATACAAACTGTTCTACTGTTCTATATGAAAAAAGTAAAATTGTTCTACTTTATTTTTGACTGTTCTATACGCAAGCCCTTATAATAAATTAAAGTTTGAATGATCAAGCAAGCGTTAGATTAAACGGAGGTAATGAATGAACGTTAAAAAAATGAGCATGAGAATTATGAGACTCTTCTTTGGCATTTTTCTTTATGCACTTGGTATTGTGATTTCCATGAGAGCGGATATCGGCATTGCGCCGTGGGCAACTTTTCATCAAGGCATATCCAATGTGATTGGAATTACTTTTGGACAAGCGACCATTGCTGTTGGGATTATCGTTTTGGGGATCAATTATTTTATGGGGATTAAGATTGGCTTTGGTACAGTGGTCAATGTACTTGGCATTGGTTCCATCGTAGATTTTTTATTAAGCAATAACATCGTTCCCAAAATGACAACACTTTCAGGTGGCGTAATCATGGTGGTGCTTAGCATGTTTGTCATTTCGCTTGCGACCTTCTTTTATATGGGCGCTGGCTTTGGAAGTGGCCCTCGAGATGGCTTAATGGTTGGACTCGTTAAAAAAACCAATAAAAAGGTGGGGCTCATTCGAAGCAGTATCGAAGTCACAGTCCTTATTATTGGTTTTATGTTAGGTGCGAAGGTCGGTATTGGCACATTGATACTTGGTGTGGGTATAGGCCCAATCGTACATTGGACTTTCAAGACACTCCATTTTGATGTTAAAAGTATTGACCATCAATACCTATCCTTAAAGTTTCAACTTTGATAGTGCATCTGCAAGCGGTGAGACGTATTCGGAATTCTTCTTTTGCTCCTGAAGATATTTCTGTACGTCTTTTTGATTGCCTTTATTCTCAGCTTCTTTTCGGCGTTCATTAAAGGCGGACATTTTTTCTTTATGGCCACATGGACAGACGAAGAGTTGTGACTCCCCTGTGCCTCTGAGTTCTAGTTTTTTATGGCAGTTCGGGCATCTTGCATTGGTTACCCTAGATATACCACGTCTATAACCACATTCACGATCTTGACAGACGAGCATCTTGCCCTTCTTGCCACTGACTTCAAGCATGAATTTACCACAGTCAGGACATTTTTCTCTGGTGAGATTGTTGTGTTTAAAAGTTTCTTGACTGTTTTTGATATCTCGAACACTCTCTTTTGAGAACATTTTGATATCATTTATAAATTGCTCTTTTTTGAGCTTGCCTGTGGCAATTAGTTCAAGTTTTTGTTCCCAATCTGCGGTGAGTTCTGCTGATTTGAGCACTGGTGGCACGAGCTGAAGCAATTGTTTGCCCTTAGAGGTAATTTGGAGGTACTTTCCGCTTTTTTCAATCAAAAAACTATTAAGCAATTTTTCGATGATATCCGCTCGGGTTGCAACAGTGCCTATGCCGTAGGGCATATTTTTGATTGGATGCTCCATCGCTGTAAGGAGCGTGCCCTCAGTAAATAAGGGCGGTGGTGAAGTGACGCCTTTTGTCAGATGAACACCGTTGATATTAAGCGTATCCCCTTTCTTGAGGCTCGGTAAAATTTGTTCTTTAAGGGAATCGTCGGCGACATCGTCTTCATAGTAATTGTTGTAGACTTCTTTCCAACCTTGTTTTAAGATGACTTTGCCTTTTGCTCTGAACTTTTCCTTCTCAATGGTCACGACAAGACTTGTCTGCTCATATTCAAAGGGTGGCAATAGGACCGCAATGAAGCGTTTGACCACAAGATCATAAATTTTGCGTTCATCACTGGTCAGTTTTGAGAGATTTACGGCTTGTTCCGTGGGAATGATGGCATGGTGATCAGAAACCTTAGAATCATCCACAAAGGCTTTTGAAACGAGGATAGGTTCTTTAGTCAGCCTAAAGGCAATCTTTGCCACATCGCCATTACCACAGGCTTTAAGCCTATCTTTCAGAGTAGCGACGATATCTTGTGAAATGTATCTGGAATCTGTACGTGGATACGTTAAAATTTTATGTTCTTCATATAGTTTTTGCATCAGATTTAATGTTTCTTTAGCAGAAAAATTGTATAATTTATTCGCATCTCTTTGAAGTTCTGTCAGGTCATACAATCCGGGAGAATAGGTCTTCTTAAGTGATTTTTCAACACTTTGAACCGTGCCATTTTTGTTTTTTAAAGTATTTATGAGCGTTTGGATTCGATTTTCATCAAAACTCTGCGCATTGTTCTTTTCATCAAACCATGTGAGTTTTAAACCGTTTGAAACGGCACTGATGCCATAGTAATGCTTGGCATTAAAGTTTTGAATTTCATCGCCTCTTTTGGAAATCATGGCAAGGGTTGGCGTTTGGACTCTACCACAGGAGAGTTGTGCATTGAATTTACACGTCAATGCGCGCGTGGCATTCATACCGACATACCAGTCTGCTTCAGAACGCGCTCTTGCTGAAGCGTAAAGCAACTCATAGGCTTTCCCCTCTTTTAACTTTGAAAAGCCTTCTTTGATGGCCTTGTCCGTTACAGAAGAAATCCAAAGGCGTTTAATGGGCTTTTTAAAATTTATTTTTTCAAGGATCCATCTTGCAACCAATTCGCCTTCACGACCGGCATCTGTTGCGATGACGATTTCACTGACATCTTTTCTCAGAAGGATTTCTTTGACGGCTTTATATTGTCCACCCGTTTGCTTAATCACTTCAAGTTTTAAGGGACTTGGTAGCATTGGCAAATCTTCAAGTTTCCAGCTGGCGTACTTTTGGTCATAGGTTTCTGGGTCCGCAAGGGTGACTAAATGGCCAAGTGCCCAAGTGACGATGTACTTGTCCCCTTCAATACAACCATTTCCTTTTTTGTTGCAATTCAGTACACGGGCGATATCTCGCCCAACAGATGGTTTTTCAGCAAGTACTGCTATTTTACTCATGTTTTTCTCCTAACATTGGTTAAATTTATAAATATCGAAAATAATCTATAGTAATGATATACTTATACTGAGGATCAAAGCGTATACTCAGTTCGCTTCGCTACCTTCGTAACCCTTGCGCAATCCTATTTCATCAAGGGTTATAATACTAAAAATTAAAGGAGTATATTATGGACAAAAATCAACTCAAACTCATTCAAAGTACTTCAAGTTCAAAGTTTTTACCCAATTTTATTTTGGCCCCTATTTTAGCAATTGTCATTATATTTATAGGGCAGATTTTGGGTTTTATGCTTTTCATTTCTGTAGAAGCATACATATCTAATGCTGCATTGTGTACAGCCCTGCTTTTGACACTGACATGTGGTATGTCCATATTGCTGATGTTTATTTGGATTCATTTTGTTGAAAAACGTACATTTAGAACTCTTGGATTCTATAGAAACAATATGTTGATAAACTACATCAAGGGTTTTATTATTGGTCTTGTGATGTTTACCGCTGTTATGATCCTGATGTTTGTTACGGGACAGGCAAAAGTATCACAGAATCCAAGTATAACCGTGGGTGTCTTAGCCATTCCAAGTATATTAATCGTTCTACCAGGATGGCTCATACAAGGTGCAAGTGAAGAAATACTGACGAGAGGGTGGTTGATGAATGTACTCATAGTAAGATATAACTTGCCGTTTGGACTGATCTTTTCCTCTACCCTGTTTGGTGCCTTGCATCTGCTAAATGAGCATGTGAGTTATATAGCGATCATCAATATCATTTTAGTAGGTCTTTTTTTCGGTCTATATGCGCTCAAAACTGAAAATTTATGGGGCGCTTGTGGGGCTCATAGTGCATGGAACTGGGCACAAGGCAGTCTATTCGGGTTAGAAGTAAGTGGCAATACAATGGATGCAGGCAGCTTTATTCAGACCGATTTAGTGGGTGCAGACCTTATTACAGGGGGAGCATTTGGACCAGAAGGTGGCCTTTTGGTCTCACTTGTTCTGATGATAAGCATTATCATGGTATATCGATTGCCGTGGAAGCAAGTGCTTGATCAGCAGATGGATGCTTAATCCATTTTACAGATGCCCCTGTTAAAGTCTTCTATTGTGATCCGATAAATCTTCATCTCGATAGCATTCTATCGCACGTTCAATTTGTCCTAAAACTCTTGTTTGATCTTCGGGGAAAACGCCTCTTAAAGCCACATAATTAGAGGCGTGATTACTCCTAAAGAGCGCATGACTCACGTCAATATTTTGCACCAATAAAAGGGTTTCTCTAAGAACATTTATGGGTTTTAGGACTTCAAATTTGCCTTGATCAATTTCATCTGCAAGTGGCGCATGAGGGTCGACCAAAAGCGTTAAAAGGCCGATGTAGTCGGGATCAATCGCATTAATGACTCTAGCAGATTCAAGGGCATGTTCTTCCCATAAGGGTTCACCGCCAAGTCCAGAGATGATCATTGTTGAAAGTAAAATGCCTTGTGACATAATTTTCTGTCCTGCTTCAATGATTTGATTGGCCGTGGCCCCCTTTTTAACAAGGGATAAAACTTGGTCTGATCCAGATTCGATGCCCATATAGATAATGCCTACCCCGAGATGCTTTAAATATTTTAAGTCTTCACTTGATTTTAAAAGAATATCCGAAGATGATCCGTAGATGCCAATTCTTTTACACTCCGGAAAATGCGTTTTAATTTTCTCGATAATACGGCTGAGTTTTTCGGTAGGCATCACAAGTGCGTTGCCATCCGCTAAAAAGAATTTGTCCACATAAGGGTACATTTTTCTGGCAACTTCAATATCTTCAAAGATTTCGTTTTCAGAACGCATTCTAAATTGTTTGTCTTTATACATACTGCAAAATGTACACTTATTATAAGCGCAGCCAATGGTCACTTGCAGAATTAAGCTATCGGATTCACTTGGGGGTCTATACACAGTGCCTTCATATCTCATGGTTATACCTCTGCTGTCGTTAGTTTAAATGGTAGAGAATTGCTCAACTTTTGACTTTTGACACTCTAACCAGACTTGGTTTGTGCACTACTAGTTTACCATATATTGAGCCATAATTGTAATTGTAAAATGGATGCGTTAAATAGATGAATACGCATTTGGTAAATATCACACAAAAGCCTAAGCGTCATTATGCGTAATAATGACGCTTAGGCTCTTAGTTTAGTTTAGTTCAATATCAAAACCCTTATCCATTACAATGTAATGGAATAGAGTTTCATTTTCTCACCATGCTTTACGGAGGGATCAATTTCATTCAAATATCCTAATAGAGTAAAATTGTTGTTGGTCAGTAATTTTAATGAGGCGCTGTGGTCCTCATGTGAGACGGCATCAATTTGCTTGAGCATAAGCTCATTTTTAGCAAATTTTATAACCGCTTTTAAGGCTTCATCGGCATAGCCCTGCCCTTGCATAGTGGACAGCAGCTCGTATCCAATTTCAGCATTTTTGCGATCTTTAGAAAATGACCATAAGCATATGGTGCCAATGACATCAAGTGAACCCTCGAGTTCAAGCACCCAATAAAAAACCTTGCCATGATCCATATCACTTTCAACATTTTTTATAAATTTAAGGGCGCGTTCGGTATTTTCATAAGGTGACATTTTAACAAATTTCATATTTTCCAGATTAGATCTCATTTCGAATATAGAAGGTGCATCTTTTGTTTCTATAGCTCTTAATCTTAGTCGTGATGTCAATAATGTAGGCACTCTATGATGCTTAATTAAATCATTACTCATAGCCATTCCTCCTAAAATAAATTTACTTGATACTATGATTTACATAATCTATGGCGTCAATTTTACCCGTATCATCTACTTTAAGATGTGAAATCGTAACTTGGTCTCCTGCACTACTTAACGAAACCATTGGAAATTGCTCAGAGTTCACAACGTAAAGCATATCATCATTTTCAAGCTTAATGATATAATACCCTTCTGTGAGCGTTCCTATTCTTGAAATTAAACCTTTTGCATTTTTTAAATCAAGCGTCTGGTCAGATAAGGCATTTGTCCCCCCTTCTCTTAACAAGGCTCTGTTATACTCTGTTTGCGCTTCCCTTAATGTTTTGCCCCAAGCAACGGCTTTATAGTTTTGTACCGAAGCGAACCCATAACCAACGACATTCCCACTATTCCCTTTCAGGGTAGAAAAATAAGTGGCTTCACCATTGATGTTGAGTAGATAAGGATAGCTTGCTTTATAGCCTGCATTTTGAACAAGTTCTTCCATGAGACCAATCGCTTTTTGTTCAATAGAACCTGAGATTCGGTTGTAGTAAGCTTCCCCAGTTCTAGGATTGTAAATGACAAAGCCTGTTGTGGCACTGTCTTTACCTACACTGGTAAGGCCAGTATAGAAGTAAATTTCACCGTCTTTGAAGACATAGCCTTTGCCCTCAGTATCTGTGAGTTTACCTTCATCAGAAGGATTCCACCAACCGTTTATATACTTACCGTACCAATTGAGTTGAGTGTCAAACGTGGCCATGGAGTACACACGGTCCACCCATTTTGGCTGTTCATTCACAGGATAATAGACCATCTCTTTGGTGACAGGATCAACGATGATCGTCCCAGCTACTTTCATTGTCGAAATCCAGGTGTCATGCGTATAAGCTGTGACAACCCAGTAGCCTTTGCCCTCATCATCGATTTCAAAAGAGAAATCGGTTAAGCCGTACTGACCGTATTGAAAGTAAAGCGATCTTTTTAAATCATCGCCAAGGTAGCCTGTAGGTGAAACTGCAAATTTATAAGAGACGAACTCTGCTTCGTTGAAATTGGTGGCACTGACCTTTAAAAAGCCTGGAATTTCGCCGCGATTTGAAATCCACTTAAAGAAGCCTCTGTACTCCATAGGAAATACCCAATAAGGTTTATCGTTGACAACACTTAACGTCCCTTCTCCGATTTGGAACAAACTGCCCATGGAAGGGTCTTTTTCAGTAATTAGTTTTTCAGAAGCACGCCTTGCGTCGTCTTCATCGAGAATCACGAGATTCTGCATATCGACATTGGGAACAGATTCATCGAAAGTGCTGATTTCTTTAATGTTGAGTTCACCTAGCTTTGTCTTCCAAGTGAAAAATGATGATGAACCGATGAGTGCAACAAGCATGTAAACAAGTACAATGATAAATAAACCGCCAGTGATCTTTTGCTTAAATCCTACGTCTTCAGCTTGTTTCACGCCGATGAGCGTGGTTAAAAAAAGCACAAAAAAGACGATGAGCAGTATAAATGGCAATTGTAAAAAATTAAAGGAAAGTACGGGCATAAAAAGATATACCGATACAACCAAAAGTAAAAGTCCTAAAAATAGTGGTAATACTTTTTTCATTTTGAACCTCCGATGTGTGCATGAATAACGATTATCCAATAAGGTTATAATCGCATAGTAGCAATAATTTTGGGTATTAATAGGGATAAATAAACTTGAACTGTTAATTCTAAAAAGGAGAACGCCCTATGTTTAACAATGGAAATCATGAACTTTTAAAGGATTCTATTGAGCGCATCGGTGCAGGCTTTGCAATTTACGAAAAAGATTCCGAAAATGGCAAGTTTGTATTGATATCGGCCAATAAAATCTATGAAAATTTAATGAAAGGGACTGTTGAAGAAAGTTTAAATCAAGAGATCAAAAAAATATTCCCAAGTTATAATATTCATGAAATTGTTAAACTCATGAATGAAGCGCTTGAATCAATGCTCTCTAAAGAAATAGAACTTATTTATGAATATAAATTTTCAACCAAGTGGTGGCGTTCTATTTTTTCACCTGTTTTAATTGAAGAGGGTCCTCCTTCGCGTGTTATCAACACCTGTATTGATATTACTGAGAAAAAAATACTTGAAAAACAGTTAAGCGAAGTCAATAACCGATATGAAGCGGTTGTCCAATCTGCCTATGATGGTATTATTTCCGTAGATGATGAGCAAAATATCATGATGATCAACAAAGCTGCTTGTGAAATCTTCGGGATAAATTCTAAAACTGCAGTGGGATCGCCTTTAACGGATTTAATCCCTGCTCGGTTTAGAGAGAAGCACGTGGATTATGTGCATCATTTTGAAAAATCTACAATTACTTCAAGACCTATGCAAGAGCGTTCTGCGATAACCGGTTTAAGGCGTGATGGTTCTGAAGTGCCACTTGAGGTCACTATTTCCAAAATTTATGTCAATGGAAAATTAGAAATGACTGCCGTCTTAAGAGATATCTCTGAAAAGAGTTCTCTTCTTGAAGAATTGCTGATACTTTCTCGTACAGATGGTCTCACAAAACTTTACAATAGAACTTATTTCACCGAATTATTTCAAAGAGAAATAGAGCGACATGCCAGATATAAAAAGGGCATTTCTATTATAATGTTTGATTTAGATCACTTTAAGGCCGTTAACGATATCTATGGTCACGGTGGTGGTGATTTAATCCTAACAGAAGTCTCACAGATCATTGTAAAAAATGTGAGGCGTATAGATTCTGTCGCACGTTGGGGTGGTGAGGAATTCATCATTTTACTGCCTGAAACCAATGTAAAAGAGGCTATCGAAATTTCCGAAAAACTTAGGGATATACTCTTTAAACATGTTTTTATTTATCAAGAGCTATCCATAAAAATAACGGCATCTTTTGGTGTGGCGAGTTTTTCTGAAGCTTGTGATACTTCTGATAAAATGATTAAGTATGCAGATGACAAACTGTATGAATCCAAAACAAACGGTCGAAATCGTGTGCGTTATTGATCCGCTTTACTCATTACATTATAATCTTTTGATTGGATTAAGTTCTTAAAAAAGTAGTAAAAATTCATTAAAATAGCTTTGAGATTTTGTGACGTCTCAAAGCTATTTTTAGTTTTCGTCTAATAGGGGGACCTCACGGGTCTACTGTCTACTTCATGCGCTTGATAATGAATTTTGAAAATTCGCCAAAGACTGTTGGAATAAAGCTCAGGCCTAAGATCATCAAAAAGTTTTCAGTACTAATGGAGGTCGTTTTAAATATATTTTGTAAAAACGGCGTATAGACCACCACAAATAAAAGGCCTATCGCAATGCACACAGAGATGTTTAAATACTTGTTGCCAAAGGGATTAAATTGCCACAAATACTGATCTTCGCGCCTAGCGGAGTACGCACGTAGCATCTCTCCAAAAATAAGTGTCATAAAGGCAAACGTTCTGGCAAGTAGTAAAGGATCGTTTGCTCCCGATTGAATCGCAATCGACATTCCAATTTTAAATGCCGATAAGACGGCAAACATGAGTCCAATACTTTGAAAAATAATAGCGACACCCATCTTTTTATTGACGATAGGTTCATCTTTATCTCGAGGGGGATGATCCATAATCCCCTTCTCGCCTTTTTCCACCCCTAAAGCAAAAGCGGGAAAAGAGTCTGTAACGAGGTTTACCCAAAGTAATTGGATCGGCACCAGTGGCACCCCCCAATTGGCCAACATGGAGATGAAGATGATTAATATTTCACCTACATTACAGGAGAGTAAAAAGCCTACAAATTTGCGAATGTTGCTGTAAATAATACGCCCTTCTTCCACTGCGCTGACAATGCTCACGAAGTTATCATCCGTTAAAATCATATCGGCAGCTTCTTTGCTTACATCCGTGCCTGTAATGCCCATGGCAACACCGATATCCGCATTTTTTAGTGCAGGGGCATCGTTTACACCGTCTCCGGTCATGGCCACAACGTGACCTGTAGCTTGTATCGCATTGACGATTCTAACTTTGTGCTCAGGAGAAACACGTGCATACACGTTGACATCTTTAACCAGAGTCATGAGCGCTTCATCACTGAGTTCATTGATTTCTGCACCTTCTATGGCGCGATGCGCTTGATCTAAGATGCCAAGTTTGTCACCGATGGCACTGGCTGTGATGATATGATCTCCTGTGATCATGACCACATTGATTCCGGCTTTTTTACAAGTGGCGATTGCATCAATCGCTTCAGTTCTAGGCGGATCGATCATACCTGTAAGCCCCAAAAAGATCATATCACTTTCTTCTTGTTCTAATGTATAGTCTTGTGGAAGCGTTTTATAGGCATATCCAATAACCCTTAGTGCCTGTTCAGCGTAGCGTTTATTTTGATCCAAATAATTGACTTTTAAATCATCCGTCAAAATTTCTTTTTTACCATTTATCAAAATTTCTGAGCATCTAGCGATTAATTCATCTGGTGCCCCTTTTGTAAGCATTACAAGTTGCTCGTCTATCTGGTGGACCGTGGTCATCAATTTTCTTACGGAATCAAAAGGATACTCGTTTATTCTAGGAATAGATGCTCTTAACGCCACATGACTGTATTTTGCTTTTTCTGCAAGCACAACCAAAGCACCCTCTGTGGGGTCCCCAATACATTTTGCATCTTGTATGAGGGCATCGTTACAAAGCGTTGCACTTAATAGGAGCATTTTGAGATTATCGGTATCACCCTCGATAGCACCGTCTAAAGTGTAACCCGTTCCGCTGACATCGTACTCATTATGATTGGCGTATACTTTCTGAACGGTCATCTTATTTTGAGTCAAAGTCCCTGTTTTATCAGAACAGATTGTAGTTGTACTCCCAAGTGTTTCGACCGCACTTAGGCGTTTCATAATCGCATTTCTTTTTACCATTCTTTGCATGCCCAGTGCCAATACAGTGGTAACCACCGCGGGCAAACCTTCAGGAATTGCGGCTACGGCAAGTGAAACAGCAGTCATAAAGATTTCAAGTAAATCCTCATGTCTAAGCAGTCCAAGGCCCATGATGACAACGCTGACGACGATACAGATTATGCCGAGAAGCTTTCCAAATTCAGCAAGTTTTTTTTGAAGTGGCGTCAAATCGTCTGGCGCTTCGTTGAGCATAGTGGCAATATGACCGATTTCAGTTTTCATTCCGGTATTGACGACGATGGCCTTACCTCGACCATAAGTCACTATAGTCCCTGAATAGGCACTATTAATCCGATCGCCGATAGGTGCTTTTTCAGATACGGATGCATGCGTGTCTTTCTCAACAGGCACGGATTCACCTGTCAGAGCGGATTCGTCTATTTTAAGATTAACGCTTTCAAGCAGTCTCAGGTCAGCAGGCACATAATCCCCTGCCTCCAGCAATACGATATCTCCTGGGACTAAAAGATTGGAATCAATTTCTTGAGTGGATTGATCTCTCAAGACTTTCGCCTTAGGCGAAGCCATGGACTTTAGTGCATCAAGGGCATTACTTGCTTTATTTTCTTGATAAGTGCCAAGTGCGGCATTCAAGATGACGATACCAATGATGACGATGCCATCCACCATTTCACCCAGTGCAATGGATATAATGGATGCAATGATTAAAATAATGACTGTAAAATCCTTAAACTGATCCATAATCATATTAAAAAGTGTTCTTTTAGAAGTTGCTTCTAATTTGTTTTCTCCAAAGGTAACAAGATTTTCTTGTGCTTGCTGAGGGGTTAATCCTTTCTCAAGGTCCGTCTTAAAGGTATCAGCGATTGTTTTTATATCTGTGCTGTGCATATGATTCATCAAAATTCCTTTCGTCTTGCGTTATTTCAAGTAATGGCAATCATTTTGCCATCTTGATCTTTGATAAAAAATGAAGAGGGATCTACAGTATCTGCGCTAATGGTCTCCATGCGCTTCATCACTGTTCCCCACGTTTTTTCAAAATAAGTAAGTGCTTCATCCCAAGCTTCACCTGCTGGCCACCCCAAATGCGTCAACGTAACAGCCGTATAGCCATTATTGACTTCTTTAAATTTCACAACGACCCAAGTTTTGTAAGCGTGATTTCTGACAACTGTATTATAAGGGGGCGCATTCCACGTGAATGAAAGCATTTCGTAGGGCAGGTATGATAAAATTTGGCACGATTCTGAGCCTTGATTCCCAGAAGCCTCATTCTCATTAAAGTAAATTTCAAAGGCGCCAAAGGGTTCTAGTTCAACTCTATTATCTGCACCAAATAATTTTCTCAGGCCTTCATGAGTGGTCCAAAGCCACCACAAATGCTCAATACTTTGATTGACAACACTAACTTTATGAATTTTTCGATCCGTAATGACAAGCTTGTTTTTCATTTTGACACCCCCAACACAATTTGATAGACCTTTAACAATTCAGTTTCGATTTTTTTGAGAAAGATGGATATTACAATGTTACCCGAATTTAAGGGCAATCTAACATTATTGAACGCTTCTATTGAAAATCCGTCGCTTTTTTCTTTATTAAAGTGAAATAGTATGTGTCACAATTTGAATGGAAATGAAAACAAAGGATAGTAAAATGGCGTACTGAAGTGTTAAAATTTTAATTTTACCGTCAATCTTAAAAAAATTAAGCGTTTTCAAATTTAGAAAATAATAAACAAGGCCCATGCTTATGAGGGCATTAATGGCATATCTAAATAGATACTCTCCAATGTGATTTGTATCAAAATCTATTCTACTTATATTGATGAATATGTAGACTAAAGCGCCATAGCATTTTGTGACGCTAAGTAATTGGTTAAAGAGTCCTAATTGCCATCCGAGGATTCGATCTTTTAAGAGATAATAACCCGTACTCATAAATAGTATACTGTAGATTAAGTCTAGAAGTAATAACTTGTTTGATATTGGTTCTTGAGTACTGAAGCCCATAAAGAAAATGCCTAAAAAGGATGCAATACCCGCGATGATGCTAATATACGCAATAAAAGAAATGAGTGTGGGTCTCTTGGTCATTTAATAAACTCCTTAGATTCTATTGATATCAATCTGTAATTGTGGCGTTCACCTCTTAAACTTAATAAAGATTAGCCTTGACCAATTCCCATGTGATGCTATGATCACTGCCTACTTTATACTGATAAAGCCCGCTCCCCATGATATGTCCATCTTCAAATTTTGCAAATGCCCATTGATCACTGATGAGGTAAACTTGAGTAAACGCCATTGTGCCACCCAATACACCTTCATATGGAATCAGCTCAGGTTTATTCATTAAGTCTTCAGAGAGTTGGTTGGGATCTGTAATCCCCATTTTTTCGATTAATGAAAGTTCAAATTCATCGATAATAGGCAATTTGATGAGCAGTGCCTCATAGGATTGTGATAGTGTGCTGTGTTCTGTTGTAAGTGCGTCTAATTCGTCTTGTAATTTGATCACAGATTCATTGAGTTGATCTGTTTGAGCCGTAGAGCTGGTTTTCAGAGTCAATAATGCTTCATTTAAAGTGATATTGAGATTGCGTGCTTCTTTGAGTGCGACATTGCTGCTCAGATATAAAACAAAAAGTAAAATTGTAAAAGCAATCCATATCATTTTGGTAACATCTAACTTTTTCATTTGCGCCACCTTTTCTAATCGGGGGTATCATTCAAAATTTGTCAAATACGTGTTTCCAAAAGTATCGGTTAATAGGAGTTCGATTCTGATGTTTTCAGGATTAAAATCATTGATATTTTCAAATGCGTAACTCTTGTTGATAAACCAAAAGTCTGCATCTTGGTGCTCCATTTGTAATTGCGGTTCTTTTTGAGTTCCCGCTTCTGTTTCTTGGATCACATCATAAGTTTTTTGAAGCTGATCCTTGTAGTAAATGTGACATAGAGCAGAATCCAGCTTCACACCAAAATCGGATTGAAAGAGTACAATTTGCGCATCAAACTCCATTTTGTTGCCTGTGACTTTATGCATGTTGATGTGTCTAGAAAACATATGGTCTAATTTTGTATGAAGGTCCAAATTTGGAAGTGTTTCGTAAAAAGTTTCCCCTTCTTGTTCGAACATAATCTGAAGTTCGTAATCGTCTGTATAGGGCAACTCAAATTTGGATTCTAGGTGACCTTCGTTGACCACTATAGGCTGTTTTAACCATTCCGATGAACTGGAAGGACGGTATAATAGGGTGATCTTTTGATTTTCAGTGATTTTATTGAGTTTGGCAGTAAACTGAATACTGCCAAGGATTGTCTCTGCCTTCTCCACTGTAGTCACATTGTAATTTGCATTTTGAACGCGTTGATCTTTCTTTTCTAATTGATCTATTTGCTCTGAAAGTGCCTCTACTCTATAAGCTAATTCATGAACGGTATCATACAGAGCTCTAGATTCCCTATTAAGATGAACCACTTTATACGATAAATAAGTACTCAGGCAGATTAACGCAATTAGGCCTATCATGGTAAAAGTGTTGTAATGCTTGTCTTTCATGTATTTAACCTGCTTTCCGAGTCGGTGATATCTGTGTCTTCATAAAGTTGTTCGAGTGTCAAAATCCAGTTTCACAGGAACCCTCTATCGTATGTTGTATCGGATAATTTCCGTAAACGCATCATAGGGCAGAGGGGCGTTCAACTTGTGGAATTTGAGACTTTAAAGCTATATCAATTGTACCAAACTTACAGAGCAAATAAAAATTAAAAATGCATTAAAATGTGCATAACCATATGTATTTATGGGCACGTCCCTGTCAGCAATCTTGTTCTAAGACTTTTTTGAGTTCACGTCGCGAGCGAATGACGATTAATTTCGACCCATATGTTTTTAGCAGCATTTCAAAATCCTTTCTATTTTTTTCAAAATCATGAGTCCATTTAAACATGGCCTTTAACATTTTTAGGTCTGATTTATAAGGACTGGTTTCTATACCCAGTTGCTGTTTTAGAAATCTCTTGATGATTCTTATCTTTCTCACATACAGTGGTGGATCTAGAAATATTATGGTATCCGCATTTTCTAATAAGTACTGACAACTAGGTCTATAAGTGCCCTCTATTATCCAGATGTGCTTTTCATTAATCCTTTTGAATGTTGCAATCTGCTCTTCATCACTTTGCTTAAGTCTACCTTTTTCAGTTTGTTTATAGGCGATTTCATCTATTTCATAGGGATGGATGTTAAGCTTTCGGGATAAGTTTCTTGAAAATGTTGTTTTGCCTGCACCTACAATGCCGATGATATATATTTTCTTCAATGATTTAGTCCTCGCTTGAGTTGTATTTTGGTTATTCTTTAGTCAGGATCGCTGATTCAGGGCAAAAATTACAGCATCGCATACAGAGCATACATTTATCTTCAACTTTGCTGATCAATAACATCTAATAAATCTCGTAAAATGATAATGTTTTTCTCAATTTCTAGTTCATCAATTCCTTTAGTCTTTCCATGAACTAAATCATTTCTAAACTGTCTTACTTTGTCAAACTGTGAGTGATATTTTTTTAACAGCTCGCTAGAATCACTAAGTAATTTATAGGCTACATTTATTGAAGCATATTCAGTTGAATTAGAACGCCCTTTAACGACTCGTTCTAATTCATTCCACAATTTTAGAAAGTCACCAATGGTATTGTCATAAAAGCCTCTATTTCTTAACTCAATTACTTCTTGTTGAATTTGTCTAAAAGTATCATCACTGGGATACATAAATTCATTGCTCAAAGGAGAAAAAACATTTCCCCAAAACATTTGACTATTGTTGATTTTAAACTTACTGACTAAGCGATTTACAACATCTAATTCATTTTTTCTTTCATAATTGTCGGTGACATCTGGCGTTCCAACAACGTAGCCGTCTTGATAAAATGGGCGCTTAGCAGCAGGTGGTGAAATGCTTAGCAATCTAACCAGCAGCAAGTCTTCTTCCGAATTATATGTAATCCGATTAGTCAAATACGGCATTGCTAACACATAGACGTATCCATAGTCGTCATTATTTTCTAGTGCAAATGAACATGCTGTTCTCAGAGAATGAGTAATATCGAGTAAAGGGGTATCGCATATTTCATAGTGCTGTAAAATACTCCACAAAATTTGTTTCTTTTTTCTCATTTCAGAGATACCTTTTAAACTATATTTCTTGGAAACATCAATAAGTGCTTTTGATGAGCCCTCTAATATTTTAAATCGTCCTTTAATTTCATCTTTTGAAAGAAAACCTCTATATATCGATGGATACAATGTGGTTCTTCCATCAAGGGTAGTATAATCATATTTTTGACCCCTAAAATACAATATATGTTTTGGAAAATCATAAGCTAAATCAGATACTTTCTCCAGTAATTCTGTATATGACTGTATGATTTCCCCTTTGCTCTTGGCAATATTTTCATATTCATTATTTATATTTTGCATTTAATTCTCCTAAAATTTTTCAGATAACGTCTTGCATCGTTCCCGCGGTTACCGAAGTCACTCCTTTTCCCTTAGGAAAAGTGGCGAAGTCCTTGCACTGCAAGGGCTGTGACATCTGAGTGATTTAGGTAACCGACGTGTTAGGCGATGGAATCAATTGTATACACTAATTCAGATATTAAGTTATTTTAATGTACCTAATTCTATTGTCTTTATATAGTCACATAGTAAAGGTGCATTATCAAACGAATCTGAATATCTGTATTTATTTAGTTCACCTTTTTCAATTTTCGCTTCAATTTCAACAATTTTTTGTTTAAAGTCTTGAACAGTATTATAACCGAAGATCTTAGTTGTTTTAGTAAAATGTTCTAATGATTTCATCTTAGTTGCTAAAGTACGCAGCAATGACATATCATTGCCACTATAGATATATGTTATTGGAAACCAAAACCAATTATAGTGATAATCTGCACCAAAAATTGAATAGTTATAGCAAAGTAAATCCGCAACGGTAAATTCATTCTTCGAGCATACTTCGATATTTATATTTTCTATCCAATATTGAGCTGTGCCAGAGTAGTATTTTTTATCATCACGTTTGTTAACTGCCTCATCTAATTGTTCATTATGAAAGTAAAAAATATTAAAATTATCAGCTTTAATTGAGTAATCATCCGCAAAATATGTTTTCCCTAAAATGTAAGAAATTCCTTCGAAATTCTGCTTTTTATAAAAAATTGCTATAATATATAAAAACATTTCATGTATAAGAGTGAGTTTAATATTTTTTAATATTCCATTATCTTTTTTAACAGTATTTATTGTCTCTTCAAGCATACTAGATACATAATGCTCAGCATTGTCAACAAATGAAATATATCTCATCAATTCTAAGAACTCGTCACGCACTGATTTTATGCCTTCGTAAGCCAATAAATGATCCTCTGACGTTAATCTAGGCAAATCATTTTTGTAAGTGTAACTTACAATTTCATCCTTAATATTTGAGAGAAACATAGCAAATTGCTCATTTTTAACTCTCGAGGTTATATTAGTTTTTAAAATACTATGGGCATTTCTAGTTTTTGTGCTTACTGTAACCTGTGTTTCGACCCAAGATGGTTTTTTACCAATATCAGGCTTTTGAAAAATTTCAACTCCATACAATCGCTTTACTAATCTTTGATATTCATTATCATATTGTTCGCTGAGAGATAAGTCAAAATGTAGTAATCCTTTGAGATATGTGGGTTTGTGTATTTCATTGTTTTCATCCCGCTCAAAAATAACTGGAATAAATTTATCCTGTTGAGTTTTATTGTATATTTCTGGCGAAATAATTTGTGTCTCGGTTCCAACACCTCCACTTCTAGAATTTGCTTTTATTGAATATTGCTTATCAAGCAATATTAAGACATTAGTAATACTCGTATCTGCAACGCATTGTTCCATGAAAGCGTAAGTATCATTTCCTTCTTTTAAAGACCATTTATCAAGTTGTACATCAACCCCGTCGTTCGATAATTCTGTTGCCAATGATAAAACTTTATTTTGATAATCTTCCGTTCCCCATGCATAAGATATGAATATTTTAGGATTTTCAATTTTCACTTTACTCATATGCAACCTCCATACTATTTGTTGGTAATTGATTCTTTTGCCTAACTATGATATCACTGAACATTTGTTAATTCATAAATCCAAACACTTCAACTGCAATAATTAAAATTAGAACAATAATAATAAAGCTCGAAATCGCCCACAGTGCACTGTACATAAACTGCTCTTTGATGGTCTTCGCTTTTGTTTGGAGCAAAATCCCATAAGCCAATACTATGGAGGCACCAATTGCCACGTATAAGGGCATATCATTTATATAACCCATAATTAACAGAAATGATAGAAGACATACAAACTGGATGAGCAACATATCTTTTCTTCTAAAAAAACTATGAAATTCTTCGTAAGTAATTTCGCCCCTGAAAAAATCATAATACGTCATAAAAAGTTCTTTAAATCTATGCAATAAAATTCACCTCACTACAGCCTTTATGTTTGAAGAGTTATATAATTACCTTTAATATTTCCAACAAATCACTTGTATCTATCCAATAGGTTGCTTCTTTTTTTACTTTTTCTGACGCATTTAGAGCGATTGATTTTCCACAAAATTTGAATACGGGAATGTCTGTGGCGCCGTCTCCAACAGAAATACATTCACTGGGATCAATATGAGTTTTGCTACAGTAATCTTTTAGGCATTCAATTTTCTGTTCTGAATTTACATATTTAGTTATTTTACCTGTAAACATGCCATCCAGCACTTCGTATTCACTACCATAATATGAATCAAATCCCCAAAGTGCGCTAACAACTTTTGCAACTTGAATTGGACCAACCGTTACGACGATACATTTAATGTTATTTTGGTGAAGTTGTGATATTGTTTCAGATATATTTTGTAAAGGCTTTGCCAATTGTAAAAAGCCTTCCTTTATCTTGGTTTCTTCAAGGCCACATAGTAGTTCTGCACGTAAAAAATCAGCGGTAATATAATCCAATGTTCCAGATATTTCTTTTTGCTGAATTAGGTTATGTTCCATTTCCTTATTATTGATTATACAAGGTATCATAACAGAGTGCGTTTCTCTTATCAAAGTATCATCTAAATCAAAACAGACAAGTTTGATCTTTTGCATTATAGCACCTCTAGCGTTGCACTCTCCAAAAAAACAATCGTTTTATCTGCGCAGTTTAATTCTACCATAATGCCATAAGGCAGTATGCCGATCGGCTTGGCATGACCAAAATTCACATTATAAATTATAGGCAATTCATGCAAATGCTCTTCAGTATAGACCACCTGAGTAATTGCAGTTTTGTATGCTTCATAATACTTTTCGCCTTGTGGTTTTCCAACGATAATCCCTTTTAGAACATTTAAGATCCCTTGTGCTGCAAGATTTCTAAAAGTCCACTTAATAAAATCAGGAGATGGCTTATCCTCGCTTGTCTCAATAAACAGGATTGCATTTGTCCATTCGTTGATGGATGGCCAAATTTTTGTTCCAATGGCCATCATAAAAACATCGATACAGCCACCCAGTAGATGTCCTTTAACAGTGCCTCTACCGTTAATGATCTCGTATCCGTGTGTATCTTTTTTTAGTTTGTGAGGGATATTGACATTGTTTTCATTCCATAAAACATAATCATCAGTCCATTCAGGGCTTGAAGCAAGCAAATAATGTGCCCATTCACCAAACAATACATCCTTTACAGCAGATACGGTATAGTCAAACATTTTTACATATTCGCCGAATTCACACATAACAGAGGGTCCATAGAAAGAAACAAGCCCTGCTTTATACATCATGAAATGGTTAATCGTGCTGTCTGAATAGCCCATAAATATTTTAGGATTATTGCGAATGGTCTCAAAATTGATAAATGGAAGTGTACGTATGGTATCGTCTCCGCCGATAGCGCAAAAAATCGCAGAAATAGAAGTGTCTTCAAAGGCATCCATTAGATCTTTTGCACGAAGTTCTGGGTGCGTTGCTACAAAACCACTTCCCTTAAGGGCATGAGGCATAGTAACGACTTGTAAACCAAAATCATTTTCTAATCTTTGTTTCGCAATAGGGTACTTGTGAATAAATGCTTCATCGCCCAAACCGCCCCATGATAAGCTGACGATTGCAATTTTATCGCCCTTTTTTAGTCTTGCTGGTTTTATCATTATTGTTTTCTTCCTCCACAATTATATCTTTCAAAATCTTCGAACCTCTCTCTTTGCCTTGACCTACTTTTATTTCAAGCTCTGGTCCCACCATTACTTTATGTTATAAGAAGTTATCTATACTTATTTGAGTAGTGAACACACTCTCAGTTTCTCTTTCGGTTATTTTACTATTGCCGTCAATTTCACCAAGTAATAAAGGTGAACCAAAATGATTTTCCAAGTTAATGTTTTTTGTATAATTTGCATAGCAATATATGCAACCATTCAAACACGTATTATATGTACCAATATCAATACTCTTCACACATCCACATTCTTCTCTTTGATTCCCATCTTTGTAAACTTCTCCAAATAATCCAGAAATTTTTCTGATCAACGCATCATCAATACACTTTCCGTGTGAAATTCCATAATTTTCTAAGCTGATTTTTTCGGAACAAGTTTCGAGAATGATTTTATTTTCTAAGGCTATTTTAGAAAATTCTAAAGCGATTTCATTTATTTCTTCATCTCTGGGTGCTCTAATACAATTGTCTTTTAATTGTTTTTTTATTTTAGGATATTCATCTAAAAAACTTATCACACATTTTTCTGTATATCCACTCAATTTTTCAGCTAGAAATTTAAAATTATGGATATGATATTCTATATCGATATCATCACTCAACAGAATGGGATCATATCTCCAAATAACGCTTTCGCTACCAATAATCTCAGATAATCGTTTAAATACTGGAACTAGAAATTTTTTAGGAGGCAAATTTTTTTCAATTTTGTTATTATATGATGTCAAAGAGAATTGGAAATAATAATTAAAATCGTCCAATTCTTTTAAGTATTTAAACATCGGTTCTGGATTCTTAGTCCAAAAAACTATACATTCAACATCTTCAGGTTTAAGTGATATTTTTGATATCTGATTAAAGTTCATAGGGTTTCTAACATACAAATAACCTTCTTTAAGGCGATCAACAAACCAATCTGAATGATATGAGGGAATATCTGTTCTCCTACTTGCACTAATTATCATAATTACAACCTACCTTATCTCAATAATTTCTCCAGCACTCTTACAACTTTTAATAGATTCTTGAGGTGCAAAAAAGTGTGACTTGAGATGTTTTTGTGTGATTCAAAAAACCTTACTTTATGTTATGCGACGGAATAGACGGAAGCTACCTCGACAATCTTCACAGCAGTTACCCCTATAGGATTAGGTCTATCCTTGGCTCTTTGAGAAAATATGCCTACCAAAGGCATCTCTGGAGAATTCCTTGGACGTCTTTCTAAATGCTTATCTCGTACAAATTTTGATTCATGCAGATATGTCAAAATTATTACATAAGTAAAACTTTCTAATCCAGTTAATCCACCTATATACTCATTATTCAATCTAATCGTAGACTTGATATTGCCTCCTCTTCTTCCCCCTAAGAAGCGTACGTGACGCTTTCACGTCATACGACTCAATTTATTTATAAGGGACCATTTTCAGCGGTCAGCAAGCCTTCCATTTCTGGTAATATGCCTCATACTCTTTGAGATATGGGGATTTCATTAAAGTGTGTCTGCTTATTTTGAAATCACTCGCCAGCAAAAGCTTTGAGCTCTCTGACGAATATCCAATCTCTTGCACCAATTTGAGCGAAGTATCGTTTCATTCTTCCTGTCACGATGCTTGATTCAAGGTAATGGTATGCGGTTTCATCCAACAGGACGTTCCTGATGTACTGAAAAGTGTGACTTGAGGTGTTATTTTTGTGCGCATCAGAAACATTATTATATGCTAGGTGATATCTCAACGTGTTTACTAATATTTTTACTGTTTTAACTTAAAGCCCCTAATACTTATTAGTATGAATAAGTAAATAATCAATGAATAAATTAATGGTATTAGTATTGCCGCTAACATTGTTAATCCCTTCACTTTTACAATACTAAGTACTAGCTTAAGTATTCCACCATACAATGAGATTTGTAAACTCTTTCTCCTAGTACTTTCATGACTATCATTACTTTTCGCTAACCTAAAACCGACTATTATAGCTGTGATGATTACTGGCCCCCAGTTTGATAAAAGTGCACTGCCAGTTGACAGATACAATATATCCCCCAAAAAAACTATAAATATTGTAAGTATAATATAATTTGTATATTTTCCCATGATTAACTCCTCTTCTATTTTCTCAAATACTAACGTTGAAAGTCGGGTAAGTCAGAGGATTTACACCCTCTTCCCTCCATGAACCGTAGATGACACTTTCACGTCATACGGCTTAAGTTATTTATAACTAACCATTTTCAGTGCCTTCCGTTTCTGGTAATATGCCTCATACTCTTTGAGATATGGATATTTGATTAAAGTGTGTCTGCTTATTTTGAAATCACTTGCTAGTAATAGCTGTGCGCTCTCTGACTTGAATATCCAATCTCTTGCACCAATTTGAGCGAAGTATCGTTTCATTCTCCCTGTTTTTGACTTCATGGGATGTCTTCGTTTTGTCCAGTTCCATAGATACTTGAATAGGTTCATGTCTAGCGGTTCTTTCTTTCTTACGGTTATGAAAAAATCATCTGCATAAACGGTTATATTCACTTTATCGAAGTTGTACTGTCTATGGTTCCCACTCGGTTCGTCCAATAATTGCGTTTGAGCATTTCAGCCATACCATTAAGTGTTAGGGTTGCAAGTACTGATTGTCAAGTAGAACTTGAAATGCCCCACTTTTTCACTTAAATCTAACCTACTTATTAATGGGTAATGATTTGATAACCTGCACTTTTTAAAGGTGTCTGGTCAATTTATGTCAGTATACTCATCGTGTGGCCATTTCTAGTCAAATTTATGCGCCTTGATTTTTCTAGGTGTTCAAAATGCCCTTTAGAACCTTCTAATTGTGATACTGTCATGCAAGAGGCTACACCACATATTGGTGCAGGTTAAGCTTTTGAAACTTAATAGATTCTTACACGTCCAAATGATTGAATGTACTTTCATGGGGAATGGGAATCTATGTAATTGTATCAATTTTTCCATGGATTCACAATCTCATTTTTACCTTTTGTAAGGCGTTTATTCAAAATCTGTTTTAAAAAACCTAAAGAGCACATTGAGGTAATGGTGACGCATCTTTGGGAGACACAATATTCCTAAATCACATTTTATGCCTCCTTGAGGTTTATTTTTTTGTGTGCTTTAGAAACATTATTTTAATGTTAGGCGTTGCATTTTTCGTTTGAAATTAACTTTAATGTTTTTTCTCTATTTATGTACTCTTTATTAAAAGAAAAACCCTTGCGGGTTAATTACTTATTATCTCTTCCGATTTCAGGCTTACTTCTGATACCTTTAATTGGGATAACACACCATATTTCTTTACAATAATATTCTTTGATAGTGTATATATTTTATCTGGTCTTATGCATGAAATTTTTGGAAGGTTTCCTTCTAGCATATCTTCAGCATCAAATACTATTTCAAAATCAGTTCCTCTTATATTTGATGTAATTGCAGATACAATAATATCTTCGGTTCGACTATTATAAATAGCATTAGATATAACGAGGACTGGTCTTCTTTTAGTTGCTGTCAAATCTAAAAATGGAATTGGTACTAATAGTATATCCCCTTGTTTATACATTATTCCACACCTCATCGTCTATTTGATTTTCCCAAAATGACATACTTGACTGGCTTGCATCTTGTAAATCTTGATAATTCTCTTTCAATTTTTTAGATTTTATATATTCAATATAATCAAGAACTTCGGGTAGCTCTTTCTCTGATAATTCATCTATCAGCTTATGGATATAATCTTTGGCAGTATCCATTCCATTCACCTCTTTCTATTAAATATTATACTATATTTTGAACTCATTGTCTTATCCAAAACCCATTGAAAAATGTTTTGCCTAACGAGAGACGGACTTACGACGTTGCCGTGCTTGACGCCACAGCGGCAAGTTGGCGGGGCTTTTGCACGCTCTTTCGCAAAAGGCATGACAATAGGCAATGGCGTAAGTTCGGAGTTATACGTAGTACATACGATAGCCTTTTTTAAATGGTATTTCCCAAAGATTGTATAAAATATATAGTTGTTCAAAAGTTTAAATGTTTTTGGAAAATAGTGCTATTTTTGTTATCGAAGTCAATACAGATAATCTTTTTGTTTTTACCATATTTTATCAATCCATCAAAAGTACACCTTTGGGATCTTTTATTTGAGAAATGATGTAAATTCCATAAGTACGCTTGTATACTTGGTGATTCACAGGTTCTATAAATTTCATATTCTAATATTGAAAATTCGTTTTTACTAATAATTCTATGATTTTTTAGATAACAAATATAAGTCATGTATGATAGAAGTTTATCAATTTTAAATTCTAAACCATCTGCTCCATTATGAAACCCACCATTATACCAGTCATGATTGTACTCTATAAGATAAACAATTTCTACAAAATCCTTATCAAACCTCAGTTTCTCAATTATTTGATTTATAAATTCTGCTCGTCTTACCTTGTTTGCTTTATACCATTGATATAAAGCAAATCCACCAGTTGGAATTGCAATAATCAGCGTTATAATTATTTGAATAATATTTATCATATTTTCCATTGTTAATATCATTGGTTCCTCCTCTGTGAGTATTCCAATCGTAAATGGATATCATTTGAAACACCTCTTTTTCTGTCTAATTATTCTTGAATGGCATATAAAAACCCATCAACCCATTTACCATTGACCTTCATCACCTTTTTTTCTTCTCCAATTTGCTTGAATCCATTTTTTTCAAGTACGCGTTGTGAAGGGATATTGTCTTTTGAAGTGCCTGCAATAACTTCGTTGACGTTGTAGTGCTCAAAAATTCTTTTAAAATAAGTTTTATTGCTTGGCTTGTATATCCCTTGCCTTGTTTTTCGGAATCCACTCTATAGCCTAATTCAGCTTTTGTTGAATGCTCGGAATGCATCATTTGCAGATTAAGCCTTCCGATAAAAGCGTCATTTTCATCACGAATTACGTACATGTAAAATTGGCCCTCGCGTTGTTCACCTCTTTCTGCAATTCTGCCACAATAGAAGCCCTCTTCTAAATGCATTATTTTTCAATAGCATCTACTGCATCAAATCCTGTAGTTTTATTAAAATTAATATTATGAATAAAATTTGATAGTGCCTCTGAAGGCACAATGAGTTCATAATTTATTTTTTTGAGTGTTTCTCTCACATAAAAAACGGACAATATTATACAATTTTCGTGGTAACCCGTAGACTTATTGAGTAAGTTCATTTTTGTATTAATCACAACTTCATTCACAGGAATCATTTCAAATAGCTCCCTTGCAACTCGAATGGATTCGCTAGCAACATAATTTTGATAAAGTGCGTTACGTTTACTTGCTGACATACTTTTTTCGGACAACTTTCCTGACTTTAACAGCGACTTGGATACCTGTGGTATAATATCAATAGGACAAGTATCTATATACACTTTAATTGAATCGCTCATGTAATCAATTTCTATGGATGTTCCTAATGCCTCAATTTCTTCAAAAGGACTTGATAAATCAACCCAAGTTTTAAATGCTGTTCTATCGCCGCTTGAAATTCTTAGATAAATAGCATGTAGATTTTCGTATTCTTCAAGCTTTTTCTGCCACGTTTCATAATTTTCATCATATTCATTTTTGTCATAAAGCATAGCATTTTTCAGTTCTATTTTCATTTTTTCGATTTTTTTTTCTTCTTTTTTGAATATCTTATCAATGAATCTAGGCTTATATGTATCTAATGCATATCTCGCCTTTTCTTCTCTATTTTTCAAATACAAAGGTTCCACTGGTTTTTCAATATGCCCTATGTCGTTCCAATTATAGCCAGTTATTTCTTTGTGAAGTGAGGTCTTAACTTCTAAATCATTTTCGTATTGATCTACTTCAAATTTAGCGCGTTCAAGTTCTTGCATTTTTTGCAATTGCTTTTCTCTGTTTTCAAACTCTCGTTGTCTACGTTTGGAATCTCTTTCTGCTGCTCTCATTGTAGCCTCTAGTGATCTCAATGTGCCTTTATACCCCATAATATATTTCCCCCTAATACGACGTTTTTTTAAATATTTTCTTAAAGATAAAGGATTCGCTCTGTTTTACTGTATTCTCATACGCCAAATCAAAATCGTGATGGTTATCGCTGCGTGTTATCTTTTCCCAGTTCCAGTGTGTCATCCTTGATTTAAACGGATCATATGGTTACTTCCAAGTATCCATCGCCTAAAAGTGATCTAATAATATTTCTGCGAATGGCATATTGTGTTGCATAGGATAATAGAGAGACGCTCAGATACCCTATTAAAAAATATAGATTGGGGATGAGTTTTATCTGATTATTCATGAGCCCTTCTAAAAAGAGGTTTGAAAACGAAGAAGAACTGATTTTAGAGAATGCAATTACGAAAATGATGTTTAAGAAAAAGGCAAATTCTTTTCGATCTTTAAAGGAAGTCCATTTTTCGAGCGGAAGGAGCACCAACACAACAAAAAGGATATAGATAAAACCTTTAAGATTGGCTGTAACTTCGAATAATGAGGGGCCAAAATTAAATCGATTTAAAATAGAGGCGAAGATCACAGGGCAAAAGGCCACTAGACTTATAAATTTTAAAAAGCCAATAAGCTTTTCTTTTCTCTTGTATTCAGAGATGATTTGATGACTCAATATTTGAAAACTTGGATCCTCAGTAGAGTCGTAATCATCACGCCTGAAAAATTTGGAATAGGCATAATCAGCCTCGTTCTCTGATCGGGTTTTTATAAATGAAATGAGGTCATGAGCAATAATTTTTTGGGTCTCTTCAGATATTTCATGTGCATCAAGTTCTGCCATAATAAGTTTATAAAAGTGAGCATATGCTGGACTGAAATCTTGGAGGTATTGATCAAATCTTGTTTTTCCAATGTATATTATAAGGATGAGTCCAGAGAATAAAATAAAGCCTCCCAATAGGACTTTGATTTCAGAAGCGTTAAAAGTGGCTGAGTTGAGGTTTAAATGATTCATTACAGTTAAAAGTATGATCGAGAGTAACTCAAACGATAAAAGTATGTAAAATTTTTTCCGTGTCATAAGCGGGTTCACCCTGCCTTTCTATATTGTCAAGACTTCTTCCAATACTTAGCTTATTTATTATAACAAATTTGGAACTGGATTACCTTAATAATAGATCATTTTCTACTAAGGCTTGAGCTATTTTTTTTAAAGCATCGATAACTGCCTTATGGCATACTCAAGCATGCCATAGGGGAATCTCCCCACGCACCTTCAATCTTGAGATTGATTCTTTTAACGCTTCAATGGTCTTTGTTTCGAAGACAACAGTGGCCTCATTTTGTTTTGATAAAGTCAGGAAGTATTCTATATCAATCTCACCTTCAAAAAGCGTTAAATGATTTGATTTGCCAATGGCATCATGAACATGGAAATGTTGAATACGCTTGATATTTTTCTCAAGAAAGGCTTGATCGGCAAATCCGCTTGAGTGATCGTGACCGATGTCCCAAGTGAGGTTGATGTGTTTATTCTCAAGTAATCTATTCAGTGCCGTTGTAATGAAAGGTGCATCATAAATGCCTGTATTCTCTATATAACCCTTGAGGAGATGTCCCCCCACTTCTCTAAGTGGGGGGACATATTCCTAATTCAGTGGGAGTCCAAACGCCCACTGAATGCAATCCGATAGGATTGTGCAAGTGTTACGAAGGTAGCGAAGCGGACTGAGTATACGCTTTGATAGTTGAAGAGGTTGGCCCTCGAGTTGCGCGTTTATAAAATTAGAAAAAGAAGCGATATTGTCCATAAAAGTTGATTCATATTGATTTCAACAAAGTCAAGGCCGAGAGATTTACAAAGTTTAACATTGTCTTCAAGTGTATCAAGTTCAATCAGTGTGGGCATTCCCAATAGTCGCATGTGACCTCCAACTAAAATTTTCGCCTTCATTCCTATCAATTCGATCTCATACGCCCCATTAAAACCGTGTTATAATAGCGACCCTCTGCATGTTTTCTATCGTTAATGAGAAGGCCTTCTTGTTTAAAGCCAACACTTTGGTAGAGCTTGATAGCGGATTCATTGGCTTCAACTACAGAGAGCACCACTTTTTCGATGTGCGTTTCATCGGCCCAAGTCAACACTGCATGGATCAGATGTCTGCCTATACCGTATCCCCAATAGTCTTTTAAAATACAGATACCAAAATCAGCTTGATGGTTAAAACGGTTTAAAACTTTGCGTTCACATCTTGTGAAGCCAACGAGTTCATCTTCAAATTCTGCAACGAGAAAAAGATGCCCTGCATCTAAACTGTCTGTTTCAATAATTTTTATAAAATCTGCTTCTGTTAAGACGCCCTCTCCTACTTCGCGGTCTAGAAATTCTGTTTCACTGTCAATTTGAAGACGTAGTTTTGCTAGCGCCATCGCGTCACTCTTCTGAGCACTTCTTAGTGTCCATTCGATAGATTTAGAATTGATTTGCTTCGTTTCAATGATCATAAAAATGCCTCCAGGTTAAAAAAGTGAATCATCGACAGTTACAGTATAGGGCTCATCTTCTTTTTCAATCGGATAGCCGTAAATGAAAAATTCTGCACCTCGGGCTATTTTTTTAAATTGTAGTTCCCATGAATCATAGTGGGCATAGTGTTGAGCTAAATCTTTAAGATTAAGATCAGCAAATTTAAAAACTTCAACATTTGCGTTTATAATGACAGGTTGAGCGTCTAAAGTAGTTTCTAAAATCTTAAAAAAATCATTTTTTCGGCGGTACATCATTGTCATAACTTGACTCGAATCGATTACAGCATAGGAAATGTTAAAGCTGTTTATGTAGCCATCTTGATCAATATTGACATTAAACTCGTTTATAAAAACTTCTGCTGGCTCAAGTGAGAGTTCTGTTAACAGGTCATAGAAATCGAAATTTATAAATTCAGTACTTTTGATCGTGTCATTAATTTTCAAATAAGTTTCGTGTATATCATTTTCTTCAGGAATACTTTTTGAGCAAGCCACGGGGATACAAAGGATTGCCAGAATAAAAAGTGATAAAAAGAAGCGTTTAGAAAGTGCCATCAGTAGTCCTCCCATCTAAAAGTTGATTCATTTTGGTTTTCAAATTTGGAATTCGATCATTCTAATAATAGGTAATTTTTCACTAAGGCTTGAGCGAGTTTCTTAGAAGTATCAATGATTTTAATTTTTAAATCTATTTTATCGAACAGGACGTTCAAATCTGTGCACGCTAAAATGACAAAATCAATTTGAGCATCAAGCAATTGGCGCTCTAGCCTATGCCATAACCCTATAATCTCTTTAATGTCTTCATTTGCTTTAATTTTCATAATGATGGCATTTACGGATTGCTGCCATTCGCTCTCGTGTATTAGAGTACACATCTTGGCAGAGATTCCCTTTTGATAAATGCCTGAATTGAAGGTGAGTTCTGTTGAGAGTATTGCAACTTTTGAGTTTTCAGGGATGGCGTCTAGGGCTTCATCCACGATATTAAGGACGGGCACGGTAACACCCTCTGTAATTGCTTCAAAATATTTGTGTGCGCTGTTACAAGGTATTGCAACGATGTCAACACCAGCCTCAACGAGATTATTTAAACCTGTTTTAATATAATTTTTAAGGGCAGTCTCATCCACTTCACGGTCGATATAAAAAGGCGTTGGCAACGAATAGATCATCATATGTGGATAATCGATATCGTATTTTGCACCATATTGAATTTGACATTCATCTAAAACCATTTCCAAAAATGGACTTGTGGATCTTGGGCCCATACCCGCTAAAATACCGATACGCTTCATTGTATTGTTGTGTTTGTTCTTATGCATTAATCCCTCCACGCACCTTCACTCTCCGCTAGACCTATTTTTTAACCACAGGAATCCAAATTTCAGACTCATAATTTTCTGAATGAATGTCCCCTTCGGTGTAATATTCAATGTCGTATTCATCAAAAAACTGGTACCTAGCTTGAGGCAACCATTCAGTATAGATACGACACCACATCTTTTGTATCGATTCAGGCATGGGGCCAGTGCAAGGGAAAACAGCCCATGTGAACTCGGGAATCTCATAAACCGCAAAGCCACTGGGAACGTTATTTACACATTTTTCATGGCATCCAATACCATAGGTAAATTTATTCGACGCTTCTTGATCGAATATCCGGACGCCCATTTCGCCACATACGCCATGTGCGTTGAATTGTCTCATAAAAGTCTGCCATACTTCAGGAATTTCAAGCATGCAGGTATCTGATTCAAATACATGTGGGGTTAAAACCGCTTTGAATGCAGGTTTTTTTTCAATACGATACTCAAGGATATTCCCACCTTCTATGGCCAGTTTAATCAGCATGCGATTATAGGATTTTAACACAGCCCCTTGTTTTTTAGCGTGACTTGGCTTGATGCCATGAAATCTTTCGAAGGCTTTAGAAAAGCTCTCTGCGTTTTCATAGCCGTAAGTAAGCGCCACGTCCAGTACTTTAGAGCCCTTTTGTGTGAGGGCTTGACCAGCCAATGAAAGCCGTCTGTTGCGGATGTATTCGCCCATGCTAATGCCAGTGAGCATGCTGAAAGTCCTTTGAAAATGGTAGGTTGAAATATGTACTTTTAAAGCGACATCGTTTACAGAAAAAGTATCAAGGAGATGAGCCTCAATATAATCTATGGCTGTATTTAGCGATTGAATCCATTCCATAATTAATCTCCACATTAAATTGAAAGACACAAAAAAGATTCCTATGTTAAATATAGAAATCTTTTTAGATGCTTACTATAATTATTATACCTTAAATCGTCAGAGTGTCAAAAGTCAGTTTCGCATGAATCCTAATACTGAACCCTATATTTTATACCCTGCATCCTATACCCTATTCTGGATCGCGTATTATCCGTAAGCGCATTTTAGATTATTTGAGGGGCACGCGATCGAAAAAGCCACTGGCAGAGGGTGCGTTGTCGTATTCAATTTCATAAGTGATCGGGGGAGCGGTCTCTTCCTTATTAGAACCTTTAAGCGCATACTTTTGCCAGCCGTTGAGTGCTTGTCCTGCCCAGCATATTTCAAAACTGAGCTCATTTAGGTCCATGACGACACTCTTTATCGTTCCAAAGAACTCATCAAATCCACGGCAGTTAAGTCCCTGTGGATAGTCCGTTAGTAAGAACGACTTAATCTGATCGGCGCTGTGTTTATCGTTTTGATTGATAAATGCATCAATTGTCTGATATCGTACAACTGAATTATTCATGGCAAAAGGTTCCTTGGAACGCATGGGTTCTAAGACAGGATGGTTGGTGGCGTGAAGATAATTGGGATTAGAGTGATCTGCTTGATGAATTTCTACATAAGCAGAGGTACCATCCAAAGTTTCATAGAGAACTGCCCTCCCCGATACGTCTGCCATTAAAAGATTGATATTATAGGCAATGGGCATCTTCTGAACAAAGTTAAGTGCTTCTTCTACATCTTTGCAGTTTTCAAGAAGTGCTTTGATCACTGCCCAAAACTGGAGCCCTTTAAATGCTGGGGAGCGCATTTCTTTTTGATTGCTTACGGGAAACCCACAGGATGTCATACATACGCCAAGGCCATGTTCATTTAAGCCTTCACTTCGACCAAAATCGGCAATTGAACCGCCAATATGCGCATACTTCCCTGTTGGCGAGAGCTTAATAACTCTAAAGTCTTCAAATTGTGGTGCAAATTCATAGCTGCGTGCTAAAAGTACATGTGCCTCTGCTGTTAGATCTGGTAAGAAAACCATTTCGCTACAGCTCGGTCTCAGATATGTCATAGCGCAAAAGATAAGCTGACCCAGTGTTGCACCTGTGGCATCTGCGTAGCCCTTGAGTTCATCTGTAAGGCCTGGACAATACGCATCATATAACGCAAGTGCTTCGTCCAAAATGACTTTTGGCATGGATTCTGACGGCGCTATGATCCCCGCGTTTTGAGGTAATAACTTACCCATTTGTGCACCGATTTCATACGATGACCCCGATATTTCGATGTACTGTGCTTTTGTTGTTCTTCTATTTTTCATAAGACCTCCTCTAATTGTATGTGCAAATATTGGTATGTGCAAAACCATACCCTTATTATAGAGTGTCCTATTCGAATTTTCCTGTGGTTTTATGCACCGATTTGTCCATTAAAGAAATTAGGGGTTTATTCTTTATCAAAATCGAGTAAAGCGCATAAATGTCTTTTCAGATCTTTTTCGTAATATTGCTGAATAATGGCTGTTTTCGCATAGACCCTTATGAGATCACAATGCCAAGCCCCGTTGTTTCTTAAATACGGACAGCCCCCTCCACAGAGGTATTTTGCAAAACAGATTTGACAATCTTCTTGCTGATTGAGATCAAATTGCTTCAGGGCTTCTATTTTTTGGGGAAGCAATTTAAATTTAATTTCGGTTTCATCAAAATAACCGATGGTAAAGAGATTATCTTTTGAATGTGATGAACGCATACAAGTTTCTATAATGCCTTTTTCAGAGATATACCAGTCTTGATTGGAGACCGAAGCGCAAGCGTAGTCTTTGAGTGTCTTTAAATCGCGTTCCACTGTTATTGCGGCATTTAAGTATCTGTTTTGAATTTGCTCAAGTTTTTCATGGAAAAGTTCAGGGCTTGGCGGCATGACTTGGCCCTTGTGATCAGCCTGATCCATAGGTGCAAAAACGATTTGTGTACCCTGAAAATGTGCATTAAAAAAAGCCATAGTTTCTTCCAAATGATTAATATTATATGCGGTTACCACGACGTGAATTTGCCATTTTACTTTGGATTTTTTTAAACTTAAGGCATTTTGGAAGACTCGATTAAAACTGTCTGTTGCACTTGGCGCTGGTCGGTGAAAGTTCTGGATGAACTCAGGACCATCAAACGACAGGGAAAGCTTATGGATGTGATTGCAGATAAACTCTGAAACTTCTTGGCTGTAAAAGCCGTTAGTCACTATAGAATAAGTGGGGGTAATATGCGCTTTTTCAGCGATTTCGTTTGCATAGTTCACAGCAAATTTTAAGAGTTCAAAAGCACAAGTGGGTTCACGACCGCCCATAAAGCCAATATGACAGTGCTCTAGGTGTCTTTCGCTTATCTTTGTCAAATAAGTATCAATCGCATTTTTTAAAATGGGTTTTGTGACATCACACGCTTCTCCATCAAGAGCACCTGCATAACAGTATTTACAGTTAAGATTACATTTATTGGTCAGTGTGAGAAATAAATTAGGGGGCAAAAGATGCACACACTCTATAGTCGCATTTTCAATTTCTGAAATCACTTGAATGTGTTTTTGAACACTTTCTTCCCTTTGAGAGTTGTCTATCAGCTCACAATAGGCCTTAAGTGGTGCGTAAAAGAATGTCTCCCCTTTGCAATTTTCGTTTTCCAGTATGAAATAGGTGTCTTTTTTCATTTTGATGACCTCGATTATTCTGTATGGATTGAAAAAGGAGAGCATGTTATGCCCTCCCTTTCCTTGGATGATTTAGTGCTTAAATGTGTACATAACAAGTGCCTACATTATTATTCACATCCGCTCTGCTTGCTTGGCTTGTGGCAAATGATTGAAGTTCGTCACTGCTGACCATAATACCATTTGACTTTAAGTATGTCATTGCAGCATCTTTTGTTGTACATGCAGATAATCCATTTTTAAAAGCTGGATTTTCTTGAGCCATTTTCAGCATTTTTTGAATGCTTGGTGTTAAATTTGCGTTCATGATAAGTCTCCTTTCAATATGTACTTCTAAGTTTTAGATACAAGATAATTATACCTTCTCTTAAAAATAATGAGTACTGTCCGAAAGTATACTTTTACAATTTGAAGAAAATCATTAAGAGCGCATGTCGGTGTATTCTTCAAGCTGATCGTTGTAAAGCTTAATGGCCTGTGTTCTATTCTTAGCACCGAGTTTACTATAAATGGAGGAGAGCAATTTTTTGACCGCGCTTTCACTGATAAAGAGTTCAGTACCCATCTGAATGTTGCTCTTTCCCGTTTTGAGCAGTGCCATAATCTCAAGTTCTCTTGAGGTTAAACGCAAGGGCATGTTTTGATGACGGCATTTTTTTAGGATTTCCGCATATTGAAGTGATTTTAAAAGGAGTTCCTTTAAAAAAGGCGTTTCACCTTCTATCGTGATAAAGTGCTCTAATAAGGGGCATATCCATATGCCATATTCAGCAAATGAAGTGATAATATGATCCCCTTTACAAATGGCAATCGCCTTTTTGAATGGGATCATTGCTTGATTCAAATTATAGATCTGAGCCATTGCAATGGCTTCTAAAATGTAGGCATGAATGTATCCCATGAGGTTATTAAATTCTGAAAACAGTGTGTTCATTTCCTCGCAGAGCAATTCAAGTTCAATGTATTTGCCTTCGTGTAATAAATATTGGCCGTAGAGAATAAAGCCAAGGCCTTTGCTCTGGAAAAAGAACAGATGAGCGCTGAGTTCATTATTTTTGAGTGGCTCACTGAGCACCTCGAATTGGCCTGTTTTTAAACGCAGTGCATCCATTGCTAAAAAGTATGGACTTCTTGATGAATAGAATAATGACGTGGTTTTGGGTGACCGCTCTGCCGTAAGACGATTCATCAGTTCATTTGCTTTATCAATCTGCCCTTTTGCAATGGCACATCTTGAGAGCGTAAAGGTACCACAGATTAAGGCATCAAACTGTGGGAGCTTTTCCGCTTTTATAATGGCCTTTTGAGCATAGAGTTCCGCTTGTTCGATATGGCCTATTTCTAAAAAGTATTCGGCCATAACGGCATATTTTAGGCCAGTCCCTTTTCGATTTGCAAGTAATTCATAATACTTAATATTGTCTTGAATAGATTCAGCGGTCTGTTTAAAAGTATTTTCTTGCTTATAATATAAATATAATACACTAAACGAACCAGAGCATGGCATTTTGTCAAGTTTAGTGGTCTTTGAACTGCCGCCTAGAATCGCGTAGGCTTTTTTTTGTCTGGCAAAAATGGTTTCAATATCGTTATAAGCCATTAGACTTTTCAAAAATTCGATTTCACCCTCTATCTTCAGTCCCGTGCAATCAAAATTGATTTCATCATTTTTTACTTTAGCGTCAAGTTCATGTAGCAGTCTTGCCCCATGGGGAATATCATGAGAAGATATTAGAAAATGTAAGTAACATAAGTAAGCGAGCAAATGTTCAAATTTGAGCTTTTGAGGCATTTGCTCCATGATATGGATAATCGCATCGGGGTCGTGATCGTACATTTTCCTTATAGAACCTTTTTCAAAGGCTTTTAGTATTTGTACATATTCTTCTGCTTTGGTCAAACATTTGATGCCTTCAATTATGAAGTTGTTTTCCACGAGCCATAGGCCAGTTTTAGCATAATATGTTCTTTGAAGTGCCTGCGGTAATCTTTGAAATTCATATTCATATAAATAAGTTTGAAAGATATGATGGATCGTATACCTTTTACTTTCTGAATGATACCTTAAAAAGGTGCCTGTCTTTTGAAGCTTGTTGATAAGCAGTGCTGCGGTGTTTTGTCCTAATATAGACGCAAGTTGTGACATGGAGAAGCTGTCAAGAATACCTAAAAGTGCTATAATTTCAAGTTCGTTTTGATGCTTGGTCATTAGGGTACTTTCTATTAAGGTTTCAATAGGTTCAACTGAACCCACTTGTCCAGTTTCTTGATATTTATGCATCAGTAAAAGTGCAACTGAAATCCACCCTTCAGCCTGCTCGTGAACTTTTAAAATAATATCTTTTCCAGCTGGAATGTGATTAATGCGAAAGAGTTTACCCACATCAGCAGAGGACAATAAAAAGCTTTTTTGTGTGATACAACAGCACTTGTTTTTTAACTTAAGTTCTTCAATTTTAAGGTTAGGCATTGAGCGTGAAAGGATTAAAAGGTGGAGATTGTAAATGTCGGCACGCACTAATAGTTCGATGAATTCGTCAAAAGTCGTAGACTTATTGAATTGATAATCATCGATGATTATATGTATCGGTTTTGTCTTAGTGATCGCTTGTAATATTGAAAAAACTTCGTTTCTTTGAGGGGTTAAGAATGGAAACCCCAAGTTTCTAAAAAGTTCCCCTAGAGCCTCATCGATCATTTTAATTTGCCTCGAAAAGGTATCCCAGATGAATTTAGGAGAATGCTCATCTGCTTCAAAATGGAACCAGTAAGGGGTTTTGTCAGCCGTTTTAAAAAATTCAATTGTAGCGGTGGTCTTGCCATACCCCATCGGTGCAATCAATAATGTAAGTGGGTAATCTAAAGCATTGGCAAGTGCTTTAGATATGTTTTTACGTTGCAATAAATTTTTTTCTAACATATATACCTCGCTGAATTTTCTAGTGTGTCAATGGAGATCACCTCAATTATACATTAATACCATCCAAATGGGAATGATAAATATAGGGGCATGCAAAAAAAAGTGCATCCCAAAGATGCACTTTAACTTATAGAGCGTTTATTGAATTTACGGCTTAAATACTGATATCCTTGCCTTTACTAATCTTCGCAAAGAGCAGTAATGATAAAATTGTAAATAGCGTCAGCAAGGTTGACAGTGAAGCAGCGATCCCGTAATTACCACGTATAACTTCCGTATAGATGGCCACAGTAAGTGTTTTGGTTTTACCAGTGTAAAGAATAATCGCAGTGGATAATTCGCTGATCATAGTGACCCAGCTCAATATGGCACCGGATAAAATACCCGCACGCATCATAGGCACTGTCACTTTGAAAAACGCCTTCATTTTAGGTGTGCCCAGTGATATGGCCGCTTCTTCGATACACATCGGAATCTGTTGTAATATGGCAACAGAAGACCTGATGGTATAAGGTAGACGCCTGATGACCAGTGCAATCACCATGATTAAAATACCGCCACTGAGCAAAAGTGGCTTTTGGTTAAAGGCAGTGAGTAATGAAATACCCACGACTGTACCTGGTACAATATACGGTATCATGGAGATGATATCCAAGGTATTGGTAAGTGTATTTTTTCTTCTGACCACAAGATATGAAATCAGTACCGCTAAAAGTATAATCGCAATTAAAGCGAGCAGCGGTATGATAATGGAGTTTTGAATACTTCTGCCAAGCTTGTCAAACATGCTGACATAACTGTTAAAAGAATACCCCTCCACGAAGATCATGCCCTTGGTATTTTTAAAAGACGTATAGAAAACATAGAGCTGTGGTAATATAGCGATGCAAACGGGAATGTAAGCCACTATATGCACAATGATGTTTTGAATGCCTGTAATCTTCTTGGCTTCAATAGGATGAAGCGAATTCATGGAAAAAGCTTTTCGACTTCCGATATACTTTTGAAGTAAGAAAACCACTGTGGTGATCATAATGGCAATTATGGCGATGGCCGCGGCAAAACCATCGTCTCCCCCCACTTCGCTGATGAATTCGTTGTAAAGTGTCACGGGGAATGTCCTGTAGCCTTCACCGATGAGCATAGGTGTCCCAAAATCTGCGAAAGATCTCATGAAGACTAAAAGCCCAGAGGCTAATAATGTCGGTACGATAAGTGGCATAATTATTTTTGCAAAGAGTTTTACCCCTCTACAGCCCATGCTTTGACTGGCTTCAATCAAGGAACTGTCGATGTTCTTAAGCGCCCCTCTTACATACAAGAATACCAGTGGGAAAAGCTGTAGTGTCAATACAAATAAAATGCCGAAAAAACCATAAATGGTAGGTGTTTCAATGTTCATATTTTTAAAGAATGTTGTGATGACACCGCTTCGGCCTAATAGCAATATCCAAGAATAAGCACCGATAAAAGGTGCGGACATAGATGCAATGATGATGCCGATGTTCAAAATGGCTTTGCCCTTGATTTCGTAGATGGTATAGATATAAGCTAAAGGCGCACCGAGTGCAAGCGAAAAAAATGTCGCGGCAAGGGATACTTTAAAGCTGTTAAACAATGTGGTGAAATAATAATTTTTGGAGAAGAACTTCACAAAGTAATCCAGTGTCCAAACGCCAGTTTCAGCATTATAAACAGCTTGCTTCATTAAGTTACCAAGGGGATAAATCAAGAAGCAACCATATAGAACCAGAACACTTAAAGTAATAAATCCCCAAATGTCTAATTGAAATTTATTATGCGCTTTCAAATGAATCACACCTTAGAAGATTCTCACTTCCCCTTTCATCAAAAATGTTTATTTTATGAGACTTTACTTGTAAAGAAATCGGCGTATTATCTGGAATGAGTGCATCTGCTGATTCTTGAATGACTTCAACCGTATTGTCTTCACTGAGCTCTATAAAGTAATGTGTGTTCATGCCAAGATATGAAGTGTCTTTTATGATGCCTCGGATGCCCACTTGATCATTTTGAACGATGACAAATTCTTCTGGTCTTACAGAAACCACTAAATCTTGGTCCTTTTTATCTTTAAGGGCTTCTATGGAAATTTCATATTCGTCAGAAAAACACACTTTACCTGCTTTTAATTTTGCATTTACAAAGTTCGATGTCCCGATAAAATTAGCGACAAAAGCATTTTTAGGTCTTTTATAGATATCTTCTGGTGTTCCTAAATGCTGAATCACACCATCTTTCATCACGGCGATCTTATCACTGATGGCCATGGCTTCTTCTTGGTCATGCGTCACATAGACAGTGGTAATGCCCACTTCTTTTTGGATCTTTCGGATAAAGCGACGCATTTCAAGTCTGAGTTTTGCATCGAGGTTGGACAGGGGTTCATCCATTAAAAGCACATCGGGTTTGATGACAAGTGCTCTTGCAAGTGCAACTCTCTGCTGTTGACCTCCTGAGAGTTTCTCAGGAAGTCTGTCAGCAAATGCGTCAATTTGCATGGCTTTTAAGAACTTGTTTGTCTCTTCTGTCATTAAAGCTTTATCATATTTACGGTTTTTAAGTCCAAATTCTACATTTTCTCGAACAGTTAGATGAGGAAAAATCGCATAATTTTGGAACACCATGCCGATGTTTCTCTTTTCTGGTGCCATATCATTGATTCGTTTTTCATTGAAGTAAAAATCGCCACCTTCGATGGAATTAAAACCAGCGATCATACGGAGCAAGGTGGTTTTACCACAGCCAGAAGGGCCGAGTAAGGTAAACAGTTCGTTGTCCCCTATTTCCACATTGAGGCCAGAGACGACCACATTGTCACCGTATTTTTTTACAGCATCTTTGATTATTATTTTACTCACTGCTGTCCTCCTAAAACCAATCTCTAATTGGAACCAATGCTTGTGAAAATATCAATGTATTTTTCAACGATACTTGATTTATTTTCATTTACATATGGAATATCTTCAGTAATCACATGAATATCAGAAATAGGTGTTAGATAAGTGCCCACTTCAGCGCCTTCGATTACAGGTCTGTTGGTTAAAGTGGTACCGTATATATTTTGAATCTCTTCACTGATGATAAAGTCGATGAATAATTTTGCATTTTCAAGGTTTTCACAGTTGCTTACGATTGCAGCCGTTGCAGGTAAATAGACAGTACCTTCTTCTGGGTAAACGATCGCCACATCGGCTCCATCGCGCACTAGACCAGCAGAAGGATCTTCATAAGTAAGACCAACTACCATCTCACCATCTGCGACGCTTTTGTAGACTTTACTTGAGCTGCCCATGACTTTACCATCTATGTTGGTATAAAGGTCTTTGACATATGCCCATGCACCATCGTTATCATAACCACCGTTTGCTAAAAGTATATTCGTAAGTTGAGCAAATGCAGAAGATGAGTTTGCTGGATCAGCACTTGCAATTTTGCCTTTTAATTCTGGATTTAATAAATCTTTATAGCCCTTTACTTCGATATCGCCTAATAGCGTTTTGTTGACAATTAAACAGCTGCCATCTAAAACATAGCTTGTTGTGTAACCTGTTGTATTTTGGTAAGCTTCGATGACATTGCCATCGTTTGGTGAAATGTAATCTTGGAATAATTCTGCATTAGAATAAAACTGTGAAAAAGAGCCGCCGAACATAACGTCTGCATAGGGTGCGTCTTTTTCAGATGAAAGTCTCTTAATAAGTTCCCCTGTACCCGCTTGAATCACTTCCACTTTGATGCCGTATTTTTCTTCGAATAGTGGCACTGTTGCGTTCATAAGACCTTCACTGTTTGGAGAGTAAACCACGAGATTGCCACCTGTTTTTGGCGTTTCTGGAGCTGGTGCAGTTGCTTCTGGAGTTGCTTCAGGCGCGGGTGCTGGTGCTTCTGCTGCTGGCTTAGCGCCACAAGCAGTCATCATGATGACGAGTAAACTCAAAACGACTAACATTAACATTTTTTTCATAAAATTTTCCCCCTTAGGATTTGATTACTTTAATCATATCAATCCTCAAGAGGATCAGATACCTAAAATAAAAGCCAAATAGATAATATTCCATACAAAAATGAGCCCCCTTCAGAAAAGAATGGCGCTCATTTATATAGCATTATACACCTCCATAAATTAATCATTGTCCTTAAGATGAATATGATTTGATTTCACTTAAATACTCTTTAGGTGAGCACCCCATATATTTTTTAAAGACGATCCCGAAATACTTATAGTCCCCTATACCGCAACTGCAGGCAATTTCTTGAATCTTATGGGCACCTTCATTTAACAATTTTAATGCTTTTTGAATTCTATAGCGGTTTAAATATTCTATAAAAGTAGTCCCTATGGCTTCCTTGAATTTAGCATTGAGATAGGATTCACTGTAATTGAGATGATTGACTAAATCTTGAATATATATCTTTTCATGATAATGATCGTAGATATATTGAAGCATATCTTTGACAACGCTATCCTCTGTGGCATCCACAGAAAAATCCTTGAGCAAAGCTGTATTTTTGAGTTCGTCCGTCTTATATTGCTTTCCAAGATATGCGCGTCTGATATCGCATTGTACTTTTGCGCGTGCGATAGCTTCTTTCATTTCATCTGTAACAAGAGGCTTTAACAGATACTCTATAACACCGTGTTTTATGGCTTCTTTTGCATAGTTGAAATCAGAATAACCGGTCAGTAGAATAGAGACATATTCAAATCGATCGCAGGTTTCTTCTATCATTTTAAGCCCATCCATTATGGGCATGTTGATGTCTGCGATGACAATATCGGGTTGATGTTTTTTAATCGCTTCTATGCCTTCAATACCGTTACGCGCTTCTGCCACAACAAGGCAGTCGAGTTCATTCCAAGGCATGTAATAAACTAAATTTTTACGGATGATATCTTCATCTTCCACAATTAAAATCTGATACATGGTTTACCTCCTGGTATTTGGAACCACATAAATCATGATCCCGAGACCTTCACCAATCATATTATAAAGTTCTATCCGACTACCTTCACCATAACTTAAATAGAGTCTACGAGCAATGTTGTGAAGGCCGTTATGAGCAGTGGTGTTTTCAACTTGCTTTAGGGATTCACGGAGCCATTGTTCTTGTTCCTTAGACATACCAAGACCGTTGTCTTCAATGTACAAGTGTAGTATATCATCTTTTAAAAAGATATTGATATGAATTTCGATTTCCATGCGCTTTAAAAAACCGTATTTGATGCTATTTTCGATCAAAGGTTGTAGTAAAAGTTTAGGCACAATAAAACGGTGACAGGACTCATCAATGTAGATACTGTATTTAAAACGGTCGCCGTATCGGACCATTTGTATTTCAAGGTAATCCTCAATATATTTCATATCCTCTATGAGGCGTGTGTCTTTACAACTGTTATCGATACTGTATCTCAAGATTTGTGTGAGCCTTGTGATCAATTTATCAAGTTCTGAAGGGTCTTGAAAATCAAGGCATCTTATGGTCTCAAGCGTGTTGTACAAGAAATGCGGGTTAAACTGTGCCGTTAATTGCTTGAGCTCTATAATATTGTTGAGTTCTAATAAGTTGGTATTTCTCTCATTGAGTTCTTTGACATTATCCAGCATTCGATTGATCTGAACGGCAACATCCGAGAATTCATCATTGGTATTCATTTTGATGCGGTATTCACGATCTTCTTTTCGGATGATTTTAATTTCTTTTACCAGTTCATTGACCGCAGCGGCGTTTTTTTCTGCCATGGCTAGAGTCATCTTCTTTGCCAGTTGATACCATGAGATGCCGAGGAGGATGATGACCATTAACCCGATTATAAAAAAGGATGAATTCTTTGGATAGTACACGAGTGAATAAATGACAACGTTATACCGACTCAAGTATTTTGAAGCGACCCAATAGCGATCGTTATTTTGCTTATAGATATGATTGCTGATCTCGGGGGTGAACTTGTTGATCTTATGAATTAAACTCTTGCGACTGCTGATAACGACATTCCCCATGGTATCTGTGATCACGGTGTTAAAATTAAAATCAGCGAGACGATAATTCCACTCATTCCCAGATAAATAAATATTGGAAAAGCCGATGAGTTCCCCTTCTTCATACACAGGTGCGGCAAATATATAACTGGCATAATTTTGCCCTAAATAGTAAATGGCATTGTAGATCCCGTTTTTTGCTTTAGTGATCGCATTTTCACAGACCACTTTGTTGAATTGTTTGATATGAAGATTGATTTCATCTTCTTTAAAAGAGGTGTAGAGGATATTGCCTTGCTTGTCTGTAAGGATCATATCGCTCTTAATTTCACTTTCCACGCCAAACTCATAAAAAGAATGTGTGAGTGTATTCAGGCCGATGTCTTGTGTGAGAACACGTTTAAAGAGCCGAGTAGCCTGATCGCTTTTAAGATACTCAGTTGTGTGATCGTGGATTCTGATAAATTCTGATTCCAGCGCTTCTAAATGCTGCGTTGCGTTGGACTGGTTGACGCTGTAGTTCATAATATAAACCCCAACGGAAAATAAAAGGCAGCCAATGCTTATGAGTAAAAAGAGTCTCTTATTAACCGATTTCTGGAGTTTGTTTTGAAAGAGTTCTTTGTTGTGATTGATCGTATGTTTCAATAGAATGCACCCTAATCCTTTACTGGTTTTTGCTTTGGAAAGTTGAGTAAATTATATTAAACATATCAGGGATCGTCAATGATCAAAGCGAATACGCATTGACGCCAAATGCTATAAAAAATCCCCATCAGACCATATGAGGGGGATTTAGTGTGCTGTTATGAAATTCGTCTAACGCAAATATCAGCTTTCTGGAGGATTAATTACCGCTATTCTGAATTGACTTCGGTCCATATCCTTATCTTTTTGTCTCTTCCATGAGTGAAGCACAAGTGCAAGTGTAACGACACCATAGGAAGCGAACATTCTAAAATATTCGCCCAGCATAGCTTGACCTGTGATGTATTTCCCTGCCATTGGCATCACGAGGAACATGAGGTGAAAAAGTGCAGTACCGATTATAGCGTTTGGTATAGTTGCTTTTGATACGGTTGCGCCGCCTACGAGTAATGCTGCTGCCGCAAAGAGAGCCGCTTGATCTGCACCGTTATACGTATTGAGTGTTCCAATGTTTTGAAGGTATATAATTTGACCATAACACGCTAAAACGGTTGAAATCATAATAGATTGAATTCTTGTTTTCTCCATGGCAATACCAGCAGTACTGGCAACGTGCATATCTTGACCGACAGCTCTCATATCTTGACCGAGTTTGGTTTTTCTGAACCAAACCGTGAAAAGACAGATGAGTCCTATGATCATAAAAGTGCCCACAGGGATACCGACGCCCCCTATTTTTATGAACAGGAGTTTATCGAAGCCTTTAGCGACATTTAAGGTCAACGCATTTCTAACGCCATAACCTCTTGATAAGAGCATGCCTGGTGTTTTGAAAGGGATCAGTGAACCACAGACATAGAGTAAAAAGAATTGATAGATACCAGAGATAAATAACCCCAGCATCATAGAAGTAATCATTTCACGCCCTTTGGCACGGTTTAGAACACGCCCTCCAAAATAACCGAGGACCATGGCAATCGGTGTTGAAATAATCGCAGCAAGGATTAATCCAAGTGCACCTTCCACACCCCAATCCGTAATGAAGATTAAACCGATTTGACCTGCCATTGCGCCTAAAACCATACCAAAATTGATGCCCATTCCTGCCATTACAGGTAAAAGAAGCGCTAATACGAGGAATGAGTTTCTTACAAGTCGAGTGACAATGTTGTTTAAAAGATACGAGCCCGAGAATTGTGATAGCGGAATCGCAAACAAGCATATTATGAGGAACAGCATAGGGACTGCACTCGCTGTTAAGAGCTTGCCCATTTTATTTTTATCCATGTTCATCGCTTACCTCGCTTTCCGTGTCAGTGCATAGACGATCATACCGTTTGAAACGATGATCCGAATGATTTCAGAAACATCAATATTGATCGCACTGTTGATGACCGAAGGTGTCATGGTCAATATCCCTTGAAATAAGAATGTGCCTATAATAACATTTGCAATGCTGGCTTTATTGACAGAAGCACCGCCAAGTAACACTGCAGCCACAGATGGAAATATAAACGCAAGTGGTGAGTTGTACATTTGGACGAAACCAAAGCTCTGTTGATAGACAATAATACCCACTGCGGCAATCATAGTTGAAAGCACAACTGAAATAACTCTCATTTTATCAATATCGATGCCAGCAGCTCTTGCATAATCGGGATTCGATCCTACAGCGGTCATAGCGGTGCCTGTCTTGGTCTTAAAAAACGCCCAGACAAGCAGTGCCATAAAACCAAAGAAAAGAATCATCCCTGTGGGCAATATAAAGTTTTTGCTGATCGGAATGGCTAAAAAGTCACTAATTTTATGGAACCAGTATTCCTGAATACTTATGGTGACACGTAACCCTTCACCTTTAAAGCCTTGAACACTTGTTGGATTTCTAAAGGGCAAGATCAGCCACATCATATTCATAAAGAAAACGAATGAATAGCCCACATAGGTGGCAATAATCATCTCATCGCCTTTAACGCGATTTAGGAGTTGACCGTATAAAAAACCAAAGACAATAGCGGCTAAAATACCTACAAGAAAAGCAACAAGTATCCCTGAGATGCCGACGAATCCAAGCTCTATACTTGTAACCGCACCGAGCATACCCGCCACGAGTCCAACTGGAATTCCAAAGTTGAGGCCACAACCGGATTGGATCATAGGCACCATGGACAAGACCATAACGGCACTCATCCCAAACCTTACAATGACATCGTTTAAAGAAGTGTCTATTCTGACACCGAAGATTGGCGCTACAATAAACAAAGCGAGCAAAAAGCATCCAATGATGATTCTCGGCCATCCAAAGTTTTTGATAAATTTATTTACCTCTGCCATTGTTTATCACCACCTTCACTTATTTTATATTCACCTGCCATGAGCATTCCGTAATCAGCTATTTCAGCCTCAGGTGGCAAAATGCCAAAAATTTGACCTTCACACACGATGGCGATTCGATCACAAACGCTTCTGAGTTCTTCGAGTTCTGATGAGATAATGATTACAGTAGTACCATTTTCTTCATTGTCTTTTCTCAGGGCATCGAGCACCAGTTTCTTCGCGCCAACATCGATACCACGCGTCGGTTCAGACACGAGCAGTAAACTTGGATTCATTGCAAATGCTTTCGCTAGACAAACTTTTTGCTGATTGCCACCAGATAGATTTCGAGAGAGCTGCTTTTCACTGGTACATCTGATTTCAAGTTCATTGATATATTTTTGAGCAACTGTTTTCATGGCCTTTTCATCTCTAAAACTGATAAGACCGTTTAAATAGCGCTTGAGAAATTTGTTTTGTACTTGCATGGCATTAAAAGCGATATTCCAATCAATCGGTTCATCTAGGAGTAAACCAACCCCTCGCCTATCTTCTGAAACAAAGGCAATCCCCTCTTTCAGAGCTTCAAGTGTGTTGTTAATGGCAAGTGGTTTGCCGTTGAAGATCATAGAGCCTCCAGTCTCAAACAAACCCATGATGCCGTTGGGAATCCCCAATTTACCTTGGCCTGCTAAGCCGCCAATACCAAGTATTTCGCCTCTTCGCACCTTGAAGTTGACATTTCTAACGGTCTCCCCAGGCATATCCACCCAGAGATTTTTGGCTTCAAAGATGATATCATCATTTTTCTGTGTTTGTGTCTCCACATCTCGATGAATGACTTCAGCGGTTTTCTCTATTTCTCTACCGACCATCCATTCTGCAATTTGTCTGATGTTGACCCCTTCAGCAGGCTTTTCAACGATCACGACACCATCTCTTAAAACCACAATCTTATCACATGCTGACGTGATTTCATGTAGTCTATGGGAGATGAAGATGATCGATATGCCTGAATCCGCAAGTTTGCGCATGGCATGCAGTAGTATTTCGGCCTCAGATTCTGTGAGCACAGCAGTAGGCTCATCCAGAACGATCAATTTAACGTCATCACGATCAATTTCTCGGGCAATTTCTATAAATTGTTTGTGACCTACTGGCATTTCTGAAACCAAAGTTTCTGTATTTATATTAACGCCAAGTGTGTCGATGGCTTTTTGAGCACTTCTTCGAATCTCAGGCATATTTATGGTTTCGAGTCTTTTGCCCAAAAGTCTAGAGAGGACACTACTTTTGGTTTTTTCCATATTGAGCAGTATGTTTTCAGCGGTTGTAAATCCTGGAATCAGTGAAAATTCCTGATGCACCATTCCGATTCCCGCTTTCAGTGCATCAACTGGATCTTTAAAATTAATCATTTCTCCATTTAAATAAATAGAACCTTCGTAGCCACCAGTTTCAGCAATCACATTCATGCCAAATAAAATCTTCATCAACGTGGATTTGCCTGCCCCATTTTCGCCTACAAGGCCCAAAATTTTTCCTTTTTCAAGTGTGAAATTGACATCCTTTAGAACTCTGTTGCCATCATATTCCTTTCCTACGCCGTCTACGCGCAGTAAAATATTTTCGTTTGACAATGTATTCACCTCTCGTCCCCTGTTCTGTTTTACGTGCAATTATGCGATGCGTTAATGGTTTAAATAACACCCCATTGGCAAAACCGTGGCAAATCATCACTGCTTTGTTATCAACTTTGCCAATGGAGGTGCATTACATTATTTTAGTGTTTATTTTACTTCTTTATATTTTTCTGGAACGACTTCTTTAGAGTTTCCTAAATAACCAAGTCCAAATACATATGTGTCTTGGTATACCATGATATGGTTTGTTTTTTCTTCGCCGCTTACACGATCAAGATAGTAAGAACCATTCCATTCAGCACCCGGTGTGTAAAGATCGAAACATGCCATGACGTCATCAAACGAATCTTTTGACATCGTGCCTTCAACGACGTTTTTACCAAACTCAGTCAAAGCTTCAGTAGCCGTGTAACCGTAAGAGTACGCCCAAGTTCCCATTCTACCAGATCCACCTTTAGCAACGACAGCTTCTTCAACTTTGCTCAAAATTGCTGGCCAGTTGCCTGCTTCTTCTTTTAAGTCGATTCCAAATGCGCCTGGGTAACCCATAATAGGAGATGGCAAGTCTGGTTCTACAAAGATTGCGCCCAGTTCAGCAACTCTTTTGAGTAGAGGTTCAGTATGTGCATCGTTAGTACAGAAGAACGCAGTGTCCTTACCGTATTTTTCAACCCATGCAGGCATTTTTTCAAGGATAAATTGTTGCGCGCCAGGAACACCAACATCACTCATTGGATCTGGTGCAGTTTCTGAAATAAATTCAAGACCTAAATCTTTACAAGCTTCTTCCATGATATTTCTTCTTAACGATAAAAGTTCAATACTCATATGTCTTGGGAAAGAAATATGAACAAAGCTCTTAGCGCCCATTTTTTTAGCTGCAAGAATCATTAAGTAGCCTCTGTTGACGTTATCTGGATCAATTGCAAGATCAGCTGCAGCTTCGATCATTGCAGTATCTTCTTGTGGTGAATTAGCAAGAAGAAGGATATCTGGATACATTTCACGGATTTGTTGGAATGCAGCACTTGTACCCGGTACAGATTGGTTGACAACGATTACTTTCATTAATGGATCATCTGCGAGTCCAACAATTGTTGAAATAGTGGTTTCTTGTTCTTGCATGAAGTTATCTGGATAAGTAACATGCTTGATCATACCGCCATCGCTTGCATCGCCATATTTTGCGATCATTGCTTCTGCGCCTCTGAGTTCATCTTCACCTTGTGATACAGTACCCGTAACAATACCGATGTGGAAAGCGGCTTCGGCAGTAGCTGGCGCATCTGCAGGAGCTGCATCTGTTCCTGCTGGTTCTCCAGCAGCAGGTGTCGATTGACCACCACAAGCTGTTAAGCTGAACATCATCATCATAACTAATGTAATTGCTAAAATTCTTTTGAACATTTTAATCCCCCTTAATATAATCTTGGCATAAGCCTTAGAGAGATTATAACAATTTGGTAACAAATAAGCTTTTTTATCACTTATTTCTCTCAAATAATTCACAAATATATTAAATTTCTTTAAAAGAAAATTGATCTCTGTTAGAATAATAGAGACGTATATTGTAAATTTTAAGGTTGATTTTACCACGCAGGAGGTTATTTCCCTTTGAAAGACTTGAAATGGATCGGCATAGGCATTCTTACCGCTTTGATCATATATGTGCTCGGTCATATTGTCAAAGAAGATGCTTCTAATATCATAAATTTGATCTCTAACAGTTTTCCAAAGGCGGATCGTGTATTGACCATTGGGCGTACGAGTGGCTCAATCGCTTTGGACCCAGCAGTTGTTACAGATCAAGAATCGCTTCGTGTCACAGTTAACCTCTATGATAATATGGTGACTTATGATCAAACCGGCGTGACGATAAAGCCTTCCTTAGCTGAGAATTGGTCCGTGAGTGAAGATGGCCTCGTCTGGCATTTTACAATCCGAAGAAACGTCTTTTTTCATGATGGTTCCAAACTGGATGCGGATGCGGTGGTTTTTAACTTTAACAGGTGGATGGATTCCACCAGTCCTTATCATGCAGGACATTTCGTCTACTGGAATATGAATTTTGGGGGCTTTCCTGGCATTGTTGAGAGTGTTCAAGCACTTTCAAGCGACACTGTTGAAATTGTGCTCTCCAAACCCTATGCGCCATTTTTGAGTACATTGGCGATGCCTGCATTTGGAATTGCAAGTCCAGAGGCGATTATGAAATACAATGAAGATTTAAAATATAAACCTGTGGGAACGGGGCCTTTTGTGTTTAAATCATGGGCTGAAAACGGTGAAATCACATTAGAGCGAAATTACAATTACTGGGCTGAAAAACCCAAAGTCAGTCATATTGTTTTTAAAACCATCTCCGATCCTAAAGAGCGCATTCGTCAGCTGAGAAGTGGTGAAATTTTGATCGCAGACAATCTGACTTATGAAGATATAGCACTTATTAAGAATTCGGATCAGATCTTATTAACCAATCGGTCTTTTTTTAATATTGGATACCTTTCCATGAATATGAATAATGAAGCTTTAAAGATTAAAGCGGTCAGACAAGCCATTGCACATCTCCTTGATAAAAAAATGCTGATACAGGTTGCATTTGATGGTTCTTCTAGAGCGGCAACGACATTTGTCCCCCCTATCTTGTGGGGTTATAATGAAAATATAAAATCGACAACTTTTGATATTGAATTGGCTCGAAATCTTTTAAAAGGTGTTGAAAAAGGGGATGGGTTTGAGATCAAGTTATTGGTCATGGAAGAACCGAGATCTTATTTTCCAAAGCCTGCAATTTTAGCCCGTTTTATTCAGGAAAGCCTTGCCACTGCAAATATTAAAGTCATCGTTGAGACCAAACCGTGGGAAGAAGTGCTTAAGCGGGGTCAAAATGGTGACTATGATATGATTTTAGCGGGTTGGAATGGCGATGTGGCCGACCCAGATAACTTTCTTTACAATCTATTTTCTTCGGAGAATACCGTTGCTGGAACGATTAGCAATTATGCCTTTTACAACAGTCCCCAAGTCGATAATTTGCTTAAACTTGCGCGCCAATCCACAGATAAAGCGTTTAGAAACAGTTTGTACCGAGAAATTCAAGAGCTTGTCAGTATCGACACGCCTGCGATTCCATTAGTACACACACTTCCGACTATTGGCATCAATCGAAACGTCAGTGGTTATGTGACAAACATCAGTGGTGTAGAACCTTTAAATCATGTTTCTTTAAGCAAGGAGTATTGATATGTTAAAACTCAAAGTGCTCAGAAAACCCGTAATGATGATGATCGGCATGGCCATTGTATGGTGTTCTATTTACTACTTAAAATCGGCTTATGAAGTCCATCATTTGTCCAGTACATACCTTTCAAAGCCCTTTTCAAATAATATGCTTTTGATTACATCGGCTGGGCAGAGTACAGACACTTATATTTTACAAGATTTAGCCAATGAACTCAGATTTAACAATCTTTTTATGCCCGAGGCAACGCCAAGTGATCTAACTGAAATCAGCTCCATTGTAATCGTCGTTGGCTATAGCGAAATCGGGCTGAACTTACATGATAAAAAAATTGATGATGAATGTGAGCGTGTGAAAACTTTAATTGACGAGGGCGTTAGTCAAAAGCTGCCCTTAATTGTCGTCTACGTTGGTGGAAAAGCGCGTAGAAATGAGGAAACAGATGCTTTGCTAACACTGTCTTGTGAGTATGCAAATTATATTATCACCACAAACAGTGGCAATTATGATCAATTTTTAACAGAACTTGCGGGCAAAAAAGAAACGCCAATCTCCTGTATAAATTCGATTAACGATTTAACGAAGCCGCTGGCTGCGGCCTTCAGATAGCGGGAGGCAATCCATGTCTATTAAAACAGCTCAATCTCCCAAATATATGCGTTGCTTTCTCATTTTACTTGCATTGGCGGTTATTTTACCTGAGCTAACTGAAACCTATTTTTTTGATATCATCGTTCAGATTAGACAGTCTATTCATTCTGGCGACAGTGGCTTTTTAATATTGGCGGCAATGGCCAGTTGTATCCTCTACACCATTCCTAATCTGCTTTTTTATTTAAGTTTCGAATGTTTGCTGGCATATGTCAACAGTAGGATTGCTTTTTCTTTAAAGGTGCACAATTTGATTTTAGGCTTTTGCTTTGTTTTGGGTAAAACCGCTTGGTCTACCCTCCTCCATCAACCTTCAGAGCTGGTGACCTCGTTAGTTGCGCTATGGATCACTCTAGGGTTGGTCTATTTGACGAAGCATAAAGCAAGAATCATGATGCCAAGGATTTTTATAGGTTTTCAGGTTTTCTTCTTTAGTCAATGGTTAAATGTAATGCCGATTTTTGCAGGTCTCAGGACGGGAACCAGTGACATTCCAATCAGCATTAAGATTGCCAGTGACTACTTGCAAAACACCTATATTTTAAATTCCATTGGTTTCGCCTTTATTGTGCCTATGTTTTTGTCTTCCTTTATGACGGCAATGATTTTTAGAATGTATATGACAAATCTCAGCATTGCAGAGGAAAATTATCAAAGGGCCATAGCACTGGAGACCATGCAAAACAAGATTATGGACAATCGTATCTATCAAGAAATCAATGCGCTTGCTCATGATTTAAAAACGCCACTTGCAACCATTCGAGGCCTCAGCTCATTACTGGCTTTAGCTAAAGATGTGGATAAAATAGAAACCTATGGCAATCGAATTGATCAAGCTGTTGTCAAAATGAGTGAAATGATTTCCAGTTTTTTATATGGGACTTCCAGACAGTGGATAGAGGTTTCAGCACTGATCAGTTATATAAGGGCACAGATTCCCGTTGAAGATGAGCATATACAGTTTACGACGGCTATTGAAGACAATATCCCTGCACTCTATGTCAATAAGATCAGAGTCGCAAGAGCACTGGTTAATTTAATAGAGAATGCCATTTTAGCGCCGTGTGTCACAAACGAAAAAGTAATAAAGCTCAATATATTTAAGGCTTTAGAGGATGTCGTAATCGTCATTCAAGATAATGGCATGGGCATCGCTGAAGTTGATCTCAATAAGATTTGGCAAATCGGGTACTCCACCAACAACACCACGGGTCTAGGGCTTCCCTTTGCCAAACAAACCATCGATGAAAATGAGGGTACTATTCAAATCGAAAGTCAATATGGCATAGGCACTCAAGTTATTGTGAAGTTACCCATTATAGAAAAAGGAGAAATAACATGTCCAGCTTAGAACCTATTAAAATCTTGATCATCGATGATGAACCCGATATTTTATTTACTTTAAAAGAGATTTGTGATTTTTGTGATTATGAGGCGATGACTACTACCAGTGGACAAGAAGGCTATGAAATTGTAAAAAATGAATTGCTCGATATGGTTATTGTGGATTATCATATGCCGGGTTGGGATGGTTTAACCACTGTAAAAAAATTGCGAAGTTTAAAGGCGGATCTGCCCATTTTAGTCTTAACAGTGGATGAACAGCAAGAGACTTGTGACAAGTTCATCGCAGTAGGTGCAACGGACTTCTCGATAAAGCCCATAAAAGCACCTGACTTAATTTCACGGATTAAAGTCAATCTTCAAATTCATGAGATTCAAAAAAAGATGACTGCTAAAAAAGAAGAAGTTTACTTAGAAAAAGGCATTTGTGAAGCCACGCTTAGACATGTCACAGACTTTCTGGTGAAGCAAAACGCGGAGGTCACTTTTGAGGATATCACAGCAGGGGTCAATCTTGCCTATAAGACGGTACATCGCTATATTCAATATCTTGAGAAAAATGATTTTTTAGAGATTATTCCGATTTACGGTAATTTGGGTAGACCTAAGAATAAGTATAAATTATGCGATGATTTTGATCCTTCGAAGCTGTAAAAAAAACGGCCACAATACTTTTTAAACTCATTTGTATTGTGGCCGTTTGTATGAAAATAAAATACAGCTTATAAAGTTACTTTATTTGGTCATTAAATTGTATAGGACTTGTGCCATCTGAGCTCTACTCGTAGAATCTTTAGGGAGTACTTTACCAGCACTGCCACTTGCAATGTCTGCATTTACGAATAGTGTCATGGCTTCTTTTGCCCATGGTGCCACTTGAGCCTGATCACTCATTTTTTCAAGCCCAGATTCATTTGTGACTTGTGGTAATTTGTCTAATATTTTTAAAGTATTATAGAGCATTGTAAACATTTCTTGTCGGTTAATTTCTTTTTCAGGTGCATATTGATTGTGCCCTACGCCACTTGTTATACCCAGTTTTTTAGCTGCTGCAAGGTAACCCGTGTAATAAGTGTTTCCTGCATCTGAGAAATTGTCTTTTGAGTTTTCTTCTGCTTTTAGATCATAAGCTTTCATGATCATAACGAGCAGTTGACCTCTTGTCAACTTACTATTTGGAGAAAACTGATCGTTTCCTGTACCAGAAGCTATGCCTCTTGCAGAAACAAAATGAATAGCTTTAGAGTACCATGCTTCTGGTGATACATCCGTATACTCAATTTTATTATAGCCTACGACGTATTGAGAGAAGTGATTTGTTGTAAAACTGATGGTGCCAGTTTCAGCATTGTAACGGCCACTGGTGATCATTTCGAGTTCCCCATTATCGTTGACATAGTAAACGACTAATCCATCTGCTGATTCACCTGCTAGAGGTGTATAAGGCACTTCCACAGTGACATTGCCGCCAAATTGAGAAACTTTTTTGCCGTCATTTGTGACTGTAAAGTCGAATACAGGTCTATCCCCAATTGTTTTTTGTGTAGTTTCATTTAAAGTGCTTGTGTCTACTTTACTGATTGTAATGTTGACATCTCCTACACCATTTTGAGACATAGTTTTTAGAGCTTGACTGTCAAAAGTTAAATTGGCGATTGAAGACGATATTTTTAAGGTGTTTATCTCACTGTTTACGATGTTGTCAAAAGTCGTTTTAGGCATTGAAGTTTCGATAACTTTTGCATCAGGTGTAGCTGTCAATTTTACTTCGACCTGAGCTTTTGTGCCGTTGCCGAGTTTTCCTGCACTGTCTAAAGCTTTCTTCACAGATTCGCTCATTTGAGCTTCTGTTACAGATGCTGTTGCCTTACCGTTTGAATCTACTTTGGCTTCTGAAGTCAATGTTTCAGTGATAGAAGTTGTATTATTTTTTCCAGTAGCAGGCGTTGCAGGTGTTGCAGGAGATGCTGGCATTGCAGGAGATGCTGGAGATGCAGGTGTTGCAGGTGTTGCAGGCGTTGCAGGTGTCGATGGAGAATTATCCTTTTCTTTGTCGTCATTATGATTAGAATGACCATTATCAACGACTTGCCATTGTGCATATACGGTTATATTAGCAGTTACGATGGTTTTCTCTAAGAATGCTGTACCAGAACCATTAGCCATAGTATTCCATCCTAAGAAAGTATAACCCCTTTTAGTCGGTGCTGTTGGAAGTGATTCAACTGATTTACCAGATTCAATTGTAACAAGTTCTGGATTTGCTTCTGTGGTGCCACCGTTATTGTTAAAGCCAATAGATACATAAGTTGCTACATGATCTTTTTTAATGACAGTTAGGTCAAATGTTTTGGTATCACTTACGCCGTTGTTGCTCACAGTGGCAGTCAAAATGACATTGGCATCTCCACTTTCAAATGCTGGGCAGGTTACTTTACCGTTTGTTGCAATAACATCTGGATTACTTGACTGCCAAACAATACTTGAACCTGAGGTTACGCCTACTACTGGCAAATAGAGGTTATGTTGAACGTTATCACTTGTTTCTGATACAGAGCCACCTACTTCATCATTAGCGAGTGCTGCACTATCAAAGGATAATGTATATATAATATTTAAAGTGCTCAGATCAGATGCAACGGCATCATTTCCATTAATGGATTGTTCAGTATAGCAATTGTAGTTTTCAAAGCCATTTGTATCAAAACCATTTTTGTTGGAATCGTAAATGATTTTAAAATCAGGATTTGCATTACTAAATACATCTGATGCGAATTCAGCGGGTGCATTACCTTCAAAACGTGCAATTTTTAATTCTTGTGCCCCTGCAAATGCTTCTGAATCAATTTTAATGACTGCGCCTGGAAATTTTATTGCACTTAGTGACCAGGAATCCACAAAACCGCCATTTCCAATTTCAGTTAATGATTCTGGTAATGTAAGACCTCTTAAATTTAAACACCCTGCAAAAGCAAAATTGTCAATTTTTGTGATGCCCTCTGAGAGGGTTACTGTTTTTATATTCTTTTGAACGAATGCTCTTTCTCCAATAGTCTTTACAATTGCTCCATTGATTTGAGAGGGTACTATAACGTTGGATTCAGAACCTAGATACTTTGTAATCGTCCCAGTGGATTCATCAAAATCAAATAATATATTTTCATCCTCGAATTCCGCTGAAATAGTGACATTTGCTGCTGGCATTTGGAAAGCGTATCCACTTGGCGGGATTTCAACTTTTGATAATTTTTTTTGTGGCTTCGGAGGCATTTTTGACTCTGTAATAATATAATCTTTAATGCCATCGTTGTATTTAAGGGAACCCGCTTTGAGTCTATACCCATTTTCAGGTGTAATAACAATATAAATAGTTGTATCTTCTATAGCTTTATCAAGAAGTATTTCCACTTTTCCGTGTTCTGTAGTCTCTATGGCAATAGAATAATTTGTTAACCAAGTTGCATAAAGCGTCATGTCCTTATTGTTCATTGTAACCATACTGCCAACTGCATAGCTGTCTCCAGTGCCATCAGGCATTGTGTTCCAGCCTTTGAAAGTATCAGTCCCCTTCGTAAGATCACCTTGTGCTGAAACCGCTAAAGTATCTCCAAAATGTAGCGACGTAATAGTTGCTGGAAGCGTACCAATTGAACCCTTTAGATCATAAGTTAAAGTATAGGTTGCTGTTGGATTATAGACTGCTGTATCCAGTCCAAGCCATGGATTCGTAAAACCACTTGCAGATTCTAGATAGTAAAGCGTTAATTCAGAATTTGAATTATCAAATGAAAGCGTAGTGGCAGTAGGTGCATCGCCTTTAAAAATAACGGATTTTAAGTTGCTTATATCACTGACAACATAAGCGTTTAAAGTGATAAGTGATGCAGGAAAAGTAATACTTTCAAAGCCAGTATAATAAAATGCACTTTGCCCAATCTCTGTAACGCCCTCAGGTATTGTTATATCCTTAAGACCAGAACAATAAGAGAATGTACTGCTTGGGATTGTCGTCAGTGATGCGGGCCAATCAAATGATTTTAAGCTATTATCATAATAGAATGTGCCTGCTCCAAGAGTGGTAAGACTTTCGGGAAATACGGCACTTTGTAATGCATAGCAATTTGTGAATACATTATGCCCCATTGTTGTAACCCCTTCTGGGATAGTAATGTCAATCAATGCTGAACACCCTCTAAAACTGGCATTACCAATGGATTTAACACTATTTGGAATCGTTACACTTGTGATATTAGATTGATTCTCAAATACATTATCACCGATTGCAACAACAGGCATGCCAGAGATTGTCGATGGAATGACTACAGCACCTCCAGCACCAACATAACCTGTTAGGGTTCCAGTTGAAGTATCAAAAATGAAATCTGATGATGCGAATGATGCGCTGATCGTTATAGGACCGTTTGGCATGATGAAACTAGTACCTGTTATGAGCTGTTCTGTACCATTAGCCATATATTTTAAAGAATCAGCAACTAAATTTTTACCGGATTCAGGCGTAATCACGAGATTTATGATTTCACCTAGATAGGCATTTGATAGATTGCTGGTTATACTACCACCTGTGACTGAGCCTATTGTGACATCATAAGAGGTTGTAGCAATTGGCATAAATTCGCCGAGGATATGCAAATCTTTATTGGGCATAACAATTGTAGAATCAATAGGTATTGAAATTGTACCGTCCATGTAGTGTAATGAACCTCTTTTAAATTGTTTTCCCGCTTCAGGAAGCATTATTAATTGGATACTCGTGCTTTCTGTAAACCATTTTTGATCGATATTAGGATTTAAATTAGGCGCTACGGATATACTAGAACCACTGGTTGTCTCAGTTGTCAAACGATACAGTGGCACATATCGGCTATTGCCAACTGCAAATCCAGTATTGTCATGCTTATAATAGAAATGAACACCAGTTGCTAATCCACTAAAGTAACCATTTACAACTGTTGGGTAGTTGCCTTCAAAATAGATAGCTTTAAGAGAAGTTGTTGCCTCAAAAGCATAACCGCTAATTGTTTTTAGCGCTGCTGGAAGTGTGATCTCTATAAGCGCAGTACAATTCGAAAATGCGCTGGCGTCAATAGATTCTAATGTTGAAGGCAATTTAATGTTTTTTAGAGCATAGCAATTGCCAAAAGCATATGTGCCTATATCTGTGATGCCCTTTGGAAGTACTATGGTTTCAAGGCCATTACAGTCAAGAAATGCTTGGTTTGGCAGTGTCGTTAAACCATTTGATAGTACAACTGATTTTAAAGCAGTACAATCCCTAAAAATATCGCTGCCCATAGATACCACACTATTTGGCAGAATAATATCTTCTATTCCAGTGTTTGAAAACGCATAAGTACCGAGTGTTTCTAACCCCTCGTTTAATGTAATGGTCTTCAAATTGCTACAGCCATAAAAGGCCATATCTCCAATTGTTTTTACAGAAGCTGGAATGACAAGGCTTGTAATTGTGGTTTTATTCTGAAATGAATAGCCTTCAATTGCTGTAACGGTTACGCCTCCAATAGTTGAAGGCACTTCAACATCGCCTCCTGCCCCACTATACGAAGTGATTGTCCCTGTGCTTGAATCAAACCCAAAATCACCTTCAGGTGCCCCCGCAAATGTAGGTTGTAATCCTGCACCGCTAAACAATCCGATTAGCATCATCATGATCAAATAGATCGATAAAAATTTCTTGTGTTTCTGATCGTTCATTCCCATACCTCCAATTTTAATTTACTTTTGTGCCAATTGAAAAACTTCATTTACAGATATTTCCAACATATTATTCCACCGAATATAGCTTCCATCCGTGGTCGCTTGATTAAACAGCGCTTTATCAGAGAGCATTCCAAATCGAACGGTTTTTAATCTGCTTTCTAAATTTAAGATGATGCAGCTCCCGTTGTCTAGAAATACCTCAATGCAATAGTTTTCTTTGGGCATAACGGATTGAATATAACTCATATCACATCCTCCTAACTTACATTATTTTGAATCCTTCTCGTCTAACGCTTTATCGCAAGCAAAGTGCACCTGCTACAAGAATTAATGCTATAAAAAAAATCCACTATACCTATTATTGTATAGTGGACCTATTTGAATTTATATCACCCATAGGGTGATCTTTTGAATCTTTTTATAAAATTCGTCATGCCTCGAAATATTGATTAAGCAATGCACGTGAATTCACATTGAGCTTTTCAAATACACTTTTGAGTTGTGATTTAACGGTGTTTGGTGATATAAAAAGCTTTGCTCCGATTTCTTTGTTAGAAAAACCTTTGGATGCAAGTAATGCAATTTCTGTTTCGCGCTCCGATAATTGAGGCGCATTTTCTGTAAAGTGCTCTTTGATGATCCCTTTTAGGGATTTTTGATAAACTTTATACAACTCTAAGATGTTTTCAATTTCATAGACGTATATGCTTTGAGTACGAAGTTCTTCAAGTATAGGTTTTATAAAATCAGAATTTTCAACAAAGGGCATTAGAATTTGATCCGGTATAGCGAGCTCTAATGCTTTCTTTAGGGCATCAAGTGATTCACCATGTCTAGATATTTGCTTATTGGCAACCGCAATATAAATATGTGTGTATATTTGTGCTAATATATTTGGAAAAACAGAAGCGATATTTAAAAAGTGTTCTGCATTGCCCAAGAGTTTTAGATATTCTCCATTGATTATAAGCACTCTACTGTAAATCATATTCAAATAAGGCAGTGTCGGAAAAAACAATCTTGTACTGGTGAGCTCTCCTCTTGATATCCATAGCGGAACCCTTTTTTTTATATTTAGAGATGCAAAGATCTGGGCTTCACACATATCTAAAGTGTGCATAAAAAGGTATAGCTTTTGTTTATTGATTTCATCTCTTACTTTTTTTAATAATATCTGTACGGCTAAAAAGTCGCCTTTTATAAGAGATAACTTAATTTGAAGAAAAACTGCACAAAGCATAATACCGTGTTGTAGTGAATTTGTAGCAGTCTGTAAAGCTTGATGTGTGAGTATTTCAGCGTTTTCAAAATCCCCAAGTAAATAGTATCGCTCAGCTGCCATCATATATTCAGCACCCATACCATGTCCTCTTGTGGGCTTGTAATAGTAAGGCATGGCGATCTTGATCACATCTACTTCTCTTTTGAGCTCTCCCGTTTTTCTGTGGAACATATATAAAACTGAAGGGGATCCAAAAGTCCAGCTCGCTTTATTATCCAAAATGACTGAGGGTTCTGTTAAAAGTGTACACGCTCTTTGATGAAATGCAGACATTTTTTCAATATCGTTATAACCTGTGAAACTCATGATTAATTCATATTCACCTAAAATCCGATTTTTATAGACTTGATCACTTTCAGACATCGTCTGTATATTAGCGACAAGCTCACCCACATTTTTCTTGAATAAATCCATTTTATTGTAGGTGAATAATCTTCGCAGATATATCAAAATGGCAAGAGGAAATTGATTTTTGATTTCTAATGGACAGTGTTCAATATAATTGATCATAAGTTCTTTGTGATCACTATTGAAACTATGGCCTCTGTCCAGTTCTATAGATTTCATCAAAGTGGTGTAGTCTTCAGCCAAATTAGAAAAATACATAGCCGTAAGATATTGTGCGTTATCAATTGACCATTGGGCTGCTCTTATATATAAACTTTGTTTATAGTGGGGCCCTTTATGTTCGAGCTGTGTTTCTAAGAAACTTTTCAAGATACTGTGCATGTAATAATACTTTTCATCTGCATCATATGTGATGAAGGCATTTTTGAGCACTAATTCCTGAATTAGGGTGTCTACATGTGCGTCGTCACATAGTAATTGAGCTTGATTAAGTGTAAATCTTTCAAAGATGCACAGGGTTAACAAGAACGCTTTATACCTTGCCCTAAGGGGTAAGTAAATAATTTTTTCAATGAGAGAATAGATATTCGTAGAATCCAAGTACTGATCGTCTGCATCAAAATTTAACATCAACAGATACAGTGCACTAATCCAACCTTCCGTATAGGTATGAAGGCGATGGGCATCTTCTGACTTAATAGATTGACCACAGAGTTTATAATACGCCATAATGTCTTCAGGTCTAAACTCAAAGGTTTCTTTACAAATATGCTTGAGATAGCCTTTGAGCTCAAATTCTTCTAACCTTTCAAATTCACTAAACCTCGCCGATAAAACAATGAATAAGTTTTCAATTTCATTTGTCACTAGATATTCAATAAATCGATTAATCGTACGGTTTTCTAATAGATGATAATCGTCAAAGACAATTACGGTTTTAGATTTAAAGGTGGATTTAACAAAGAAATTGACGGCTTGATTAAGTAATAAACTGTCTGTTGGAAGTCCGAGCATATCCAAATTCTGTGCAAGTTCAGGATCAAGAGGGTTGAATAAATTTGAAAAATCGCTCCAAAAGTTAGTCGTAGAGTCATCGTGGATTTTTTGCCACAACAGGGTTATTTCTGGCCTTGAAAGAGTCGCTCTAAGCGTAGTTGTTTTACCGTATCCCATAGGTGCTTCAATGATTGCAAATGGGTACTCTAATATACTTTCCATAGTTTTCTTAATTCGATCTGAAAAATATAAACTTCTTGTGTTACTTCTACTGTACATAAAAAAGCTCCTCACATTTCAATATATTAATATAATACAGCAAATTAACATTTGAAACAATGGGCCTAAAAGTAATGAAAAATAGGACCTATATTTCAATATAGATCCTACTTGTTTAAATCATGAGTGATTAAATGGCTTATTTGTTTTTTTATGCTTATAGATAATTTGCAAGGCTCATCGTTCTGTTCGCATTATTAATTTCGTCAAGTGCCTTTTCATACTCTGTTTTGGCCGTTGCTGTATCACTTGAATTTATGTATTCACTTAATGCAGCGCCAGCTTTGGAGTTTAATGGAATTTCTTGTAATACCTCTTTGGATTTGTCTTTTCCGAGTTTAGAAAGAATGAGGGTATCCTTGTCTTTTTTGACAACTAAATCGTTGCCAAGACTAATTTCGTTGTTGTCTTTATTGGTCTTGGTATCGTTCTCTGTTTGAGTTGCTTTCTTATAATATTCACTGCTTTGCATTTGTAACATGCTCTCATTTTGCATTTGTGTTGAGATTCTCATAATGTCACCATCCTTTTCTAATAAGTATATCGACATAAATGAGCATATCATTAGGAGAAATTAAAAATAAATGAATTATAATGGGTTCATTTTGCTTTGAAAAAGAGGAGGCCCGTTATCTTTCTCACTAACAGATAGGGGAAGTATGAAATCAATCCCCAAACGAGCCCATTTAGTGCCATTCCTACTGGTATAAATACGAAAATGATGAACAATGCACGGAACCCTTCATATTCAGTTTTACTGGTTGCAATACTTATTTTGCCCTCTAAAAGGCCATTTGCAAAAAAATAAATAGAAATTAAAAGGCCTATGATCAAGCCACATCGTGTGAAATTTTTTAAGTACTCAAGGCTTATGGAAAGACCTGTCTCTTTTATTGCCACGCCTATTTCACTGGAACACATAAAGATATGGATGCTATAATCTTCTTCTGGAAAAATGCCCAGTGACTTAAAACCTGCTTTTGTGTAGAAGTCGATCAGTTTTTGATTCCCTGCCCAGCAGTCAAGGTATAAAGTCATCTTAGTGCTATGGGCGCGGTTACAAGCAAATTGTATGATTTGTCTGCTAAGGTGTTGGCCCTGTACTTCGGGTAAAAGTGCAATTCGATACAGATAAAGATTTTCGGGTTCTATCACGGTTGAGTTTAATAAAGTTGTAGATTTTATTGAAAAAGTCCCAACAGGTTTTTGGTCTAAAAGTACAAGATAAACACTTTTTTCCAGAATATCGGATTCAATGGGTGCTGTCTCACAAGGATAATCCCATTGATTTATGCCTTGATCGTGTAAATGCAGGGTTACTTTATTCATGATTTCAATAATGCTGTACAGTGCACTTAAATCAGCAATTTGTATTTGAAGTTTTTCTGCGTTATGATTCATATTTAAACCTTTCGTTTAATGATACGTGATCCTGAATACACGGCAGTTGCCTTTCCTTGGTCATCACGTAAAATAGGGGTATAGCTTGCGATTATTTTATTATGAACCCATACCGCATCCTCATCTATTAAAGTCATTTGGAGACGTTCCTCTCCTGAGCACCAAGCGATTCCAGTTTCATCATTTTTAATTTCAATGCGTGTGCCTTCAGCACTTTCATATATGCCGATTGTATTTTCAATGACATTTTTTGGCCAGTCAGTGCCCATAATATCCATTTGATGCCAGTCAGGGGTTTGACCGTTTAAAAGCTTTATGGCTGCAATACCGATGGCGGATACAGGCACGTTGCTTGTGTTACAAAGAATGACGATACCCTTTTGTGTTGCTTTAGTAAAGGCAAAGTAACTGGAAACTCCAGTGAGGCCTCCGCTATGACCTGCGTATAGGGTTTCGCCGATTTTACCAGAAACAAGGCCGTAACCATATCCTTCAAAAGGCTTGTAGGACACTCTTGGAATGGTCATGCTTTGGATGGCTTTTTCAGATAATATCGATTTGCCATTGTAGTGACCCTCATTCAAATAAAGTCTTGTGTATGCCATCATATCATTAAGTGTTGACTTAAGTGCCCCACCACCGAGAAGTACAAATCCCATGTCCTCATAATCCTCTGTGACATTCAAATGATCGACCACTTTTTCATAGAGTCTGGTGATGTTTTTTTCATTGTGCGTTTTATTGAAGTCAAAGAATGTATTTCTTAAATTTAAGGGTTCCAAAATATGCTTTTCCATGTAGTCTGTGTAGTGCGCTTCTCCACCATATCGCTGAACGAGTTCTGTTAAAAGGCCAAAGCTAAAGTTGCTGTAACTATGGTACTGCCCTAATGCACCAGTGAAATCTTTCATTTCATTTATGCGTTCCACGAGCATTTCGATGCCTTTATTTGCAAGTTCATGATTTTTACTCAGTTCTGTACCCTCTGTAATGCCCAGTATTTTGGCCACATCTTTCATCAAGAATCGTTCTTGTGGATAGAACCCGCCTGCATGGCTTAAAAGATGAGCAACAGTTGGGATGCGACCTTCAGGCAGTTTTATGGATTCAATATAAGTCGTAATGGGCTGATTGAGATCAAGGATGCCCTTCTCCACAAGTTGAAGTATGGCAATCACAGTGAAAGATTTCGTAATAGAGGCGATACCAAATATGGTATCGCGATTGATGGGTAATTCCTTTTCAACATCTCTATGCCCCTGATAATATTCATATAGAATAGAATTTTGATCAAAGCCTATCACGCCAATGCCCTGACCTTCATAGGTCTTCATGACTTCATCTACGAATTGTTCAAATTGATTAATATCTTCTTTTTTCATTGGTCTGATCCTCCATGTATGATACCTCTATCATAACTTATTTTTAGAGTTTTGGGGCATATAAAGATATTAATCTTTCATTTAAAAAGTCTTATTTTTTAGTCGCACTGACATTGTCTATGAGCAGTGTGGTGTTTCCAGAAGAGTTTACGTAAAAGCCCACCTCTAAACTGCCACTTGAGACCACGATGTTATCTAGGCTGATATACTGCCACTGTCCTGTGTTGGAGATGTTATAATATTGGTCGCTGCCACCATAATTGGTCACTTCCATTCGCCCCGCGATCGGTGTGTTATTGCTCATCTTAACCCAAGCTTCTACTTTGTAAGTACCATTTGCCACTGGGTTGGATTGTTTAATGCTTTGTTCATAAGCACTTGCACTGTGGAAATACGCCCTCATGGAACCTGTATATGCAGCTTCTATCGGAATGATCGTCGTCCCTGCATCTACACCAAAGGCTATTGCTTGTCCAGACGGATGCCACTCTGCCCATGCATTCGCATAGCTTGTACTTCTTTCGAAGTCACCATTGTCTAGGAGGTTTCGCTCTGATTCTGGTGTCAATACGGAAGCCTGAGCAATCAATAGGCGGTCTAAATTTACTTGTCCTGTATTGGTGTTGTCATATTTGATTTCAATAGTGTTTATACCAGCTTGTAAGTTTACATCATATTCTTCACTGAGCCAATGGTTCCAATCCATAGAGGGACTTTCAAGCGATAAGTCGCCTAAGTCAATGCCATTTACGATTACACTTAAGGTTTGGGTAGAACCGGTGCCGTTTGCATATCTCAGATTGAGTTTATAGCTGCTTGCAGAGGTTGCATGGACTTGTGTGGTAATGGAAGCCCCTACCGTGTTAAAGCCTTCCACAAAGCCCTCACCTGAATAATAGTAGTGATTTTGATTGACACTGGCACCGCCGAGTAATAGAGAGGCTTCAGCTTCCACTTTGATTACCGATGGCTCAAATGGCACTTCAATTGAATCTAAGTTGACATTGCCTGAATCACCGCTCTCGCTGTAGTATTCATAACTTACGATGTTATTGCCTGCAGTTAATGGGAGTGTCTCTGTCTTCGTGTTCCAAGTATCCCAATTTGAGGTTGATGGCAATGTGGTTTGTTTGATACGGATGCCATTTACAAAGAGGCTCAGGCTTTTATCGAAACTGTCGCCGTTGGCATAGCGTAAATCGATATCATAATCACCAGCCTGCCTTGTGCTTACATAGAAAGTCGCTTTTGCACCTTGATTTTCAAAGCCATCCACAAATCCAGTACCTGAATAGTCGATATGATTTGTCGCTATTTTTGCCGTCGTGGTAGTGGTATTGCCCGAAAGTGAAGCGTTTTCGGCTTCATATTTTAGTTTAGTGTCTGTGACGAGGGCATTTCCCGTTGCCATAAGCACTTTATCTGACACTGCGCCAGCTTCTAATTTGACATAGGTGACATCACCATATATATCTTTTCCAGTGGCAAAACCTTCTCCAGAAGTGCTGTTCAAGGCATCATAACTTGAATAGTAAGATAAAGCGGTGCCGTTGCTCGTCACTGTTGTTGCTGCTTTCCCGTGAAGTTTGATCATGTAGTGATTTACACTTGAATTATAAGTCCCAAATTTTGCAGCAACTTTAAATTCAAAGCCATTTGAACCCTGATCTTGTGCTTCCATTTGTTGTTCTAAATAGGTCCCCGATTCATAATCATAGTTGTCCCCATGATCATCATAATAGGTAAAGCTGGATCTGGTTGTACTCGGAAATACATCAACTTCTATTTGATCTACGGTTGATTCGCCTGTATAATCGAGCACTTTCTGATTGGGTATAATGGCACCCTCTTTGATGAATAGTGGGATATCTGTCCATGTTTCGCCGTCAAGGGCATAAGTGAGGGTCTGGTTACCAGAATACTTAGTGCCTCTAAAGTAGTCAATCCAATTGCCAGCAGGGAGCAGAATATTCATTGAACTCCCTGTTTCCTCCATCATTGGAGATACCAATAAGTGCTCACCGAACATCCATGATAAAACGTGATTTTTTACTGCAGGATCATCTGGATAATCATAGATCAGAGGTCTTACAAGACCAACCCCATTTTGATAAGCCTCCCATTCATAAGCGTAAATATAGGGCATTAATTTGTATCTGAGTTGAATAGCCTCTTTGGCCACTTCTTCGGCGGTACGACCATAGTACCAAGGTTGTCTCTGGTGGTTTAAGTTACCATGAACTCTAAATATAGGTGCAAAAGCACTGAATTGCATCCATTTGGAATAAAGTTCTGGTGTCGGTTCTAAACTTGATGGGTTAAAACCACCAGTATCCATCCCCCATTTGCTTTGTCCGAGTGCGACGGTGGCGAGCATTCTTTCTCTCTGTTCTTGCATGCCCACATCTGCAGTTGGGTTGGTATAGTAGGTGCCGATATCACCTGACCAAGTGGTGTAGCCATATCGCTGTGCGCCAAGGTAGAAATTTCGGTTCGTTGAGAATACTCTTTTATCTGTGTATTGACGTTGACCTTCATAAATGGCTTGTTGCATATGAAGGCCTTGAAATGGACCGAACATGAAGTCATAGCTCCCCGCTTGAACGCGGCCGATTTCATCGTTCCAAAAGCCAGCGATGCCCTTGTCAATGGCGGGTTTCAGATGCTCGTAGTACCATGTTCTCAAATCTGCGTTATAAAAATCTAAATCCCTAACAGGTATGCCTTTAAAGTAATCATCGTATTGACTACCACTTGGATACCAGTAGTTACCTGCTTCAGCATCGATCGCTTGCGTTGTGGTTGTCCCATCAGTTGTTTCAATAACAATTCTTGGTTTCATAATACCGATTAAATGAATGCCCTTTGAATCCATATCGGCCTTAAGGGTGGTCGTTGCAGCAGAGGGATAGTTATCGGTGTTCCAGTTGAATTCACCATAATTGCTTTCACCCCATTTTTTCCAGTCATAGTCTATTGAATAACTGTCTATGGGGATGTTCTTAGCGCGATAAGTGTTGACCACATCTCGGAGTTCTGTTTCGTCGATACCCCATTCTGTATTCATAAAGCCAAGTGCCCATTTGGGTAAAAGTGGTGCTTTACCGGATATTTCACTGACGCCCTTCATGATATCCTTAGGGTCTCCCACCATGACATAGTATTCCACATCTTTTTTTTCATATCTTCTCTTGTCAAAGTCGCCATAGTACATTTCCATTTTCTTCGAACTCGTCTCAGTGACTGGATAGGCACCATCTGCATCGAGCAAAATGCCGTAGCCATTGGTACTCCAGATCAGTGGCGCACCGGCGTCACCTTGATAGCCCGCATCTGCAATTTGAGTGGTGTCATTTCTGAGCAAATCTCCAGATCCGCCTAGGAAATCATAACCATGTAAACCGTAGAGGTCGTCAGTGCCATTTCTCACGAAGCGAATGCTCTTGCTATTGACACCGCCTGATTGAGGCTCGTAAAAGAGAATCGTGCCATCTGGTTTGAGCACTTTTACTCTTACTGGATTTTTAGAAATTTCAATTTTCATCTCGGTAGTGGTGATGACCATAGGGTCAGAGACTGTATCAAACGTTGCCCCCACAGTCTCCCATGATTTATTGGGGGTAAGTACAGGCGTATCTGCACTTGGCGCTATACCATTGGGTCTATAGTTGACTTTTAAAATGTCATTCGCACAAACTTGAAGTTCTAAAATATCGTCATAAGAAGGACTGCCAGTTTCAACAGTTAGTGTCAATAAATCACCTGTCAATTCAACGGATTTTAGGTTGCCAAGCTGTTCCACCGCCAAAGGCTCGTCGCCTTGTTTAAGTGCGATGTGATCTAAGTTAATCCCTTCCGCATTGCCTGTATCGTATTGAATTTTAATGGTATTTATGCCCTTATTGAGATTGATGGATTCAGTGATAGTTTGCCAAGTATCCCAATTGGTTGTTTGGGGAAATGTCAAATCTGCCGTTTTAACGCCGTTGATGTACAAGGCTCTTGTGCCTTCTGCTGATCCTGATGCATATTTGAGATCAAGTGCATAATTGGCACTGGTGTCTACATTTACTTGGAATGACACGGCATCGCCTACGGTTTCAAATTGATCCACAAAGCCTGTGCCTGTATATCCCGTGTGATCTGTATTGGTGCCCACTGCGGTTTGAGTGGCATATTCTGCTTCGTAGTAATTTTTTTGAACACCCTCTAATAAAACCGTTGCATTCCCTGTATGACTTTGAGTTTTAACATAAGTCATTAAAGCTTCTGCATTGTAAAACCAGCCCTCATTTGCTGTTTTTAAAGCATTGAGAGTGGTGTACTCTGTCAATGCAGTCCCTTCAATTTTAACAAAGGTTGGTTTTGTGGTGAAGACTTGTAAAGTACTCTTTTGAGTGATTTCAGGTAAAGTGATGCTCACCGTTTGAGCTGCATAATTTTCTGTGGCAGAAATCGTTTTCATGCCGCCACCAATATCATCTAACCATTGATAATGGGATGTGCCATGAGGGAAAACTTTAAAAGTGAGGTTGTTATAGGTTGTGAGGTCGTTGCCAATCACTCCCCCCAGTTCGTAATCTGCATTGAGATTCATCGGTATGATAGCCCCTTGTTTTACGAAAACAGGGATCGTGTTCACATCTGCATAGTAATGAATTGTTTGTCCACCAGGTCTTTGACTGCCATAGAAGAAGTCAATCCATTCGCCTTCTGGTAAGTAAATGGATTTATTGGTTTCGCCTTCATTTACCACAGGTGCAATGAGTAAGTTTTCGCCGAACATGTATTGTTCATTGAGCTCATGTGTTTGAGTTTCATCAGGCGCTTCAAGTACCATTGCTCTCATCATTGGAACGCCACTGGTACTGGTATGACTTGCTTCTGTATAGATGTAAGGCATGAGGTTCATTCTGATGTTCATAAATTTGCTAAAATGAGTCAAGACGGAACTGTCCCCCGTTCTTGATGCCACATTCCAAGGGGATCTTTCTTCTGAAACGCTTGGATTTGCTTTTTCTGAGTGAAACTGAATAATGGGTGAAAATACAGATAATTCAGTACTTCTCTTATAGAGTTCAGCTGATGGGAAATCACCAGTAAAACCTGCTAAATCCCAGCTCCAGAAAGGTACGCCAGAAATATTGGCAGTTAATCCCGCATTTAAAGCCTGTTTAAAACCATAGAAAGTGGATTCCATATCCCCCGACCAGAAGCCTGGATATTTTTGTGCACCAGTGGTTCCTGATCTTGAAAATGTCATGGATTCTGGGCGTTTTGATGCGGCGAAGTCGTAGTAGGCACCGTAGTAAAAGTTAGGATAGACATTTCGCATCTCGTCCCCTTTTTTACCATTTGAAAAAGTGACCTCTCTGCCCCAGACCATTTCACCGCCGTCTGTTTTAAACCCATCAATCTTAATATCGTCAAGGAGATAGGCTCTCTTATCAAGCCACCAATTGGCAGCGCTCGGATTGGTAAAGTCTAAAAGCAAGCTATGCGAAAACCATTTGCCATCTGGGAGTCTGTATTGCCCATCGAGGCCATCTGAGACCGCATAATTTTGGCTGATCATATAAGTTTCGTCATTATCTTTTTGTGTATGTGCGACGTCCATGGCCTTTTCTATAGGCACTTGCCATAAGAGCAGTTTCATCCCTGCATTGTGAATGGCTTCGGTCATCGCTTTAGGATCAGGCCATTTGCTCGCAGAGGGGAAGGTGTAATCGGTGTAGCCTAGAGCTGTACTGCCATCATTTGGTGTGTACTGGGCATCGTTAAAAATGTAAAAAGTACTCTCATCACTCCATTGTTCAAGCACGACTACACTGGCAGGAATGTTGTATTGCGATGAAAGATCAAGTGCATTTAACACTTCGGATTGTCTATCCCATTCATTAGCAGACATCCAGAGTCCAAATGCCCATTTAGGCGGTAAGACAGGTTTATCGGTGATTTCAGTATAATTGGCTGCAACATCGGTCAAATCGTCACCATACACGAAATAGTAATCTAAGACGGCATCTGACTTGGAACCCGTATTGGTTCTAATGCTGTAGAGGTCACTTCGATCTGTTGCAAGTCTGAATTGAGCGTAATAAGTCGAATTATTGTAGATGCCGTAGCCTTTGGAATTGATGAAGAAAGGCACTGACAAATACGTCTTTTCGTTTTGATTTTTATATTGATTGTAAATGTAATTATCTACATTTTGCCCCCTTTTATTGATCTGGTCATAGTGTTCGCCAAATCCATAAAAGGCCTCATCTGATGGTGTTACGAAGTTCTCTTCAACTTTATCAATTTTGTTAACGCCATCTGTAAGCCATGCGATGTTTCTGTTGATATTAGGATCGTACTCAGAGGTGATCAGAGTACCTGTAGCATCATAGACGCTAAGCTTATAAGGGTCTTTTTGGATATTTAACTTTAGTTTTGAAGTGGTGATTTCTATGAGACTGCCTAGGTCGGTTACCGTATAGTTATTAAGCCCTGTATCCGTGATTGTATTACCCATAGGGGATAATTTCACTCTAAAGATATCATCGGCTTGGAAAGTAATGTTCATTTTAGGCGTGAAAGTGCCCGTGTTCGCTTGTCCAGTGAGTTCTATGCCACTGCTGTAATCTGTGAAGGCGTTGATTTTAGACAGATGCTCCCAGCCTGTAACGGTGAAGTTAAAGGGCCCTATTGTTTTTTCATTTGCACCGTCTTTATTGGCGTGCACAGTGTATTCAATTTGATCGCCTTTTTGAAAGCTGCCCATTGGCACTTCCCAGTAAGTATTGTTACCACTGTTGTATTTCCAGTCTCCTCCTATTGGTGTTTGAGCGACGCCATTCTTTTGCCATGTAATCCATGTAGACTGCCCCATTTCTTGTGGCCAAGTGCTCAATTTTACGTAAACATTTTCACCTGCCTGTGGGTCTCTCGGTAGTCTTTCAGTTTCTTCAGTGAGATAAATACAGTCAATGCCGTAGGGTTTATGCCAAACGCCGTCAATTGCAAATGCCAGCGAATAGCTTGAGATAAGTAACACGACCATTAACAATGCGATGATTTTTTTCATTTTCATTTTCAATTGCATAATAACCGCCTTTCAATCGTTGAAATCATGGTTTAACCGTTTAGATTTCGATTATGTTTATGTTGTGGGTTTCAAATGCCAATAGGTTACACGCTTTTATGACCCCGTTCACCTTAAGCTTTGTCACAGTTTCGTCAAAAATTAAACAGAGGGGTTTTAGATTAGAGTCTACCTCAATTTCAAGCATCGCCCTTTTTTTGATCTGAATACTGATTTTAGTATTCAAATCATCTTCGAAAGAATATACCGCTTTGGGTTCTCCAAAAATTCTAAAACAAAGATGCTTATAAGCATTGAGTTCGTTGGAGATGGTGTCTCCCCATTCGAAGGTATCGCCTAGATTAAGCGGTATGATTGTATTCGCTTTGGCATAAACGGGAATTGCCTCTAGGGATGCTGGAACTTGAACGTTTTTAGGACCTTTTACCTCCTTTCCTGTGAAAAAGTTAATCCAGTTGCCTTCTGGAAAATAGACCTTGCGTGCTTTTTCGCCTTCGTTTATGACAGGAGCAATCAAAAGATTTTCACCAAACATATATTGATCCCATAATTCATGGGTGTTAGGGTCCGATTCAAAATCGACGATCATGGCGCGCATCATCGGAAGCCCTGTTCGAGAAGCTTTTAGAGCTTCACTGTAGATATATGGGATTAAGTTCATTCTTAAATTTGCATAATAGCGATAGAACGTTATGGCACGCAGATCACCGGAGCGCTCATAGATGTTCCATGGCGTTCGATCTTGATTGAGCTCCCCTTTGCTCTCTGCATGATACTGCATAATAGGGCAAAAGGTTGCCATTTGAGTGGCTCTTATAAAGAGCTCAGCGGTGGGAACATCGCCGCTAAAGCCCGCCAAATCCCAACCCCAAAATGGCAGCCCTGAAATACCAGAGGATAATCCAGCAAGAATGCTTCTTTTGAAGGCGTCAAAATTAGAACGTTCATCTCCTGCCCAATGTGCAGGAAATTGATTCGCCCCACGATACCCAGCTCTTGAAAACGTAATCCCACTATTTTGCTGAGCAAATTTATAATAAGCACCTATATAGGCGTTGGGATAAGCATTGCGCATGTCACTTCCAGTCCGACCATCACTGAATTTCAGATGCCTCCCGAATACAAATTCGCCGCCATCTGTCTTAAAACCATCTACACCGAGGTCGTCAATGAGATATTGTCTTTTCTTAAACCACCAATTCGTCGCTTCTTGATTTGAGAAATCCATGAGTAAACTGTCTTTAAACCAACCTTCTGGAATTCGATAAGGGGTGCCGTCTTCATTTAAAACGCCAAAACCTTTTTCTATGAAATACTGCTCATCAGCTTCTTTTTGAAGATGGTGCAGACTTGAAATATGTTTGATCACTGGGATTTGCCAAAGTATGCATTTGAGATTGTGATCGTGTAAATGTTTTACAAGGCCTTTGGGATCAGGCCATCTGCCCCAACTTGGAAATTCAAAATCTTCATATTTAGGCGCATTTCCCCCTGCTGTTTCGCTGTACTTTGCATCGTTAAAGAGATAAAATGTGGCTTCATCACTCCAAGCTTCAATGACCAAAACTGTGGCGGGAATATCCAGTGTCATGGTTTTTAAGACTTGTTTGCGCACTTCATCATCGCTATCCCAGTTGTTGCTAGACATCCATGGTCCGAAAGCCCATTTTGGCAACATCACAGGATAACCGGATAGGCGGGCATTTTCTGAAATGACGGTTTTAAAATCTCCTGGGATTATTTTTAGCGCCATTTCACTAGATTCTACTGCTATCGAATAAGAGTCGGGGTTTTTTTCACCCATGTCAAATGTGGAATAGGCAGTGGTGTCTAGAAGCAGCCCATAACCATGATCACTTGTGAAAAAAGGCATCGGGATATAAGTTCTGAGCCCTTGTTCTTTGTATTGGTTATAGACGAAGTTATCAGGTGTGTGACCGGATTGATTCAGCGCATTATAGCGTTCTCCAAAGCCATAGAATTTTTCTTTTTGATTTTTAAACTCACCTGTAAAGGTCATGATTTGTCCTTGATTTTGAGTGTACTTGAGCCAACTCTTATCTGTGGCTTTTAAGAGGATCTTATCAGCTTGTGTGTATTCAAAAGCATTGGTTACCAAATTCAGCTGTAATCGGTATGCGCCCTTTTCAAGTGAAATGAGTGGATTTTTAGGAGGAGATTCCCACTTGATGGAGTCTGTGTTTAGCATACTGGCATCTAGGCTTAGAACACCGTGATCTCCAATTTGGAATTTGAGTACTAAATCATTTGTCCTTAGCATTACATGGTCTTGTAAGACACCCGATGTTTCAGAACAAGAGGCTGTCGTCTTTGGTGTCACTGTAGGCTTATTAAACTGGATTCCGATGACTTCGCTCAAGTGCAAATGTTTTTCAGCCGATACTTCAAATTTAAAAATTTCAGTAAGGACATCAGGTGTGTTATCAAAGTGAAAATAATACGAGATGGTCTCGCCTGCCCTAAAGGGACCTGCTTGGAATTGCCAATATTTTTGATCTATGATTTTTCCCGTGATTTTAGTATCCTTGCAAACGAGTACCACAGGATCATCCATTTTCAATGGGAAAGCAATGACTTTAAAGGTCACTGGGTCTCCTACTTTAATCTGTTTTGGAAACCGTTCATCCTCTCTGGGTTCATAGCGATTGCCATTGCCATAGGGCACATGTAGGATGAATCTTTCATTGACCTTCCCCAGTGCTTCAAGCTTTTTAAAGATGAGTTGATACAATGAAGAAGGTTCAGCAATTTGCTTGAGAATATCCCTTGTAATCCTGTGTGTCCCTTGGTCTAAATAATACCAAGCCAAAAGTAGCATTTCGGTCTCAGTGCGTTTTTCATCATGTGAATGGCTTTGAATGGCTTTTACCGCTTCGACAAAGACCAAGTCTTCGGGTTCAAATAGGCCAAATGGGACACAAACCAGTAACATTTCGGGATTTGTCTGTGTTTTTTCAATATTGCTACAGAGTTGTCCTTTTCGAATATAATTTTCAAAGACATAGGCTTTCATTTTCTTTAAAGTAAAACTGATTTGATCTTGCTTTAAATACAAGTTTATGTTGCGAAGGCCTCCATAGACGCTTCCAAGAGTCAACAACGTGGTAGTGTCTTTTTCCCAGCTTTCAAGTAGCACGTGCACGATCGCTTGAACTTTCGGATTTTGAAGATATTCTACGCGATGATTTTTCCTGATGAATTCAGAGACCATAAATAGTAAAACGCCTTGCCCTAAAAGTGTACTTTCGATAGGGGGTTCTGATAATGCTGTTTTTAAAATGGATTCACTGTGCTCTGTGTCATTCATCCATTCATAATATAAAAAATCAAAGAGCTGATTTAACGGATGCATCATTGTATTCACCTCATAATTCTTTTGTTAGGGTTGGTGATGTTATTGTTCTGATAAAGCTTGCAGATACGAATTCGGCACACGGCCAGATTAAGGGGTTGATAAAACAACTGTTTTCATCATCTGCTGAGATGGCTTCTGGCATCAGACCATAACGGTTGCTGTGTTCAGTGATCCAATGGTATTTTTTTTCGTACGTGTTGAGGTCACCTGTTAGAAACGCATATTCAGCACAGGCAGCAGTGTTAAAAATCCAAGGACCGTGATGATATTCTTGTTCGCTATAGCCTATGCCATCTTCAAAATAAGCGGCATTTTTTAAAAGGGATTGATGTGTGCTTTTCATATGCTCAGTGTTTTCAAAACCGTAGAGCAACCCAAAATAAACAGGTGTGTCGTATTTCTTAACCAGATCGTCGTGATAACTCACATAGCCATATTGGTAACCTTCACCTTCTAAGTAAGTGTTTTCAATTCCTTCAAGGATTTCTTTGCACAGCGTTTCCAATTGGGATTTATAAAGGCCATCTTCTATTAATTCAATACTGGCTTTCACACCTCCATAAATGAACATATTGGAAGAGGTGATAAACGCGGGACCATAGACACCCTCGTTAACGCCCCCTTCTGGGCCAATCATCCCCTTTTTCTTTTCACAATTCAATAAGGCGTCCATGAGACTCTTAATAGCATTGGGACTGATTAAAAGTTCTCCTGTAATTTTGTAATAATCGTAGACATTTTTCATAAAATAGCCAATGGAATCCAGCTGATGAAAGACGCTATTATTAGCACCTTCTGAAGGTTCGCCATTACCGTTATATCTTTGATAAAATTCACCTGAAGCTTTGCGCTTTCGATTGTAGAGATAAACCATGACTTCTCTAGCTTCTTTGAGATGACCCGAGAGCAGAAAAGCGCGTGCCACCATCATAGAATCTCGTGCATAATAAGAGGGCAACCCTTCAGAAAAATAATGACCTGTTAAATCGGCAGGTACAAATCCCTTAATCGTTGCAGATTTGATGGCGATTTGATTTATATTGACGATGTCCTCGTAGGCTTTACGCTCACAGGGGTATCCACTTTCTAAATAGGATTTCCAGTAAGTTTGAGCCATACTTTGCGCCGTACGAACAGGATAGACCTTCAGTGCATCCATTACTGCGCGTTCACTTTTTTCAAAGACGATCCCCCACATAAAGGTATAGGTTTCATTGGGCATAATGCGCATCGGATGGCCGATGAGCACGCCTACCATATTTGAAGTTTCAAGAGGATGTGATGATTTTTCATCGTAATGCACTGCATTGGTGGTTCTGTATAAAAATCCAGTGGGGCTTTCTTCTATGAGATATGCCTTTGAGCCGTCTTCAGAACCATCTTCAGAGCCTACTTTAACACCTATAAATGCCGTCCCTATATTAGCGATCACTTGATTTTCCATAATTTTAGCCGATACGTGTGCTGTATTTCGCAATATGAGATAGGTATAGACTTCGATATCGAGGGGCTCATGACGCCTGTTCTTAAGAGTCGTTTCAAACCCTAGTTTAGCCTCATCAAACCCATAAGCTTGATTTGTAATTTGAATTTGGTCTTGGTTAAAGAGATCTGTCATGATGAAGCCTTCTCGTATTTCTGAAATGCTAGGGTGCATATGGACCTGATGTGCGGATCTGGTTTCTTTACGGTTACCGTAGTAAAGCGTGTCACCAATTTTAATGAGTGTGCAGGCGCTGTGAATTAAATCCACATCAAAAGTGTCGTAAAATAGATGCTGAATACCAGTGCCTTTTGCATCGATGATCCCTTCATTCATGCCATAGATGCCCGAGAGCCTCTCACTCCCGATTATTCCAATTCCAGGATATCGTTTTGTCATTTGTTGTCCTCCATGATTTGTAAATCGTATAGGCTAAGAATCCAGCACAGGTTGCAAAGTGTTCACCTGTGGTGGGAAGGCCTGAATGTTCATCTATGCTCTCACATGCGATATAATGGTCCATTTTCGTTTTTCTGAGCATGTCGTAGGCGATCTCTTTTCTGCCATTGAGCAGACTGTTGCTGATGGCTAATATCCAAGGATGGTCTGCATGTGAACATCCAAGTTCTTCAAATGTAGTGTCTTTAAAATAATGTGGAAACGCATCTGAATAGAGCGCATTAAGCGTATTTTTAAAAATAGCATCTTCTGCATCTACAAATCCATAATAAGCAAGTAATGTCAAACTGCCAGGCGGTTCATCGTAAAAATCATGATGACCATTCAGATCACCACTCCATGCGAAGCATTTTTGATCTGATTTTATGACAATGAGATGCTCAAAGATGGCTTCTTTTAAAGCGTTCATGCGCGTTATGACCTCTTGAGCACGTTCGCTCTGACCGTAGTATTTAAAGAGTTTTTCATAAATACCAAAAACTTTCCAGACTAAAACGTTATTGTAAGTTAAATAACGATAAGTATGCATGTCATCTGTTGGCATGAGAAAAGTTTTATAGAGCTCAATCTCTGGATGACGTTCAAGCATTAATTTTTCATAGAGCATTTGAATGCCCTTTTTTACTTGAAATTCTTCTAAGATCGTAAAGTCCTCTGTGTGCTCTAAGTATTGTCCTAAGGCCAATATAAAGGCGCAGAGTTCATCGAGTTCAAATCCAGGCTCAAGTATTGTCCCGTCAATATAACGGCTGTGTATCCCTGCATTTCGGATTTGCTTAGAGTACACATACTCCAGTGCATGCCTTGCGATTTTAGAGTCCATCATTAAAAATGCTGGAAAGCTCCAGAGCAAACTGTCTCGATCCCAATAAGCGGCACTGACGTAATACCTTGGACTTCTGGAAGTACATAGAATCATTTCTTCTGTATCTAGGGTTTTGCCAGAGGCATAAAAGTAATTAAAAAACTGATTTAAATTCAGTAGCGTCATCAAGTGGTCGTCCCCTATGATTTGAGTTCTTGCCTTTAACCACTCGCAGAGTTCTGCTTTGAGTCCATCCGTTGTTTCTCTTTGAAATTCAATAGCCTGTGTTGCGGCACCCACTTCTTCAAGGCCTAAGCCGCAGTAAATGTCAACGGTTTGAGAGTGGCCTTTTTCGATTGAAAAAGCTTTATAGAGTTCAAAGTTAATGGCACTGTTTAAAGGACTGTCCATGGGTTCTTCTGTATAATGAATATGATCAAACCCATCATCGGTCTTAAATCCAAATGAAAATAAAGTGATGCCCGTTCTAAAATCAAACATCAGATTTTGATTCCACAAACTGTGATAAACGTGTTTTTTACCTTCGATGATCTTGGACTCATTAATGCTGTGGAGTACTTTTGAGAAATGTCCTTTGATACCGATATGGCCGTCAATGGTTTTAGTCTCATCTGTAAGTGTCCATCTTAAAATAAAGCCTTTGCGTTCAAGTGGCGCGATATATGCGCCTTTTACTTGAAGTGTGCCTATGTTTGCAGTAAAAGTGGGAATCCAATAATGTGCTCTTGCCCACTTTATGTTTTCCAGAGGTTTTTCTACGCCCTCTATTAAAATGACAGGTTTTAAAAAGGGATCTCCACAGATTTCGATTAGACCACGGTCTCTCATACTCAAATAATTGATACTTTCAATTTCACAGGATTCATTAATCATCGGCAATGATACATATTCATTGCCTGTTGGATAGTATGTTTTATGCATTTATGTGCCTCCAAAATAGATTGCTAAAAAAGGCCGCCAAGGACATCAATGTCTTTGACAGCCTTTAAGGGATCGCATGAGTTTTAGTGCTTATTCAAGGATGCCTTCAATGGCTGTTTTGGCATCTTTAAGCGCTTGTTCAGGTGTTTTTTGACCTAATTTGGCTTGATCGAGTTCTTTGCCAACGAGATCGGTGAGTTCGTTCCAATTGCCGATAACTGGTGGGACCACTAAAGTATCCAGTGCTTTAAAAACCACGTCTCTACTTTCAGGAGGCGTTTTTTCTAAATATGAGGTGAGCAAGGTTTCATCTGTTAATGCTGGAAGTTCCCAACTTGAGTCCACTCTGATCTGAGCGGCTTCTTTACTAGAAGTTAGGAATTTTACCCATTTCCATGCGGCTTCTGCATTTTTAGTATCTTTAGAAATGGCCACGCCGTTTGCAAAGAAATGGTGTGCTTTTTGTGTGTTGCCAGGTTCTAGTGCGATATCCCATGCAAAGTCTGCATCTTTGAATGAATCAAACATCCAAATGCCGGTTCTGAGCATTGCGATTTTCCCTGCCCTAAACAAGTCCCCATCAGATTGACCACTCATTTGAGCATCACTTGGCGATACGTGATATTTTTCGATTTTATCAATCATCCATTGCAAGGTTTCGATATTTTCTTTACTGTCTATGAGGACTTCGGTTTTATCGGCGTTGAAGATTTTGCCACCATTTTGTTCAATGGTTTTATAGAACTCCCAAAACTGAACAGGCGCATAAGTCCCAAAAATACCGGCATCTGCATCTGTTAATTTTTGAGCGGCAGCGAGTTCGTCTTTCCAAGTCCACGATTCATTTGGATAATCAAGATTTGCTTTGTCAAACAAGTCCTTGTTGTAGAAGAAAACCACATTCGAAAAACTTTCGACTAATCCGTATTGTTTGTTATCGTATCTAAAGGCATTGAGTGCTGTGCTGTTGAATATGCTACTGTCGAAATCGGTATCTGCCTTCATGAGATCGTCCATGTTATAGAGTGCTTTTTTAGAAGCGTATGTGACGAAATTTTCGTAGTTGAGTTCAAACGTATCCGGTGCTGTTTTAGACGCTACTACCGTCTGTAATTTGGTAAAATAGTCTGCAAAAGAATAGGTTTCGTAAGTGATTTTAATGTCTGTATTTTGACTTTCAAATTCAGCAATCATGGCGTCGAGGTCTTCAAGATGATCAGGTGCTGCTGAAAAAGTCATGTATTTAATTTCAATGGGTGCTTTAGTGCTTTCAGCTTCGGGTGTATTGGTTGCCGCGGATGCACTTGGGCTAGTTGATTCTGCTGTAGGTTCATTTGTGTCCACTGCCTTCTGTGTACAGCTTGATAACATACCCATTAACATCACTAAGATCAGTAATCCGATAAAGCACTTTGGATATTGAGTGCTTTGATTTATATCAGATTTTTGGTTAGAATGACCGTTCATAAAAAATCTCTTCATTTGTTTGCCCTCCATTACTTTAACCCAGTGTGAGTCATGCCTTTGATAATATACTTCTGTGTGAATATGTAGACAAATAAAATTGGGAATATACTGATCACAGTACCTGCCATAAGTACGTTCCAATCCGTTGTCCATCTGCCTTGAAGTGCTGCAAGTCCCAGTGGTAATGTCATATGAGCAGTATCACTGGTTATGATCAATGGCCACAGAAAATTATTCCATGATGCCATAAATCCAAAAATCCAAAGTGTTGCAAATACTGGTTTTGCCAAATGAATAATGATCCTGAAGAATATGGTGATGTACCCAGCGCCATCCATGAAGGCCGCTTCTTCTAAACTTTTTGGAATCCCTTTAAAAAACTGTCTCATCAGAAAAGTACCGAAAGCACTAAACATACCCGGTAAAATAAGTGCTTGATAAGTATTCGTCCATTTAAACAGATTCATAATGATAAATAGCGGTGTTAAAGTCACTTGTGATGGCACCATCAAAGTGCCTAGATAAATATAGAAAAGGACTTCTCGACCTTTAAAATCAATCCTTGCAAAGGCATATCCTGCCATTGCACATATAAAAACTTGGAAGAATGTACTTGTTAAAGCCACAAAGACACTGTTCAAAAAGAATCGCCCCATGGGCATGGCACTGATGACTTCTTTATAGTTGTCAAAAGTGATTTCTTTTGGAATCCACTCTGGTGGTAAGAGCATCGTCGCATCAGAAGATTTTAAAGAGGTGGACAACATCCATAAAAATGGAAGGAGCATAACAATACTGCCCAAAATTAAAATCACGTAAAATATGACTTTTTTCAGTGTGCTTTTATTCATCATAATTCACCCACTTTTTCTGCAATTTATTCTGAATAATGGTGATGATGAAAATTAAGGCAAACAGTACCCATGAAATTGCCGAAGCATATCCCATTTTGTAGTAGCTAAAGGCATTTCGATAGATTTGTTCTACTAAGACGCTTGTGGCTCCAGCAGGTCCACCCGCTGTCATAATCCAAACTTGATCAAACACTTGGAATGAATTGATCAGTGATATGGTGATGACAAAGAATGTCGTTGGGGATAACAATGGCCATGTGATATACCAAAAATTTTGCCAGCGATTGACGCCATCTATACTGGCTGCCTCATAGTAATGATCTGGAATTTCTTGAAGCCCTGCTAGATAAATCACCATGATAAACCCAATGTCTTTCCAAATACTGGTCATGATAACCCCTGCCATGGCCCACTTAGGATCTTGAAGCCAACCTGGACCCACGATGCCAATCAGGGATAACAAGTAGTTGATGAGCCCGTATTCAGAATTTAAAAGCCATCTCCAAATCATTGAAACTGCCACCCAAGAAGAAATCACCGGAATGAAATAAAGTGCCCTAAAGACCACAATGCCCTTTAGCTTTTTATTCATAACCAGTGCAAGACCAAGGGATATACTCAGTACCAGCGGCAAGTACCCCGCAATGAAAACAAGCGTATGTTTGAAAGCTTCTCTAATCGTCGGGTCATTAAGAACCTTGCTGTAATTAGATAAGCCCACCCACTCTATATCACCGATCAAATCCCATTTACTAAAACTCAAGACAAAGGACGCGATTATGGGGATGATGACGAAGATTAACATGCCAATCAAACTGGGTAATAAGAAAAAGGCAATGGTTAGATATTTTTTTATGCCCTTATTGCCTACCAAAAGATCACCTCCTCTTGTCTATATTTTACATTCAATGTGCTTTACAGAATTGCGTTCAATAATTTCAATGTCTAAAATCACATCTTTCTCTATCTTTGAGTTGCCATTTTTTAATGTATCCATCAATATATTAGCGGCCTTCATGCCTTTGTCAAATATTTTTTGATCTACAGTGGTGAGTAGCGGATATGTCATTCTGGAAATGGATAAATTATCAAACCCGATAATGCTGATATCATCAGGTACTTTTATATTGGCGGCATGAAAGCTTGCAATAGCCCCTGCTGCAATTAAATCTGCTGTTGCAAATACAGCTGTAACAGCTTTGCATTCAGTCACTATTTTTTGCCCCGCTGTTATACCACACTCATAACTGACCGAATCCGCATAGACATAATTTTCATTAAAAGGAATATCAGCTTCATCAAGCGCTTTTCTATAGCCTAAAAAGCGTTTTTCTGCGACACCATCTTTTTTGAGGTGTCCAGTGATAATAGCGATTTCTCGATGACCTTTTTCGATGAGATGTTGAGTCGCAATATAACCCCCATAGAGGTCATCGATGCCAAGATTATAAAAATAGCCATCGTGGATATAACTGTCTATCAACAACACTGGAATATTAATCTTTTTGAGTTGTTCATAGAACCCTTCTTGATAGATGCCTAAGATAATCGCCGCATCTAAGTTCCAATTGATCAAAACATCGAGATAACTGGAATCTTTATCGACCCCCGTGAGCATCATATAATAATTTTTTTCCCTGAGCTTACTTTCGATGCCGCTTACGATTTCACTGTAAAAGGGATTCTCAAGTAAAAATTGCTTATGTGTCTCCGTTTGTGGAATGATCACCCCGATCATCTTAGACTTTTTTGAAACCAGACTCCTTGCAGAGTAATCTGGGATATATCCAAGTTCTACAATTGCCTTTTCGATTTTGGACACTGTCTCAGCAGACACCCTACTGCTTCTCTTGTTGATGACATTGGATACGGTCATTGCGGACACCCCTACATGTTTCGCAATATCTTTTATCGTGACTTTCGTAACAATCCCCTCCTTCATGTACATGCTCTCTTGAGCCTCTTCTATTTTAATAGGTTTATCGTTAAACCTATTGGTCTAAAAAAAATACCCGTTGGTATTGTAATCTAGGTGGGTCAAAAATGGTGTGCTATTTATGTCGAGAACAAATTAGAATTCATATCAAGTTTAACGTTAAACTCATCTGTTTTAAAAAAAACGAACTACGCCGCTTCTAATTTAAATATATAGATTTTGTTACGTTTTGTCAATATAAAACTGCAATAAATTTAAAAAAGCTAGACTCTGAAAAAGGACATCATTCTATTTTCAACGGCCTAGCCTATCGGATTCATTAAATGCTATATTTGCGATATGGGGCTATTTCTTCTGAACTACCAGTAGATAGCGATGCTCTGTACTCTCCACATAACCCTTGTGTTCAATTTCATGATGCAGTTTTATAAGCTGATCAAAACAGCGATCAACACTGAAGTCTTCAAATTCCCATTCAATAATTTTGGCAAAATACACAAGTGCACCGATATCCATAAATCTTAAATAGGGAAATTGTTCATCTGAACTCAAAATTTCAAAACCTAATTGTTGCGCTTCTTTTATTTCATTTTCAAGATGATGTTCAAATTTCGGTTTTTTATTTTCAGCCTGTAAAAGTTGTTTTGAAAATTCGAAATTGTTAAGTCTGCCCACTTGTTGAGTGATAAATAGGCCACCACTTTTTAACGTTCTATAAACTTCACGTAATTCAAACGACTCATGTCTGTTAATGATGATGTCAAAGGCATTGTCTACTAAGGGTAAATTGCAGTCATCTTCAACGTATTTAACGGTTATCCCAAGAGGCTTTAGTTTTTCTTCACAGATTGTGACATTTGGTAAATAGGATTCTGTCACTGTGGTGAGTTGATGAGGATGATTGAGTGTCAGTAAAAACTCACCGCCACCAGTACCCATGTCAAGCAGTCTATCAGTGGGTTTTAGATGATGTGTTACGATTTTTCTATAATCCCAACGAATCTCTTCTTCCTCTGTTCGCCCATCCAAGTGTGAAAAATTCCAGCCTCTAAAAACGTACGCTTCTTCATTTTTCCATATTGCTTTTAATGCTTCTCTTTTCATTTGATTGCTCCTTATATAGTTAAATTGAGCTCTATAAAAGGCCGTACAGTTGACTGATCACATGAAATGCAAGCTCGATACAATCTGAATGCATGTCATGCTTGACTTTCATAGTGCTATTCATACTTTGGACAACGCGTTCGAGCTCCCTTTAGAAAAATATAAAAATATAGTTGCTTAATACATTTCATATTTTATTTGTTTAGTTTACAAAAGTTGTGTTTTTTACTTTCCACTTTTCTAAAGCTATGCCAACCCAAAACCCGTAGATTCCAACTGTAACGATAGTAAGCAACAACCATTTAATCCAATTTCCAAATAAACCGATTGCCGAACCATTAAATTGTAATCTTCGACCATTAATAACAGTATGATTGATTTTCCAACCATACACCATACACAATGCCCATGGATAGCAGATACCTGCAGTAAAACTTGTTATAATTCCGCCTAAAATAGTCCAACCTATAAGTTGAAGTAGTCCACCATCAAAATAGGATTCTCCTCTTGATGACATATTGTTCGTATTCATGGTTAATTCGTCCATTGTGCCCCCATTATGTATTAAGCAACTATAGATTATCACAAATGAAAATCAAAATACAATTGAGGCGTTTATGGCGCATATAGAGAAATTATACACTAATTTTATATTAATGAGAACCCTAGGATTAAGAAATTTTAACAATATGAATCAGGTCTGTCTAGCATCTCTTGTAATCTTTCGAAATACTTGCCAACATGTACACCGTCCATCACAACGTGATTGACTTGTACAGATAAAGGCATCTTTATAAAACCGTTTTCTTTAAAGTACTTTCCAAAAGCGATTCTTGGAATGGTGTCAACGGATTTTATATTTATGGGATGGGTCAGACTTGTGAAGGTCACCCAAGGTATGCTGGTGATATAGAGTTGGTCATCTCTGTTTTGTTCATCTTCAAGGTTTACAGCGCCTTGTAGTTTTTGTATTTTATCGAGTGCAGAACGTGTAAAGATACTCAGATCGTTTGAAAAAGGTACTGAACAAAAACTAAACACTTCCGGTTGTGTCATTATTGTAAATGAGGGATTTATAAGATCATGCTCTATGATTTCATCTGCTCTCATTCTGTATCTAAATTCAGGAATCTCATTGGCGACCTTTGTGGTCACATAAATCATTGTCGTATAAAAGGATAGTGTCTTTGATTTTATATGTGCATAAAATTTAGTGATATCTACATTGGCACATATATTGAAATGTGGATAGTCTATGGTTTTGAATAATTCATATTGTGCTTTTCTCGGCCAAGTTTCCAAATTGATTTTTTTTTCCACTGTGATCTCCTTTGCGACAGATCTTACTTATATCTTCGACCATAGGCTTCGCGAGCTTTAGTTGTAAAATGTTTTACAAATGCTGTCTTAGCTTCAGTATAAGCGTCACGATTATTCTTATGAAGTGCCAATAAGTCCTGCTTTAAATGACTGTATGCAACGATTACTTCGGGATGATCTATTAAGTAATCTCTAAAATAGAGCTCGTCCCAGTCGCCGGAACTTCTCATATGCAAATGGTAGACTTTTTCTGCAAAACCGTCATTGTTATAACCTTTATTAAAAGCATAACTTAAAAAAGGCGTCATTTGAAATTTCATCAGAGTCCACCCATTTTGACATAGAAGTGTCATGACGTCAGACATTGCAGCGTCCCTTTTTATTTCTAATAAAATATCCACAGTGGGTTTAGAAAGGAGTCCTTCTACAGCAGTGCTACCAATATGATTGATTCGCGAGATGCCTTTATCTGAAAGGTAGTTTTGAATATCTGAGGCTTCATCATCATACCATGTTTTGTAATGTGCGTTGTGTTCTTTTAAAACGATCGGAAATAATGTCCATAGTTCTTCGTTTGTCATTTTTGATAATGCTTTATTCATGTTGTTCCTCCAAAATTTTTAAAATAATGTGCTATTTCAAAGTATACCATATAGTATGGGTAAGATAAACGGAACTGCAAAGGTAAGAATAACCCCTGTTATCAAAGCAACAAGTCCAAGTTCGGTACCGACGAATTTAGTCACTGGAACTAACATCGTGTCCATGTTACCTGCTGCTCCACTTGCGATTGCACTGCCTTTACTGACTTTAATCAATAAGGGCAAAAAGAGCACTGTGAAAAATTCGCGCATGACATTTACAACAAAGCCATACGTCCCTGCTTCAATGCCATAGACTTGTGTCATAAAGGCACCTGTAATACTGTAGTAGCTCATACCACTTGCTGACATTACAGAAATCGAAAGGGGTACATGCAGTATTAAGCCCGATAGACTGCCACCTATTAAACTGCCTAAAAAAATTGCAATTGAAATATAGATGACTTTGAAGCCTAATAGTTTAATATAACCCAATACGTTACGGTTATGACCTAAGCTAATACCAACGCCGATGTACAGTAAAATAAGTGATCCAGCTAAAGTGAAATCAAGTAGGCCCACTTGTGCGTCTGACAATAAAAAATAGCCTAATGCGACGCCTAATATAATACTGATTGGCATTGCGAAAACTAAAGGTGACTTTTGGGGCGCTTGATCGGATTGAACTTTACTTTCAATATCAAGATCTCCAATATATAATTTTTCTCTAAGTGTTTCTAGAGGTAAAATTAATTTTTCCACGAATAATACAAATCCAACACTAAAGAGAATTGAACTTAAGGCAATAATTGTGCAATTGATTCCAATTGTACCTAAATTGTGCATAATAGAATTATTTATACCGATATTCATGCCAATTGTAAGCAATAAGAGGAGTAGAGCAGTGTTGATCACCCCGTCTACGTATTTTAATACTGGACCTCTAATGCCAATTAATAAACCTGTCCCTAAACACAAAAATGGTATCCAAGTCATGGGATTATACTTTGAATTACAGTGTTCTTCATGGCTTCAACAGCTCTTTCTATGGCTAATGCTTTGGCTTTTTTTATGGTACATAGTCCAGTGATTTCCGATTCGATGGCCCCTTCTATTTCACCACTAATCAGATGGCCTTCTGTGCCATCTTCGAGGGTCATCGGAGGTGTTTTGTAAGTACATTTATAATGCATGACAAAATTTTTATAAAATGGTAAATAGTAATTTCCAGAGAAAGTATAAGTTTCAATTTTCACAGTAACCGTTTCAGTTTCATAATCGCCGTTTATGATCATATGTTGGTCGATATTTTTATCCTTATATTCAAGTTCAATCTGATAATTTTTCAAGTTACTTGATTTTCCAAACGACGCAGTTTGATTTGAATTAAATTTTGAAGTATAGAGACTTAAATCAATCACACCTACTAATCTTAGAACAATCAGAAATAGAACTAATATAAGTGCAAATTGTAGAATGTATTTTTTTCTAGATTGCATAAGGTGCCTCGCTTTTGAGGTTTTTAATTCATTAGGTCTATCGTTTGAGTGTCAAAACAGATAATAGAAACTATTTTTTAAATGATTTTTATAATTTTTTGATTGAATTCCAATGAGTTTTCCAACATAGGAAAATGACATGAATCACAAATAAACAGTACATTGATTTTATCATCAAGGGCCTTATTCCAGCCTAATTCATTTTTTATGATTCTATTATCTTTTTCTCCTCTATCCCCGTAAAATGCATAAATATCTTGAGTAATATTATAAACAACGTCACTTAAATCTAATGCTCTAAGTTGCATTGGCAATTTTTCTGAATAGTAAGGGCTTTCTTCTCTTAGCATGTTTTCTATGGGCTCTCGATGAGTGTTGAGGTTATTTACATAAACTAAATTTTGAAAAAATGGTGTTGGCGACAATATATAACTTTCCACTAAAATCAGTTTTTTGATCTTGTCTGGATATTGAGCTGCTAAATATAAACCAATTAGCCCGCCCATGCTATGACCAATTACGCTATCATAGTAGTCCACTTTAGAAAGATTATTTTCATATAGATATTCGACATATTCATCAAGGCTGTGAAATGCTGATATTTTATCACGTGGCCAGTCGATGATGTCATATTCATATAAAGTATGATCAAAGTTTATTGAATTCCAAATCCATGATTTACAGGCGTAACCGCTTAATATTAATATTTTTTTCATGTATACAAACTCCTTGTCTATAGCAACAATTACCTCATATGACTTATATGACTATGCCGCCATTGGGAGATAAAACCTGCCCAGTCCAATAATCGCCTCCATCTGATGCCAGAAAGAACACCGTTTCAGCCACTGCTTCAGTTTCTCCAAATTTGCCAAGTGGTATTTGTTGCTCCATGAGCTTAATATCCTCTTCATCATAATCTTTCATCATATCGGTATTGATGATGCCAGGTGCGACACAATTGACCCTTATATGAGATGGACCAAGTTCTTTCGCTAAAGCCTTTGTAAACCCAATCATACCAGATTTTGAGGTGGAATAATGCACTTCACATGACGCGCCAACCATCCCCCATATAGATGAAATATTGATAATTTTACCACTTTTATTGGGTAGCATAATTTTTAGAACACTTTGAGTACAATTAAAGACACTTTTTAAATTTACACAGATCATATTATCCCATTCATTTTCACTAATATCTGTAAAGAGCTTTGTCGCGGAAACACCAGCATTATTCACAAGGATATCGATGTTTCCAAATGCTTTTATGCAGTACTCGATCATTTGGTCAACTTCAGCTCTCTGGGTGACATCTGCTTGATACAAACGATAGCAAAAGCCATTTGCGGACAAGTATGCGCCTAATGCTTTGGCATTTGCTTCAGATTTGTGATAATTTATAAGCACATTATATCCATTTTCTGCAAATTTTATAGCAATGGATCTCCCGATACCTTTAGCAGCGCCGGTAATAATAACGGTTTTATTTTTCATAATTTATAAGCCCTCATTACTTCTAATTTCAATGATGGTTCCCTCAGGGGCCACAAGCTTAAACAATTTGCCACCTTCCACTTCATAAATGTCTTTACCTTCTTTTTTTAGAAAGTGATTAAATCCAGTAGCTCTGATTTTTTGATATTCAAATTCTATATCATCTGTAGACAGTGCAAAGTGAACCATTCCTTTGCTATTTTGGTTGTAATCACTTAATGTCTCGCCCGTTTTATTGGTTTGAAGTTCAATCATAACCCCTGTTTGTTCTAGCCATGTGTTGAAGGCTCTTTTATGAAAATTGGGAGTCTCTTGAATCAGTTTGAAACCTAAGATAACGGCATAAAACTGTTTTGAAGCTTCATAACAATCTGTTTGAATACAGATATGGTGCATTTTCATATCGTTTCTCCTAAAATTCTTTATGATCTTTAAAGGGCCTTTTCTTGCGATGTTTTTATATACCGCCTTGTATAGGGACAAATGTTTATACATTGACCACATATAGTTGACTCAATATTTTCAAGGTCGCTTTTTTTTCTGGCCTCTTTTCGACATGCGCTTGCATCATAAAAGGATGCTCTTGCCATGCCCAAATGCCAGTTAATGCCCTTAACGGCTTTACCCTCGCATACATCGGTACACAAGGTACAATTGCCACACTTAGATTCATTTATTGGCGTTCCAAGGGGGAATTCTAAATTTGTGAGAACGGATGTCAATCGCACTGCGGAACCATAATCTTCTGTTATAAGTAATGCGCATTTACCGATCCAGCCCATACCTGCTCTAGTTGCCACTGTTTTATGTGGCAAATCTGTCTGTAAACTCTCGCTTGATGCGACAGTAGTTGTTGTTTTTGCAATGGCTTCATAACCCAAAGCTCGGATCTCTTTTGCCACTTGTAATGCAATTTGATCTAGCTTAGCATTTAATCTCTGATATTCTTTATAGTATTTCTGATTTGGACCCTCAGCTATATTTACCACGATTTCAGGATTAATAGCTTTAGCGATGCTTATGCCATAGTTTAAATGATGTCGCTTTTCTAGTGGGATCTCTGATAAATCTGCAAAACCCACTTTATCAGCACCAAGTTCAAGGATATATTTTTCTAAATTCATTTGGCTTGCCACCTTTCTTTGGGTTTTCAAAGATTTCTTGCGCATATTAGATTAATATGCCATGGTTAGAGTGTCCAGCTATACTACTGCGCCCTTATTCAGCGGAATTTAACAATTTAGCCATATCGATGATTTTTTGATCTAATGTCTTATCTTCTTTAGCGGGAATTTCATTTGTTTGAACTGTGGCAATAACGCCTAATGATTTAGTATTGATCATTCCCAATATGATCTTAGCGGTCTTGATCGGCCTCTCAAGATTAGATAAATCGTCACCAGCACTTAATAGGATCAAGCCTTTTTTTGGTTTCATATAAAAATTGGGATCGGCACGTAGCACTTTCTGCGCATAGTACCTTTGAAATCGACTCACATAACTCAACAAAGGGCCTGATAATTCTGAAAAGTAGATTGGAGATGACAAGATAACATTATCAACTTCATTCATAAGATCATAAGTTTTGCTCATATCATCTTTGATGGCGCAGTCATTTTCTTTCCAGCAGTAACGGCAGTCTATGCAGGGACTTACTTTTTCATCATAGACATTGATCAGTATGATTTCCCCCTTTAGTGCCTTTGTCAAAGCGTCGATTATAAATCTTGAATCTCCGTTTTTTCTTGGGGAACCATTTAGTATGAGTGTTTTCATTTGTTATGCCTCCTGTGTTCAGTGAATGATTGAGTAAGTTTATCAACCACTCTAAACCCTTGCTATTTTTCCATTCAATAGGCGATGGATGCTTTGATCTATTGATCCAAATAATAATATTTGATTTTTGAATCGTTTTGAATCTAAATAAGATGTAGTTGCTCAACAAACTAATTTCTACCTCAATAAGAAACACCAGGAGCATCAATTGTTTGAACATATATATTGAATCCACTTCTATAGGATTCTTTTTCTACTTCTACAGTTATAATGTACACATAGGGTTGGACACAAAAAATCAAATTTAAGTTATAATACAGTTATGAGTAGAAAAAGAAGAACATGGACCCCTCAGGAGAAAGTAGAAATAGTGCTAGAAATCCTTCGAGAAGAAAACACATTATCTGAATTATCAAGAAAATATGAAATTGCACAGCCAATCCTCAGTCGCTGGAAAATAGAGTTCTTATCAAATATGTCAGTGGTCTTCGATAAGAAAGGCGAAGATATAGACAAGTTGAAACAAGAACACGAAGAAGAAAAAGAACATCTGGTGAAGAAAATTGGTGAACTCACTATGGATGTAGATTGGTTAAAAAAAAAGCACAAACAAGTATCCGAAATGAGGAAAAAAAAGCTTTAATTGATTTTAAAAACTCAAATCTAACCGTAAAACATCAGTGCGAACTTATTGATCTACCAAGGTCCACAGCATATCATACGGTCATTGAACCTGAACCTGAACCATCACAGGCTGAGATAGACATCAAAAATGCTATTGATAGGATCCACTATAAAGAAGCCTCCTACGGAGTAAGACGTATTCGAAATGAACTGAAAAATCTCGGTTACAATATTGGCAGACGCCTTGTCAAACGATATATGGATGAGATGGACATTGTCGCTTTTTATCCAGGTCCCAATTTGAGCAAACGCGCAAAAATGGCTAAGACATATCCTTATCTTCTTAGAAATATGAAGATTTCAAAGCCTAATCAAGTTTGGTCAATAGACATATCATATGTGGGTACCCCTACTGGATTTGTTTATCTAACCGCAATAATTGATTGGTATTCTCGCTTTATTGTAGGCTATTCTATAAGCAATACTTTACAAACAGATACGGTCACCAGAGTCGTTAAAGATGCTGTAAGAAAGCATGGGATGCCTGAAATAATCAACAGTGATCAAGGTAGCCAATTTACATCAAATGCTTACATTGACTTAATAAAGAGTTACAACTACACAAAAATTAGTATGGATGGCAAGGGCCGTGCTACAGACAACATCGCAATTGAAAGGTTTTTCAGGTCATATAAATGGGAACGCCTCTATTTAGAGTACCCAGAAACAGTGACAGAGGTAAAAATACTCACAAAGAAATATATTGAACACTACAATTTTACACGTGGACACCAGAGTTACGACTATAAAACGCCAGCTGAAATCTATTATGATATTTCACAACAAGCGGCCTAAAATTATGAAAGGAGTCATAACTATAAATTATGCATTTTGTGTCTTGACAACCGTGTACATTATAGGGCTTATAATAAGTGGTTTTTGACACAGGAAATTTCATATGATGAACTTGTTAATATGTTAGAACCCATTATAATAACCAATCTGGATATATTAAATATGAAAGGATGACTAAGTATTCCATCATTTTGTTGTTTATAATAAAAAAAGAACTGTCGACGGACCCGCTATTAGGCATCCACCAACAATTCTCTTGATTTAATTGATCGTCCACTTAATTTATCTTTACGAATTAGACTCTATAGGCTCATCACAATTTTTAAATCCTAAATCGTTTTTATAATACTTTTATAATACTCTCCAAAGCCTTTTGATTATAATCCTCTAAAGTTGTAAGCGGCGGACGACAAGGCCCCACACTTAACACACCTCCCATAATATTGAGAGCCGCTTTCACTGGCATTGGATTGACTTCACAAAACAATGCATTGATCAGCGGAATAAGTTCTAATTGAATCGCCAAACTCTCTTGATGATTGCCTTCTAAATAGAGTGAAACCATGTCATGCATTTTCTGAGGAACGACATTGGCAGCCACTGAAATAACGCCAACACCACCAAGCGCTAATAAAGGGAGCACTTTATCATCTTCTCCCGAATATATATCTAATTTGCCTTGACATAAGTGTGCCAAAGCAACAGCTTGAGCGAAATTGCCACTGGCTTCTTTAATACCAACAATATTGTCAATTTCAGAGAGTTTAAGTGCAGTCTCTGGATTGATATTCATACCTGTCCGACTAGGCACATTATATAAAATGATTGGAATATTAACGGCTTCAGCCACTGCTTTGAAGTGTTCATACAGTCCTTTTTGGCTGGTTTTATTGTAGTAAGGTGTTACCTGCAATAAGGCATCTGCGCCTGCTTCTGCTGCTCTTTTAGACAGATTGATCCCATGTTTAGTATCATTGCTTCCAGCGCCCGCTATAACAGGTACCCTACCTGCTGTGTATTCAACAGCGGCTTTGATGCATGCGATTTGCTCATCGTCTGTCAAAGTGGATGCTTCACCTGTGGTACCACAGATAATGATCGCATCTGAACCGTTTTCTATTTGGTAATCAATTAAACTTTTTAAACGATCGAAATCAATCGAGAAATCTTCTTTAAAAGGTGTGACGATCGCTACACCTGATCCTGTAAATAATGCCATATACGCTCTCCTATTCTTTTGTTGGCATACCCGCTCTTTCAGAGTATAAGCCCAATATTTATTTAGTCTTCAAACTGCATATCATTGTCCGCCAAAACCTTGTTTTGTCAGACGAGAACTAATGATTTACATAAAAAAACAACTAGCAAAGCGCTAATTGTGGACAACAAAAATAATTCTAAAATTGATCACAAGTAGCACTCCATAAGTATAAAACTTATGACAGTTAAAAGGCTATTAACCATTTAACCAGATCCTACCATACTGGGTGGTATTCACTTCGGCACCTTTGCCTTTTAACGTCTCTCACATGTACCCTTATACATCAACACGTCTACTGTTCATTGGTGCGCCTCTACTGCTTTATGAAGTTATGTATAATCTTAACGCGGTTTTGTATATCTGTCAACTTTAATTCGCTTCTTTTTTTCATTTTAAATCCGTTTTAGAAACGTCTTAGCCATAGCAAAATAGCGTAGGCAAATCGTCGGCATTCCCATCATTTCTTACATATAAATTCCTTCATACTGATACTTTTCGTGTCTTGTCCTTGCAATTAAGAGCTTCGGGTATGCATCTTTTATTTTAAGTAATGAATCCACCTCTCTTTCAAAGGTCTTTTTATTAGAAATATCATCAGTCATCTGAATATAAATCTTATTATTTTGCTTGACTGCTACAAAATCAAGATTTCGGATTCCAAGCTTAGTATTTAGCACACACATTTTTATATTCATTGGTGAATCCAGCATGAACGTAATATAAAAAATGAGTGCCACAGCAATCTGCATGACACTCACCTCAAGCTTATTTATTTACCTATCCCCAGGATACTCACGCGATGTCTATCATGATACCCACTGGAAGGGGTATGACCACATTTTCTGCAGGCTAGGTCATAAGGACTATTGATGACACCACACGATGAGCAACTATGATCTTCTTTCATGGCTTCAAGCCACGCCTCTGCACCCTTTTGTTATCCATTCGTTTTCCCCCCTTCTTGATGATTCAAGTCACTCACAGACAAGTCAAAACTCAGTTTAATCTCTTTGTCCAGCATCGACCAAACCGGACAGATTCCTTCTGCGTAGGCAAGCACCTTCTTCAGGTCTTCGAGGGTCGCATCTGATGATTGCAGCTGAATACACACGTTGATGGTGCTAAATCCAGTTGGATGCTCCGTTTTTCTAACCCCAGACACGTGAATTTCCATATCGTCTACCGACTTGTGCATCTTCCTCAGCAATGGACATACGGCGCCACCAATACAGGTTCCCAAGCTGATTAGAAATAGCTCAAGGGGCAACATGCTCATTCCGTCTCCATAAGGTGGAATGTAATCCGTCGTGATTTCTGGCTTTCCGTCTACCGTCGATTTGAATTTGACACCGTCATTGATCCGCTCAATTTTTACCTTTAATTGATTTTCCATCATAAAACCTCCTTTAGTCCTATATATCTTTAGATACAAAAACACGATGGAGGTTACATGATTGGGGTCTAAATTTTTATGATTTTAATACTTTCATCTCACTCTGGTTTAAAATTGACTTCATTTTTTTGATAAAAACATCTGCATCCCCCACTTTCAGTTCACTCCGGTAGAGGATGCTCACCTTTTTTAAGAAGTTCATTTCGCTGAGAATTTGATTCTCCAATGCTTTTTCGTTACGGTTGATGACTGGAACAGAAGCAATCAGATCACGGCGGTTATTCTCAATGGCATAATTGACCCAAAGTTTGCATTTGCACGGAAATTTGGGATCGATGAACGCACATTTGCCGTCCATCGCTTGACGCAATGTCACCCTTGCACGGTATAAATTGGTCTTTACGGCACTTTCGGATATCTCCAAAATGGCTGCCGTATCCGCAACAGACAAATCCATAATCACCCGAAGAACAAACGTGAGGCGTTGCTTGGTCGGCAAACACTCTGTAAACATGTGCACACACGTCTCACGCATGTCATTGTATAACACTTCATCTTCTACTTGTCTAAAATCCTTTAAGCTTTCAAAAAAGAATTCTACTGTGACGCCTTTATCGGCCGCCATGCGTTCAACGGGAAAGTTTTTACGCGGTTTCATATACTTGAGGGCACAATTTACCGTGATACGGTATAGCCAAGTGCTAATCGCACTACGTCCACCAAATGAATCAAACCCTTTGAATGCGTTTATATAGGCTTCTTGCATCACGTCTTCGGCATCATGAATCGACCCAGTTATTCTAAACGCGACTTGATACAAATTCTTGTACTGGGATGCGTAGCTTGCATCCAAATGAGAGGTTTCCAAAACGTTTTCGGACATAGGGCGGTTCCTCCTCTGTTGAGTTATAAAGATTATCCAAGGTGAAACAGCATATGCACCCTGAAGCCAATGGCAATAATCATTTGTAGGTTATTCTGCTGTACTGGAGCGGAGAGTAATATTTCATAATTAGTTATTTGTGATAACTATAATATATAATAAAGTTTTCATGAGTTTGATTTATAAATCTCACCACATTCTAATTTTAGACTGCATAATAGCTTGTTAATTATATTTACAATACAATCCAAGAACGGTATAATATTAATTTGAGCAACTCAATAAATCAGATGATTTTTCAAGTGAAAGTGAGGTGAAAGAAATTGGACGCACACAGTAGTAGCGGTATGACTGATGATCCTTTAGGGACTCAAAACAAAACTAGAATTACTCTTTTGAATCAGACAATTGCTAAACTTCTTTACAGTTTTCAATTGCTTTTGCCTGTTTGTAAGTATGAAAAATAGTTTTATTTTCAATTATTAAAGGACATCGGTTATGCCCTCTAAAAAAAATTAGGAGGTATAACATGGAAATCAAAGATTTAAAAGAACTTTTGCGCTCTTTGGCAAAAGAAGAAAAACTACTTGAACTGAAAGAACTATTAGACTCTCAATATTCAGTTGATATTTCAGCTGCTCTTGATGAAATTGAGCTAGAAGAGCTTATACTTTTCATCAACTTATTAACGCCTGTTGAAATCGCTTCTATTATTGAAGAGTCAAATGAAGAATTACAAAAAAGAATTTTGGACCTTATTGATATTTCCGTTGCCATTCAGGTATTTTCTAACATGTCCACAGATGACATTGCTGACCTTTTGGGTATCCTATATAAGTTGAATTAAATTTTAATAATTTACAATTGGACACATAACCGATCTATAATAATATGTGGATGTTTTGCAATTTCTGTTAGAAAAGCAGAGACATTCTTTCTAATCTCATATGTCTTGTTATAAAAAACGTTGTTGATGACTTTTTCTTTAAGCCAACCCCAGAGACCTTCTATCAAGTTTAGATTTGGACTATATGGAGGTAGATACATTAACTCAAGTCGATGGGAATTTTCTAAAAGAAAAGGCTGAAGTAACTTGGCGTGGTGTATCCTTGCATTATCAAGAACCATAACAATTTTACCAGAATACCGTTCAAGTACATTGTTCAGAAAACCAAGAAATGTTTGTGCATCGTATGTTTCGTGCTCTTCACAATAGATATCTCCACTCTCATAATCTAAACAGCCCACTAGTTTTACGCCACGATGCTTTCCATACGTCTTTATGATTTTTTGTTTGCCGCGTTCAAACCATGTAGCTCCGATCGCTTGGTAATCTCGAATCATAGATTCATCCTCGAATAGTATGTGTTGGATTTCACCGTTTATCAATTTTTTTTAACATCAATAAATGCCTTGCGAAATTGCTCTTGCTTTAGGGGATCAGCTTTAGCTAACGTGTACATAGGACGTGTGAATGATAAATTCAGTCTAGACAATATCAACGTGATACCTTTGATGCTGTATTGAACTTTGAATTCTCTCAAAATATATTCTGCTACAATTCCAGCTGTCCAATTGAAATTAGCTACAAAACCAACATCGGCGGGGGTTTTGTTTAGAATGAGGTCTTTTATTGTAGCCTCTTGCTCTTCGGTTAACCGACTTGGTCTCCCTTTGCGTGCAGCATCTGGAATTGAACTAAGCCCTATGCTACGATACTTTGTATATAATCTTGAAATCGTAACAGGAGTTAACTGTGTTATTTCAGCGATTTCTCCGACCTCTTTTCCTGTTCCGTATAAATAGATAGCTTGAATTCGACGATATTCACGTTTGATTTTTGATGACCTCATTGCTTCTAAAAGTTCTTTTATTTGTTCCTGAGTTAGTGGCTTGCGTTTATTCATAGGGTTCATCCTCACATAGTAGTTTTGGTTATGATATATATCGGATGATTTTTATAAAATTTTAATTCAATTTATATAGAAACTCAAGTGCAGTATAATCACTGGATTTTTTAGAAGGAATAAACGACTGAGTATTTTAACATGAATTAGATAATTTTTTCGGGTTTTTTTAAAGCGCATGGTTTTAGTACAAAGCCCCCCACCAGGTACAATAAAGTGAACATGCGGGTGATAAGAAAGTGTTTGACCCCATGTGTGGAGAATACCAGTTAGACCAATTTGAGCTCCTAGATGCTTTTTATCGGCAGCTAGAGACAAGAGCGTTTTAGAAGCAGACTTCATGATCAAATTGTACATCAAAGCTTGATTGGCAAAGAAAATTGGATTGAGTTCTTCAGGGACAGTAAAAACCACATGGAAGTAGTGGACATTTAAAAGTTCAGAGTTACGATCAACACGCCATTTTTCTCTTTTGAAAGACTGACAAAGTGGGCAATGACGATTACGACAAGAATTATAAGCAATAGAAGTTTCACCACAATTTGTGCAAACATTATGATGTCCCCCCAGTTTAGAAGTACGACAAGCCATGAGAGCATTCATGACTTTATATTGATCATATGAGGGAGTGTGGGTTTGACAATAGTCCTCAAAGAAACGCACAAAAATATCTTGGAGATTAGGCATTAAAAACCTCCAAACTATCAAACGGACTAATGGCTTTAGTCACGTCAGCGGTAGTTAAATGAAGGTAGACAGTGGTCGTTGAAAGCTTAGAATGACCAAGCAGTTTTTGAATAACGACAACATTGGTTCCGGCAAGAAGCAGATGTGCCTGAAAGCTGTGTCTTAAACTGTGGATCGTGGCTTCTTTAGGAAATCCCAAGAGATCACACTTGGTTCTAAACACCATTTGAATGTTCCGCGTCGTCAATGGTTTGTCTTTTGAGAAGCTTTGAAAAAGGTAATCTTTAGGGTAATATTGCTTGTAGTAAATTCTTAAAAGATCAAGTGCACTTTTCGAAAGAAGCGTGTAGCGTTCTTTGAGGCCTTTGCCATTTTTGACGCGAATGCGCATCGTATCTGAATGAATATCAGAGACTTTGAGGTTCATAAGTTCCCCAACGCGCAAACCCGAAGAGTAACAGACTACAAGCATGGTTTTATGCTTAAGATTTGTGACAGAGTCAAAAAGTGCGTGAATCTGTGCGGGTGTTAAAGTGATGGGGAGTTTGGAAGGTTGTTTCACTTTAGGAATATCGACCATATTCCATTCACGACCAAGAGTAGTTTCGAAGAAGAATTTAATGGCACTGTAGTTTGAATTTACATAAGACCGACTGAGCTTTCTACTTGTAATTGCATCATGTAAAAATTCACGCACATGATCATAATTGAGATTTTCAGGGGCAATATTGTGAAATCCTGAAATTTTCTTAACCCCTTTAAGATAGACAGTGACAGTCTTTGGACTGAAACCTCTGAGTTCCATATCCATTTGCATTTTAGATAATAATTTAGACATAAAAAATAGCGCCTTTTCTTTTAGATTCAGAATAAGAATATCTAAAGAAAGCACTATATGTCTAGGGCAAAAAGATTTAAAAAGTCACCGCGGTAGCGGTTTCGTCCAACAAAGCAGTTAAAGATTATGAATAGTTTCAGGAGTTAAAAAATATATAGCATAGGCCTTATTGAAGAAAGTTTAGATGACACTAAAATATTGAATGAGTATAAAAATTATATTCATTCCAGCAGAGTAGAAGAAATGCCAGAAGATGAATTTCCTATCTGGCATATTAATGAATATTGTGTGACCGATGATAAAATGGCAGAATTAGTGCTCATTCTATCAGAACACATTAAATTAACTTGGTATATCCATGCTTTTAATGAAAATGAATTAATCATAACTTTCAAAGGAAAGTCTTTCAAAATATCAACAGAAAAAGATGACACATGGAATTCAATGATTGAATATGGCGTCAAAATAGCTTAGGTTGAAAGACACTTTTTAGAAAATATTCCGATAAAAATTTAAAAGATAGTTCTCATGGCAAATAGAATTCTTGTAATGGATGAAGTCACTATTGTTGAGGAAGGAAGTCATCTGCACCTTCTTCTTAAGATAAAGATTTATTATGCACATATGTATGAAGCACAAAGCTGTGGGTACAAAAGATGATGCGGAGGTATAAATGATGATTATAAAAAAATGTAATGAAGTAGATGACAAGCTTATTTACAATGCTTTTGCAAAAGGGTATTCAGATTATTTTTTCAAATTTAATATAGCTTTTGATCTTTTTGTTGAACGGTTCTTGAACAATGAAGCAGACAGATCCCTGTCATTTATCGCATTAGAAGAGGGTGAACCTATTGGACTAAGTCTAGGTAATATTCATGCGTTTGGTGGTGTAAAAACCATGCGTTGTGGTGCTTTTGCAGTTGATCCAGCCCATCGTAATAGAAAGATTGGTTTAAAACTATTTGAAGCCCATATAGCTTTGGCTAAAGCCCAGAATTGCAAACAATTATACCTAGAGGTTTTAAAAGTTAACGAGAATGCAAAGCGGTTTTATGAACGTCTTGGCTATGCGCAGGTTCATGATTACAGACAGTACGAACATAAGGGATTTAGCTATGAGGGGCAACCCTTAGAATCTATCGAGGAAATTGGCATTGAGGAAATTGTTAAATCAAGACAAGCCTTGGGAGAACTATATCTTAATTGGCAAAGTGAGATTTTTACCATAAAACACTTTAAGAATATACTGAATTATGGGATTTATAAAGAAGGGAAACTTATTTCAGTAGTGAGTATAAGTAAAAACGGGACCATTCTCTGGCTTTGGACCCATATGGACGAAAGGTTTAAAGGTTATGCAGCTCATTTACTAAACTATGCAAAAGATAAGCATGGTATTGAAAGTTTAAGAACAGTTTCAAGTAATAACATGGTCTATGAAGGTTTTTTAAAAAAGCTAGGATTTACAGTTTCTATTGAGCAATACGAAATGATGAAAGTCATTTAAACTTCTACCTAGAAGCTCAATGTGCGGGTAAACAAGCCATAAAAGAGGAAAATATGTTTATCGATTTAACCTTTGAAATAACACCCAATATGATAAGTAAGGCACAGAATAATTAAGCTTGACGGTGTCAGACACCAAAAATGAAACAGGTCCTTGTGGACCAGATTCAGAAATGTTTTATGTAAATGATCTGACAGACTGTGGCGAAAATTGTGGACCTGCATGTAGTTGTGGGAAATATGTTGAATTAGGAAACAATGTTTTTATGAGCAATAACAAAGAGACAGACGGTTCATTAACAGAATTAAAACAAAAGAACATAGACGTTGGTCTCGAATTTGAACGATTATTGATCTTAACAAATGGATTAAATAATGTCTATGAAACGGATTTATTTACACCTATTATTAATGCGTTAGAACGCGTAACGGTACAAAAATATGATGAAACGAAAAAAAAAGTTTTAGAATTATCGCTGAACACATAAGAGCAGTGGTATTTATTCTTTCTGATCCAGCGGAAGTTGTACCATCAAATTCTGAGCAAGGATATATTCTCAGTGTATCCATTGATGAAAAAATCGCTAAGCAAAAAGAAGTGGTTTCCTAGGTGAAAGATAAGTATGATTCAGCGCTTAACGAGTTGAATATTTTGATGAAAAAGAAACAAGAACTGCAAGGGAAAGAGTTGTTAAATGCAGTTGTAAACACCACTAAAAGTCTGGATGAAATACTGGCATTTATGAGTGAAAACGAAGAGGATCAATCCTAAAATAGGGCTTGAGAGTTAATTTTTTTAGGAAGTTAAGGGTATTACAATAAGTGAATCGTTGCAAGGTTATGGTGTCTGACACCATAACCCTAGAATAACCCAAAAAGAGCATGAATTAAGTGGTAAATTTGCTTTTTTAGTAAGAACAATTGAATCTCATTGCCCGACTTTTCCATCTCCATCAGCATCCGTCATATACTTATAAAGCCAGTGATCTGAATATATAGGCATCTTATAGCCTGCTGCCTTGGCCTCAGCGATAGATACAACACCATTTTGATTCGCATCAATCGTTGCAAGTTCTTCTTGCTCATCAATGTCCTCTATGGGTTCATAAGCATTGGGGTCAGCATTGAGTAAACGGTTTGATTCATCGGGATCTACATTTCTAAAGGTATCGACAATTTTCCGGTTTCCAATTTTGTATTGATATTTATATTGAATAGGAATCTGTGTGACTTGATCGGGATAGGTGATTGAAGCAAAAAATACATCACACCCCTTTGCATCGCGAATTGTTTTTTCCATATAGGCTTGATCACCGTGACGGTTTAATGTACTGTTTTGAGGGGTTATATTATAAGCATTTGAAACACCTCCGAGACTATCGGCAATCACATGTCCTTGATCGAGGTCTGGACGTTCTGTGCCAGAAACTCTCGCTTCGTCACTGTAATATCTGCCAGAGGGTAGAACTGCTTCTGTTTTATCGTTTTGGAGGATAATTACACTGGCATAGACGTACACCAATTGGCTGTATTCGTTTGTAAAAGCAAAGTACTGCCTTTCTCCAAAGCCAATGTCGACCGCAACGTTTGAGAGCCGATCTCCAGATGGGTTACCGCCGTCTACCTCAATTATCTCATATGATTTGCCGTTGAGCAGGACTGTGTCTGGCATAATTTCGATTTGAACCTCTTCATAAGTGCTAGGCGATAAGAGCGAAAAAAATAGAGAAGTGCCCAAATTAAAAAGAGTGCCATCATTGATGTTAAAAAGAGAGGCTGCCAGAATCAACAAAGAGGTGATCAGGGTCAATTTCAGCTTTTTAGACCGTTTATTTTTGTGAAAGAAATGGACAAAAAGGACGGTTATGCTACCGAGTAGCAAAAAGAGTAATATGAGTATTAAAGTCTTCATTGTTATCAGTTGAATTCTATAAAACGGGCTACGGCCTTGAAATGCATCATGTCATCATCGGTAATGCTTGTGATCTTTGATGGGGTGCCTCTGACCACATAGACTGTCCCTGAGATGGCTTTATCATCCAAGACGATGTTCAGTGCCTCATATTCTTCGCTTACTTCAGATAACAGGTATAGGTCAGAGCCTATACTGAGCTGAGTAAAATGGGTATTCAATTCTTTTTCAAGTTCCGAAGTGTTTCTTACATCGCGTTCAATGACAGTGGGTGCGGTGTAAGGTTTTTTTTCTATAAGTTTGATCATTTGGTAAACTCCTTTGCTGGTAATTTTGAATACAAGCTGATGTACCTATCGGCTATACAAAACCAGCTGCTTTTAAGTGTACACCATTTTGGGTAAGCATGGAACAAAAAGTATGGCTAAGCCTTGAATTTTAACATATACCGAGTGTAAGCAGTAAGATCTTTATATGGGAGCTAAAGGCGGAGAAAGTGCATTATTCAGTTAAGCAGTATGAGAATTATAGTAAGCAAATCGATGTCTAAAGTTGATTTTTCGCGAATAAATCACGAATTAAAAACATTCGATTGACAGTATGCGCTTTGTTATTATATTATAAGCCTATAGGAGTGTGATAATATGTTATTAGAATTTACAGTAGGAAATTATTATTCTATAAAAGATGAAACAACCTTAAATATGGTTTCGACTAAAAATAGTAATTCGACTAATGATGACCATTTACTTGAGAACATCATAAAATCAGATGAAGGCAATATACTTAAATCAACAGTATTATTTGGTGCAAATGGATCAGGTAAATCAAATTTTATTGCTGGGATGAATTTTTTTAAGCATTTTGTCAAGAACTCATTTAAAGACTACACAATTGGTGATAAAATAAACATTAAGCCATTTTTGTTTTATGAAGAAAATATTAAAGCGCCATCTTTATTTGAGATAGTTTTTATACAAGATAGATTAAGATATCGATATGGTTTTGAAGTAAATAAAAACCGTGTTGAATCCGAATGGCTATATGTGAAATATTCATCTAGGGAAAGTCAATTGTTTTATAGAGATAATAGTGGACCAATAGAGCTTGGGACAAAATTAAAAAATGTTAAGAAATATTTAAACAGCAATGGAACTGTAAGAGAAAATGCCTTATTTTTATCAACACTTGTACAGAATGGTGTTGAAGACGATGTAAAGGTTGTAGCAGAATTTGTTAATAATATTATAATGATAGGTGAAACGGACGAGAATTTTGCTAAAACGGTCGAACTTTTAGATGATGAAACTAATAATAAGTATAGGAATGAAATAATTGAGATCATGAAATCTGTTGACTTTGGTTTAGATGATCTAAAAATAAGCAAAACAAATGTAGATTTTAAAGAAGAATTAAAAGACCTTCCAGAAGAGTTAAAAGGATACTTTTTTAATAAGTTAGAAATTGATGCCGAAGAATTGTCTGATTTTATAAAGATGGAAATAGGTTCTAAGCATAAGGTTTATAAAAATGAAAATGAATTTAGTCGGTTTGAGTATTTAGATTTTAACGAAGAATCATTAGGAACTAGAAAATTTTTCGCGCTAATTGGCGTCATACTTGATTCTATATATAATGGGAAAATAATATTTGTAGATGAATTAGAGTCTAGTTTGCATGTCTTTTTAGTAGAATTCATAGTAAAAATGTTTAATTCTAGTAAGAATTGTTTTGGAGGACAGTTAATTTTTTCAACTCATAATACGTCTTTATTAAACTCCTCTTTGTTTAGAAGGGATCAAATTTGGTTTGTGGAAAAAAACAATATTGGTGCGAGCAATTTGAAATCTTTGTCTGATTTTAAGATCAGAAAAGATTTGGTCTTTGAAACCAATTATAAACTCGGAAAATTTGGAGCTATTCCATTTATCAAAGAGTTACAAATTATAGGAGAGTTGGATGAGTGTTAGAGGGAAACAAAAGAGGGGGAAAATACAACGAAAAGCAGCAGTTTATGATGAAAAAGAGCCATATATTGTTTGCCATTGACGGCTATGAGTGGTGAGATGAGAGTTGGACGCCACAACTTATTTAGAGTTAGAGCCTGAGTTTGAAGGGGATTTTTATGTGTGAGAGAGATATCAAAAAAATGCTAAGTCGTTATAATGCGATTTGTGCGGAGATTCATCAGCTTGAGCAGGAGATTTTAAATCTTGCGGAGGTGGCTGCGGCACATCGGGAACTTTCGGCGATTACTTATTCGGATATGCCGAGAGGGTCGGGGATATGTATGATAGGAAAAATCAGGTGGAGGCTTTTTGGGAGCCTCTATCTGACGTTGAGCGGGAGATGGTGGCGGAGGAGGTGTGTTATTCTAGGACGCAGTGTATATGTATTCTCAATAGCGTACTGATGAGATGATTGGTTATTTTTTATTCAAGAAATTTTTATTGGTAAATATCCTTTTGATAGTATATAATTATCTTAAAATACAATAGTTGTATTTTAAGATTGCTATATACTATCAGAAGGATGGCTAAAAATGACTTATACAATATTATTAGTGACATTTTTTATATTAAATATGATTACATTTATACTTCCAAAAACAAAATTAAAATCTCAAAAAATGTTATCATACATTACTTTTTCAATTGCAACCTTTTTATTTCTTATATTGTGGTACTATAAAAAATAAAAGCCTATTAGGCTTTTATTTTTATTTAGTAAGGCGTAACAGTAGGAAAATCAAGAGCCCAGTCATAAGTATAATAGCCACCTTGATTAAAATATCGACGTTCATAAACGCCAGTTATTATTACTTGGAATCCCTCATTACCATAAATTTGATTAGCAAGTGCCGCTCCAGTGATAATCCACGAAGTCCATCCAACCAGTGGAACGAAAGAAGATCCAACTTTTTCGCCTAAAACTTGTGCAATTGCAGCAGCTAGCTTTTTAATAACTGCAGCACTTATTGGAGAGGCCCCAACGAATGATGGGATTCCTAATTGTAAATTTGTTATGCGAAATGACCAAGTACTTCTAGTTCCTACTGGATATTTAGCCTCAAATGATCTAGTAGATATAACACTACTCATCTCAACATATTGTTTTATTTCAACATCAAAGGAAGTTCCATTATCATCTTCAATTGTAATTATTTCTGTGCTTGTAAGTATCATATTGCCATCTGATATGTCTTCTGATGCGGCAAAAGAGTTATTTATTGGCATAGACACAACTAATAACGCTACCATTAATAATAAAGATATTTTTTTTCTCATGATATTTCCTCCTTAAGAAAATATATAATAGTTTCTTGCGAAACTCTGTAAGCATTGAAAATACTTGCTTTTATTTATAGAAATAGCATATTACCCTCCATTTTGGGTATAAATAAGGTGTGTTCCTGTTGATAACTCATACTCAAAAGAAAGGAAGGTAATAATGCTAATTTCTGCTTCTAATCAGGTTTCCCTGTTTGATCTTGATGCTGAGTTTGATGAACTCACTTCATACAAATCAGATCAACTTTTTTCTCTTTTTAACCAGTTTATTGACACAGATGATGTTATTCCAAAATCTTTCTACAGTGTTTACTACTCTAATGTTGGAAAAAACAGAGATTTTCCACTTGAAGGTATGCTCAAAGCATTTATCTTTTACAACTTGCTCGGTCTACCTACCATTTCCACTCTCATTTTTATCATCAACATTTCAAGTGATTTTAGAAAATTTCTAGGCTTTTCCAGAGCACCTCATCCCTCTCAGTTTTCTAGGTTCAAGACTCTCTTTTATGACCAAATCCTCGAAATGTTTCATCATCTTGTTGATTTTACCTCTGATTTTGCAATAGATGCAGATGATCGCCTCGCCAAAATACTCATTACCGATACAACTGGTTTCGAGTTATACGTTAAGGAAAATAACCCTAAATTCTATCAATCTATTCTTAAAACCGTTAAAACTTACGCTAAATCTCATAAGTACGACAAGACCTTTGATGTAGAAAAATATGCCCAATCAAAGATGCCAAAACAAAGTTCTTCTAACCCTGAAGCTAAACTGACTTATCTTAATGGGCATTTCGGATACTATCAAAAGGTCATCCTCGCTACCAACGGGTTTGGATTAATTCGAGATATTAATTTTTATAATGCCGACAATACGCTACAGCTTAACCTTACGCCTCAAGAAATCAAAGATGAATATGATGCTAAATCTCTTATCCCTTCACTTGAAACGTTTTTCGATTTACACCCAGATTCTAAATTCAACTACTTTCTTGGGGATTCAGGCTTTGATGCAGTTGATAATTATGCGTATCTTTACAAAAAAGGCATCATACCTATCATCAACCTTAATCCTCGAAATAATTCTACGCTGCCTCAACCCCTGTTTAATGAAGACGGTATCCCTACTTGTCCCAACGATCCTGAGTTACCAATGACCTATGCTGGGGTGATTAAAGGAGCCAATAGAGCAGATCGTATTCAGTTTATTTGCCCTAAAAGATCTCTTACAATGTCTGATTCAGTAAAATCCGTTATTCTTGATTGTGATAATCCTTGTACCAATTCACCATATGGAAGAATTAAAAACATCACTGTTCACCATAATTTCAGATTCAATGCTGCTATGCCTCGAAATAGTAATGAATGGATCAATCTTTACAAAATAAGAACGGTTTGTGAAAGAACCATCGCACAACTTAAATCCTTTATGCAAATCAATATTTCCAAAGTCAATAAAACCTTAACCCTGAAATCAAACATCTTTTTAGCTGGCATCACACAATTGATTGCTTTCATTATCATTCATAAAAGTAAATTAAACATTGGTCATTTGTCTATAAAAACTATGGTTGCATAGAATAACTTACTGCGAAATTGAGTAAGTCTTTATTCTGTTGCGCTTTTTTTTTGAACTTTTTTAGATATTTCAATTTTGCTTGTGGATAACTTTGGTTTTTATTTCGCAACGATCTAAAAATATATAAAAGGTAAAATAATACAACAATTGTATTGTTGTGAATTATATGCTATTTAATTACAAAATGCAATATATATATACATATAATAAGTAAAATATATCCATATAAAATAAGTAAAATATATCTGATTTTCGAATTGCTAAAATTAATAAAAATATATCCAATAATGCTATTTAATAAAAATCCGTACGAAACCGCACTTTTTTTATGTTATCCTTATATCATAGAAGTCTACAAAGAAATCACAGTCTCAAACTAAATTAATCAAATCAAAAGATCAGGGTATCCAATCGGTGCTCTTTTTTCATGCAAAGAAGGTGTACAAATGGCCAAGCGCAAAACTGTCGAACCCATCAGAGACAGAGAAAAAATCAAAGACATATCATCCTACCTCAGAGCAGGTTCGGAGAGCAATTACATCCTCTTCATGCTTGGGCTTCATACAGGACTAAGAATATCTGATCTACTAAACACTTTGGACATTCTGATCCTAATAAAACACTGAGATACATTGGAATAAGCACACAAGAGAACTTTGCCATTATGGATCAGAACCATTATTTCAAAAGGGGTTATGAGAAAGATCATCAAATTTATGTATCATAAGGCCAAAGACTATTTAGACGATGGTAAAGTGAATAGCAGCATATAAAAGAAAGCGTGGCCACTTAAACGGGGTCACGCTTTTTTATAATGCTTCTATATTATATAGATGGATTAATCTTAAAGCCTATAATCAACTTAAAACAAATAGAATTTCCAGTTTCAAAATTGCATATGAATGCATAAATTTATGATTAGTATTGTCATAGAACGTAATAAATCCCCTCTTTATAAACTATGGGGCTAAATCGTCTTTTTGGGGCAGTAAAAAAGCTCCTAGCAAATCGCTAGAAGCCAGTTATTCAAATGGAGCCGACTATGAGACTCGAACTCACGACCTATGCCTTACCATGGCATTGCTCTACCTGCTGAGCTAAGACGGCACATCCTCATACATTATAAAAGATATTCTCTCTTTTGTAAAGCATAAATATAGAGGGTGTTCTTTAAATCGGTGTTCGAATTTGTAATAATGGTATAATCTTTAGAAATTATTCTCCAATATTGAGCGCATTGCCTAAGTGACTTTCAAAATAAAGATTTGCGTGTTCGTAAATACGTGGATCATCGAATACATTGAGGATGTCGTCTTTTTCATTGAAGAAAGAAAGCATTTCCGCACAAAGTGCGGCGGTAAGAGGTGTGTCATTATGCGCCACAGCCTCTTGATAAAACGCCTTAAGCGTTTCAGAAACGCGATGTTCATCATCAAGCATATCATAAGATGAAGGCACCAGCAGTCTGTAATAACACATATTTAAAAGACCAGCCAGATTCATGCGGAGTTGCTTTTGAAGGTCCTGAGTTGAAGCAAAGAGCGTCTCATAGTAATACGTTCTCTGAAAGAGCGTCTCCACAGAAACATTGAGCGTCTCTTCAGCAAAAAGAGGTGTTTGGATTTCGTTTACCATGACTTCTAAATATTGATTTAAAGAACTTGAAGCGTATTGACCATAGTGATCGAGGATGTAAATGTAATCTGGGTAGGCATAAAATAACCCTTCAGAGGACATTAGGCCGTAACCTTCATCATACAGTGCATTGAGATAATTCTGAACGTCATAATCTTTAACTTGTAAGGCGACTTCTGCTTTTGGGGTCCCCATAAAGAGAGTGGCACCATGAGACTCAGAAAGTGCATTTGCAACCTCATAGAGTGTCTTGAAATAAAGCTCTGAATCACTTCCGTAGAAAACTGTATCGCGTTCAGAAGATGAAAGATCGAGCATGACAATCCAATCTTGTAACATTTGATCTGCAAGATCAGCAGAGACTGTGGGGATGTTGGTATCGATATAAGCGGCAAGATCTGATAAACTTGGGGAGTGACTCATAAAGACCGCATAAGTTTCATTGAGTGCACTTGAGGGATCCGTTGTGACCATGATATTTTCACTTGTGACAGGATCAGAGCTTGCCTCAGAAGGCGTGGATACATTTGAATCAGTCGCATCTGCAAGGATCACATCCGTTTTAGAAGCATTTGAGCAACCTGAAAAAATGAGCAGACTTAAAAAAGTAAATAGCAAACATTTGCGCATATCGCACCTCTCGTTATGCAAATTTAACTGTAAAATCCTTCGCCAAGGACTTCACGAACATTGGAAATCATTACAAAGGCATCCTTATCAATCTCTTTGATAAAGCTTTTAAGTCGGATAAACTCCTTTTTCCCCATAACGGAAGTGATGATTTCCTTATTTGACATGGTATAAGCACCTTTCGCCGTATATATTGTAGCACCTCTCTCAATATTTTCAACAATATATTTTTGAATTTTATCAGATTCTTTTGAAATAATGGAAACACTCACCTTTACAGAGAAACCTTCAATGACATTATCGATAATTACGCCGTTAAAAACGATTCCTAAAAAGGCATAAATCCCTAAATTAAGGCCAAAAGTTAACCCCGCAAGAATAACCACCACAAAATCAGCCATCAAAAGCGATTTGCCAATATCAAAGTGCATGAACTTGTTGAGCACCTTAGCGATAATGTCCGTGCCACCTGTTGAAGCGTTTTGATTAAAAACAATGCCCAAGCCGATGCCTTGGATTAAGATGCCTACAATGAGATTGACGAGCAAGTCATCTGCCGGCGGTCCAGACAGCTTAAAAAAAGTATCAAAGATATAGATGACCCCAGTGAGTAGAAAACTGGCATAAATGGTTTTTGCCCCAAATTGTGGCCCTATGGCAACAAAGCCCACTACAAATAGAATAACATTTAAAAATAAGAGTATAATGCCGATTGGAAGACTGGGTATGAGGTTGTTGATCACCATGGCAAGTCCCGTGATACCGCCAGTGGCAAGATTTGCAGGTATAAGAAAAAAGCAAATACCAATGGCAACAATAATGACGCCAAGTGTAGTCATAAAATAATCTCGTATAAGACGCATAGCGACCTCCGTTTTGTGATCCTAAATAGGTGTATATCTCTACCATTTATAGTAGAGACTATACCCATTATAGAGAGGCTTAACTGCAAAAGCAACACATATGGCATTAATAAGACAAAATTAATTGGTTGCATTCGAAATGGAGGGTATAAATAGAATAGAAACCAAAAGGAGGGGTTCATATGGAAAAACTACAACTTGAAAAAATAAAACTTGAAAGACTCAAAGCTTTTCTGGACCTTGTTGAAATCAGAACCAAGGTGGCCAGTATTTTACCTTTTTTCGTAGGGACTTTATATGCGATCACGCGCTATCATAGGTTTAATCTTACCAATGCACTTTTGATGTTTTTCTCCTTGCTTATGATTGACATGGCAACGACCTCTGCCAATCATTATATGGATTACAAAAAAGCTATTTTAAAAGAAGGCTTTCATTACGAAAAGCACAATCCAATAGCCAGAGCCATTTACAATGTCAAACATGCAAAGTGGATTATCATTGCGCTGGTTGCATTTGGCGCCTTTTTAGGGGTTGTATTGGCAGTTCAAACGGATTGGATTGTACTTTGGATTGGCATGTTTTCGTTTTTAGTAGGACTGCTCTATTCTTTTGGACCTGTTCCTATTTCTAGAACGCCAATGGGTGAAGCTGTGAGTGGCTTTTTTATGGGTGTGGTCATCGTGGGATTGTCGGTATATATCCACATCGTGCCACTTGGGATTGTCACTTATAATTTAACGGGTAATGAAGCCATATTTTTTCTAAACTGGCGCGAAATCATCAACATTATCGTCGTCGGTTTGCCCATGATGTTTTTAATCTCCAACATTATGCTTGCAAATAATACCTGTGATATGGCAGAAGATGAAGTCAACAAGCGCATGACACTGCCAATATTAATTGGAGAAGAGCAAGCGACTAAACTTTACCTTTGGGCAGTTTATGGAGCCTATGCTGCAATCGTTCTCGGGATCATGATTGAGGCTTTACCGCCGATACAAGTAGCATCACTTGCAACATTTCCGATTCTCAGAGTTAAATCATGGCAATTCGTGGAGCACCCTGTTAAGTCAGATACATTCGTATTAGCGGTTAAGAATTTCGTCATATTTTCAAGCGTTTATATCTTGGGCTTTTTACTCTATGCTGTACAGCAAATTTTGTAATGCACAAATCATACAACAAACTTTGTAGAGACCTCCAATATCATTTTATTGGGGGGTTCGTTATAATGAGGATAGAAAATACGCGGTTATAGAAGATATACGATCGGATAGAGGAGGATAACATGGCTAACGTAACACTAAAGAATATCAATAAAATCTACGAAAATGGATTCCACGCTGTAAAAGGCATCAATCTTGAAGTTGCAGATAAAGAATTTATGATCTTAGTTGGGCCATCGGGATGTGGTAAGACGACAAGTTTGAGGATGGTTGCAGGACTTGAGGAAATCAGTGAAGGTGAAATGAGCATAGGCGATAGACTTGTCAATGACGTTGCACCTAAAGATAGAAACATTGCCATGGTATTTCAAAACTACGCTTTGTATCCACATATGACGGTCTATGATAACATGGCATTTGGCTTAAAACTTCAAAAAACACCAAAAGCTGAAATCAAAGAACGTATCGAAAAAGCTGCTAAAATTTTGGGTATAGAACCTCTTTTAGACCGTAAACCTAAACAGTTGTCTGGTGGTCAGAGACAAAGGGTTGCCCTTGGTCGTGCCATCGTCAGAAAACCAGAAGTATTTCTTATGGATGAGCCGCTTTCAAACTTGGATGCTAAATTGAGAGTCCAAATGAGAGCTGAACTGATTAAACTGCATAAAGACCTTCAAACGACTTTTATTTATGTAACACATGACCAGACAGAAGCCATGACTATGGGTACTAGAATCTGTGTTATGAATGAAGGCAACATTCAACAAGTCGATGCACCAAAAGCAATTTACAATCGACCAGCGAATATGTTCGTAGCAGGTTTTATCGGTGCACCTCAAATGAACTTTATCGATGGCAAGCTCGTTGAGAAAAATGGTAAAGTGGTCGTCGAAATAGATGGCACAGAAATTGATCTTATTCCAGAAACGGCTGAAACGATAAAAGCAAATGGCTATCTTAACAAAGAGGTTGTTCTTGGCGTTAGACCAGAGGACATCAAAGTCGAATCATCAGGGAAGGGCCTTAAAGTAAAAGTTGAGGTCACAGAATTACTGGGCAGTGATCTCAATGTCTATTTCACGTATAAAGGCAAACAGTACATTGCCAAGGAAGATAGCAATATAGACCTTGAGTTTAATCAAGAGATATTCATCACATTTGATTCCAATAAGCTCCATTTCTTTGATAAAGAAACTGAAAAATCAATTTTATACTAAATCAGAATAAGCAATAAAAACAGGCGTATAGAAACACTTTATTTAGCCCTCACTCACATATAGATATAAGTCAAATCCCCCCTTGATCTCAAAATAAGATCAGGGGGTGTTTTGTGATGTCTGCAAATGACGTCGTGAGGGCATCGAAATACCATACATTTTTTAAGTATTGGTATACCTCCATCGGGTGTTTATTTTTAAATGCGCTTGACAGCGAACGGATAATTAGCCTATAATGCTTATAATATCATGGCTATTACGGATTAAGGGGACAACAATGCTGAATTTTAAGTGGATGAAAAAACAATCAAATCATTTTTATTATTTTTTTAACTGGGGTTTTTACTTTTATTGCCCTCGTTATTTTTCATACAACAAATTCATAAGTCTCAAATCAAGTTATCTTTGAGCAAACTTAATCGGATCGCAAAAACAAAAAGTACAACCCGAAGGCGTTTCTAAAAGAAACTCTTTTTTTTTTAAAATAAATCATGAGTTAAATAAATCATTAGTCTTCGTCCAACATAGATCAGGAATGTTTGACCAATTATTGAAAGAGGTGGATTCAGATGGATAAATTGATAGAATTACGCTCACAAGTGGACCAGTGTGATCAAGAGCTTGCTAAAATCCTTGAAAAAAGATTAAGCATCATCAAACAGATTATGCATGAAAAGAAAGCAATGGGTGTGCCTATTTTTAACAGCGATAGAGAAAAAGAAGTCGTTCATCGAATTGGGGATTATGTACAGCAGGCTGAATTTAAAGAGGAAATAAAAAACATTCACACACATGTTTTAAGGAGTTGTAGACGGATTCAATCAAGACATCTCTTTCCACACCATATTGTATTGGCTGGATTTATGGGAACTGGAAAGACTACCGTGGGCCGTGAACTCGCCAAAATGCTTGCTATGGATCAGATCGATATCGACAAAGTCATCGAGGATAGAACACGGATGACCATTGCGCAGATCTTTGAAAAACATGGCGAAGCTTATTTTAGGGAACTGGAATTTAAAACAGTTGAAGAAATGAGTGCCCATAAAAACATCATCATTTTCTGTAGTGGTGGTGGTACTGTACTGAATGAAAAAAATGTGGATAATTTAAAGAAAAGTGGCGTAATTGTGTGGTTAAAGGCAAGTCCAGAGATCATCTTGGAGCGCGTAAGTGCTGAAAATACCAGACCGCTTTTAAAAGATGGCATGAGCATTGAAAAAATTGAGTATATTTTAAATGCCCGTATGGCACTGTATCAGAATGCAGCGGATATCGCTATCGATACAGACGGGAAAAGTGTGACGGAGATTAGTTTAGAAATTGTTGAGCAATTGATGCATCTTGAATTAGATCGCGTATTACCGAATATTTATGAGGACACTTTATAAATGACAAGTGGTGAGCGAGAAGCGAGAAGTATGAGTGGAGGGATAATCTAAATAAAACCCTAAATGGAGGCAAATATGAAAAAATGGATTACCATTAAAGACATTACAATAGGAGAGGGAAAACCTAAGATCGTTGTTCCAATTGTTGGAAGGACAAGAGCGGCCATAATTGAAAGCGCAATCTCATTTAAACATGAAAAAATGGATATGGTCGAGTGGCGCATTGACTTTTATGAAGAGGCACTCAACGTTGAAAAAGTCTTAGAGACTTTAGTGGCAATTCGAAGTGTCATACCTGAAATGCCTTTAATTACAACATTTAGAACCCAAAACGAAGGTGGCGAAAAGCATATTACAATGCCTGAATACAGAGCGCTTAATAAAGCAATCGCAGAGAGCGGTCGTACAGACATCATCGACGTGGAGCTATTTTCGGGGGATGAAGTTGTTAAAGAGATCCTAGAATGCTGTCATAAAAATAGTGTTTTCGTCATAGCGTCAAATCATGATTTTTCGAAAACACCTTCTAAAGATGAACTGATCAAAAGGCTCTGTAAGATGCAAACGATTGGAGCAGATCTTTTGAAAATAGCGGTTATGCCAACTTGTACTGAAGATGTTTTAACGCTTTTAGAGGCAACCCATGAGATGCATAAAAATTATGCGGATCGCCCTATTGTCACCATGTCTATGTCATCTCTCGGCGTGATTAGCCGAATGGCAGGTGAAATTTTTGGGTCAGCTTTAACCTTTGGAGCCGTAGGTCAAGTATCCGCACCAGGACAAATTCCAGTCGAAAAGTTAGAATCGGTTCTTCAAATCATTCACGAAGCCATTTAAAGCCTCTAAGAGAATTTGATGTATACTGGTTTATTATGAATTGAAATATGCTCGAATAAAGAGGTATAATAAAAACAGACGAATAGAAATAAAAAGAGAATTGTTATAGATGACAATTCTCTTTTTGATACGAGGTGGCGTGATGATTAATTCTTTATGCAAAGAGCTTGAAGCAATACTCAAATGTGAAGTAGAAGTTTGGAGGGACAAAAATAAACCCTTTGACATAGACCTAAAGTGGGTTTGTGTTCGAATTTCAAGCTTTGATGACTTTGATCTCATAGTACATAAAGCTTTAACGGCATTAGAAACAGAGTTTGTGACTGCATGGGTTCAAAAAGGACTTATTTTGCATGAAATGCGTAGAATTGAAACACGTAAACCAGAAATGTGTAAACCTGAAATTTCGGAATTTCAATTGTTAATAGAAGCAGAAGCTTACAAAAACTACTATAAAATTTTACAGTTGCCAATCAAATTATGGCGCGTAAGGTATAAGGAAAACCATGAGGAAGTCATGGAAGTCATCCGTTCGGCTTTTGGAGAAATGCTATTTGTAAATATAAATGCCTCTGAAGTTGTGATATTTGTAACAAATGCAGAGCTTGCACCGATAGATTTACTGGATATGATTGAAGCTGAAGCTTACACCAGTGCTCAAATTGCAGTGGGCAATGTGATCAATCAGATGTCGGAGCTGCATGAAGGCTATAATCAGCTGGAAGAACTGATGCAACTGGGCAGACACCTTAAACAAAATACCAAAGTGGTCACCTATGAAGGTTTGGTTTTGCCACTCCTCATTCAGAGACTAAAACGGCCGCTCGCAAGTGAAATCACAAACCCTTCTGCAATTCTCTCAGAAGTTTTAAAGCAACAACTTAAAAGTGTTGGAGATGAAGAGCTTGAACAAACGGCTATGAGTTTTTTTGAATGCAACCTCAACATCACAGAGACTGCTCATAAACTGTTTATCCATAGGAATACACTGATTTATAGGCTTAACAAACTTGAGACCATAACAGGCTATGATATACGAAAATTCAATGATGCGATTAATTACTATCTCAATTATCTAGTAGATAAGATTCAGTAAAGGGAAAGATCGCGTAAAATGGATAAGACACTTTAAAAAGGGTAAGAACAGAGTGAGACATGCATCCCAAAGGGAGGTCATTATGAGAAAAACACTCTATAAACACAGGATCAAAAAAAGAACTGCAGCAAACCAGATGGTTAAACCTAAAAATACACCTTTTATCTATGGGGTAGCAACCAGCGCGTTTCAAATAGAGGGCAATTTAGAGGCCGATGGCAGGACACCATCTATTTGGGAGCCTTTCTGCAATATTAAAGATAAGGTCTTTGAAGGTCATACGGGTGAAATCGCCTGTGATCATTACAATCAGTATAGAGAAGATGTGAGTTTAATCGACTGGCTTGGCGTAGATGCTTATCGATTTTCGATTTCATGGTCGCGCATTTTTCCAAAGAAGCATCAAGCGAATCCAGAAGGGATCAAGTTTTATCTGGACCTCATAAGCGAACTTGAACAAAGAGGTATTAAACCGTGCGTTACAATCTATCACTGGGATTTGCCTATATGGGCACAGCAGGAAGGCGGCTGGACGAATCGGAAATGTGTGGACTGGTTTTTAGAATATGCCACCTATCTCTTTGAAAAAATAGGGGACCGAGTGACCCTGTGGTTTACACATAACGAACCTTTTTGTAGTGGCATTCTTGGGCATACACTGGGTCTGCACGCACCGGGATACGAAAGCGTAAAAGAAGGATTTTTAGCGGTGCATCATCTTTTGCTCTCACATGGAAAAGCGGTTAAACGCTTTCGAGAAATGCAGATGATTGGCGAAATCGGCATTGTCCTCAGCGTGACCCCACTTTATCCTGACACCTCTTCTCAAGCCGATTACAAATCAACGCGTTTTGCAGATGCCGTATCACATAGACTTTTTTTAGAGGCGCTCTTTAAAGGGACTTATCCCAAAGAGGTGATGACACTGGTCAACAGGCTTACGAGAGGGCGGCTTAAACTTCACCCCCACGACATGGAGACCATTTCTGAACCATGTGATTTCTTGGGCATTAACTATTACACCAGAGGGCTTATTAAAACCAAAGTAGGCGGCATAGGGTACAGCGCTGGAAAACCCAGAGTACCTGTCACCGACATGGGCTGGGAAGTTGTCCCATACGCCCTAAAAGCCATGATTGAACGCATCCGATCGGAATTTACTCAAATCCCGATATACATCACTGAAAATGGCGCAGCATATCCTGATTTTTTAGAAAGGGACTTTAGAATCCATGATGAACAGAGAGTGCTCTATTTAAAAAGACACCTTGAGATGGTTCACGCCATAAACGCTACAGGTGGTGATATAAGAGGATACTTCTTATGGTCGCTCTTCGATAACTTCGAATGGCAAGAAGGGTATTCCAAACGATTTGGACTCTTTTATGTGGATTATAAAACCCTTAAACGCTATCCTAAAGACAGTGCTTATTTTTATATGGATTATGTTAGAGAACAAAAAAGAAAAAATAATGAACAAATGCCTTGACAGCCGTTTTGATCATTGTTATAATTCAATACAATAATCAAATTTCGAAAGCTCAAAAGCAGAGATGGAGAACAAAAGTTTATAAAGCGTTTCAGAAAGCTGGTGGTTGATGCGAACCAGTACGATTATGAATTATAACTCGCTCCTAAGCTACAAGTCTGAAAGAGACAGTAAGACTTGTCGGTCAGTCCCGTTATAGACGATTGATGTTATATGATATGACGTCAAGTTTAAGAGGTTTCAAAATTGAGACAAATAAGGTGGTACCGCGTGGAAATATCCCCGTCCTTATAAGCAAATGCTTATGAGTGCGGGGTTTTTTATATCTATTGGACATGAAATTTAAGAAATGGGGGAGAGCAGATGAATCTGTATGTATTGTCAGTGATCGTAGAAAATGAGCCAGGGATACTAAGTCGCGTGGCAGGGCTATTTAGTAGAAGAGGCTATAATATTAAAAGTTTGTCTGTGGGTGAAACAGAAGATCCTAAAATTTCAAGGATGACCATCGTTGTCAGTGGCGATAGACAAATCGTAGAGCAAATTAAAAAGCAACTTCAAAAGTTGATTGACGTCATCAAGATCACTGAACTCGAACCAGATACGTCAGTTTACAGAGAGCTTGCCCTCGTAAAAGTCATGGTGAACGAGCAGAATCGACCATCGATATTAGAAGTTGTTGATATTTTTAGAGGCAAAGTCATCGATATTGCAAAGGAAAGTCTCACTGTGGAACTCACAGGGGATCAAGATAAGATAAATGCCTTTGTGGATATGATGAAAGTTTATGGTGTCAGTGAAATGGCTAGAACCGGATTGACTGGACTTGCAAGGTTTAACAGTTGATCGAAGAGGTGCTTTGAATAATTTAGAGAGGTAGAGGTTATGAATGTAGCAGAATCGATGATTAAATGTCTTGAACTTGAGGGAATTGATACCGTATTTGGATATCCAGGGGGGGCTATCTTACCTATGTTTGAGGCCTTAAGGCGTTCTAAGATAAAACATATATTGGTTAGAAACGAGCAATCAGCAGTACATGCGGCAAGTGGTTATGCACGCGTATCCAAAAAGGTGGGGATCTGTATTTCCACATCGGGGCCTGGTGCCACTAATATGATCACAGGCATCGCCACAGCCTATATGGATTCAATTCCCTTGATCGCTATTACTGGGCAAGTGCGTAGGGAATTTATTGGGAAGGATGTTTTCCAAGAAGTAGATATATTAGGGGCCACAGAACCTTTTACAAAACACAGTTTTCTGGTGACCCATGCCGATGAGGTGCCAACCATTATGGCAAAAGCGATTAAAATTGCCACCACGGGGCGAATGGGGCCTGTGCTCATCGACATCCCAAGTGATGTTCAACTTGAGGAAATCGAGTTTAAGCACATCAAAGAAGTCGAAATCAATGGTTATAAACCCACTGTAATCGGGCATTCTGGGCAGCTTAAAAGGATCCTTAAACGGGTTCACGAGGCTAAGACCCCAATGATCATAGCAGGGGGCGGCGTTCTTTTGTCAGGGGCAGAAAAAGCCCTAACTCAATTTGCCGAGACCAGAAAAATTCCAGTCGTCAACACACTTATGGGGATCAGTTCATACCCCATGGATTCGCCTTACTATGTGGGGGTGCTTGGGTCGCATGGAGATGTGCTCTGTGAAGAAGTCGTTAAAAATGCAGATTTAGTGATCGTCATAGGGGCTCGAATGTCTGATCGTGCCACTAAAAATTTCAGCTTGATCAGACCTGAGGCGAACATCATACACATCGATATTGATCCTTCTGAAATCGGTAAGATTGTGAACTATCAAATACCAGTAGTTGGTGATGCTAAGACGATTTTAGAGTACCTCAATGAAAAAATAAAACCCAATGAAGATGAGTACTGGTTAAAGCAGTTCGATTTCCAGCGTGCAGTAGTTGAATATACAGATTTGGCTAAAGGGGATTGTGTAAATCCGAAACACTTTTTGAACGAAGTATCGAGGCGCTTGACAGCTGATGCAGTGGTCACGGCAGATGTCGGTCAAAATCAGATCTGGACAGCAAAACATATCCAGTATTCACAAAATAGAAAGTTTTTAAGCTCTGGGGGTTTAGGCACTATGGGCTATAGTTTATCCGCAGCGATTGGCGCTAAGCTTGCGTCACCAGAGAAAATGGTGGTTTCAGTTATGGGAGATGCGGGGATTCAAATGCTTCTTGGAGAACTGGGGACACTTTCTGAAATTAGACATAAAGTCATTGTCATTATTCTAAACAACAACCTTTTGGGTATGGTAAGAGAACTTCAAGACAATGCGTATGGCAAGAAAAGCCACTTTGGCATTCATTTTTCCATATCGCCTGATTTCGTGAAGATCGGAGAAGGCTATGGGATTGCTGGACGCAAAATTGAGTCCAACTCTGAAATCCAATCCGTATTAGATGAAGCTTTTCAGAGTGAATATTCTTTCATAATAGACGTTCGTGTGAGTCCAGAGGTAGATTCACTATAAACCCAAGTCATTTTATCTCGAATATATTTAATTATAACCATGAACCTTTAAAGATTTCATAGTCTATTCAGCGGACTATGAGATAGAGGGAAATATTATATATAAGATGAAGTCTGCACATTGTGTGGACTTTTTTTTGTGACAAATAGAGTTGTGACAAATAGAGTTGAGCCTAAAAATTACGTTTCATAAAAAAACTTTCGTTTAGCATTGAAATCGGAACTTATTTTTCCATTTAAATATTTTTGGAAAATACTTGGCGGCAAATTAAAAAAATGGTATAAATTAAGTGTGTATACATATATACTTTTTAGATGGAGAATGGTGATGAAAAAAAAATTTGTATTATCGGTTATGATTTTTTTAGTTTTGAGTTCGTTTTCTTATGCAGATTCTAATGAGGTGGATGTAAAAGTCGAGGATAACAAAATCTTAGAAGAGCTCAGGGGACATATTCAAAACAATATAGAGATTAGTAATGATAAAGAATCAGAAAATAGCTCTACGGCACTTAATGCAACTTCACAAAGTGAAAATCAATTTGAAAATGGTGCCTTCTACTCAAAAACAAAAAATGAATTTCTTAAGTTATATATTTTAATGGGTAAAGATTATATCGATGTTGATATCGATAATTCGAATGTATCTCAAATTATGAGATCCGCTAGGGAAGATTATGTAACGACGTTCCAGTTAGATAGTGGCGAAAAAGGGTTTATTAAATTCAACTACATAAATGGAGAAATTTCTGAAAGAGGATCGTTAGGTCGAGATATTTCCTATTTAGAAGAATGTTTTGATGATAAATTTATGGAAAATTTATTGGAAAAATTCTCTGTAAAATCATATTCAGTATTAAAATTAGTTGAATTTGCAAATGATTTTCAAGGGTTATATATTGAAACTGATACTGAAAAAATAATTATCCCAATGCATAATGAACTATCCGAATTAAGTCAATACAAAATTCATGAAAAATATAATGCTGAGGACATTCTTAATCAACTGAAAAAACTTTGCATTGAAAATCTCAAGGATTCAGAAATGGGAGGGCAAGGAAGCGCTTTGACAAAGCATACTGAGTTTAGGTATTTAATGCCAATATCAATTCTTACTTTCTTTTCGATTTATATTTTTACGAAGAAATTAAAGCTAAGAAAATAGCAATCTACATTTTTTGTATTCAGAGTATTCAGATAAATTCAAGACAGTTTTTGGACGATATCTGGTCATGTCTTAAAATGATAAAGTAAAGTCAATAAATTATAGATAAAAAGCCCAGAAAGTTTTATAGAAAAGACATGGTTTATAAAGGGTAATAATCTGGCAATAGCCGCTGTGGAAAATGCGTTATGGGACCTTATGACCAAGTTTAAAAACAAATCTTTAAAAACACTCATTTCGAGACCTTGAAGTGGTCAAAGGCGTGCGAAAGGCTTTTCCCGATATCGTGTTAACAGTGGATGCCAAGGCAGCTTATAGTCTCAAAGATCTAGAACTGTTTAAAGCCTTTGATGAATTCAATCTCGCTTATATTGAACAGCTACTTCGTGAGAACGACATCATTGATCACTCGGTATTACAGAAGGCCATTCAGACGCCTGTATGCCTTGATGAAAGCATCGAGAGTCTTGAAGATGCTCGTCAGGCCATTGAACTTGGCAGTTGTAAGATCATCAACATTAAATCAAGTCGATGTAGAGGTATTTCTGAATCTATCAAAATCCACGATTTGTGTATGGAGCAAGAAGTTCCCGTATGGTGTGGCGGTATCTACGCGATATTATGAAAAGGATCTCATTGATCCACCAATGGTGATAGACGCAGATTCAATGATTGCTGTCCCTGAAAAACCAGGTATTGGCTTTGAGCCCATTCCAGAAATGGTGGAGAAGCTCACCTATGAAAAGAAAGTTTTTTTAAGATAAAAAGACGTCCTCGTCTAAACACATTGAGGGATGTATCATAATTAAAACAAAAATTGAAATGCATGTTTGACATCGCATAGGGATTATGATAATATTTTGTTATAAGAGAGTTGGATTGTTACTGTTAGGCAGGCTATACCACTTGATGCTATGCATCTGGGGGAAGACTGCCTTTTTTGTATCTTAATTTGTATCTTAATTTGTATCTTTAATATGAAGGGAATTGGCTGTGGTTGTTGATAAGGTGATTAATAACAATTTAGTACGCTCGCATAATGAAGATGGCATCGAAGTGTTGGTGATCGGGTGTGGGCTAGGGTTTAAGAAAAAATCAGGGGATGTTATTGAAACTTCACTTATAGAAAAGATTTATATGATACAGGACAAAAAAACATCCAATCAATTAATTGAACTGCTCTCCAGTATACCCAATGAACATATTCAAACCGCTAATGCGATTGTGAGTTATGCCAAGGAAGCCCTGGATTGTAAAATCAACGATAGTATTTATATATCGTTAACAGATCATTTAAGCTATGCGATCCAAAGATATGAAGAGGGCATTCATTTTAAAAATGCATTGCTTTGGGAAATTAAGAAGTACTACAACAAGGAGTATAAAGTCGGCCTTGAAGCGCTTAATATCATTGAGGCGCGATTGAAAATCAGATTGACTGAAGATGAGGCGGGCTATATTGCACTTCACTTAGTGGGGGCATCTCTTAAAGTAGGCAACGTGGTGGAATCCACGGATATGCTCGGCATGATACAAAATATACTTCAAATCGTCAAATATCAACTCAATATTGAATTCGATGAAGAATCCATTCACTATGAACGCTTTTTAACACATTTAAAGTTTTTCGCACAACGTGTGATCAACAATAAAGAGCTTGAGGATGATAATGAAGCACTCATAAAAACCATTAAAAAAGAATACGAAAGAGAGTACAAATGCGCCACTAAGATCAGAGCGTATATCAAACTCAATTATGCTAAGGTTTTGACGGATACAGAACTCATTTATCTCACGGTACACATAAAAAGAATAGCAATGAATTAGGATTGTTACTGGCAAGGCAGGCTATACCTAGGAAGTAAGTGGAGACCCACTTGTTTTCTAGGTATTTTTTTTGAAAGTGTATGACGTCGTTTTGAAACGAAACCAAAGGACATAAACTAAAAAATTAAAGGTTATGGGCTGTGGTTTTAAATATAATCAAGGAGGCTATAAAATGGATTACCAAAATTTAGCAAAAGAGATTTTAGAGAAAGTAGGGGGAGCAGGTAATATCACAGGAATAATACACTGTGCGACGAGACTCCGACTCAACTTAGCAGATGAAAGCAAGGCCAAAGATCAAGCCCTTAAAAATGTACCAGGGATTATGGGCGTGGTCAAAAAAGGCGGTCAGTTTCAAATCGTCATTGGCAGTGATGTGGCAAGCGTTTACAAACCTTTGATGGAAATGGCAGATATCAAGGTATCCAAAGGGCCAGATCAAGGACACAAAAAAATATTGGACAGACTGATCGATACTTTAACAGGCATTTTCACACCTATTTTGCCAGCCATTACTGCAGCAGGTATGATTAAAGCGATCTTGGCGATCCTTGTCACTTTCAAAGTGGTCACCAATACGTCGCAAGCTTATCAAATTCTTAACTTTATGGCAGATGCAGGGTTCTATTTCTTACCGATTTTGCTCGCCAGTTCAGCAGCTCATAAATTTAAATGTAACCCTTATATGGCAATGATGCTCGGGGGCATCTTGTTACATCCAAGTTTTATTGCAATGGTTGCAGCTTCTAAGGAATCTGGTGAAGCCATTAAATTGTTCTCCTTGCCAATTAGCAATGCAGGCTATGCATCATCGGTTTTACCGATTATCTTGATCGTATGGTTCATGTCATATGTGGAACCTATTGCGGATAAGATTTCACCCAAAGCGGTTAAATTCTTTACCAAACCTTTATTGACAATTTTAGTCACAGGGATCGCAGGTTTAGTTCTTATTGGACCACTAGGTTATATCTTAAGCAGCTACGTGGCATCCGTTATGAATGGCATCAATGAACATGTGGGCTGGCTTGCACCAATGCTCATCGGTATATTCTCACCACTACTCGTTATGACGGGCACACATTATGGCATCATCCCAATCGCAATCAACAACAGAATGACGATTGGCTACGATACACTGCTTTATCCAGGGATGCTTGGATCAAACGTGGCACAAGGTGGCGCGGCACTAGCAGTCAGTATCAAAAGCAAGAAACCTGAGATTAAGCAATTGGCATCATCAGCAGGTATTACAGCGGTTTGTGGTATCACAGAACCCGCATTATACGGGATTAACATGAAGTACAAAACACCGATGTATGCGGCTATGATCGGCGGCGGTATCGGCGGTCTCTTTATGGGCATCACTAAAGTCAGAAACTACTCTGGTGGATCACCGGGTCTATTGACACTGCCAAGTTATATCGGTGGCGATAATATGAACAGTTTTTACTTTGCTTGTATCGGCGCGGCAATGAGTATAGCCATTGCATTTATCGTGACGATGGTGATCTACAAAGATCCGATTGAAGATGATTTAGAAAGTTTAAATGATACAGATGCCTCTGAACTTAAAGCGCATGCACCTCAATCTGTTTTAGCACCCATTGCAGGTAAAGTGGTGGCACTTTCCGAAGTCAACGATTCTACTTTTTCAGATGAAATCGTCGGTAAAGGCGCGGCGATTATCCCTTCAGAAGGCAAAGTCGTTGCCCCAGTAGATGGTAAAATCGTGACGATTTTCAACACCAAACACGCCATTGCAATTCAAGCGGATTCAGGCGCAGAAATTCTAATTCACGTTGGGATTGATACGGTTAAACTAGAGGGCAAGTACTTCGAAGTGTTTAAAAACACTGGAGATACAGTTAAAAAAGGAGACTTAATCGCAACTTTTGACATCGAAGGCATTAAAAGTGAAGGTTTTGATGTGATCACACCCGTGGTGATTACGAATCATGACAGCTACGTTGGTATCAAATCGGTCGATAAAGTCGTAAAAACATTAGATACTTTTATAGAGATTAACTGAGCATACAAAGCAACTTAGTATAGACATTAACCTAGCGTACAGATTCACTCAGTAAGGAGAAATAAATGGCAATAGGATTTCCAAAAGATTTTTTATGGGGCGGAGCCGTGGCGGCGAATCAATGTGAAGGTGCTTACCAAGAAGATGGCAAAGGCCTTTCAGTACAAGATGTTCTCCCAGGAGGTCTTGTAAAGGATCGGACCAAGGTGCCCACCGAAGACAATTTAAAACTCAAAGGCATTGATTTTTACCATCAGTATAAAGAAGATGTCAAATTATTTGCGGAAATGGGTTTCAAAGTTTTTAGAACTTCCATCGCATGGTCGAGAATATTTCCAAAGGGCGATGAAGCCCTTCCAAACGAAAAGGGCCTTCAATTTTATGATGATTTATTTGATGAATGCTTAAAATATGGCATAGAGCCACTTGTGACTGTATCTCACTATGAGATGCCACTGTATTTATCAGAGCAATACGACGGGTTTAGGAATCGTAAATTGATTGGCTTTTATGAGAATTACTGTAGGGCAATTTTTAGTCGTTATAAAGATAAAGTGAAGTACTGGTTGACTTTCAACGAGATCAATTCTTTGTTTCATGCCCCCTTTATGAGTGCTGGGATTAATACGCCTAAATCTGAATTGATCGAGAAAGATTTTTATCAGGCGGCACATTACGAACTGGTGGCGAGTGCCCTTGCCACGAAGATTGGACATGAGCTGATGCCAAAAGCTCAGATCGGCTGTATGGTACTTGGGGTGACACTTTATCCCTTGACACCAGATCCAAATGATATCATCCTCAAAATGCTGCGTGATCGTGAAACCTATCTCTTTGCAGATATACACGTGAGAGGGCATTATCCAAAGTATATTTTAAATTACTTTGAGGCAAATGATATTAAGCTTGATATCACTCAAGAGGATTTAGACCTCTTAAAACATACCGTTGATTTTATCTCATTCAGCTATTACTCAAGCAGTTGTGCAACCACACATCCAGAATTGAGTGAGTCCACTGGTGGGAACCTGATCAAAGGGTATAAAAATCCGTATGTGAAAGCCTCTGAATGGGGGTGGCAAATAGACCCTCAGGGGCTTAGGTATACACTGAATAAGCTCTATGATCGCTATCAACTCCCATTGTTTATCGTGGAAAATGGACTGGGTGCAGTGGATGAACTCGTCACCACAGACGATGGCACTCAAACGGTTGTGGATGACTATAGGATTGAGTATCTAAGGGCGCATCTCAATGAAGTTAAAAAAGCCATTCAGGATGGTGTTGAAGTTATGGGTTATACGTCATGGGGCTGTATAGACATCGTCAGTGCATCCACAGCACAGCTTAAAAAGAGATACGGTTATATTTATGTAGATCGAAATGATGATGGCACAGGCAGTCTAAAGCGCTATAAAAAGAAATCGTTCCACTGGTATAAAGACGTCATTGCTACTAATGGTGAGAAGCTTTAAAGCGTGACGACTTGGCCTGAGCGCATTAAACTTGGGTCATTTATGAATCGTATTATTTTTTAATGTAGAAACAGAGAGATTCCGTGAGGGCTCTCTGTTTTGTGTTATGAGGCGTGTAAACCATTGTGAGCTATGATAAAAAGTGGCACAACAAATATTTCATCACAAATTTACATAAACTATAATTAGATTTTATATTGCTTTGCTATATTGGTCTTAGGATCAACGGTCTATGGGGGGCAATGTATGAATTTTGTAACGCACATCACAATGGCGGATTTAATTTTCAAGGAGGTCAGCGCACTTTATGAACTCAATAGAGTCGCGTTCGTCTATGGAAATATCATGCCAGATGTGGACCCTCGGTTTAATAAGACGCCACATATGTTTGACAACGATTTTGAGCGCATTATGGCACTTTCAGAAGAATTGGTAGCAGGCGATTTCAGTGTGAAGACATACTCCGTAAAGCTTGGCTTTCTCTGCCATTACATCTGTGATTTCTTTTGCCTCTATCACTCGGAGCTTTCAAAATTCATTCAGTATAGAAAGCATGGGATTTATGAAATCAAGCTTCACTTTGTCTTAAAGAAAATGTTAAGATTTCAACTCTTTAAAGTTGATGAAAGTGGATTTGCGACGCATCAGATAGGTGGTATAAAACAGCAATTGATGATGGCTAGAAAAAACTATGTTGAGAATCCTAAAACTTATGAAAACGATTTGATCTATGCAATTCAAACTTCAATCTATGCCTGTAAAGTGATTACAGATGCTATGGTTTATAGAGGCGCTATTGAAGTCTATCCTTGGGAGACCCTATGGAATGATTATATATAGAAAAAAATTAGAAGTGAGGTGAAAAAACGATGAAGAAAACAGACGGAAAGAGTGTACTACAGTGGCAGAAGGAAATGCAATTTTTAGAGGATTATCTCGAAATATATATGGTTAAATCAGATTCAAAGCCGACAAAAGGCCTTTTTTTAGAAGATTATCTCTCTGAATGTTTAGAGGAAATTGATTCTGGTAGAAGTTATGGAGAACCATTAATGGGAAAAAAATGCGAGAGCGTATGTTCACAAAGGTGACAACGCTTTTTTTATCGCAAATAAACTTGAGCCGAAATGTGTCAGCGAAAGTTGGTACGAGATCACGAAGTGAGCTCTTAATTTGTTATATACATATTTGTAGGGAATAGAAGTCATAAAAGTTGTTATGCGACTTTCATTGTAGTAGAATAGTTAAAACAAGGATTAACCATTTGCTATAAAGGAGGCGGGCGCATGAATTCGATTAATTTGACAGATACTATAACCATACGAGAAAATTTGGAATCGGGAGATTTAGGTTGTTTAGCCTATCTACATGCAAAAATTTATAAAGAAGAATGTGATTACGATTTAGAGTTTGAGGGTTATGTTTGCAAAACTTTTTATGATTTTACACTGAGACATTCAAAGGAGAGAGACCGATTCTTTATTGCGGAAAAAGAGGGTGTTATCATTGGGAATGTTGCCATATTGGGCTATAGTGATACGGAAGCTCAGCTCAGATGGTTTTTAATAGAACCAGAGTATAGGGGTATTGGCTTAGGACATAAACTTTTTAAAAGAGCGATGCAATTTTGTGAAGAAATGGACTATAAAAAGATATGGCTTTTGACGACGTCTGATCAAGAGCAAGCTTCTTCAATGTATGAAAAGGCAGGCTTTGAAGTGACTGAGGAAACTTCACAAGAGATGTGGGGGAGAGTTTTAGTTGAGAAGAGGTATGAGTTAATCAGATGAAAATAAAAGGTATGTTTTTCTATATCATTATTTTAGGATTAATCGTATTGGGGTCTTATTTTTGGATGGATTCACATGTTTATAGCTTGGTGGAGCGCATGCCCTTAGTTGATGAAACTTTAGATCTTTCAGAGTGGGAAGGCGAACGAATTAATTTGACGGGTTTGTGGCGTTTTTATCCAAATACGAGATATGGTGTGAATCTAAAAGATCAACGCGGGATGCTCAAGCAAGTACCGCATAGTTGGGAAGCTGATGCAGACCTTGATTTTTCACCCTATGGCGTTGGCGTTTATACTGGAAAGCTCACAGGTTTAGACCCAAATGCGATCTATGGCTTTTTTATCTATGATGAGGTAACTGCCTATAATCTATATATCAATGGGGTGCAAGTCGCCAAAAATGGGGATGTGGATCAAAAGATTCCTGAATGGCGCCCTGTGATGGGGGCGTTTGTCTCAGATGGATCAGGTCGGGCAGAAATTGCCATGGAGATATCAAATGAACACTATTACAGAGGGGGATTTTGGAACCCTATTAAGATTGGTCGATATGATGAGATTGTCCAAAATATGCAAAGGCATCAATTTGTATCGGCCTTTGTCGTTTCAAGTCTTTTTGCAATGGGGGTTTTCTTTTTAGGTGTTTTTGTGACACATCGTAAGCGGATCGAAATTTTGTACTTTGCCCTTGTCTGTATCAGTATGAGTGTTTATGACTTTCTGATTGTGGATCGTCTTATTCATCAACTTGCAAATGCCATCTCGTGGAATCTCTTAGTTCGGTTGGAGTATGCTTCAGGGTATTTGTTGCTGCCTTTGTTTTGCCTTTTTATTCTAAGACTTTTCCCTTCTCAAAAGCTTAATTTTTTCGAAAAGGGTCTTGTGGTGATCAGTATTACTTTAGGGGCAATTCCGATGTTATTAGATAATCGTTTGTATACTTTGGTTTTTTCGCCATACAAGTATCTGAGTGTGATTTGTATCGTCATTATAAGCTTGATGCTGATTAAGGCGATTCGTGAGGGTGCCAAAGGGTCTTATTTAATGTTAACGGCTTGCGCAGCAATTGCGATTGCTTTAATTAAGGAGTTTGGATATCCCAACGAATATAGTTATCTTCCTTTTGCAGGCCTTGTGGTGGTATGGTGTTTTTCATTGATTATAATTGAAGGGTTTGCCACTACTGATAGGCGCAATCAAGTGCTTGAACGTCGTATCGAGCTAGATGAATTGACAGGCCTTTATAACAGGCCATACATTTTATCTTTTATTGAGCGTTTTACAAAATCGGTTCAAGAGGAAAACGCTTATTTGCTGTTTTTGGATCTGGATGGCTTTAAACCCATAAACGATACTTATGGACATCATGTGGGGGATAGAGTGCTGGTGGTAATCAGTGAAGGGTTGCGTACGGCATTGGATCATAATGACGTAATTGCTCGATTTGGGGGCGATGAGTTCTTAATCTTGGCTCAGCATAAAAGCAGTGAAGAGATTAGAGCTTTGGCACTTAAACTGATTGATATCGTCAGTGAAGCAATTATCGTGGGAGAGCTTGATCTTACGGTGGGTGTAAGTATTGGTATAAGCCCTTATGTAAAAGGCTATTTGTCTAAGGAATGGATCGCTAAAAGTGATCAGGCGATGTATCTGTCTAAACGTGGTGGGCGTAATCGGTATACGGTGTTGTGAGAGAAAAACACGATGGGAAACGGTTGTATCAAAGCGTATACTCAGTCCGCTTCGCTACCTTCGTAACACTTGCACAATCCTCCCAAGGGTTATATTGAAGATCGACAAGAAAAAAATAATTTGAGGTGATTAAGTTAAAGTTTTTTGATAAAATAATGTCGAATGTCTTGTGTGGCAAGGTGTTCGACACTTTTTGTAAGAAAAAGAGATATTTTGTCTAAAGTAGGTATCAGCATTAAAATAAAAACGGCTAGTATCTCCTAAGAGATACTAGCCTCGCTTGGGCAAGCGTTTATTTTACAATTCATTATATCACAAGTTATGGGATAAGACAAAGGCTTATTTGCCTCTTTTAAACGCGGGTCTTTGACACTTGCATAGCAAAAAAATCTTTGAAAGCCTCGAAATAGGCTTATTTTTTTGTCAAATTTCATATTTTAATATTGAGTACCTTTGAGTACTGTGCTATAATATAAGAGATAGGAGGTGTTTTTTATGAGACTTAAAATATCACGCTCAAAGAATTCCGCGTCCCTGTATGTTATTAAATCGACTTGGATTGATGGTGTTCATTCTACTAAGATAGTGGAAAAGCTAGGAACTGAAAAGACTCTTCGTGAAAAGCTTAAAGGCCAAGATCCATATGAATGGGCTAAAGAATATATTGAAGAATTAAACCAGAAAGAAAAAGAAGAGAAACGAGAAGTGCTCGTTAAATACTCTCCCTCAAAACGTATTATTAAAGGTGAGCAGCGTTCTTTTAACGGAGGATATCTATTCCTGCAAAAAATATATCACGAACTTGGGCTACATAAGATTTGCAAGGAAATATCTCATAAATACAAATTTGATTTTGATTTAAACTCAATCCTTTCTCGGTTAATTTACGGCAGAGTTCTATTTCCTTCTTCTAAACTTGCAACCTACGAGCTTTCAAAAAAGTTTATTGAGCAACCTAATTTTGAGTTGCATCAAATATACAGAGCTCTTGAAGTTCTCGCTAAAGAAACAGATTTTATCCAGTCGTCTTTGTATGAAAACAGTCTAAAGGTTTCAAAAAGAAATACTGGTGTACTTTACTATGATTGTACCAACTACTTTTTTGAAATTGAACAGGAAGATGGCAATAAACAATATGGCCATGGTAAAGATCACAAGCCCAATCCAATTGTTCAAATGGGTTTGTTTATGGATGGAGACGGCATTCCTCTAGCTTTTAGCATTACCAGGGGGAATATGAATGAGCAGTTGACTTTAAAGCCTTTAGAAAAGAAAATAATTTCTGACTTTGAGCTTTCTAAATTTATTGTCTGCACTGATGCGGGTCTGGCTTCTGAAGATAATCGAAAGTTTAACGACAAAGATGGTCGGGCTTTTATCACCACTCAATCTATTAAAAAATTGAAAGAACACCTTAAAAAATGGGCTCTTGCTCCTGATGGCTGGAAACTCACCGGAAGCGAAAAAGACTATGACATTTCTAAACTTGATGAAATGATGGAAAAAGCTACTTCTGAAGATAAAGCAAAAATGCGAGCAAAAGTCTTTTTCAAGGAACGCTGGATCAAAGAAAAGGATTTTGAGCAAAGATTGATTGTAACTTATTCTATCAAATATAGGGATTATCAGCGTAAAATCCGCAACTCTCAAATAGAACGTGCCCAAAAGGTTATAGATACAAACCCAACAAAACTCAAGAAATGCAACGCTAACGATTACAAAAGATTTATTCACAAAACAAGCGTTACTCCAGATGGAGAAGTTGCAGAAAAAGAGATTTTCAGCATTGATTCTACTATCATCCAGAAAGAAGAAGCCTTTGATGGTTTTTATGGCGTTTGTACAAACCTTGAGGATGATGTGTCTGAAATCATTAAGGTAAATCACAGGAGATGGGAAATTGAAGAATGTTTTAGGATTATGAAAAGCGAATTCAAAGCAAGACCTGTGTACTTAAGCAATGACGACAGGATTGAAGCACATTTCACAACTTGCTTTATATCGCTAATTATTTATAGGCTACTTGAAAAGCGACTTAATGACGAATTTACCTGCCCTGAAATCATTAGTGAGTTAAGAGACATGAATTTCAAGGAAATTAAGGGCGAAGGGTATGAGCCTTTATATACAAGAACTGATTTTACCGATGCTTTACATGAAGCATTTGGCTTTCAAACTGACTATCAAATTGTTACAACAAGTAAAATAAAAAAAATTTTTAAAGATACAAAAAAGTAAAAACATTACTCACTTTTTACAACAACAGCAAAGCCTGTAACTCCTTTATTATCAAGGAGCTACAGGCTTTTTATATTCAGCAACTGTCAAAGACAGGATTATATCACAAGTTATGGGATAAGACAAAGGCTTATTTGCCTCTTTTAAACGCTAAAAAAAGTTGTAAGTGACTTTATATTGATTTAACTATGAAAAAGTATAGTATAATGTAAAGACAGATAACAGAGGATCAAAGCGTATACTCAGTCCGCTTCGCTACCTTCGTAACACTTGCACAATCCTATCGGATTGCATTCAGTGGGCGTTTGGACTCCCACTGAATTAGGAATATGAACCCCCACTTTGAGAAGTGGGGGACATCTCCCAAGGGTTATATGAATGGCTAGAGCATTTTCAATGGGGTGATCGTTACGATGAAGAGGCTTTAAAGGATGAAATCGCTGATATTGAGAAAATTATGCTTGATAAAGTTGAACGCAACAAGTCTCGATTTCCTGTTGATCTTGTAAAGGGAAACTCTGGAAAGCATACTAAAAAAAGATAGAGATCTAAAATGGAGTACGAAATATATACAAACAAAATTTTATCCAAGTTTAGCAATCGCGATTTAAAGCATATAGGCGAATTCTAAAAAGAATCGTCTGGGATTACCCCGAGGACTTCAATGTGGGATAATGTCTTTTGCCGTACTAGCAAGTAGGGACGTGGACGCACGAGCAATCGAATTTGTTTGTGAGAACAAGACAATTCACTATACTGCTTCTGAGGTGCCAATGATATGTGATTTAGAAAGTGAATTTTTGTACTATCCAAAGAAATTTTCGGTTTATGGTGGATTATATAATGATTTCAAAGAAGGCTATGTAAATAGATTTAAGTAAAAGAGAAAAAATTTAAACCAGATGTAAATTTTATACACGAGGAGATCATCATAATGAAAACTAAGAACAAGACTGCAATTTATATATCGTGTTTGGGCATTTTACTATCGGTAGCGATTGTCGTATTTCAAGTGCTTACGCCACAGCCGATTACAACTGGACTCGTCATTTTATTTGCCAATATTACATTACTACTTGTCAACTTATCACAATATAAGAAAAAACAATGAGCATAGTCTTATTTTAGTTTTTCACTTCCTAAATGCCTTAATTGTGATGATCAGTTGTAAAAAAGGCTATATTGTGTGAATTATGTAAAGGAATCGCTATAATCTACAAACTGTAATTATTGTAGGTTTTAAAGCGCGTTAAGAAAGGACTTTTAACCTAAAAGCTGAGAAGTCTCCTTCCTCTTAGCCTTCCTTGCTCACGGAGTGAGAGCGTAGGTGGGAGATGAATCGGTGGTTTTTGCCTTTGAAATATGCTGTAGAAAATGCTATAATATAATCAGTAGTAGTATACAAAGGAGGTTGTAAATAAATGAAAATGGATAATAATAATCATTCGGTATTCTTGATGTATTATCATCTTGTGCTAGTAATCAAATATAGACGAATGGTCCTTGACGATGCAGTATCTGAAAGAGCTAAAGAAATATTCGAATATATCGCAAAAAATTACAATATAACATTGYTAGAGTGGAATCACGAMAGTGACCATATTCATATACTGTTCAAGGCACACCCAAATAGTGAATTATCAAAGTTTATTAATGCTTATAAAAGTGCGAGCTCAAGGCTACTCAAAAATGAATTTCAGTCAATTCGTAAAAAACTATGGAAAGCATATTTTTGGTCAAGAAGTTACTGTTTACTTACAACTGGTGGCGCSCCTATTGAAGTCATCAAGAAATATATAGAAAGTCAAGGTGAAAAGCATTGAATAAAGCGTTCAAATTTAGAATATATCCAAATTCAGAACAAGAAGTGCTCATAGGTAAGACTTTTGGTTGTGTGCGTTTTATCTACAATAAAATGCTAGGCGATAAAATAGAATATTACAAGARRACAAATCAAAAACTGAAAAATACMCCCGCACAATATAAAGCAGAATTTGAATGGCTAAGAGAAGTCGACAGTCTAGCACTTGCTAATGCGCAAATGAATTTGCAAACAGCCTATAACAACTTTTTTAGAAAGCCTAAAACAGGATTTCCTAAATTCAAGTCAAAACGAAATAATAACAAAAGTTATACAACTAATTTTGTAAATGGAAATATCAAGTTAGAAAATGGTTGTATTGTTTTACCAAAGCTTAAAGCTGTGAAAATCAAACAGCACCGAGCTATTCCTAAAGAATACAAACTTAAAGCTGTAACGGTAAGTCAAACTGCAACTGGGAAGTATTTTGCAAGTATCTTATATGAATATGAAGTGACTATAGAAACAGTTCAGCCTAAAACATTCTTAGGGTTAGATTTTTCCATGAAAGCACTTTTTCTATCTTCCGATGGCATATCAGCAGAGTATCCTAGGTATTACAGACAGTCTCTTGAACAACTCAAACGCGAACAAAAAAAGCTATCGTTGTGCCAAAAGGGCAGTAAAAATCGAAACAAACAAAGAATAAAAGTAGCGAAAATTCATGAGAAAGTGAMGAACCAACGAAAAGACTTTTTACACAAGCAGTCAAAGCAGATCGCCGATGCTGTTGATGCAGTGTGTATTGAAGATTTGGACATGAAGGTGATGTCACAAGCGTTGAATTTTGGTAAAAGTGTTATGGATAATGGGTTTGGGATGTTCGTGTCTATGCTTAATTACAAGTTGATGGAACAAGGAAAACACCTCGTCAAAATTGACAAATGGTTTCCAAGTTCTAAAAAGTGTAGTGCTTGCGGGATAGTCAAGAAAACATTATTGCTTTCAGAGCGGACATATCATTGCGAAGATTGTGGCATGACAATGGATAGGGATTACAATGCAAGTATAAATATCAAAACGGAAGGTATACGCTTATTATTAGGGTAAACGAACTCATAGAACCGTGGGGCACACGGGGATAGCTTGCTTATGCTGTAGCCGTTAGGCTACTCGAACAAGAAGCCCCCACTTCTTCAAGTGGTGGGAGTATGTCACTGTACTTGTAGCTCTATTCTTTGATCTCATCCATTATGTGATGAGATCCTCAACTGCAAATGAGGCAATGGAACAAGTTGGCCATCATGTGTTGGCCCTCATATATATGCCTATGGGAATGGCTATTGGCGGTTTTTTTGCAGGGATTTTTACATATCCGCTGATTAAATATGTACTTAAGAAAAAAGGACCTGTAAGGTTGAGTGATATTGAGTGTGAAATTATCTAAATAAGGGTATCAAAGTGTCTACTCAGTCCGCTTCGCTACCTTCGTAACACTTGCACAATCCTATCGGATTGCATTCAGTGGGCGTTTGGACTCCCACTGAATTAGGAATATGAACCCCCACTTAGAGAAGTGGGGGACATCTCCTCAAGGGTTATATAAAAATAAAAAGCAAGAAAAAGAGAGGATGTTAAGCAATGGAAACCAAAACCGAAGTTCAATACATATTGACACCCTATAGGCGGACCATTAATTTTGCAATTGAAGTCTATTTCTATTATGCGGTATATTGCATATTGTTTATCGTAAGGGGGCATATTTATTCTGGACTATTTATGGCGATCTCTTTGAGCGTAGTTACTTTGATCGTGTTAAAGCAGTTGAATATATATAATATAGTCATCAATCGACAGCAACTGATATTCAAAAAAGCTTTAGGTAAGGATTTCAGCATAAAATATGAGGACATTCAGAAAATTGGACTTGAGAGTTATGGTGATTCTAGGCTGAGATCGATAACGATCTACCTTTATTCATATGATCGAATTTATGAACACAAAGTATCAAGGTATGATATCAATGTGCTTATTGAAATTTTAGAAATAAAATGTACAGAACATCTAATTGAGCTAGATACCAAAGATTTAGCACCTATGGCAACATCATGGCTTGCGACTAAACTGAATCAACTTTGGCAAAATCAGAAGATAAAGTGATTATCGAAAAAAAAGGGGGCTCTTATAGCCCCCCTTAAATGCGATTTTTATGATTATGACAGTTGTAAATGTAGTGTACAATACTCATATGGTTTCTGAAGGGAGCTTAAGCTGACTTGCATAGAGGCCCTGTAATCCGAAAATGAGTGAAAATGCTAATGCAGGAAGAGTCCATGCAAATCCATAATCAGCAAGTGGGAAGTGGCTCACAAGTGTGTATATAGGTTCGAAAATAACATTGAGCGCATCCCAATTGAGTGCTTTCGCTGCGTCTACAAAACCAATTAAACCTGCGCCTAAAACAGCACCTTTATAGGCTGCAACATGTGGCAAATAGCGATCGAATAGGTTAAATAGTATTAATACCATGGCGATTGGGTAGATGAGTACTAATAATGGCACTGCAATTTCAACGATCGTCTCAACACCGACAACACTCATTACTGCACTGAAGGCACAAACGAAAATGACGGTGAGTTTATACGGTAATTTGCCGTCCGAAACCTTTTCAAAAAAATTCCCCACAATAGCGGTTAATCCAATAGAAGTTGTTAAGCAAGCTGCTGAAACTGCAATTGAAATGACCAAAAGACCGTTTGGACCTAATACGAATTGTGTGATTTCTAAAATGAGTGCGGTTTTACTGATATCTGGCGCAACCATTGGACTGATGGAGGCGCCTAAAAACATGAGGCCTCCATAGATTAAAGTGAGCAATGTTCCAGACAGAAGGCCCGCAATAGTGGTCATTTTAATTTGCTTTTTACGATTTTTATAACCTTTTTCAACTAATGCGGCTAATATAATGCCTCCCATTACGATTGAACCAAGGGCGTCCATTGTTTGGTAGCCTTGTAAGAATCCAAAAGAAAAAGCGTTTTCAAGTTTAGTAGTTACAGGATTACCAATCGGGTGGAAAAGGCCTGTTCCAATAATAGCGCCAATGACAAGCAATAATATTGGCGTTAAGATTTTGCCGATCTTGTCTATGATACCAGAGGGTTTGATCACAAAGAAGAGTGTAATTGAAAAATAAATTATAGATACCAAAAGTGGATTAAAGTTTCCAAGTGGTGCCACGCCGATCTCGTAGACAGTTGCCCCCGTTCTTGGAATAGCCAACAAGGGTCCAATTGCCAATATGAGGATTGTGCTGAATATCAGTGAAAATTTTGGACCGACTTTTGAGGCCAAGTCACTGATGGTGCCCCCGGATAGGGAAACCGAAAGTACCCCGAGGACAGGTAGGCAAATACCGGTTATAAAAAAACCGATTAAACTGAATAACCACTGATCACCACTGAATAAACCAATTGCAGGGGGAAAAATTAAATTACCTGCACCAAAAAACATTGCAAAAAGTGCTGCACCTACTACAATAGAATCTTCTATTTCTCGTTTCATAAATTGCCTCCTTATTCAGAATCGTTTACGCTTAGTGCAATGTTAACGGGCATAATGTACACGGCTATCGCATGAAAATCTACCATAATCAAGGCTTTTATTCAAAGTCTTAAAAAAATAGCATTGCGCTATTGGATTATGTGGCATGACTTATGTTTTAATGCAGAGCTCAATCCTTTTTACAGTTTTGAGGGCACAACTAATAAACCGTTTGTATCACTACAGCCGACTTACCCTACGAATGGTATAACTCAGCCTTTTTTCTACAGCTCAGATACTACTTTCGTTAGAAAAGACTCATCTATTGATGCTTTATAACGCTTCAACTTTAAACTGGTCTTCTTTTTCGTGATGGTCTCTTGTTTTAAAATATTCATGGCTATCTTCTTCAACATGGATTGATTTGCAGCACCGTTATTCATTCTTACTCGGCTATGATCTTCTCTAAAAACAACATCAAGTATCCAATGACAACTTTCTACACCCCAATGTGATCTCACGGCCTTTGCAAACACTTCACATGGTCCTTCTTCTGGTGTTTTTAAACTGGATATGAAATAGCTCACTTCTACGCTTTCTTTTCCTTTTGTGGTCACTGTGCGCCTTACCATACCT
>NZ_BDHH01000012.1 GCF_001748365.1 Fusibacter sp. 3D3 | reverse complement strand
TTCATTGATATGAGGGCGTTCATAACGTCGCATGTCTTGATTGGTAGTGGTCTTTTGATGGATCGCAAGGTGCTTGATAAAGCGATTGACCGTTGATTCTGATAATTCAGAGGGTTTTATACTCCCRGTTTCTCGAAGCTGCCTGAAAATTGCAGCAGAAGACATACGCGGGTAGTTGGATTTAAGGTATTTAATCTGTTCTTGAAGCTCATCATCAAGTTTGCGAGACTTTCCCGTATCCGATCTAGAGGCAGGTAGTAGTGCGTCGAAACCGCCACGTTGATAACTGTTATACCAATGTTTAATGGAAGCGGGTGCAAAATGCTTAATGGTGCCCTTTGGGGTACTGACACCTTTACTTGAGGCATCACGAAAGAAAGCCTCCTTAGATTCGTATTGATCAGATAGACCAGAAATAAGTGGAGCGATGATAGAATAGCGCATCAAAGCGATTGCATGAGTTTGATCGTGAGTCATAGTATGTTCCTCCTTTAGAATTATCTTCATTATAGGAGCAAATATAAAGTTGGTCGTGTTAGGTTATGTGGGTTTTAGAAAAAGGAGATTAGGCGTTCGTTTAATCTGCATAAACTGGCGATTGAAGTTTGAAAAAGAGCGCTTTACTAAATTGTTTGAAGGGCAAAGAGGTAAAGAAGCAGCAAGGAGGCGGTTTAACCAATGACAGAGATATTGTTTAATAACATACCGAATATTGCTCTCATCGATAGAGGGCGTGTCTTCCATGATAGGCGTAAAGTCATCAGAGCGTTTATGGCAGTTTATAATACGAACTTGGTCATGGAGAGAGATCTGAGAATAAGGGACTATGGAGGCTAATAGAATGGCATGAGTTGTTTTACAAAATGAACAGATGACACGTCTGATGCGTAAGGTTACTGAAGCATCTTCATACTTAATATCACGGTTATAGTAACCATGAATAGACATGCATCCCGAATGGCCACAAATACATCCCAACTGATGATTCTGAAGATTATTTAGGACATTATCGTATAAAATTTGAGAAATAGGATTGCAATTATCCGTTAAAATCGTTATCATATGAATTGTTATAGACGAGGTCTATCTCCTCTCTGTAATGAGTTTCAGCAGAAGTCAAACTTTGGTCGGGGAGACTTCTGTTGTATGAATGAAACTTAATGTATTCATGATAACATAAGAAGTTAGCGAATAAAATAATTTGATGCATCATGCAACAGATTAAAATGTCCACTAACTTCTTTTATTTTGACTGAGATAGGGTTATTCAAAAGTAAATAATGTGCGGGATAACACTATATGAAAATTTTAATAGATCGTTGCGAAATAAAAACCAAAGTTATCCACAAGCAAAATTGAAATATCTAAAAAAGTTCAAAAAAAAAGCGCAACAGAATAAAGACTTACTCAATTTCGCAGTAAGTTATTCTATGCAACCATAGTTTTTATAGACAAATGACCAATGTTTAATTTACTTTTATGAATGATAATGAAAGCAATCAATTGTGTGATGCCAGCTAAAAAGATGTTTGATTTCAGGGTTAAGGTTTTATTGACTTTGGAAATATTGATTTGCATAAAGGATTTAAGTTGTGCGATGGTTCTTTCACAAACCGTTCTTATTTTGTAAAGATTGATCCATTCATTACTATTTCGAGGCATAGCAGCATTGAATCTGAAATTATGGTGAACAGTGATGTTTTTAATTCTTCCATATGGTGAATTGGTACAAGGATTATCACAATCAAGAATAACGGATTTTACTGAATCAGACATTGTAAGAGATCTTTTAGGGCAAATAAACTGAATACGATCTGCTCTATTGGCTCCTTTAATCACCCCAGCATAGGTCATTGGTAACTCAGGATCGTTGGGACAAGTAGGGATACCGTCTTCATTAAACAGGGGTTGAGGCAGCGTAGAATTATTTCGAGGATTAAGGTTGATGATAGGTATGATGCCTTTTTTGTAAAGATACGCATAATTATCAACTGCATCAAAGCCTGAATCCCCAAGAAAGTAGTTGAATTTAGAATCTGGGTGTAAATCGAAAAACGTTTCAAGTGAAGGGATAAGAGATTTAGCATCATATTCATCTTTGATTTCTTGAGGCGTAAGGTTAAGCTGTAGCGTATTGTCGGCATTATAAAAATTAATATCTCGAATTAATCCAAACCCGTTGGTAGCGAGGATGACCTTTTGATAGTATCCGAAATGCCCATTAAGATAAGTCAGTTTAGCTTCAGGGTTAGAAGAACTTTGTTTTGGCATCTTTGATTGGGCATATTTTTCTACATCAAAGGTCTTGTCGTACTTATGAGATTTAGCGTAAGTTTTAACGGTTTTAAGAATAGATTGATAGAATTTAGGGTTATTTTCCTTAACGTATAACTCGAAACCAGTTGTATCGGTAATGAGTATTTTGGCGAGGCGATCATCTGCATCTATTGCAAAATCAGAGGTAAAATCAACAAGATGATGAAACATTTCGAGGATTTGGTCATAAAAGAGAGTCTTGAACCTAGAAAACTGAGAGGGATGAGGTGCTCTGGAAAAGCCTAGAAATTTTCTAAAATCACTTGAAATGTTGATGATAAAAATGAGAGTGGAAATGGTAGGTAGACCGAGCAAGTTGTAAAAGATAAATGCTTTGAGCATACCTTCAAGTGGAAAATCTCTGTTTTTTCCAACATTAGAGTAGTAAACACTGTAGAAAGATTTTGGAATAACATCATCTGTGTCAATAAACTGGTTAAAAAGAGAAAAAAGTTGATCTGATTTGTATGAAGTGAGTTCATCAAACTCAGCATCAAGATCAAACAGGGAAACCTGATTAGAAGCAGAAATTAGCATTATTACCTTCCTTTCTTTTGAGTATGAGTTATCAACAGGAACACACCTTATTTATACCCAAAATGGAGGGTAATATGCTATTTCTATAAATAAAAGCAAGTATTTTCAATGCTTACAGAGTTTCGCAAGAAACTAGTCACCTATACCATAGGAGATAAAACTGTATATGATCAACCCATGTATGAAAGAAGCGAAGAACTGAATGACAAAACTGAAGCTGGAAATAATTATGCCTATAGAATTCCAGATAATCAGATTTTAGAAACTGCTCCAAGCTTCACCTTTACAATTACTGCAATAGATGTTGCTGGTTTACAAACAGTTTCAGAACCATCGACAGTCTCCATTATTCACAATTATCACGTAACAGTGGGACCACCTAGTAGTGCTGATGACCATACTCAATTAAAACCTGCCACACCTACTCAAGACAATAACACTGACAACAATACTGATGATTATACTGACAATACGCATGTAACAACGATCACTTCTACGATTAAGGAAGTCCTTGCACTTGAAAGCGACACAGAAAATATCACCGTTACAGGACAAATTGCTTATTTTGCAACAAATTATGCGCATCCAGTTATTCACGCTATCATTGATGGCACCCCTTATTCACTCTATATCTATGGCTCAGCACCTGCAGACTCTAAAATTGGGGATCTAGTAAAACTAACAGGTACTTACTCAATCCAGACTGGATTACCGATGCTTAGAGCAATTACCGCTAGAGAAATAGTAGGATCTAGTACTCAAGTGGCACCAGAAACAGTTACTATATCAGACCTAAAAACAAATGGGTTAAACATGCTCGGTCGATTTATTAAGATCAAAGACGTTACACTCGGCACTTATAGGGCATTCGGATTAACTGAAATTTCAGATGTCACTGGTAATATGAATATTTATAAAGCTGCTGCCTATCCAACACTTGTAGAAGCTGGTGATAAGGTTGATTTATATGCTACAGTTGCTTGTGATGGCTCAACCGTACAGTTAAACACGGGGACAAAAGAAGCCAACACCTATAATGTCTATGATACAATTAATGACACTACCCCCCCCCTTGGTTATCGTGCCAGATAATTTAGCCGAGGCTCAAACAAGTCAAGATTATTTTATTTCAGTTACTGCTAAAGACAATAAGGATATTCAAGATGTTACCATCACATATACCATTGCCAATAAAACTGTATCTGATCAACAAATGACTCAAAACACCTATAATGGCAATTATGATTATAGAATTCCGCAAGATCACCTTTTAGCAACTGTTCCAAATTTCACATTTACAGTTACCGCAACAGATGTAAGCGGTTTGAAAACAATTACTAAGATATCCACAATCACAATCAATGACAATCTTAAAATCACTACTATATCGCCCTCTCCTGACACTAGTACGGATTGTAAAACCCTTCCTATAGGTGTAACATTTATAAATGGTGGGGCTTCTCCAAAAATCACTTATACACTTAAAAACAACGGCGAAGAAATCATTACAGATAAAGAAATTCCCGTTAGGAGTGCAGGGATTGCCCTTGACGAATTAGGCCCACTCCCAGTGGGTAATTATACTGCAACGGTTAAGATTGTGCGATCAGAAGACGGCACAACGATGAGCCGAGAATGGCACTTTACAGTAACTGAATAAAACTTAAAAGCTTACTCTAAACAACTTTATACGCTTACAGCTGAGTACAGCGACGCTTTCAAACATATAAATAGAACGCCTTTGTTTTAATAAATTACTTTATTAAAACTTAAGCGTTCTTTTTAAATTATTTGTCATCCGTATTTTAAATTTATACTATTTGTGGTTTTCATCAACCCACGCTTTTGCAATTTCAACGGCTTCTTCAGATGGAATAGAAACACAAGACTCTTTCTCATAATGATCTATGTCTGCCCAAGCTTCAGTCGCACCGCCACCAAGTATTGAGGATAATCTTACGCCATTTGAATCATAAACAATGCGTTTATTTTGATATGAAATACTGTGTTCCGCCTTTTTCACTTTTTTCGTCTTTTTCGTATTTTTCGCCTTTTTCACTTTTTTCACTTTATTCACTTCCCTTCTAGTGCTCTTCTATATGGTATTGTTACCCCTTTATAAAAGAATTAAACAATAAACGAAAACGGTTCTCAATTAGATTTTTATTCTGTGTTTTTCTCTGCTCTCTCGTAAAAACAAATTCAGTTGCTTTGGCGTTTTCAGGGAATCTTCAAGCTCTGTTTTGTGGAATATAAATTTGGGGTCCGAAAAAACTTTTGCCGATGTTGGACATCGCTTGACGCAGGCACAACATTTAATACAAACACCTGTGATCAACGCGGGATGTTCTTGGTCTATAGCGCCCATTGGACATATATTGATACAAAGACCACAATCCGTACAGGCCTCTGTGGTTATAGGCTTGATCGTCCGAAAATCAAATAAATCACCGTTTGCATTCTTCGGCCTATAATAAGGTTTTAAGTCATCACGAATATAGGCTCCCCCTAATTGATCGAGTAGTCTCTGATTAAAAAAAACACGCTCTTTTTTTTCCGCTTCGTCACGCATTTGAACTTGCTGAATTTCATGAAGTGCCTCCGAAAATTGTCTCATCACTTTAACATCCTGCTCATTCGGTCTCCCCATAGCAAGTTTATCCGAAAAAGAATGCTCTCCAATAAAAGCGGCAGCTCCCAGAAGTGAAAACCCTTTTTCGTGTAATATGAGCCCAAGTTCATTGAGTGCAGAATCATAGTGTCTGTTGCCATAAAGCACAATTGGTACCGCATATGCTATTTTAGCCTTGGGTATAGAGCAAAGTGCATCAAGCGTTTTCAAAAGGATATTTGGGATTCTCCCCGCGTAGACAGGAACGCCTAAAAGGAGTACATCTGATTCTTGAACGTCTTCAAGAGCGGTCTCAAAAAAAGACGGAAAACTTAAACGCGATTCTGATCCTGTGAAATCATAAAATTGAATGGCTTCATCTGCTCTGTATCTTGAAAGCCCTCTACATACCGTTTCAATTGCAATTTTCGTAGTGCCTGTAGCACTAAAATAAAACCCTCTAATCATGATATCCCCTTTTCTTGTATTTATGCCTCGTATTTATGCTTTGTATTTAATCCTTATTTTATCATCTATGCCCTGTACTGACAAAGCTATTTGAATTTTGAGTAAAGTCATGTTAAATATTTGCGCAAATATTGTAAAGTCTTAACAAATAAGCTGTCTGAATATTGTAAATATTATTTTTTTTATATATTATGAGATAGGTACATATATAAACTTTTTTATATGCAATGTATCGCAAATTTAAACATTAAAAGGTAGGGGATCCATTTGAAAAAATTACAATATGCTTACATGTATAAAATCATCCCATTGGTGATGACTGCACTCATTTTATGCGCTGCAATATACTTGCTCAATACACCCGCTAAAGGTGAAATTCCCACTGCTGCAAGCAAACTGATCTTTGAAAAAGCACATGTCTCCAAACTCTTAACGGAAAACGCGTCGCCAGACTATTGGACTGAAGGGCTTCGATTGGGGACGCAAGAAGTCATCGTCACCATAGATAGCGGCGACTATGAAGGTGAAGAATTACACGTTACGAATTATTTAAACGCGTACGCAAATGTGGATCTTAAAGAGAGTACTCGAATTGTTGTCCGTCTTGATGTAGATGAACAGAATAATCCCTATATTGTCTATATTGCCAATTACGATCGAAGTATCGTCTTGATTGCGCTTGCACTCTTATTTGCAATATTACTCATCCTTTTAGGCGGTAAGAAGGGCATTTCGGCTCTGTTTGGGCTCTTATTTACAATTCTAAGTATTTGGTTTTTACTCATTCCACTTATACAGCGTGGTGTGCCTTCAATTCTTGCCTCTATTTTAATCGTTGCCATTACAACTGTTGTCTCTCTATTTTTACTCAATGGTTTTTCGCTTAAAACATTTTGTGCGACCTTAGGTTGTATTGGTGGGGTAACCATAGCAGGCCTTATGGCTTATATGACTGGGATTATGACGCCAATAAACGGTTTCAACATGATGGAAGCTGAGGAACTCATTCTACGCGCGTCTGACAGCGGTCTTAAAATCAGTGGCTTACTGGTCAGCGGCATCTTAATTGCCTCATTAGGCGCCGTTATGGATATCGCTTTAACCATCACTTCTGCCGTTTCTGAATTACACGATATGAACCCAAAGGCAAGTCGAAAGGTACTTTTTAAATCCAGTTTGAATATTGGGCGAGATGCCATGGGCACAATGGCAAATACACTTATACTCGCATTTGCAGGCGCTTCGCTAAATACACTCATTCTCTTTAGAGTCTTTGATTACCCTTACTTACAAATTTTTAACAGTGATATGATCGCTGTGGAAATCATACAAGGCCTTGCGGGTTCTATCGGCATCATCCTCACCGTTCCCTTTGTGGCCGCGCTTAGTGCCATGATGTACGCCAAAGCAGAAAAGTAATCTTTCTCAGTTGAATATGTTTGAGCCCTAATCTAATTGTTTTTTTGGGCGTTCAAACATACACATATAGCATTTTACACTAGAATTAAGGAGGAAAGCATGCGCATTAAATTCAAACGCTTTAAAGCAAAACAGTACGTAAGTTTATTCTTGGCTTTTGTGCTCAGTATTGGAACCACAAGTATACCTGTAAGTGCCGACAGTCCGTCGATCGCCAATCACGTGATCATCAGCCAAGTCTATGGTGGCGGTGGTAATTCTGGTGCACCTTACACAAACGACTTTATTGAACTCTACAATCCAACAAGTGCTGCAGTTGATTTGAGCAGTTGGTCTGTTCAGTACGCAAGCGCAAGCAGTACTTCATTTGCCGTTACGAATTTATCTGGCAGTATAGTCTCAGGTGGATACTACCTCATTCAGCAAAAAGCAGGGACTAGCGGAAATGGCACAGCACTTCCAACGCCAAATGCGACTGGAAGCACTGACATGAGCGGTACTAAAGCCAAAGTTGTCTTAGTCTCCAACCAAGACTCAGTGACCTCAGTGACGGACTCTGACATTGTGGATTTCGTAGGCTACGGGGCTGTTGCCACTGGTCACTATGAGGGTTCTGGTGCAACGCCAGCGCCAAGTAACACAACTTCAGTTATTCGAAAAACTGTCGGTGTTGACAGTGATGACAATGCTGCAGATTTTGAAACTGGACCGCCCAACCCAAGAAGTGGTCCACCCTCTATTGAAACTAAATGTGCAACCCCAACAGCAAGTATGCCTTCATGTGCAGTAACATCGGGTCAAGCCATTACCTTTACAACCACTACAGCAGATGCAGTCATTGAATATAATACCCTCTCAGCAGATGCCCCCGCACCGAATTGGACCTCTGGCAGCAGTGTTACAGTGACTGTTGATACGGATTATTACGTGCGTGCCATTAAATCTGGACTAGATGGCAGTAATGTTGAAAAATTTTCTTATACAGTAGACAACACAACCCCTGTAACAATTGAAACTGCCAAATTAGCTGCTTTAGATACAGAAAATATTAAAGTAGAAGGTGTCGTCACTTATATCAGTGGTAAAAATGTCTATATTCAAGATACGACTGGTGCTATATGCTTATACTTGACTTCAAATTCTGCCCTATTAAAAGTGGGCGATGAAGTCATTGCAATTGGTAAACGTGCCCTTTACAATAATCTTATCGAATTATCTGGGGTTATTGAACCCGCTGTATTCATCAAATCGCATGATCATGCGATTCCAGACAGAGGCATCACAACCATTGCAGATCTTATAGCGACCCCAACTGATAAAACGCTTGGCTACAATCACATGGGCGAGATTATTAAAGTAAACGCAGCAACACTGACAAATACGGCGTCTCTTTCACAAGAGGGTTCTGAATTAATCATTAATCCATCCGTCAACTTATCTCACTTTCCTGGTGTTTCCCTAGGCGATTCCGTGGATGTCACGCTTCGCATGTATGATGCCTCTGGCACTTTGAAAGCTGAAATCATTGATATGGTCAAAGCAGGCATGGCAAATCACCTTTTTGTCACAGCTTCTCCAGAATCCAGTTCTATTAAAAATGGTAGCAAAATAACTTTAAATTGTAATGAGCCTTCTGCACGTATCTACTACACTTTAGACGGTACTCATGTGACGTCAAGTAGTTCAGTTTACGTAGATCCAATTACCATTAATGGCAATATTGGCGATAAAGTAACTTTAAAAGCTTTTGCCACAGCAACTGGAAAAGTTGACAGCACAACAATGAGTGCAGAATATACAATTAAAGATCCTAATGTCGCTTCTACCATTAAAGAAGTCTTAGAACTGCCTTCTGAAACTAAAGATATTATCGTCACAGGACAGATCGTCTATTTTGCAACTGGTTTCTCTAATCCAGTCATTCAATCCGTCATCGATGGTAAAACCTATTCACTGTACGTCTTTGGTGCTGCGCCAACGGGTGCTCAAATAGGGGATCAAGTTGAATTTACTGGGACCTATACCCTCTACAGTGGTTTACCTGAACTTAAAAACATCACCGCTTCAAAATTATTGAGTTCTGACACGCCAATGGCACCAGAAACAGTTACAATAGCTGACCTTAATGCCAATGGTTTAAATATGCTTGGCAGATATATTAAAATAAAAAATGTCACCCTTGGTGAATATAAAGCCTCTGGTTCAACGACAATCACAGATGCAACAAGTTCTATTAATCTCTACAAAGCCACTCCATATCCAGCACTTGTGGAGCAAGGTGAAGTGGTCGATTTATATGCCATGGTTGCTTGCTATAATACAACAGTTCAGTTGTACGTTGGTACAAAGGACGCGAATGGTTATAACGTCTACGATGTGGTCAACGACATTAAAAGCCCTTTAGTGACCTTGCCCGATAGCTTTTTAGAGGCTAAGACAAACCAAGATTATACCATTTCAGTCACTGCAGAAGATAATAAAGATATTCATTCCGTCAGCATTAGCTATGTTATCGGTGATCAGACGGTATCTGATCAACTGATGACTCAAAATACAACTACTAAGAAATATGAATATAGTATTCCAAGTGCTCAAATTATAGCCACTGTTCCAAATTTCACATTTACAATTACTGCAACGGATGTAACGGGTTTAAAAACCGTTTCAAATCCAATTACAGTCACGATTGATGACAAACCTCAAGTAACCGCTGTCACACCTGCTCGCAACAGTAGCACAGGCGACGAGAAGGCACCTACTATTTCTGTATCACTTGAAAATGCAGGGGCATCACCTACTGTTACTTTGACACTTAAAAAAGACAACGTAAACCTCATTACAGATCAAGCCATGACTAAAACGGATCAGACGACCTCTAACACTTACAGTTATAAACCAAATACGCTTGTAGATGGCAGTTATACTGCAACGGTTACGATTGTACGTTCAGAAGATACCAAAACTAAAGTCGAATCTTGGCTCTTCACAGTGGGCGAATCCAAATACAAAGCTTATTTTGGACAGCTCCACGCACATACCGCGGAGTATTCTGATGGTTCTGGCACACTTCAAGACGGTCTGAACTATTTAACGCACATCCCTGAGAGCGACAATGTAGATTTTGTCTCATTTACAGATCACTCCAACTACTTTGACACTAAAGATTCAGCCAATCCAGCTGAAGCGCTCAATGACAAAAGTAAAATGACTGCTGAAAGTCTTTTAAAATGGGAAACCTACGTTTCTGCTATGGATACTTTCAATCAAAGTCACGCGGGTTCACTATTGGCTTTTTCTGGATTTGAAATGACATGGTCTGGCGGTCCTGGCCATATCAATACTTTCAATTCAACAGGTCTTGTGAGCCGTAACAACACATCGCTTAACAGCAAGACTAACGATGCTGGCATGAAAGCATACTACGAAACCTTAATTCAAAATACAGATCCACTTGCAAACTTATCACAATTTAACCACCCTGGAAAAACATTTGGTACATTTTCTGATTTTGCTTACTGGTCACCCGCATATGATAACAAAATGGTCGCTGTTGAAATCGGTAACGGTGAAGGTGCGATCAACTCTGGCGGTTATTTCCCGAGCTACAGTGAATACACCAAAGCACTTGATAAAGGGTGGCATGTTGCCCCTACAAATAACCAAGATAACCACAAAGGCAATTGGGGTAATGCGAACACTTGTCGTACCGTCATCATCACTGATAATTTCAATGATGATGGGTTGCTCACTGGTCTTAAGAATATGTCTGTCTATACAACAGAAGATAAAAATCTCAATATCAATTATACAGTTAACGACCTTATGATGGGCAGTATTATCAGTGAAATTCCGACGACACCTTTAAAGTTTGCCATCGACATTGACGATCAAGATTTAACAGACACCATTTCAAAGATAGAAGTCATCACCAATAGTGGTCGTGTTGCAAAAAGTCAAACTTTCACGAGCAATGTTGCCAATTGGGCTTTCGAACTACCCGCTGTTCAAGGTTATTACTATGTCCGCGTTACTCAAGCAGACAAAAATATTGCTGTAACCGCACCAGTTTGGATTGGACAAGCACCACTTGTTGGCATCAGTTCTGTCAATACAGAAACTAAAATGCCCATTACAGGAGAACCGCTTAAACTCACCACCACACTCTTTAATAATGAAAAAAGTGCTGTAACGCTTAACTCCATTCAGTATGCTCAAGGTGATACAGTCCTTTATACTGAAAACCTTAACAAAGAAATCGTTTCAGCAGGCACAGCAACACATGCGTTTGATTACACCCCAGCTGCCGCTGGCAATACGTTGCTAACAACCACCGCAACTTTCACAATAAACGGACAAGAAAAAACATTTACCTCTAATGTTGACCTTAATGTCCGTGCAAGTGAAAATCTTGTTTACGTGGGCATTGATGCCAGTCATTACAACGAGTATGTAGATGGAAATTACAAAGACAGCATGGGGAATTTCACCAACATGGCCGTCGATTATAACGTCCGTGTCGTTGAACTCCGCACAAGCGAAGCCTTAATTGAAGCTACAAAAAATCCAAAATACGAAATGCTCGTTTTAACACCGCCCACACGTCGAAATGGTACTGCCTTTTTATTGGGCTACAAAAACTACACTGATGCTGAAATAACGGCAATTTCCGAATTTTCAAAATCAGGTAAAACCGTCATTATCACGGGATGGGGCGACTACTATGAAGGCTATACAAAGTATTCGGATGGTACCACGTACACTTTGCCTGCAGATGATCAAATGTCAGCACAGCAAAATAAACTGTTAGCTGCTCTTGGCTCAACCCTCCGCGTCTCTGATGATGAAATCAAAGATGATGTACAAAATGGGGGTCAGGCGCAAAGACTGTACCTTACCAATTATGATCTGTCGAATCCTTTCTTATCTGGTGTTAAACCAGCAGAGCAAGTCTACTCCAATTATGGAGGTTCCACAATATATGCTGTGGGCGCAGAAGGTAAGCCAAGTGAAATATTATCATCTAGTGTGAGCCCAATGGTATTTGCTTTTGAAACCAGCTACTCTTCAGACGATGATAAAGATGGTACAACTGGCATTGATGGTGTATCCGTTCCAAAGTACGACAATAAATACCTCGTAGCAGCTTCAGAAACGGTTACACATAGTGGCGGTGTTAATTCTACCGTTATCGTGGCTGGATCTGCATTTATGAGTAATTTTGAAATTCAAGCGACAATGGATAGTTATGCCACACCTCAGTATAGCAACTACACCATTTTAGAAAATGTGATCCAAAAAGTTAATCCACAACTCATTACAGATATTTCAAAGGTTCAAGCTGCTCTTGAAGGAGAGTCTTTCACCATTCGCGGAATCGCAACCTCTAATGCTTCTGCATACGATAAAAACACTGCATTCTTCGATTGTATCTATGTTCAGGACAGCACTGCAGGTATCAATGCCTTCCCCGTTTCTGAAAACATTAGGGCAGGTCAAACTGTAGAAATTACAGGTAAAACAAGCTCTTACAACGGCGAACAACAAATTGCTGTAGAAAAAATAAAAGTGATCGATGAAACCCTAAAAACATTGCCAACCCCTATTCACTTGACAACTGCACAAGCTAAAGATGGCAGTCATTTAGGCAGTTTAGTCACCGTAAATGGCACGGTTACTTCCATAACCACCCCTAACGGTGTTGTTGAGAGCATTTATATTAAAGACAGCTCTAACACAATCTGTCGCATTTTCATCGATGGTTATATTACCAGTACGAAGACCATCGAAAACTTAGCTGTTGGCTCAAGCATCGTTGCAACTGGACTCTCATCCATCGACACCGAGGGCGCACGTATTCGCATACGCGATAGAGCTGATATCGTTTTAGACAATAGTTCTGGTGGCGCCTCAAAGGACGATAAAGATGATAAACCCACCAACACAAATACAGGTACAAGCACTGGTCCTAATACCAACACACAGACAAGTTCTAAGACAGAAGATGTCTCTAACACTGAGACTACAACAACTTCAACAACTGTGACAGGTAAAACGCAATCACCAGATCACATCAAGGCATCCATTTCAGACACCACCGCCACAGACCTCATCGCAGGTGCAAAAAAAGCGGAGACAGCAGGTAAAAAATCTGTCATTGAAATTAAAATGGATACCACTCAAAAGGAAAATACAGTTGAAGTGGTCATCACTAAGGAGTCCTTCAATAAGATTGCCACAGAGACTAAAGCTGAAATGAAAGTCAGCACAAATGTCGGCGCTCTTAAATTTAATCAAGAAGCTGTGAAGCATATCAACAATTCAGCTGCAGAAGGTGACGTCAGTATAAATATTTCTAAAGTTGATCCAAAGACGCTTTCAAATGAGATGCGTGATGCTGTCAGCGACAGACCTGTCTATGACTTTTCGGTCAATGTCGGCGAGAAAAAAATTGCTTCATTTGGCGCAGGTAGTGCTGAAATAAGCGTGCCGTATACACTTCAATCCGGAGAAGACCAAAATGCAGTCGTCGTATACTATGTAGATGACACTGGTATGCTTCAACCGATAAGAGGTAATTACAATGCTTCTACTGGCACAGTCGACTTTATGACAACGCATTTCTCCACTTATATGATCGGTTACAACAAAAAAACTTTTACAGATGTCAATACCTCAAGTCCATATTATAATGCCATATCAAACCTTGCTGCTCGTGGCATCACCGCGGGTACATCAGAAACCACGTTTAGTCCAAATGCATCCCTAACAAGAGGGCAATTTATCGTCCTTATGATGAATGCTTATGGTATATCACCAGATGCAAATGCCACAAACAATTTTGCAGATGCGGGTAACACGTACTATACAAATTATCTTGCAACCGCTAGACGCCTTGGCATTGCAAGTGGGGTAGGCGATAATAAGTATGCACCAAATGCATCCATCAGCAGACAAGATATGTTCACACTGCTTTACAATGCACTTGGCACACTGAATGAATTACCTGAAAAAACACCGACAATTGCTATCACCCAATTTAGTGACACCTCCACAGTTGCATCTTATGCATTCATGCCTACAAAGACTTTTGTAGAAAGAGGTTTAGCTTCAGACCATAATGGCATGATTGAACCAAAAGCATTAGCGACAAGAGCTGAAATGGCAGAACTCCTCTACAATCTGCTCTTAATCCAATAAAGCACTTTCTAAAATAGCACTTGATTCAATCAAGATAAGCCACACCAATGCTATCATTAAAAACAAAGGGATGAAGGTTTAAATCTTCATCCCTTTGTTTCATTTATTTTATATGCCTTTATATTTTTTTCACCGGAATTTGAAGTTCAGTAAGCCATTCATTTTCGTCTTCCTTATTCCAAATACCGTCAATATAAGACTCACGCGGCAACCCTCCCACCACATACGCATTCGTCTCTATCCATGAAAAAGCAAATGCATACGCATCGGGTAGTGTAGTATATGGGCCCTTATGCATCACACATAAGGCATTTTCCACGGCATCTATCTTCTTATACTTAACTTTTTCAGAATCTTCACAGTACGCCACAACAGCTTCACAAACTTCTAAATCAATCTCACTTTCTTTGTACTCGCCATCATGATAAATATTGAAGCAATACTCTGGTACTGCACATACGGCACCCTTTTCTCTCATTTCTTCTCCCATTTTAGGAATAATATCAAAGTAAGACTCATAATTAGGAGCGATTAACCGCATAGAAGCCACAATCACTTCTGGTAACGCTTTGATTACAGGTGAATAATTCATATTCTGCTCTCCTCTTAAATACCTCGAATAATTTTGAAGCCGACTGAGCTTAGAAGTTTCTTCTTTAATCTTAATCTCAATTTCCTTTTCCTTAAGTGTTAAAAAAACATCTATGCCCTTCTGTTGATCTATCAACTCTTGAATCTCTTGAAGACTAAGTCCTAATTGTTTAAGCGCAATGATTTTATTGAGCCTGAGCAGTTCTGCACTGCCATAATAGCGATAACCCGTCTGTTGATCCACAAAAGCAGGTTTTAGAAGGCCTATCTCATCATAGTGTCTCAACGTCTTGGTGGTAACTCGATTCATCTTTGAAAATAGTCCAATTTGAAACATGGGCACACATCCTTATCGGCTTAAGATTCATATTCGTATTTAAAAGTTCTTACTGCTATAATCATACCCAAAATCGCAGTAAAAATCAAAATCCAAATTGCATTCATAGAATCTGTTTGCCATTCACCCAAAGAAGTCGCTTTCAAAAGTTTTATGCCTTGTGTCAGCGGCATAATGTCTGCGAAAAACCGAAGCCCCTTTGGCATGAGTTCGTAGGGAATCGTCGCACCCGATAAAAAGAACATGGGAAAATAGAAAAGCGTACACAGCATATTAGCGATTTTTTCAGATTTGGCTATACTTGCAATCATAGCGCCAATGGCATAGATTGCCACCATGAGTAACCCATAGGACAATATAAACAAAACCGGATTGCCAATCATTCTATAACCAAAACCGAAAACCGCTATGCCCACCACTGCCACACTTGAAATAATCGCATAGGTCATATTATTGAGAAATTGCGCTAAAATCAATAGTAGTGGCGATGCAGGCGATGCTTTGAATCTTTTTAATATTTTCTTTTCTCTGTATCCCGAAAGTGTTAAAGGGACCCCCATGAGCCCCGTTGCGCAGATGCCTACAGTCAGTACCGCTGCAACAGATTGCTGCAAAAGCGTATAAGGTGCGTTTTCATAAGCGAGTTTATCCCCATAGAGTATGCCCAGTAAAAGCATAATGCCAATGGGGAGAAAAATTCCAAAGAGGACACCCGAAAATTCTCTAAATGCAAGTTTAAATTCTGTTTTATAAAATATCAAAAGCGACTTCACCATGAATCATCTCCTTCTCATCGATAAAATACAAATAAGCTTCTTCTAAATTCTGCATGCCTGAAAGTGCAATAATATCTTGTGGCGTACCCGAGGCCACCGAAACCCCATGATTGATAATATTCACTTCATCACAAAGTGCCATGACTTCATCCATATAATGCGATGTTAGAAAGATCGTCAAGCCGTTTTGATTCAGTTTTTTTAACAGTGTCCAAACTTCACGTCTGGCCTTAGGATCAAGTCCCGTGGTGAGCTCATCTAAAAATACCATTTCAGGTTTCTGAATCAGTGCCAGTAAAACAGACAGTTTCTGCCTTTCTCCACCTGAAAGTGAAGCCACATAATGTCTGGATTTTGCTTCTAAATTGAATTGCTTGAGCAACCCACGCCAATCATCTGGACTTTTATATAGTGCCGAAATCATTTCACATATTTCATAAACTTTAATGCGCTCTGGATAAAAACTAGATTGAAATTGAACGCCTACACGTTGATAGAGCTTTTTTCTATCTTTTGTTGGCGATAACCCTAAAACCGTGATTTCACCTTTTAGATAGGGTTTCATGCCTAAAACACAGTCAATTGTCGTGGATTTTCCCGCACCATTTGGTCCTAAAAGACCATATATTTTGCCTGCTTCCACCTTTAAATCAAGATCATTCACAGCGGTTAAATCCTTGTATTGCTTTACAAGACCCTTTACTTCAAGTGCTATTTTGCTCATATTTATCACCTCTCACTTTAAGTCTAAAGGTTCCCCTAAGGTTAAAGTCAAGTACTCCATTTCGATTTTAAAAAAAAATGACTATAGCAATCCATTTTTAGATTGTTATAGTCATTCTTAAGTTAAGGCTATTTTGCAACAGCGCCTTGAACATTGGCGACTTCTTTTAGAGCATTTATGCCGTTTATGGCGGAAGGGAAACCAGTGTAAACGGTCATCAAGTACATAATTTCTGTGATTTCTTCTTTTGAAAGGCCTATATTGAGGCCCGCTTTTATGTGAAATTTCAGTTGTGGTTTTGCATTTCCCAAGGCTGTAAGTGCTGCTATCGTTGCGATTTGTCTATATCTTAAGTCTAAGTTATCTCTTGATATCACATCTGCATAACTATTCACCACTAATTTGACGAGATCGGGGGCAAAGTCATTGTAAGTACTTTCAAGTATTGCCAGTTGCGCTTCATCTAAAACAGCAAGCATTTTACTACCTTGCTTAAACCGATCCGGTTCTGAACATGTTTTAGTCGCCAATGCGCCTTCTTTATCTTGAATCCCTTGTTTTTTACGAGCCTCCAAAACTTCTTTTAAAGCATTCATTGCGTTGATTGTGCTTGGAAATCTTGAATATCCAGACATTTGAAGCATTACTTCTTTAACTTCATTGATGCTACATCCCACATTTAAAGCCCCATTTATATGTACCTTTAACTGAGGTTCAGCGGTGCCAATTGCGGTTAAAGCTGCTACCACAGCAATTTCCTTGGACTTTAAATCTAGTACCGGTCTTGCATATGTCTTCATCTTTTCTATTGGCATACCCGTCGCTCTTAATCTCATGATCATATCAAGCCAGACTAAATCCTTTTCTGAATAAGCCCTTTTTCCCGATGCATCTCTCTCTATGTTTTGAATCAATCCAATACTTTCATAATATCTCAAAGTATGTGCTTTTATCTTGAACCGTTCAGATACTTGACTAATTTCCATTTCATGTCCTCCTTTATAAAGTTAAACAACAAACATTTATCGTTATACGATAAATGTTTGTTGACATTTTGTGTATGGATCCGTATAATCAAAGTAACTAGTGGCAATCTTATGATCCCCCAAAATGAAAGGAGCCTTTATGAATCAATTATCGCTATCGAAATGGCTAAATCTAATTATCGTTATTGTTGGTCTATGTGGTTTACTCGTCTATGCATGGATTGTACCGTCACTTGGACAAGCTATGGTGGCAAATTACCCAGAGTTTGCATTCAGTTATTGGCCTTGGTTAATCCTGATCATGATCACGGCAGTTCCGTGTTATATTGCCTTAGCCTTTGGCTGGAAAATCTCTAAAAATATAAGAGACGACCACTCTTTTTCAACTGAAAACGCAAAACTATTAAAATGGGTCGCTGTACTCGCCGTTGCAGACACAGGATTCTTCTTTGTGATGAATATCGTGTTTTTGCTCCTAAACATGAACCACCCAGGGTTTGTGCTGATCGCTCTAATTTTATTAATCATTGGAATTGCAATATCAGCAGTTTCAGCCACGCTATCCCATCTTATAAGAAAAGCTGCAGACCTTCAAGAACAAAGCGATCTAACCATATGAGGAGGCCAATATGAACGATGAAATTATTTTCAACATTGATGTTATGCTTGCCAAGCGCAAAATGAGCGTCACCGAATTAGCGGAACGCGTAGGTATCACGATTGCCAACATTTCTATTTTAAAAAATGGCAAAGCTAAGGCTCTAAAAATTTCCACTTTGGCGAAACTTTGCGCTGCACTTGACTGTCAGCCTGGAGATCTACTGGAATATAAAAAAGAGGCGAATTGAAAATGAAACGATTAAAAGTATTAAAGGGTTTATTCATCATTGGCTGTATTTGTGCCTTATTTAGTTGCTCACATAAATCAAATATAGATTACATCTCTAAAGATTTAAGAATTAGCTTCCCTGATAATCTTGAATATAATCTTGTTGATACACATGGTGGATTTCATGGCGATGGCGAATTACTAGTTACTGTGAACTTCGATGAAAAGAGCAGAAAAAATCTACTGGAGGATATTAAAAACAACAAGTCTTGGAACAAATTGCCTCTTGCACTTGATTTAGAACTACTCATGTATGGCGGCGAGCGAAATGGTCTAACATATAGTTATAAATTAGCGGAAGACGTTGGCATACCAACTATAGAAAATGGCTATTGGCTATTTATAGATCGATTTAATGACATAAATATCATTCATGATTCCAAAAATATTTTTGATAGAGGTTCATTTAATTTTACATTAGCTCTGTTTGACACTGATAATAATGTCTTATACTATTATGAGTTCGATACTTAATAGTAATATCACTTCTACCAATAATGATTCGTAAGCGCACGCATTTCCTCAATCTTTTCAATGATAATATGCCGATCTTCAATAGAAATAAGCCCCTTATCCTTTAAGTAACCAAGACTGCTGGTCACCGTTGGACGACTAAGTCCCAAATTGTTGGCAAGGTCCTCGTGCGTATACTGATGCTCAATTCGAGTTCTCTCTATGAGATCACAACCTTCTTGCATAGAGCCAATCCTCAAGATGGCACTGGCAATGATCCCTATGGAGTCGTTAAATCTCGCATCTGCAATTTGAAGCATCAGCAATCTATACTTGCGTGCGATCGAGTGTATAAAATAACGATAAATTCTAGGCGTTTCCTCAAGTGCTGCCTCTAAAACTGCCCTTGATACAATACTGACCTCTGCTTTTTGAGTGACGTAAGTGATCTCACAGGTCCGATCACCGTCAAAATAATCCATTTCTCCAAATATAGTCCCCCGTGTAAGTCTAAAAAAGGTTCTCTCACTGCCATCCATGCTTACGAGGCCTTGACGACATTCGCCTGAAAGCACAATATAGACATACTCTGCATCTAAAGGGTCAATCCATGTATTTTTCTTAAATGTTTTAATCATGCCCTTAGGTGCAAGTATCTCTGCAAAGTAATTGGTCATCATTTCCTGATTAATAGGATCAAATAGTTCTCGATACATTGAATCACCTCATCTAATCTAATTTTTAATATCATATCACATTCACAAGGGTTTTGAATCATTGAATTTTGAATCTTAATAATGCTTGACACTAAACCGTATCGCTAGTATAATACAGTTATACCGTATTAATGCGATAATACAGTTTGAAAGGTTGACCCATGATTTCATTTGATCACTTTACAATTGAAGAGGGAAGTCCCATCTACACCCAAATTACAAGACATATCAAGCATGGGATTATAGCAGGGATTATTCAAAATCAAGACGAAATGCCCTCTAGACGTATGCTGTCTGCACTATTGGGTGTAAACCCTAATACGATCCAAAAAGCTTATCGCCAGTTGGAGGCAGAATGCATCATCACGTCTCATTCGGGTGCAAAAAGCTATGTAACCCTCACCGATATTCAAATCACAGATATTCGATCTCAACAGCTTGAAGGCGATGCCAAGTCACTGGCTATCGCTATGAAACAAATGGGGGTTTCCAAAGAGGAAGCCATTGAATTGCTATCAAAAGTTTGGGACTGAAACAAGGAGCGCTAAAATGAAAAAATATTTATCGGTATTAATGATTGCATCAAGAAGCACCCTTTATAAAGTAATCGGACTCCTATTTTTGATGACTGCAGCTGAAATCTTAGCTTTTGTTAAGTTATCAAATTCTGAGAATCTCTATACTCTGGAAACTTTCATCACCGAAAGTCACATTCCACTCATCAGTGGTATCGGTTTTCTTGCTCTATGCTTTATTTTGAGTATGGTGGGGTTTGAGACTTCTGGGAGCAAGATTCGATATAGTATAAAGAGACTTCCTGTTCACGAGAAGACGATTGTTTCGCTATGGTCCCTCTATCACATGGGATGTTTCCTTATATTTTGGGCCCTCCAATTGCTCATTCTTTTATTTTTATGTTATCAATATACGCGTATCACAGATCCCCTGTATTGGCATAATCAAACCCTTTTCCTTGCCTTCTACCAAAATCCATTTCTACATAGTCTTCTACCTTTAGAAGAAGGCAGTCGATGGGTACGAAATGGCGCCATGATATTTGCACTTGGGATCACTTCTGCTTCTTTTTCACTCAACCAAAGGCGAGACAAAAAAGGCATTTCAATCGTCGTTTTGGCTGCTCTGACCTTTCTAAGCTTTTCTCAGGACATGGGCGATTTTGGTGCCGATCTTTTTCTTATAATCGTCACTTTATCGGTTTCAATCTATGCCTTCTATAAAATTTGGTGGGGTGACTGTCATGACTGTTAAGATAGGCGATTACACCCCTATGGGTATTGACTACAGACAAGAGATGAAGTGGATATGCATTGGCCTTTGTATAAGCACGCTCTATAGCTTTGGTTTTCTTTTTTCACTTTCAAATTACTATCATGCGCTCTTTACCACGATCAATCAAAAACGCGTACTCATAAAAGGGGCGTTTATGCCTGATTTTGTCGAGGTATTGGGGCAACATTTAATAGGGTTTTTCATCGTTTCACTCTGTATGATTGCACTGGTTATATACCATTACTTCTATCACTATCAAGATAGCAAGAGTATTTACCTGATGCGAAGGCTTCCCAACCGTTGGGCGCTTTTGAAACGATGCGTATCACTTCCTCTTTTTTCAGTACTAACGGCCATACTCATGGCACTGTTTCTATTGCTCTTCTATTTTGGAATTTATTTTTGGGTTACCCCAGAAGCTTGTATGACACCAAATCAGTGGCATAAACTATGGCATATCTATTTAGGAGTATAACGATGTTAGAGATAAATGATGTAAGTAAAAATTATAAGGGTTACCGAGCACTTAAACAGGCTACATTAACGCTTCCAAGAGGTGAAATCATTGGTCTTTTCGGTGAAAATGGCGCAGGTAAAACGACTTTGATGAAATGTATTCTCGGCTTTTTAAACTATAAAGGCCAGATTACATTAGATGGGCATCCCATCAGCCGAAAAAACATTGCACGTCTTTCCTTTGCAACTTGTGAGCATTCTTTCTTCCCAAATTTAACGGCTTCAGCACATAAAGCGTTTTACGAACTTCATTTTCCAACCTTTCGTGAAAAACGCTTCAATGGCCTTATGACTTTTTTCGAACTCCCCACGCACAAAGCGATCCGTCATTTTTCAGTTGGTCAAAAAAATCAATTTGAAGTTATTTTGGCACTCTGTCAAGGTGCTGACTATATATTGATGGATGAACCCTTTGCTGGCAATGATGTCTTTAACAGAGCAGATTTTTATAAAGTTTTATTGGGCATTTTGGAACCCACAGAGACTGTTCTCCTCTCCACACATCTCCTTGAAGAAGTCGAGCAGATTATCGGTCGAGCTATCTTGATTCGTAAAGGTGAAATCGTCGGAGATATCTCTATAGAAGCTCTAGAGGATTCTGGAAAGACACTTATAGATATTGTAAAAGAAACCTACCAGTATAAATCAGATCGCGTGGTCAAAGCACTTTCTGATTTAACCGATGAACGCTAAAGAAAGGATTTACCATGCGGAAAAGTCTATTTTTAATGTTTTTTTTATTAACCTTGTCTGTTGGAACGCTATATAGTGCAAATACTTGGGTTAACGGCTACAAGACTGCTATTGAAATTAAGGAAACCACGCTATTCGGTGATAAGTCCGCTGCAACAGGCATCACGATAGAGAGCTTGACACATTATGCGAATCATCTTTTTTGGGAGACACAATTCACGACAGAAGACCCTCTAGAACTTACAACAGCGTTTACTTTTTCTCAGGCAAGAAAAAATGCCGAAAGGACTAGCCCCCCTCAAATGATGTTATCTTCCAATATTGATTTTGGTATGAGCGGAAACGGCCTTGATCTCGAAGCAGAACAAAGCCTTGCTCTAAAACCTGCCGCAGATGTTGCCACTCGTACGCCAAATGGTGAGATGAGAACTGAAACGGTCTTGCTAAGTGACTACTACGCTTTTTATCCTCTATCGATGGATGTCGATACGCCAAACGGTTTCGATAATAAAACGCATACGGCGCATATTGTCACGAATTATTTTCAAATACCAGTTCCCAAACGCCATATGCTTGACGTTTCCGTGACTAAAAGTAGTACCGGACAGCTTACTACCATTGATACCCAAAGTATTTCAGGTAGTATTTCACTTTACGCAGAGTCCCTCTTATCCAGTTCAGGATACTACTATATTATTAAATCCTATGACGAACACAACGGCAATTCTATGGTGTTGCCTCATAAAGTATCGGGGATTCACTTCCTCCCATTTCAAAAGGTAGGCGGTATTTCAGAACCGAATCTTACACACATGAACTGTGTCTACACTTTTGAAAATGAAACCGTCAGGGCTCTTAGCCTCATGCAAGATGTTGAAGATCAGACTTTGCTTTTGATTACAGAAGAAAATGATGTGATAATGCTCTCCGTAATTGACCAAGATTCGATGACATTGATCCAAAAAACAGAAATCACAAAGGCATCCCCTGATGTATCCTTTTCTGAAATCAAATCATTTGGCGATTTTTTAGTGGCGTATTTTTCAGATCAGCGCTTTTACTTACTCTCAAAAACAGCCGATCGACATTATGAACTTCAAATGTCTGAAAATTTCCCTGAAATTGTAAATATGGCTTATATGCCCTTTGATCGCATGCAGATGACCTACGCTCATGACCGTCTAGCGATTGCATTTTATAAGGAGCAGTATAAAAGTAGCCTCTATCTAATCGTTTACGATAAAACTGGACTTGCATATGTTGGGCAATACGACCAAAATACAGATCGAACACCGGAACGACAAAACCATAAAAACGTTGTCCCCTTGGATCAAGCGCCGCTGAGAATCACATTTATATACAAATAGGAGGCTAATGTTTTAAACAAAAGAAGCTGTTGCAAATCTAGTCACCTAGACGATTGCAACAGCCTCTTTTGTTTCTTTCTTATCAAAGCGCAAATACTCAGTCCGATGCTCTACCTTCGTAACCCTTGCGCAATCCTATCGATTTAACTAACAGATTGTCCCCTCCGTTTGTTTCAAATCTATATCCACTTCACACGCCGTTTTCACTGCGATGCCAAGCGCTTTCGAAATGCTTTCAAGCCCCATAGAAGGCATATTGGGTTTATCCAGTACTTGTTCTTCTAAGAATGGGACATGTATGAAGCCTCCCTTGATCTCGGGAAACTCTGTGCTGATCATGTGCATAAGACCATACATAATATGATTGCATACATAAGTTCCCGCCGAATTAGATATGGCAGCAGGTACACCACCAGCTCTGATGGCATTTGCAATTGCCTTGATGGGCAATGTGCTAAAATAGGCAGCAGGCCCCCCCTCAACAATCGCTTGATCTACAGGTTGATTTCCGCCATTGTCTGGAATTCTCGCATCATCAAGATTAATGGCAACACGTTCAACACTTACTGTGAATCTACCGCCAGCTTGTCCGACGCAAATCACAACTTCAGGCTTTTCTCTTTCAACGGCACTTTTTAAAACCTCGATGGATTTATAAAACGCTGTTGGGATTTCAGCCTTAACGAGTTCGATTCCCTCAAATGCATCTGGGAGCAGCTTCACAGCTTCATACGCTGGATTTTTACTTTCACCACCAAAAGGGTTAAACCCTGTGATCAATACTTTCATTTTTAAGTCCTTTCTGAAATGATGTCTAATTTACGGTGTCATTAATCTCTAGAATGCTAGAAAATACATAAGTGCCACATGTGTTACCCAAAGTGATAACGCTATTGGTGCTTGTGCAATGATAACTCTGTAAGGATTCTTCGTTTCAAGCACTGCGGCTGGAACAATATTAAAATTCGCTGCCATAGGCGTAAGCAGTGTGCCACAGTACCCCGCAGTCAGTGCAAGTGCACCTGCAATTGCAGGATCTGCCCCTTGGGACATGACAAACGGTACACCAATACCCGCTGTGATAACTGCAAATGCCGCAAACGCATTGCCCATGATCATTGTAAAGATCATCATCCCTGCACAATATGCAACAACTGCAAGTAATTTACTATCATCTGTAATTACACTGCCAATACCGCCTGAAATCACTTCTCCAACGCCTGCTGCTGTGAAGAGTGCACCCAGTGCTGCTAAAAGTTGTGGTAAAATACTGGATGGGCCTACCTGCTGTAACAATCTACTCCCATCATAACTTAACTCGGATACCGTCGCTTTCGTGAAAATAACCCCTAAAATAGTGGCGATAAATGCTGCGATTCCAAGTCCCACAAGCGCTCCCAATGAGGGCACAAACTGTGCAACTAAAAAAGCCACCACACCAATCGCCAGTGCTGGAATAAAAAGTTTATTCTGAATCGTCTTGGCTTTTTCTTGTCTAAACTGTTCTTCTGAATTCTTAAGCGAACCAAAAGTGACTTTTTTAGTCGCCGCAAGGAGCGCCATAACCACTAATATTATACCTGAAATGTACCCTGGCATATACTGTCCAAAGATAAATACGATTCCTAAAAGCGTCCAAAATAATGCCGTAATTTTTGCAGAAGGATGTGCCTTATCATTAATTGCATAAACAGCTGTTACAATTGCAACAAGTCCACAGAGGACGTACATAATTTCAAGCAACATATCTTTCATGACCATCACACTCCCTTCTCTGAAACAGGTTTAGACTTAGCAGATAACTTTTGATCCAATTTCCAATAAGAGATGCCCGAATAAATAAAAGCAATGATTGCAATTGGAATAGAAGCTTTGGCAACATCAAGCGGATTTGCTGTGGTTCCCAGTTCTTCTAAAGTCCCCACGATAAGCAATACACCTGCTGATGCAACAAATAGATTTTGTCCAAAGAAGTTGCCGTAGTTCTCTGATGCTGCTGCATGCCCTTTAATAATTTCCTCTTCAGCTTCACCTACCATTGGATTGTTATTTTGGGCAGCACCAAATGCCATTGGATTAATCAGTGGTCTGATAAATTGTACATGACCTCCTAATCGCACTGAAAGCGCGCCTGCGATTAACCGAATCAATGTGTAGATCGAGAGCACACTACCTGCTGTCACTTTCTTCATAGAAGAAATTAAATTCGCCGCTTGCTCCCTTAAACCGTAACGCTCCAGTATTCCAATAACTGGTAATGTCAGCAAAAAGAGTGACATATATCTCGTCTTAACAAATGAGGTGCCAATCACATCGAAGATTTGCATCAAATCCATTCCCCCAACAAGACCAGTTGCAATACCTGCTGTGATGACCACAGCCAAAGTATCATACTTCTTAATAAAACCAATAACAATAATTAAAATGCCGATGAGCTTTAACATAAAACGTTCCTCCTTTTCCCCTGCGGTTATTATTACTTTATTGTAATTTGTGAAAAAAAGCTGTTATCATCTCATCGTTTTTTTGTCATCTGGCTTACATTTTTTTTGTAAGATAAATGACTTTCTTATAATCCGTTTCGCTCTTCTAAAAAATTTAATTATTTTTCGATCACCATACACATGGTCTTAGAAGTTTCTTCAAACGGCTTCCCTGCAACATCTGAATAAAAGTCCATTTGGTTATAGGCAAATGCACCAAGCCGTTCTCTAATACTTCCTTTTGAAAAATAATGCGTCCAGACCCTCGCCAAGCTCATTTTTTCATGTGCATCCATCACAAGATACTGAAAGAGTTTGATATCTCCCTCATAATCAAACTGTTGCGCCATACAAATATAAGGATTTGGTTTCCAATAACCTGATTTCTCTTGTAAATGCCAAACAGCGGTATCACCTTGATCTTCAAATTGATGTTTCGTCAAAACATCAAAGATGAGCTTGCCCCCTGGTTTGAGCCATCTGTCGATATTATCAAGCAATTTAAGCTGCGCCTCTACTTTTAAAGCGCCAAAATCACAATAAATCAGTGTAATGACATCAAATTGCGCCTCTATATTCACATATAAATAATCCGCACACAGATAATCAATCTCTAACCCTTTTATAACACTCTGTTCACGTGCATACTGAATAGAACGCTCTGAAAAATCTACGCCAGTGACCTCATATCCTTTTTTTCTGAAACGCTCTGAATAAAGGCCTGGTCCACAACCTAAATCGAGTAACTTTGGGAAAGCAGTCACAGGTGCAATTTGAATAATCCAGTCCACAGAGGCATCCATAAAATCATCATTTCGACTTGCCGCATCCGTTGATTTTGACAAATGAGCTTCTAACATGCCCATCGATATATGTGCGTCTTTCCAAATATGCAGATCACCCTCTTCATAAAGTTTTGGCCTATTTAATTTAGAAGCCAGAGCTTCAAAGGTGATGCTTTCTTTTGTAATATTCTTTTTATCTAACATTGCAAATGCCTTTCTCAGCCTCTCTATGGAGGCCTAATTAAAAAAGCGCTATAGATTAGATCTATAACGCCTCAGCAATTTATTCTATGCCTAAAGCTGGAGATCTAAACTCAAAATCTTTCTGAATAAAAATGGAATCACAAATCAACCCAGTCTAATGTTTAATAGACCACGGTCGTTCCACTTCTATTGAGTTTAAGATTTTTGCGTTCATCTCCATGCTCTTCTTACACTTTTCGATTATTAAGCATCAAGCAAAGCCGGATGGCATACCACCTTTCAGTTCTTCTTATATACACTCTCATCATAATTTTATATCTTTATACCGTCAAGAGAAAAAACAATTATAATTTTTCAGCCAATGATTTCCCAAAAGATTCACAACTCTTAATCGCGTCTTCATCGGGCTTCCACAGAATGCTTAGACCCTCTTCTAATATTTCAAATCCACATTTTTTGAGTTCTTCAGTCATAATTTTAGGGGATTCTCCACTCCAGCCATAACTCCCAAATCCAGCTGCTTTTTTATTCTTAAATTTTAGCCCTTTTATGATTTCAAGGGTTGAAGCCATTGCTGATAATATTCCCTTGTTGATCGTAGATGACCCTGCCACAATGAGTTTTGCTTTGAAGACTTCAGCAATCACGTCATTTTTATCTGCTTTGCTCACATTGAAAAGTTTGATATTTAAAGTCGGATCAACTGCCTTAATGCCCGCTGCTATGCCTTCAGCCATGGTTCGAGTGGCATTCCACATGGTATCGTAGAGTATCGTCACTTGATGCTCTTGATAATTGTCCGCCCATTTCAGATATTGTTCTACAATCTGCGTTGGATTATCCCGCCAAATGACACCATGAGAGGTACAAATCATGCTCACAGGGACATTTAACCCAAGGATCTCATGAATCTTTTTAATCACAAGTGGGCTAAATGGCGTTAAAATATTAGCGTAGTATTTAAGCGCCTCTTGATAGAGTTCTCCTTGATCCACTAAATCATTATACATAAACTCAGAAGCATAATGTTGACCAAAAGCGTCGTTGCTAAATAAAATCGAATCCGCTGTATAATATGAAAACATACTATCTGGCCAGTGGAGCATCGGGGCTTCAATAAAAACCAGTTTTCCTGAACCTAAATCCAAGGTGTCCCCTGTCTTAACTTCAACGAAATTCCAATCTTGATGATAATGACCTTTTAAAGATTTAACACCATTTTTAGTGCAGTAAATCGGCGTATTGGGAATGAGTTTCATGAGCTCTGGCAGAGCACCACTATGATCAACCTCTGCATGATTGGCTATGATGTAATCAATTTTATTAAGGTCGATTACGGATTCTAAATGACTGACATATTCTTTTGAAAAAGGCATCCAAACCGTGTCGATTAAAGCGACTTTTTCATCTTGAATCAAATACGAATTGTATGACGACCCTCTATGCGTGGAGTACTCTTCGCCATGAAATTTTTTAAGTTCCCAGTCAATTTTACCCACCCAAGTTATTTTTTCATTTATTTTAAACATACACTTTCTCCTCTCAATACCTCAGTATATTCATACCTCAGTATATTCATACCTCAGTATATTCATACCTCAATAGCATAGCCTCTAAGCACTTAATAATAGAGGCCCTCTTCAATCTGCTTTTTAATGTGCTTTTTAATCTGTCAGCCTTTTAAAAAGGATATTATTTTCAACGTGCACGTGCATATACATATCTGCCACTAAAGCTTTTAATTTTTCATAAGTAAGTGCATAAGTTGTACAGGCATTCTCGGGTAATGTAAAATGATCTGTCAAATCTGTCAATTTGTGAAGTGCCTCTCCAGCACCATCGTGTTCTGCTTCAAGTTCCAGTATCAATGCTTTTACATCAGTATCTTCTGAAATGATCTTAGGAAATAGTTTCACTTCTTCTTTCACTAAATGTGCTTCAAGTGCCATCTTTAACTGCCCAAACGTCTTGTGAATTTCATACAATTCTGGGTGTCTCTCTCCATGCACGTTTAATAGCTTGAAGAGCAACTCTGATATTAAAGGCAATTCTTCACGAAGATAAGCATGATGCATGGTCACAATTCTATTAATCAAAGCCTCGCTACTGAGCTCACCCATCATGAGTTGATCTTCTTTTTCAAACTGATCAAGCGTATTCAAAAGTTCAGTATTTATCTTTTCACTGATACGACCACAATCTGTTTCAATGGCTTCTTTAACAGTTCGATGACCCCCACAACAAAAATCTACATGATACTTCATATAGACTTTCACCAACTGCGGGTAATGTGTAACACTATCTCCAATGGTTTGTTCATAATTAAAAGTTTTCATATGCGCCTCCTAAATTTTTATAATCTTGCTCTTATTTTCTGCTGTTCTTGTCTTTACTATACGCCTTCTCTCTTTTTAAACCTGTGATTGACCTCACACTTTTAAAACTTTGATTATATTTTTAAAGTTTAAGCGGACGCAAATGATGGTTAGGGTGTCAAAAGTCAGTTTCGCATCCCCCCTCTATCCTATGCTGTATTGCGTACTCCCCGTAAACGACATCATATGGTAGTGGGATGCTCAACTTTTAGATTTGACACCTTAAACATGATATAATTATAAAGAACCTATTGCATCGAAAGGAGCTGGATATGACACCCTTTAAAATTGTACCTCAAAATGGATGTGCCACTTGTGGTCATAAATTATGCGCAAGAAAAGTATCCTTATTTTCTAATATGGATGATCTGCAGTTGCAAACCCTATTGACTTTAATAGAGCGCAAGCATTATAAAAAAGGAGATGTCGTCTTGAATCAAGGCGATACTTTTGAACGCTTATACATTATTAACTCTGGGGGACTAAAGGCGAGTACATTCGGTGAAGATGGCAAAGAGCAAATTCTGTACATTCTAAACGAAGGCGATAGCATTGGTGAACTCTCACTCTTAAAACGTGAAACTGCACCTTATAACTTAATCACTATTAAACCCTGTCATCTCTGTACGATCCCAAAAGACCGCTTTGACTCTTATTTAAAAGAAAATCCTGAAATGATGTTTTCGATTCTCGAGTCTGCCCATGAAAAAATTACTTCTTTAGAAAACCTCGTTACGGCAATTTCTTCATCTGATGCAGATGTGCGCTTAAAATTTTTGATTCAAAGGCTCTGTAAACAAAGCGGAAAAATCACGCCAGAAGGCATCGTTTTGACACTTGCTTTAACACGTGAAGACATGGCAAATTTTGTAGGTGTCACTAGAGAAACCATTAGCCGTAAACTCTCTAGTCTAAACGCAAATGGCCTTATTGATTTTATAGATCAAAAAACCATAATGATCAAGTCAAATGACTATTTTGATCTCTAAGGAACAACCCACTCAAACTGGCATAAAACAATCCATCTATTGTCAGGATCACATTAATCCTTAATAATAGATGGATTGTTTTATACTTTAGGTTGTAATAACTTCTCAATTGCTGAAATCATTTTTTCTGGAGATGCTGAGGGCGCATATCGCTTAACGACATTTCCACTTGGATCAATCAAAAATTTAGTGAAATTCCATTTGATTTCGGATCCCAAAAGCGAGCTTTTTTCCTTCGAAAGATACTTAAACAGCGGATGAGCATCATCGCCTTTGACATCCACTTTATCAAACAAGGGAAACGTAACACCATAATTGATTTCGCAAAAGTTTTTGATATCTGCATTAGAGCCTGGCTCCTGATGCGCAAATTGATCACACGGAAACCCCAAGATCACAATCTTTTCCGGACCATATTGCTTGTATATTTTTTCAAGTTCTTGGTATTGAGGTGTAAATCCACATTTACTCGCCGTGTTCACTACCACCACGATTTTCCCCTCATAGGCCTTCATACTCACCTTTTCGCCATCAATTGTTACCGCTTCAAAATCGTAAAATCTCATGATGTCACCTCTTTTCTTCAATGCTATTTTGTTTATATCCATTAAAGAAATTTTCAAGCATATATTGATTTTATTTAAGATTTGGCTCCTATAAGTCAACTCTTCTTTGAGATGCTCTTTAAAGTTATTTTTCACATCTGATCAATAAAAAAAATTTAAAAATACGAGTAAATCAAAATAATATGTGTTAGAATGTATGTTGCAATACAATATTTAATTAGGAAGGATTTTAATTTGAGAAACAAATTTGCACTAAAAATTAACAAGTACTTTTATTATGGCTGGATTGTTTTGCTCATGTCAGCGCTGAGCACCTTCTTCTCTTCTCCTGGTCAAACTTATTCCATTTCAGCATACATCAACTCCTATGTATTGGATTTTGACTATTCCAGAACAATGCTTTCTACACTCTACACCTTTGCAACCCTTTTATCTGGTGCTCTAATCATTTTTATGGGAAAAGCTGTTGACCGTTTTGGTCAAAGGCGTATGTTAGTTATATCAGGATTAATGCTGTCTATAGCATGTCTTTTTAATAGCTTTATTGTCAATACTGTAATGATCTTTGTGGGCTTCTTTTTATTGAGATTTTTCGGTCAAGGTTCTCTTACTTTAGTCCCTGGAGCACTCATTCCTCAATGGTTTGATAAAAATCGTGCATTGTCGCTCAGCCTAATGGCTTACGGTAACATGATTGGCAACATGATTGCACCTACAATCAACACGTTCATGATCACTCATTACAGCTGGCAAGTAGCGTGGCGCGGATGGAGTGTACTTCTGCTATTTATCTTTGTACCTCTTGTCTCCTTTTTTATCATCAATAAACCCGAAGATATCGGATTGCTTCAAGATAATCAGAAAGCAAAAGATCAAAAAGAGATTCATGCAGAGCTAAAAAAAATGGCCCAAGAATCTTTTCATCTTAACGAAGCTATAAAAACTAAATCTTTTTGGTTCATTGGTGCGATTTCAATGTTGACACCACTGATTAGTACCGGCATGATGTTTCACTTTTTCTCTATTATGAAAACTAAAAATGTAGATCCCACAATGACGGCAATCGTCATTGGACTTGTGGCAATTCCTGGATTTTTTATGCCCATTGTGGCAAGCGCTGTCATAGATAGATACCGTTCAAGGCATATTCTCACCATTACTTCTATCCTCATAGGTCTTGATTTGATCTATATGCTCTTTGTCCATAATTTTATGATGGCTTGTATTTTTATTTTAATCTATGGCCTCATTTCAAATGTTCAAAATTTAACCATCAATGTGATTTGGGTGAAGTACTTTGGCAGATTGCATCTTGGCAGTATTCGGGGGGCAGCCACTGTATTCACTGTTGTCGGGTCAGCCTTTGGGACGATTCCATTCGGACTCTCATTTGACCTTACTGGCGGTTACGTCCCTGCTTTTATCGCCATGGCTTGTCTTTCTATTATGGGAGCGATGATGTCAATCTTCATTCGGAAGCCTTCTAAGAGTCTTTAACTTTAACATTAATTTTAACTCAATCCTATAAATTTAAAGGAAGGAACTCTTTATGAGAACAAAAAAGTTTGTAGTGCAAAAAATTATCTCTGGATTCATTGTTGTATTAGGATTGAGTTGGGTTCATGGTCTAGATACAAAGAGCGATCGTGAATTTTATATAAATATTTTATTATGTTCTATAATCGTCTTTATATTACTTGGATTAAATCATTATATTTTTAAAAAAATAAACCAAAAGCGCTGATCCCTTACTTATACAGCTCCTATTTTAGAAACCCTTTTAAGTAAGTCATCAGCGCTTTTTATTTTATTGATGTGGGATTAACCCTTATTCCTTTCAATAAAATTGATACGCTTTTATTGCTTGCTGTAATGCATCTCTAAAATCGGGATGTGCAATTGCAATGAGCCTTTTTGCACGTTCTCCTATAGTCTGCCCTCTTAATTCAGCCACACCAAACTCCGTAACCACATAATCCACATCATTCCTCGAGAGCGTTACCACTGCCCCCTCTTTAAGAGTCGGTACGATTTTACTCACACACTTTCTTGAGCCATCAGGTTGTTTCACCATTGCGGTGGAATAGAGCGTTATAAAGGATTTCCCATTTTTTGAGTATTGCGCCCCTATTGCAGTATCCGCTTGACCACCCGTACCCGAAAATTGTTGATAACCCATACTTTCTGAACAACACTGACCAGTGAGATCGATTTCTATCGTCGTATTGATAGAGACCATGTTATCATTTTGTTTAATCACATGAGGCTCATTCGTCCATCTGCCTGGCATAAACCAAACGCTTGGATTGTTGTGAAGGTATTGATAGAGCCTTTCTGTACCCAGTGCAAAAGTACAAATTGTCTTGTCTGGATAAAGGGTTTTATGCTTGTTGTTCACTGCACCAGATTCCAGCAAATCAATCATGCCATCAGTGAACATCTCCGTATGAATCCCTAGATTTTTTTTGCCAACAAGCGCCTTGGCAACAGCGTTTGGAATGCCACCAATGCCTAGCTGTATCGTAGAACCATCTTCTATGAGCTCACTGATATACTTTCCTATAGCTTCATCTTTTTCTGAGCAATCTGCAACTGGTAAAAGTGGAGGCTTGCGATCCGTCTCCACGATCACTGCCACATCCGATAAATGAACTTGATTATCGCCAAATGTCCTTGGAAAGTGCGATGATACCTCTAAAATCACTTCGACCTCACCCGTTCTAATGAGTTGCATCTCATAAGTGTTGCCGATGGAAAGACTAAAATAACCGTGTTCGTCCATACTTGCAGCAGTGGTCATTAAGACTTTGCGTCTTCCTGTCATGGCCACTAACCTTTTATCCAGTGCGCGGTGCAGATGTTGAGGCTGGAACGAAAGATGTCCTTTGGGATGATTTTTCCTAAGGGGTCCCGTATAAAACCAACCATTCACACGCACACTTTCACTGTATTTCGGGTCGTTAAAAAGTGGATAATCGCCCATGGGCAAGGTATTAGAGAGTTCACAGCCTCTTATGCCCTTATCGTATAATTTATGCAGTTCGTTCATTAAAGGCATGGGCTCACTACCGCCTAAACCCACCACGATAAAATCTTGATCTTTGAAATGATCTAAAAATGATTCTAAAGTGCTTACCTTCTCACGGTATAATTGCGCTAATTTTTCCATACTCATTTCCCCCACTTAATCAAAGAACAAGCAAAGGCATATCCAGTACCAGCCCCCAACATGGCCACGATGCTCCCATCCTTAACCTTGTTTTGCTCCAGACCATATTTCAGTGCTAAGAACTGATCCACATGACCACAGTGACCATCATCCGATAAATAGACACTTTGAGATTTTTCAAGAGAAAGCCCTTCTAAAATAGCATCATGTGCTTTGGGATTAATGTGCGTTATGCCAATAAAATCAATAGGTCTGTCTAATTTAGACTTTGATTTAGCAAGGTTGACAGCTCCTAAAAAGCCCGGCATCGAACGTTCCCCAAGTCTTTTTTTCATGCCTTCAGGATCAGGCATATGAATGAGTTTGGCTTTTCTAAGCTTTTCTGGATCCGCAGCAATTTCTGCGTCGATTGGATACAGCGATCCCCCCCACTTGCCAATGACATCATCACAAAATACGGCGTCGGTGATAACACCCGTTTCCAAAATAATATTTTCATCGTGATCTTTCTTTAGTAAAACAGCAATACCAGCAGGAGACATATCGAACATAAAGGATTGATTTCGATCTTTATAGTCGATGAGGTACGCATTGGTGTTCCCTCCCGCTATAAGCACCGTTTTAAGCGATTCATCTGCAATCATCATATCTTTTGCCACCTTAAGTGCCAGCGGTGTACCTGCACATCTAAATCCCATGTCCCATGCATATGCATTATCTGCACCCAAGACATTCTGTATTTTTATAGCTGCTGTCCAACAGACATATTCACAATACGTTTCTCCAGCAAATAAGATCATGTCCAAGTCTTTTGCATCTGTATTTGTCTTTTCAAGTAACTTCTGTGAAGCCTTAGTTGCCATCATCGCCGAATGATCTTCTGGACCACCCACGTGTTTTTCGCTAATGCCCATTTTATTTCGCAGTACTTCTGCAGGAATGTTCACCAGTTCACTAAGTGCTTCTGCTGTAATTTTTTCTTCTGGCAAGTATACTTCAAAATCCACTATACCTATTTGAGTTTGATTCATAATGATTACCTCCTTCATCTGACTTTATATACTGCAATTTTGTTGCCAAAGAATAGATATCACCAAAGGCTTGTAAATCGCTAAAGTGATTAATAGTACTTAATTACAGCATGTTTTCATATTGATACATATAACATATTTGTTACAGTTCTCAAGCGTGCATTACAATGATATAATGAAGGAAAATGAAGGGAAGGTGATTATAAGGTGACATACCCTCACAATCAGAAGCTTGATAAATTTATGGAAAATATTCCCGAAAGTTTATTTAACGAACTCTCTTTGCCGATCAACTTTGTCGATCACAACTGCACGATTTTAGTGATGAACAAAGCCTTTTTAGAGTTTCTTGAGTTGCCACTTAAAGATGTGGTAGGTCAAAGTCTCATCGACATCGACAATACCACACGATTTCCCATTGTCATGCAAACGGGGATTCCCGAAATCGGCAAACGTCATCGCTTTAAATCTGGCAAAGAAGCCATTGTAGACCGGATTCCTATCTACGACGGTGACCGGATCATCGGTTGTGCTGGTATTATTGTGCCCTCACATCTCCCCCCTGATAGTATTGAATGCAAAATCAGACATTCAATCATCAATAAAATCAGACCGGACTACAGAACGATCATTGAAACCACTTCTCCTAATCTAGTGCCTAAGTATACCTTTGACGACATCATTGCCAAATCCAAACTCATCCAACACTTTAAGCAGCGTGCCAAATCATTTTCTAAGACTGAACTGCCTGTGCTCATCACCGGAGAAAGCGGTGTGGGCAAAGAACTCTTTGCACATGCAATTCACAGCGCAAGTCAAAGAGCAAATAAACCCTTTGTCTGTATCAATTGTGCAGCCATACCAGATACCTTGCTGGAATCCGAACTCTTCGGTTATGAACCTGGATCGTTTACAGGGGCTCATAAAAACGGCAAGCTGGGCAAATTTGAAATTGCAAATGGTGGGACCATCTTTTTAGATGAAATAGGCGATTTACCGCCCATCATGCAATCCAAGCTGCTTCGTGTTTTACAGGAAAATCAAATCGAGAAAATAGGCAGCAGTGAATCCAAAGAAATAGATGTCCGCGTCATTGCAGCCACAAACGTAGACCTGCTCGATAAAATTGAAAATAAGATTTTTAGGTCTGATCTCTACTACCGCCTAAACGTCCTTAACCTCAACATTCCATCCCTTAGAGAACGCTCAGAGGACATCCCGCTTTTGATTGAACATTTTAAATCACTCTTTTACCAGAAAAACGGCATCTATAAAACCTTTTCAAAAGAGGCCCTTAAAATCTTAAGTGGTTACACATGGCCTGGTAACATCCGAGAGCTTAAAAATATCGTCTACAGACTCATGGTCATCGCAGAAGGCTCAGAAATTGGATTCGATCTCATTCCGCAAGATATTCTTGAAGCCAGATATCATTTCTATGTGGATCACTATGATCCAAATGACATCTTGGAGAACAAGAGCACACTCACCAACATCATGAAGGAAATTGAACTCCAAATTATAGAAGACACCTTGAAGCTTTGTGATAACAATAAGTCGAAAACAGCAGATGTCTTGGGTATTCAGAGGATGACGCTGTATAGGAAAATCAAGAAATAGTGGCATGATAGACATTTGTGTTTGATACAATCTAATTCATAATGAATAGGCTCACAAACTTGTTTTCTAATCAACGTCTAATTAAAAATTAAAGCCCCTAAAAAATAAATATTTAGGGGCTTTATATGTTTAGTTAGAGTGTCGAACGTCATAATCCTATTTGAGCAATCTAAAAATATTATAACGCGTAAAAACAACAAAAACGTGTAGCATAATAGTCTTCGTGAGATTTTTAACGCATTCATTTAATGCCTGATATATTTAGTCTCTAAATAATTTAGCAAAGAAATTACTAATTTGTTTTTACTATTTTTGAAAACCTGAATATACGTTTGTACAAACATTGTCAATATCAAGTATCCTAAAAAAACACCCAAAACATTTGCTATACTGTCATTGATGTTTATATTTCTAAATGTAAAACCTTGAATAAATCCAAGCAAAATCTGAATTATTTCAATTCCTAGGCCTAATATTATCCCATATTTTATTATTTGAGATATATTTTTTTTATTTATACAGGGGAGTAAAAAACCCATTGGAAAAGTCATTATTACATTTAAGAAAAAATCTTTAAAGCTAAATCCTTTAAAAAATGGTATTAGATTCATGTTGTTTATTATATTTCCACTTGTTGACTGTGTTTTATGAATTTCTTGAGCAATTGTAGAGTTGATATATATAGGCATTATTGAATATTTTAATAAGCCCAAAATATACATCATAAATATTCCCATAAAAATATATTTAAAATATTCTTTATCTTTTAAAATAAAAACGTTATAAAAAATATATCCTATTATTGGCATAGAGAGAATAATTGCTATTGGTATGTTCATATTTATTATCATTTTTAATTATTATACACCTGTCCCCATCCCGATCGGTAGTAGCCATCTTCCTCTGTTATCCAAATTTTCAAGTAATATTTACCCGTGTAAATGCTCCCACATCCTGCGTAAACATTACCTTCTTCATCTCCTACAACTGTTCCTATTTCTCTATCAAAAAATCCGTCTTTCACCAATGTAAAATATACATTGCGTTTTGGTAACGTTGATACGCCTCCGACAATAGCCCCTGTTCCAGATATTATAACATTTCCTTCGTCCAAATAGTGAAATTCTCCATTCGCTTTCCCATCCACCATTCGGTGTTCCATATAAAAAGAATATCCAGAAGAAGCCGCAAAAACATTTGTTGTACCTATTCCTAATATGCACATTACCAATAAAATTAAACTGAGTTTCTTTTTAAACATACTTTCCTCCTTAAAAAAATATTTAAGCATCATAAGCTCTATCTGCATGAAAAAGATATCAAATTTTTGTTGAAAAGCTTATCTTATCTCACCTCCATAAAGAACCTGTTTTTGTATTATATATTTCAAATAGCATTGTTGACTTGTTATAGCGTTACTATTTACAGCCATTTAATTTCAATTTTCATGCAAAATAATTGTATCAAATAAATTTAAAATACACACCCCAATTTAAGTTGGGGTATTGGCATAACCTTTGAGGAGATGTCCCCCACTTCTTAAAGTGGGGGTTCCTATTCTTAATCCATTGTGAGTCCAAACTCCCAATGGATGCAATCCGATAGGATTGCAAGGGGGTTACGAAGGTAGCGAAGCGGACTGAGTATACGCTTTGAACACAACTTTGTTCCAATTCGGACGTTTTTTGTTCCAATTAGGCCACAGTAAGTTGAAACAGTTTTATTGTATGATATAATGCACCTAGGTTCTTCATAAATTCAGCTCTATATGGATGTAAAATTTACCGTGGAATCTAGGTTATATGACGTACTCATTATACGTAGCGAAAAAAATTTGAGGCGCATTAAATATGAGGTATCTTACAAAATTACACTATCTTCAGTTAAAGTTGGATTAAAAAGCTATTCATCGCGTCCATTATACTTACGATTGCTTTTAATTTGATTCTATTTATAATGTTCATACAATCTGGCGCTGAGGTTGGATTAGACTATTTAGTAAAACCTTTTTCAGCATATTTTGAGACCTAGTTAATGATTTTTGGAATGCTTATATTTTATAGATATGTTATTCATTTCTTTACACATCTATGATTGGTTAGAGATTTTTTCGTTTTTTATAACTCAAAGGGGGTTTGTGAAATGAATTTTTTTTCGATTACTTTTATTTTTCAACTCATTAATACAGCTCTATTGTTGGGAATTCTTTATTTAATTATAAAATTTTTAAAAAGCAAAAAGTAATTCTTAAATTTGAATGCATGAGATGTTGCCTTCGAGGGGGACATTACTTGATCGTAGCGATACCTATCCAAAATTTAAATTTTTAAAAAAAAAGACGCTCCTCAGTTTTATAACTGCTCAGCGTCTTTTTTAATAACGTTAAAATTTAGGGATTTTACGTCACATTAAAGTGTTATTTTCTTTTGCGATGAGTTGCGCTTATTGCTTAAATTGCATTTGTTATGCCTTAATTTTTGTCAGCAAAAAGTCAATATTCTCAGCCAAATGTGCCATGATACTGAGGCCTTCTGCATCTTCACTGGCGTTGACACTTCCAGAAGTACCCGCAGTGCCTACATTCCAATAATTCGAACCTACTGTGATGAGATCATTCACTTGTGCCCAAAGGGTCAATTGAGATAAGGCAAAGGTTTGACCTGTCTTTCTTGCCACCGTGATGGGTGCAAAAAGTTTACGCGAAAAGACCATTTGGCCCCAGTCATATTTGCCATTTTGCGTACTGAGTTCATTCTTCATCCATCTTGCTGAAAAACCCGCTCGATCTAATAACGCTTTCAATCTAGGGGTGATCGAACCGTTATAAACAGGACTTCCCACAACGATGGCATCTGCCTCCATGAGGTGTTTAAACACTGCTTGAAAATCATCCTCCACCACACATTGATGTGCTTTCACACAGCCGTAACACCCTTCACACTGCTCTATTTTCATATTTTTTAAGGGGATAAACAGCGTCTCATGCCCCTTACTATTAAGACTTTCTAAAACCGTCTTAATATAATACTCGGTATTCCCCTCGCGAGGACTACCACATATGCCAACAACTTTCATTTATGCCTCCATTATAATTCAATTACCGCATCCACACGCTTGTCTAGATTTTCATCTTTACAAGATTTTGTAAAGAGCGATACCACCACCGTAACCACGATCGAAAGCGTGATAACATTTACATACCAAGGCATGCCACCTGGCCATTTAAAACCGTTACTTGTCATAAGTAGCGCTCCGATGTTCGTCACAAATGCTGTTATAAGCCCTGCGAAGACACCTTCACTGCTTGCCCCCTTCCATGTTAACCCGATGATAAAAGTTGGGAAAGTAGCAGACATGAGCGTTCCCCATCCAAAGGTTCCGAGTATCGCTACCGCTTCACCACTGGAAAGTGCAAACATGATGGACAAAATACCTATGATGACCGTAACACCTCTGGAGAGGTTCATTTGCTTTTTATGTTCTAGCTTAAAGCCAAACGCACTTGGCAAGTCCCTAGAAAGAATATTCGCAGAAAGTGTCAAGAACATACTTGCTGTAGACATAGACGCCGCTAATATCGCTGCATAGACGAAGAGTTGTGCATAGACGCCTACATAATCTGCCACTGCGAAGATCGCATTATCTGCATTGGCAATCGGCGGTATCAGTCCCTTTCCTACTAGGTAAAGTGCTGCATAGCCCATTGTCACTGCAAAGAATCCAACAACCATATGTCCAAGTGCTGCATAAAGACCGAGTTTTGGCATATCTTTAGGATTTTTAAGCGCATACATTCTCGTTAAGACTTGCGGTTGTCCCATGGTGCCTATAATCGGTATGATCATCCAAGTCATGGCAATCGATCCGGGAAGTGCACCCCACCCATTCATTGAGTTCGGCGAAAAATTCTTCACAACTTCTGCGCCATCAACCACTGCTGTTGTACTTGGCGTCATGGACACCACATCAACCACGGCACCAAATCCACCTGTCATTACAAAAAATGCTACGATCATGATAAGACCCGCAAGCACCATGATAAAGCCTTGGAAAGCTTGTGTTAAAACGCCGCCCACTTCACCCGAAAGTGTCGTATAAAGCGTCAAGATCCCAAAGATGATAAAGCCCGCCACATATGGGTCCCAACCGAGTAAATGGCCAAACAATGCCGAGCAAGCACTGATTTGTGAGGCTAAATAGGCAATGGCCCCTATGAACAATACCATCGAAAGAAGCGCTTTTATCCCACGATGATTGTCATATCTCAGATCAGCAATGTCACCCAAACTTGCAATAGGCCCCACTTCCGCCATTGCTCTTATTTTCTTTCCAATGGCGAGATAGGCCATCGCAAAAGCACAGGATGAGAGCATCCAAAGATTCATTGTATTCCCGAACGAATACACAAGCCCTGGTACGCCCACCACTGCAAAAGCACTTGCCACTGCTGCCACAGTGGATAACCCTACGGTTACAGGTCCAAATAATGCTGTACCACCAAAGAAGGATTGCGCATCTGATGCTTTTTTCTTCGCAGCCCACCCGATTAAAAACGAGACTAAAATCATGCCAAATGAAAAAATAACAACCAACCATTTTACACTACTACTCATGTGCACCCTCCTTTTGATTTAATTGATCCATTTTTCGCTTAAAGGCATCCCAATTTTCATCCGAGAGCCAAAGCGCATCAAACTTAACAAGGCCCAGTGTCAATGTCAATACTCCACCGATCCAGTAAGCTAAGATAATCGCTGCAAACGAAGGATGGAAACCTAAAATCTTAAAAGTCGGTGCCATGTTTAAAAATAAATCTGAATAATACTTTGAAAAGAAAAATCCTGCGATCCAAACCACAAACCACGTCAACAACGGATACATAAAGAGTTTCCTATCAAGCTTGCCATTTTGCGCTGCCCCCATCATCATATGCAATAACATCAACAAGACCCCCATGAGCAACCCCTCAAACCATCGCCCAGTCCAACCACAAATCGTAATCAAGACCCAAAGTACAGTGATCGCCAAAACAATACCGGTTCTGTTCTTACCTATCTCCATAACGCCCTCCTGTAAATTCCCAACTATTTTTTTTAATGCCAGGTACCTTTTATAATTGCAAAGACAATGCCAAGTTTTTATGACCTCCCGCACAATATGAAAGTGTTTAAATTGGAGCATTTTGTTTACAGTCATCCCCTATGCGGGTACTGTATCAAATAAAAAAAGCTGTAACATAAGCGTTACAACTTTTTTTGCTTTAATATGAAATTAAAATGTAATCAACTTTTTTCAGAATAACAGTCGTAAAACTGTGTTGAAATAACACTTTTTCTATTGGCTTATGCAATTGGGTTTCGTAAAATCATACAGTGGCATAATCGTTCCTTAAACGATACCTGTCTCGGCTACTTCCGGTCGATTGGATATCGTTCGGTTGCTTCCGGCAGATAATACTGCTCACTCTAAAATTTTATATCCTGTGGCGGGCCCATTTCCAACTTTTATAATTTTACCAGCTGCTCTAAGTTTATTGATCAATTCAATCGTTTGAGATTTTTCAAGATTAATAAGGCTTTGAATCGTCACGCGTTTAATCATTGGATTCTGTCTTATGATGCGATAAATCTCATTTTCTTTCCCCTCAAAGCTATCTTCTTTTACAAATGAAACGTTGAAATGCGCTTTCTTTGATTGTTTCATAAAAGGTAATATGATAACAACAGCATTTTCACTGGTCAAAAACTGTGGTTTAACATCTTGGTCCATATACTGTTCTTTAATACGACGAATACCTGTTGCAAGTTTCTCAATAATTTTAAGCCGTAAAAACAGATCAGCAATCTTACGATTTCTTGCCTTTGATATTCTCCCTTCAATAAATTCTTCATTCAGCAAGCCTATTGGCAATCCTCCTGGAGATATAACTTCTATTCTATCTGAAAATATTTCAATTCTAGCATCTACAGCAACAGAATAATCTCTATGGACAAGCATATTTGCAACGGCTTCTCTATAGGCAATTATCGGAACATCTTCAACAGTCTTTCTGTATGCAGAATCTATGATTTCGCCCATATTGATGTGTTTTCTATAAAAAGACATACATTTGTCAAACTGCTGTAGCAAAGAATACGAATCAAGAGTTGCTTTATCTTTAATTCTATTCACTGTCGCATCTGAAAATGCTATCAATTGAACAACAGAACTCTTCAAAGGATTTTCATCAGAAATTAGTGCTGCTGCGTTGTTATATTGGTTATTATCAATCAACCCCAATGTTTTTAAGAGATCCTCTGACAAAGTTGTTATCTTAAGCTGTTTTCTCATCAATTGCTTAAAGTAATCAAACGTTAAGCTTTGCTCTGCTGAAATTAAATCTTCAAACCCTAGATTTCGACCAGCAAGAATCAAATTTTGATTCATAGTAGCATCAACCTGAACTGTCGAAGTATCTCTTCGCATATACGCTTTATTTTGGTACGTATAGGGTGTATAATCGCCTTTATAGACCCTAATGACGAGTAATTTTAAAGCTTTTACTAAATGAACTTCAAATTCATAATATGGTTTTGGAATAATAGCATCATTTATAGCATTTTCTATATTGAGTTTTATTTCATCGATCTTATCAACACCGACAATTGTGCCGTCATCCCTTATGCCCAGTACGATTATACCATCATGAAAATTAGCAAATGCACATACTGTTTTTAAAATTGTTTTAGAATATTCTAATTTGTACTCAACACTCTTGTTTTCGCCCTCTAAAAACATAAAAATCGACCTCCGATTACGGACGATTTTCGATCGTCCGATTTCAGAATATCATATACAAGTACATTTTTCAAGCGCCAGCTCTAACTTTCTCAAAAAACAGCCTGTACACTACCCCCATAGCATACTGACTGTTTCTCTTTTCCTTATCTATTTTATAACCCTATTTAATAAAACTTTCCCCCATGAGATATTCATCCACATGTTTTGCAACTTCCCGACCTTCTTTTATAGCCCTTACGACTAATGATTGTCCACTTCGCATATCCCCCGCAGAGAATACACCTTCCACCGAAGTTTGGTATTTTTCATCTGTCAAAAGATTCCCCCTAGAATCCAGTGCCAGTCCAAGAGATGCCACCATCCCTTCATATTGTGGTGAAACAAATCCCATGGCAAGTAAAATCATGTCAATTTCCAAAGTAAATGCACTATCTTCAATGGGTTTCATGATCATACGACCATTTTCATTCACCCATTCAATGCGCTCAAGAACCACTTTTTCCACATTTTCCTCACCCAAAATCTGCTTCGTATTGATCTCCCAATTTTGAATACAGCCTTCTTTGTGTGAAGACGTTTCTTTGTGCAGCCTTGGATAAAGCGGCCAAGGTGTTGACGCATCTCTTTCCATAGGTGGCTTTGGCATAATTTCGATCTGGTATACAGATTTTGCACCTTGTCTATTCGCCGTGCCGATGCAGTCAGAACCCGTATCACCTCCACCGATTACCAAGACATTTTTGTCCTGGGCATCAATTGCGGTGCCCTCTGTATCCACATCATGAAGCCTCTTGGTATGGTTTTCAAGATAGTCTACAGCATAGTATACGCCTTTAAGATCTCGCCCCTCCACATTTAAGTCTCTTGGAATGGTCGATCCTCCAGTGAGCACCAATACGTCATAGTCTTTTAGCAAAGCATTAGGCAGGACATCCTCCCCGACACAAGTGTTCATTTGAAAAGACACCCCTGCCGCTTTCATCACATCAATTCGGCGATCAATCACTTCTTTTTCAAGTTTAAAGTTTGGAATCCCGTAACGCATAAGTCCCCCTGGTTCAGCGTTACGTTCAAATACCACACAGTCATGCCCTACAGCAGTGAGTTCGTCTGCAGCGGCAAGTCCCGCTGGTCCCGAACCTATGATGGCAATCTTCTTGCCTGTTTTCATCTTCGGAATTCTTGGCATTACCCACCCCGCCTTAAAAGCATGTTCAATGATCGTATATTCAACTTCTCTTATGGACACGGGTTCGTGATTAACCCCTAAATTACAGGACGCCTCACAAAGAGCAGGGCATACCCTTGAAGTAAATTCAGGAAAATTACTGGTTCTACTGAGCATGTCATAGGCATGTTTCCAGTCTAAAGCTTCTGACATCTCATTCCAATACGAAATCAGATTACCCAGTGGACACCCAAAACTGCAAAATGTCGTGCCACAAGTCATACATCTTCCAGCTTGTACTGCCATGATCGCCTCATCAAGCGGTTTATAGACACTTCTATTGTCTTTAAGTCTTTGAGAGACAGGTCTTAATTTGAAATTTTTACGATTTTCTTCATTAAAAAGCATGATATCTTTCATTTGTCTCCCCCTTTTTATGAAATGGCTTCAAGTTTAGATGTTTTAGTGTCTTCTGAACTTTGATTCTTTTGTTTTTCAAGAATTTGTTTATAGATCGGCGAAACGACTTGTTTGAAATCTTTTACGCACGCGTTCCAGTTGTCTAAAACTTCAAGCGCCCTTTTTGAATCCGTATATAGATAGTGCTTCCTAATCAACTGTTTGACTCTTTCTTGTTCTGCATCTCCAAGTTCATAGATTTTCACCATCTCAAGATTACATTTCATTTTTAGCGTTTGATCTGGATCATAAACAAAAGCCTCACCACCAGACATTCCTGCTGCAAAGTTCTTGCCCGTATTGCCCAAAATAATCACCGTACCACCTGTCATATATTCTAGCCCATGGTTGCCAATACCTTCAACAATAGCAGTGGCACCACTATTTCTAACAGCAAACCGCTCGCCTACACAGCCATTGATATAAACCTCACCATCTGTTGCACCATATAAGAGCGTATTCCCTGCAATGTAAGTGTTTCCTGCATCAAACGTCGAATTTTTAGGGGGTTTTACGATGATTTTAGCCCCTGATAGGCCCTTGCCTACATAGTCATTGGCTTCACCTTCAAGAATCATCGTGAGTCCCTTTGCTCCAAATGCACCGAAGCTCTGTCCAGCTGATCCATAGAATGTCAAATGAATGGTATCTTCATCAAGGCCTGCAGCACCGTGTGCATTGACAATTTTACCCGATAGCATTGCGCCTACCGATCGGTGCGTATTTTTAATCTCAAAGGCACCTTTAACAGCTCTTTTATGCTTAATTGCATTTTTTGAAATTTCGATCAGTTTATGATCAAAGCTGTTTTCAATACCATGTTCTTGGGCTTTCACACAGTAGGGTTTCATTCTCAGCGGCATATCCGGTTTATATAAAATTTTATCGAAGTTTAAATGTTTTGCTTTCCAGTGATTAATCTCTTTGTTCACATGGATGACATCGATATGCCCCACCATTTCATCTATATTTCTAAAGCCAAGTTCTGCCATGATTTCACGCGTTTCACGTGCGATGAAACGCATGAAATTCATTAAATGCTCTGGTTTTCCAGAAAAATGTTTTCTGAGTTCTGGATCTTGTGTCGCAATGCCGAGATCACAATTGTTTTTATTACAATGTCTGAGCATTGTGCAACCCATAATCACAAGTGCCGTCGTCGCAAATCCAAATTCCTCTGCACCGAGCAGTGTGGCTACAACCACATCGCGTCCCGTCTTGAGTTGCCCATCCGTTTGAAGTCTAACGCGACTTCTCAAATTATTGAGCAAAAGAACTTGATGTGTTTCTGAAAGGCCAATCTCCCATGGCGTACCTGCTGTCTTAATTGAAGATAAAGGGGATGCACCGGTGCCACCATCGTGACCACTGATGACAATCATATCCGCATGTGCTTTGGCCACACCCGCTGCAATGGTCCCAATGCCCACTTCAGAAACCAATTTAACACTAATTCGAGCTTTGGGATTGGTTGATTTTAAATCATAAATAAGCTGTGCCAAATCTTCAATCGAGTAAATATCATGGTGTGGAGGTGGTGATATTAAATCAATGCCCGGAGTAGAATGTCTCACTTTTGCGATGTGAACAGTGACTTTACTGCCTGGCAAATGCCCCCCTTCACCGGGTTTTGCGCCCTGAGCTACTTTGATCTGGAGCTCATCAGCATGCATGATGTAATTCGTATTGACACCAAAACGCGCAGAAGCAATTTGCTTTGTAGCGCTTCTCTTATCATTACCACTTGAATCTACTTCATAACGTGCATCATCCTCGCCGCCTTCACCACTGTTACTCCTAGCACCCAATCGGTTCATGGCGATGGCAATCGTCTCATGTACTTCTTGACTCAATGATCCGAAAGACATAGCACCCGTGCAAAACCGCTTTATAATTTCGCTTACCGGTTCAACCTCTTCAAGTGGCACTGAGGCCCTAGTCCCCTTGAGTTCAAATAGACCTCTCAAGGTGAATAAGCCTTTGGATTGATCGTTTATCTTCGATGCATATTGCTTGTAAAGATCATAGTCATCCTGTCTCGTGGCCTGCTGTAGAAGATAGATCGTCTCTGGATTAAAGAGATGTCTCTCACCACCTCTACGCCACACATGCTGTCCTCCAATTTCAAGTTCATAGCTGGGTTTTCTAAGCCTATTAAATGCCTTAGCATGGGTCTCAAGTGTCTCACGCGCTATTTCTTCTATCCCCAAGCCTCCTATACTCGTAGGCGTTCCAGGAAAATAGCGCTCTACCAAACTATCGCAGAGTCCCAAGGCTTCAAATATTTGCGCACCTTGATAAGATTGTACTGTACAAATGCCCATCTTGGATAAGATTTTAAGAAGACCATTTGAAAGTGAATTGATCAGATTATAACCTGCTTCTTCTGCCGTAACGCCCTTGACTAAGCCTTGCGTTACAAGATTTTTTGCCGTTTCTATTGCGAGATATGGATTTACTGCACTTGCCCCATAGCCTATCAAAAGTGCCACGTGTGTGGTTTCTCTCACATCTCCCGCTTCTACGATGATTGATATTTTAGTTCTAGTCTTCTGATGAATGAGATGATGATGTACTGCTGATACAGCCAAGAGACTCGGTATGGCCGCTTCATAACCATCTACTTTCTTATCGCTTAAAATAAGTAGGTTGTAGCCTTCATTTACACGCCTTGACGCCCTCTCGCAAATTAAAGTTAACGCTTTTTTAAAACCCTCTACGCCTTCGTCTGCTTTAAAAGTGATTGGAATCTTGGTGGCATTAAAATGTGCATTTCTGAGCGCTTTTATCTTGCGCGTTTCAGCATTGGATAATACAGGCGTCTTTAGACTGATAAAAGGCATAAAATTAGGTGCTTCATCCAAAAAGCTTGACTCCGTTCCCATATAGTTCATGAGCGACATGACTATTTTTTCTCTAATCGGATCAATCGGTGGGTTGGTCACCTGTGCAAACAGCTGTCTAAAATAAGCAAAAAAAGTCTGCGTCTGGTCTGATAAAACGGCAAGCGGTGCATCATTCCCCATGGAGCCAAGTGGCTCCTTACCAGTCTCTGCCATGGCTTTGATCACATGATTGACATCTTCAAGGGTGTAGGCAAAGGCAGCTTGCTTCTCCAGTAAGTTTTCATCTCTGAGGACGTAGTTTTCTTTATTTTCAGGGAGATCACTCAAGCAAACTTTAGCCTTTTTCAATATATCCTCATATGCATATTTCGAAAAAACAGAAGCTTTGATCTCATCGTTTTTAAAGAGCATGCCCTTTTCCGTGTCTACGATCATCATCTTGCCAGGCTCTAATCTCCCCTTTTCAAGCACGTCTTCTGGTCGGAATTTTAGAACCCCAAGTTCAGATGCCATGACCATTAGACCACCTTTAGTAATGACGTATTTAGCAGGTCTAAGACCATTGCGGTCAAGTGTTGCCCCAACCTGAATGCCATCACAGAAGAATACAGCTGCTGGCCCATCCCATGGTTCAATTAATGAACCGTTTGTTTCATAAAAGGCCTTGAGCTCAGCATTCATAGTTTGATCATTCTCCCATGCCTCTGGTATGAGCGTCATCATGGCTTTTGCATTACTATTTCCATGTTTTACAAGCAGTTCAAAAACATTGTCAAGCGATGCCGAATCACTGCCGTTTGGCGTTATAATCGGAAATACCTTTGAGAAATCAGCACCATAAACACTGGATTTTAACACCCCTTCTCTGGCGTTCATCCAGTTTCGATTGCCTCTAATGGTATTAATTTCACCATTATGTGCCACATATCTATACGGATGCGCCAAATCCCACGTTGGAAAAGTATTGGTACTAAATCTTGAATGCACCAGTGCAATGGCACTTTTAAAATTCACATCCTGTAAATCTATGAAATACGGTCCAATCTGATCGGGCAAAAGAAGCCCTTTGTAAACAATCGTGTCACTGGACATACTGCAGATATAAAAATATTCAGTCCCTTTTTTGACGAGTGTCTTAACCTCGTTTTCTGTCCGTTTTCGAATCATATAGAGCTTTTGTTTAAAAAGTTCTAGGTTTTCAAGGTTGCCAAGGCCTATAAAAACTTGTCTGATATTCGGCTCAGTGCCACGAGCTGTTTCACCGATCATTCTGTTATCTGTAGGCACCGTTCTCCAGCCGAGGACTGAAGCGCCTTCTTCTATGACAATGCGCTCTAATATGCCTTCACACTGATATCTGATCGCAGGTGATTTTGGTAAAAATACCATCCCCACCGCATAAAGACCTCTTCTTGGAAGTTCTATGCCCTTGTCTTCACAAATACCTTCAAAGAACTCATGTGGTATTTGGAACATGATGCCCGCACCATCACCTGTGTTGGGATCTGATCCCGATGCACCTCTATGCGTCATATTGACAAGTACTTCTACACCTTTCTTGACAATCGTATGGCTCTTATCGCCGTTGATATTTGCCACAAATCCGACACCACAATTGTCCTTTTCAAACTCTGGACGATATAAACCCTGTTGGTCAGGTAACCCCACTGATTTCATAAATAATACCCCCTAAACTCTAAACATTCGTTTCGTATACAGTATACAGTGCAAAAAGGTTCAAAAATTAGAGACCTCTTCACTCTCCTCAAAAGTAACAGATGAAATTACTTTGAATACCATACGCTATTTTCTAAAAATTTCGATAATTTTGAATATTATATATCGTTCTCTTGCAAATATCAATACATTTTTGATACATATTTAGTCATTAGAATGCATTTTTTATCATTTGTTTTTTTGTGTTTGTCCCTTAAAGACATTTTTCAAAAACTTTGTTAAGTATTAAACACATTGAAAATGCTATATACATGCTGTCAGCGTATTTTTAAGCATTTGATCCCCATTAGGATATTATACAAGATTGCATATTTGTATTTTGCAATGCAATTATTCATATCTTTCATTTTGAATGTATATATTTTAAATTTAAAGTCTTCGGTATAATATAAGCATAATCATTTTTTTACTGACCTATAATCAAATGCATTTAAGAACACGATTTGAAAGGAGATACAACATGGCCGTAATTGCATATTTAAATTTCCAAGGCACATCAAAAGAAGCTTCAGAATATTATGCTGAAGTTTTTAGTTCTGAAAAACCAAAATGCATGTTCTATGGTGACATGCCACCAGATCCAAATGCCTCTTCAAGAAACCTTCTGGAGTAAATTATATGGCAACCTCATCGATAAGTTTGGAATTGGCTAGCAGTTTAATCTAGACGACGCATAATTAATGCTTATGTATAAACTAAAGGTGTTCTTTTAGGTCTTAATCCAAATCTTACCTAAAATAAACACCTTTAATTTTAAACGCCTTTAGCGTGGTTCCCCTTTTAAAATCACTTTCAAGTCGACCGGTTTCCCTTCTCTAATGACTTTTACATGCACGACATCATCAGGTCTATAACTGTATAACTGTCTCGTCAACTTGGTAATTGTATTTATAGGCGTATCACCAATGCTTACGATCACATCACCAGAAATAATACCACCGTAGTTTGCTGGGGAATCACTTACGACATCATAGACATAAACACCTGTTTCAGTGCCTAAGTCATTGCCATAAGTCCTTATATATTGATACACGTTTACGCCCTTAATCCCTAGATAAACTTTAGTAAATTCACCTTTCATAATAAACTCATCTACAATAGGCTTTGCAATATTGATGGGAATTGCAAAACCAAGGCCCTCACCCGATTGTACTTTAGCCGTATTGATCCCTATGACCTCTCCTTTAATGTTGAGCAGTGGTCCGCCACTATTTCCAGGATTAATAGAAGCATCTGTTTGTACTAATCCTTCAATATTATAGTTTTCATTTACGGGTATTGTGCGCTCGAGGCCACTGATAATGCCCGCAGTGACACTTCTTTCAAAAGTTAAGCCCAGCGGATTGCCTATGGCGATCGCCGTTTCACCTACTACGATATCATCCGAATTGCCTAGAGATGCCACGGGCAGATTTTTGCCTTCAATTTTCAATACGGCTAAATCTAAAACGGCATCATTCCAAAGAATTTCCGCGTTTTTTGAAGTACCATCATAGAGCAATACCTTTACTGCCTCTGCATTACCATCGTTCACCACATGAGAATTCGTAAGAATATAGCCTCTTTCGTCGACAATAACGCCAGTTCCAACGCTTTCGCCTTTATATGTGCCATAATACCAATCTTCATGAATTGAAGTTGTGGCTACGCCAACTACCGATGGCATTGCCGTCTTTGCCACAGCAGGGATACCCCCTTCTAACGCGATACTGCTGACTTTCATAGGTGTTAAATTCAAATCTGTTACCACACTTGCGCCTTGAGGTTCTGATTTTGTCACGAAACCTGCGCCTAATATGCCGCCCATAAAGGCTGATAAAGGCAACATAAAAACCAAGAACAGAACCAAAGACTTCTTGATCATAAAATATTTTTTGCTTTCATCTTGTCTCATCTTTAACATCCTTTCATTTAAAAATTAAATGGCACTTCCATTTATAGCACTTATTATAGCACTAAAAAGATTTCATACTATTTCAATTGTGAAACTTTTTTGTTAACGTCCCTATACCCTGAATTTTTTATTGTGCAAAGTGTTCTAATTATAAAAAGCACCCTTATTTTAGGGTGCTAAATATGTAAACTTTGTTTTTTAAATTATATTTCTTAAGTTATACTTTTTAAATAGTTTTGACTATAAATGATAAGATAAAGAAATGTTCGTGTCTTCACTCCACATTTCCACAACCCCACTAATAAGAAGATAGTGCTTGAGTGTTCCATATGAAGTTAGAGTTATCGATTGTTTATCAGCTGAAATGTTAGGCTTAATATAATTTTCTGTCCATGTGGTCCCTACCGTATATCCAGTCAAAGAGGTCCATGCGTTATACCCATTTATTTGTCCAAAACTGCCATTGATATAAACGTCAATTACTGCATTTAAATTTAAATAAATAACACCACCCATAAGCTTAGATGTACTTACAGAAACGCTAGTACTTGATCCAGAATATAGCCTAGGAATGATTTTAATCACACTTTTGCTATTGGTATATGTTTCTGCAGTTGCTTTTTTAACAAATTCATCAAATTCTTTTTGTGAATTGATTTCAATAGGTGTCACACCATCTGGCAAGAAATTGATTCTCTCTAGGTTAATTGCACTTGTGTCAATGACTTCCGTACTGCTATTTCCATCAGCAAAGCCTGGAACCGAAAGAGTTAAAATCAATAAAAAACATATTAATATTTTTTTCATTTTGATCCTCCTTGAATCAAATATAATCTATGTACAAAGCTCACAATTTATATTATACTCTTGTTAAGAGATATGTCAACTTAAAGGAGGTTTGTATAATGGAGGCATTTTGGGCTACTATTATTTTTCAAATAATTAACACTGCTTTATTATTAGGAATTATCTATCTAATTGTAAATTTTTTAAAAAGCAAAAGATAATTGTAAAATTCAGGTTCATATAGAAATGTATTCAAAATATTTTTTTATTAACTTAGTCAATCTACCCGAGTCTTGCTGCGGGCTGCAAACTATTACATAGAAAACCATAAACCAAAGTAATTCTAATTGGCTTATGGTTTTTTATTTTTCTTTCGTTCTTATATGAAATTACGCGCTTATATATAACTGCTAGAGTAAAGTTGTTATGAAGAACATAACATTCAGTTCATTTAAAAATCACCTATATAAATCGCGAATAATAATTTACATCAGATGGAATTAAAAATTAATTTTGTTATTTTTGTCAAATAACTACATAAATCGTGATAATGTTATTACAATTTAAATTACAATCTTTGAATTACTGCATCTGGAGTTGTATTCACACGCTTAATAAACGCTCTAACAACTAATTTGATGGCTTGAACAGATGGATAAAAACGCATTGTTGATCCTGTCGTTTTTTAACCACCCCCTGAGTCCCTTGATTAAATTCGATTGTAGACTATAGGGGGAAGTACATTAAAGTCAGCCTATCTGCATGCTTTTCCAAGAATGGGTGCAGTAGTTTTGCATGATGAATCCTTGAATTATCAAGGATCATCACAATTTTTCCAGTAGGATAATTTTGCATAACTTTTCACAAGAATCGAAGAAAGGGATGAACATCATAGCGCTCTTCTTCGCTGCAGATTATTCGCCCAGTTTCATAGTCTAGTATTCCTAAAAGCTTTACGCCATAAGTATTCAAAATCCAATGAGCAATCAAATTGCAATCCCAATTCTTTCTGTTTTCAAATCCCACTTCGTTAGGTGTTTTGGTTGTGACTACTTCAAATAGCTTTTTTTCTTGATCGTCATTAAGAAACTTAGGTTTACCAGTACTTCTACCCAAGGAAGACCCTCAAGACCGTTTTGGTTGTATGCTTTAACGTAAGTTCCAACCGTATGTCCAACAAGGTTTTGAGTTTTGGCAATTGCTTTGTTTGTGTAACCCTCCAGATGATTGAAAATAACCATATAACGGATGTGCATGTGCTTACTATCATTGTCCTTTATTGCTTTCTTAAGTTGTTGCATTTCAGGACTGTTTTTATCAACTAATGAAACTAAAATTTTATTTTTCATCAAATATCTACCAGATAACATCCTCGAGTTCAATAGCGTTTTTAGTATACAAAATTAGGGATTACCAGTGCACCTCTCAGTATGGAAATCTGCTATTCACATAACCTTGAAACCACTAAAACAAATCTTGTTCATAAAAATGCACAAAATGAGCAATAGACGCTTCAAAAGGTTGTGAAATCACTGTAAATACAAGACTTCACGTGTTCAGTCAACAACATATTATACAATGTATATACTTTGTTTTTTCGATTATCCACAATTTATCCACCGTATTTGTGGATAAAAACAATCCCACGTATCAACGCTTTCTTACATCGCGCCCTCATACATGGGATTTTGGGATTTTGAGATTTAACCTATTTTGGAAATTGTTCAATGCCATTTGCATATTTTGCAAACCTAGGTGTGGTTTTAGAGTGCACAGGATCAGGTCTTTCCCATGGCCAGCCGCCAAATCGCGTATTGCGATAATCCCGATACGCCTCTTGTATTTCTTGTTCCGTATTCATGACAAACGGTCCATACTGAACCACGGGTTCGTTGATCGGCTCACTTTGAAGCAACAGCCATTCGGAAGCTTCCTTACCATTTTGAATTTCAATGGTTTCTAACGGTTTTAGATGGCCACAATGATTCGATTTAAGGACGGACTCATTCACCATAAGTTCATGCCCTTTATAGAGATATAGACTTCGGTTAATGGTTTCTGAGCTGTTTTCAATTATTAATTTCGCGTCAGCATCCATCTTCACAATCCAAATGGAGAGATTATGATCTGGTTTTGCCGCCCAAGAATCTGGCGTTGGACTTACTGCCACCTCGCCGTCAAATGTGCCTGCAATTAAAATAATTTCAGATGTATTGCCACTTTCATCGACTTTTTTAATTTTAGGAATGGTCTCATGCCAAAGCATTTTATAGTGTGGCTCAACAAATTTATCTTTCTTCGGCAAGTTGAGCCAAATTTGAAACAAGTGAAGCGGATTTTGATCGTCTTCTTTGATCAAAGGGAACATCTCCGCATGTTGGAGACCGCTTCCCGCTGTCATCCACTGAACGTCACCATCACCATATCTACCAGATGCGCCCGCCGAATCAAAATGATCTACATGGCCTTCAAGAACGATTGTGACCGTTTCAAAACCACGATGGGGATGTTCTGGAAATCCTGGTACATTTCTACCATGATACATCTTCCACGGATTGCGTTCATCAAAGTCCTCGCCTAGAATTCGCCCTTCAAGAGAAGCTTTGGGTCCAAGGGATGAATTGCCCTCGGGATATTCATCTCTATGGTGCACACAATATAAAAAAGGGTCCTGAGTTTCCCAGACGAAACCCAACGGACTCATTTTTAAAAATACTTGATCCATTGTTAAATCCTCCTTTAGAAACTAGTACCCCATTTCTTTTATTTATATCATCGTCTTGAGTTTATTGACATCATAAATCAGAATTTTCTTGACCCCTTCAAGCTGGATTAAGCCCAATTCTTGAAAGAGTTGAAGTTTTCTAGACATCGTCTCACGTGTGATTCCTGCATAGCTTCCCATTTCTTCACGACTAATAGACAGCTCCAGTAAAATGCCCTTTTCAGTTTTATGACCAAAGTCTTCCACTAAATCGATGAGTAAGCCTGCGATTTTAGCATCTGGACTCTTGCTCGAAAGCCTTTCTACTAAGGCCTCTGCCTTAATGATCCGTTCATAAGCTTTTTCAAATATTTTAAGCGTAATTTGAGGATTCGTAATGACGATTTTATCAAATTCTGCTTTCTCAAGTGTGCTGATTTGAGTATCTTCAATCGCCACTGCATTAAAATCAAATTCATCTTCTTTTAACAAGTTAAAGGCACCGATAAAATCCCCTGCTGACAGGATATATAAAATTTGTTCTTTACCATCAAGTGAATTCTTAAAAATCTTCATTTTGCCTGAACAAATAATGTACAGTTTATTGGCTTTTTGACCTTGTGCAAAAATCACATCGCCTTTTTTATAGGCATCACTTGAAACCCCTTGCGAGATAAGCCTTGCTTCCTCATCCGTCAATGACGACAGCAAAGGGATATTGTTAATGCAGAGCATCTTGCCACATTTTATACAATTGACACGATTGCATCGAATAATCTTTTCCATATTTATCCTATCTTTATCATAAGTTTCATTAGGAAACGGCTTTTTTCAACTTCTGACGTACTTTTAATTTCTGATTAATCAGCACTTCAAATTCACTTGCCACCGCCGGATCCATAGCTGGGACATTTTCAAGTTCATATGTCCACCCTAATTGAGAATATTTTTCAATCCCACTCTTATGATACGGTAAAATCTCTATTTTTTCAATGTTTTTCTCAATGGGTGCTATGAGTTCAAGCAAGCGCTCCATATGCTTCACATGATCCGTCTCTCCTGGAACCATCACATGACGGATCACCACATTGCCTTTAAAGCGATTTTCTTTAAGCGCTTCTATAAAGCTTAAAATACCAGACATATTTCTGCCTGTCAATTTTAAATGCTGTTCATCCGTCACATGCTTGATATCCAATAAAAGTGTATCCGTGTATCTCAAAATATCTGCATAATATTTTTTAACGCCATATCCAGAGGTGTCCACGCAAGTGGTGATCCCTTGATCTTTAAGGGCTTTTAAGGCTTTTGCCAAGAAAGCCCCTTGCATTAAAGGTTCCCCTCCAGAGAAGGTCACGCCGCCACCTGAAGCCTCATAATACTCTCGATATCGATTTGCAATTTCAACAACTTCTGCCACTGTAATATGCTTTGAACCCATAAAATGCTGTGAATCTGGATTGTGACAATATTGACATTTAAGCGGGCATCCTTGAAGAAAAAAGAGCGTCCGAATGCCGGGTCCATCCACAAGTCCCATGGTTTCAATAGAATGGAGGCTACCGCTAATTTCAGTGTTGTAAACCTCTCTATTGTGATGGTTATTTAAATCCAGTTCGATTTGCAAACCTTCTTTCGTCGTTTTCATAGGGCACCCCTCTTTCATCTACATCCGATCGTGGAAAGTACGGTTGATGACTTCTTCCTTTTGCTCTTTTGTCAAGCGGTTAAAGTGTACTGCATATCCTGAAACACGGATGGTTAACGTTGGATATTTACTAGGGTTGTTCATTGCATCTATGAGTAATTCTCTCGATAGCACATTTACATTGAGGTGAAATGCACCTTTTGTAAAATAGCCATCCAGTATACTGTATAAGTTTTTATACTTCACATCTTCCGTTCTGCCAAGAGCCGCAGGCACAATAGAAAATGTGTTTGAAATACCATCTTGACAGATGTTCTCAAAAGGCAGTTTTGCCACCGTATTAAGGGATGCAAGTGCACCCATGTGATCTCTACCGTGCATCGGATTCGCCCCTGGTGCAAAAGGTTCCCCTTTCAATCGACCATCTGGTGTTGCACCTGTTTTTTTACCATAGACCACATTTGAAGTGATTGTCAGGACAGACATTGTCTGAGAAGACTCTCTATAAGTCTTATGCTTTTGAATTTCATTGCTGAATAAAGTGACAATATCCTTAGCGATCAGATCAACTCGATCATCGTCGTTCCCATACATTGGGTAGTCGCCTTGGATATCAAATCCAGTCGTGATCCCATTTTCATCTCGAACAGCCGTAACTTTCGCATGTTTAATCGCACTTAACGAATCCGCCACAAGTGAAATACCTGCTACGCCAAATGCCATATAGCGCCCTACCTGCGTATCATGAAGTGCCATTTGACCTTTTTCATAAGCGTATTTGTCATGCATAAAGTGGATGGTATTCATGGTGTTGACATAAAGTCTTGCCAGTTTTGTAAGCACTTTTTTATAAGAAGCATAGACCTCATCATAGTTTAAAACATCGTTTTTGATTGGCTCAATACCGTCTATAACCTTGATTGGCGCATTCAACTTGTCTTTTTTAAGTTCATCATAGCCTTGATTAATACTGTATAATAACGCTTTTCCAAGATTTGCTCTGGCACCAAAGAATTGCATTTCTTTACCAATTCTCATTGGGGATACGCAGCAGGCAATGCCATAATCATCACCATAAATCGGTCTCATAAGGTCATCGTTTTCATACTGTATAGCACCCGTTTGAATGGACATTTTCGCACAATAAGTTTTAAAAGTTTCTGGTAATGCCTTTGACCAAAGCACTGTCATGTTTGGTTCTGGTGCTGGATCTAGATTTGTAAGTGTGTTTAAAAATCTAAAGGCTGTTTTAGTGACAAGTGTCCTACCATCTTCACCCATACCCCCGATTGACTCTGTAACCCAAGTGGGGTCTCCAGCAAAAAGCGTGTTATAATCTGGCGTTCTAAGATGTCTCGCCATTCTGAGCTTGATCACCAGTTGATCAATCAATTCTTGAGCACCAACTTCATCTAATAAGCCTAAAGCGATATCTCGCTCGATGTAAATATCTAAAAAAGTGGTATTTCTACCGAGCGACATTGCTGCACCGTTATTTTCTTTTACCGCTGCCAAATAGCCAAAGTAGAAAAATTGAACAGCTTGTTGAGCATTCTGAGCTGGCTCCGAAATATCCACGCCATACTCACTTGCCATCGCTTTAATTTCTTTTAATGCTCTTATTTGCTCAGTGATTTCTTCTCTCAATAAGATGATTTTTTCAGTTGCCATCTCATCTTCCAGTGCCTTAAAATCCTTTTGCTTATCCTTAATAAGTGCATCTATACCATATAGTGCAATTCTTCTGTAATCTCCGATAATTCGACCACGGCCATATGCATCTGGCAGGCCCGTAAGGAGCCCCACACTTCTGGCAAGTTTCATATCACTTGTATAAGCATCAAACACGCCTTGATTATGCGTTTTTCTGTACGCCTGAAAATGGTTGGACATATCACTTGGCATTTCATAGCCGTAAGCTTCCAGCGATGATTCTAACATTCTAAAACCACCATAGGGGTTCATGATACGTTTTAAGGGCTCATCTGTTTGAAAGCCTACGATCACTTCATTATCACGGTCCAAATAACCCGCTTTGTATTGATTTATCCCTGAAAAAAGACTTGTTTCGATACCAATGATGCCCTTTTCAATCTCTTCTTTGATCAGCGCTTCTGCTTCGCGCCATACCGCTTTTGTCTTATCACTTTTGCCTGCGAGAAACTGATCATCGCCCTCATAAGGTGTATAGTTAAGATTGATGAAATTTTTTACATCTATATTTTCCGACCAATTGCCTTGCTTAAACGTCTTATAATTTGTCATAACGACCTCCGTTTTTCTTTCATTATAAGGCCATTTGTTTATTTAAGATGTGATTACACGCACTTTTTGAAAAAATCATTGTCTGTCGAAAGTTGATCTAACCGTTATATTTCTGAATTATCGATCACACTTTTTATCGGAATCTGTATCTCCGAGACATATTCATATTCTGAATCCGAAAAATCATAATCCACAATATTCTTTTCAATAGAGTCTCCTGCGATGACATAGCCATTTTCATAAATCCAGCTTGTGAGCACTGCATAGTACTTTGCCATCTCACAATAAGGGCCTTCAAAAGTGATACAGGCACAATCTTGCTCTGGAATTTCAATGGTTTGAGATAATTGATCAGAATCCACAGAAACGACTTCAATAAAATATCTAAACCTCGTAAAAATGCCTTGATCCATATTTTCCTTAGATAGAGACGTATAAATCTGACCTTCAATCAGCCACGAGCTGGTCTTGAGATACTGTTCGTTTGCCTTAAACGCTTTCTTGATCTCATAGTCACTCTCCACATCATTCATGTCTAAAAAAATGCCTCGTCTTGCGGGGATTCTTTTAATCTTCATTTCATCGAGTTCGCTGTTGATGTTTTCAAGTAACTCAAGTTTTGTCTGGATTTTATTTTTCAGATTCATGAGCCTGTTGATCTTATGGTCAATTTCGTCTTCTTTCTTCTTGAGTAGACTCACCAAATTGCTCGTATTCTTATGTTTCATATAGCGGTTAATCTCTTCTAGCGAAATGTCTAAATTTTTAAAAAAGAGAATTCGACTGAGTTTGAAAAAGCTTCTAATATCATAGTATCTGTAATCATTATTGGGATCGCATTCTGGTTTTAAAAGCCCTATACGATCATAATGCCTTAAAGTGTCCGTACTGATATTAAACATCTTTGCCAGTTCACCTATTAAAAACTTCTCTTTCATATGCCCTCTTTTCTGTTTATGCACATTTTACAATATATGTATGTTTGCTTTTGAGCTTCATTTATTAACGCATCAAAGCGTATACTCAGTCCGCTTCGCTACCTTCGTAACACTTGCACAATCCTATCGGATTGCATTCAGTGGGAGTTTGGACTCCCACTGAATTAGGAATATGAACCCCCACTTTGAGAAGTGGAGGACATCTCCTCAAGTGTTATAAGAAGAATTTCACATGTGATTAGTGTCATTATACATGAGATGAATAAAACTAACAATGTCAACATCTCTTGTATACAACAGAAACTCCGCTCGCAGACAACAAACGGAGTTTCTATCTTCTTTACAGTCTTTATTGCGTGTCCACTGGCACATAAATATCCATAACGGTTACACCACCTATTTCCTTGACTTCCTCAAGACAATTTGCCAGATCACATCTGACAAAATCAGGCGCTTTAAACTCATGATCTTCAAGCCAGCTCACTAGATATTGCCATCCCGTTCCTATGCGCTCAAAGGGATCAAGCATTGGATCTTCAATTCTCAAAGCTGCATAGCGATAAGCGGGGATGCGCTTGACCTTAATCTGAGTTCCCTCAAATTCAATTTCTGTTGCATCTGGACTTGGTAGTTTATCTAGCATGGATTCATCAACAGAAAGCCAATATTCATAACCTCTAAACCTCGTGACATCCTCGCTACCTTCAACAGGAACATCAAATCCAAACGCTCTAAGGGGTGTTATGTCATAGGTTTTTGCAAATTGATTCATAAGCCCTATGATGGCATCTTCTGGTTCATTGCCAATCATTGTGCCACTGAACACCACCATTTTATCCATAAGCTCATATCTTACGTCACTTAAATACTTTTTCATCTTTTTAATACCTTCCGCAGTCAAATTTTGTGTTACTGTTTCAAAACCTGGAGGGAAATTCGCAAGTATTCGCTCTTCATTGGCGCTTAAGTTCAAATCATAGATCACTAGACGCCTTGTTTTTAAAACCTCTTTTTTCCTAAAATAATTTGGAGAATGTCCATAAGCGTTATAAATCGCCCTTGAAAAAGCACGTTCAGAGGCATAACCAATGTCAAGTGCAATGTCCACAATGCGCTTATCTGTTTTCAGTTCATCCAGTGCATACTCCAGTTTCTTTTTTCTAACATACGCCATGATCGAAAGCCCTGTGTATATGTTGAACATATGGTTTAAATAAAACTTTGAAAATCCAACATGATCTGCGATTAGGTCTAGATTAAGAGGGTCACTAATATGAGCGTCTATGAACTCAATTGATTTTTGAAGATAAAATTTCACCTTTGAAACCTCCTGTATTTATTGACCGGTCCTCTTTATTATAAACTAAAAAATAAATGGATACAGGACATTTCGTGCGGTCAAAACCATCGATTTTAAATTTGGGAGACCTGCTAGTACTATGAGCCCAGATCCTCTTAGTACAGTGGTTTGAGTAGGCCCAAGCTTCATTTCAGATGTGTTAAGCGATGATTACGTTACGATGACTTTACGCTTTATGAACCTCGCCACTGATATAATGTATTTAGAAACATACATTATTGCCAAGCGCTTATGATCCCCTGGCAATACCAAAGGAGGAGAAACATGAAAACTTTTTTTAAATCGGCACTCATTTTAGTGCTGGCTATTTCTATGTGCATCCCAGTTTTTGCCACAACCAACACGGATGAAATCATATTTTCAGATATCAATTCGACACATTATGCTTATGACGCTATTAAGACTATGAAAACCTATGGGATTATCAGTGGCTATCCAGATGGTACCTTTAGACCGAACAACACAGTAAACCGAGTGGAATTTGCGACGATGATGGTCAAAGCCTTAAAACTCCAAATCAATTTAAATGCAACGTCTTCATTTTCAGACATGAACACAGAAACTTGGGCAATTCCCTATGTAGAAGCCTCAAAGAATTTCTTAACAGGTTATAAAACCACTACAGGTTATGCGTTCAAACCCTATGAAGCTTCTGTCAGAGAAGACATGGCAGTGGCACTTATTAAAGCTCTAGATAAAAATACGGATACAGAAGCAGTTTTATCTCTCTATGCGGATCAAAACAGCATCTCCAACAATCTCAGAGTCTTTGTCGCTTCTGCAATCAACAACAATTTGATGATCGGAGAAACGATTGGCACTCAGAAATACTTCTATCCTCAGAGATCATTAACGCGAGCTGAAGCGGCTTCACTTCTTATGAATGTTATCAAAGCCGAGAAAATTACTTTTGATGGCGAGGAGAAAGTTACTTTTGATGAGGATGTCAACACAAATCCTGACGCAACTTATTATGCTACAACACTTTCCTATGAGTTTGACCGCGCTGGAAACAACGGTAATGGTAACGCATATGGCAATGGTAACGCATATGGCAATGGTAACGCATATGGCAATAACAAAACCAATAGCGCCGTTGTTCTAAAATGGGATAAAATAACGCACCCAGATTTTGAAGGCTACAAAGTTGTGGCTTCTAAAACAGACAGTACACCTGCTTATCCTGAAAATGGGTACGCTTTATGGATTACAGATAAAAACAATACCACAGCATTGATTAAAGCGGGTTCTTCATATGACGGCAACGAATTTTCCAAGTTTGAAGCTGGACAGACGTACTACTTCAGCATCACTGCAGTCTATAAAGATAAAAAAGTCCCTAGCAACGTAATCACTGTCACTATTCCAAATACGCCAAGCACAAGCAATAACGATTATAACCAAGACAATGCATTGACGCTCCAAGCAGAAAATAAGGGAGATTCGATTGAACTTAAGTGGACAATTGCTCAATCAGATTGTTTTCAAGGATACAAAGTAGTGGCATCTCAAACAGATACCACCCCTATGTATCCCGATAATGGCTATTTCAAATATATTACCGATCGTGATGACAACAGCATCACCATTAACAAAGATGACTTATACGGTAGTGGTGATTTTTCTAAATTTGAAAAAGGTAAAACTTACTATATTGCAATTACCTATTTATGTGATGGCTACAAGAAATCAAGCAACGTCGTCAAAATGGATTTTTAGGTTTTACTCGATAACGCTTGCTAAACGCCCTTAAAAAAGGCAAATCTCTTTAGGCTTGTTCATAAGGATACTTATGAACCCTCTTGTCTAATAAATGGTGACAATATGCGGGCAATCACAGCTGTCCGCTTTTGTTTTGCCTAAATTACCAAACATATTTTCATTTATTTCCATCCTATCACCTTCTTTGAGCACGTCTCATTTCTTATGCTCATCAGATCTATAGATTTATTGTTTGACCTGTGGAAAAATAATTCATTTTATCACCCATGATATTTTTTAAAATTTCATAGGCTTTGACGCCTGTACAATGACAAGTATAATATTGAGCACCTGTTTGAAGAAGTAGCCCTCCCAATTGTTCAATTCTCATTTCTGTTTCACATTGACTCTCTTCTCTGCTATGAAGATGAAATCCACCAATGACTACATCCGGCATTTTACCAATATAATCAGCTGACCGATTTACAATATTAATAATGCCCCTATGAGCACAACCCGCTATGAGGACAGTTTTGCCATTTTCTTCAATAATCAAATTTTGCTCATGTAAAAACCCATCTGGAAGATAGGCGCCATCCTTGCTGTCAATGAACATAGATTGATTGCCCTTCGGTACTAATTTTTGATCCTTAACATCTGAAAAAATGAGAATTTCTTCATCGACTTCGAACATTCCCCCAATATAACAAATTTGATTATTTTCTGCTAATTTGTTGTCTAAACCTATGTTCACGATACCCTGTTCTGTTCTTTTTGAATAATGCTTTTCAAAAGCCTTCTGATTCACACAAATTTTTGCCGTTTCATTCAATCTTAAAAATGCCTCCAATCCACCGCCATGATCATAATGTCCATGAGATAGAATGCCTAAGTCAATTTGTGCTAAATCCACATCCATTTGACTGGCATTTTTTATAAAAAGGGGACTTGCTCCAAAATCAAACAATAAATGATGCTTTTCAGTTTTAATATAAAGACTTAAACCATGTTCAGCTTCGTAACGATCATACAGAGTTGTATTCTCTATCAGACATTTAATATGCATAATTAGGCTCCTCTTTTATAAAAAATATGTGTTTTGAGTCGGATAGTCTCATACGCCTCAACAGTCATCAAAACATACCCTTTTACAATTTTATTGTACTCTTTTATGGGCATATGTCAATAATGGTTACCTGAAGGTTATAACAATCTAAAAGCAAAAGTACTCTATATAATTTCCTTCCAGATCGATAAAATGATATAATTTGAGCAACGGTTAGAGTATGAACGTCCGTTTCGCATAAACCCTCTACCCTATGCTGTATCGCGTACTCCCCGTAAACGACATCATCTGGTAGGTGATTGTTCAACTTTTGGCTTTTGAATTTTGACACTCTAACTCGCAATTCATAAATATATTAATGAGGTGATCATTATGGATACTTTAGATTATGAAATACTCAGGCTTCTACAAGAAAATTCTAGAATCTCCATCACAGAACTCTCAAAAAAAATAAACCTCTCAAGACCCAGTGTCAGCGAAAGGCTTTCAAAACTCATAGAATCTGGTGTAATCGATAAATTTACAACACTATTATCTACTCAAAAGTTGAGCCAAAACGTCGTCTTTTTTATGACCATCAGTGATCTTAAAGTCAGTAGTGACCAAATCGTGGAACAGCTTAAAGCGAACCCCTATATCATAGAAATTCACTGTGTCACTGGCAAAACCAATTACTTTGCAAAAGCCTGTATGCCAAACATTGAAGAAATGAACCTCTTTTTATCTGAACTTACAAAAGTGTGCCATGTGGTGACTTCAGTTGTACTCCACTCACCGCTTACACATCGCCCTTTAAAGCTCTGACGACTTGTAACTTTTGAACACAAAAGCAATTCAAAACGTCGGTTTTTTAAGCTCTATAAAGACGTTTTAGTATGGTAGATCACACGACTTTAATGTTAACATTAACTTATAGATAATAGCTAACAGGAGGTTGAATATGAAGAGACTATTTGAAACAGATCGTGAGTTTGCAAAACGTTTAGATGCCGAGGACCCTCTATTTAAAATTCGAGATCACTTTTATATAACTGAGGGTGAACTCTATATGGACGGTAATTCTCTAGGCCTTTGCTCCAAAGACGCCGAAAGAGGTCTTTTAGAAGCTTTTGATGTATGGAAACACGAAGGTATTAAAATATGGGGCACTCAAAATGGTCGTTTTTTTAACTATTCTAGGCGCATTGCAGAAAAGTTAGCGCCGCTACTCAACGCCGACTCTGATGAGATCGCCATTATGGGTAGTATTACTTCTAACATTCACCAAGCACTTGCAACTTTCTATAAACCCACAACCACAAAATATAAAATCGTTGTAGATGCACTCAATTTTCCCACTGATATATACGCCACTAAAAGCATCATTGAACTCTTAGGGTATCGCGTGGATGAAACTCTAATTACCATTCAAAGCGAAGATGGTCGTACCTTAGACGTGGAAACCATTATAGGCACTTTTAAAGAGGATGTTGCTTTAGTTCTATTACCCGCCGTGCTCTATCGCAGCGCTCAACTTCTTGACTTAAAAAAAATAACCGATGCTGCCCATGAAAAAGGCATCATCATCGGTTGGGATCTCGCCCATTCCATTGGTGCAGTACCACATGACTTTAAAGCGGCCAAACCCGACTTCGCCGTCTGGTGCTCTTATAAATATCTCAACGGAGGTCCTGGTGCCGTAGCAGGACTGTATATAAACCGAAAACACTTTGGTATCAGTGCTGGCCTAAAAGGGTGGTTTGGGAATCAAGACGACACACAATTTCTATTAAGCCATGATTTTGAGCAAGATCATGATGCAAACGGTCTTCTACTCGGTACACCGCATATCTTATCCATGGCGCCACTGGATGCCATGCTTGATCTATTTAATGTGATTGGTATGGACGCCATTAGAGAAAAATCTTTGAATATCACCGCTTATCTCATGTCCCTTGTCGATAGCAAATTAACCGCTCTAGGCTATACCATCGGCAATCCAAGAGCAGATCATCAAAGAGGTGGCCATGTCTGTCTTGAACATCCTGAAGGCTATCGTATAAGCCTTGCACTCAGGGATTTAAACATCATTCCAGACTATAGAGAACCCAATGTCATCCGCCTAGCACCTGTAGCACTTTATGTTTCCTATGAAGAAGTCTACCATCTGGTCGAAATTCTAGAAAAAATTATAATTGAAAAAATATATGAAAGTTACTCATTAAAGCGTGTTACGGTTCTATAGAACTCAATTCTATAAAATTCTATAGAACTTAGTTTTATAACTCTACACGTCGCTTTAGGCGATCACTCTCAATTGCGGCCTGTATAATTTTGATAACATTTGCGCCTTCTTCAGCCGTTACAGGGAGAGGCGCATTGTTTACGATTGACTCATAAATCGCCTGATAGTACTCACGATAATCACCTTTTTCACTGATAACCGTCTCTCTTGACTCTAGCGTATTTAAAATACCATAAAGCGGTTCTGGTTCCTGACCCCATTGACCTTTAGAAGGAATTGCACCTTCCCTTAATGCAGACTCTTGTATATCTAAGCCATATTTCACAAATGTTCCCTCTGTGCCGATGAGCATATAACGCGGCCAGGGTTCTTTGACCAAATTCCCTGCCTTTAGAGTCACTTTGAGTTCATCGTAATATAAAATCACTTCGAATTGATCGTCAACAACCCCACGTCGTTGAGATCTTATATCACCATAAACTTCATTTGGAAGTCCAAAGAGACAGAGCGCTTGATCTATTAAATGTGATCCCAAGTCATACAATGTACCAGACCCCGGATGCGCATCTTCTCGCCAAGCATTGCCTTTAAACTGGTTTCTAAATCGATCAAAATGAGATTCAAATTCTACTATGCGACCTAGTCTATTTTCATTTATAACGCGCTTTAACGTTTTAAAATCACTGTCAAATCGACGATTTTGATACACGGATAAGCATTTATTCATTTCCTTAGCGACCACCATGAGTTCAACAGCATCTTCAAGTGTCACTGTAAATGGCTTTTCAATCACCACATGTTTGCCCTTGCGAAGTGCTTCTTCTGCCAAAGGCTTGTGGCTTGTATTAGGTGTGCACACGATCACTAAATCGATCTGAGGATCATCCATAACTTCCTGAGCCGACGCCACAACCTCAGCACCTTGAAAATCTACAAGTGCTTGCGCTTTCTTAACCGGATCGGAAGTGACGATCTTGGTGACCTCAAACCCATCCACGCCTTTTATGACCGCGCCATGGAAAACCCTACCAGAAAGACCGTATCCTATAATGCCTACTTTTAATACTTGCATCTGTCTACCTCCCATTCCTCATCTTAAGAATCCTTATCCTAAAAGTCTTTATCTAAAATTTTTATCCACATTTATTTCTACTGCATTCTCTAATCATTTAATCCGATCCGTGGCAATATTGACTCTATAATTTGCAAATAGAAGAACGCCATCACAAAATGCATTAAGTGACTCGTGATCTTTAAACTCGCATTTAAAAAGATAACAGCCTTCTCCACTGATTCGTGATGCTTCTATAATTTCAGAATGCTGCATCACAAATGATTTAACCTTCTGATGTTCCTGAGTCTTCATCGTCAAGGTAACATAAGCAATCAGCGTTCCCATTTCTTTAGCACTTGTATCTATCATATAACGCTTGATGACGCCTTCATCTTCAAGCCGTTTCACGCGAAGTCCCACAGCTTGACCTGTCATATGAACCTTTTCACCTAATATTTTATAACTCAATTTCGAATTTTCTCTTAAAAGTGCAATCAATTTTTCATCTATGGTATCTAATATCATTTTCATATCCTTTCAACATACCTATATACCTTATATCCTTTCACTCTGAAAACAAACAACCTTCATCATTTTCACAAGCCTCTTTATCAGAATCGGATCATACAATAAAATATACTTATGTAACACTTTTATTTTATCAAATCAGAAGGCTTTTACAACGACTTAGGAGGAATAGAATGATTTATAAACATTTTAGACATGCCACTGGCCTGTTAACTTACAGTGACTTCACTTTTTTACTCGACCCTATGCTGGCGCCAAAAGAAGATAAGCCACCCATTCAAAGCAGTCCGAATGAGTACCGCAATCCAAGAGTTGATTTTCCCATAAAACTTGATCAAATTGAATTTCCCAATTTTTGCCTAGTAACACATTCCCATCAGGATCATTTTGATGATTATGCAGAGCATCTTCTTCCAAAAGACATGGGCTTAATATGTCAGCCTCAAGATACTTCTAAATTTAAAGCCATGGGCTTTCACAATCTTTATCCCATAGAGACCTCTATCACGATTGGCAACGTTGAAATTACAAGAGTGCCTGGGCAACATGGTACAGGAGAAATTGCAAATCTTATGGGCACCAGCTCTGGTTATATTCTCAAGTGCTCTCATCAACCGACGTTATATCTCACTGGGGATACCATTTACTATGATGCAATTGCTCAAACACTAGACGACTATAAACCTGAACTTATTCTTGCTTTTACTGGTGGTGCACGTTTTAATGTGGGCGATCCCATCACATTGACACCGGAAGATGTTCAATCGATTCGCCTTAGAGCATCTAAAGCCACTCTTATTTGTACACATCTCGAAGCGCTTAATCACTGCCTTACAACAAGAACAAATCTAAAAGATTATCTGATCTCACATTCAGACAATATAGAGGGCTCGTTTATAATTCCAGCTGATGGTGAACTTATCCACATTTAAGAACAGCATAATAAGACTCATATGTTTCAGGAATCTCTAATTGAAAATAGCAACTTATTTAATCTTTGATGACAACGCCCAAAATTCTAGCAATAGACACCGCTTGAACAGCCGTGATAACAATACCTTTTAAATCTTCTATTCGAGCACCTAAGCCTTCTATATCGCACGTTCTAAAATCAAGGCCGTTGAGTTTGGCCCCTGAACACTGGCTTTCTCTAAAACTGGTTTTTTCTAACCACACTTCATCAAATACGGCATTTTGATAATCGGATAAGTCCAGATTCGAATTTTCAAATGCCGATTTTTTAATTTGCGCAAATCTAAAGTTGGCATATTTACCATTACAATTTTCTAATTTGACATTCATTAAAGTCGTATTGCTAAAATTGGCACCTGTAATCTTGCAGCCCTTAAAAACCGTTTTATGAATAATACTATCCGTAAAATCCACATTTGAAAAATCACAATTCTCGAAGATCACATCTTGAAGATCCAGTCTATGAAACCGCGTTCCCTTGAATGAAATATCTTTAAAAATAGATTTTCGAATGTAGACACAATCCTTTTCTTGATTTTCTAACCGCCCCTCAAAACAATCTATGGATTCAATCAGTTCTTCTGATTCAAAACCAATTTCATCTACACTGACTGCATGGAGACTCTTAGGTATTTGAGGTACATTGATCTTAATTTCTTTTGCCTTTTTTGTCATGGTAACACTCCTATTTTATGTTCTAATCATGATGACCTTTTCTTCTCATTATATCAATTTTAAAAATAAAAACCAGACAGATGCCACATTGGCTTAAACTGTCTGGTTTTATTCAAAAGACTGATTAGAGTCTTTCAACTTTCACACTTCCATTTTTTACACTGCTCAATCTTGGGTAACGGATCAAACCCTTGTGCCACCCCCATGTTGCTAAGCATTTCACATGGGAACGTGTCACACTCGCCACAATGATTATGGCCTTTTTCTTCACAACACGATTTTACACCGCATTTTCCACCCCAAAATGGCGCAGACATTTTAGTGCACCCTTTACAGTTTACTTGTTCCTTGCGCTCACAAATATCACAGCGCACACCACATCTAGATTCAAACATATTTGAGTTCTCCAAAACATATTTGACATATTTTCATGATCGTTCTCCTTTAAAAATAATGAATCTATTTAGACTCTTAATTCATTTTAATTTATAAATGACGACAACTGTATGTCACTCTTTATGACTTGAAGTATCTAAAATAGCTCAAATGTTATTTTGAAGCGCTTTTTGCAATAGTCACTTTTAAGTGTTCAGCTCTCGCTTTCGTTAACTGTTTAAACACCACACTAAAATTTTCTTGATTGAATTGGGGCATCATTTGGATAATGAGTCTATCATTGTCTGTATCTTTAGGAAAAAGTGCCATGAGTTTATTACATGTAGTTTGAATTTCATCACTTGGCGTCGTTCTTTCTATATCTGCTAAAAAAGTGTAAAGAAGATTTGATTCAGATGCATTTAGATAGCTTTTGTCCATTTTAAAATGCTCCATTAGTTGATAGCCGCCACCTCTTCCAATCTCCGAATATATGGGTATCCCTGCAAGTGTCAAGTGATCGATATCTCTTTGAATCGTCCGTTTAGAAACGTCAAAATGTTCTGCTAAGGCATTTGCTGAGACTTTTTTACGGTTGATTAAATACATGAGTATATTTAATAATCTTTCTACTTTCATCTTCGCACCTCATCAAGTTTATGCACATTTCTTTATCATTATAACAAATTTTAAGCACACAATCCCCTTCTAAAAAGAACCTTTTAGGGTATCCATAGAATCAACCCGCTTATTCAAAACAAATCATTGACACGTGCATATAAATGCATATATAATACGATTATGAAAAGAGAAAACTGTGAAAAAAATGCGATAACGCCTGAACAAATGAATAAGCTTTTTCAACAAGATATTTTCAAGATTCTTGGTGAGAATATTCGGATGGAAATTATTAAGTTTTTGGCTTTAAACGGGCCTGCTGATATCAGCACCATTTCGGAGCATTTTCCACAAGATCGCTCTGTGATCTCAAAACATCTTAAAATGATGAAAGAAGAAGGCCTTTTAATTCTTACCGTAATTTCAAGACATCATTATTATCAATTAGATGGAATGGCTTTTCTCTATAAGATGGAAGCCGTGGTTTCAGATATAAAAGTTGTTCTGAAAAACACCTGTGATGACACTTATGATTATTTATACGAACACCATTTGACTTACAAAAATTATTTAGAGGATCCACAAGATTAAACATTGCATTACAAAATTGAGCGATTTATTCGCTTTATTTTCTAAATTATACGTGCATTTAAATGCACAAGGAGGTTATATGAGTACAGAACTCTACTATTTCTCAGGAACAGGAAACACCTATTATATTGCTAAAAAAATCGCGCATTCTTTTTCAGATTCAAAGTTGATCCCCATCGGTTCTCTAAATTTAGAAAGCCCTGTAAAGACAAACGCACAAAATATTGGTATTGTATTTCCCGTTTATTTTTACGATGCCCCTAAAATTGTGAAGCGTTTTCTTGAAAAAATCGAACTCTCAGATCAGCCCTATGTATTTCTCATTGCCAATTATGGTGCTGGTGGTGGCAATGCACTTGCCAATTGTACTTCTATTTTGAACGCACGTCATATCGGCGTTTCAAGTACCTTTTCATTTGTACTGCCTGATAATAGTATTATCTTCCCAACACCTAAGGCAAAAATGCCTCAAATGCTCACAGATGCAGATCACGAAATTGATAAAACCATTCAGTCCTTACTGAATCATGAAAAAGGTAAATTACCAACGCAAAAAATCGCCACACATCTTGTCAGTAGTTTCATGCAAAAATTGAGTACTTCTTACCTCGAATTTAATAAACTTAATATTGATAAAGCGAAGTGTACCAACTGTGGTCTATGCTCAAAAGTGTGTCCTGTGGATAACATTACTACATCTTCAACCTATCCACAAATGAATCACAAATGTGAGATGTGCTTTTCTTGCCTACATCATTGCCCCGAAGAAGCCATCCGATTTAAGCACATGAAGCCCAAAACCGATTACCAATATACGAATCCCAACATCACATTAAAAGAGCTGTTGCGAATCTAATTGTTTAGATCAGCAACAGCCATTATCATACTAATGCTGCCGTTACAGCTTCTATAAGATTTTTCTTTTGATCAGCTTCCATCAACAGGTTTGCAAGATCAGTATTGCTGTATATTCTATTGTCCATCATTGTAACCGAACTTTGTCTTGGATGCGGGAACATAGAAGAAAAAGACTCTTGGAATCTAGGTAACACCTTGGCGCGTTGGTTCATAGAGTAAAGCATGATCAATTAAGCCTTTTTCTATGTCTTTTTCATAAAGATTCGGAGTCTGCTCAAGTCCTAAAAATTGAAGTACATAGGGGGCTCTTAGGATGTCTTTAACATCAACACCCTTTTCAAGTGTTTGAATTTCGTTTCTTACACTATCCTTATCTTGACTTGATAAAAGCCGTTGAAAATAAAAAGAATTAATCTGACGTTCAAGTTGCCTTGTACTCCAATTGGATTTTGAACATGCGTCAAGATAAAATTGTCTTGCTTTTACATCTTCAACTTTTAATAGTATCCTATAATGTGTCCAGCTCAATTCATCATGCAGTGCGTGATAATTTGGAAACGCTATGTAAAACTGACGCATATCGCTCAAATTTGTCATGGTAAAGCCTTTTCCAAATTCATCAGTCAATTTTTCAGAAAGGTATTTCAATAAACCTTTACCATATTCAGCACGATCATTGTTTCCTTGTGCTTCGCAAATTTGTTTGCCAATATTTCACTAGGTTTCAACCATCACAAAATTCACAGCCACATCACTGCCATTTCTCACACTCTTATTTTTTAACCCTTTCCAGTCTCAAAATACACTCCACGTGCATCAAAAAGAAGGACAGATTATATTTTTTTAACGAATTCCGATTTTAATTTCATAGCACCAAATCCATCGATTTTACAATCAATATCGTGATCCCCTTCAACAAGTCTAATATTTTTAACCTTTGTGCCTATTTTAAGCACAGATGAACTCCCTTTAACTTTTAAATCTTTAATAACCGTAACAGAGTCCCCATCTGATAGAACATTGCCATTGGCATCTTTGATTATTTTCTCATCTGTTTCAGCACCCTCTACGGGTTCAATTGCCCATTCATACGCGCATTCTGGGCAAACATAAACCGATCCCATTTCATAGGTATATTCACAGTTGCATTTAGGGCAATTTGGTAATTTAAACATAAACAATCTCCATTCTCAATTTTATAGCCATCAAGTAATCATCAACGGCTTATCAAAGCGTATACTCAGTCCGCTTCGCTAACTTCGTAACCCTTGAGGAGATATTATCACAGCCTCTATAGATTGGCAAATTTTTGTTCATGTTCAATGAGCCATTGCTTAACATCAAGGCCTCCTGCATATCCCGTTAGAGTGCCATTCTTTCCAATCACACGGTGACAAGGGATGACAATCATAATTGGATTTTTACTATTGGCATGTCCCACAGCCCTAGACGCATTTTCATTGCCAGTCCAACAAGCCAATGTCTTGTAGGATATCGTCACGCCATAAGGAATCTCCAGTAAATATTGCCACACTTTTTTTTGGTATGCAGTGCCTTGCGGTGAAAGCGGTAGGTCAAAGTCTACGCGTTTGCCTTCAAAATATTCATCCAATTGTCTTTTAGTCTTTTCTGTGATTTCATTGGGATTGATAGGTCTTTCACCCTCTGTTGTTCTGAGGATATCAATCCTAAGTAAATATGGTGATTCGCTTATAATTTCTATGATTCCAAAAGGGGTTTCCATTTCATCTCTATAAAAATCAGTCATATAAATACCTCCATAGATAAAAAGTCATGTACGCCTCGTTGCCTTCCCAAGCTTTTGACATCATTTCAATCGCTTCAATCGTTGGCTTTTGAGCTAAATTTAAGATGCCTTTAAGTGCATTATGAATGCCTACATCTGCAATGGGAAATGCTTCGTTAATATTAAGACATTTAAGCATGATATAATCCGCTGTCCAGTTTCCAATACCTCTCACTTTCAAAAATTTACGCTTCAATTCGGCATAGTAATCCATTTCTCTCAATTCTTTTTCACCGAGTTCCCCCTGACAAAACAATTTTGCAATCCCTATGACATATTCAGCTTTACGGCCTGTGAATTGAAGCTTTTTTAAATCATCTACACTCAGATTTACAATCACCTCTGGTGTTGGAAATAGATAATAGCGTTCCTCTTGAAAAAGAATTGATTTGCCATATGTTTCAACGAATCTCTTTTTAAGTGTATAAGCAAACTGTGACATACTCCCACCACTTGAAGAAGTGGGGGCTTCTTGTTCGAGTAGCCTAACGGCTACAGCATAAGCAAGCTATCCCCGTGTGYCCCACGGTTCKATGAGTTCGTTTACCCTAATAATAAGCGTATACCTTCMGTTTTGATATTTATACTTGCATTGTAATCCCTATCCATTGTCATGCCACAATCTTCGCAATGATATGTCCGCTCTGAAAGCAATAATGTTTTCTTCACTATCCCGCAAACACTACACTTTTTAGAACTTGGAAACCATTTGTCAATTTTGACGAGGTGTTTYCCTTGTTCCATCAACTTGTAATTAAGCATAGACACGAACATCCCAAACCCATTATCCATAACACTTTTACCAAAATTCAACGCTTGTGACATCACCTTCATGTCCAAATCTTCAATACACACCGCATCAACAGCATCGGCGATCTGCTTTGACTGCTTGTGTAAAAAGTCTTTTCGTTGGTTCGTCACTTTCTCATGAATTTTCGCTACTTTTATTCTTTGYTTGTTACGATTTTTACTGCCCTTTTGGCACAGAGATAGCTTTTTTTGTTCGCGTTTGAGTTGTTCTAGCAACTGTCTGTAATAYCTAGGATACTCTGCTGATATGCCATCGGAAGATAGAAAAAGTGCTTTCATGGAAAAATCTAACCCTAAGAATGTTTTAGGCTGAACTGTTTCTATAGTCACTTCATATTCATATAAGATACTTGCAAAATACTTCCCAGTTGCAGTTTGACTTACCGTTACAGCTTTAAGTTTGTATTCTTTAGGAATAGCTCGGTGCTGTTTGATTTTCACAGCTTTAAGCTTTGGTAAAACAATACAACCATTTTCTAACTTGATATTTCCATTTACAAAATTAGTTGTATAACTTTTGTTATTATTTCGTTTTGACTTGAATTTAGGAAATCCTGTTTTAGGCTTTCTAAAAAAGTTGTTATAGGCTGTTTGCAAATTCATTTGSGCATTAGCAAGTGCTAGACTGTCGACTTCTCTTAGCCATTCAAATTCTGCTTTATATTGTGCGGGGGTATTTTTCAGTTTTTGATTTGTCCTCTTGTAATATTCTATTTTATCGCCTAGCATTTTATTGTAGATAAAACGCACACAACCAAAAGTCTTACCTATGAGCACTTCTTGTTCTGAATTTGGATATATTCTAAATTTGAACGCTTTATTCAATGCTTTTCACCTTGACTTTCTATATATTTCTTGATGACTTCAAGGGGTGCGCCACCAGTTGTAAGTAAACAATAACTTCTTGACCAAAAATATTCTTTCCATAATTTTTTACGAATTGACTGAAATTCATTTTTGAGTAGYCTTGARCTCGCACTTTTATAAGCATTAATAAACTTYGATAATTCACTATTTGGGTGTGCCTTGAACAGTATRTGAATATGGTCACTGTCGTGATTCCACTCTARCAATGTTATATTGTAATTTTTTGCGATATATTCGAATATTTCTTTAGCTCTTTCAGATACTGCATCGTCAAGGACCATTCGTCTATATTTGATTACTAGCACAAGATGATAATACATCAAAAACACTGAATGATTATTATTATCCATTTTCATTTATTTCCAACCTCCTTTGTATACTACTACTGATTACATTATAGCATTTTCTGCAGCATATTTCAAAGGCAAAAACCACCGATTCATCTCCCACCTACGCTCTCACTCCCTGAGCAAGGAAGGCTAAGAGGAAGGAGACTTCTCGGCTTTTAGGTTAAAAGGATTATAATTGAGGAAACTTTTGTTTTTTTTTGAGTTGCGTAGTCCAATTATAGCGCTTTCTGACAGCGTCTTGATTCTAAAAAATTAAAAATTTAAGGTTACTTCAGTGCATTGAGCAATCCAATAGGGGATACGTAAGTTTTGCGCATCTCTTCTTTTACACTGAGCCATAACTGAACTTGATCTAGATGCGATGCACAAGCAGAAGGTGCTGGACCGCCCACATGTGCTTTAGAGGCGATGATATGCTCGAGTTTAATGACTTCATACAGATCTTGCTCAAACACCTCAGAGTAACTCTGATACGCTTCTAAGGGGATGTCTTTAAGTGCCAAATTCGCCTTAGAGGCATAGCCCACAATTTGTCCGATGATGTGGTGACTATCTCTAAAACTAATGCCTTTTTTTACGAGATAATCTGCGAGATCAGTGGCCTCGGTGTAACCTTTTAAAGTGGCCTCATACATAATCTCTTTGTTAAACTGTGCTGTAATAAGGGTCTCGCCAAGAATCTCAATCACATCAATCATTTGTTCAGCGGTGCTCATGAAGAGTTCCTTATCCTCTTGCATGTCTTTGTTATACGCAAGCGGGAGCCCTTTCATGACGGTTAAAAGCTGAATGAGATTACCATAGGTTCTTCCAGTTTTGCCTCGGATCAATTCATGAATGTCTGGATTTTTTTTCTGTGGCATGATGCTGCTACCTGTCGTGTAAGCGTCATCGAGATCGATGAAATTGTAAAGTTGAGAATTCCAAAGGATGATTTCTTCGCAGAGTCTGCTTAAGTGCATCATAAAAGTACTTGAAGCACTTAAACTGTCCAGAAGATAATCTCTGTCGGAAACGGCGTCTAAACTGTTTAAAGTCATGCGCTTGAATCCCAGTTTTTCCATGGTATATTGTCTGTCAATTGGATAACTGGTCGATGCCAAAGCACCAGCGCCTAAAGGCATTTCATCCATTCGCTCAAGTGCATCCTCAAAACGAGAATAATCTCTCTTAAGCATTTCCACATAGGCGAGCAGATGATGTGCAAGTGTTATCGGCTGGGCTTGTTGTAAATGCGTGAAGCCAGGCATAATCGTTTCTAAATTAGAATTTGCAATTTGACTCATCTTTTCAATGAGAGATGTTAGGGCATCTAACATTGAAATAAGCCAATCTTTAGTGTAAAGCTTCATATCGAGTGCGACTTGATCATTTCGACTTCTACCCGTATGCAGTTTTTTACCTGCATCTCCAATCTTATCGATCAGATGCGCTTCAATATTCATATGAATGTCTTCTTGAGCTATTTTAAACTCGAAGCGATCTGTTTCAATCAGATGGTAGATCTCCATTAAGCCTTTTTGTACCTGAATCGCTTCATCGGTGGATACAATACTTTGTTTTGCAAGCATTTCCACATGGTAGTAGCTTCCTAGTATGTCATAAGGGTAGAGTTTATAATCAAAACCAATTGAAGCATTAAATTTTTCGGTGAGTAAAGCGGTAGATTTAGAAAATCTACCGTTCCATAATTTTTCCATAAATATTTATCCTCTTTGCATTTAGCCATGCATTTCAATTTATATTTAAGTGCATTTCAATTTTAATAATGAATACGTGATTTATCGGATCTCTTGATTCCCTCTATCGGCATCTGGAAATGGTGTCGCTTTTTCGACTTTGCCTTCAGCTCTCTTCATTAAAGCCCTTACAGTCATAGGGAGACCGTATAGATTAATGAAACCTTCTGCGTCATGATGATTGTACAAATCACCAGTGGTGAAACTTGAAATTGAAGCGTTGTAAAGTGCGTATGCAGATGTTGTGCCTGCAAGTGTGCAGTTGCCTTTGTATAGCTTCATCTTCACGCTACCAGTAACTGTTTCTTGAGTGCTGTCTACAAATTGAGAGAGCGCTTCTCTGAGGGGACTGAACCATTGACCGTTGTAAAGCAAGTCTGCAAATTTGATAGCAACCGTAGATTTGAAGCTGTAGGTATCTCTATCGAGACACAAATGTTCAAGCGCTTCGTGAGCTTTGTATAACAATGTGCCACCGGGTGTTTCGTAAATACCTCTTGATTTCATACCTACGATTCTATTTTCGACTAAATCCACTGTGCCAATAGCGTGATTGCCACCGATTTTATTAAGGGTTTCCATTATTTCTAATGCATTCATACGGATGCCATTGACCTTTACAGGAATACCAGCTTCGAAATCGATGGTGAGATATTCAGGTGTATTCGGTGCATCTTCAGGCACATTGGACATCTTAAGAATCTTCTTATAATTCGTCTCAAGAGTAGGATCTTCAATTTCAAGACCTTCATGTGACAGGTGCCAAATGTTTTTATCTCTTGAGTAACTTTGCTCTGCAGTGAAAGGCAAGTTAATGCCCCTTGCGTGGCAATAGTCTATTGCGTCTTCTCTAGATTTGATATCCCAAAGTCTCCAGGGTGCTACTATTTTTAAGTCTGGATTCAAAGCTTTAATTGCAAGCTCAAACCTTACCTGATCATTTCCTTTACCTGTAGCGCCGTGACAGATTGCCTCAGCACCTTCTAGTTCAGCTATATCTACAAGAACTTTTGAAATTAATGGCCTTGCCATACACGTCCCGAGCAAATATTGATTTTCGTAGATTGCGTTTGCTTTAAGTGTAGGCCAAATGTAGGATTCAATAAATTCTTCAACAACATCTTTGACGTAGACCTTTGATGCTCCCGATTGAATTGCCTTTGCTTCTAAATTATCGAGTTCATCAATGCCTTGGCCGACATTTACGCAAACGGCGATAATTTCATAATCATAATTTTCTTTTAGCCATGGGATGATGGTTGTGGTATCTAAACCACCTGAGTAGGCTAAAACAACTTTTTTCGCCATAAGCGCCTCCTTTAAAATTTAATAGTTGATACGCATGATTATACAATTAATTAAATATAGATGCAACATTTTTTTAAAAAAATATTGCAAAAATATTCGTGGATATGTATAATGATCAGAAATAATCAAAATAGTTATTGAAAATACAGCGTGAAACTGCATGAGGGGTTGAGAATAATGAGGCAAAGGTATTTTGAAACAAATGGAATAAAAATGCATTATTTATGCATAAACTATGTATAAATTGAATAATTATTAAGGAGGAAGTATATGTTCAAAATCGTAAGTGGTCACATTAACTCACCTAAGGGCTTTTTAGCAGGGGGGTTGCATGCTGGTATAAAAAAGAAGAAAAAAGACTTGGCGATAATTTACACGGAAACACCAGCGGTATTAGCAGGTGTTTTTACAACCAATCAAGTAAAAGCAGCCCCTGTTTTATGGAATCAAGATATCCTAAAGCAAGGCGAAGGGGTACATGCTGTTGTTATAAATAGTGGCAATGCAAATGCGTGTACGGGCGTAAAGGGCATAGCAGATAATGCTCAAATGGCAAAATGGGTCGCTGAAAAGTTTGAGTGTAAAGCTGAAGAAGTTCTCGTAGCTTCAACGGGCATTATTGGATTACCGCTCCCTATGGAAGTGGTAGAATCTGGTATCAAATCTTTAGCGGATAAGATCACTTCAAAGAGTTTGTGTGGTAAAAATGCGGCTGAAGCCATCATGACAACCGATACCTTCTCTAAAGAAGTTTGTGTAGAAGTTGAGCTTAAAGGTCAGAAAGTGACGATTTCGGGTATGTCGAAGGGCTCTGGAATGATTCATCCGAACATGGCAACCATGTTGTCTTTTGTCACGACGGATGTGAATGTCGCAGTGGCAGATTTACAAGCGCTGTTGGCTGAGATTAATGAAGATACGTATAATATGATTTCAGTAGATGGGGATACCAGTACAAATGATATGGTCATTGTGCTCGCAAATGGAGCTGCTATGTCGGAAAAGATAACAAAGTCAGATCCAGAGTTCATTAAATTTAAAAAAGCGTTTTTATATGTGCATCAAACATTGGCAAAACTCATCGTTAAGGATGGAGAGGGTGCTAGCAAACTCATTGAAGTCACTGTAACGGGGGCGGAGTCATCAAAGGATGCTAAGAAAGTGGTTAAATCCGTGCTGACTTCAAGCTTGGTGAAGACTGCATTTTTCGGGGAAGATGCCAATTGGGGCAGAATCCTATGTGCTGCAGGTTACGCAGGGGTGTCCTTTGATCCAATGAAAGTGGGGTTGTCTTTCTCAAGTGAGAAGGGGTGTATCGAATTGTTAAATTCTGGAGAGCCAGTGGCTTTTAGCGAAGCATTGGCATCGGATGTACTTTCTGAGAAAGAGATTTATGTGCACTTAACACTTGGATCTGGAAATTCTAAAGCCGTGGGTTGGGGTTGTGATCTCAGCTATGAATATGTCAAAATTAATGGAGATTATAGAACCTGATGGAAAAGATTATAGATAAAGCAAGAATTCTCATAGAGGCACTGCCTTACATCCATGAATTCAAAGGCAAGATATTTGTCATCAAATACGGTGGCAGTGCAATGAAAGATCCTGTGCTCAGACAAAATGTCATCATGGACATTTGCTTATTAGCGTCAGTAGGGATCTTACCCGTAATCGTTCACGGTGGTGGTAATGACATCACTAAGCTTTTAGATGAAGTCGGTCAAGAAACGGCTTTCCAAGATGGCATTAGACTTACGAATGATCAGAATGTGGATTATGTGGAGATGATGTTATCTGGGAAAATTAACAAGCAGATTGTGGCGGATATCAATGTTAGCCATGGGCATGCGGTAGGAATATCTGGTAGAGATGGCGGGCTTGTAAAGGCTGAGCTTTACGATGCAGGCAACACTGCTATGGATCGTGTTGGCAAGATTTGTTGTATCGAGACGGCTTTGATCGAAACGCTTTTAGGGGCAGGCTATATCCCTGTCATATCCCCTATAGGCGCAGATTCGAAGGGACAGGCACTTAACATCAATGCGGATGAAGTCGCTGGTGAAATTGCAAATGCTTTATGTGCAGAAAAACTCATCTACTTAACGGATGTAGATGGGGTTTGCGAAAACGGCAAATTAATAAGTCAGATAAATGCTCAAGAAGCTTCGGAGCTCATAGAAAATGGGGTGATCTCTGGGGGCATGATTCCTAAAGTCTCTTATTGTATAAAATCAAATGTGGAGAATGTCCATATTTTAAACGGAACTTTGGAGCATTCCATCCTTCTTGAGATTTTCACCCAAGAGGGGATTGGAACAAAAGTTGTTAAGGCTTAAATTTAGCGTTAGTGAAGGTAAAGGTGGTAAAAATGGTAAAGATGAAGGATCAAATAGAACAGGGTTTAGAATCAATAGCGAATACCTATGGCCGATTTCCGATTTGCTTTGAGTCGGGTGAAGGGTTGTATTTAAAAGATACAGAGGGCAAAGTGTATTTAGATTTTGTAGCAGGGATTGCAGTGAATGCCCTTGGACATGGGGATAAGCAATATGCAGAGGTTCTTAAAAATCAAGCGGCGTCACTCGTTCATGTGTCCAATCTATATTGGAACGCACAAAATATCAAATTGGCACAGACTTTGACTTCTATTTCGGGACTGGATAAAGCTTTTTTTTGTAACAGCGGCGCAGAAGCCAATGAAGCCGCATTAAAGTTTGCACGTCTCTATGGCGCAGATGAAAAATTCGAAATCATCACTATGAGCAATTCATTTCACGGCAGAACTATGGGTGCGCTTGCTTTAACAGGTCAGACGAAATATCAAGCTTCGTTTGCGCCACTACTTCCTGGTGTAAAGTATGTGCCTTTTAATGATTCGGAGGCTTTAAAAAATGCGATTGGCGACCAGACGGTTGCGGTTATGGTGGAAGTGATTCAGGGCGAAGGTGGGATTGTTGAAATTACACCTGAGTTTGCAGAAACCATTTCTAAGTTGTGTTTGGAAAAGGACTTGCTTTTGATTGTTGATGAGGTACAGACGGGGATTGGAAGAACCGGTCAGTATTTTGGCTATCAAAATTACGGTCTAAAACCCGATGTCGTTTCATGTGCAAAGGGACTTGGAGGTGGCTTCCCAATCGGCGCGACACTGGTCAGTGGAAAAGTGGCTCAAAAACTCACGCCAAGCTGTCACGCTTCAACTTTTGGTGGAACGGCACTTGCATCTGCTGCAGCCAATTATGTGCTCGATGAAATTGAATCGCGAAAGTTGCTGGATAACGTCAATCAAATGGGACGGTATTTACAAGAGCAGCTTTTAATTTTACAGAACCAGTTTGATGTGATCAAAGCGATTAAAGGCAAGGGGCTCATACAGGGGATTGAGATTGTGGAGGCGCTCCCAACGGGTAAGATTGTGAATGGTGCTATGGCAAAAGGCCTTTTATTAGTGGGTGCTGGACATCAGGTCATTCGTTTTGTGCCACCATTGATTGTGGCGCAAAAGCACATTGATGAAATGATCGGTATTTTGAAAAGTGTTCTTGAGGATTTGAGTTCAAATAAATGAGAGGTGATCTCTAAATTTGTTTAAGTGTGCAGTCATTTAATCTGATCGAGGCAGTGAGATTAAATGATTGTATTTTTTTTTTGCCAATTGATATATTCTTTTAAGTATAATAGAATTAGAATTGTCATAGGGGGGAAAATGCCAAGATCATATGTGTTTTTAGGTTTCTTTTTCTTTTATTCAATTGCATTGTTATACTTTGGAAAAACAGGCTACAATGAGTCCGATACCATTGATGATTTTTTCATTGGGGGTAGAAAAATGGGGCTGTTTGCGCTTGTTTCTACTTTTGTTGCAACTTGGTTCAGTGCAGCTTCAATGCAAGGACTTCCTGGGTCAATTTATGTTTATGGGTTTACTTTTGTGCTCTATTCAATTGTGCCTTGGTTTATCGGTGCTGGGTTTCTTTATTTGTTAACACCCAAATTGAGAGCAAGCGGTGCAGTCAGCATTCCAGATTATTTTAATAAGCGGTATCAAAGTAAAACCTTGCAAGTTTCCACTGGAATTTTAATCATCTTTAATTTTATCTTATATATTGTCATTCAAATTAGAGGGTTTGGTATCGTCATATCAGAGTTTTTAGAAATTCCATATACACTTGCGATTGTCATTGTCTATATTTTTATTCTCTACACTTCATTTGGGGGCCTCTTTTCTTTGGCAAAGAGCGATGGCTTCAACTTTATCGTCATTTGCATCGGCATTTTTTTAGGCACATGGATCATTTTATTTCGAATTGACAGCATAGAGACCTTTATAAATCAAGCTAATGCGGTGGAAGGCTATGCTATTGAAGGTTATTTTTATTACACACCGAAAGCGTCACTGCTCAAGCCTTTGGCAGGGGGTGGAATGACTTTAATCAGTCTGATTTCCGCTTTTTTTGCATGGGGACTTGGACTGGCTACAAACCCTCAATATACGGTGAGAATTATAGCGGCAAAGGATACCGAGACTGCACTTGAGATGATCAAGCGATCTGTGGCGATCCTCTTTGTTACTTATATAGGTATTATCATTATAGGGCTTGGCATGCGTGTCATTATGCCGTCTATAAAATCGGTGGATTCCATCGATTCTGTTTTGACCGTTGTGATTAACAGTTTGTTTTCAACGCCAATCAGTGGCATTGTGATGCTTGCCATTATGGCAGCAGCTATTTCCACAGCGAATTCTCAATTGTTAGTTGCTGCAAGTAGTTTTATCTATGACGTGTTTGGGATTGTCTCTAAAAAGCAGAGAAGTGACGATGTCTTATTGACGATTAGTCGTGTTGTGGTATTAATCGTTGGTAGCTTATCTCTGCTCCTTGCAATATCACCACCTGAAAGTCTTTTAATCTATGGCAGCTACATCTGGGGTGTCTTTTCTGTGACTTTGTTGATTCCGCTTTATGGGGGTGTGTTTTGGCGTGATGCCACGACTAATGGGGCGATTTGGAGTATGATTTCTGGGATGTTGACGATGATCATCTCCTATGTGGGGACATATCATTCGGAAGCCATTTTTAAAATTCACCCTTCTATGCCGGGGGTTATTGTGTCTGGCATTGTTTTTTATTTAGTCAGTTCACAGGAGCGTGTAAAAGCAAATGAAAATTAGCATAGAAAATAAAATCTCAATTCCCTTTTTAACGCTTTTTATCGTTTCCTTGACGATTGTTTTGATGACTTCTTTTCAGTTTGATTATAATTATGTGATGAATAGTCAATTTAGGCAAATGGATCAGAAATTAAAAGAAGTAGAAGTCAGTATCCAGTTGAGTCTCCAAGATACGGGGCAGCCAGAACAAGTTAAAAAGAAAATCATTGATGATCTTCGACTAATCTATCCCCATGAGCTTCTTGTTTATGAAGAAAGGGTCCTCATTATGGGGGATGCGCCCATTTTAAAAAAGGAGGATGTTGAAAGGATCAACAGACCGTTGAGTGACTATGAGCATTTAACGACGAAAGCATATCTTTTGACGTCTAAGCGTTTGAAATCCACAGGATGGACTCTGGTTGTTCTGGTGGATAAGAGAGAACTTATGTCCTATTTTTATGAATCCTATAAATATAATATTTTGATTGGGATTATTTTTTTGACTTTGGCCCTGCAATTCACCATCTTGGTTTCTGCCAACATTACGAAACCATTAAAAGTGCTTTCGAAGTTCTGTGATCAAATTTCAGGAGGCGATTACAATAAACGGATTGAATTAAATCGCAAAGACGAGATTGGCAAGCTGGGAGAAGCGCTCAATCAAATGCTGGAACAGTTAGAGGCGTCCATGACGGAATTGATTTATGTAAAAAACTACAATCAAGACATTTTAAATAATATTGAAAACGGCATTATCACATATGATGCACATGAGGCACAGATTTCTCAAAATCCTTTTGCAACAATGATTTTAGAGCAGTTAAAGCCCTATACCTTTGAAGGGGATTCCTTTGAAAAATGTCTTAAGACCATTATTCAAAGAACAAAAGAACAAAACCTGAGTCAATATCAGCTCTATCGATTTACACATGCAGAGGGGGATGTGAAGTTCATAGATGTCAACACTTCTGTTATAAGAAGTAATGAAGAGTCAATTGGGGGTTATATTTGTAGTTTTAAGGATATCTCTGAGCAAAAAAAGGTTGAAAGCAGAATACAGAGATTGGAAAGACTTGCTTCCACTGGCAGACTCGCCGCAGGGGTTGCACATGAAATTAGAAATCCGCTGGCGGGGATGAGAGCAAGTATTCAAGTGCTCAATAAAAGACTTAAAAGTGAACTCACTGGTAAAAATGAAATGATGTTTTTAAGGTTGATTCAGGAAATCGACCGAATTAACAAATTGATCTTTGATCTGCTCGAATACGCGAAACGGTACAAAGCGGAGCCGAAACTTCTAAATTTACATTCAAAATTGACAGAGCTGTTAGATTTAGTTGAAAGTGAATTACAATCCAAGCAGATTCATTTGTCTTTGGAAAATTTGAAGAAAGACACCCTGATCTTTGTGGACTCCGTTCAGTTTAGCCAAATTGTTCTCAATATTTTAAAAAACGCAATTGAAGCATTGCCAAGTGAGACTGGAAGAATTGTGGTTGAGGTTGTTGATGATGAACTCAATGTCATACTCAAAATTGCGGATAACGGATTAGGGATACCGAGAGATGCGCTTGATAAAATTTTTGATCCGTTTTTCACGACCAAAAGTGAAGGGACGGGCTTGGGGTTGTCCATCGTTCATGAACTGATCGTTGAAAATGAAGGCGAGATTGATGTTAGAAGCAATGAAGGTGAGGGCACTGAGGTCATGTTAACATTTAAAAAAGGGGGCGGATTTATAAATGGATAGAAGAATCATGATTGTAGATGATGAAGCGTCAATAAGGATTTCACTTGAGGAAGGCTTGAGTGATTTGGGGTATTCTATATGTGCGGTAAAATCTTTAAAGGAAGCAGAGGATGCCATTCAGAGATATCATCCGCATTTGATTCTTTTGGATATTCGCCTGAAAGACGGAAACGGCATCGACTATATTGATACGATCAAAGCCATGGACGAAGAAATCAAGATCATTGTCATGACGGCATATGGTGATATTCAAAAAGCGGTTTTGGCCATGAAAAAAGGGGCGTTTGAATTTGTGACAAAGCCATTTGATCTGGATGAAATGGAAATTCATATTGAACGTGTTTTTGAAACGATCAACACCAATCGGAAACTCAAAATCTTTGAGGAACAGCATGAAAAAGACAAGATGAGAGATTCTATTTTAACCCAAGATGATCAGATGAAAGCCCTTTTGAGCAGTGCAAAAAAAATCGCTTTGGAGGACAGTGTTACCGTGCTCGTCACCGGTGAAACAGGCACTGGAAAAGAACTGATTGGCGATTATATTCATAGGCATAGCGCGAGAAGTCGCATGCCTATGGTCAAAATAAATTGTGCTTCGATTCCCAAAGACCTCTTTGAAAGCGAACTCTTTGGGCATGAAAAAAATGCTTTTACAGGTGCAGGACAGCTAAAAAAAGGCCTGATAGAGATCGCCGATGGTGGCACAGTGTTTTTAGATGAAATAGGGGAGATCCCTTTAAATCAACAAGCGAAGCTCTTGCGTTTTCTAGAGGAGAGAAAGATCAAGCGGGTGGGCGGCGTGCAAAATATCGATGTCAATGTGCGCGTCATAGCGGCGACGAACCGCAATCTTTTGGAAATGGTCCATCAGGGGACCTTTAGAGCTGATCTTTACTATCGCATAAATGTGATTCCGATTGAAGTGATGCCCTTGCGTGAAAGACCCAGTGATATTGCTTATCTCGCAGAGCATTTTAAGCATTTTTATAATCATAAGTTCAATAAAAGAATATCAGGTTTCACAGAACAAACCTTAAAGAAAATGAATCTATACAAATGGCCGGGGAATATAAGAGAGCTTAAAAATTTAGTAGAGCGTGCATGCATTATTCATGATGAAGGGGAACTCACCTTTGCTGATTTTCCAAATTATGATGAAACCAAAGTGTTTTCAAATCAAAGATATTCTTTTGATTTTTTAAGGGATATTGAGCTGGGGAGGCCCATAGATTTGCGAGAGCATTTGATTTATTTAGAAAATGAATGTATCGACCACGCGCTGGATATCTGTAATGGAAATCAGTCTAAAGCTGCGGAACTTCTGAATATAAGTCGATTTTCGTTAAAAAGGCGCCTTGAGAAGCAATCCTAATATAGAAAGAGCGCATTCACTCACAACTGAGCGAATGCGCTCTTTTTTAATGCAATGAAAGTGATGCGACGGTTGTAAAAGCCACACTCAGTTCTGGCATAGGGTTTGCGTATATCTAGGACAGGAGGTGACGTAATGAAAATTGATATTAACAGTGACTTAGGAGAAAGTTTTGGGCATTACACTTTAGGCATGGATACAGCATTATTAACGCTTATCAGTTCTGCCAATGTTGCTTGCGGCTGGCATGCAGGGGATGCGAATGTCATGGCACAAACTGTAAGAGCAGCGTTAGAAAACAATGTGGCCATCGGATGTCATCCTGGCTTTCCTGACCTTTTAGGATTTGGAAGAAGAACGCTCCAAGTCTCACCACAGGAACTCAAGAATTATGTCAAATATCAAATGGGGGCACTTAAAGCGTTTGTGGACTCAGAAGGGGGGAGGCTTCAGCACGTCAAGCCACATGGTGCGATGTATAACATGGCGGCCAAGGATGAAAAACTGGCTCAAGCAATCGCTGAAGCAATCTATGAAATTAATCCTGAAATAAAGCTGATGGGACTTTCAGGAAGTCAGATGATCGTCAGTGCACAGGCACTGGGGTTACAAACGATAAGCGAGGTTTTTGCAGATCGTGCATATTTATCAGATGGCGCATTAGTGCCAAGAAATCAAGAAGGTGCTGTGATTCATGACAGTGAAAAAGCGATTGAACAGGTCATGCAAATGGTCAAGACACAAACGGTGACTGCACTTACAGGAGAGCAAATTGCCATCAAAGTGGATTCGATTTGTGTACATGGGGATAATCGCAAGGCCATAGAATTCGTCACTGGAATTCGAAAACGGTTAATACTTGAAGGTGTTCAGATTAAGGCTTTTTAGAGCGCTTTATACGATTGAAGATAAATTATTTATAGGGGGAACAGACTATGATCGAAGAAAATGCATTTGAAGAGCAAGTGATTAAATCAAATAAAAAGAATAGCAAAGGCAATATGAGCGCACTTGTGGGTGCTGCCTTTATTATGGCAACCTCTGCGATTGGACCAGGATTTTTAACGCAAACAGCGACATTTACACAACAGTTTGCAGCAAGTTTTGCCTTTGTCATATTGCTTTCTATCATTTTAGATATTGGGGCACAGGTTAATGTTTGGAGTATCATTGGTGTTTCGGGTATGAGGGGACAAGATATCGCCAATAAAGTATTGCCAGGTCTGGGGCATTTCGTCGCAATTTTAGTGGCATTAGGAGGACTGGCGTTTAACATCGGCAATGTAGGCGGGACGGCTCTGGGACTCAATGTTTTAACGGGATTAGATATCAAGCTCTGTGCGGTTATAGGTGGTGTAGCGGGGTTGACGATATTCATAAGCAAAGATGCAGGGCCAATGATTGATAAGATCACGAAGATTTTAGGCCTTATGATGATCTTAATCGTGGGCTATATGGCTGTTATAACGCATCCACCTATTGGAGAGGCAATTTTTAGATCTTTCGCACCAGAAAATCCAAAAGGACTTGTCTTCCCAACGATCACTTTACTTGGCGGTACAGTAGGTGGCTATATCACCTTTGCAGGCGGTCATAGATTGATAGATGCTGGAATCACTGGAAAAGAGCATTTAAAAGAGATTAGAAAAGGTGCCATCATGGGCATTGTGATTGCATCGGTTATGAGAGTACTGTTATTTTTAGCAATCTTAGGCGTTGTCGTCAAGGGCATCCAACTAGATCCATCAAATCCTGCGGCATCAGCATTTCAACATGGCGCTGGTATGATTGGATACAAATTCTTTGGACTCGTATTGGTGGCAGCGGGACTGACGTCGGTAATTGGCGCTGCATACACGTCGGTATCTTTCTTGAAAACATTGCATCCGTCTATTAAGAAATTTGAAAAATACTGGATCATTGGTTTTATTGCAACTTCCACTGTGATCATGGCTGTACTTGGAAAGCCAGCGAAATTATTGATTTTAGCGGGATCGTTAAATGGATTGATTTTGCCGATTACAATAGGTGTGATCCTCTTTGCCTCAACGAGAAAAGACATCATAGGCGATTACAAGCATCCGAAGTGGCTCTTGGTATTTGGATTTGTGATCGTGCTCATTGCCGCTTATGCAGGGATTATGTCGCTTGCAAATTTACAAATGCTTGTACATTAAGGATGCGCTTATGAAAACGGTATATAAAATAAAGCCTTGTGGAGATTGTGCTTTGAGCGTCATCTTCGAGAACGTCATTTCTGAAAAAATCAATAATTATGTTTCAAGTTTAAAAAAATCTGTTGAGAGCATTGAAATTAAGGGGTTTCAAGGGTGTGTTCCGACGTACTGCGCCCTGTTGATTCGATACAATCCCGCAGAGCGTTCATATGGTGAATGGTGTGAATGCATAGATCACCTTTTAAAGGAGACCAGTGAGGTGCGTGACGATAAAGCGACGGTTTATGTAATTCCTGTTTATTACGGCGGGCAATTTGGTCCAGATTTAGGCTATGTGGCATCAGAAAATCAGTTAGAGGAATCCAAAGTGATAGAGATTCACACTTCAAATGTCTATCGCATCTATATGCTTGGCTTTACACCTGGATTTCCTTATTTAGGAGGCATGGATGAGCGCATTGCAACGCCGCGGTTAGCACAACCGAGAACCAAGATAGAGGCAGGTTCTGTGGGCATTGCAGGCAAGCAAACGGGGATATACCCCATCGATAGTCCTGGAGGTTGGCAAATCATCGGGAAGACACCAGTGAGACTATTTGATCTTGAATCTGAGCCGCCTGTACTTCTGGAAGCTGGCAATTACATTCAATTTAAAGAAATTGATTTAAACACATTTGAAAGCATTGAAGCCTTGGTGAAAGCACATCAATTTAAATGTGAAACTTATGAAATATCGCGCGGAGGTGTTAAAAGTGAGCTCAATTAAAGTCATTGCTCCAGGGCTATTTAGCACGATACAGGATTTAGGGCGATTAAATTATCAGCAGTACGGTATGCCTGTCTCTGGCAGCATGGACAAATTTGCACATCATGTAGCCAATTTGCTTGTGGGCAATGCTGAACATGAAGCTTTGATAGAGATGACAATCCTTGGAGGGACTTTTATTTTTGAAGAGGATGCGGTAATCGCCATTACTGGGGCGAACATGTCTCCCCTGATCAATCGAGCGGTGGAGGCGGAGATGTGGCGCAGTGTCCACATTAAAAAAGGAGATCAATTAAGTTTTGGCTCTGCAAAGATGGGGTGTAGAACCTATTTGGCAATAGCGGGTGGATTTGATGTGGCAGATACTTTGGAAAGCAAATCCACTTATACGCGAGGCGGTTTAGGTGGATATAAAGGGCGTGCTTTCAAAAAGGATGACGAAATTGGACTCAAAAAGCATCGATTGAATTTAGGGCATCTTGAAGGTCGATTTATCAGGGCGGAGCACATCCCTAATTATGCTTCTGATATCGTACTCAATGTGGTTTTGGGCCCTCAGGAAGATGCGTTCACGGCTAAGGGCATTGCGGATTTCTTTTGTGAGACTTTTAAAATCTCAAATGAGTTTGACCGCATGGGGTATCGTCTTGAAGGTAAAAAGATAGAGCATGTGGATTCTGCGGATATTATTTCGGATGGGATCGTCAGTGGTGCGGTGCAAATTCCCGCTCATGGCAACCCGATTATTATGCTTTCAGACTGTCAGACCACCGGTGGATATACAAAGATTGCACATGTGATTACGTCTGATTTGCCTAAACTCGCTCAAGCAAAAGCAGGTGATAGCATCAAGTTTAAAGCATTGGATGTGAATGAAGCTCATGAACAATATCGGAAGGCTATGGCAAAATATGAAGTCATAAGAGCAGAGTTAGAGACGCTTAGATTAGCGCCAGAACGCAACTTAAGGCTTAAGTTGATGGATAAAATTTTTAATGTCAAAGTCAATGAGATCAGAACGAAAGAGAAATAAATAAATAAATAAAAGACAGAGACTTAACTGTTAGAAATCAGTTGATTCTCTGTCTTTTGAATTTTAAGTATATTAAAGTCCTATATTGCTCGGCCATTCATTAAAATTTGTTTTTGAATCGAAGTTAAAATTGAAGCTTCCAAAATCAGTTTTTCATATTTAAGCAAATTCATAGTCTCAATTCTTAAAGGACTGCTTTTGGGAATTATAGCATTTCTAAAAGTAGACTCTATAAAATGGCCATTTTCAACTTCAGCTTCAACAAATCGTTCGGGCCCATTACCAACAATTAATAGCAAATCAAAAATAATTAAACCAGTTAAGGTGTTAAGGCTTTCTAAATCTTTTAAGATACAATTTAAATTATTAAAAGGAGTATCGAAAGAATTAGAAATAATCATATTCTTATATTTAGAATCATTTAAGGTTAAAATTTCAAACTTTTTCACTCTTCTCATCCTTTCTAAACAATGTAACATTATATCATGTTATATACCCTAGAGCAATGTGTAATATTCGTTAACAAGTTGTAATACTTCAATAATATGTGTTTTTGCAATATCAATGTCGTTGAATATGACTGTGTTGTCAAAGGTTCCTATTGGGCTATCCCAATGAAATATATTATTTCTAACAGCTCTATATTTACTATAAACCTTATTGATATATGCAATCTTGTTAGTAGAGTGATCAAATGATGGATAATATTTTGTTTTTAGGATATGGAAATCAGTTTTTTCATCATAATCAAATTCTTTAACAATAAATTTATCGGCATTTATGCCATGAGTCTTAAACAAATACCTTAAATGACCTTCCAAACCTCTGTAAGCAGGAAAAGTCATAAAAGTGTAGTCAAACATATCGCCATCTATATTGAGGTTATATATCGCTTGCAAAAAAGAATTTTTTAATTTGGGTGTAATAGAGGCGTTTAAGTTAGGCAAATAATGTGCTAATTGATGATTTATAGTCTCCTTTTTTATATCAATTTTAAAATAGTCATTAAAAGAATTGGTAATAACATTGGAGTCAAGTAATTCTGAAATGCCAGTTGTAATCATTGTAAATAGAAGTCTTGGCTTTCCTTGAACCATAACTTTGTTTGTAGCATTATAGTAGTGGATAACCACTTTTTCTCCAAATTTACCTTTTAATTTCCAAATTCGACCTTGTAACCCAGTGGAAATTTCCTTGTTAAGCAAATAGTTGTCATCAATATTAGCTTCTAAAATATCAATAATGCATTCGATTGTATCTTTTTCAATGGGGTGTACTACAAACCAAGAGTTTTTAAAGGGATCAAGTTCTTCTAAAGAACAAATTTCGCTACTTATTAAATAATATGCAAGAATAAGTTTTAAATGCTGGTTTTGTCCACCGGTTACATCAATTGTAGTTGTTTGGTCGTTGTTGAAAAAAAAATCTAAGTAAAATTCAATGTCCTTATATTTAATATGGGCTCTATGTCTTTTTGAGTCTTTTGGAATTAATGATGGTGCTTCATAAGTAATTGTATTTTCCTTAAGAAATTGTTCGATTTTGGATAATATCAAATCTTGATTTATGTGTAATTTTTTAAATCGCTCGTTCATAAGTGCCCCCTAGTAATATTATTGATTTTATATTTGTATGAACTGCCATCATTTGAACAAATTGTCCATATTAAACTATCTTCATTACAATGAAGCTGGATATCATATGTGCAAATATCTTTAACTTTATTACCCAAATCAACCCAAACTTTTTTTATAAAATTAATTGCGATTTTTTCATTGATAGATAAATCATTAAAAATAAAATTAAATGAGTTGTTAGCGGTTGTTGTCTCATTTGTTATTTTTAGAAATAATATTTTGTATTTTTCACTTAGTGTTATCATCTCTTCAATTGGATCATTATGTTTTGAGTTTTCAAATATAAGTAAAGCTTGTTTTGCGAGATTATCAGCTTGTTCGTTAAAAATATTTCCTGAATGTGCTTTTACTTTTTCAAAACCAATGTCAAGTTTCTGCCTAAAATTATGAATAAAGTGCTGGTATTCTTTTGTTCCGATTTTCGTTGCAGCCCACTCCCCATTTGCCCATTTTTCAATGCCTTCATAATCGTAGAAAATTTTTATTGATTTATGCCCATTTTTGTACGCCCACTCAATTGCTTTTTGAGCACCAAGAATTTCACCAGCTACATTTCTCATCTCAATCAAAGCTGTGGCATTTTGTGCTTCCGAAAGTTCAATTGTTTCTCCGTTAATGAAGATTAGGCATCCGTATGAATACATTTTTAGATTTTCAGAATAACTACCATCTACATAAGATTCTACTTCCCAATTTGTATCTTTGTTGAATTGGTGTTTAGACATATCTATATAATTTTCTGCTTCTTCGTAATTGCTGAAACTTTTGTATATAGCACCACTAAATCCATCAATTTGTCTTTTGCATTCAGCCCATGTATTAAAAATTCCTGTTTTTCTGCCATTTTTCACAGCATAATTTATTTGGAATACAGAATAATAGATATTAACATGAAATAAATTTATTGTAATTTTAACTTTACTAAGCCAATAACTATTGACAAGTCAAAAAAGCGACGTTAAAATGTACTTATAAGACAAGTACACTAAAGTTCATTTGGAGGGCTTTTATGGAGATCATAATTAGCAGTAATACCAGTAAGCCTATTTATGAGCAAATCACGTCTCAGTTTAAAGCAAAAATCATGCGTGGTGAACTAAAAACGGGTGATCCGATACCTTCGATGCGTTCACTAGCCAAATCATTGCATGTTAGTGTGATAACGGTTCAAAAGGCTTATGAGGATTTACAAAGAGATGGTTTTATAGAGACGACTGTCGGACGTGGCAGCTTTGTAGCCGCTCAAAATAAGGACTTTATTCAGGAAGAACAAAAGCGCAAAGTGGAAATGCACTTACAGGAAGCTGTGGAGATTGGAAGAACAAATGGCATTCCACTTGAAAAATTAGTTGAATTGGTGAAGCTGTTTTACCACGAGGAGGATTAATATGAGTGAGTATGCCTTAGAACTAATAGAGATCACCAAAAAATATCCAGATTTTAGCTTAAATGAGGTGTCGTTTAAGGTGCCCAAAGGTTCAATTGTAGGCTTGATTGGTGAAAATGGTGCGGGAAAAAGCACAACGATTAATATTGCACTGGATTTGGTTCACAAGGAATGTGGTACGGTTATTTTTTGGGGACAAGAAAGATCAGAGAATTCGCAAGAATGGAAAGAGGACGTTGGTGTTGTATTTGATGGCATCAATTTTCACGAAACGTTGACACCTTTAAAAATCGGTAAAATTTTGGCCGCAAGTTATAAGCAATGGGATGATGCGGTATACCAAAGTTACTTGGTGAAATTCAAGTTGCCACAGGCTAAAAAAATCAAAGCGTTCTCGAAGGGGATGAAAACAAAATTATGCATCGCTGCTGCTCTATCTCATGATCCTAAAATTTTGATTTTGGATGAAGCCACAAGTGGTTTAGACCCTGTCATGCGCGATGATATATTGGATGTTTTTTTAGATTTCGTCCAGGATGAAGATCATTCTATTTTAATGTCCTCTCACATCACGACAGATCTTGAAAAAGTAGCAGATTATATCGTGTTTATACATCAAGGTCAAATTATTTTGAGTAAATCAAAAGATGAGCTCATATATAAATATGGTATTATCCGGTGTGGTTCAGATTTGTTTGAGTCAATTGATAAAAAGGCGGTATTAGCTTATCGAAAATGTGATTTTCAGTGGGATGTTTTAGTAGACGATAAAGATAAGTTTAAAAGATTGTATAAGGATGCAGTTATTGATAACGCTTCTATAGATGATATTCTCTTACTCTATATAAAGGGGGTACAGGTGACATGAAAAGTTTGATTTTAAAAGATGTGTACAATATTGGACATAACTCAAGGTCGATGCTGCTCATACTCATCCTGTTTATGGTTTTGTTATTACCCGTAAACGGTCCAATCAGTTATATCATTATGAGTTGCATCATGTGTAGTATGATGGTCGTTACGACTTTTGCTTTTGATGAAAATGCAAAATGGACAAATTATGCGATTATTATGCCGATTTCAAAAAAACAAATTGTGATGAGCAAATTTATAGTATTGTTGATTTTCACGACGATAGGTGCTGGATTTGGACTTGTTTTCGGCGCTATAGGCGGTATTCTTTTTAAGAAGTTTGATTACATGAGTTTGTCAGGCTGGTTAACTTTGATTTCAGCGGCAGGCATAGGCATGGTAATCGCTTTTTTCTTTGGAAGTATTGTGATTCCGCTACTTTACAAGTTCGGAGCCGAAAAAGCCCGTATTTTATCTATAGTGGCGTTTGCTTTGCCAGTGATGGTCAGCCTTGGGCTTTATCAGATCATGGTGACCTTTGGTATTACTTTTAGCAATACCGCAATCGTCATAGGGCTAGTGTTATCACCTTTTATCACCGTGTTTTGGTCGATTGTGATGTTTAAAATCAGTTGTAAAACGTTCAATCAGCAAGAATTTAACTAGGGCATTGAAATGGCTTGTGGTTCGGTTGCAGAGCAAATTTATGCCGCTGGGCGCATTTTCGGACGAACGCGCTTTGGGAGGTCGTGGTGTATCCCCACTGATGCTCAAAAGCCTACTGACCCACGAAAAATACTGAGACAACAAACAGAAGCCGGAGGTGAGAAAAAGTGAGAAAGTTCATTTCACGCATTTGTAAAATCTACTTTGGGCCTACAATGGAGCTGCGTGTAAGGTTGTTTCATGTCCTGGCCTTTGGCGGCACAGCAGTCAGTCTGGTGATGGGGGTACTGGGTGCCACCAATGGTCTTGTGGGGAATGCCGTCGTAAATTTTCTTGTTGCGGCGCTTTCCTTTGCATTGCTGACCTATTCGCACCGTTCAGGGAACTACCAGCTATGCTACACAATCACTATTGTTGGGATTTTTCTTCTGCTCTTTCCGATGCTCTTTTTCTCGAGCGGAGGATATCACAGTGGAATGCCTGCATTTTTTGTGTTCGCCGTGGCGTTTACCATTTTTATGCTCGAAGGGAAACGGGCCATCTTCTTATCGCTGGCGGAAATTCTGCTCTATATCGGAATTTGCGTGGTCGCATACCATTACCCCGAATCAGTTCATCACTTTGACACGGAGACTCAAATGCTTGCCGACGTGATCATTGCGTTTGTTGTAGTCAGCGTGGTGCTGGGCGTAAGCTTGTATCTGCATTTTCGGCTCTACAACGAACAGCAGCGGAAACTAGACGAACAAAATGTTATGCTAGCCCAAATCAATCGCGCTAAAACCGAATTTTTAGCGAACACCTCCCACGAGATGCGCACCCCCCTTACCGTTATTTCAGTTAACATACAGGCAGTGAGCGGAATTTTGCAAAGTGTGGATAATTCAATCACCGATCCGGAGGTGACAGAGCTACTGGAGGATGCACAGGCAGAAATTATGCGGTTATCTCGCATGGTGGGCGGAATGCTGACGCTTGCATCCATCAGTGAGGGAACAGAAAAGGGGAAAACCGATTTCTCCACCTTGTTGGGCGGAGTAGCGGATATGCTGCGGCTGACCCTCTCCAAGCGTGGCAATAAGCTCAAAACGGAGATTGAAAAAAAACTTACCGTGTTTGGCAACGCTGATTTACTTTCCCAAGTGGCGGTAAATCTCATTCAAAACGCCCAAGCCCACACCGAAAATGGATTCATTTCCATGAGTGCCATTGGAGATGGCAGACAGATCACCGTTACTATCTGCGACAATGGCTCTGGCATTCCCAAGGAGCTTCTGCCCCATGTGTTTGAGCGAGGTGTCACCGATAAGTTAAATGGCGGTACGGGCTTCGGGCTGTTTCTCTGTAAAACGGTGGTAGAATCCCACGGTGGAGCAATTTCTATCGCAAGCGACTTTGGCAAGGGTACAAAGGTGTCCTTCACCCTACCTGCTTATCAAGGACAATATGGAGGTGATGGAAGATGAACGTCAAAACTGGAAAAGGCAAGCTGATTTTGCTGGTGGAGGACAATGAAAAAATCATGCGCGGCAATCAGCGACTGTTTGGATTGGAAGGCTTTGAAACCATGGCAGCATTGACACTGTGTGCGGCTCGTACTTCCATAGTGGCACGCAAACCAGATGCCGTCATTTTGGATATCATGCTTCCCGATGGCAGCGGTCTGGATTTTATGCAGGAACTGAGGACGGGAGAGCACACAGGCATTCCAATTCTGCTGCTTACCGGACTGACTACGCCAGAGGATATCATCCGAGGACTTACTGCGGGTGGGGACGACTATCTCACCAAGCCCTACGACTTTTCAATCCTGCTGGCACGGGTGGAGGCACTTTTGCGCCGTGCCCAGCGTGTGCCGGAAACCATCACCAAAGACCGCTTTACGCTGGATATGACGGCAAGCGTAGCGATGCTGGATGGTGTTGATCTGCTGCTGACCCAAAAGGAATTTGCCCTGCTGCTCATTTTCATACAGAATCCAGTGCGTTTTATTGACGGAGAATATCTGTATGAAAAGGTATGGCACAAACCACAGATGGCCGATGCCAATGCCTTAAAAAGCACGATTAAACGTTTGCGGAGCAAAATGGAGGGCAGCGGCTGGCAAATATCGTGGTCGAGGGGCGAAGGCTATTGTCTTGAAAAAGAATAAAAAAACGAAGCAAAAAAATAACTATGGCGAGCGTGTCAATTTTGACACGCTCGCCACTTTTTGTTTGCCACTATTTTATAATATATATTGCATAAGCTGACAAAAGGATTTTTAGGAGGTGATTTGGTTTGACATGGAACAAGGCGGAAACAGAACTGCCAACCATCGCTAAAGTGGGTGCATTAGACGGTGACTGCTTTGATATTACCCTCTCCAATGGGCATACAATCCTGTTAGAGTTGGGTGACTGGATTGATGAGCCTGCTTTTGCAAAGCTCATTGAAGCCCATCTGTTTGACCGCCCGCAGACGGATGGGAAAAGACTATATTGGGTGAATGGCCCGTCATTCACAGTGGCAGAGATTTTTACCATGCTGGCGCAGGGCAATAAAACACCAAATAAATTAGGAAATTTAAAGGAGGAGTGAACATGCAGAAAATGCATTCAAAGTTTTTAAGTATTTTGCTGACAGTGTGTATGATTGGATCAATGCTGCCTACAGTAGTGTTTGCAGAGGAGGGCAGTCAGAATTCTGGGACATCCTCTAGCACAAGTGAAATCACTGCCTTTGCAGATTTGGCAGAGGATGTTGCTTTACAGGCGGTAGAAACCAGCACAACTGTAGATGGATTGAATCTGCCAAGTACTTTGACGGTTACTGTAACCACCGGCTCCGCAATGACAGCTACTGTAAGCGGCGATGATATGGCAACGGACAGCGAAGCACAGGAGACAGAAACACAAGAAGAAACTACAATTGAGGTGTCTAATTGGATAGCCAACCCAGACTATAACGGCGACACAGCGGGGGATTACACTTTTACCCCTACTCTTGATATTCAGGAGGGTACAACGCTGGCGGATGATGTTACACCGCCTCAAATCAAAGTAACAGTGAAAGCGGCTGATGCTCCAATGCTACTGAGAGCTGGGATTCAGCCTTTAGGTACCGGTACTGGTATAGACATTACGGCCAAATTCACCGACGCAAACTTTCTTGCGGAGGTGCGCACAGTGCTGGGCAAAGAAGTAAATGACCGTATTTACGATACAGATGATTTTGATTCGGTAAAGTACTTCTCAATAGGAAACAAAGGCATCGCAAGCCTTGCGGGTATCGAGTATTTCACCGCGCTGATTGGGCTGAACTGCATTTCCAATGAGCTGACCGAACTGGATGTGAGCAAAAACGTGGCGCTGACCGCGCTGTCCTGCAACAACAATAAACTGACCGCGCTGGATGTGAGCAAAAACACGGCGCTGATCAGGCTGGACTGCTACAGCAATCAGCTGACCACACTGGATGTGAGCAACAACACGGCGCTAACCCATCTGTACTGTTACAACAATCAGCTGACCGCGCTGGATGTGAGCAACAACACGGCGTTGACCACGCTGGATGTGAGCAAAAACACGGCGCTGACCGAGCTGGATGTGAGCAACAATATCGGGCTAATTGAGCTGAACTGCTCCAACACTCAATTGATCGCACTGGATGTGAGCAACAACACGGCGTTGACCGGGCTGAACTGCTCCTACAACCTGTTGACCGCACTAGATGTGAGCAACAACGCGGCGTTGGCCGGGCTGAACTGCTCCTATAACCTACTGACCGCACTAGATGTGAGCAACAACACGGCGCTAACCCTGCTGTACTGTTACAACAATCAGCTGAATATACTGGATGTGAGCAACAACACGGCGCTAACCCTGCTGTACTGTTACAACAATCAGCTGAATATACTGGATGTGAGCAACAACACTGGGCTAACTAAGCTGTACTGTTACAACAATCAACTGACCGCACTGGATGTGAGCAACAACACGGCGCTGATCAGGCTGGACTGCTACAGCAATCAGCTGACCGCACTGGATGTGAGCAACAACACGGCGCTAACCACGCTGTACTGTTACAACAACTATATGCCAGCCGAATCCGCGGTCACAGGGCTTGACACAAATTTAACGACAATCTTTGCCTTCGACCCGCAGAAATCCAGCTACGCTGTCACGGTTAATAGCGGTACAGCAAGCCAGCCCACAGCGGCAGCGGGTACAACTGTTACCATAACTGCAAATACACCAGACAACGGCAAACGCTTTAAAGAGTGGACAGTTGTAAGCGGAGGAGTAACCCTTGCAAATGAAAAGGCATTAAGCACAACCTTTACCATGCCTGCAAATGCGGTGGAGGTCACGGCAACCTATGAGAATATTCCGGCTGGTAGCACAGATATCACGGCCAAATTCACCGACGCCAACTTCCTTGTGGAAGTGCGTAATGCACTGAAGAAAGCGGTAGACGAACCTATTTATGATACGGATGATCTGGCGTCTATTAAGCGCCTAAATATATCAAACAAAAATATCGAAAGCCTTGCGGGCATCGAGTATTTCACAGCGTTAGCCGAGCTGTATTGCAACAGCAATCAACTGACCGAGCTGGATGTGAGCAAAAACACTAAGTTAGCCGTTCTGTCCTGCTCATACAATCAACTGAGCGCACTGGATGTGGGCAATAACACCGCGCTAACCAATCTGTACTGCTCCAACAACTATATGCCTGACAAATCTGCGGTTAAGGGGCTTGACACGAGCCTGACGACAACCTTTAGCTTTGACCCGCAGAAATCCAGATACGCTGTCACTGTTAATAGCGGTACAGCAAGTCCTGCCACAGCGGAGGCAAATGCGATCGTAACGATCACAGCCAGCCCTGCACCAAGCGGACAGCTGTTTAAAGAGTGGGCGGTTATAATCGGCGGCATAACCCTTGCCAATTCACAGATGGCAAGCACAACCTTTACAATGCCTGCAAATGTGGTGGAGGTCACGGCAACCTATGAGAATATTCCAGAGGGAACAACGGCGGTTAGCGGGATCGCCTTAAACAAGAGTAGCCTATCCCTATATAGCAATACTTCGCCTAATACGGCACCCCTTCTAGCCACAGTGACTCCTGCCAATGCCACAGATAAGTCTGTAACATGGCAAAGCAGTAATGAGGCAGTTGCAACCGTAGACGCAAGCGGTAATATTAAAACGGCAGGGAATGGTACAGTAACGATAACTGTGACCACAAACGATGGTGGCTATACAGCCTCCTGTATCGTGACTGTTTCAACCTATTCAAGCGGCGGCGGTTCCTCCTCTGGTGGAAATTCCGACGGCGGTTCATCGTCTTCAGATCGTAGTTCAACCACCACAACGACCACAACAACAACAGCAACAACAACAACAACAACGACAACCACAACGGAAAAGAAGCCAAATCAGCCAGTAACGGCGTCGGCTCCTATTACGGCAACAACTGGAACAAACGGTGCAGCAAGCGCATCCATCCCAGATGAATCCATTTCCGACGCAATCACCAAAGCACAGGCTGAAGCAAAGGCGCAGGGCAAAACCACAAACGCTGTTTCTGTAGCACTTAATGTAACAATGCCAAATGGGGCAACCGAACTGACAGCAACTCTCACACGCAGTTCTCTAAACAGTCTGGTGAGTGCAGGGGTAACAAATCTTGAAATCAACGGTTCACCTGTTACTGTAACCTTTGACCAAAAAGCATTGACGGAAATCCAAAAGAAAAGCAGCGGTAACATAAATATTACCATGGCTCCGAAAACAGACCTTTCCGAAACAGCAAAGAAAATGATTGGCATAAGACCGGTATATAACATCACCGTGAGCTATGGCAACAGCAGTACGGTTTCTAGCTTCGGTAATGGTGTTGCTACGGTAGCAATTCCTTATACCCCGGGAAACGGTGAAGCGATTGGCGGCGTGTATGCCGTGTATGTAGATGAAAAGGGCAACGCAATACGTGTGGATGGTTCTGCTTATGATGTAAGCAGCGGCTGTGTCATCTTTACGACACCTCATTTCTCTATGTATGGAGTAGGCTATACTGCACCAAGCGCGAAGTTTAGCGATAGTAACAGCCATTGGGCAAAGGAAAGCATTGACTATGTGGTGGGAAGAGGACTTCTTTCTGGCACAACAGAAACCACCTTTGCACCTGATACTGCCATGACGCGGGGAATGCTGGTTACAGCTCTTGGCAGATTGGCAGGAGTTGATGTAAGCAGTTATATCACAAGCAGTTTTACCGATGTAAAAGCAGGAAGTGCCTTCCAGCCATATATCGAATGGGCATATAAAAAAGGCATTATTCAGGGTATTGGTAGCAATCAATTTGCTCCTGACAGGGCTATTATCCGTGAGGAAATTGCGGTTATTATTTCAAATTTCGCAAAATCTACCGGATATACGCTGCCTGTTATCCGTGAGGCAACAACCTATTCGGACGCTTCTAGTATCGGCAGCACTTACAAAACAGCAGTGACAGCGCTGCAGCAGGCAGGCATCATGAGGGGCGGAACAAGTAATAAGTTCAACCCAAAATCAAATGCCACACGTGCAGAAGTTTCTTCTATGCTTAACGGTTATATCAAGTTGACCATTGACCCAGATACAGCTCAGGGGTGGGCACTAAACGACGCTGGACAGTACCTGTACTTCAAGGATGGCAAGGCCCTCACCGATACACAGCCCCTCGACGGTGTGAAGTATGTCTTCAATACCGACGGTACGCTGAAAACCGGATGGGTCAAGGACGGCGATAATTGGCGTTTTTATTCTGGCAAGACCATGGTGGTCGGTTTTTGGGATCTTGGTGCAAAAGGAAACAACAAGACCTATTACTTTGCGAAAGATGGTCTGATGGTATCCGGCAAATGGCTTGAAACCGACGGTAAATGGTATTACTTTAACGCCGACGGTTCTCTTGCTCGAAGTACGAAGATTGACGGCTATGAAGTCGATGAAAATGGCGTGAGAAAAACAAAGTAAACGACATCCATAAACAAAATTAAACTAAGGGTGTCCCCATCTAAAGGTGGGGACGCAAAGCCGAGGGTCTAAGGCGCACATTGTGCTATGATAGTCTGACTGCAAAAAAACGGGTAAGAGTCTGCTCTTTATTCTAAGGGCAGGCTCTTGCCATGTAAGCAGTTTTAGCCAGAAGAATGTTCATTGGTTGCTGATTTCGCCTAAACGAAATACGGGTGTTGAAATCAAAAGAGGTAGATGTTGATTGTGGGATAATAGGCATTAAAAATGCAATTTGAAGTGGGCGTGCATATGAAGCACTTGTGTTTTTTAAAGTTCTTTTTAAGGTTGAAGTATCTGAGAGTATGGCGAGATTTGACTTCGCAATGGATGAAAAAAAAATACCTCTCACAAGGGAAAGGTATTTTTAAAAAAAGTGTTACAGAACAGAATCAACTTATTGATAAATGCGTTGATAAAGTCGTCGTGTTCGATGATAGAATCGAAATCTACCTTTTTATGGAGCATTACAATAAGGTTTAGGGTTAATGCGAAACTGATTTTTGAAACCCTAACCCATAATGGAACGTGGATAAGTTGGTGCACCCTGCGGGATTCGAACCCACAACCAACGAATTCGAAGTCCGCTACTCTATCCGATTGAGCTAAGGATGCGTGTGTTATAACGCTATTTATTATACTATAAATTTGTTTTTTAATAAAGGGCATACATAAAAAAAAATTACTGCAATCGGATATTGTAATGTTATATTAAGAGATGAGTACTAAATTTCCAAACGGGATATGGTATAATTATTGATAAATAAATAACGAATAATAGAGGTGCAATGTGAATTCTAAATATAAAAAAGGGTATTTACTTTTTACGGTATTAATAATGGCGTTGATCTTGGTCGTGCCAGGATGTGCGAAATCAAATGAGAAAAAGCAGGTCATCATAGCAGATCAATTTGGACTCGCTTATGCACCGCTTGAGATCATGAGACATGAAGGCTTTTTGGAGAATGCTTTGACGAGCGCAAATGTAGATTTAGAAGTGGTTTGGAAAAAACTGCCCAACACAGCCGCCATGAGAGAGGCTATGATAGCCAATGAACTGGATTTTGGTTTCGTAGGGATACCACCGTTCTTGATCGGAAAAGATAAAGGGATGGACTGGCGTATCGTTATGGGATTGTCAGAGAGTCCGCTTGGATTGGTTGCGCCAGCAGATATGGAGAGTCTATTGGCGTTAAAATCAGATCAAAAGATCCTATTGCCTCAGCCTGGGAGCATACAACACATTTTGCTCAGCATGTATGCTGAAAAAATCTCGGGGGATGCGAAAGCTTTTGATGACCAGTTGGTTTCGATGTCGCATCCTGATGGTCAGATGGTCATGATGAACAACGACTCTAGATACCTTCATTTCACGTCACCGCCCTATTTAGACCAAGAACTTAAGCAGACTGGCCTTAAGGTACTTGTGGATGGGGAAACCTGTTTTGGAGATTCATTTACTTTCATCGTAGGGATTTGCCCAGAACGGGTTTATGAGGATACGGCATTATACAATGCTTTTTCAAGCGCACTTTCAAAATCAATTGACTTTATGAATGATAAGCCCGATCGCGCATATGAAATTCTATTAGAAAACTATACGGAGGCCGATTTAGGCGCTTTATCCGACATGACCTATACCCATGAAGTCAAGGGGTTGGAGCGGTTTTTAACATTTATGAGTCAACAGAAAATGATAGAATCCAATTTTGAGCAAGAGGATTTGATATGGCAGTGATTCAATGGTTAAGAAGAAGTAGAAAAACAACCCTAAAAATGACGCTTTTTTTTCTGATCTGCTTATTGTGGGAGATTGTTGCTTACAGTAAGGTTTACCCAGAGGCATTGTTTCCACCGATTGAGAAAATCATCAAGCGCTTAATCCATGATGGATCAGTACTCACTTCGATTTCTTTTTCACTTTTTCAAGTGCTAATCGCGCTGGGCATAAGTGTGATCTGTGTGTTGTTGATGTTGATTTTATCCAAACGATTCCGATTGTGCCAAGAATGCTTTGACTTGCTGTACACATTACTCAGCCCTATCCCAAGTGTCGCTATTTTACCGCTTGTGATTTTGTGGTTTGGGTTGAGTTCTAAAGCAATTCTATTTTTAATGCTTCATGCGACGATTTGGCCGCTTTGGATACAACTAAAACTATGTCAAGATCGGTTGTCATGTCGATTTTATGAACTGGAAAATGCATACCCAATCCCTTTGATTAAAAGGCTCTATAATATTTATTTTTTAGGTTCTGTTCCCGATCTTATTATGGGCTTACAGAATGGGTTTAATAGGGGATGGCGTGCCATCATTAGTATAGAAATGATTTTTGGAATGGTGGGCACACATATGGGGATCGGTTGGTTCATCTATGAAAAGCGAATGCTTATGGATACGGTCAGTGTTTATAGTGGGATTCTTGGTATTATGCTCTGCGGGATATTAATAGATCATTTGCTCTTCAATACACTTAAAAAACACTTGTCTATACGATGGGATATTCCAAAATAGGATTGTAATTTCCTTGAAACTTGCTATAATGAGTGAGTAATAAAGTGTTTATGAATAACTCAATTAATGGACTGGAGGTACAAATATGTCCGAGAAAAATATGGAAAAAATGAAAGAATTTTTAGAAAAGAAAAAAGCGGATAACAAAAAGAAACAAGATTTTCAAGTTAACAAAAAAATGGGTGGAGCATCTACCAGTAAAAAGAATCAAAAGACTAGAGGTTCTAACAATAAGGTATAGAGTGAATACAATGAAATGTTGCTATAAACTTATTACTTTATAAAATGTATAAAAGCTGAACAATTAATTTTCTACGGAGACCAGTCCTCGGCGTGAATGCCTGTGGAGCTCCTTTAAAAGTCAATTGCTCAGCTTTTATTATTACAGTTTGAAATGTAGTCATTTTCACCCTAAATAGAATATGATTCCATTAAAAATATTACAAAATGACTTAAAAATTTTGGAGAGCGTAAATTTTGCAGACCATCAAAAGAAGCCACCGAATCTAAACCGATTCAGTGGCTTCTTTCAGAATATAGGCTTACAAAGCGTTGATTACCTGATCTTTATCAAGATCATAGAGTTTACCAACAATTTTACCTTCTTTAGTAATGACAATTGCAGGGATTTTCTCGACACCTAATTTAAGGGCAATACCATTTGACTTATAAGTGTCAATACGATTGACGATTAAACGGCCTTTATTTTCGTTTTCAATGGCTTCGATGTGCGTTAAGAATTCTCTTGAAGGCACATCAATGGCATTGTAAACATAGATCAGACCTTGTTTTTCTTTTTGCATGATACAAGTATCAAAGATTTCTTTTTCTGCAATGTAGCGCTCTGCAGCTGTTCCTGCGATGGCGCCATCACCAACGGCTGTGGCAACTTGCTTTAACCATTTATCAGTGACATCGCCGATGGCGAAAACACCTTCAATATTGGTTTCCTTTTTCTCTGTAACGGGGATATATCTTTGAGGGGTCATGTTGATCACACCTTCAAAGAGTTCTGAGTTTGGAAGATAGCCAATGAACTCAAAACAATTATCACAGTTCACCGGAATTTCAACGCCAGTCTTAACATTTTTAAGCACAACAGTTTCTAAGTGCCCATCTCCCTCAAAGCGTTTCGCCACAGAATTCCATACGAATTCCATTTTAGGATTTGCAAGTGCTGCTTGACGTGCGATTTCGTTACAGTCCATGATGCCTTCGTCGTGCATAACGGACACGGTGACTTTGCGTGCAAATTTAGTGAGGAACATGCCCTCTTCTATAGCGGCATCGCCAGAACCGATGACCACTACATGTTTATCCGTGTTGGCAGCCGCATCACAAGTTGCACAGAATGAAATCCCTTTATCGAAGAGGTATTGCTCTTCATTTTCAGCGCCTGTTGTACGTGGACGACCACCAGTTGCAATGATCACTGTTTTAGCGATATATTTATTTCTAAAAGTTTCGACGATTTTTTCTTCACCTTCGAGTTCAACACTTGAAACGGCAGTGAGTTTAAAGTTAACGCCGAGTTTTTTCGCCTGTTCTTTCATCAAATTGGTGATTTTTTCACCTTTTGGATCATCTGGAAATCCAGGATAATTTGAAATTTCGTTGGTATAAGTAGCCAGTCCACCGATGAGCGCTTTCTCGATGAGGAGTGTGTTAAGACGTGCTCGCCCTGCATAAATGGACGCACTTAAACCAGCTGGTCCACCACCGATGATAATCACATCATAGTACTCAACTTTTTTTTCTCTAGCCATTATATAAATCCTTTCTTAATCAAAAGTAGGTCGATGAGTAGTGGGTAACTTAAAGGTAATTGCTCACATAAAGACTTGCTTACATAAAGAATTTAACCAAAAGCTTACTGCCAACAATAGCGCCAAAGAACATGCCGATGGCAAACACCCAACCCGAAAGAGAGAGTGAGGCAATACCACTGTATAGGGCACCGATGTTACAGCCAAATGCAAGTCTTGCACCGTAACCCATGAGTAGCCCACCAAGCGAAGCTGCGATAATTTGCTTTTTAGATTTAATTTTCTTAATTTTAAAACCAGAAGCCAATAACGTTGCAGTGAGTGCACCTATGATGATGCCGAGATTTCGCCATGTGCCCGCATGGTTTATAAAACCATCGTTGAGTACAGCTTGGGCACCAGAACTTGCAAAGTAATACCACTTGTCAACGGAACCTCCAAAAGCTTCAAATACCCAAGCGCCCCAGTAAGCAAATACACCAGAAACGCCCCATGGCTCTTTTGTAACAGCAAGTGTAATCGTTTGAAAAAGCGATAAAAGAACAGCAGCGGTTACATAAGTGAATGGATTTTTAAGCCATTTGATATAATAGGCATTGTTTTTTAATTGATCAAAGAATTTTGTCTCTTTCTTTTCCAATTTTGACACCTCCAAGTTGGTGTTATTTATTTTTTTCAATGATGACTTCCCATTCGCCATCATCCACTTCTTCAACTTCCACATTGTAGCCGTCTTTTCTAGCCCATTCTGGCAAGTTTTTCATGGCACAACTGTGATCAATTTGTACGATGAGCACATCGCCAACTTCTAATTCTTTCAATTTGTTTTGCGCTTTTACCAAAGGCACTGGACAAGCTTCACCTAGACAATCTAATATAACTTCTTTCATTTGAATCCTCCTCTAAAATTTAATATTTTAAACTCATAAGTTTGACTATTGGGTAGACCGTTCATCATTTCACTAATGTGATGAAGCACCTCTTTTTTTCTCATATTCTTCTGCGAGAATATAAAGTGCCAATAAAACACCTAATTGCAATAATACTGCGCCCATCCATCCGAAAACATCGGGTAAAAAGATCGACGTACCTTTTGAAATAATATGTTCTTTCCACCAACCAAAATCATGTGCACCGAGTAGAGAACCGATGACAAAGAAAATCATTGCCAAAAGGTTCATATAAAAACCTTCGCCAACACGCATGAGCGTGCCTGATGCACAACCGCCGGCGATGACCATGCCCACACCGAACATAAAAGCGCCAATAAGGGTCGCTAGACTGATCGGCACGACGTAACTCATGCCTGGAATCGGTAAACCTGCACTTGCATAACCATATTTAATCGCTGTAAAGCTGATGGTTGTCAGTGCAAGCGCAATGATGACGGCACGTGTCATAGAAGTACTTCCTGTTAAATAAGGGTCACGCATTGAAGCGGTAAAACAGAAACGTCCTTTTTGAAGAATGAAGCCAAATGCAATGCCTGTCATCCAAAAAAGTGACAACGTACTTGATTTTGTATTCAACCAAAGTGCAACTGCTATAAATAAAAACACTGCTGCAAAACCAAAGGGAATTTGATTCTTCTTTGGTTTGCGATTTGCAGAAGAGCGTCTAGATGTTGCTGCGCGGTTTGATTCAGCCATTTTTTCACACTCCTAAAAATAAAGTTTGCTATACTCTTAACAATCTCACAGTTATATGATACCATTTTATTGAAGGTAGGCATCAATGGCAATTCTAAATCAGTATAAGAAAAAGTGATACCCAATTTGTAAATTAATCCGCCATAATAGAAATGAAGAGGTGAGCTATGAATTTAAATGCACTTGAATATTTTAGAGATATCGTGGAGACTAAGAGTATATCTAAAGTTGCTGCCAACCGCCATATTTCACAGTCGGCGCTGAGCCAAAACATTCAGAAATTAGAAGATGAAATGGGCTATCAATTGCTGGAAAGAAGCAATAAAGGGGTTCTCCCGACAGAAGCGGGGCGAATTTTATTTAAATATTCAGGAACGATGTTGAGAATCCACGAAAAGCTTAAAGAGGAGCTCGTTCAGCTTGAAAATAGCTTTGAAAACATTAAGATCAATGGCTATTTATCCATGGTGAATTATTCTCTGCCCTGTGTGATCTATAAGGTGAAAAAGGCTTTTCCAAAGTATAATTTTGAAATGCATTCCAAATCGAATATGGAATCCATTAATGATTTGATCAATGAATTGACGGATTTATGTTTTGTCACAGAAGAGCCTTGTGACGATCGATTGGAGTTTACCAAGATCGGCAAGGAACGTATTGTTTTGGTGGCAAATAGCAGTTCTAGAATTCCAGATGCGATTGATGTCAACGCGCTTTTAGATCATGAGATGGTGTTGTTAGATGATGACGCACTTACGATTTCTTCTTTTTTGAAACACAAATTAAAACCCTTGGGGCTTCATATGGATCAAATCCCAATTATGTTCAAAGTAGACTCAATACCCGCTGCGAAATCTTCAGTGAATAACAACTTGGGAATCTGTTTTTTACCTTATATGTCTGTCAAAAAAGAACTCTATGAAAAAAAATTTAAAATCATAGAGGTTCGGAATTTTGATTTTGATTATGATATCTATTTAGTGACAAGACGTAAATGCAATCGGGAAAAAGCGGTTACGGACATCTACCACTATTTTATAGAGCATGGGGCAAAGGAGTTCTGTTAATGCCCTGCTTGTGAGTGAATCGAGGATTCATACCTTGGTTATGGTTATTTCCCAGACTCCATTGAGCACTTCGTCGATTTCATAGATCAGAGTGCTCTTTTTTAAATTTTCCTTTATGGATTCGATGACACAACTGTGATCTACAACCATTTGAAAAGACTCTCCTTTATTCAAATGCTTGATTTCATTTTGCATTTTTAGGAGTGGTATCGGGCAAATATCGCCAAAGCAATCTAATCTGTTCATAAGGCCCATCCTTTTCAATGTGAATGTTCTAAGGTTTTATGTGGATAAATTAAGTGTATCAGATATTGGTTAAGGGTTCAATTACAACCGTTACATATTTTATTTGAAAGGAGTCTGTTTTGGATTTTTCAGTGGTAGTACCTGTTTTTAACAGCGAAAATACAATTGAATTCATGGTAAAAAGACTTTCAAACTTCTTCTTAGAACATGGAATGGCCTATGAGCTTATACTGGTGGATGATTGTAGTAGTGACCAGAGCTGGCGGGTCATCGAAAGCATTTCAAAAGAAAATGAGAGGGTTAAAGGCATCAGATTGAGTTCTAATCAAGGGCAGCAAATGGCTATATATCTGGGGCTTCATTACTGCATAGGTGAGTATGTTCTCACAATAGATGATGATGGTCAGCACGATATAGAAGATTTGCTCAAATTTATACCTTTGATCGCACAATCATATGATCTCATCTTTGGTATTTACAAGTCTTATAATGACCCTTCATACCGAAAAAAAGGCTCAGGATGTATTGCACGCTTTTTTAAATGGCGGTTTAAAAACCTTAAAGGTCTCCGCGTGAGTAGTTTCAGGGTTGTTAAGAAATCGCTTTATCGTCAAATTTTAAACGGCGATAAAAAGTTTGTGTATATTAGTGCCGAACTTTTGCCCTATGCTCAAAAAGTGGGGAATGTAGACGTTACACGGCATTTGCGCTTGCAGGGGAAATCGGGTTATGACTTGAGCAAATTAATTAAACTCGGGTTGAACTTACATCTCTATTACGGCATACCGCATTTGTTTAACAAGATTAATCGAGGGAAGGCATATCATGAAGCGATTGTTAATGGTTGGTGCGGGGAGCTGCCAAATCAACGGCATCCTCAAAATGAAGGATATGGGTTATGAAACGGTGGTGGCAGACTACTTAGAGGCCTCAAAAGGCAAGGCACTTGCAGATATTGCTGTGCTTGCAGATGCTTTTAACACTTCTGAGATTTTAGAGTGTGCCATAGAGCAAAGGGTTCAAGGCATTCTAACGGTTGGGACAGATCAACCTGTTTATGTGGTATCAAAGGTCTGCGAACAATTGAATTTACCGAGTTTTATAAGTTCAGAGACCGCTCTATGGGTCACTGATAAAAAGTATATGAAAAATAGATTTATAGCTTTTAATATACCCACAGTGCCTTTTGCGATTATTTCAAAGCAATTTGAGGAAAGTGCACTTGAGCATGTCACACCGCCTTATGTGATCAAACCATTGGACTCTCAAGGCCAGCGTGGTATCTATAAATTGGATTCCATAAAGGAGATTCGTGAAAAGTTTGAGCATGTGCTCAGTTATTCAAGGCAAGATGAAATTTTGGTGGAATCCTATTATGAAAATAAAGAAATTACGGTAAGTGGATGGGTGGTTGATGGCGTGACTAAAATATTCACCATCACGGATCGAGTCACATTTTCACCAGAAGTGCATATTGGCGTCTGTATTGCGCATGAGTACCCTTCAATCCATTTGGCGCAATATGAAAAAGAGATTATTGAGATCACGACACAAATTTGTAAAGTTTTTAACATTCATGAAGGGCCTATTTACTTTCAATATCTTGTAGGCAATCAAGGGGTTATGGTCAATGAGATCGCGTGCAGGTTAGGGGGTGCTTATGAAGATGTGACGATTCCGCTGGTTACAGGGATTGATGTGCTTGATCTCGCTATAGAAGGCTGTCATAATTTAGATTATGATAAAAGTGAAGTAAAGGCATATGAATATAAAGTTAAATCTCCACTGTTTAGCACTCAACTTTTCTTTTGCAATGCGGGGGAAATCAGCAAGATGACACCTATGGAAGCGTTGTTGGCATACGATTTTGTGTACCAACTTGGGTATAATTTTAAGATGGGCGATACGATTGAACCCATTGAAAACGCATCACAACGTGCTGGTTATATGATTATCACAGGGGAAGATGAAGTGTCATTATCGAGAAATATTCAATTGGCGTATGATAAACTTGAAATTAGAGATGAGCTTGGTGAAAACCTTGTGATTAGAGGAAAAAGGTTTTATAGAGAATAGAGGATAGAAGGCTTCATACTTTATTATGGAGTAATCCTCTATCAAATTTTCTTGTTGTGCTTGGTGATAGCAAGTTATAAAATTTGGCATAAAAATTAAAAATATACCGCTTCTGCTTATGGCAGAATGCGGTATATTTTATTTTGTTCCAATTAGGCCGCAATTTGTTCCAATTAGGCCAGTGGGGTTGTAAAGTGTAAATTGAAATGATAATGTTTTTATAGTGGGTTCAAGGTAATAGTCTTTTTATAGTGATTGCACAAAGGGGGAGAGTAATTAGACACTGGTGAGGGTAACGAGGCATGTTTCTCATAATGAATAACATAAGACGATATTGGAGGAAGCAAATGAAAAAAATTAGAATATTAGCATTAGCCTTTGCAGTAGTATTTACAACGATTATGCCTTCTTTTGCATTTGAAAATTCTTTGAGTTTAACAGTGAATGGAAAAACAGAAGTTAATTTTGAAGAAGCAGATGAAAATAATGGGATTGAAACAAGATCTAGTAAATCTAGGTATTATTATACTGAAACAGAATACAGTTATCATACGAGTACAATTATTGATGAAGAAGACATGAAGGCAGCTGTGAAAATGGCTGCAAAAGAATTAGAGATCGGTTTTTATTTGTTGGGTGGGGGATTGACTAAAAGTGCATTGAAAGTGACTGCCTCTACGCTTACGAAAAAAAAAGGATATGCTCTTATAGCAAAAAAACTAGGGTTGGCAATGTTTGTTTCAGACGTTGCATTTGCAACGTCAAATGTTGCACCTTACATCTCATTTGATGCAATTAAAATAAGCGTTGATAAGAAGAAAAAGATAAAGTGGGAAGAAAATTTAGCTAATGGAAGAGTTACGAAAATGAATGAGTGGATAACTTATAAAACTAAAACTTGGAGAAGAGCTGATCCTAATTCTGCTTGGACTTCTGCTGGGACTCAATACAAGACATTTTTGGTGCGTTAATATGCTTGACAAGATATTCAAAACAAAAGAATCCAGACATATAGCATGGTTTATGGTCGCTTACTGCATTTTTGCAGTGGTTGGTTTTATAACAGGGTTACTTCATACTATTTATGGGGTAGTCCTCTATCAAATTTTCTTGTTGTGTCTGGTGATAAGCAGTTACTTTATTTGGAATAAGAGAAAAAAATAGTGATGCTTTCATGCCTTGAATTTCTATAAATTCGAAATCTTATCTGAACGGTTACTCTTTAAATGATTGCCATTAAAAACAGCCCATTGAATAGAACAAAAAAATATACCGCTTCTGCTTATGGCAGAATGCGGTATATTTTAGTTTGCCAAGGATAGGTCCCGGCGTATTTAGAAATTCTCATGGCGTAAAGGGGATTATCAATTTCAGCTATAAGTTCAGTGTGAGTCGATAGGTAGGTCTTGAGCTCATCCCAATAGGTCATATTGTCATAGAGAAAATCCCACTTGGGCGAACAACTGGCGATATAATCCATTTCATCATGGATGATTATATAGTTTATATGTCTTTCTTTTATATAAGCTTGCAAGGTGATTTGTTTTACCTCTAAATAGGCAAGGTTTCTAATATCGTAAAACTGATTTGGATTGAAACCTTCCATGACATTTATATTGCCTAATATTATGGCTTCTTTTGGGATAACGGCGTTGATCTTTTCCTGTGTACTTTCATAACTTTCAGCATAGGGAAATCTCATGGCATAGTCTCTCAAGTCGCTCTGTAGATTAATCAGTGCAAAGAGTACAAGGATTACACTAATCCCTTTTGTAAAACGTAATTTTGGCATTAAATTGAGCCATGTTAAAATGAGGAATGGCAATAAAAACACCACTGAAGTTTGATTATTACGTCCTATGATAAATATGCCAAAAAGGATGCTCACGAGTGCTATATTAGATTCAAAATAAAGCGGTGGTAAAAGAATGCGGTTTTTAGCTAATTTAATGAATTGGACATGTTCGATAGGTTCAATATGCTTATCGTGTTTAGTCCAGTTTGGATTTAATGTATGAAACACACTTCTCATGAGAAATGCCAGTGGCATGAAAATAATGAGGAATCCCAATGTTAAAAGTTCTATTTTGATGTTAAAGAGTTCATAAGTGCCCCCAATTTGGTGATAGAGTTTAACCCAAAACCAGTAGTAATTTTGGAGGCGACTCATGGGAACCGCATCTACACCAAGACTTGCGCCAAAACTCAAGTAACGTGTAAGGAAATCAGGTGCCATAAGGAATCCAAATCCCAAGTAAGCGATGAATCCCATCACGAGATAAAATATGAACTCAATGAGGTCTTTTGTGGGACGTTGCTTCTTATAGATTTGATAGGAAAATAGTGCAAAAAGCATTAAGCCGATCAGAAAGCTATTGGGGTGAATGCCAATGGCGATCAGGACGATCAAGGCCAGTAATTTGGGCTTTTTTAGAAGGATGCAAAACCAATAACTGAGCAGCATAAAGAGCATGATGAGTGCTTCTTGACGCCCAAAATGTGAAGCGTAAAGCCACTGAATGTTCAGCATGAGCAGTAATAATCCTGTAATCGAATAGGTCTTTGACTGCATTTCATAATGTAGAATCTTATAAAAGGTTAAAAGACTCAAAGTGGAGGCAACTAGGGAGAGGAGTCGCACGCTAAATAGTGCATTGCCAAAGAGACCAATGAAGCCAAGTTGCACGATGTTAAAGAGCCATCTAAAAGGATGCGCGACCCTAGGATAGAGATTAAAAAAAGGCTCTGTAACCCCAAACTGCTTTTGATGCCAAACTTCAAGCGAAAGTCCTTTTAACCAGATTTCATCCGAGTGGACCAAAGGAAAGTGTGTTAGTGAAAAGAGGTTTAGGACGAAGAATAAAAGCATAAGCCCATAAGCTGTGAGTTTTATAAAATCAATTTTTCTATTAGAAAATGGATGCATATTTAACCTTCTTTAATAAAAATACTAAAAATGTAACGACGATGACGGATGCCTTCGTATAAATAAAATGAATCTCTTTTATCATACTGAAATTAGACTTTAATGTACAGTCCCATAGAAAAGTGTGTTAAATTTCTATCATGGCAATATAGAATGTTGTATAAGGAAATGTGATGGCCAAAGCTGAAAATATTATCATATAATGGATATAAGAAATGTGGTTGTTATCACATGGATTGTTTACGATTTAACAATGTACTCCAAAGCAATCTCACAAATTCGTTTATGGAGGTTTATATGACGAAAAGGAAATGGGCAGTCCTCTTGATTTTGACGCTCCTTCTAACGACTTCAGGCTGTACGCCGGATACTGCGTATTCGGGAACGCTGAATGTTGTGGAAGCCAGCCAAGTAGGGACTGTTTATACAGACAATCCAGAGGTGATTGTCATCGATGCCAGAGGCGAGGAAGCTTATGCGAAAGGCCATCTTAAAGGTGCTATTGATCTAGCCCCTTCAGAGCTTGTAGATGAAAAGTCTATGCTGATTGATCAAGTGCTTTTTGAAAAAGTGGTAGGCGCAAAGGGCATTTCTTCGGAAAAAACAATATATATCTATGATGACAATGATGGCGTAAATTCAAGCCGTATATTATGGTCTTTCAGAGTTTACGGACATGAAAACATCATGGTTGTCAATGGTGGTGCAAGCGCACTGGTTAAGGCAGGACTTGAAATTACCAAAGAGAAGCCCTCTTTAGAAGCTGCTGTATACACAGTTAAAGAGGCTAATCCGTCACTTATGGCATCTTATGATGAAATGAAACTGCAAGTAGAACAGCCAAGTGACACCGTAAAAATCGTAGATGTCAGATCTATTGCAGAATATCAAGCGGGTTATATTAAAGGTGCGATACTCTATCCACATACTAAGAACCTCTATAGTGACGGGTCCTTTATGTCCAGTAGGGATATTAAATTGTTCTATCAAGATTTAGGGCTAAAAAAAGAGGATACGATTCTACTCTACTGTAAATCGTCTTTTAGAGCGACACAGACATTTGTGCTTTTAGAAGAAGCGGGATTTACAAATGTTAAAGTATATGATGGCGCTTGGCTTGAATGGTCATCTAAGACAGATGTGACGGTTCCAGCGGAAGAAAAGGCACCGATCACACAACAAGACGGCTCGTGATCTACAGCTCAAATTGGGAGGCTATTATGAATAAGAAAGTGTTGGCAATTTTACTGACATTGATGTTAATTATTTCAACTACAGCCTGTGCGAAATCGGAAGAACCACAAGCAACGATGGAAGTGAACGATGCATCAGCTCCCGCAACGGCTGAAGAGAGTTCATCGGAAACTGCACCATCAGATGCTGAGGCCAATAGTGCAGACGAAAAAGTAATGGCTTATTTTGAAAATATGCCAGATCATAGCTATAAAATTAAGCAAGATGAGTTTGTTTCAAAAGTAGTTGCAGATGAAGCAATGACGATTATAGATATCAGAAGCGGCGAAGATTATGGCAAAGGTCATATTAAGGGCGCTGTCAATTTACCTTGGGGGCCTGCAATTGCAGAAGGTCTAAATAGTATTCCTAAGGATAAACCACTCTATGTTTACTGCTACACGGGTCAAACTGCGGGTCAAGCAGTAATGACGCTTAATTATGCAGGCTTTGATGCAAGAAGCGTCAATTTAGGATGGAATTTAGGCATATCCAAAGTGGATGGCGTGGATGCTGTAACCGTTACAGATGCAGCAACACTCACAAGTGGCGTCACTGAAATTAATGCAGATGTCCAAACGGCTTTAACCGCTTATTATGAAGGTTTAAGCGCAGTGGCAGATTCCAAATACAAGAACTATAAAATTTCTGAAGACGGGTTAAAAGAGATGGTAGATGCATCTGATGACAGCATTTATATCTTGTCTATACGAAGTGCTAAGGATTATGCGATTGGCCATATAGCTGGTGCAAGTAATATTCCTTTTGGGAAAGATATGGCGAGTTCATTCTCATCATTGCCTAAAGACAAAACGATTGTCGTTTACTGTTATACTGGTCAAACAGCAGGACAAACCACAGCTGCACTGCGGTTGATGGGTTATGATGCCGTTTCGTTAAATGCAGGCATGGGCATGGCAGCAAATGCACCAGCGGGTTGGGCGAATAAAGGATTTCCAGTTGAGAGCGATGCCATCAGTAAGGTAGAAGAACTCTATGCAAATATGCCAGATCACAGTTATAAAATTGCACAAGATGAATTCGTTTCAAAAGTGGTAGCAGAGGAAACTGCAACGATTATAGATATTAGAAGTGCTGATGATTATGCTAAAGGTCATATCAAGGGTGCAATCAATTTACCTTGGGGCACTGCAATCAGCGAAAACTTGGTTAATATTCCAAGCGACAAGCCTGTATTTGTGTACTGTTATACAGGTCAAACCGCTGGTCAGGCTGTGACGACTTTAAATGTAGCTGGATTTGATGCAAGAAGTGTCAACTTGGGTTGGAATCTTGGTATCTCTAAAGTGGATGGCATAGATGCTGTGACAGCTACGGATGTAACGCCAGTAGGCAGTGCTGTCACTGAAATCTCTGCACCGATTCAAGCGGCACTTACAGCATATTATGAGGGCATGGCTGCGCTTTCCGAAACGCCGTATAAAAACTATAAAGTATCTGAAGATGACCTTAAAGCAATGGTAGATGCTGATGATGAAAGTATCTATATCTTATCCATTAGAAAAGCAGATGATTTTGCGCTCGGTCATATCAAAGGTGCAATGAATATACCTTTTGGAAAGACGATGATTTCTGAATTCACAAATTTACCAAAGGATAAAACCATTGTGGTTTACTGCTATACAGGTCAAACAGCAGGTCAAGCCACAGCAGCACTTCGTTTAATGGGCTATCAAGCAGTCTCGTTAAACGGTGGTATGGGTATGGCATCAAATGCGCCAATGGGATGGGCAAACAAAGGATTTCCAGTGGTTCAATAGATCCAATATTTGATTTTAGAGTTAAATAGATCATAAAACGAGAGCGCTTTTTCATGATATAATATGGAAAAGCGCTTTTGAAATAACAGGAGGCTGAGTTCGTGTATGATTGAATATCACAAACCCTATTGGAATCAGAAAATTATGAAAAATATTGGTGACCAACTCAATGGGAACCCTTATGAAAATCCTTATGAGCTACACGAAACGCTTGTTGAAGCCTTTAAAAAGTTGCCTTTATATCAGTCGGTTAAACATGTCCATTTTTTGAATTCAGCAACAAGTGCTTTGGAAGTCATGGCTTTAGCACTTAAACTTAAGCCTGAAGATGAAATTATATTGCCTGCATTTACACATGTCTCCACTGCAAACGCCTTTGTGAGAACGGGTGCAAAACTCAAATTCGTAGATATAGAGCCACAGAGTCTCAATTTGGACGTCCGAAAAGTAGAAGCTGCCATCACTGATCAAACGAGAGCCATCATCCCAATTCACTATGCGAGTATAAATCCCGAGTTCAAAGCATTGATAGACCTTTCAAAAGTATATGGCATTACGCTTTTAGAAGATGCTTCTCACTGCATGAACAGTGGTCATCAGAATAAGGGCTATGGACTTTATGGTGCAATGGGCTGTTTGAGTTTCCATCAGACAAAAAACATCACATCAGGTGGTCATGGCGGGTGTTTGTTCGTTAATGACGAGCGCTTTAATGAAGATTGTCTTGAAATTATAAATCACGGTACAAATCGGGTTGCTTTTTCTGAGGGGAAAGTTAAAAATTATCAGTGGCAACAAGTGGGGAGTGAACTGATGATGTCGCCCTATCAAATGCGATTTTTACTGGAAACGTTGCCCTATGTCGATGCCATTACAGAGAGAAGAAAAACGATTTGGAAACGATATCAAGAGGCACTAGCCCCTCTTGTAAAAGCAGAGCGGCTAAAGTGCTCAACAGGAGAGAGCGGCAATGGCCATATTTTCTATATACTCTTGAATACAGAGGCAGAAAAAAATAGAGTCATGGAAAAGCTTCGTATTAACGGGATTCAAGCGATGACGCATTATGAACCCCTTCATAAAAGCCCAATGGGCAATAAATTGGGCTTTCAACGGTCCAAGCTTGAAATTACAGAATCGGTAGCGGGCAGATTATTGCGCCTTCCCATTCATACTGAGCTTTCAGATGCAGATCAAATGCGAATAATAGAACACTTACTGGATATATTTACTGAAGTACTTTGATGTGATTTAATAGGAAGAGAGCCTTCTGGAGATGCATATGATGGCTGCTGGAAAAGTGAGGTTATAATATGAAACAATTTGAATTTGCATTACAAAATGAACATGGGCTACACGCAAGACCTGCAGGCTTATTTATTCAAACCTGCAATAAATTCCAAAGTGCTGTCAGCCTGTATAAAGCAGATCAAAAGTACAATGGCAAGAGTATGTTGGGCATCTTAAAAATGGCTGCATCCAAAGGCGATGTCATCAGAGTTGAAGTAGAAGGCACTGATGAAAGTGATGCGATTGCTGAGATCAAAGTCTTGATTCACAGCAACTTTGGCGAATAGTGTCGACCTGAAATCGGTTAGAAAAGTATAGAGGGTTAGTCTGTTTTAAAGCGGACGGGCTCTTTTCATTTTAAGTTTATAGTGATAAGATTAATAGAAACTTGTTTCATAATGAAGTTGTCAGTTGAGATACTTTATCAAGGTTCAATAGAAAGAAGGCGGTATTCATGAATCCTAATAATCCAACAGTAGAAGTTTTGTTAAACCATACGTCCATACGTAAATTCACTCAAGAGGAAATTTCGGACGAAGCCGTTAAAATCATTGTAGAATCAGCTAAGCGTGGTGCTACAGCAGGGAATATGATGCTCTATAGTATGGTTAAAATCAGGTCTAAGTCGACTTTGAAATCGCTATCCGAGAGCTGTGATGATCAACCCTTTATTGCGAATGCGCCATTGGCACTTTTATTTGTACTGGATCATAATAAGTGGCAGAAATATTTTGAAATCAGCGGCTTGCCAAACCGCATAGAAGGGTTTTCGGGCCCATCTGTAAGTGATTTTGTTTTGGCGATGCAAGATGCCACCATAGCGGCACAAAATGCCGTTATAGCGGCAGAGAGCATGGGCATTGGCACTTGTTATATCGGTGATATTATGGAACATTACGAAACGCATAAAGCGCTTTTTAATTTACCTGAGTATACCATGCCTGCAATTTTAGTTGTTTTTGGACATTACGAACATAAACCTGTGCTCAAACCTAGATTTGAAGATGAGTTTACTGTTTTCGATGAAGCCTATCCTGATATTGATGAAGCTTTTATCCAGAAAATGTTTCAGTCAAGAGACGAGAGCACAGAAGATTTTGCTTATAAATTCTATATGAGAAAGAAAAATGCAGATTTCTTCAAAGAAATGAATCGATCGATTCATAAATATCTTTCTGAATGGACTGAAAACGAAAAAAGGACGGATTAATCTTAAGAAGTACACTTCTCAATAATCAAAAAGTCCTTTATTAAGGCCTAATTTTCAAAATAGGGTTTTAGGGTTTCATATAATGCAAATTCAAATGGGGTGGCTTTTTCTTTGATCTGGGCGTATGTAAAAAACCATTCAGCCAAGTAAACAAAAGCCATCTCATTTCCAGATTGAGCACTGTCAAATAATTTGCCAAGGTCGTTGTTGTTTAGTTTAAATGATTTTGTAGTGTGAGTACATTGAAGAATTTCAATGACTTTTTCACAATTTTCCGGGTTCATATTCTCCTCCTCTAATAGGGTTGGTAGCCTGGCGATCATAACAAATGTGTTTTAGACCCATGACTTTGCGTCACTGACTTTCATCAGCTTTGCCTTTTCATTCGACATTAAAGTGTAACCAATATATATAATATCTGAAAAATGAAATGAACACAAGTAAAATACAGGGAAAAAGCGGGTAATTATTGCATTAATTTTATATAAAAATGAAAATAGGAGAAAGTATGCACAAAACTCATGACAATATACCTATAGTAATATCTGAAATCGCTGTTAAAGCTCTGCTGTATGAAGTTTCTGCAACGCCAAAACCTGGACTCGTTGATCGAATAAACAATGGCGCGCATCACGATATGAATTTTTATACATTTATAGACAGCAGTATTAGTTTAGGGCAGTACTTTATTAAGATTGTCCAGTTGGTGATGAATAAATACGCCGCTGTTCCTGAACTTAAAACATTTCTTGAGCCCGTTGAATTTTTCGGTGATTTGCAAGTGCTTGGTATAGAAGCAGAAAGTCAAATGTTTAAAGAAACGCATCATGTGAACACGCATAAAGGTGCCATTTATGCACTTGGCCTCATTACTTGTGCTGTAAGTGAGTGGCTATGTGTCCATCGAGAATTACCAAAGGACCGCCAAAAGTTTATAGAAGAAATCACGGAAAGAGTAAGTATCTATATTAAGCCCGTTGCTTTGAATCAGCTTACAAGTGTAAAACTGGCCAGTACCTATGGTGAAATTCAATATCGTGTATTGGGGCTTACGGGTGCTAGAGGTGAGGCTGCCTCAGGTTACTTAAGTGCAAAAAAATGGGGATTGCCTATAATAGAAGAAGCACTCAGTAAGGGGATGTCTCTAAATGATGCCATGGTCCAAGCACTTTTGGTACTTATTTGCCATTTGGACGACTCCAATGTAATCGGAAGACACGATTATGAAACCCTTGAACTCAGTAGGGCAAAGGCAAGAAGTGTGCTAGAGGCAGGTGGTGTCTACACGGCATCTGGACAGAACGCAATAAAAGCTTATGATTTATGGTGTATTGAGCACTACATCAGCCATGGGGGATGTGCGGATCTGTTAGCGGTTTCTATCTACCTCAAATTGCTTTCTGATCAATTTTGTGAAAAAAATTAAAAAAAATATTGCAATCTGTTAAAGAATCTTTTACAATGTAAATGAGTTCAGATAAAAAGTGATGCGGGGCAGACACTTTTTATGGGACGTTTTACGATTATGATTTGGATAATAAGTGAATAGTACGGGCAAGGATTAGTTTAAACTATGAAGGTCAGTATGTAAAATCAAACGATTTTATATACTGACCTTTTTTTGTTTTAATCGAATGGATTCTGCGAAAACAAATGCTCTACAAATAGATAAGACTACATTAAAAAGCGAGGCAAATATGATTGACAAAACATTTGTTAAAGAAATGGATGCCAATGATCTTTATTGGAAAGACGTTTTAAATCTAATTGAAATCAATGATATAAAGCTCGATCCTAATGTGGATCATACCTTCGGCCTCTTCAGAGAAGATCAATTACTTGGCACTGCATCCACACTGAGTAACACGATTAGAAGTGTTGCAGTTAATCCGCTGGAAAAAGGGAGCAATATTCTAGGGGAACTGATTGATGAGGTCATGAAATTCTTATATGACGAAGGTTATAGCAACCTCTTTGTGTATACCAAATGTGAAAGCGCAAAATCATTTGAACATTTGGGCTTTTATGAAATTGAACGCGTTGAGTCGAAAGTGGTCTTGCTAGAGCGCAAACCACATGGGATTCAGAATTTTGCGTGTTACTTGAAATCTTTTAAAACCACACACGATGTGATTGGCGCTATTGTAATGAATGGGAATCCTTTTACTTTAGGGCATCAATACCTTGTGGCATACGCAGCCTCAAATTGTGATTTTTTATATATATTCGTTGTGGATTCCACACATACAGCGTTCTCCAGTGACGATCGCTACAAGTTGATTGTGGCGGGCACAGCGCATCTTGAAAACGTCTACGTCATCAAGGGCAGTGATTATATCATTTCAGATGCTACTTTTCCGACCTACTTTCTGAAAAAACCAGAGGAAGGTACTTTAATTCAAACGGCACTGGATCTGAAAATATTTGGACATTATTTTGCGAGGACCTTGAACATAACAAAGCGATTTGTGGGCACTGAACCCTACTGTGAAACCACATCTATATACAATGAACAGATGAAACAGATCTTGCCCAATTACAATGTCGAAATCGTGGAAATTCCAAGGAAACGATTTGGAACAGATGCCATTAGTGCTTCAAGAGTGCGTGCATTGCTGGTAAAGAACCAGATGAAAGATGTTAAAAAATTGGTGCCTGAGAGCACGTATCAATATTTTAAAACAGCACAGGGCAAACAGGTGATTGAAAAGTTAAAAATTTCAACATCAAGACACTAGGAGGTCAAAATGAAATTGAAAAAAGAAGCCTCTGCAGGAACGATGGATTCTTGCGATATCAACATTAGGCTTGATAACAATCTGATGAGCAACACAAATGAAATACATCTAAAGAGTGTTGTGGAAAAACAGTATGGCGAGCACATTAAAAACCTGATCTCACAAGTGATTGACAAGTATGAACTTGAGGGTGTGGTGGTAAATGCAGTGGACAGGGGCGCACTTGATTGTACGATAAAAGCACGCGTTGAAAGTGCGATTCAAAGGGGTCTTGATCAAGAGCACACTTTAGAATGGAGCGTGGTGCATCATGAGTAGACTTAGAAGAACAATGCTTTATGTTCCAGGAAGTAATCCAGGAATGCTTGCGGATGCAGTTATCTATGGTGCAGATTCGATCATGTTTGATCTTGAAGATGCCATTTCACTGAGAGAAAAAGATACAGCAAGAATGCTCGTCTATAGAGCACTTCAAACTGTAGACTTTGGGACGACAGAACTCGTATGTCGAATCAATGGACTCGATACACCCTTTGGAGAAAAAGATATTGAAGCGGTTGTGGCAGGTGGCATCCATGTGGTGCGTTTACCAAAGACTGAAACCGCAGATGACATACATCAAGTTGAAGCACTCATTGCAAAGGCAGAAGCCAAATACGGTAGAGTAGTTGGCAGCACCAGAATGATGGCAGCGATAGAAAGTGCACTTGGTATTATGAATGCCTATGAAATCGCACATGCATCAGAAAGACTGATTGGCATCGCACTAGGTGCAGAGGATTATGTGACGAATCTTAAAACCAAGAGATCCCCAGGGGGCATCGAACTGTTATATGCGAGATCTCAACTCTTAAATGCAGCGAGATCAGCAGGCATTGCAGCACTTGACACGGTGTACTCAGATATGGATAACATGGAAGGGTTTGCGGATGAAGTGAGTCTCATAAAGCAACTCGGTTTCGACGGAAAATCCGTCATCAATCCAAGACAGATTCCAGTGGTGCACAGGCTGTTTAAACCTACAGATCAAGAAATAGCACATGCTAAAGATGTGGTTAAAGCAATAGAAGAAGCAGAAGCTAAGGGCTTAGGTGTCATTTCACTTAAAGGAAAGATGATCGATAAACCAATTGTTGAAAGAGCCTTGAGAATTATAGACCTTTCAAAAGCGAGCGAGTAGGAGACAGTAGGTGAATGAAATGAGAAAACACGGCAAACAAATTAAAATTTATGACAATAAATCTAAAATGGTGCCTTCGTTAGAAGAAGCCATTAGAAAGTCCGGTTTAAAGAGCGGTATGACGATATCTTTTCACCATCATTTTAGAGAAGGTGATTACACGACCAATTTGGTGCTTAAGCACATAGCAGCGCTTGGCATCAAGGATTTGACCATTATTCCAAGCTCACTTGGAAAGGTCCATGAACCTTTGATTGAACTTATCCAAACAGGTGTGGTTAAAGAAATTCATACCAGCGGTATGCGCGGCAAATTGGCTGAATTTATATCAGAAGGTCATATGGAAAAACCGATTATCATCAGAAGTCATGGTGGGCGAGCACGTGCGATCGAAGCGGGCGAGGTTAAAATAGATGTTGCATTTTTAGCGGTTCCTAGATGCGATAAAATGGGAAATGCCAGTGGTAACGGCTCTAACACAACTTGTGGGTCTCTAGGGTACGCCATGGTGGATGCAGAATATGCGGATACGGTGATTCTCATGACAGATGATTTGTGTGAATATCCCAATATGCCAGCGAGCATTAAGCAACAACAAGTCGATTTTGTTGTCAAATTAGATGAAATCGGTGATCCAGAAGGGATTGCATCTGGCGCAACACGTTATACTAAGAATCCTAAAGAACTTAAAATTGCAGAATACGCTTCAAGAGTGATCACGGCATTACCCGAATACAAAGAAGGCTTTTCATTTCAAACGGGTTCTGGTGGCGCTTCACTTGCAGTAACACGTTACCTCAGAGAAGCGATGATTAAGGATGATATAAAGGCGGGATTTGCACTTGGAGGCATTACTGAGCCCATGGTAGATCTGCTAGAAGAGGGTTATGTTAAGCACTTGTTTGATGTGCAAAGTTTTGATTTAATCGCAGCCGCTTCTATTTCAAAAAACGCAAATCATCATGAAATCAGTGCCTCTGAATATGCGAATCCGTCCAATTTAGGGTGTATCGCATCAGGACTTGATTTTGTCATATTAAGTGCTCTTGAAATCGACAAGGCGTTTAACGTCAATGTTATGACGGGATCCGATGGCGTTATCATGGGGGCGTCTGGTGGACACTGTGACACCGCACAAGCGGCTAAAAACACCATTATCGTTGCCCCTCTTTATAGAGGACGACTTGCAACTGTAATAGAGCAAGTGACCAGTATTATCACACCAGGGAACACGGTGGATGTTCTCGTTACTGAAAGAGGCATCGCTATTAATCCTCAAAGAAAAGACCTTGTAGAGCATCTTTCTAAGACTAATTTGCCAATCGTTTCAATCGAGGCCCTTGTGGAGCAAGCGGAGCAAATTGTGGGCAAAGCCGCACCGATTTCTTTTGAGGAACAGGTCGTTGCGATTATAGAGTATAGAGATGGTTCTGTGGTGGACCGCATTTATAAAAGAGGGTAATGTTCATGAGACTTGAAACGCTCCTTGAATATAGAGAAATTAAAGCGGATGTCATACAGAGTCTTGTGAGCATTGATACAAGAACGGTTCTAGTCATTCGAGTGAACATACCAGGTCCCGATAAGAGGACGCGCTGGGCCCTTAAATTATTTGATGAAGCGGTAAGAAGTGTAGAGTCATCATTTGAAAGCCAATTAATAGCGTATGAAGCGGTTACTTTTAGATTGGAAGAACGCGTTGAACCTGTGGAGTATGTCCATATACTCTACGTTGATTTAGAACCCAATGACGTTAAATTAAGGTGTGTTCAGATTGAAGAATCACACTCAATCGGGAGAATTTTTGATCTTGACGTTTACGACGAAAAGGGGCAGTCACTTACGCGAGCACACCTTGGCCTGGGGATTCGCAAATGTTATTTATGTGATCGACCTGCATATGAGTGTGCAAGGGGTAGAGTACATGCGTTATCAGAACTCGAGTTATTTTTGATCTCAAAAGCCGAAGGGCTTTAAGATATGATGCAATGAAACAAACTTATAGGAGGAAATGAGAATGAGTTTAAGAAAAAAATTATGGTCATCAGTAATGGCACTTTCACTTGTTGGTGCAATGACTTTAACGGGGTGTGCACCAAAAGCAGCAACACCTGCTGAAACAGCACCAGCAGCTGGAACAGAAGCACAAGCGGCAGCACCGGCAGAGGTAAAAGTGGACTATCCAAAAAGTGCACTTGAATTTATCGCACCAAGTGGTGCAGGTGGTGGCTGGGACTTGACGATCAGAACAGTTGCTAAGGTTTTACAAGATACAAAATTAGTAGAAAAACCAATGCCGATTACCAATAATGCAGGTGGTGGCGGTGGTGTCAACCTCGCTTATATGCAAACTCAAGAGGGCTCAGATAAATTGATTTCTGTTTACTCGCCACCAATCCTATTAATCAACTTAAATGGATCTAGTGAATACAGCTATGAAAATACAACACCGCTTGCACGGTTAATTACAGATTACGGTGCATTCGTAGTGCCTAAAAATTCGAAATACAAATCAATCAAAGAAATTATGGATGCCCTTAAAGCAGATCCTAAAAGCGTAAAAATTGGTGGAAATTCATCGGCGGGTTCTATGGACCATATCCAGTTTTTAATCATTGCAAAGGCAGCTGGCGTTACAAACCTTAAAGAGATTGATTATATCAGTTTCCAAGATGGGACTGCAACAGCTCAAATCTTAGGCGGTCACGTAGACTTATTGACGACGGGCCTTGGCGATGTTCAATCGCTTATTGAAAGTGGCGATTTAATCGCACTTGCACATACAGGTGCTGAAAGAGTTGGAGAAGGTGCTTTGGCGGAGATTCCAACCTGTAAAGAGCAAGGTATCGATGCCACTTTTGAAAACTGGAGAGGCTTATTCGGTGCTCCAAATATGCCTCAATACGCTGTAGATTTCTGGCAAGAGACTTTAGCTAAAATGGTTGAAACTGAAGAGTGGAAGACAGAAGCAGCAAAACACGGTTGGGCAGACGCTTACATGAATCAAGCCGATTTTACAAACTTTTTAAAGGAAACAAATGAAGACTACAAAGAAATTCTTTCAGAAATTGGCTTATTAGCAGTTCAGTAAAAATAAGTAGATTAAAGGGTGCCCTCTCTGAGGGCTCCCCTTACAAATGGAGGCATTATGGAAAATAATAAAAAAACTACAAATTATGATTTCCTATCGGGTGTCATCTCTGTAGTGCTTGGTGTTGTATATGGGTTTATGGCTTATAACATAAAGAGAAGTCCTATGGGAAATCCTTTGGCACCATCGATGTTCCCGTTAATTTTAGCAGCATGTATGATTATATTTGGCATTATCCTAATTTTAAAAAGTGATTTAGAATCCACAAAGAGAGCATTCCAAAAAGCCAAAGAAAAAGCGACGGTTAACGATAAAGAAAGTCAGAAAATGATTCTGGCAACAGTTTTAGCAGCACTTGTCTATGCGCTTATTCTGGAGCACTTGGGTTATGTTATTGCGACGTTTATCTTTATGCTGGCGATGTTGACTATTACAAATGGTAAAAAATGGGTCAAAAATAGTATCGTGGCACTTATTTTCAGTTGTGTTGTATACTATATCTTCTTCTATCTCTTAGGCATCAGTTTACCGATGACGCCTTTTATAAATCTCTAGGAGGATCAAATGGAAGTATTAAATCACTTGTTTGCTGGCTTAGCAATCGCTATTCAGCCTTATCATTTACTTTTAATTACCTTCGGAGGCGTATTGGGAACGATTGTAGGCATGTTGCCGGGATTGGGACCTGCCACTGGAGTCGCAGTACTTTTACCACTTACATTTTCCATGAGTCCAACAGCAGCATTGATCACGATGGCGGGTGTCTACTATGGAGCCATGTTCGGGGGATCGAGAAGCTCAATTTTAATCAATACACCTGGTGACGGGGCGGCACTTGCAGCGACGTTTGATGGTTATCCGATGGCAATGAATGGAAAGGCAGAGTCAGCACTTGCAATCAGCGCGATTGCTTCATTTATTGGCGGACTCGTTTCAGTTGTATTTTTAATTTTATTGGCAACACCGGTGGCTAAATTTGCCCTTAAATTTGGACCAGCAGAATATTTCTTATTGATGGTAGCAGCACTTTCTATGACGGCATCGATGTCAAAAGGCAACATGGTTAAAGGATTTATTTCAACAATCTTTGGTCTTATGATTGCAACCGTTGGTATTGACGCACAATCTGGTATTTCAAGATTTACATTTGGTATATTGGAATTACAAACAGGGATTGATTTCTTAGTCGTTATCATTGGACTCTATGCACTTGGAGAAGTTTTCAAAGCGTTCAAAGAAATTAAAGAAGGTAAAAAAGTACCTCAAACAAAATTTGGTAAAATATGGATTACAAAAGAAGAATGGAAAAGAACATGGTTGCCAATTCTTAGAAGCACGCCGCTTGGGTTTATTGTAGGTGCATTGCCTGGCGCAGGTGGCACAATGGCATCTTTGATGGCATATAACAATGAAAAACAATTATCTAAAGATCCTGACGCATTTGGGAAAGGCGAAATTATAGGTCTAGCAGCTCCAGAAGCCGCAAATAATGCTGCATCTGTAGGCGCATTTATTCCGATGCTCACACTGGGTATCCCAGGTTCAGGAACGACAGCGATTATGATGGGCGCACTTTTAATGCTTGGGATTCAGCCAGGACCACTACTCTTTACGCAACATCCTGATGTGGCTTGGGGTTTAATTGCAAGTATGATTATTGGTAACTTTATACTTGCTATAGTGAATATACCAATGGCTGGTCTTCTTGTTAGAGTGTTAGCAGTGCCCCCTAAAATTTTGTATCCCTTGGTATTAGGGTTGGCCTTTGTAGGGACTTATGCCATTTCAAATTCGGTTATTGACTTTTATATCTTGATCCTTTTTGGTATAGTCGGTTATTTCATGGAAAAGATAAAAATACCGACAGCACCGATGATATTAGCAGTTATTGTGGGCGGCACAATGGAGCAATCCTTTAGACAGGCTACGAAAATTGCCAACGGCAGTTTGTCTATTTTTGTAGGGTCACCTTTAGCAAAAGCCTTAATTTTAATTACAATTATTTCAGTGGCTTATCCTGCTATTAAGAAAATCGTTTTTAAAATGTTTAAAAAGACAGGCAGTGCTCAAGCATAGTAATATTGCCTTGCACTTTGCAAAAGCCGCCGAAAGGTGGCTTTTGTTGCATGAGTTGACGAAACACGGCATATTCTTGGGGGGAAAAATGAAAAAATATCGATTAAGGTCTATTTTGATTTTAAGTTATGTGACGCTGATGTTGATCATAATGGGGGCATCTTTTTACACTGTAAATCAAATTACAGATCAAGGTAAGGCTCAAGCTTTTTTAAACAGCATGAACAGCATTCTATCGAATATAGACAATATCCTACTCAATCAAGAAAAATATAGAAGCAGTGGTGATGAAACGCTCTATGATGAGATCAAACTCAGGATTGAAGAAACAGAAAAACTAACGGCTGAGGGATTAGAGCGTTTAGAACAAGAGCATTACAGGGAAAGCCTTTTAGTGATACAAGAAGCTATTTCAAAATACAAAAATGCCGTGGAAGCTTTTGCAACGGATAAGAGAGATCGCGATCAGAATGTAAGCGCTTTGGTCGATCAAACGCGTAGCATTGAATCTCATTTCTTATCCCTTGAAAATCAATACAAACTTGAAAGTCAAGCCGCTTTAGAGAACAATTCGGATGTGGTGACAGCGTTAAAAGTAAAGATCATTCAAATATTCTATTTTAAACAAACCTATTTGAGTGAAGGGAGTAAAGATGCACTTGCGTTGGCTCAAATGAGTATTAATGATGTAGAATCTCTTTTGAATAAAGTCACGATTGATTTGCAAGAACAAGATCAGATCAAGCGCTCATTTTTGAGCTTTAAAGAAACCCTACAAAATATAGAAACCCTTGATGATCAAATGAAAATTCAAACTCTGGTTTTGATATCTGAGACGCAAAAAATCAGTGATTCGGCAATGAGCATAAAGGAATCTCTATCGTTAAGTCAATCACAAATCCAAGAAGGCACCATAAGTGGCGCGAAGAGAGCTTCACTGCTGTCCACTTTAATTGTCCTCATCTTTTCAATTTGGATCTTCAGTATGATTTCGAAACCGCTTAAGGTTTTGACGAGAGATTTAGAAGCTCTAGAGCGTGAAATGAATCTCAGCAATTCGCTTAAATCGCCAAGTGATAATGAATTCAGATGGCTTGCCAATGGGTTCAACAAGATGATATCACGATTTAAAATGCTGATTATCGTTTTGCATGAAAATATTAAAACCCTTGAGGTCATTTCGAATGCATTACATGTGAATATGGACGATGTGGTCTTAAAGGCAAGTCATATCAATGAGAAAGTAGAGAATCTTTCTGCAAATATGGAAGAAGTAACGGCTTCAACAGTCTCCATAGAAGCTGTTACTGAAAAAATGTTCGTTGCCATACAAGATATCGCCAAGGAAACTGTAGAAAATGTGGCATTAACTCATGCACTTCAAATAAAATCAGAAGCAATACAGACGGACAGTTTAACCGCAAAGAACAAGACGGTTATACTCTATCAAAAGACGAAATTAGCACTGGTTACGGCACTTGAGGATGCGCATGAAACGACGGCAATTCATACGCTCACAAAGACTATTTTAGATATTTCGGATCAAACCAACCTCTTGGCGTTGAATGCTGCCATAGAAGCAGCAAGAGCTGGAGAAGCCGGTAAGGGGTTTAGCGTCGTTGCAGATGAGATCAGAAAACTTGCGATTGTCAGTCAAGAAGCTGCTAATGAAATCAATAAAGTATCCAGTATTGTGATGCGTTCAGTGAGTGCTATAGAATTGGAAATTCAAAATGTTTTGAATTTTATAGAACATGCTATTTTAGCAGATTACGATAAAATGATTGAATCGGGCGATGTGTATCTAAACCGTGCATCCGAGCTTTTAAAATCATTCAATCTACTCATCAAACAGATGAATGGCATAGAAGAAAGTGCACATTCTGTAAGAGAGATGATGGCACAAATTTCAGAGGCCATAGAGAGCAGCTCTTGCGAGATCATACAAACGGCAGATCAAACGGGTAAGCTTAAATTGTCCATGGATGCGATTGAAACGCAGGCTCAGAAGCTTAGAAATTGTAGTGATCAAATGACGGTACAGGCCTTTAAATTTATTGTTTAAAGACAAGCTTTTGATTAATAATGCTTGTGAATTCTATATTTGTCACATATAATAATGAAAAAACTAAAGGAAATAAGTTCATGAAAAAAATAAAACGGCAATTGAAGAGTGTCTTCATTTTTTTTAGCGCAATCGCAGTGATGATGGTTATCGTTTTAGCCTCTTATTACAATTATAGGGCCATCCAAGATAATGTTATTGAAATAGAACAATCTCAATTGCTTTCATTAGCAAACACGGTGGCAGATAGTCTAGAACGTTTTTTTGTCAATCAGACGCACAACCTTGAAATTTTGGCTAAGAATCGCTATTTTATAAGCAACTATATTGCCCAGCAACAAGGTGTGATTACGGAAGCTGCTTTTCAAAATATTGAAGATTACTATAGCATTCAAAGTGATAATATAGAATTGATACGCCTTATTGACGGTGAGGGTGAAGAAATTTATACGTATCCGATTACGGACTATGGACAGGGTATAGAGGCCGATTTTCAAGAGGTATATGAAAAACAAAAAGCCATCATTGGCGCCTTATACCAAGAACAAGATAAATTGTATATCAATATTCTACAACCGGTAATAACAGATGGGCACATCAGTGGTGTTCTCTATGTGAAAATTAAACTGGAAACCATTTATCATGCTTTTATCGTCCCAGTGAAGGCTGGTGAAAAGGGTTATTCTTCCGTAAAGGATTCAGATGGTGCTCTAATTATGCACCCAAACACAGAGGACATCGGTGAAAATGTCATAGAAGCCCGGACGAGCGCTTATCCAGATTTTGATTGGTCTGAACTTCAAGAACTTGTGGAAAAGCAAAAAAGGGGCGAATCCGGAGTTGGTATTTATCATTCGCTTTGGTTTAATGATAATCTCGAAAAGCGCGTCAAGAAATTCAGTGCTTTTTCACCTGCTCAAGTGGGGGATGATTTTTGGATCGTCAATGTCTCGAAAGATTATTTAGAAGTGGTTTCGTTTCTAAAAGAACGGACTTACAATATAATCATCATCAATTTTTTTATCATTTTGATTTTCGTCACAACATTGTTATATCTGTATAGAGTCAAAAAAGATCAAGTGCTTATTGCAAAAGAACATGCACTTTTGGTGAAGGTAAAAGAGCTCAACGAGGAACTTGAAGCGGATATCCAGCAACGGATTGTACTGGAAAAAGAGCTTATTCAGAGTAAGAATAAATTTGAAAATATTTTTGAAGCAGGCTCGGATTGTATCTTCGTCATAGATGTTGGACAGAATGCTCAGATAAAAGAAGTCAATTTAAAAGTAACCCAGTCCTTAGGCTATTCAAAAGAGCAGTTGTTGCAAATGAATTATCAAGATATCAGTACCTTTATAACACCTGAAAAACTCAATGAAATCAAATCGGATTTATTGTTGCATCAAAGTTATTTGTTTGAAGATATCCTAAAGGGCAATCAAGGGAAGTCCATTCCTGTTGAAATCAATATTAAGCCCATGGTTTCTGAAAGCACAAATCAAATGGTCATGATCTCAAGAGATATCACGATGAAAAAGCGATTTGAAGAAGAGATGATGGAGAATAAACGCAAAGAGGCGCTCATGATCTATCAGTCTCGACTCGCAGCGATGGGAGAGATGATCGGGAGTATTGCACATCAATGGCGCCAACCCCTCAGTGGGATTTCTATGATTTTTAATAATATAGAGGATGCCTATACCTTCGAGGAACTAGATGCCCCATTCTTAAAAAATCAAGGACATCGATTACAAGAACTCATCAAATACATGTCACAAACCATTGATGATTTCAGATTTTTTTTCAATCCCAAAAACGACAAAGAAAACTTTTTAATGTCTAAGATATTAGATCAGACCTTAGATTTTTTAAGAGAGAGTATTCGCCTTAATAACATAGATGTTTCAATGTCATTAGAAAAGGATATCTTAATGTTAGGAAGACCCAATCAACTTTCACAGGTTCTGTTTGGCATTTTAAAAAATGCCATAGATGCCATCGTGCTCAATAACTCTGAACAGAGGAAAATCAGTGTGAGATGTGGAACAGAAGATCAAAGCGTACACCTTGAAATAGAGGACACGGGTGGGGGGATATCTGAAGAAAAATTAGTTCAAATATTTGAAATGTACTATACGACAAAAGAAGCGCATAATGGAACTGGTCTAGGCCTTTATATTGCCAAAGTCATCGTTGAAAAGAATTTTGATGGTGAAATTACGGCACAAAATACTCAAGGTGGCCTCTGCATTGTCATAAAGATTCCTATTATATAGTGTCAAATTGTAGAGTGCAAAACTTGGGGATCATAAAGGGGGATTAAAAGTGAAGGAACTAACATGCCTATATGTTGAAGATGAACCATTTTTGAGAGAAGAGATTGCACGTTTTTTAAAAAGACGTGTGGGGCACTTGATCATTGCTGAGAATGGCCAAGAGGGTTTTCAAAAGTATGAGCAATTTCCCATAGATCTGATTATTACGGACTTAAAAATGCCTGTCATGGATGGTATTGACATGACGCGTAAAATTCGAGAAACAAACGAACGCATCCCAGTGATTATAACAACAGCTCTCAGTGATGTGGAATTAATGCAATCTTCCATTGAAATAGGCATTGAACGGTATCTGTTAAAACCCATAGATATTACAGCGTTAACGCAAGCACTCGAAAGCGTCAAAAAGAAAATTTATAAGCAGAATCTCGAAAAATCACTTCATGAACTCAACGTAGAAGACAGCAAATCACTCGAAAGAAAAATTGAGAGCGATGTGGCGAAGATTGTTAAACTCACCTCTGGCAAAGGACCTCAAAAGGTAACGGCTTTTCTCAGGGCCAATTTAATAGAGATTGTGATTGCGGGTTCTAGGACCCCTCTTGAGCAAACGATTTTGGAGGCAGATGAAAACAAGCGTATTGCCGATTATGTTAGAGAAACTTATTATCAGCAAATTCAATCTGAAATTGAAAATGCAATCCGAGAAATAACTGGATTTAAGGCCATTTGGATGAGTCAGAGTTGCAACAGTCAAAGAGATGTGGATATGATTAAATTAATTTTGGAGATATAATAGGGTACTGGAGGGTTTGATATGAGCGATCTTGGTGAGTTTTTAGGCCTATTGATCATAACTTCTTATGGCTTAACACTTTTAAGTTTCTTGCTAAAGTGGAAATACAAATATTTTAAAAAACAGATTAATGAGATTACATGGATTAAAGATAGGTTCACGAAAATTATGAAATTTTTTGTAAAATACCATCGTTTCTTTGGATTTGCAACAGTATTGTTTATACTCATGCATTTTGGAGTCCAGTTTTCAAGATATGGTGTCAATATCACTGGGGCACTTGCAGCAGGGCTGATGTTTTTACAAGTGGGAATAGGGGTATATGGCTTTAAAATGGCAAAGCGCTCCAAACTTTGGCTTTGGTCACATCGGACTTTAGCTGTAGTCATTGGCGTTGCAATATGGATTCATATTAATTGAGCATTAATTAGGAGTTTATCCACAATTCAAAAGGATGGCACAGGCTGTGATCGGATGAGTTGTGGATAAACTCCTTTTACTGTCTCATACTCATATTGCGGTTGTTTTACAGCCCAAAGTAAGCTATGATAGTAAAGTAAAATAGAGAGGATGATTAAAAGTGATACAAGTAAAAGAGATTTATTTACACATATTAGACGGCATTAATGAAACGAAAATCCTATCAGAAAATGAAATGGAAATAGAAGGTGATATTCAGGATTATATTGAAAAACACGTCGCTGTATTTTTTGATCAACTGGATATTTTCAAGGGCAAAGTGGATGAGACTTCCTTTGTTAAAAAACGCCTTGAAAGTTCAGGTGATTTTAAGAATTTCTCTCTTGAAATTGCAGATTTATTCTTTGAAGTTATGAAGCGATCAGAGGAAATTAAACCTTGTGATTTAATGTGCCTTTACTTTGATTATGAAGGGGCAGAATACGTTGGGATACTCAAACTCAATCTGAGAACTTCCTACATTCATTTTGTGGAAACGCATGATCAGAAAATTACCAATAAAATCATAAGACAACAGGCAACTTTGCCTTATAAAACGCAGAAAGTTGAAGAAGGCTTTCTCATTGCACTTGAAAGTGACGAGGTTTACATTAAAGACAAGCAAGTTCTGCTAGATGGCAACAAATCACGTTATATTCAAGAGGATATTTTGAAACTTTCAATGGGGGCAACGGCTAAGAAAGCCATTGATGCGGTGACAAAAGCGGCTGAAAAAGTGATTCAGAAGTACCATGATCAAGATTATGTGAAAACAGCTAAGGTCAAAGAGTTTATCAACAGTCAACTCGATGAAAAAAATGCGATTGATCTTGAATCCATCGTTTATCAATGTTTTGAAACGCAACCTGAGCGTGAAGCTTATAGACATGAACTGGATTCAAAGGGGATTGATCCTACAGCCTTTGAACTCAACGAGTCTCAAAAAAAGAAGATCAAGAGGACACAGAAGATTAAGACAGCAAGTGGTGTGGAAATTACATTGCCTTATGAGTATGTGGCAAGAGCGGAAAACATGGAAATAGAAAACAACCCTGATGGCTCAATTTCCATTAGGCTGAATAATTTAGGAGAACTGCTATGAGAATTAATAAATACCTCAGTGAATCAGGTGTCTGTTCAAGACGCAAGGCGGATGAACTTATAGATCAAGGGGTTGTAGAAATAAATGGAGAACTCGCTACGAAAGGGTCACAGGTTGAGCCTGAGGATGATGTCTGTGTCAATGGCAAATCTGTAACCGGTAAAGAAAAGAACATCTATATCGCCTTTAATAAGCCCATAGGGGTGGAATGTACGACTAATCTAACGGTAAAAGACAATATCATCAGCTATATTAATTATCCTGAACGTATTTTCCCAGTTGGGAGACTTGATAAAAATTCAGAGGGTCTGATTTTATTGACGAATGACGGTGATTTGTCAAATGAGATTTTAAAGGCGAGACATTATCATGAAAAGGAATACATCGTCACTGTAGATCATAGAGTTTCAGATGAATTTTTGGAAAAGATGAGAACTGGTGTTGAAATTTTAGAGACTATAACACGTCCTTGTGAGGTAGAAATCGTACGTAGCAATATGTTTAAGATCATACTGACTCAAGGTTTGAATAGACAAATTAGGCGGATGTGTGAAGCCCTGGAATACAAGGTTGTAAAATTGAGACGTGTGAGGATCATCAATATTGAAATTGGTGATCTTGAAAAGGGAGAATGGCGATATTTATCTGCCGATGAACTTAAACGGTTGAAGACAATGGTTAAAAAATGATACAATAGAGTTATAGATTCAGAAAAAGTGACGATAATAATATTAGTAACATAACTTTATGACGTTTATTAGCGAAACCATAATAAAATGAAGGAGATTTTATGTTATTGAACATCTTATTTGCGGCGGCTGTGACATTTTCTATATTTTTAATGGTTGAATTTGTCAAAAGCATTCAGCAATTTTTAATTTTCAAAAAAGTAAGGGAGACTATTTTATTGTCTTCTTTTAGTTACTTAAAGCAGACGCCTCATTCGATTGTGGATCTTAATAAACTGAGAGAAATGCTTCTCGGTAAACTTTCTGAGACCAAACTTTCAAAATGGGTCAATGATCTTAAGATTACTTGGCAGTCTAGTGATGCAATACAGTTTGTTTTTGAACTCAAATTCAACGAACTTAAGCCGAAATATAAGTTTGTAATTGGGTTAAAGGATATTGAAGAGATCGTCAATAAGGCGAACGGATAAGGGATTAAGCTCAATCATCGATTAATTCATATGAGGTGAGATATGAAAAAAGTAGTAGTCATTGTTTTATTTGCCGTTATTGGTTTTTTCATCTATAGTATTGTATTTCAGACGAGAGAGCAGCCTCCTGTTATTTCTTATACCTTTGATTTTGAAGAGATGGACAAAGATTTTTGGCTTGTGGGACAATGGGAAAACTATAAACGCTCTTATGATTTGATCTCTCTAAAGGATGGCATTCTGAAAATGACTTCCGATGTGCCAGAAGCACGTCCATATGTCTTATCTAGACCCATAGAAATTAGAAGTGGCGATGTGATTACCTTAAAACGAAAGGTCAAGATTACTCATGGGGACAGGCTATTCGCAGGTGGTCTTGCGATATATCAGACCAATTCCATTGAACTGGTCCCAGAAAGGGCAGATGGCTCGTGGTTTACCTCCATGGGAGATGGGATTGCATTAGTGGAATATTCTTATGATTTATCACCACTTCAAAAAAGACCTGGAAAAGATGTCGTCCGTTTTTTAGCGGCAGACTGGGATTACAATGAAAACTTTAAATTGATTCCACCCTTTTATGACGAATGGGTAGAAGAGAGCCTCAGTTATGATACGCGTTCGAATCAAATTACTTATAAAATTAACAATACGGAATATAAGTTAAACAGTTATCCTATTGATCAAAATAATATTCGTTTTTTGATGCACGCTTATGGCGAGGGTGCAGGCAATAGTATAGAAGTGGATTGGGTCGAAATTACAGTCATTAATAAGAAAAATAGAATGCAGTAGATGGAGCTGTTATGGATATGAATAAAGAAGAAGAGAAATGGTTAAACTATGCACTCTATTTACTCTCCTTTAGAATGCGCACAGAGCATGAACTCATTGAAAAATTTAATTCAAAGCAAGTTGAGGAAACCGTTCAGCAACTTGTTTTATCTTTTTTAAAGTCACAGAAATTGGTGGATGATCAGTTTTATGCAGAAAGCTACATCGAAAGTCATGCCAGTAAGTACGGTGCCTATCGCATGAAGCAAACGCTTGCGAGAAAAGGGGTCTCAAAGGCTCATATTGAAAGCGCTTTTGAAGCATTAGAGGCATCAATAGATCCCTATGAAGATGCCAAAGTCATTCTCAAAAAAAAAATGGACGGTATGTCCATTGATTTTGAAAAGTTAAAAGAAGATTATGTGTATAAGCGTAAAATTCAGCAAAAATTATCACAATTTTTAGCTTATAGAGGCTTTTCGCTCGATGTGATCAAGAGCGTTCTCAGTGAACTTTTGGCTCAAGAATTCTTCAATGAAGAGTGAATTTTTGTTGAAGTCACCGTTCATAAAGCGCGTATGAAGCAGTTCAAAACGCTTCTTTGCACGCGTAAGACCTACATAAAACAAGCGACGTTCTTCTTCGAGGGCGTCTTTTTTTTGACTGTTGAAACCTGGAAAAATTTGATCATTCACGTCGATCATAAAAACACTGTGAAATTCAAGCCCTTTGGAACCATGAATCGTTGAAAGCGTTACCTGTGCTTGATGTACAGGCGTTGAATCCGTGCGCAAGTGATCTCTTAAACTGTCAATTCTTGTGATAAAGTCGAATCCAGATTTTAATGATTTGCCAATGGCTTTATAAGCATCGAGGCGTGTGCGTGCGAAGTTCATCGAGATGCCCAGTCTTGTGGTGTTCTTTTTCAAATAATCCAGATAACCCAGTTCGGTTTCTATAAAGGCAATGGCATCATAGGGTCTTAATAACTTGAGCTCTTCAAATTGCCCCATAAGCCGTTCTTGTGTTCTTGATTGATAGGGTTCTAAAAAGGGTATATCTACAAGAGTTCTAAAGACGGTTTTCCCCCGGATGTGTTCATTCACATGTTGAAGCATTTCTTTTGAAATGTAGCCATTCGTTTTAAATGCAATACGGTTAAAACTTTCTAAATCCTGTGGGATCAATGCGAGATTTAGAAAAGCGAGTATATCTTTCAAAAGCCAATGGTCCAGTTCCGCTATTGGGGGGTCTTTTATATAGTATTCCACTTGATTTTGATTTAAGAGGTTTACAAGGCTAAGCGCAGAAATTCGATTTCGATACAAAATGGCTATAGAATCAGGTGTCTTTTTGATTTGATCTAATAAATATTGATTTCGGTCTATGAGATCGTCAAAGTTTTTAAAAAGAGGCGATTGCTCGTGTTTGTGTATTGGAGACATAGGTTTATCGAATCGATGTTCATTCTTTTCGATAATAGATTGTGCGGTGAAAACAATGGCAGCATCTGATCTAAAATTATCTTTAAGATAATAAACAGTCGCAGTCTTAAAGCGCTCTTTAAAAGAGAGCAAGTAATCTGGGAAGGCACCCCTAAAACCATAGATAGATTGATCATCATCTGCCACAATAAATAGATTTTTATCAGGGCCTAAAAGCAATTCGATTAATTCAAACTGAAGTTTGGAAGTGTCTTGAGCTTCATCCACTTGGATATAGGCGTATTTAGTTTGATAAAAATTCAGTGCATTTGGATTTGCTTTTAGTATTTTGATGGCGTAGTAAATCATATCATCAAAGTCAAAAAGTTGATGTTTCTTCTTATATATATGGTAATCGGAAACCATGTCAAAAATGCGATCGAATTGAAAATCATAAGAGGACTGATCTTCTCTTTTGAGCTTTAAATTATAAATGAGCCCAATGTGATTCGTAAAAGCTTCATAGTCATCCTCCGTGAGTGATGTGGTATAGTATTTTTTAAAGATTTCATTGAGAATGTGGAAGCGACGACCAGAATCATCTAGTAACTGCATCTGTTGCCCTGTTTGAGCGTTATATTGTTTGAAAATGCCATAAGCAAATTTATGAATGGTCATAAACTGAAATTTGTAGGGTGCGTTTAAGGTTTCATATCGATTTGCCATATCCTCGGCAGATGCTTTTGAGAAAGTTAAAGTGAGTATATTTGAAGGGTCAACCAGCTTGTTTTCCACGAGATGAATGAGCCTTGAAATTAAAAGCGTGGTTTTACCACTGCCTGGAATGGCCAGTGTGAGTGCAGGTCCTTTAAAATGTGTTGAGGCTTCTGCTTGGTTAGGGGTTAATTTGAGTTTGGCGGTCATAAATGCTCCTAAAGAGGTGATCTCATATTTGCTTTGTGAATAAGTTATTAATATATTATAACATAAGGGTGAAATTTGCAATAAAGGCTTGTTTACCCCCACTTTTGATGTATAATAAGAGTGATTTTGGCTATTATTCTTTACTTTTTAACCTAAATACGGTACTATTAATAAGTTAAAGCACTAAAAATGACTGGGAAAGTCCAGTTTTGATAAATATGAGTAAATTTATTGGGAGGAATTCACATGAGTTATGAAATCGTAAAAAAAGAAAACAGTGAAATTACTATAAAAGCCACTGTTGGAAAAGACGAATTTGAAAAAGCGGTTAAAACTGCTTATAACAAAAACAAAGGCAAATTCAATGTCCCTGGTTTTAGAAAGGGTAGAGTACCACAAAATATTATTGAAAAGCAATATGGTGAAGGCGTGTTCTTTGAAGATGCTGTCAATGATTTATTACAGGTTCATTATGAAAAAGCGCTTGATGTACTTGAAATCAATCCTGTTGCGAGACCGGATATCGATGTAACTGAAGTTGGCAAAGGACAAGATCTTATTTTTACAGCGGCGGTAACAGTGGCGCCAGAGTTCACACTAGAAAATTACAAGGGCCTTGAAGTTGAAAAAATCAATGTAGAAGTAACAGAAGAAATGTTGGATACAGAGATTGAAAAAACAAGAAATATGAATTCGAGATTAATGAGTGTAACCGATAGAGCGGTACAAGATGGCGATACTGTAATCATGGACTATAGTGGATTCCACGGTGAAGAACAATTTGAGGGTGGCACAGCTGAAAATCAAGAACTCGTCATTGGTTCTGGTCGTTTTATTCCTGGCTTTGAAGAACAATTAGTGGGCAAAGAACTTGGCAGTGATATTGAAGTTAACGTGACATTCCCAGAAGATTATCACGCTGAAAACCTTAAAGGTCAAGCTGTGGTTTTCAAAGTTAAGATCAATGAAATCAAGTTTAAAGAATTGCCTGCACTTGACGATGAGTTTGCTAAAGATATCTCTGAATTCGATACACTTGCTGAATATAGAGAAAGCATCCGAAAAGAACTAGAAGAAAGTTCAAAACAAAGTGCCGTTGCAGCACAAAGAGATAAAGTACTAGAAGCAGTTGCTGGATTATTAACAGTTGAAATTCCTGAAAAAATGGTAGATACTGAAGTAGAAGGTATGCTTCGTGAATTTGATCAACAATTAAGACAGCAAGGATTAAGCCTCGAGCAATACGTTCAATTTACAGGTGGTAAATTAGAGGATCTCAAAGTTACAATGAGAGAAGATGCGCTTGCAAGAGTAAAAACCGGTATGGTTATTGAAAAAGTAATGGAACAAGAAGCAATCGAAGCAACAGATGAAGATGTTGACGTAGAAATAGATAAAATCGCAGAAATACAAAAAAGAGATCAAGAAGAAGTTCGCAAATTATTCGCAAAAGATAATTATGAGTACTTAAAATCAAATCTTAAATCAAGAAAAACAGTTGATTTCTTAGTAGATCATGCGAAACTTGTCTAATCAGTAGAACTTTCGGAGGTGAAAAATGGCTAATTATGTACCTTATGTAATTGAACAAACAAGTAAAGGCGAACGTTCGTATGATATCTATTCTAGACTTTTAAAAGATCGTATTATCTTTTTAAGTGGAGAGATTGATGATTATACAGCGAATGTAGTGGTTGCTCAGTTGCTTTTCTTAGAAGCAGAAGATCCTGATAAAGATATCAATATCTATATTAATAGTCCAGGGGGTTCTGTGACCGCAGGTATGGCGATTTTTGACACCATGGAGTATATAAAACCAGATGTTTCGACCATCTGTGTTGGCATGGCAGCGAGTATGGGCGCGTTCTTACTCGCAGCTGGAACGCGTGGCAAGCGATATGCACTTTCAAATGCGGAAGTGATGATTCATCAGCCTCTCGGCGGTGCTAAAGGTCAAGCATCTGACATTAAAATTCATGCTGAATGGATTTTAAAAATAAGAAAGAAACTCAATACAATTTTAAGTGAGAAAACAGACAAGCCATACAAGCAAATAGAAAAAGACACTGATCGAGATAATTTTATGAGTGCAGAAGAAGCAGTTGAATATGGTCTTATTGATAAGGTTTTCAAACAGAGATAATAAGAGCAGAAAGAGGTAAAGGATGGATAAACCAACTTTAAAATGTTCCTTTTGCGGGAAAAGTCAAGAGCATGTGAAGCGCTTGATTGCTGGGCCCAATGTCTATATTTGTGATGAGTGTATAGAGCTTTGCAATGAAATTCTTGAGGAAGAATTATCGGTATTTAAAGACGACATCACACAGGATTGGGAACTCTCGGAATTACCTAAACCAGCAGATATTAAAAAAATATTAGACGATTATGTCATTGGTCAAGAGCAGGCTAAGAAAACGCTTTCTGTTGCAATGTATAATCACTATAAGAGAATACAATCGGAAATCGGCGACGATGACGTGGAACTTCAGAAGAGCAATATCTTACTCCTTGGTCCAACCGGTTCAGGCAAGACACTTCTTGCACAGACTTTGGCTAAAATTTTAGATGTGCCATTTGCAATTGCTGATGCTACAGCTTTAACAGAAGCGGGCTATGTCGGTGAAGATGTTGAGAACATTATCTTGAAATTAGTTCAAGCGGCTGATTACGATATTGAGCGTGCTCAAAAGGGCATTATCTACATTGACGAGATCGATAAAATCACAAGAAAATCAGAGAATCCATCTATCACAAGAGATGTTTCAGGTGAAGGGGTTCAGCAAGCACTGCTCAAAATCATTGAAGGTACGGTTGCCAATGTACCCCCTCAAGGTGGCAGAAAGCATCCGCATCAAGAATTTTTACAAGTAGACACCACAAATATTCTCTTTATCTGTGGTGGCGCATTTGATGGTATGGAGAATATCATCAGTTCAAGAATCGGTGAAAAGGCACTTGGATTTGGGGCTGCTGTTCAGAGTAAGAAGGACATCTCTTTAGGGGAACTCTTTGCGAAGATAGAACCCAAAGATCTGCTTAAATTCGGATTGATTCCTGAATTTATAGGTAGGGTTCCAGTGGTGGTGTCGCTACATGAACTTGATGAAGAGGCGCTTGTTAGAATATTAAAAGAGCCTAAAAATGCCATTATTAAGCAATATCAAAAAATGCTTAAAATGGATGATGTTGAGCTTGAATTCGATGAAGATGCATTAGTTGAAGTGGCAAAGATGGCCATCAAAAGAAAAGCGGGTGCCAGAGGCTTAAGATCAATACTTGAAGGGATCATGATGGAAATTATGTATGAAATTCCTTCAAGAGAAGATATTAAGAAATGCATCGTCACAAAGGAAACGATTCGTAATCATCAAATGCCAACACTGGTATTGGTGGATTCGAAGCGTGAACTCAAAGCACATCATGAAAGCGTTTCTTAACATTTAGAAGCTATTGAAACAATATTTAATATAGACTTTACAACGAGTGGATGCCTATGCGGAAACTCGTTTTTAGCATTCTTTTTAAATTGAGATGGAATGAATAGGGTATGAATAAATCGCTCTTTAGAGCGATCACAGTATAAAGAGATTAGAGGTGAAATTATGGATAACGAAGTAAGAATCGTTAATATGCCGTTGATTCCTCTTAGAGGATTATCAGTTTTTCCATACATGGTGTTACATTTTGATGTGGGTAGAAAAAAATCTATCAAAGCACTTGAAGCTGCCATGGCAAAGGATCAAAGAATATTTTTAACGACACAATTTGACATTGATATTGACACGCCAGCACCAAAAGATTTTTATCAAATGGGCACAATCTGTAAAATTAAGCAAATGCTTAAATTGCCAGGTGATGCGATTAGAGTTTTGGTGGAAGGGATTCAAAGAGCAGAAGTTGAAACGATTATAGAAGAAAATCCATATTTCAGAGTGGATTTAAAAACGTATAATGATAGCCTTGAGATGGATAAAGAAGCTAGAGCGTTAATGCGTTCATGTGTAAATGCTTTTGAAAAATACATTACGATTAGCAATAGGGTGAGTGCAGATGTGATTCTTTCCGTATCTGCTATTGAAGAACCAGGCAGGCTTGCGGATATTATTGCGGCTCAACTGACACTTAAGACAGAACAGAAGCAAGATATTATCAATGCGGTTGAAGTTAAAGAGAGACTTGAAAAGTTGTATCTTTTATTATTAACTGAAATTGAAATTCTTCAAGTTGAAAAAGACATCAACGATAAGGTTAAAAGCCAAATCAACAAATCACAAAAGGAATATTATTTAAGAGAGCAAATCAAAGCCATTAGAGATGAGCTTGGTGAGGAAGATGCGCAGGAAGACGAAATTGAAGAAATGCGCAAAAAGCTTAAAAAGCTTAAACTTGGCAAGAAGATTGATAAGAAAGTGATGAATGAAATAGATCGCTATTCACGTCTATCGTCTTCATCAGCAGAAAGTGGTGTTATTAGAAGTTATGTCAACTGGATTTTAGATTTGCCTTGGCGAAAAGAAACCAAAGATGAGATCGACCTCAATATGGCGCAAACTGTTCTTGATGAAGATCATTTTGGACTTGAAACAGTTAAAGAAAGAGTGGTAGAGTACCTTGCCGTTAGAGACTTAACACAAAGTATGAAGGGCCCTATTATTTGCTTAGTAGGACCTCCAGGTGTAGGCAAGACTTCTATTGCTAAGTCTATCGCAAGGTCGTTAAATCGCGAATTTGTAAGAATGTCGCTTGGCGGTGTTCGAGATGAAGCTGAAATTAGAGGCCATAGACGGACTTATATTGGTGCAATTCCTGGGCGCATTATCAATGGGATTAAAGAAGCGGGCACTAAGAATCCCGTTTTCCTATTTGATGAAATCGATAAACTTTCAAGTGATTTTAGAGGTGATCCAGCATCAGCACTTTTAGAAGTACTCGATCCAGAGCAAAATAAAGAATTCACAGATCACTATTTAGAAGTGCCTTTTGATCTTTCGAAAGTGATGTTCATCACAACTGCGAATACACTGAGCACAATTCCAAGACCACTACTTGATCGTATGGAAGTCATTCAGGTTTCTGGGTATACAGAAGTTGAAAAACTCAATATTGCAAAAAAATACCTTGTACCTAAGAAGATGGAAGAACATGGCCTCGTTAAGTCGGCATTGTCCTTGTCTGATGATGCGCTACTTGAGGTGATTCGTCAATATACCAGAGAATCAGGTGTCAGAGAACTTGAACGTAAAATTGCAGATGTTTGCCGCAAGGCCACTGTAAGAATCGTCAAAGGCGAAGTTAAAAGCGTTCGAATCACAGATAAAAATTTGGACAAATATCTGGGCAAATCTAAATATCATTATGATTTAATTGCTGAAAATGATCAAGTGGGTATTGTGACAGGTCTCGCTTGGACCAGTGTGGGTGGAGAGACGTTATCCATTGAAGTCAATACCATGAAAGGTAAAGGCAAACTTCAACTCACAGGTCAATTAGGGGACGTTATGAAGGAATCTGCTCAAGCGGGACTTTCTTATATCAGAACGGTTGCGTCTGAATACGGGATTGAAGATAAATTTTATGAGGAACTAGATTTACACATTCATATTCCAGAAGGTGCAATTCCTAAAGATGGGCCTTCCGCAGGCGTGACTATGGCAACCGCTATGATTTCTGCATTGTCTGGAGTCCCTGTGGATCGATTCGTTGCCATGACAGGTGAGATCACTTTAAGAGGTAGGGTATTGCCGATTGGCGGCTTTAAAGAGAAAGCTTTAGCGGCTAAACGCGCAGGCATTAAAAAGATTATTTTCCCATTTGAAAATATTAAGGACTTAGAAGATATACCAGAAATTATAAAGAAAGAAATTGAATTTTTCCCTGTCAAAACGATGGATGAAGTTCTGGAGCACGCTTTAGTTAAAAAGGAGCCAAAACATGAAGATCAAAAATAGTGAATTTGTCATTAGTGCAGTGGCGAAATCACAGTATCCAGAAGATCAATTACCTGAAATTGCATTTGCTGGACGGTCAAATGTAGGCAAATCATCACTTATAAACATGTTGCTCAACCGAAGAGGTCTTGCAAAGACAAGTTCAACCCCAGGTAAAACTCAATTGGTAAATTTTTATGATATTGATGGCTTGTTCAGATTCGTAGATTTGCCAGGATACGGGTTCGCTAAGGTATCCAAAACGCAAAAAGCGACTTGGGGGAAAATCATTGAGACTTATTTAACAGGCAGAGAGACCTTACTTGAGGTGATTCTGCTTGTGGACATCAGGCATAAGCCGACACAAGATGACAAAGAGATGTATCACTGGATCAAACAGTTTGGTTTTAGTGGTATCGTCGTCGCGACCAAGGCAGATAAACTCAGTAGGAATCAAATTGCAACGCAAATAAAGATCATACGCAAAGAACTCAATATGGATAAAGAAAGCGCGATCATCCCAATTTCATCTTCTGAAAGAACGGGCAAATACGATGTGTGGGATTTATTCAACGAGGTCTTTGAAGTCAACCAGTGCGGGATTTATGTGGAAAGACAAGTGGGCGATCCACGACTTCTTGAAGCGGAATCGACAGATGATTTAGCAGTAGAGTAAGAAATCCTGTTTTTATGAGTATGGATCAACAATGACAAGAACACCCCCTAATATTACATGGATGGCACTCCGCAGCCCCGCGAGGACTGCGTGCCAGTGATGTGATATTAGGGGGTGTTTTGTTGTAAAGCAGATAGAATTCACAAAAAAGAAATTTGATTAATTAAATTAAAAATGCTATATAAATTGAATTAAAATTTTATAAAAATCATCCGATATATATCATAACCAAAACTACTATGTGAGGATGAACCCTATGAATAAACGCAAGCCACTAACTCAAGAACAAATAAAAGAACTTTTAGAAGCAATGAGGTCATCAAAAATAAAACGTGAATATCGTCGAATTCAAGCTATCTATTTATACGGAACAGGAAAAGAGGTCGGAGAAATCGCTGAAATAACACAGTTGACTCCTGTTACGATTTCAAGATTATATACAAAGTCACTAGTGTTGCATAAAAAATAATTGCTCATGTCAAGCCTATAAACAAAAAAACATATATACATTATAAGTACTTTGTGGTGAATAATTACATTGTGTATCGTTCTGCAAATGAAAAAAAATAGCAGCTAAGCTAAAATAGTTCTTGCTCAAATTTTTTCATAAAGTGACATTTTACTATTGGATTAAATTAGTGTATATCGTTTTCCAGTTCAATTTTTTCGAAATATTCGCAGATTCTATCAAATTCTTGTATATAGTTATTTTTTCGCCTGCCCTTTGAAGTCTTTGATGGCCGTTTTCTTAATTCAGCTAAGAAGTCTCCAAACGGATTKAAAATACAGGCTTTCAGTATTCTTACAAACGTCAGTAATGAGCCATTATAGCCTTCTTTAAGTTTCGCCAGAATCAAAAGACAGTAGGTAATAAGTGCAATAAATATTTGGTTTTCCACAGCGTTGGCACTTTTCCCATAGAACACTTTTATTCGACAATGCTGTTTTATCCATTTGAAAAACAATTCGATTTTCCAGCGCAACCTATAAATATCAGCTATTTCTTCTGCTTTCTTATCAAAATTATTGGTGAGGATCACAAGAAGATTTCCCTTTAAGTCCAATGTTTTTATAAGTCTCACATGATTTTTCATTTTGGTTGATATATAAATCGAATTAAAATTTTATAAAAATCATCCGATATATATCATAACCAAAACTACTATGTGAGGATGAACCCCATGAATAAACGCAAGCCACTAACTCAAGAACAAATAAAAGAACTTTTAGAAGCAATGAGGTCATCAAAAATCAAACGTGAATATCGTCGAATTYAAGCTATCTATTTATACGGAACAGGAAAAGAGGTCGGAGAAATCGCTGAAATAACACAGTTGACTCCTGTTACGATTTCAAGATTATATACAAAGTATCGTAGCATAGGGCTTAGTTCAATCCCAGATGCTBCACGCAAAGGGAGACCAAGTCGGTTAACCGAAGAGCAAGAGGCTACAATAAAAGACCTCATTYTAAACAAAACCCCCGCCGATGTTGGTTTTGTAGCTAATTTCAATTGGACAGCTGGAATTGTAGCAGAATATATTTTGAGAGAATTCAAAGTTCAATACAGCATCAAAGGTATCACGTTGATATTGTCTAGACTGAATTTATCATTCACACGTCCTACGTACACGTTAGCTAAAGCTGATCCCCTAAAGCAAGAGCAATTTCGCAAGGCATTTATTGATGTTAAAAAAAATTGATAAACGGTGAAATCCAACACATACTATTCGAGGATGAATCTATGATTCGAGATTACCAAGCGATCGGAGCTACATGGTTTGAACGCGGCAAACAAAAAATCATMAAGACGTATGGAAAGCATCGTGGCGTAAAACTAGTGGGCTGTTTAGATTATGAGAGTGGAGATATCTATTGTGAAGAGCACGAAACATACGATGCACAAACATTTCTTGGTTTTCTGAACAATGTACTTGAACGGTATTCTGGTAAAATTGTTATGGTTCTTGATAATGCAAGGATACACCACGCCAAGTTRCTTCAGCYTTTTCTTTTAGAAAATTCCCATCGACTTGAGTTAATGTATCTACCTCCRTATAGTCCAAATCTAAACTTGATAGAAGGTCTCTGGGGTTGGCTTAAAGAAAAAGTCATCAACAATGTTTTTTATAACAAGACATATGAGATTAGAAAGAATGTCTCTGCTTTTCTAACAGAAATTGCAAAACATCCACATATTATTATAGATCGGTTATGTGTCCAATTGTAAATTATTAAAATTTAATTCAACTTGGATAGGCTATACTAAACTAGACAGAATTCTTAGGGTGAATTAAAATAAACTAATAAGCCTAAGGAGACTCGAAATGACTAAAAAAACTAGAAGAGAATTCACCGAGGAATTCAAAACTCAAATGGTGCAATTGTATTTACATGGTAAAACAAAGGCCACGATATTAAAAGAATATGATTTAGCCCCTTCCTCATTGGATCGCTGGATATCTCAACATCAGAACTCAGGTTCATTCAAGGAAAAAGACAATAGAAGCGATGCTGAAAATGAACTTCTTAAACTTCGGAAAGAAAATCAACATTTAAAAATGGAAAATGATATTTTAAAGCAAGCGGCGCTGATATTAGGACGAAAGTAGGAGTCATCAAAGCAAATTTAGACAAATACTCAGTATCAGCAATGTGTAACGTCCTAAAACTCCCTAGAAGCACATATTACTATGAATCCACTATGAAAAACAAAAAAGACGCTATGACTGAAGATGTCATAAAGATTTTCAATGAAAGTCGAAAAAACTATGGCACCAGAAAAATCAAGAAGAAACTTGCAGACGATGGTAAAATCGTATCCAGACGCCGAATTGGAAGAATTATGCGTGAGAATGGTTTAGTATCAACTTACACAATTGCACAATACAAGCCTCATAAAAAGCCGTGTAACGAGGATAAAACAACAAACAAAGTGAAACGTGAGTTTTCGGATCGAGAGTACTTAGAAGTTGTAGTCAGCGATTTGACTTATGTCAGGGTTGCTGGAAAATGGAATTATGTCTGTATTCTTATCGACTTGTTCAACAGAGAAATTATTGGTTATAGCGCTGGTCCAAAGAAGGACGCATTGCTTGTATATCAAGCTTTTTCAAGAGCAAATGTAAATTTAAATAATATATCGATATTTCATACAGATCGTGGCAGCGAGTTTAAAAATAATGTTATTGAGGGCCTAATAAAGAATTTTAACATCCAAAGATCATTGAGTAAAAAGGGCTGTCCATATGACAACGCTGTAGCAGAAGCTACTTTCAAAGTGTTTAAAACAGAGTTTGCAAATCGATATTTATTTAAATCGTTAGAAGATCTCAATCTCGAGTTAGCAGATTATGTGAATTGGTATAATAACATAAGAATTCATTCAACATTGGACTATTGTACACCTATACAATTTAAAAGAAATACCCTTAAGAAAACTGTCTAAATTACTGTTGACAATCCAACTTTATATAGTATAAAAAGAGTTATATACATAGAATAAAAACCGTTATCTCCCTCCTCATTAAGATATAAACTATTATGTACTATACTATAATCAATTTTTTTAGCATTATTATCTCTTAATAAATTTCGAATTTCCTCATCTTCTAGCTGAATAGTTGATTCCATCATCATAAATGCCAATGTTTCTAAATTCTCATAGTTATCATAATTCATTTGAAATTCACTCACAATTTCGGATTCTAAGATGTCACTATTAGCATTTTCAATTTTAGTTGCGAACTCATATGCAAATATCTTCATAGATATAGATTCTTCTATTGAATCATATTTTCTTGCAACTTTATCATTTATAAATGCTTCAATTTTCAATCTATAATCACTGTTTATCTCTATCTTATATTTCTTGCATATAGTCAACAAATTATTCATAAGAAAATAATTTTTTCCAACATCATAAGAATATGCCATTTGAATAATATCATTCACTCTTTCAAAATCATTATTATTTGATATTCCTAAATCATATTTCATATCAAGATATAATATCTTCTCATAATCATCTAAATCATCATAATAGTTCTCAGCAGTCAAAAGATACCTAATCAGCGATTCACTATGCTCCGACCCTAAACCTAAAATTACAAAGCATTTATATGCGTAAAATGTATCATTCATATCAGAATTAATTTCAAAGCTGTTCGAAAAACTTCCGTTAGATAATTGCATTTTCTTTATCATTTCTATTGTGTTATCCCAAGTTATTGATTCATCTAATTTGAAACTCATTTCCATTGCCAAGTCTATAAACAGAACATTGCCATCACTCTTTTTATCAAAAATATTCCCATCTTTGGATTTATACAATTTAATTATGTCTACATAATTTATTGAGTCTGGACTAACATCTTCTTGATCTTTCAAATAGCTCTCTACGACAAAAAGACTGTACAAATCCAGAAAGGGAATATCATCTGGTATAACGTATTCATCAAAACACTCTCTAATCTTTATTTTTTGTTGACTTGGTGTTAATCCAAGCATATTTAATATAGATATAGCCGAATTAATATTGCCTATTCTATCTATTTTTGAATCACAAGTTTTGTCTATTAGACGATAACACCAATTTTCAATATATTCTCTGTTTGGTATGTCTTTGTTTAACAAGGTAAATATCTGAATGCCTCGTTTATTGGCTAATATTTTAGATGCACTAAAATCATTAGAGTCATCTATATCAGTTTTTGGCTTTAAGTAAAAACCACGCTCATCATATAGAGTATCTACAACCTCTATTATTGTATTATATTCACTTTCTGACATGTTATAATTTACCATTTTTGCAATGCTTAAATAGTAAAAAATATTATTTAAAACTAAAAAAACATCATTATTGGTTAAATAATACGATTCAACATCATTAATCCATTTTTGAGTATTTTGTTGCAGTTTTGAATCCAGACCTTCATACCTATTTATAATATTTAGGCAATGGTATGTATAATATAAACTTTCTTCACTATTCTTATAGTAAAAAAAACCCCCATCTTTATTCTCATACACACTTAAGTTCCTCTCTATAGCTTTGCTTTTAGATTCATCTAAAATTGCATTCACTGTTTGTGAATTTAACTTTAACGAGCAACCACACATTAAATTTGATACTATAACAATAATTAATGTTAGCACAATCATCTTGTTTTTAAACATCTCTAGTCCTTCCTTTTGAAAATCAAAGCGTATACTCAGTCCGCTTCGCTACCTTCGTAATCCTTGCGCAATCCCACTGGATTAGGAATATGCCCCCCCACTTTAAGACGTGGGGGACATCTCCTCAAGGGTTATATTGAGGAACATACATGATTGGTTGTAAAAAACCGAAACTAAATACAAAACCTTCTATTGGCTTTAATCCAACAGCTAATGTTGTAAAAATGCATAATTTGAAAAAACACATATTTGATTTGCACGTTGATTTGCACAAATCATATGAACATAAACAGATTACCATTAATCAACTTAATAGTAAATAATATTTATTAATTTCTAATTTGTTATACACATTAAAGACATATATTTCCTCATTTTCTGTATCAGATTTTGATTTATAGAATCACCTTCCTATTGTTGAGGATTAATCGCTTGGCATTGCAACATGCGATGATATCCATTTTGTTGTCAAAAATCATCTCTTGAATCTCTTTTGGACATTCGATAATCACTTCATCAATTTCTGATTTTAGGGAGAGTGCCTTTTCAGATTTATACTTTCTTACCTCAGCTATTGCGGTTTTGATCGTATCGCCATAAATTAAATAGTGATCTTTTAAGAGCGTAATTTCACACCATCTCATTTGGTGAAGCGATTCGAATTGCTCTTTGTCGCTATAAAAAATTTGATAGATATACTCTGTAATATGTGGCGTAAAAATAGCGTAGAGTTTAAGGATCATGAGTAGTGAAATGTAAAGTGCATATTGTGCCCCTGCCCTTTCAAGGGTACCATGTTTTTCAGGTTTATAAAGCCTGTCTTTAACGATTTCAAGATAGTAATCACAGAAATCTCGCCAAAACAAGAGATCAATTTCATGTCTAGCCAGTCCCAGTTCATACTGGTCTAAGTGTCTTTGTGCGAGAAGCATGGTTTCTTTACACCGCTCTATAATCCATTTATCTATGGGTAAGAGTTTCATTTCATTTTCTATCGAAAAATCTTGAAGGTGTGAAATTGAAAACTTTGAAGCATTCCAGAGCTTGTTGATAAAGCGCTTTGAAGCACCGAGCTCATCTTCTGAGAAAAAGGTATCCGTTCCTAGCTTCGCTGTGGCTGCCCAATATCTAATCGCATCAGCAGAATGCGTTTGAATCAATGCTTGTGGTGATAAAGTGGCGTTGTTCTTGGATTTGCTGATCTTCTCCCCTTTTTTTGCCAAGACAAAGCCACAGATCATGATGTCTTTCCATGGAATCTCGCCAGTATGATAGAGACTTTTTACAATCGTATAAAATGCCCATGTCCTTATAATTTCATGAGCTTGAGTTCTCATACTCATTGGCATGAAAGAATCGTTTTTCTGAACGCGTTCATCTTCTGTTGGATTAGAGCTTAGACGCTTTCTCTTTTCACCCCAAAGCGCATTGATTTGCGGTGTAACAGATGACGTTGCCCAGGTGTCCAATACTGCTGTTTCAGGCATAAAAGTATTGCAACCGCAAGAACAAGGCGCTATTGGGTTTGATTCAAGTGGGTTAACGGGCAGTTGGCTTTCATCTGCAAGCTTTACTTTGCCGCATTCAGAACAATACCAAAGTGGAAATGGCACACCAAAGTATCTCTGCCTAGAAATACACCAATCCCATTTTAAATTTTCAACCCAATTCAGATAGCGATTTTTCATATGAGCTGGATACCAATTGATCTGATCACCAGCCTCTAGAAAACGTTTTTTTTCTGTTAAAATATCGATATACCATTGTTTTGAAGGGATGATTTCTATAGGGCTACCACAGCGTTCATGGGTTGAAACGTGATGTTCTATGGTATCACTACTCGTGAGCAAATCATTATCTTTTAACAGATCAATGATCAGATGCCTTGCTTTTGCAACGGTTAACCCACCTATGAAAGGCGTTTCTTGTGAAATCGTCCCATCTGGCATGATGACCTTTCTATAAGGCAAGTTGTGTTTTTCATACCATTCGAGGTCCGTTATATCGCCAAAGGTAGCACACATAACGATACCACTGCCCTTTTCTATTTCTACAGCATCATCTGCTATAATGGGAATTGCATAGTTGTACAGTGGGACATAGGCTGTTTTGCCAATCAAATGTGCATGGCGGTTGTCGCTAGGATGTATAAAAAGTGCCGTGGTGCCATTGAGGAGTTCTGGTCTTGTGGTGGCGATTTCAATGGCTTCGCCATCACTTGTTTTAAATATAAGGGTGTTAAAAAGTGTTTGTTTTGCTTTAGCATCCAGTTCTGCCTGCGCAATTGAAGTTTGACACTCTGTACACCAAAGAACGGGCGAATTCTTATGATAAACCTTCCCCTTTTCATAGAGATCGATAAATGAACGTTGAGATATTCTTTGAGAGATTGGATTGATGGTTTCGTATTGAAGCGTCCAATCCACTGAAAAGCCAAGCGATTGCCATAGTGTTTTGAATTCAGCTTCGTACTTCTTTGTCGTGTCAAGACATTTTAAGTTAAATTCTGAACGCGATAAATTTTTAGCCAATATCTGTTCTTCTTTTTCAACAAGTCTCTCTGTTGGGAGGCCGTTGTCATCAAAACCGAAAGGATAAAAGATATTATATCCCCTCATGCGTTTATAACGCGCGATCATTTCACCTTGTGCATAGGAGAATATATGCCCCATATGAAGACTGCCACTTACTGTGGGCGGTGGCGTGTCTATGGAATAGATTGGCGCTTTGGTATTAGGATCGAATTTATAGATGTTGAGTGAATCCCATAAAGCTTGCATTTGGCTTTCAATTTCCTGATGTTCGTAGTGCTTTTTCATACTGTAACCTCCTGAATTTTGATGGATCTTATTAGATAAGTTGAATTGACCAACGAACACAAAAAAAACCGCCCTAAGAATAACTTTCGCTATTCTTAGGGCGGATGCTTATGCGTCCGTGGTACCACCTAAATTCAGATTATAAAAATCTGCACTCTACCAATACGGGAACTCACAGAGCTGTGCTCAAGGGTCCGATATCGTTTTCCCTATAACGGTGGAAAATGCCGTTGAAGTCTACTCAGATCATGTCCGCATCTTTTCGGTTCAAAGCTCAAAGGCTACTTCCATACACACTTCATGAAGATTTTCACCAGACATCTTCTCTCTACTTTTCAGGGGTGTATGTACTCCTCCTCGTCAACGCTGTTTTGATGTGTTCGTTTAACTTATATTATGTGTTTTTTTTTAGCTTGTCAAGTCGATTTTAGGAATTTTTAAATTTGATTTTGGAATTTTTTAAAATTGATCTAATCTTTTTAAAAGGAATTACGATATATTTATTAGAGTATTAAGTTTAGATAGAGCATTGAGCTATAGTATAGACTACAGAGTTAAAAGGAGGCCATCATGTTAGGCAATGTAGGCAGTCGTACATCATCAGAAAAAATTTATAGTCCAGCTCAAAGTAAGGGACAGGATTCACAGATCAAGGCCATACAAAATCAGATTAAAAGTGTGCAAGAACAAATTCAAAAATTGTCAGAAAATAAAACTTTGGACATCAAAGAAAAAGCGGCAAAACTAAAGACACTACAAGAGAATCTTCAAGAATTAAACCGTCAACTTGTAGAAAAACAAGCTGAAATTGCAAAAAATCAGAATCAGAATCAGAATCAAACCCATAAATCTACTGAAACGACTCAAAATTCGACTGAAAATACTTTAGAACTGGACACCATGAAAAATGTAGCCGCTGCAGATCAAGCGCTTTCTATGACCAAAACACTGAATGCCGTTAAAAATGAAATGTCTGGAAGAGCTCAGATCTTAAAAATCGAAATAAAAATAGATAGAGGTCGTGGGGATTCTACAAAACTTAAAGAAGATCAACTTTCAGGACTAGAGAAAAAAATTAACAGTTCTAACTCAGAAGTTTCAGAAAGTATTGGCAATGTAAATCATATTTTGAAAAAATCAACTGAAACACGCCAGTCCAATGACGCTGTTGAAGAAGATGACGCCACTTTGAATCTCAATGATGAAGATCAAATGCGTAAGACAGAAGATCAAAAGGACGCGATTCACTCAAAGAAACAAGAAAAGTTAAGCAAGAAGCCTAAATCCCCTTTTGATATAACCATTTAAGTGTATATTTATGTCTTTTCAATTTCAAAAAAAGTTTCTAATTGTTCAATATAGAGCATATTTTCACTGGATAAAAAAAGTTGTCCCCTAAATTTGGTTTGTTTGAATAGAAAGTATTTAATAAATTCAAATGAAATCTCATCAATCCAATGAAAGTTTTTAATAAAAATATAAAGCTCACATTTTTGACTAATATGACATAATAAATGCATCAAGGAATTAAATATTCGGTTTTTTTCAGTTAAGGCCGTCAAATTGAATTCATCCTCATGAGTGGAATTGATGAATCTTATAACGCTGTTGTCGAGTCGAACGATGTCTTTCCAAAATAGAACTGGGATGTCGCTAAGTGTTTCATCTGAAACATTGTTCATCACTTCTTCTACAAGACCTGATAAATAGTAGCCCATCAAGTTAAGACCCGTTTGTGTCAAATGCACATGGCTATCGTGAAATCCTGGAAGGACAGTCATGCCCTTGAGATCAAGGACTTCAATAGAGGCTTCCATATAGGGTAAATAGTTTTGGTCATTGCCAAGATCAATGATCAAGCCATCTCTCACAACAATCCACGCATAAATGGAATCTTCATCATCCATTGAAATTATATGGCCATTAAACATTAATAGATCATTACATTTCATCATCATCATCATCCTTTACACGCATATCCTCTTTAGCGATTAGCCTCTTTAATAAATTGATACATTAAATGAGCCGTTTGAGTTACTGTATTGATTTGAACATTTTCATTGTGTGTGTGATAATTATCGCCACTTGGTCCGAAAACATAAGTTGGTATTTTCATCCTTGAAGCGATAAAGTTGAAATCACCAATACTTGAAAAATAGGCAATATTGGGTTTGCTATTAGTCGTGTTTTCTATTATTGTACAGAATAAATCCGTAAAGGGATGTTTCTCATCTACCACATAGGGTTGAAAACCATCATAGGCATCAGAGGGTGCTTTTCTAAAGACGATATTGTATTTGGATTTGATCCTAGCTTTAGCGACAGCCGCTTCCACTTCTCTAATGATGGTCTCTTTTGTTTCACCGCGCACAATATGCCTGAAGACGGTGAAACTCGCTTTGTCGGGAACTGAGCACACATCATGTCCGCCCTTTACATCCACAATGCACAGTGAACCAGAACCCAGCTGTTCATCGTGGATCAGTGGTAAGTCTTCAAGGCAGGCCATGACTTTAGCCGCATCAATAGCCGCGTTGATACCTTGCTCTGGATTTGCAGCATGAGCAGATTTTCCAAAGAACTCTACAGTGTAATTATACCCTCCCCGAGCCCCTAAGCATAGACATGGAAACGATTTTTTTGTAAATCCAGAACTGGGCTCTGCAACTAATGCCACATCTGCATCTTTACCGTATTCTGAATCAATAAAAAAATTTGTACCAAGGCCATAAGGCCCTTCTTCGTCAGATACAAAGGAAAAAATAACATCACCTTTTAAAAAGGCTTTATTCTGATTGAGTTCTTTTAACACCAGCAATTGGGCGACTACACCGGATTTCATGTCTAAGGCACCAAGGCCATAAAGGAGCCCTTCTTTTAAGACTGGGGTAAGAGGGTCGGTCAACCAACCTTCACAGATGTTTACAGTATCTAAGTGACCATTGAGTAGAATGTTGGGACCATAGCCACGGCCCTTTATTCTTCCGACGATATTCAAACCCTTAAATCCGGTTATCAGGGACTCTTCATAAGGGACGAGTTCACAATCGATGTTATGACCTTTTAACCATTGATAAACATAATTCATGATTTCATGTTCATGAAAATACGGACTGTGGATTTGAATGAGTTGACCGAGTAGATCAATAACAGTTGTGTCATTTAACGTATTATGCATGTTGACCTCCACTTAGATTACGCAGCTTCACTATCACTATAGGTTTTGACGCTGGCAATATCCCCTTCTTTGAACATAAATTTGTTTGTAAAGCCATAGATCACTGAAATGATCGGTGCTAAGAAAGATAAATAGACATAAGGGAGATAATCAAGTGTGGCAACACCGAGTGCACCTGTGAAAAATACACCGCATAAGCCCCAAGGAATTAAAGGCGAGGTGACTGTTGCAGAGTCTTCGCAAACTCTAGAGCAAACTTGAGGAAGTAGCTTTTTCTCTTTATAAGCAGGCACCAACATTCTTCCAGGAATAATAATCGCCATGTATTGGCTTGCAGAGAAGAGGTTGATTGCGATACTGGAAAGAACATGAGTCAAAACTAAGCCACCAGTTGTTTTGACAAGGTGTCCTATTTTTTCAAGAAGGACTTCTAACATTCTAGTTTTTTCAAGTAATCCGCCAAAACTGAGTGCAATAAACCCAAGCGATATGGTCCACATCATGCTTTGTAGTCCACCTCTGCTCAAAAGTGCATCTATTTCAGCGATACCAGTAGCTGAAGTGAATCCATAGTTCATGAAGTTCATCATTTCGCCTATGCCATAGCCTTGGAAAACAATGGCAAATAGCGCACCTATAAATGATGCAATGACCATAACGGCTAAGCCGCCTACTTTCTTTATCGCTAAAATTACCACGAGTATTGCTGGAATAAATGTCAATGGATGAATGAAATAGTTTTCTTTCAACCCCACAAGAATGTTATTGATTTGACTCTGGTCGATACTGCCCCCTTGAAACTGCATCCCTAATAACAGATAGATTAAAAGCGAGAGGATCAGTGCAGGTCCGGTGGTGTACATCATACTTTTGATGTGATCGAATAAATCAGCTTCTGCCACACCCGCAGCAAGATTGGTAGAGTCAGATAAAGGTGACATTTTATCACCAAAGATGGCACCAGAGATGACGGCACCTGCTGTCATTGGCGCTGGGATACCCAGACCTATGCCAATCCCCATAAAAGCAACTCCAAAAGTGGCACCTGTTGTCCATGAACTTCCAGTTGCAAGTGATGCCACAGAGCATATGAGACAGACGGTAAACAAGAATATTTGGGGCGATAGAATTTTTAAACCATAATAAATCAGTGTTGGAATCGTTCCGGCCGGAATCCATGATGCGATCAGGACACCGACCATCATTAAGATCAGCATAGGCAACATTGCGATTTTACAACCGTATAAAATCCCCTCCTGAATGTCATCCCATGTGAAACCTGAATAAAGTGCTACAATAGATGCGACAACACTTGCAGCGATTAAAGTGATATGTGTTACCCAATCTTGATGCAGGATAAATATTTGAGTAAACATGGCAAAGATTAAAAATATAAAGACGATCATTGCGCCCCAAAACGTGGGTTTTTTTGCTCTTACTTTTTCCATACGCGTCACTCCCTTTTCTTTAATGAGTTCATTATAGAGTTCACTAATTTAAAAAAAGGTTTATTTTTATGTTTAATCTTTAAAAAATTATAATATTCTGAAAAAAAAAAATCAGCCCATCGGGGCTGATCAAGTTTATTTATTATTTTAGAATCCAGAGAACAGTGATAACAACACCCCAGCAGATACTGCTGAACCGATTACACCGGCAACGTTAGGTCCCATTGCATGCATGAGTAGGAAGTTGCTTGGATTTTCTTTCTGTCCAACCACTTGTGATACCCTTGCTGCCATTGGTACTGCGGATACCCCTGCTGATCCAATCAGTGGATTTACAGGATCTTTTGTAAATTTGTTCATGATTTTCGCCAAGATGACCCCTGCTGCTGTACCGATACCAAATGCTACAACCCCAAGACATACAATTGCAAGTGTCTGTACGTTTA
>NZ_BDHH01000011.1 GCF_001748365.1 Fusibacter sp. 3D3 | reverse complement strand
GCTATTGGTATTCCTAGACTTATCGACAGTGCTCTTGAAAGTCCTGCTGGTCGTCCGCCCGAAATATCGTATGGGGTGCTGGCAATGATGATGATGGTAAATATGTGTGACGATCATCATCCACTATATCGTCTTAATGAATACTACAAATATAAAGATCTTGAAGGCATATTTCATCAGTCGGTCGCCCTTGATCAAATAAATGATGATAGATTTGGTGGATTTTTAGATCTATTCTACAAAGCAGGATGTCAAAAAATATTTGCTAAAGCATCGGCAAATGCACTGATAACCTATGGTGTACAGATCAAAAACATTAACTTTGATACAACTTCGAAAGTCATGTGGGGTTCATATGAAACAGCCGAAGGTATCTTGGGCAGTATTCAAATTGATTTTGGTCATAGTAAAGACAAACGCCAGGATAAAAAACAAATCAAATACGGTATAGGCTGTGCCAATGGAATTGTCGTTGATGCAATTGTTCTTTCAGGTAACAAAGACGACAAAACATACAACACAGATACACTTGAACGTTTGAATGATGTTCTTGAAAATCTTCAAGTTGAAAAGTCTGATTTTTACTATATAGCTGATAGTGCCCTGTTTTCTGAAAAAAATTTAGATATGGCAGCTGACCGTTCAATTAAGTTAATTACACGCATGCCAGATAACGTGCTCCTTGCCAAAGATGCAATTGATGAGGTTGTAACACATCTTGATGGCCTTGATACGATTACAATTAAAGATTACAAGGGTCAATCCTATGATTATAAAGTCCTTGAAAAAACCTGTGATTATAAAGGACACGCATTAAAAATTGCAACCTATTACAGCACAAAATATAAAACACAAAAAGAAAAAACCATTCGGAAAAAAGTAAGTAAAGAATTAGATGCCTTAGATAAACTATCAAAAGTGCTTTCAAAACGAGCATTCGCCTGTGAAGAAGATTCAAATTTGGAGATTGAAAAACTCAAATTGAAAGATCTCAAAAATTTCAAATACCATAAGATAGATTTTACAATAGAATCCAAACTCAAACGTAGACGTGGTCGACCTTCATTGGATCCAAAAGCTGACCTTGTTGGCTATGAGTACTTTTTAAAACTAAATAGCTCTCAAGATGAAGCATTCATTCATTATGAAATACAGAGAGAATGTTGTTTTGTACTCTGTTCAAATGATCTTGTAATCAATGGTGAAGAAATTCTAAAAGAATACAAAACTCAAGACAGTGTTGAAAAGAAGTTCAAACAGTTGAAATCACCACAGTTTGTAAATTCAATCTATTTGGAATCACCAGAACGCATTGAAGCATTTTCATATTTGATGCTCATTTGCATGTTGTTGCTATCCACAGCTGAGTATGTTGTCCGCAGAGGCTTGTGTGCAGATCAAGATCAAGTTGTTGGACCAGGTCAGGTAAAAATGAAAAAACCTACTCAAAGAGCAATATACGACATGTTCTATTCCGTTCGTGTGCGTGTTATAAAACACCCAAACAAACCGTGGGAGCGTAGTTATGCCAATAATTTAGACGAATCTCTTATAAAAATATTAAACTATTTAGATATACCACTTGAGACCTTTATCAAAGGTTCTAGTTGAGGTTAAAAATAGTTGGATTTAAATGTTGGATTTTTGTAACCTATTCAGCGGAATGTAGGAAATCATGTTCATTTTTGAAAATTGAAATCACTAAAAAACAGTAATATAGCTAATTTCGTTTTTGAAAATCGGAGCAATTCAGAGACATAAGGACTTTATCAGGTCAATCTAATTATTTGAAAGAGAGCATTGTCCATCTAAAAGATAATTCGTAAGCAGTTCCCAATTAGATAGACTATATGCAATCGCTTTACCCAACAAACTTTTCGGTAGTGTAATCTTTTCGTTTTCCCTAAGCCACACCAAAAAAGCCTCCAACACAGGCTTTGAAATCTCTAAGCGTTTTTCGTAACGTTCGAGAGCAGTTAATCCATATTTTTGAAAAGTGTACAGGTAAATCAATCGAAGCATTCTTTCAAAACAACAGGATAGCCTCTCATGTAAGACGATATGGAAATTGTGATCCAATAATCTTGCCGGAACACATGCCTGAAAACCACAAACAATACTTGGCTTATGCTACTGACAACTTTTTAGATTGGGCTTCAAGGGTAGGCATTTCCACACAAACTGTTATGAAAGTCTTGTTAGCAGCAAATAAAGTTGAAAGACAGTCATATCCATCGTGTAGAACATTAATGAAACTTGCTGATAAATACTCAATAGAGCGCATCGAAGATGCTTGCTCTCGTGCCCTTGCATACACACCAACACCAAGTTTAAAGAATGTTCAAATGATTTTAAAGACTGGACAAGATCGCGTAAAATTGGAACAACCTGACATCAGTAAGAAGCAAAGTGGAAAATATGGGTTCACAAGAGGGGCTTCATATTTTGGTGGAGGTGAATCCAATGATTAATCAACCTACCGTTGACAAACTGCACACTATGAGACTAAGAGCTATGGCGGATGCATTCAAGTCACAGGATGGAGATCGATCTTATGATGCTTTGTCTTTCAATGATCGTTTTGGAATGCTCGTAGATGCAGAATATCAAAAACGTCGTACGAGTAATCTGCAAAAAGCAATTAAGAATGCAACATTTCGTTACCCAGATGCGTGTATTGAAAATATTGAGTATCATGCTGATCGTAACTTAGACAAATCTCAGCTATTACAACTCTCTACATGCAGCTACATTCATGATAAGAATCACATCATATTAGAAGGCGCTTCTGGTAATGGAAAAACTTATCTAGCCTGTGCATTAGGCATTGCTGCTTGTCGAAATTTCTTGAGTGTACGCTATATAAGGCTCCCAGAATTATTGAATGATTTACTCATTGCCAAAGGAGAAGGTACCTACAAGAAAATGATTAAGTCATATCAAAAAACAGACTTGTTGATCTTTGATGAATGGTTACTTAAACCATTAACGACAGACCAAGCAATGGAATTATTCGAAATAATTGAAGCTAGAACCAAAAATGGCTCAATGATATTTTGTACTCAGTTTGATCCTCGTGGCTGGTATGATCGAATAGGAACAACTGAAGATGGTACCGTATCAGAAGCAATAATCGATCGTATCAAGCATAATTCGTTTGAAATACTCATTGATGGTAAGTTTTCAATGCGTGAACGACACGGCTTGAAAGCGAAAAAAACGGAGGTCTTTGCTAATGAATAAGAAAGATTTCAAAGAACGCTACGAAGAAGTATACAATCTTTACCACGAGTTACTATCAACACATCATGAAACCTTGATAGAAATCGGTGAACTTAAAGTTAAGAATGAGATCATGAAAAACATGTTAATCCAAAATGGGATAAGTGTTTCAAATATCTATTCCGATTTCTAAATCTTCTATTGTTGAGGGTGGTTAAAAGTATCATCCTCAACAATTATCTATCTGCTCTCTCGGCGAGAAGGTTGCTCTATATTTCCGAGAAAGGTGCTCTAAATCTCCGTGATGTGTGTTCTACTGAAATGAAATATTCATCATATTCTAAAACACTCTCTACTGTAAGTTATAAACAATTTGACACTAGATGGAAAAGTTTATTTACTAGCTGTGGCGGAACAATGGGGCAACAGGGATGTGCAATCACAAGCTGTTCAATGATTTTTAACGTCCAACCAGATGTTCATCTTTCTGAGATGAAAGCTCATGACGGCGCCGATTGTCCTTATCAGTGGTCGACAGGAGCTTCACTAAAAAACAAAATATATTCAGCAACAACTGGAAGTTTCAATTCTTTAAAAGCTGCTATGTTTGAAAACATCATTACAAATGAATTGCCAATGGTTGTTGCCGTTCCAGACCATTTTATTGTTGTTCAGGAATTTGTTGGAACCCTTCCAATGGATCCAGGTGGCGGACCAATTTACAGTTCAATTACTTCCGACATGTTTACAGTGAACGATCCAGGATCTTCTTACAATTTTACACTTCAAGATGTTATTAATCAAAAAGGACCAGTTTCAAGGATTGGAGTATTTAAACAATGATTAGAAACTCCTAATATAGCCTTTTTTATCCAGGTAAAGCTGGATATTGCTTACTATCTGTCACTTAATTTTACAGACAGACTGGTTCGCTACCAACTCATCAATAAAAGACTTCTAGACGTTACACGGAAGTCTTTTATTGTATTTATGAATATGATTTTGAAACACACTAGAATTTATATTTTAATTCTATATCAATAAGTTAACCAATAAATTTATCTGAGATAATCAAATTCTTGTTTTTTATAAGCTGATTGATATCATCAATGTCTTTACTATTAAGATACAACTCTAATATTTTAGGATACGTTTCCAAATATTTTAAATTTTTAATTTGGGTTTCTCTAATATCAAGTATTCCTAAATTTGGCAATAACAACACTACAGAGCAATCTGATATATCCGTATTATTTAATGTCAATGTCTCGAGTTTATCTAGTTCTGATAAACAAGAGATGTCTGAAATGGGATTATAGCCCAAATGCAATTCTTCAATCTCTTTCAGAGTTGATAAATTTTGCAGATCTGTAATCCTATTGTTTTCTAAATATAAAAACTTTAATTTTTTTAGATTGGAGAATCCATCAAATGAAGTCAGATTAGCATTACTTAACTGAAGAAATTCTAAATTTGATAAGGAATTTAGAATTTCGACATTTTCAAGATTTATTCTCGTCAAACTCAAACTTGAAAGCTGTTCAAGTTTGGATAATTTATTTATATTTTGTATGCTGACATTATTTAAAAATAAAGTTGATAAATATTTAAGTGCTTCCAAATTAGAAATATCACAAATTACAGATGTGGGATCCAATTCATTATTAGTAATACTCAATATCTGTAGTTGATTCAAGTTTTTAATAAAATCAAGTTTATCTATCTTGCAACCATTTATTGATAAACTTGTCAAATTCAGAAGTTTGTTATATTTTAACACATCTATGTTGACATTCGATAAATTTAATTCTTTTAATTTATAAATACGCGATAAATACTTTTCATTACTAATCATCACATCAGATATGTACAGTGATTCTAAATCGTTGAATTTTGTTAAATTGTTCAAATTTAACTTACGACCACTAATGTCATTTCTCTTAATTGAAAGTGAGGTTATTTTTGATATTATTTCTTCATTGACTTCATTCGGAGGGAGATTTAAGTCCTTGGCTATAATTTTAATCAATTCGTTTTCTTGGGTTATATTACTTTGAATATTAATAAGAAAAAAAACTGATATTATCACTATAGCAATAAGCGATAATATCCACTTGCTTCTTAGATTTTTCATTTTTTATACTCCTTGTGACATACTCCCACCACTTGAAGAAGTGGGGGCTTCTTGTTCGAGTAGCCTAACGGCTACAGCATAAGCAAGCTATCCCCGTGTGCCCCACGGTTCTATGAGTTCGTTTACCCTAATAATAAGCGTATACCTTCCGTTTTGATATTTATACTTGCATTGTAATCCCTATCCATTGTCATGCCACAATCTTCGCAATGATATGTCCGCTCTGAAAGCGATAATGTTTTCTTCACTATCCCGCAAACACTACACTTTTTAGAACTTGGAAACCATTTGTCAATTTTGACGAGGTGTTTTCCTTGTTCCATCAACTTGTAATTAAGCATAGACACGAACATCCCAAACCCATTATCCATAACACTTTTACCAAAATTCAACGCYTGTGACATCACCTTCATGTCCAAATCTTCAATACACACCGCATCAACAGCATCCGCGATCTGCTTTGACTGCTTGTGTAAAAAGTCTTTTCGTTGGTTCGTCACTTTCTCATGAATTTTCGCTACTTTTATGCTTTGTTTCTTACGATTTTTACTGCCCTTTTGGCACAGAGATAGCTTTTTTTGTTCGCGTTTGAGTTGTTCAAGAGACTGTCTGTAATATCTAGGATACTCTGCTGATATGCCATCGGAAGATAGAAAAAGTGCTTTCATGGAAAAATCTAACCCTAAGAATGTTTTAGGCTGAACTGTTTCTATAGTCACTTCATATTCATATAAGATACTTGCAAAATACTTCCCAGTTGCAGTTTGACTTACCGTTACAGCTTTAAGTTTGTATTCTTTAGGAATAGCTCGGTGCTGTTTGATTTTCACAGCTTTAAGCTTTGGTAAAACAATACAACCATTTTCTAACTTGATATTTCCATTTACAAAATTAGTTGTATAACCCTTGAGGAGATGTCCCCCACTTCTCTAAGTGGGGGTTCATATTCCTAATTCAGTGGGAGTCCAAACGCCCACTGAATGCAATCCGATAGGATTGTGCAAGTGTTACGAAGGTAGCGAAGCGGACTGAGTAGACGCTTTGATCTTTTGTTATTATTTCGTTTTGACTTGAATTTAGGAAATCCTGTTTTAGGCTTTCTAACGCACACAACCAAAAGTCTTACCTATGAGCACTTCTTGTTCTGAATTTGGATATATTCTAAATTTGAACGCTTTATTCAATGCTTTTCACCTTGACTTTCTATATATTTCTTGATGACTTCAATAGGGGCGCCACCAGTTGTAAGTAAACAGTAACTTCTTGACCAAAAATATKCTTTCCATAGTTTTTKACGAATTGACTGAAATTCATTTTTGAGTAGCCTTGAGCTCGCACTTTTATAAGCATTAATAAACTTTGATAATTCACTATTTGGGTGTGCCTTGAACAGTATATGAATACGGTCACTTTCGTGATTCCACTCTAGCAATGTTATATTGTAATTTTTTGCGATATATTCGAATATTTCTTTAGCCCTTTCAGATACTGCATCTTCAAGGACCATTCGTCTATATTTGATTACTAGCACAAGATGATAATACATCAAAAACACTGAATGATTATTATTATCCATTTTCATTTATTTCCAACCTCCTTTGTATACTACTACTGATTACATTATAGCATTTTCTGCAGCATATTTCAAAGGCAAAAACCACCGATTCATCTCCCACCTACGCTCTCACTCCCTGAGCAAGGAAGGCTAAGAGGAAGGATACTTCTCGGCTTTTAGGTTAAAATATCATTTTTTTTGCAAAAGGAGAATATAATATTAGAAACTCATATTTTAAATCAATTCATAGTTACAGCTTTCAGCTATTAAAAGCACTCTCACTTAGTCCGCAATTTTTAATGTTTTATTCCCTATTTTCAAAGTAAATCTTTCATCAAAATAGCTATTAAGTTTTGCATTCGAAAGGGCAATAGCATTTGGATTTGTAAAGCCTCTTGATACGAAGAACTTGTTCGAAATACTAGTGACAACTGTGTTTTCCCATTTTCTTGTATTTTGATTAAGTACATGCGTTTCTACAGTAAGATTTAGATTATTTAGTTTTTGAGAGATTAGGCCAAGCCTATAACCACTACCATCATTTAAATCACAGTAAGTATATTTATCAACCCTTGTTGATATCGTTCCATCTACTTCAGTATAATTGCCCGATTGTGGTGTTACAGCACCATCACCCCAAAGATCAACTAAATATTCTAAAATGCTAATACCACTTACAAATAAACTAACTTCACTAATGGCAATACCTGCGGATGTCATAGCAATGCCAGTAATGGCTGTTGCATTTGAACCCGTAATTAACAAGTCAACTGGATCCGAATAATACGTCGAATCATAAGATTTATAATATACTGTGGATGAGAGCATAGCATTGACCCCAAATTGGTTTACTGGTGGCTGAATTTTTGTAATATTCGATTCAGCTATTGTAACTTGTACGTTGATAACATTATCCTTGCTTTTATGAGCCTTTTTCATTATATCATTAATAACCTCAACAGGAATATTCTCAGCTTCCATTTTACTTCTTAAGTTTTTTTCATGTATATTCCCTGTAAATAACACTTTCCTAATTGGAGGCTCTGAAATTGATTCAGTAGAAGCACAAAATGCTTGTGTTGAACCCGTAAAAACCATAATTATTAGTACAACCACAGAAATAATTTTTCTCATTAGTTTTTTCTCCTTCTTATCTCGTTGCGCAATCTAATATTGAGTTGGCCAGACTAAGCATACTTTGATCGCTACTTTAAATTTGTGTTTAGTAACCTCTGAAACAGATGCTTCATAATTATAAATATATTGCACTATTATTATGTAATCATTTTACCAATAACACTCCGATAAACAACCCAATTCAAGTTGGGTTATTCTCATACCCATACAGTTCAGCTGCTTTATCTATATATATTTTTTTAAGTCTCATGTTCCATCACATTGAGCAGTTCAATTGACATTTTAAAATTCTTATCCGAATCTGGACATCGAAGATTCTTTTTTAGAAACTGCTCGTCGGAATAAGAGCCCACTCAAAAATATAAAAATAACCCCATCATTATGAACAACGTGTTCATTTAAATAGGGTTATTTGGGAGATGTTAAAAATAAATTTTATTCAAAAGCTGCTTCTGTCTGCTTGCTTTTAATTTTTTGAACAACGATTACGAGGATAAAAATCGAAAGCCCAATAGCATCCTGAGTCACACTTTCAGTGATTAATAAGAGCGACCCCGCAAATACAACCACACGAATAAGGGGATTAAGCTTGCCTTTCAAGTACCCCTCTGTGGCGATTCCGATCATGAAAACACCGATAATCGCTGTTATAGTTACTCTAATCGCAACAAATGGGGTGGTATCTAATAAGAGTAATCCCGTATTATACACGAACATATAGGGTACGATAAAGCCTGCAAGCGCCAATTTTACAGATTGAAGCCCCGTTTTCATTGGATCGCCACCTGAAATACCTGCTGCTGCAAAAGAAGCCAATGCCACAGGTGGTGTAATGTTGGCGAACATTGCAAAATAGAATACAAACATATGTGCTGCAATTGCTGGAACACCAAGTTGAATAAGTGCAGGTGCTGCCATGGTTGCTGTGATCAAATAAGCTGGAATTGAAGGCAAGCCCATGCCAAGGATCATACAAGTGACCATCGTGAGCATAAGTGTCGCCAAAAGGCTGGTGTGACCAAGTTGAATGATTGCATTTGCCATGTTGAGACCAAATCCAGTTAAACTTACAACACCGATGATGATACCCACCACTGCACATGCCACTGCAACCGATACAACTGATTTCGTCCCTTCTTCAAATGCATCTAAGATATCACGAAAGCTCATACGCGTTTCTTTCTTGATCATACTTACAGCTATCGTTACGATGATTGTACAAAATGCAGAGAAGATAACAGTTCTACCGCTAAATAGCAACATATAGAGCAAGAAAATAATCGGAAGTAATAAGTGCCCTCTGGCTTTCATAACTTCTTTTACCTTAGGCAATTCCGCTTTCGGAATACCCACAAGGTTATTTTTAGAAGCACGGAGCTGAACTTGGACAATAATGCCCAAATAGTATAAAAGTGCAGGAATTGCAGCACTGACAACGATTACGCTGTACTTAACGCCCAGCATCTCTGCCATGATAAATGCAGCAGCCCCCATAATTGGCGGCAAAAGCTGTCCGCCTACTGAGGCCGTCGCTTCGACAGACCCTGAAAATTCGTCACTATAACCTGTTTTCTTCATAAGTGGAATGGTGAACGCGCCTGTGGTAACGACATTTGCAACCGCTGAACCATTGATACTGCCCAAGAAACCACTTGCAATAACCGCTACTTTTGCAGGACCACCTTTAGTATGCCCTGCAAGCGCAAGCGCAATATCATTGAAGAACTGACCCATCCCCGATTTGTTCATAATGGCACCAAACAAAATGAATAGGAAGATATAGCTGGCTGCCACATTGACTGACGTACCATAGATGCCTTCTGTATTAATAAATACATGGTTTACGAGTTTGCCCCATGTATAACCTCTGTGCATGAAGATACTCGGCATATATTGTCCAAAGAGCCCATATGCCAAAAATAGAGCACTTAATATGACCAGTGGCCATCCCGAAATCCGTCTTGACGCTTCCATAACAAGGAAGATGAGCATTGTGCCTACGATGACGTCCATCGTATTTGGCATTCCCATTCGGTTGATAAAATTGACATAATCTGACCAAACGTATACCGCCACTGCTATTGCCATCAATGCAAGGACATAATCATACCATGGAATGGCTTTATGATTTGACTTTCCAGTTGCTGGATACAGAAAAAATGCCATCACAAGCATCATAGCCACATGAAGTGATCTGTGAAGATGCGTTGCGGGGTAACCCATAAATGAAGTGATAAAATGATAAAGCGCAATCCCTATAGCCAACCAGTACACTATCTTTGAGATCGATTTATTGTCAAACTTACGCGTTTTAGATTCTTTATCAAATTTTTCTAAAAGTTCTTGTTGTTGAGCATCCATCACACCTTCGAGGTTTTTAACCGCTTTGGGAGATGTGCTTTTCTCTTTTTCTATTGAGGCTTTCGCCATAATTGAAACCTCCTTTCAATTTTCAGCAAAATGGGTTCATGATGCGGTAATTCTGACCCTCTAATGATGGGTTTATCATTAACTGCGATGTACTGATTTGCTGTTTGTGAATTAATCCACTGGATCTCTTTAAAAATTTCATGAATATTGGACATGTAAACCATGCCCTCTTTCACCGTTACTGTGCCTTTATTTTCTGGAATACCTGCCCCAAATCCAGCGACTCTAATCTCTTCGAGATCAAGACAGGATTCACCTATTATTCTAAAATCTTCGTACCAAGGAATATGCTCAAAAGAATGAATCCATTCATAGGTTAGTAAATCGCCTGCATGCACAGGCATGGTCAAATAAACCTCTCCAGTTTCCTGATGTGAGATTACAAGTTTCAGTTCCCTATGAGTCCAAATAAAAATACCTAATATCATAATGCCTATGCCTATAAAGGTCATTCCTTTTTTAAGAGAGGGGAAAGCCACTCTTGGCTTCCCCTTCATATCCTTCTGATTCATAATCTAATTTATACCTTGCTCTTCGTAATATTTAAGTGCGCCTGGATGGAAAGGAATATCAACGCCTAATTTTGCATTTTCAAGTGAAATATTTTTTTCTGCCGTTGCATGAGATGCTTTGATATCATCAATATTTTCAAAAATACCTTTTGTCAAGTCATAAACAACATCATCCGGTAAGTCTTTGCTCACAAGCATAATATTTCTAACCGTTGCAGTTGTAATGTCCTTCTCAGTACCGTAGACATCTGCTGGAATTCGAGCGCCCACAAAGAAAGGATACTTAGCAATCAAATTCTCAAGACCTTCGCCTTCGATTGGAATAATTACGATTTTAGCCGCTGTACCAAGTTCCATAACCGTTGCGTTTGGAATACCACTGGTTACAAACACAGCATCCACTTGATTGTTCTTCATTTGATCGATCGCTTCACCGTAGTTGAGGTAATCCACACTACTGTCTTCATAAGTCATACCATGCGCTTCGTACATCATTCTTGCATTTAACTCAACGCCTGAGTTCGGCGCGCCAATACCCACACGTTTACCTTTAAGGTCTTCAAATTTAGTGATGCCGCTTTTGTCTGTTGTCACTAACTGTACATAGTTCGGATAAAGTGACATTAAGCATCTCAAATCTTGTGCAGGCTCTTTGCCTTCAAATGCGCCAAATGCATCATATGCCTGAGCCACTGAATCCGACATTGTGATTGCCATTTCTGCCCCACCAGTGAGAATCAAGTTGATGTTTTCAACAGATGCGCCTGTTGCTTGAGCTGATGATTTATAACCCAATTTATTTTGGAATACGCTTGAAAAAGCACCTCCAATCGGATAGTAAAGTCCGCTCGTTGCCCCTGTTGCCACTGTGATAAAATACTGGCTTCTATCTAGCGTTGGTTCGCTCGTAGCTTGTACTTCTGTTCCTGATTCTGGTGCTGCTTCTGTAGCTGGTGCTGGCTCTGCAGGCTTGCTTGAACATGCCGTTAATAATAACGCCCCCGTTAGAATTAAAACACCTAATTTAGAAATTTTACTTTTTAACATGGAAGTCCTCCCCATAATTTTTTAGTCACAATTACATAACGCAAAGATGGTGCCAATGCATCGCTGTTTTTGATAAAGTGCTTTTTCTAGCAATGAGAGGCTGTGAAGCGATTTTCTTGTTTTTTTAAATTCAAAAATGTTCAAAAAAAAACGGCAGTTTTTGCCGCAAGGCAATTTTTGCCGTTTTACGATCCACTCGACTCAACCCAAAAGCATTCATGAGGTTTATTCAGCTTAATGAATCCCATAATCTTGAATTTTATTTCTGAGGCCCCTTTCGCTGATGCCGAGCATCGTTGCAGTGGCTTTCTTATGACCCTTATTCAATTTGAGTGCAGCACTTATCAATTCTTTTTCAGCTTCTTGTAGAGTTAACCCGACTAAGTTCTGCGTCCCAATCTTCACACCAATCGTAAGATCCAAAGTGTCTCCACTGAGGCCCTTTTGCGCTCTCAATTCCATCGGCAAATTTTCGACTTCTATTATTTTATCTTTGGAGAGCAAGACGGCACACTCCATTATGTTGGCAAGTTCCCTTACATTTCCAGGATAATGATATTCTCGTAAAAGTGACTCTGCTTTTTTAGAGATGCCTTCCACATTTTGCGACATACTCTCATTATAAAGTCGGATGAAATTTTGAAGCAAAAGCGGTATATCGGATCTTCTTTCTCTAAGAGGTGGCAATTGAATTTCAATCACATTGAGTCTAAAATAAAGATCACTCCTAAACTTTCCTTCTTCTACCATTTTCTTTAGATTTTGATTCGTTGCAGCCAAGACTCTCACATTGACCTTAATGGCTTCATTACTCCCAAGAGGCGTGTATTCTTTTTGCTGCAAAACCCTTAACAATTTGGCCTGAAGCGGATAGGGCATATCTCCAATCTCATCAAGAAAAATGGTGCCACCATCTGCATATTCAAATTTACCAATTTTATCTGTCACAGCACCTGTAAAAGTCCCCTTTACATGTCCAAAGAGTTCCTCTTCTAGAAGCCCTTCTGGAATTGCCGCACAATTGATCTCCACGAACTTCTTATGTTTTCGCTTGCCCGCATAGTGAATGGCCCTTGCCACAAGTTCCTTACCGGTGCCACTTTCACCGTTGATCACCACACTGGTATCCACATCTTTTAATTTCTCTATATAGCTGAAAACATTTTTCATGACGGCGCTTTTTCCGATGATTCCATGATAAACATACTCACCCTCGCCATCATACTCAAAGCGAACAGCTTCTCGATGCATTTGAAATTCTAATGCCTGCTCTATCGACTTATAGAGTAAATCCAAATCCAGCGGCTTCGTAAGATACGTGAAAGCACCTTTCTTAATAGCATCTACTGAAGATACAATCGTGCCATATGCTGTCATTATGATGACCTGAATCGTCTTGTCTATATTTTTAATCTCCTCTAAAAGATCAATGCCATCCACATTGCCAATCCTCAGATCTAAAAGCACTAAGTTGAAATTCTCTTTCACTAAATAATCAAGTCCCTTTTGAGGCAATACTGTGGTCTTGACCTCATATAGATCTTCCAGTGCAAACTCAAGAGATGAGCAAATATCCTCTTCGTCATCTATGATCAATATCTTTTTGTTCATCAAATGCCCCCTTAAACAATAACCCGATTTGAGTCCCTACAAATTTTTGACTCTCGATCTTAATTTGTCCCCCATTGTCTTCAATCATCTGTTTTGAAAGTGGCATCCCAATACCACTCCCCTTGACTTTCGTGGTATAAAAAAGCTCAAATATGAGTGCCATTTCATCTGGCGTCATGCCCACACCATTATCCGACACGTTTATCAAAACCTGTTCATCGTCTCTATGTGCTTCTATTGTAATTTGATTTGCGAGTTCTAAATGCTGTAGCCTTGATTCGATAATGGCATCTATGGCATTTAAGATCAAGTTGATAAACACTTGCTTCATTTGATCTTTATCTGCTAAGATCGTTAACCCCTCATCAATCATTATGTTAAGATGAATGTTATTTTCGTTTAAAGTCGGTGAAAACAAAACCGAGCAGTATTCAACGAGCAACTGAACATCTACGACTTCTATATTTTTAGCTTTTGGCTTAACATAATCGATTAAGTTTTCGATTAATTTATTCACGCGTTCCACTTCATTGGGCACTACCTTTGTGATCTGTTTCTGAAATTCAGCATTGTCCTTTTTACGTGGCAATAATTCAACGTAAGTCTTTATCGAAGTCAGCGGATTTCGAATTTCATGTGCAATTCCAGAGATCATGCGCAATAAAACCCGATTCTTTTCTTTTTCAACCACTTGCTCTTTTAATATTTTTTCCTCAGTGATATCTTCAATGGTAATAATCCCGCCACTGGAATTCATCAAGGGGTAAATCACATATCTGTAGTACATTTTAATACCGTTTGTAATGATTTCAAATTCCTTTTCCGAATAAGACTCACCATATTTTATAACGCGTTCAATCCCATTTTTAATCATCTCGCTCAGTGGCACCAATGTAAATATATCGGTGCCCACGGGCATTTCTGTAAGCTTGCAAAGCGCTAAAGCGGGCTCATTCATGGCAGAAATCTTATAATTTTTATCAAAGATGGCAATGCTTCTCGGACTACTCTCAAAGATGAGATTTTTAAGTTCATTCGAATTGTTAATTTCAATAATCTTATGTTCAAGTTGCTTATTCGTTGCACTTAATTCCTCTGTTTTTTCATCCACTCTTTTTTTAAGCTGAACACTGATCATCGCCGCTATAAAAATCACGCATAGCGCCAGTACCAAGCCAAATCCCGTAATTTTCATAAACCGTTCAAAATTTTTTTGATTCTCTAAATTTTTATCATCAATCCAGACATTATACATTTTTTCATATTCGCCATCCAGTTTAAGCCGTTTCAAAGCTTCGTTAAAACGAATGAGCATGATTTCTTCTGACTTATTCATGGCGAGATAATAATCGATTGGTGTTACATAACTGTTGTTAAAACTGTATAATGACGTCAAATTATTTTTTTCGAGCAAATACTCAGCCACATGTCTAACGCCAATCATCATATCCGCACGTTTTAACATCATAAGATCTACAACGGCTTCTTGATTAAAGGTATTGTTAAAATTGGCTTTTTTGATATTCCTGACATACTCAAATTCTGCGGAGTCCCTTTCTACTGCAATGAGCACCGTTGACTTGCCTATACTCTTTTGAATATTATCTTCACTTGCTTTAGGCACCACGATGGAAATCGTTGAATTCACAAGGCTATCGCTAAAATTAAGCGTTTCGTCTAAGTCACCGTTGTATCTTAAGCCTAAAATCATATCAATTTCACGGGCTTCAAATTTATTTAGGCATTCCGCATACGGCAACGGGATGAACGTAACACTTACATTGAGCTCTTTAAAAATAGACTGTGTCAAATCGATTAAAAACCCTTGATAGGCACCCGCTTCATAAAACTGATAGGGGGGAAGCGCTGGATCGAATCCAATTCGAATCACTTTCTCTAGACCATTACGATCATCCTCAGAGTAAGTCAAAACAGAAAGGTTCCCTACTAAAAGAGAAATCATTACTATGCACATCATAAAGCTTTTAAACTTAATGCTCTTCACGTTTGCCACATGCCTTTCAAATGATTTTCAATACACTTTTATGATCGCGCAACTTAATTAATAGTATAGTTTAAACCCCAGTTGATGTAAAGTTCCTTCGCCTTCAAAAAGGGGATAGCCTCTATCTGAACGTTATAAGCTCTATAATCAACAAAAGCGATTATCCCTTCCTCTAGTCATGAGTCCTCGGCAGAAATGCGCTGCCTGTGGCGTGACCGTCTGAATGAATAATCGCTTTTATACAGTTAAAACTTATCCGATGCACACCTCAAGTAGTAGTTCACCTGATTTCACAAGTTGATCCTGTTTCACATAAATTTTCTCCACTGTGCCGCCTTGCTTTGCACTGATAGTGGTTTCCATCTTCATGGCTTCAATGATAAACAGCACATCATTTTCTGCCACTTCATCCCCTTCGCTTACCAAAACTTTGGTCACTTTTCCTGGTATTGGACTGCCGATTTCACAAGGATTTGTCTCATCTGCAAATACCGTTTGAGCAAGGTTACTTCTCAGCGATGAACTCTCATCTTTAATAGAGACTTCTCTTCTATTGCCATTTACCTCATAGATGATCGCTCTTGTGCCGTCCTCTTGGAGTTTACCGATTTCAAGCAATTTTATATTCAATATTTTACCAGATTCAATTTCCACCTCACATGTTTCACCTTCGATAAGACCGTGAAAGAAAATGTCACTGCCCATTCTGCTGAAATCACCATGCTTATCCAGATAATCATAGTAATCATCCACCACTTTTGGATAAAGCGCGTAACTGATCAAATCCGATTTACTGGGTTTAATATTGTATTTATTTCTAAGGTGTGAATCAATCGCACCAAAGTCCTCTGGAGGCAACAAATCACCCGGTCTACAAGTCACAGGCTCTTGATTTTTGAGCACGATCTTTTGGAGTGGCTCGGGAAAACCACCTTGTGGCTGTCCCATATAACCACCAAAGTAAGAAACTACCGAATCTGGAAAAGCAAGATCTTTACCTTTCTCTAAGATATTCTCTGGTGTAAGTTCATTTTGCACCATAAAGATGGCCATGTCGCCCACGGCTTTAGAGGAAGGTGTTACCTTGATGATATCCCCAAACATATCGTTTACGGCTTTATACATTTCCTTAACTTCACCAAACTTGTGTGAAAGACCAAAACTGTCTACCTGTGGTTTGAGATTTGAGTACTGTCCACCGGGAATTTCATATTTGTAAATCTCAGCACTAGAAGTCTTGAGATCGGATTCAAAACTCTGATATACTGGTCTTACATTCGCCCAATAATCCGATATTTGCTGGATATGATCCAGTTTAAGCCCCGTATCTCTTGACGAATTCGAAAGTGCTGCCACGATGCTGTTGAGTGCGGGTTGACTTGTGAGACCTGACATGCTGTTAAAGGCAGTATCTACGATATCCACACCTGCCTCTGCTGCCATGAGCAATGTTGCCACACCATTTCCAGTGGTATCATGTGTGTGAAGATGAATGGGTATTGAAATCTCATTTTTCAGTGCCGTTATGAGTTTCTTCGCCGCATATGGTTTTAAAAGTGCTGACATATCCTTGATGCCCAATATGTGCGCACCCATTTTTTCAACTTCTTTAGCCATTTTCACATAGTACTCAAGGCTGTATTTATCCCGCGTTTCGTCCAGTATATCCCCTGTATAACAAAGCGTTCCCTCAGCAATTTTTCCAGTTTGAAGCACTTGATCCATCGAGACCTTCATACCTTCAAGCCAGTTGAGCGAGTCAAAGATTCTAAAGACATCAATCCCTCTCATTGCGGATTCATCGATTAAGGCTTTAATCACATTATCAGGATAATTCTTATACCCAACGCCATTTGAGCCTCTGATGAGCATTTGAAGCAGTACATTAGGTACTCTTTCCCTGATGCTATCGAGTCTATCCCATGGGTTTTCTTTTAGAAAACGATACGCCACATCAAAAGTTGCACCGCCCCACATTTCAAGCGAAAAGAGCTCTGGCGCAAGCACTGCTGTGGCTTTTGCGATCTTCTTCATATCCACAGTTCTCATGCGCGTCGCCATTAGTGATTGATGAGCATCGCGCATAGTGGTATCTGTCAGAAGCAATCTGTTTTGACCTCTAATCCAGTCCACAACACCTTTTGCACCTTTTTGATCCAGTATTTGCTTTGTACCGAAGCCCCGAGCCATCCCCTCAATATTAGGGACATGCGGCACATCGAACTCTTGTTTTCGGCCCTTCGTTTCATTGACCACTTTTTCTCCAATGAAATTGAGGACGCGCAATTCTTTATCTGTTTTAGATTTAAAATCCACTAACGACTTGTTATCTGCTATAAAATTCGTATCGCAAAGCCCTTTGTGGAAAGTCTCATGATTGAGCACATTAATAAGGAAATCTGTATTCGTCTTAACCCCACTAATCTTAATTTCCTTAATCGCTCTTACCGATTTACGAATCGCATCTTCAAAGCTTCTTGACCAAGTGGTACATTTAACCAATAAACTGTCATAGTAAGGTGAAATGACTGCACCTGTAAACCCGTTGCCACCATCAAGTCTCACACCAAATCCAGAGCCTGTTCTATAGACATCAATCTTGCCTGTGTCTGGCATAAAATCATGTTTGGGATCTTCTGTTGTGATCCGGCATTGAATGGCATAACCGTTGACGTGAATGCTCTCTTGACCTTTAATATCGATCTCTTGAGAATCCAGCGCATAGCCTTCTGCAACTAAAATTTGCGCTTGTACAAGGTCAATACCTGTGACCATCTCGGTAACCGTATGTTCTACTTGAATTCTAGGATTCATTTCAATAAAGTAATGTGCCCCTGTCTGATCTACTAAAAATTCACAAGTCCCAGCACCTCTATAGTTAACAGCCCTTGCTATTTTTAGAGCGTCCTCACAAATCATCTTTCTCTGTGCATCTGTCAAGCAAAGTGAAGGTGTGAACTCCACAACTTTTTGATGTCTTCTTTGAATAGAACAATCCCTTTCAAAGAGATGGACGATATGCCCCTGCTTATCCCCTAAAATCTGAACTTCAATATGCTTTGGTGCCTCTAAATATTTTTCAATAAAAATATCATCATTGCCAAAAGCTTTAAGCGCTTCTGAACGCGCTGCGTGAAATTCCTTCAAAATATGTTTTTCATCCCTTACAATCCTCATACCTCTACCGCCACCGCCTGACGCTGCTTTGAGCATAATCGGATAACCTGCTTTTTGTGCGAATTGTTTTGCCTCTTCATCATTCGCTATCGGTCTTTCAACACCAGGAATTATAGGGACCCCTGCTGTGGTAGCCACTATTTTAGACTTGATTTTATCCCCTACAGAAATCATCATTTCCGGTGTCGGCCCTATAAATTCAATCCCAGCTTCTGCACATTTCTTTGCGAAATCTGGATTTTCTGATAGAAAACCATAGCCGGGATGAATGGCATCAACACCTTTTTTGATTGCAAGTTTCACGATTTCATCGATATCAAGATACGCCTCAATCGGCCCTTTATTTTTGCCTATAAGATAGGATTCATCTGCCTTCGTTCTAAAGAGTGAATTTTGATCTTCTTTAGAATAGACTGCCACCGTTCTAATACCAAGTTCATGGCATGCCCTAAAGACGCGAATCGCAATTTCACCTCTATTGGCTACAAGTACACGTTTAAACTTCTTCACGTCTGAGCCCTCCTCACATTTAATTCATACCAATATATCAGTCTTCACATAAAAATACAACCCATTTTGTATATTTTCATTGAACATAATGTTTTTTTCTTTAGCTTGTGCTGTTTTTTAAAGTTTTTTTGCCTTTTACTTTATCAAATTCGATTTTAGGCGTCCGTAGACAGCGTTCAACTTAAATTTATTAATAAGAATAGATGTATTTTTATGCATCAATGTTGCATAAACCACAATCAGCCCTATTGGATTGTTTCGATTCTCACAAGTAAGTTTCTTCTATTATATTCTCTTATCTATAAGCCTTAAGATTTATGCGTTTTAAAGGCCTCTCTCTTAGAGGCACGCCTTCATTTTCTTTATTAACAATTTATGCTCAATTATAAACAATTTATAAAATGCCTTGATTCTCATGTTTAAGTGACATATACTTTGAATGTCAAATGATTATCGGCGATTCTGTCGCCACTATTATTCGGAATAATGATGAACTCATAATATGAAATGAAATTTAGGAGGAACTTTAAAATGACTTTTGAAAAAGTAAGAGATATTCTAGTAGAAGAATTAGATTTAGATGCAAATGAAGTGACATTGGAAAGCAACATCAGAGAAGACTTAGGCGCAGATTCACTGGATATGGTGGATTTGATCATGTCAATCGAAGATGCTTTTGAAGTAAAAGTTGAAGAAAACGACGCTGTAAACATCAAAACAGTGGGCGATATCGTTAATTACATCAATAAATAACATTTATGATCTCAATATCCTTTAATGAAAATCCTTGGCTTATGCCTAGGATTTTCTTCATAAAGAAAACAAATAAACTTTTTATAAACTTTTTATAGTCTTCAAGGAGGCAATATGTTTAGAACAAACATCTGCGATTTACTTAATATTGAATACCCAATCTTACAAGGTGGGATGGCATGGATTTCAGATGCCGACTTAGCTGCAGCCGTTTCCAACGCAGGTGGTCTTGGGGTTATTGCTGGCGGCAATGCTGAAAAGCATATTGTCGAAAAACAAATTACTAGAATTCAAAGCTTAACTCAAAAACCTTATGCACTTAACGTCATGTTATTAAGCCCCTTTGTGGATGATATCATCGACCTCGCAATTGAAAAAAAAGTCCCTATTGTCATTACAGGGGCAGGGAGTCCAGGCAAATATATCGAACGTCTAAAAGCGGCAAATATCAAGATTATTCCAGTGGTTGCATCTGTGGCCCTCGCCAGAAGAATGGAGTCTTTAAACGTAGATGCACTCATTGCTGAGGGCATGGAATCAGGCGGGCATATTGGCGAGCTCACAACCATGGCACTTGTCCCGCAGGTCATTGATTCTGTCAACATCCCCGTTATAGCAGCTGGTGGGATTGCCGACGGTAGAGGTGCAGCAGCCGCGTTTATGCTCGGTGCTCAAGGCATCCAAGTCGGTACACGTTTTCTTGTTGCTCACGAGTGCAATGTGCACGCGGCTTATAAAGGCATGGTCATCAGTGCAAAAGATACTTCTTCTGTGATCTCTGGAAGATCAACGGGCCACCCTGTGAGAATTCTAAAAAACAAACTCTATCGTCAATGTGCTGAACTTGAAAAGCAGAATGCTTCGCCTGAAGCAATCGATGCGCTTGGTGTAGGTGCTCTCAGAAAAGCAGCTGTTGATGGCGATATTCAGTTTGGTTCTGTCATGGCAGGTCAAGTGGCTGGTCTTATAAAAAAGGAAGAGTCCTCTGAAGAAATTATTAAACAAATTTTTACTGAATGTGAAACAGTCATACTCAAAAACTTTAAAATGGTTGCTAATAAATAGAAAGGACGGTATGTTATGAAAATTGGTTATGTGTTTGCAGGACAAGGTGCACAAAAAGAAGGTATGGGAAAAGAATTCTTCGAGGCTTATGAAGTCAGTCGTGTTGTTTATGATCAAGCAAATCTCGCTTTAGGATATGATTTAAAATCACTTTGCTTTAACGGTCCTCAAGAAGATCTTAACAAGACTGAAATCACTCAGCCAGCGATCTTAACAACCTCCATCGCTATGCTCAAAGCCTTTGAATCTAAAATGTCGATCAAACCGAGTGCCGTTGCAGGCTTAAGCCTTGGTGAATACAGTGCACATGTTTGTTCAGGCTCTCTCGCTTTTGATGAAGCGGTTCAACTCGTCAAAAAAAGAGGTGCTTTTATGCAAGAAGCCGTTCCTTTTGGTGTTGGTGGTATGAGCGCCATTGTAGGCTTATCGCCTGAAGAAACAGAAGAAGTTGCTAAACTTGCCAGTGCTCATGGCACTGTAGAAGTCTGTAATTACAATTCTCCAAAGCAAATCGTCATTGGCGGCGATCTCAAAGCACTTGAAATCGCTGGTGAAATCGCAAAAGAAAAAGGTGCCAAACGCGTGTTACCACTTCCTGTGAGTGCGCCTTTCCATACCTCTATGCTTGTTAAAGCTCAAGAAAATTTAGCAGCTGAACTTGAAAACGTCAATATCTTTGATATGAAAGTGCCTGTTATTTCAAATGTAGATGGCAGAATCGTATCTTCTGAAACCCTGATTAAAGATACACTTGCCAAGCAAGTTACGAGTTCCGTAAGATGGATTGAGTGTATTGAGTCCATGAAATCCATAGGCATTGACACAATCGTCGAATTCGGCCCTGGAAATGCACTTTCCTCTTTTATTGGCAAGATTGATAAAAGCATCAAAGTCGTTTCAATTCATGATTTAGAATCCTTAAATAGCGCTGTTGCTTATTTCAATGATGCCTTTATTGAAAGAGCTATATAAGGTTAGCGCGTCAAAAGTCAAAAATTATTTTGTCTATTATCTGACCCTAGAAATAGTCTTTTCAAAATGAAAAGACTATTTCTAGGCAAGTCATGCCCTATAAAAATGAGGTGTTCAAATGAAAGTCGCAATCGTTACAGGTGCCAGTCGAGGCATTGGAAAAGCCATCGCCATCGCACTTGCCGAAGAAGGCTACAACTTAGTCCTTAACTATCGAAATAGTCGTGAGGCGCTTGAGGAACTTGCAAGCACATTAAAAACAGAAACCATCTTAGTTCAAGGTGACGTCAGCAATTTTGAAGAGGCCGAAAACATCATCAATACTGCTAAATCAACTTTTGGACAAATTGATCTCCTTGTAAACAATGCTGGGATCACCAAGGACAATCTCATCCTCAGAATGAGCGAAGCAGATTTTGATTCCGTCCAAAACATCAATTTAAAAGGGACTTTTAATTGTACCAAGCACGTGTCAAGAATCATGCTCAAACAGAAATTTGGTAGAATCATCAACATATCATCTGTTGTTGGTATCACTGGGAACGTTGGACAATCCAACTATGCAGCTTCAAAAGCAGGTATTATCGGTTTTACGAAATCCATCGCCAGAGAACTCGCTTCAAGAAACATCACTGTCAATGCCATAGCCCCTGGGTTTATTCAAACGAAAATGTCCGATGCCATTAGCGAAGAAGCAAAACAAGCTTCCTTATCCAAAATTCCTCTTGGTAAATTTGGTCAACCCGAAGATGTTGCTGGTGTGGTGGTTTTCCTAGCATCTGATAAGGCCAATTATATTACAGGTCAAGTCATCCAAGTAGATGGCGGTATGGCAATTTAGAACAATGCGTTAAAAACATTATTAACAAAATCATGACTGGAGGCATTTTATAATGAATAATAGAGTTGTTGTTACTGGAATGGGTGTTGTATCCCCTATCGGAGCAGGAAAAGATACCTTTTTAAAAAATATCAAAGCAGGTACATGTGGAATCAGTTTAATTGAATCTTTTGATACAGCAAATTTCAAAGTTAAATGTGCTGGCGAGATCAAAGATTTCGTTGTCACCGATTATATCAATAAAAAAGACGCAAAACGTATGGATCGTTTTACACATTTCGCCATTGCAGCATCGCAACTTGCTGTACAAGATTCTAATTTAACAATTGATGATGACAATGCCCAAGCTGTTGGTGTTTATTTAGGCTCGGGGATTGGTGGTCTCATCACAATCGAAGAAAATAGTGAAAAACTTATTACTAAAGGCGCTGACAGAATGTCACCGTTTTTCATCCCAATGTCGATCTCTAACATGGCTGCGGGTAACGTCTCTATAGCACTTGGTGTAAAAGGCTCTTGTCTTACTTACAATACCGCATGTGCATCAAGCGCAAGTGCTATTGGAGAAGCTTTTAAAGATTTGAGATGTGGCTATCATGATGTGATCATCGCTGGCGGTTCTGAAGCTTCTATTTCAGCACTTGGCATCGGTGGTTTTCAAGCGATGACTGCACTTAATGAATCTCATGATCCCATGAGAGCCTCTATCCCTTTTGACAAGGAAAGAAGTGGTTTTGTCATGTCAGAAGGTGCTGCAATGCTCGTACTCGAAACACTTGAGCACGCTCAAAAAAGAGGTGCAACAATCTATGCTGAACTCGTAGGCTATGGTTCAACAAGTGATTCGCACCACATTACAACGCCTGCTCCAGGGGGTGAAGGTGGCGCTAGAGCGATGAAAATGGCATTGAAAGATGCGGGGATCACACCAGAGGAAGTGGGTTACATCAATGCTCACGGTACAAGTACGCCATACAATGATATCTTTGAAACTGCAGCCATTAAATCCGCATTTGGTGATTATGCTTACAAGGTACCTGTATCCTCTACCAAATCTATGACTGGCCATTTACTCGGTGCAGCGGGCGCAATTGAATCCATCGTTTGTATCCATTCAATCATGGACAGTTTCGTACCACCTACCATCAACTTTACAGAAGCAGATGAACTTTGTGATCTGGATTATGTGCCAAACGTTGGTAGAAATCAAGAAGTGACTTATGCACTTACCAATTCACTTGGCTTTGGTGGACACAACGCTACCTTGATTTTCAGAAAATTTAAAGGTTAATGAGTAAGTGTTTTAGAGTTTCAAAAATCAAGATATCGTTTTATTGAGGAGACTATCATGGAAACCCTATTAAATAGCAATCAAATTCAAGAAATCATTCCACACCGTTACCCTTTTTTGCTCGTGGATAAGATCGTAGCACTTGAAGAAGGTATAAGTGCAGTGGGCATCAAAAATGTCACTGCAAACGAGTATTTCTTTCAAGGTCATTTTCCTCAGGAACATGTAATGCCAGGCGTACTCATCGTGGAAGCCCTTGCGCAAGTAGGTGCAGTAGTCCTTCTTAAAAAAGCAGAAAACATGGGAAAAATCGCTTACTTTGCAGGCATCAATAACTGCAAATTTAGGAGAAAGGTAATCCCTGGTGATACTTTATCTCTTGAAATAGAAATCATTAAATCGAGAGCCAACTTCGGTGTGGGCAAAGCCGTTGCAAAAGTCGATGGCAAAGTTGCATGTGAAGCGGAACTCTCCTTTATGATTGGATCATGATTAGATAATGATAGAAAGTTCCCCACTCGAGGGAACTTTTTTTCAATCTTCAATTGAGATTATCCTCTATGTGCGTTCAAAAGCAATTTTTGAGAGTTTTTAAGTGTATGACTTTACTAAAGGGCTTTTTTTTGATATAATGCGTCGATACAATTGTTACATTTCCGAAATTTTTAGGGGGGGTTAATATGCGTCAAAAGGTCACTACTCAAAATAAAATCGTAATCAAGATTGGCTCTTCATCACTCACGCACGAAAGTGGGTTGATTGATTTGTGGAAGATGGAGTCCTTGGTCCGACAGATTGTCAATATTCACAATAGTGGTAAAAAAGTCATCGTCGTCTCTTCAGGTGCTATAGCGGCTGGTATGGGTAAGATGCATTTGAGCGAGCGCCCCCAATCGATCCCCGAGAAGCAGGCTGCAGCTGCAGTTGGTCAAAGCACTCTCATGCACATGTATGAAAAATTCTTCTCTGAATACGGTATTACCGTAGCTCAGGTTCTCTTAACCAAAGAAGACATGTATGAAGAAACACGTCGAGAACACTGTACAAATGCATTGAATACATTAATCAAACACAATATTATACCCATCATCAATGAAAATGATGTGGTTGCCATAGACGAAATAAAAGTAGGTGACAACGATACACTCTCTGCTGAAGTCTGTAAAATGATTTCCTTTGAATGCTTAATTATCCTGTCAGATATCAACGGCGTGTACGATAAAGATCCAAGACAAAATCCAGATGCTGTTCAAATTTTTGAAATTGATGACATCAGAGCACTTGATAAAATAGACGCAAGCGATTCCAACACTTCAGTAGGTACAGGAGGTATGATTACAAAATTCAATGCCGCCAGACTCCTTGCACCTTCAAAAATCAATTTACTCATCATCAACAGTCAAGTAGATCATATTCTTGATAGAACGCTTGAAGGCGAAAAATTGGGAACCTTTTTTCACTTTAGCAACTCATATTGAATAGACTATAACGGAGGCTTATTATGATAAACGATTATAAAAAGATGCTAGAACAGATGGGCTTCGAATCCAAAGAGGCCGCTGTGAGGCTTAGAACGCTGAGCTCAACAGATAAAAACAGACTCTTGCAAACGATTGGAAAGCAACTCCTCATTTTTGAATCTAAAATCTTAGAAGCAAATGAAATTGATATGAAAAACGCAAAACAAGCGGGTACTTCTGAAGCCATGCTAGATCGCCTCAGATTGGATTCAAAACGCATTCAAGATATGATAAAGGGCATTGAGCAAACTGTCGCTCTAAAGGACCCCGTGGGCACTGTGGATAAGATGTGGATTAATGATGCTGGTCTTAACATAGGCGCTAGACGTGTCCCCCTTGGCGTCATCGGCATTATTTATGAATCTAGACCCAATGTTACGGTGGATGCTGCGACACTTTGTTTAAAAACCGGCAATTCGGTTATCTTAAAAGGGGGCAAAGAAGCCGTCAATACCAACGTCGTATTGATTGAAGCCATTCAGGAAGCCCTTAAATTCAGAGCACTTCCTACTTCTTGTGTTCAGCTTATTCCAAGTTCTGATCGCGAACTCATCAAAATGTTCTTAGGCCTCAAATCTCTAGATTGTGTAATTCCAAGAGGTGGCGCTGGTCTCATACAATTTGTTCTAGAACATGCCAAAGTCCCTGTAATTGAAACAGGCACTGGAAATTGTCATATTTTCGTTGACCATCAATATCCAATTGACAATGCAACCGACATTATCCTCAACGCCAAAATTCAAAAACCGGGTGCTTGCAATGCAGTTGAAACCGTATTGCTTCACGAAAAAAACTTGGACTCTCACCTCATTCCAATTGTAGAATCGCTACATCTAGAAAATGTTAAAGTCGCTGTTTGTGATAAATGCTATAATCATCTGAAAAATTTCAACAAACTTGGGGATCACATTAGCCTCGCAACTGAGACGGATTGGGAAACCGAATATTTGGATTACAAACTTGCGATAAAAGCAGTCACTGACATCAAGGAAGCGATTGAGCACATTGAAACATTTAGCACACATCATTCAGAAGCAATCCTCACTGAAAATTATGCGCATTCTGAGTACTTTTTAAATCATGTAGATTCAGCTGCGGTTTATGTCAATGCTTCTACACGCTTTACAGATGGTAACCAGTTCGGTTTTGGAGCAGAAATAGGTATAAGTACTCAAAAACTACATGCTAGGGGCCCAATGGGACTTGAAGCTTTAACAACCATCAAATATATTATTTATGGACAAGGACAAATTCGGGATTAGTTACATTGTGTGGAAATTACTTCTGCTTGTTATTGTTTAATCAAAATTATTAATTTTTAATAAACTCTACTTGCATTTAAGGCTTCAAAATTCTATAATCTATTATAAGGAGTGATTTTATGAATGATAACAAGATTAACAGCATACTTAAACAAGTCATTATTTTCAATGATATCTACGAAGAAGTTATCCACTCTAGCTTTAAGAAAAATAAACACCAAGATGTTAGCAAGCTAGAATTTAAAATGCTTCAAACCGTATATAGACATAAAAAATTAATGATTTCCGAAGTATCTGAATTGCTTGATATTTCTCTACCAAATTGTAGCAGATATATTAAGACAGCCATTAATGAAGGCTATTTTACAAAAGAGATCGATGCCTTAGATAAACGAATCTACTACATTTCATTGAGCGAAAAAGGAAAAGCAATTGTTGAAACAACGCTGGATCGTTTTTCAAATGAGATGTTCCAACAGCTTGAAGTATTAGACACAAGCGATTTAGACCGATTAGATGAGTCTTTCTCGAATCTTAACTCCGCATTGTCGGATACTTTGCTCAACAAGAGCAATTAGTTTTAATGGTCAGTTCGTCATTAGGTCAAGACTCCCTAATGATCAAAAAAACCTCCAATGATTTAACCATCATTAGAGGTTTTTTTAGAATTTAACTAGACAATACCGTTTGAACCACGTTTTCCGATTAGTCCCTTTTATGACGGTCTTTAACACCAAAAATCGTATTCAACACCATAGTTGAAACTGAAATTACAACAGATGCTAAAATTGCATCCCATAAACTCGACACTTGAACCGTCTTGAGAAGCATCCCAAGTATATAAACCAAAATACCATTGACCACAAATAAAAATAGGCCAAATGTTATTAAAGTCACTGGAAATGTCAAAATACTTAAAATGGGTTTGATTGAAAAATTGAGAAGTCCAAAGACAAAAGCTGCACCAAATGCAGCTTGCCACCCAGATACTTGAAACCCATTTATCACTTGGCTCGCTAAGTAGATGGAAACTGCTGCTATAATCCATTTAGATAGTAATTTTTTCATGTTACCCTCACCTATTTCTTATTATATGGACACCGAAAGGCCACATCTTTCTGCTATAATCGCATACGGGATAGGAGGGTCTGTAGTGAAACTCACCCTAACCCTACGAAACACTTTGTCGTCCACCATTCTTATTATATCAAAGTTAAGACACCATCACAAATATATAAACGGAGGCACTCATGTCTACTTTTCTACCAAAGTATATTCAAAAATCAATAGTACTCACAATCTCTATATTGCTCATTTTCAACACCTTTTCATTTGCTGCGGATTATCCAACCGAATGGGACCTCACAAAAATCTTTGCGAGCGAATCTGAATTTAATGACAGCGTGGAAAATCTCAATAAAAAGATTATCCCAGAACTCGAAAAATTCAAGGGCCATCTCGCAGATGCTGGTCAATTAGAAGACTGTTTATCGCTTTATTTAGAGGCTTCCATCATGAGCGATAAACTCTATATTTATGCTTCTATGCTTCAGGATACCGATACCACCAATTCCAATTACCAAGAATATTTTTCTACAGCTATGGATGCCTATGCCAATTTAGAAGAGGTCGTGGCTTATGTTAAGCCCGAACTCATGACATACTCTGATAATGATCTTATCCAGTTGGCCAAGCTTAAACAATTTGAGCCTTTTAAAAATTATTTCTTATCACTTGTGGATGCTAGACCTTACATTCTCGCAGAAGAAGCAGAAAGCATCTTAGCCTATGCCACAGAATTCTCTGAAATGCCGAAAGAGATCTATGACCAGCTCACCATTTCGGATGTCCACTATGATGAATTTTTAAATCCCCTTGGTGAAACTCGCCTCTTTGATTTTGATATAGATACCATTTATTTTTATAGTGATCAACTGGAAGATCGTCTCAAAGCAAATGACGCCTATATGAAACCCTATAGCATGCACGCCAATACCATTGCAAGTGTTTTTATAGCAGAAGTTCAAAAGAATATATTTCTCTCTAAATCACGCGGTTACGACTCAGTTCTAGAATATGCAACTTCTGGCATAATTGAACCTGACCAATACAGAAATCTCATCAAAACTGCACGTGCAAACGCTACATTAATTCAACAATTTAATCATATTAAACAAAAATCTCTTGGCTATGAAGCACTCCACAGTTCTGATTTTCATCTTCCCTACGCAAGTTCTTACTATGCAGAGGTTTCTTATGAAGATGGTATTCAAGAGGTCTTAGAGGCACTTTCTCCACTTGGAGAGTCATACATTGAGGGGCTCAATCAATTTCTACAAAGTGGCAATATCGACGTTTACCCCGGCGACTTTAAAACCAACTCACAGTATACTTGGGGTGCTTATGACGCACCAATTTATGTGTTGCTCAACTACACAGATGATTTTTCAAGCGAGTCCACACTAGCTCATGAACTTGGCCATGCAATGCATCAGTTGTATACAACTGAAAATCAAACTTATTTTGACACGAGTGTCGGTTCATTTCCTTCAGAAGCCACATCAACTCTAAATGAGCTTTTGTTACTTGAGTCCTTAAAAAACAAAGCTGATGATGACGAACTCAAGCTCTTTTATTTAGAAAAAGAAATTGAACTCTACTACGAGACGTTCTTCATGCAAACGATTTTAGCTGATTTTGAAATGCGTGTTTATGATGAAGCAGAAATGGGCAACCCACTTTCACTCGATAAATTAAATGCACTTTGGCTTGAAACTTCTAAAGATTATTATGGTGATCGTGTTATCTTAGATGACGCTTACCAATATCAATGGATGCAGATTCCACATATGTATCAAACTTTCTATGTTTATTCATATGCAATGAGTATCGCTGCCTCTACTGCCATTAAGGATCATCTCACCAGCGAAGGTGATGCTTATCAAAAGGTGTATCTAGACTTTTTAAAGAGTGGCGCTTCATCATCTCCAACGGAACAAATGGCAAATCTAAAAATTGATTTGAATAGCCCTGAATTCTACACGACTCTCTTTGCACATTTTGAAAGTTTACTTGAAGAAATGGACCAGACCCTAGAGGCACTTAAGTATTATGATACTCATCCTGCACTTGACTATTTATACACGCCCGATGAGATAAAAAGGGCGTATAAGGACTACGATGCACTTAAGACGGAAAGCACAGCGTCGAGCGGAGATACTCGTGAAGATCCAGATGATGCCCTCTATGAAGCTTTAGGTTATGGCTTACTCCTCTTCATGCTTTTCATTTTCATTTATTCTATTGTAATAACTATACTTTATGTGTCCAAATCCAAAAAACTAAAACAACTAGAAAGAGAATACTTGCACGCATCCAAAAGATATGATCCCTTTGATGATCGATTTTAGAAATCCAAAAAATCTCAATTCCGAACGTCCAGAATTGAGATTTTTTTAAATTTAATGCCGAGTGCTATTGATTTTTAAGTTGAAGAGGATTATACTATACATGAGCAGTTGTTCATACGTTCATATGTTCATATGTTCTAAACCTATTATGAAAGGATTAAGGTATTATAATGACCGAACAAAAGGTTTGTAAATGTTCTCGTGTATTAGAAGAGGCCATAAGCAATGGCGCTCACGTTATGATCGAAAACGATATGGCGAATGCAGTGGCCGATATTTTTAAAGTTTTTGGAGATACTACGCGCATAAAAATTTTGCATCTCCTCATTACGTCTGAGTTTTGTGTCTACGATATATCCGAATCTCTTGGAATGACGCAATCTGCCATTTCGCATCAACTTCGTGTTTTAAAGCAAGCTGGTCTCGTGAAAAACAGGAAAGAAGGTAAAGTCGTTTATTACTCATTAGATGATGATCATGTCTTGACAATACTCACACAAGGCATCGATCATGTTGTCCACAAATAAGCAGGTGATCCCATGACAAAAGTAAATTTATATCTCGAAGGCCTTGGCTGTGCCAATTGCGCTGCAAAAATCGAAACTAAAACCAAAAATATCGTCGGTCTAAGTAAAGTCAATTTGGACTTTTCTCAATCTAAATTGACTTTTGAATACGATGAAAAACAACTTTCAAAACAAGATTCCTCTTTAAAAATTAAAGAAATTGAGAAGATTGTCACTGATCTGGAACCCGATGTTAAAGTTCTCTTAAAATCAGATTCAAATTCAAAGGAAACTGCCGACGCACATAAATCACATACCCATAAAGAACTCATTCGCTTAGGCCTTAGTTTAACGCTTTTCTTTGGCTCTTTCGTGGCACCGCTATTTGAGATCAAATTGGGTTTGCTAGGCATCGCATATGTGATTTCCGGACACCGAGTCTTATACAAATCTCTAAGAAATATATTAAAAGGGCAAATTTTCGATGAAAATTTTCTCATGTCCATCGCCACTTTTGGCGCAATAGGCATTGGAGAATATCCTGAAGCCGTTGCGGTTATGATATTTTATGAAATTGGTGAATTTTTTGAAGACTTAGCTGTCAATCATTCAAGAAATGCCATTAAATCGCTTATAAATCTTAAGCCTGACAAGGCTATTGTTGTTGAAGGCCATTCACAAAGAGAAGTGCCGCCTGAAGAAGTGTCCATTGGCGACATTATTTTAGTAAAACCAGGCATGCGTATACCGATTGACGGCACCATCGTCGAGGGGCGTACCATGATTGATACATCTGCTCTTACTGGAGAATCCATGCCAATAAGCTATGGCATTGGCGATAACGTACTCAGCGGTACTGTGGTTATGAACGCGGTTGTTAAGATGAAGGTTTCAAAGCTCTATAAGGATTCAACCGTGGCTAGGATACTCGACCTCGTCGAAAATGCCAGTGGTCAAAAAGCAAAAACGGAACATTTTATCACAAAATTTGCTCGGATTTACACCCCAATTGTTGTGGGTATTGCAGCTTTCATTGCGATCGTGCCGCCATTTTTGATCTCTGGTGCTCATTTTCATGAATGGCTCTATAGAAGTTTGATTTTCCTTGTTATTTCATGTCCATGTGCACTTGTATTATCTGTTCCTCTTGGCTTTTTTAGCGGTATTGGTACGGCTTCTAAAAACGGTATTCTTGTGAAAGGCAGCAACTACCTAGAAGCTTTAAGCCAAATCGATACTGTTGTCTTTGATAAGACAGGAACACTTACTAAAGGCCGTTTTGAAGTGAGCCAAGTAATCGTTGCCAATGATGCAACGCATAAAGAGCTCATAGAAAGTGCCTATATGTGTGAAAGACATTCAAACCACCCTATTGCTAAATCTATCATCCAGTATATATCCGAACACGAAAACCTTTCTGTTCTTGAGACAATAACGGGTGATACCGTGGAAGAGATCAGCGGAAAAGGGGTTCAAGTAACGCTTTCAAGCACCACATATCTCGCTGGAAACGCCTCCCTTGGGAGTCTTTATGACCTTCCCGTACCTGAAGTTCAACAAAGGGGAACACTTGTCTATCTCTTTAAAAACAAAAAATATGTCGGCGTAATCGTCCTTGAAGATATGTTAAAAGTCGACAGCAAGAAAACCATTGAAGCGCTCAAAAAGAGCCATCACGAAGTCTGGATGCTCACTGGAGATCGCGAACTTCAAGCAAAAGAAACGGCTCAAATACTCTCTATTGAAAATTATAAGAGTGCGCTATTGCCAGAAGATAAATTTAGGCAGGTGCAAGCCTTAAAAGCCCAAGGAAAAAAAATCGCTTTCTTAGGCGATGGTATTAACGATGCCCCCGTACTAACACTTGCTGATGTGGGTATCTCCATGGGATCCATTGGTAGTGATGCGGCTATAGAAGCTTCTGACATCGTCTTTATGACCGATGAACCTTCAAAACTCATCACAGCCATCTCAATTTCAAAATTTACTAAACGGATCGTCACACAAAACATCATCTTCGCACTTTCCGTTAAAGTAATGATCATGATTCTAGGCGTGATGGGACTTGGCACCATGTGGCTTGCCATTTTCGGAGATGTTGGGGTCGCATTACTGGCTGTACTGAACGCCACACGCATTTTAAATTATAAGCACAATTAAAAGGGTTTTCATGCAGAAATTGACGATATTCACAACAGCTATTTTATGATGCCTGAGCTCTTTATGCCCGCAGCTGCCCAGTGGTTTAATGCACACTAATACTAAAAATCAATTTTTTCTATACGACACTTTTTTCTTCAATAATACATTCAGGCGAACAGGCCTTTAAAAGATTTTCAAGATGATCAAGTGTCTGATGGATATTGAGCTCTAATGCGTTTACCTCATAAGGCCCATAAATCACAAAGAGAGCATCCCGTGTACTTTCGGTAACGCGTGTTCTATAATCAGGTCCCTTTAAAATACTTGAAATGACACCTTCCGCGTCACTGATATAAAAATCATTTTCACTTATTTTTTGGTCACGATGGCTAATCCCCACATAGTGAATCGCATCATCTGCGGCCCCCTTTTCTAACGTCAGTGGCATTTTAACCGCAGTCATGTCATGACAAGCCATCAGTAGCATGCTTTCTAGCTCCGTAAGCAGCAATACTTTTAAAAGGGGGATATCGACTTCTAGTTGTTTATCCCCCTTTAAAAAGGATTCTAGCTGCCCCAGCACAGGGTAACTGTATCCATATTGCTTATAGTGTTCTGCAAACATGTCTATTGGAGATTTCTGCTTCAATTGCTTACGGCTCAACGCACCATAATCTTGATGGATCTTGACAATTGTCTGATCGACCAGTGTATTAAAATGCGTCTGATCTCCTATTGGTTTGAAATTTCTTATCCTCAACAAACCGATTTGCACATTTTCGCTCTTTATTTTGATTGATGTCATCCTAAGCCCTCCCAGTCTAGTTAAAGTCTTTACACAGTCTACACCTTTTCGTTTTAATCTCATTATACAAAACAATCTGGTATAGTAAAGCACCAGTAAACCACTATGTTTAAAGTACCAGTTGAGCTTTTAAGGTGTAGCGCCTTCTACCTCACTCGCCAAACTTATACCAAGAGCAGCCGCTGTGTTCATCTGAATGCCAAGCGGCAATTCTAAATCAATAATCATTACACATTTCATATGCATCACCTCAAAACTAGCATATGACAAATCGAACATAAATTCTTGTATGTAATTGACCTACCGAGCGATCGGATTGATCCCTACCCTTACATATCGTCTGTTTCAAATAGTATGCTTAAAATACTTTGCTCCAAAAAAGGAAAAAAACCCACTGTCCTGTGTGAGTTCTTTTCCTTATATCTAGTATTGGAGTTTAAACCTATAGCTGGGCTATAGAGATTTAATAAAGTTATCGTGTCAGATACTGGTCTATTGATTTTCCAGGGGGCACGATTGGATAGACATCTTCATTTTTATTAATTTTACATTCAATAAACATCGCTTTTCCGCTTTTCTTAAAGCGTTCAACACTTTGCTTGAGCTCAAAAATGGATCTCGCTTTGACACTCTCGATGCCATAAGCACTGGCGAGTTTACAATAATCCATATTGCTTGGAAGTGTCGTCTCTGCATATCTGCCATCTTGAAATAACTTCTGCCATTGTCTGACCATTCCAAGCACACTGTTGTTAAATAAAATGATGAGCATGGGGATGTTGTAATCCACCACAGTGGCAAGTTCGTTGTTGTTCATCCTAAAGCTCCCATCACCAGTGATTAAAACCACGTGTTTATCAGGATTCCCCATTTTCGAACCGATTGCAGCCCCAAGTCCGAAGCCCATTGTGCCAAGACCACCTGAAGTGATAAATTGACGCTGATTTTGGAACTTAAAGTACTGAGCAGTCCACATTTGATGTTGTCCGACATCGGTGGCAATAATACTGGTTTCACCAAGACTCTCGTGAACCGTTTCTATGATATCCTTGGGTGGTAAACCCTCTCCCATGGTTTCAGAAATCTGTTGTTCAACACAGTAAGCCTTAATTTCCTTCAGCCACGGTCCCCGATGCCTTTCTTCAACATTTTGATTAAACGCTTCTAAAATTGTATTGAGATCGCCACAGATATCCACATCTGCATCGATATTTTTACTGAATTCAGTAAGGTCAAAGTCCACATGGATGACTTTAGCATTTTCTGCGAAATCCTTAGGGTTCCCAATCACACGATCGCTAAATCTTGCACCGATGGCGATAATCAAGTCCGATTTTGTAATGGCCATATTGGCTTCTGGGTAACCGTGCATCCCCACCATGCCAAGAGAGAGTTCATGTGTTCTTGGAAATGTCCCTAAGCTCATCAGTGTATTTACCACTGGGATTTCTTTATCTATACAAAAGCTTCGGAGCTTCTCATGCGCATTGGCAATTCGAATTCCTCCACCTGCATAAACGATAGGTCTTTCAGATTGATTAATAAGCGTACACGCATATTTGACCTTTTCCTCATCAATTTCTGGTTGGCTCATCTTGTATTCATACTCTGGGTACCTCGGAAACTCAATTTCTTTGATAAACAAATCCTTCGGAATGTCTATCAAAACAGGTCCTGGTCTTCCAGTCGTTGCAATTTTAATCGCTTTTCGGATAATCTTTTCAAGGTCTTCAAGTTTTCTTACCAGAACGGAATATTTAGTGATCGACATGCACATGCCTGTGATATCAATTTCTTGAAAGGAGTCCTTCCCGAGCAATGCTGTTGGCACTTGACCCGAGATCACAAGCAGCGGTGACGAGTCTAGATATGCAGTCGCTATACCCGTTACCGTATTAGTAACGCCGGGGCCAGAAGTTGCAAAGCAAACGCCTAGCTTTCCTGTAGAGCGCGCATAACCATCTGCAGCATGCACTGCGCCCTGCTCGTGTGAAGTTCTAATATGAGTAAAGCGATCGTATTGTACACCGAGTTCGTGATACAAGGGAATCACAGCGCCGCCCGGGTATCCGAAGATTGTATCAATACCACTTTCATGTAATAAATCTAGTAATATCTGGGCGCCATTTTTTAGCATATACTCTTACTCCTTTATCTATTATACATATTTCTACTTTTTGCTGATCGCACCTTGATCTGCAGATGTCACAGATTGACGGTAGCGTGTTAAATAGCCTTTTATTGGTTTTTCTAAAATTTGATGTGTTGATCGTCTGATTTCAAGCTCCGCATCTGAAACTTGTAAGTTCAAGATGCCTTCTGGTATATTGATTTCAATCAGATCGCCCTCTTTGACAAGTCCAATCACACCGCCTTCATAGGCTTCTGGTGAAACGTGTCCAATAGCAGCACCTCTTGTACCTCCAGAGAATCTGCCATCGGTTATAAGCGATACGGCTTCATCAAGCCCCATCCCTGAAAGCGCAGAAGTAGGTGTCAACATTTCACGCATTCCCGGTCCACCTTTAGGGCCTTCATAACGTATAACCACCACATCACCCGCAACGATTTGTCTTTTTAAAATCGCCTCTGTTGCGGCTTCTTCTGATTCAAATACTCTGGCTTTGCCAATATTTTTAAGCATTTTTTCTGAAACTGCTGATTTCTTAACCACAGCCCCATTAGGTGCCAAAGATCCCTTTAAAACTTTTAAGCCCCCTGTTGGGCTATAAGGAGACTCTATTGAAGCAATCACACCTTTTGATTTTCGATGAGCAGCCTTTAGTTTAACACTTAAAAGCACGCCTTCTGAAACCGTCTTAACATTAAGATCTAAAAGATTTGCCTTTGAAAGTTCTTTCATCACCGCATCTATGCCGCCATCTTCATGTAAATCTTGAATATGCCAAGGTCCAGCTGGACTGAGTTTACAAAGGTTTGGTGTCTTCTCACATACGGCATCAAAATCCGAAAGACCAATAGGCAGTTCGAGTTCACTAGCAATCGCTGTTAAATGTAAAATCGTATTCGTAGAACATCCAAGTGCCATGTCCACAGTCAGTGCATTTTTAAGAGCCTCTGCTGTGACGATATCTCTCGGTTTTAAGTCCATTTCAATCAGTTCAACGATGCGTTCACCCGTCTCTTTTGCCAACCTGACACGGTCTTGATAAACCGCTGGGATCGTTCCATTTCCAGATAAGGCAAGCCCCAAAACTTCTGTGATACAGTTCATCGAATTCGCTGTGAACATCCCTGAACACGAGCCACAAGTTGGACATGCCGAATCCTCAATTTCTTCAAGTACATCCAGATCAATCTTGTTATTTTGATAGGCACCCACAGCTTCAAAAGCCGTTGTGAGATCAATCGCCGTGTTGATGGCACCTTTTCTAATTTCGCTTAGTGTATCTATCGTGCCTGAAAATTTACCTGCAAGCATTGGCCCCCCACTGACAAAGATAGAAGGTCTATCGATTCGAGCGGCTGCCATGAGCATCCCTGGTACAGTCTTATCACAATTCGGAATAAAGACGATGCCGTCAAAAGCATGTGCCTTTACCATGATCTCAATACTATCTGCGATGAGCTCCCTTGAAGCAAGTGAATACTTCATGCCTTCATGGTTCATGGCAATCCCATCACACACGGCTATCGCTGGAATTTCAAAAGGCAATCCCCCTGCCATTAGGATACCCTTCTTAACGGCATCCACCACACGTTTGAGTTCCACATGTCCAGGCACGATTTCGTTATACGAATTCACCACGGCCACAAAGGGCTTTTTCATATCGCTATTTGAAAGTCCAAGTGCTTTTAAAAGCGAACGATGGGGGGTCTTTTCCACACCGTTCACAATATTGGCACTTGTGTATTTATCTGATTTATAATTGAATGTTTTCATTGATCTCCCTCTCAAATCTGTAGCAGTTCTTATAGACTGTCTCTATAAAGCATTTGGTCTATTCTTTAATCCAAGACATCATGCCTCTTAATCTTTTGCCCACTTCAACAATTGGATGCTCAAGCTCAAGTGCTTTAACGCGGTTGAACATCGGTCTATTAAGTTGATTTTCAAGCAAGAACTCTTGAGCAAATTTACCGGTTTGAATTTCACTAAGTACTTTTTTCATTTCCGCTTTAGTTTCAGCGGTTACAATTCTGTTACCAATTGCATAATCGCCATATTCTGCTGTATCACTTACAGAATATCTCATCTTCTCGAAGCCGCCTTCATAAAGTAAATCTACGATGAGTTTCATCTCATGAAGACACTCAAAATAGGCAACTTCTGGTTGATAGCCTGCTTCAGTTAAAGTCTCGAAACCTGCTTTGATCAGTGAAGTTAAGCCCCCGCAAAGAACAGCTTGCTCACCAAATAAATCTGTTTCTGTTTCCTCTTGGAATGTCGTTTCGATAACGCCTGCTCTTGTGCCTCCAATTGCATTGGCATACTCAAGTGCCAAGTCACGTGCATTTCCAGTATAATCTTGATAAACGGCAAATAAGTTAGGAACGCCTTTGCCCTCTTGATAAACTCTTCTTACCAAATGTCCAGGACCTTTAGGTGCTACCATAAATACATCAATATTTTTAGGCGGATGAATTTGAGTAAAGTGAATATTGAAACCATGTGCAAAAGCCAAAGCTTTTCCTTCTGCTAAATTGGGTTTAATTTCTGCTTCGTATACCATTCTCTGTTTTTCATCTGGAAGCAAAATCATGATCACATCCGATTTCTTAACAGCTTCTGCCACTGTGAATACTTCAAGACCACCTGCCTCAGCTTTTGCTTTTGATGGACTGCCTTCATATAAACCTACACATACATCTATGCCTGATTCTTTCATGTTGAGTGCGTGCGCATGTCCTTGTGAACCGAATCCGATTACTGCTACTTTTTTACCTTGTAAGTGCTGAGTTGTTACATCCTCTTTGTAGTAAACTTTCATTAGTTTTCTCCTCCGTCAATTGTAATGTTTTGAATATCTATAATTTTTTCAAGCTGATATTTTGCATATTCAGCATTGAGTTTTTCCTTTTCTCTCAAGGTTATGCATATGTCTGCACGGTCCTCATCGAAACAATTCATGTTGACACCCACTACGTCAAACTCTTTTCTTCTAAGCGTTGCTACAACCTTAATCAGTGAATGCACCCCGTAATCCGTACTTGCATAAATCTTTCTTAGCATAATCCTCACTCCTTCCAAAATTGCCTGTGACCAACGTCTTTTTTGTATAATCATTGTCCGTCTAACCACTTACAGCAGGTTCAACATGCCTGCACTACGCTGGACGAAAACGAATGATCTATATAAAAAAGTCCCTATAAACAATCTCATACGATTGTTTATAGGGACGAATTATTATCCGCGGTACCACCCAATTTCAGTTTAGCAAACTGCTCTCATCAAGTCGATCTCACTTTTTTATTATTTTCAAGCCTTGAATAGATTTTCACCCATCCAATGCTGCTTATAAAAAAATTCAACGAACTTTAGTCTTATAACGGTGACTACCGGAATCATCTACATTGTCGAATCATCAATTCGGGAGTGATTTTCATCTTAAGTCTGTTGCTACACTTGCACCCTCTGTAGCTCGCTTTGAACAGTGTTTTTAAGAATCGTTCTCCGTCGTTATCTTTATCAGTGTTTTAGTTGATATTGAAATTGATTATAAACATATTTAAGGGTTGTGTCAACACTTTAAAACGTTTTTTTCTGATAATTCTCATTTATTAAGATTTTGTCAGAACCACTACCCTTTGCATGTCCGCCACAGAAGCACATATTGAGTTCTGTTTCAAAAAGTATAGATTTCAGAACATTTGTAGCCCACTTGCTACGACCACATCACACCGATTTATCACGGTATTTTAGGATAAACGTCATTTGGAATAGGGCAAACATAGACCTTCCCCTGTAAAGTTTCTAGGTGTTCTTCTTTTGCGCGCATAATATGATCCGTATCTTCCAATAAACAGATCCCCGTAAGTGCTAAAGTTTTAGCGGCGGCGATCATTCCTGCATGCGCTGTGGCCGTTTTACCTTGAGAGACCATCTGCCAAGTGTGCATCGCTGTGCCAATCGCTGCACTTGCTGTATAAAACTGAGCCGTTGGCACAATCCAGCTCACATCACCGACATCCGTTGACCCATAGAGTCTAGTTTGCTTTGCACTATAGGGTAATGCAACATCGGCAAGTACTTTCTGCTTGTAAGCTTTTCTAAGCTCAGGCGGCATCTCACCCGCGAGGCCTTCCATCATGTCAAGATCGTTATCAACCTCTTCTGATGTAAAAGTCTCTCGAATACGAGCAGCGCTCTCATAATCTGCCTCTTTGAATTTAGGTAATTGCATTTGCGCTGCAATAAGTTTTCCCAAAGTTTGGTTTGGTATATAATTGGAACAAGCTTTATCAAATGTCCTTTCAACTTGAGTCCCCGTCATTAAAGCGGCACCTTGAGCGATGTCACACACCCTTTCATACAGCACATTGACATCTGAAATTTTCGGCGCTCTGATCAAGTAGAGCACTTCTGCTTCTGCTTGAACAACATTGGGCGATCGCCCACCCGTGTCTGTAATCGCATAGTGAACCCTAGCCTCTAGAGGCATATGTTCTCTCAAAAAATTGGTACCCACATTCATAAGTTCCACAGCATCCAGTGCACTGCGGCCAAGATGTGGCGAAGCGGCTGCATGAGCGCTAATCCCTTTAAATTTAAAATAGACCTGGCAATTCGCAAGTGTTTCTGATCCAAATATAGCATTATGTGTCATGGGATGCCATGTTAAAGCCACATCAAGCGCGTTAAAGACACCTTCCCTTGCCATAAAAGTCTTGCCAGAACCCCCTTCTTCACCTGGGCACCCCAAAACAACAACTTGTCCTGAAAGGTGATGCGCCTCCATATAAGCTTTAAGTGCAATTGCTGAAGCGATCACGGCCGTTCCTAAAGCATGATGACCACAGCCGTGCCCATTATCATGCCCCTTTCGTTTTAAAGGCACCCTTTCATCCGCACATTGACTTAAACCCGACAGTGCATCATACTCTGCCAATAAACCAATGATTGGTTTGCCGTGTCCAAAAGACGCCTTAAAAGCAGTCTGTAAATACGCCACTGGTTTTTCCACTGTGAAAGCATTTTCTTCAAGGATTTTCATCAAGAGTACTGCCGACTCTATTTCTTTGAATCTAATCTCCGCATAATCCCAAATTTTATTTTGAATATCCATAAATTCAGCCGATCTTGATTCAATAAAATGAGATATCCAGTCCACTTTATCCATATAACGATCCTTTCGATAATAGATTTAAAACAACGCCTGTAAAGACTTTGACGCTTTCCAGTAGCGCCTCTTCTCTAAAATCAAAGTTTGAAGTATGATGACCCATGCCGCCCTCTTCAACAGGTGAGGCCCCAATCATAAAAAAGGCTGCTTTGCCACCTTGTGATTGAACGGCTGACATCATATATTCTATGATTTCATTTTACTACACATCGATTAAATGCACAACGGACCTTCAATTCATACAATATAATAGACAACAAATGAATAACCCAGTAAAATAGAATTAGTAAAAATGATTTAAAAGGAGACTTTCATGGCACTTAGAACAATAAGAATAAATGACGATCCCATCCTCCGCAAGACTTGTAGAGCTGTTGATGTCATTGATGAAAAAATAAAACTCATTTTAGATGATATGGCGGATACACTTTACCACACGGATAATAGCGCCGCTCTGGCTGCGCCGCAATTAGGTATTCTCAAGAGACTTGTCGTGATCGATATTGGTGATGGCCTCATCGAGCTGATTAATCCCATTATAATAGAATCCAGAGGCGTTCAAGAAGTGACCGAAGGCTGTCTCAGCCTCCCTGATCAATGGGGAAAACTTAAACGTCCAAGCTTTGTTAAAGTCTCTGCACAAAATCGTTTAGGTGAAACTATTGAAATTGAAGGTGAAGGTATTATGGCGAAGTGCTTATGCCATGAAATTGATCATCTAGATGGCATTCTTTTTATCGATAAAGTTTATGAATTTATAGAAGGTTAGGGTGTCAAATTCAAAAGTTGAGCAACCCTCTAACCCTAGAATGAAACTCACATGAATATCAATTTCGAAAACGCCCTTCATACATGAGGGGCGTTTTTATGCTTACAAAGTCACTTGCACAATTCTATTGGATTGCATTCATTTAACATCAATATAAGCATTTTCAAATACTAAAAGTTTGTCAGTGGCATTTATATGACTTAATATTTTAAACTTATATTTGTTAAAAAAGCTTATGATTTTTTATTTGAAAATAACCTACAAAACACTAGCATTTATAATTTTTTCTGATATAATTGTACTTGTGTAAAAAATAGTATTAGTATACTTCCGGGTTAATATTTTAAGTATTATCTGTCGCTTTTCACCACTGAAAAAAAACGTGTTTTGAACAAGGAGGGTCATCCGTTGAAAGGTTATAAAAAAATCAAACTTCATGGGTTTAACAACCTCACTAAGACTTTGAGTTTTAACATCTACGACATCAGCTATACGAAAACTGAGGCCGATCGTAAAAAATATATAGAATACATTGACGAACAATACAATTCAGACCGTCTAACACATATTTTAGAAGATGTTACCGAGATGATTGGTGCCCATGTGTTGAATGTTGCAAAGCAAGACTATGATCCTCAAGGTGCAAGCGTAACCATACTGATTTCTGAAGAGGAGGTTCCCCAATCTGCTTTGGATGACTCCTGCAACAAAGGCATTCTCGTCAACGTGCCCCAACATGTGGTCGGGCACTTAGATAAAAGTCATTTAACCGTTCATACGTATCCGGAATACCATCCCGATAACGGCATCAGTACTTTCAGAGTTGATATTGACGTATCCACTTGCGGCCAAATTTCACCCCTAAAAGCCCTTAATTATTTAATTGATAGCTTTGACTCTGATATTATCACCATTGATTACAGGGTAAGAGGCTTTACAAGAGATGCTTCTGGACAAAAATTATTTATTGACCACAACATCAATTCGATTCAAAATTTCATTGCAAAACGCACTTTAAATAAGTATCAATTAATTGATGTCAACATCTACCAAGAAAATATTTTTCACACGAAGATGATGCTCAAAGATTTTGAACTCGCGAGCTATCTCTTTGAAATTAACAAAGATGATCTCACCGTCAAAGAACAACGCGAGATCATCACAAAACTCAAAAAAGAAATGGCTGAAATCTACCACGGGCGCAACATGCCGAAGATGTAATTTAAAAAGGAGAAGTGATAATGGATCATTCAAAAACACCAGTTTTTACCGCTATGAAGGCATATCATGCAAAAAAAGTGATTCCCTTTGATGTCCCTGGACACAAACATGGTCGCGGGCTACCTGAATACGCTGCTTATTTTGGAAACACAATGCTTGAACTTGATGTCAATTCTATGAAGCCATTAGATTTTCTAGGCAATCCAACCAGCGTCATTAAAGAAGGCGAAGAACTTCTAGCAGACGCTTTTGGTGCGGATCGTGGTTTTTTCATAGTGGGTGGTACCTCTTTCGCCGTTCAGACCATGATTATGGCCACTGTAACCACTGGCGATAAAATCATCTTGCCTAGAAATGTTCATAAATCGGCCATCAACGCACTTATTTTATGTGGCGCAGAACCCGTTTATATGGCGCCAGAGATTGACAATGAAATGGGTGTTTCTCATAACATCACCCTTGAAAGTTTAAAAAAAGCATACGAAGAACATCCAGAATCCAAGGCAGCTTTCATAATCAACCCAACCTATTATGGCGCTGCATGCGACTTAAAGACTGTTGTCGATTATTGTCATGAAAAGGGGATGTTCGTTCTCGTAGACGAAGCGCACGGCTCACATTTTCATTTTCACGAAAAATTTCCACTCAGTGGTATGGCCGCAGGTGCAGATATGTCCTCAGTCAGCCTTCACAAAACAGGCGGGTCGTTAACGCAGAGTTCTGCACTCCTAATAAAAACCGATCGTATTGATGGTCAATATGTTCGAAAAGTGATCAATACCATGCAGACCACAAGTCCATCGTACTTACTCATGGGCTCTATTGATGTCGCACGTAAAATGCTCGCAACAGAAGGGCATGATATATTATCGCATGTCATAGAAATAGCCGACTATGCAAGGACAGAAATCAACCAAATTCCCGGTTGTTACGCCATCGGATATGAATCTGAAGGTCAACCCGGTATCTATAAATTTGATCCCACTAAACTAAGTGTAACCACTCGCAATATGGGCCTTAACGGCATGGAGCTCTACGATATTTTGAGAGATGAATACAACATTCAAATGGAAACTGGAGATGTTTACAACTCACTTGCCATTTTAAGCGTTGGCGATGATTATGATAGTGTCAACGCTCTGATTGACGCACTAAAGGCTATTAGCAAACGCTTCCATTCCGAGCGTATTGATTACAAAAAAATAGATTTACATTACCCAGAAGTGGTATTAACACCAAGAGAGGCCTTTTATGCAGTGAAAGAAATGGTTGCTCTCGAAGACACACTTGGTCGAATCAGTGGCGAATCGCTTATGAGCTACCCTCCAGGAATTCCTGTTGTAAGTTATGGCGAACGCATCAATGAATCCGTCATTGAGCAAATTAAACTCTTTAAGGCGTCACACGGTGTTGTTACTGGCATGGAAGATCCTGACGCAAATTTCATAAAGGTCATTAAAGGATAACACATGAACTATACTTTAGAGGAGGATTTAGCATGGAATTATGGTACACCGAAAAACACACAGATACAGTTGATTTTTCAATTAAAGTTCAAAAACATTTTTATTCAGAAACCAGCCCTTTTCAACAAATTGATTTCTTTAAATCAGAAGAATTCGGCACCTTCTTTACATTAGATGGTCTGATGATGGTCAATGAAAAAGATGAATTTGTCTACCACGATATGATCACACATGTGGCTATGGCAACCAATCCAGATATTAAACGCGTCCTCGTCATCGGCGGTGGTGACGGGGGCACAGTAAGAGAACTCACAAGATATAAACACATTGAAAAGATTGATATGGTGGAAATAGATGAAATGGTCGTTAGAGCTTGTCAAAAATACTTGCCGCTCACAGCCGATAAACTCACGGACCCACGTGTTACCCTTTACTTTGAAGACGGTTTAAAATTCATCGAAGGCAAAGTTGCCCAGTATGATTTAATCCTTGTGGATTCTACAGATCCAATCGGCCCAGGTGAAGGTTTATTCTCTGAGGCATTTTACACAGACTGTTTTAATGCCCTTACTGAAATTGGTATTCTCATTAACCAACACGAAAGCCCGTATTATTCAAACTACGCAAGAGAAATGAAACGTTCGCATGATAAAATAGAAAAGATATTCCCAATCAGTAGAGTATATCAATTCCATATGCCAACTTATCCATCTGGACATTGGTTATTTGGATTTGCTTCCAAATCACTCGATCCCATAAAGGATTTCAAAAAAGAAGCGTGGGAAGCATTTGGACTTGAAACAAAATACTACAACACAGAGCTTCACACAGGTTGTTTTGCACTGCCTACTTTTGTAAAAAAACTATTGTCTGAATAACGGAGGAACCTATGCATTCAAATATTCATACTTTTATCGGTTGTGATTCTGATTATCAAGATGCCGAGCTCGTCATCTACGGCGCACCGTTCGACTCAACGACTTCTTTCAGACCAGGAACACGTTTTGCCGCTGATTTTATCAGAATGGATTCTTATGGTCTGGAAACCTATAGCCCCTATCAAGACAAAGATCTTGCAGATTACGCTCTAACCGACGTGGGCAATCTCGATCTACCTTTTGGCAATGCGAAAAAATCACTTGAAGTTATAGAAGACATGGCTAGGACCATTTTGAAAGCAGGCAAAAAGCCCTTCTTGATTGGCGGCGAACACTTAGTCTCTCTCGGGGCAATTAAAGCTTCCTATGAAGTATACCCAGACCTTGTGCTATTTCATCTGGATGCACATGCGGATTTGAGGGAACACTACATGGGAGAGCCTCTTTCTCATTCAACAGTGATCAGACGCGCTTGGGACTTTATGGGCGATCATAAAATCAATCAGTTCTGCATTCGTTCAGGTGAGAAATGGGAATTCGAGTGGGCCAAATCGCATACGCATTTGGAAAAATTCACTTTCTCAACATTAAAAGAGCGCATCGCTGCGATTGGTCCAAAGACACCTTGTTACATCACCATTGATCTCGATGTTCTAGATCCTTCCATATTTTCAGGGACTGGAACACCTGAACCTGGCGGTATCTCTTTCATCGAGATGATGACTATTATACAGTCTTTTAAGGATTTAAACGTCATAGGCGCTGATATTGTAGAATTGTCACCGCATTATGATCAATCTGGCGTGAGCACAGCTACCGCTTGTAAAGTCATGAGAGAATTCTTACTTGCAATTCTAAGATAACAGCGAATGCGCAATGCGCTTTATCCTTTCACAAGTTCACTGCCTTTCCTAATTCAGTGGGAGTCCAAACTCACACTGAATGCAATCCAAACGGATTGCGCAAGGGTTACGAAGGTAGCATAGCGGACTGAGTATACGCTTTGATAAAATAAGCGTTGCTATTTTGGCTCTTACCAGACTTCTTAATCAAAGTCCATAAGAATTATAATAGCAACGCTTCTCTACTTGAGTTAAATCACACTTGTCTTCAACCTAACTTGTCTATCATGCGTTTGTTTTCTAAAAAGCATTCTTAAAATCGAATCTCTTTCCACACTGTTAATGTTGGTGTACTTAAATACGAAAACGGTGACATTTTGAAAATTAAAAAACCTTATGATCCTGCCCATTAGCGAAAGCCTATTGTGCACATGATCGATTTCCAAATCAAAATCTATCATTGCCGTTTTATCAATGCTCGAAACCAAAATATCATTAAAAAACTGATCTGCAACTTCAAAAACTAATGTATCACCACCCACTTTTATAATTTTTACATTACCTTTTCTATTTGAAGGTGTTTTTAATATCCCCGTTAATTCCCATATTAAAGAAAAATATTTATCTGTGGGCACAAATTTAAATCCCGTCATCAGTATCTGATTATTCAATGCGCCTAATATCTCGACTTCATATTCTAAAAAATCGTTCAGTGCAAAAAAACTGATAGAAGGTTTATAGACGCGACTTACTTGAAGATCAGATAACGCACCACCACTATGTATGATCAATTTCCCAGTTCTTTCATTCATAATGAGATTGCCTACATACGAACGTTGATTTTGAAAGTTATCATAGTAAAAATTAAGCGAAGCTTGGGGGATAAAATTCATTTCCTCAACGAAGGTCTCACCAGTGTCCTTAGTCCTACTTCTAAGCAGTTGAATCATTACATTTGCAATTTCCGGATCAAATTGTTTGCCGCTTCCTTTTAAAAGTTCTTTTATGACAAAATCTTCAGAGAGTAAATCTCGATAAGCTCTTCTTGACAACATTGCATCGGTTGCGTCTGCCACTGAGATAATTCGACTTAAAAAGGGAATTTCCTCTCCACTTTTTTTGGAAGGATAACCGCTACCATCAAACCACTCATGATGATATCGGATAATGTTGGGCACATTTTTAAAAAAATGCATCCCATAGAGTGTAGTCTTTGTGATCTCATAGCTTTTTTCTGGCACTTGCCTCATCAAACCATACTCTTCTTCACTTAGTTTGCTGGATTTATTAATAATCTTTTCAGGAATGTACACAATGCCAATATCATGCATTAAGGAAGCCACATACAAAGTAAGCCGATCTTTGTAATCTAAATTGAGTTCATTGGCAATCGACATGGTCCAATTGGCGACATTGGTCATGTGATAAGGCATAAAGCGATCTTTTGTAGTCACAATTTCCGAAAAAAAGTCGATCAAATAATATAATTTTTCATAGTTTTCAATATTAATTCTAATACTGTTGATCAAATAATCAATTCTCAAGAAACTCTTTTTTTTATTTTGCGTTTTAAGGAGAAGCGCCTCATATTTCTTATCAATTGTAAAATAAACATATCCGACTAAATTATCTTCTTCTTCAAGTGGATCAAGCGAGATCAGAGCAATTTCATAAAACTGTTCTCTTACCTCATCATCATCCAAAATTGAATTGAATAGGATATATTTCATATTACCCATACCCAGTTCTGCTTTGGTAATGACATCCATTGTCATATTTATATCTAACCGTTTTAAAAAAGCATCATCACATGTCCTATATATATACGCATTTTCACCACTTGCATGGGTGTAAATGCTGAGTATCAGTTGATCCGCATAAACAAGAACATCCGAATTTTCAATCATCGTTTGGATTGTTTCATCAAATTTTAGCATATCATCATAAAGTAAAGTTGTTTTCATTACGCATCCCCTCTCCACTGAATAGTGTTTAGGTTATATGGAGCCATCACATCATTTTTACCCATTTACATTTTCAACTAACATTATAATTATATTTTTTTAACTTTTCGAATGTTTTTTTAGGTCATTAGGACTATAAAAACCAGACTAATAGACCTGATAGTTCTTAATTTAAAATGGTAATCGTCTTATTCAGTTCGTCGACCTGTACCTTGAAACCTATTTTTTCCATATCAGATATCTTTACCAATTGTTCATATTGATCTTTTTTCATTAACAAATATACTGGGATGCTCGTTTCATTATTGGATACACATAGAGTAGACTGTATCACTTTCTTTGTTTCACTTTCTTTATCACCAACTCTTGGGAGTTCTTTTTGCTCTAGTCCACTCAACAACGCTCCATACTTACTACTACTCAGTAAAGTATTCGCTCTGCTCATGTACAGCTCTCCATCGATCTCAAAGACCTCATATGCTTCTTCTCCTATTTTAGCGCGCCATTTTGACTCCCGAGCATCCCCTACAACAATATTAGGTAAATGCCACGTTAAATTTATAGAAGCATTCTGTTCGTTTGCTAAAATAGGTTTTTTCTCTCCATCAGCTTGTAAAATTCTACTTTGGTTGTAATAATAGGGTACAAACATCTGTGGTGGTATCGAAGCAAATTTGGGACTTATCGAGCCAAAAGAAGTCATGCTAAAACTAAGTGTGTATAACTGATTTTCGATAAAAGTTAAATTCACATGGGTATATTTTTGATCTACATTCTGATAGATGGATTGGACTATACGCTTACCCGTTTTAACCTCTGTAGCAGCTACACTGATCTCCCTGATATAACTGCTATCAATCGCACCAAAAACATCCCCCTCTAAGTTTAATGTGAGACTTACTTCCTGTTTTGGTAACAACTCAATATTAACGTTCGAATAAACATCTTGATAATAACTCATACGCTTTAAAAAAGGATGTTCTAAACAACTACTCTTCTCTAAATCATAATGAATATACTGGCCTTCTTCTGTTTCTATCTCGTAACCCATATAGCCATAAATGTTAATATCATAAAAAGGCGTACTCACAGCTGAATTGGATGGCAATATCATCTCATAATTAACATTGGATTCACCTTCATCAATAGCGTAACTTTCGCCTAGATATTTTACCAATCGACCCCTTTCAGCATAGTAAAATACAGGTTTTACAACTAAACCTCCCTTTGGTGAGCCCACCCCTTCAGGAAGCCTTATTATGCCGCCTACATGTATATCATGAATTTCCGCTCTCTCAACGCTAACATATCTCTTTTCAGTAAGATCAGAAAATTTAACCAAACTGTATCCGCCAATATTATAGGCAGGCAGTTCAATTCCATCAACAAAAACTTTGATATCACTGTAATAGACATGCCCACTTGTCTTGACAAATCTTTCAGTTCCTGATGATTTAACCTGATTATAGTCAGCCCAAGTGGTTCTAGTCAGACGTTCCATAGGATGCCAAGTTACTCGACCGCCATAATATTTAAGGTCTTCAATCACAAAGCAAAGTTCATTGCCCATTTCATATGTTGGGATGGTTTTCTCCCCCAATTTCATTTGAGTCGCGCTTTTTTTAAAGGAACCGACCACATCACCAATTTGATGCTCCTCTTTTTCTTCAAATAAAACGTCCCCTTGAAATGTATCATCACCGTATGTATTGATACTTCCAATATAAACCCAAAACATTAGTATAAATAGAATACTTATGTTTTTAAACTGTTCACGCCTTCTCACTGTCATTTGATGCCTCCATCACTGTCATTTTAGTAGTATTTCATCTTTCTAGTTATAGATTACCACATATGTGGTTTAGAAAGATATTTTGTTTGAAATTTGTAACGAATAAATTCAAGCTTTAATAATATTTGAATTTTCTTCAGGTCCAACGACCTGATCCAACAAATTTAATGATTTATCTCATAAAAAAATCACCTATGATCATATTGCATCAAGGTGATATCAATCATTGTTAAGCACATCGCGTTCGCGATTTTCTATGGTTATTGTTATAATTTTCTTTTTTCCGCTTTGGAGTCAAAGTCTCAAATCCTTCTCCTAATAATCTTTTAGCTGCTTTTAGCATATAAGGCGAAGTTGGTTTTAGACCATTTTCAATAAGAGCCAATAAATGGTACAGCGGTTGGATTGATTTGAAGTGTGCATGATTTTCATAAGCTAGTGTCATGTTGATGACGACATAATCTCTATTTGTCGCTAAAATCTTATAATCTCCTCTTACCTCAAGAACCTTTGACATATGATCACTCCTTTGCTACTCTTATGGTATCAACGGTTTGTTATATCAGGTTTAAAGTTAGGTAAAAAATGCGCACTTTTTTTGTAAAACCTACAATATATCCGGATTAATAAAACTTTCTATCTATATATAGTATATCGGATCAAATAAGCATTGACTTTAATGATATCTAAAAATTTATTACATGAGAGGCGTTTAATATGAAAATAATCATGTCCCCGAGTAAAACCCAGCGAACACCGTCATCAGAATCCCCCCTTTGCTACAGCCCCGAAAAGCATATAACTTACTTTTCACCAGAGCAAGACACACTGACCAATCAAGTGATATCAACTCTCCTTTTAGAGGATTTTTCACGTATTTACAAAGATAAATCCGATTATTATGAGACGCATTACAAAAACTTTAATAAGCACGAGCGCCTTCCTGCTATTCACTCATATACTGGTCTCGTTTTCAAGCAATTAGAGCTCCAAAACTATAACAAAGCGGACTTTAATTATATAGATCAGCATCTCATTATATTGAGTGCTCTATATGGTATGACTTCTCCCTTTGATCCTATTAAACCTTATCGCTTGGACTTTCAAATGAAAATAAAGAACCTAAATTTATATACGCATTGGCATGATTATATCCAAGCCTTATTTAAAGAAAATGAAATCATCATCGATCTCGCTTCTAATGAATTCTCTAAAATGGTTACTCTTCCTAAAATCACAATTCACTTTAGAGAAGACACTCAAGGTAAGCTGATCAATAAAGCGACCTTTGCTAAAATGGCGCGTGGCAAAATGATTCACTTAATGACCAAAGAACGTATAAAAACAGTAAAAGCATTGAAATCAGTCACCTTTGACGGCTATGCTTTCAACGCTTCTATCTCTGATTCAAACAACCTTTACTATGTCCGTTCTACTAATCTGTAATCAAGTGACTGCCTTCACTTGAATTTACATAAAATCTGCGGTTTCACCGTGAAGTACTTCATCAAGACCTGTCACTTGCTCTCTTGCATCGACTCTTACAGGTGTAACCATATCAATGAGATAAAGTAGCCCCTATGAAATCACAAATGCGTATAATGATGCAAATGCAACGGCACCCACTTCAACTAAAAAGAAATTAACCCCTCCATGAATCAAGCCATACGATCGCCGCAAACGAAGCTGAAATATCCGTATTTAAAAATGCCAATGCGGTAATAGAATCTACTCTGAGTTCACTGCCTGCATTGAAGCCATACCATCCAAACCATAAAATAGCAGTCCCAATTGCTATAAGAGGAATACGATGAAGCGACCATCTACTAATTCCTAACTTTTCAGCTGCTTTCGTAATATTACCACCCCAAGCCTCAAGCGCTCCCTTTAAGACCTCTGCCTCAACGGATTCCTTATAAGCTTCAAGTGATTCTGTGGGAATCGTGTTCTTTTTTAGTACAGACAATAAAATTTAAGTGTTGTTCAAGTTCAATGCTCTTTTGCTCAATTTTACTCAAGTGTGCCCACTATGGGCGCATTGTCTGTGAGATTCGTTGGTGCATGTGGGGCTAAGTTATTGAGGACATCAGTCAAATCTTGTCCAGCTTCATACTTGCCTTGATGGGTGCCGTTTTTCCAAGCTTTAATCTCAGAGACATCATATACGTTCCCTTCATAACCCACGTATGCCGACATGCCCTCCTTCCCATTGTATTTTGCAAGTTCTTCAAGTGTAAAAACAGGAAGCTCATTCATTGAATTATTTTCTCCAGGTGCAGTTTCTGGTGTAGTTGCTTCTGGTGTAGTTGCTTCTGGTGTAGTTGCTTCTGGTGTAGTTGCTTCTGGTGTAGTTGCTTCTGGTGATTCAGTTGTAGATTTGTCCACTTGAGCCGTGGGTGTTCCTGCAGTACATGCTACTAAAAGCACCACAGAAACTAAAAATATGAGCATCAGCCCTAAAGGCCATTTTTTCATGGCGTAACCTCCTTATATGCGATCTGTCAAATTCAGTTGTAAAATCTAACACTAACATCTGTTTCATACCCTTTTAAATTCTTTTTAGTCGCCCAAGTGCCGTTTTATGATACAATAGCATTGAAAACCAACACTAGAACAAAAAATTGAAAGGAGTGCGTGATGACATCATTAGAGGTATCATGCAAAGCTTAAAATGAAGAAAATTGATAGTTTTACGGTGAATCATATTAAACTTAAAAAAGGTGTTTACGTCTCTCGCATGGATCACTACGGCGCAGAAACATTGACAACATTTGATGTCAGAATGAAGCTTCCCAACAGCGATATGCTTGAAAACGGCTCTATTCACACATTAGAGCACCTCATTGCCACTTTTGTCAGAAATGATGCAGAGTTCAAATCAAGCATTGCTTATTTTGGACCTATGGGATGTCTCACAGGGATGTACCTCATCGTAAACGGTGCTTACACCTCAGAGCAAATTCTCCCCTTACTCATACGTGCCTTTGAATTCGTTTCAACTTTTGAAGGCGAAATTCCTGGTGCAAGTGAAATCGAATGCGGCAACTATAAACTACACAATTTAGAAGGGGCTAAACAAGAAGCGTTAGCGTATCTTGACGTTTTAAAAAATGCAACGACTGAAAATTTAATTTACCCACAGTAAGAACTTGTGAAACATGAATCGTTTCACATTTCAAAACTAAAAAAAGTTTAAATTATGATTTATATAGAACGGAGATCAATATGAAATTAGGTATTATCGGTGCTATGGATTTAGAAACAGAAATTCTTAAAAGTAAGATGTGTGTTGAAAGCACAATGGAAATCGCAGGAATGACCTATTATTCAGGCACATTACATGACAAACCTGTGGTGGTCGTGACTTGTGGTATAGGTAAAGTCAACGCCGCTGCTTGTTCACAGATTCTCGTCTCAAACTTTAAAGTCGATGCGATTGTCAATACAGGTGTTTCGGGTGCCATCCACGATGACCTCAACGTTGGCGATATCGTCATCTCCACGGATTGTATGGAGCACGATGTGGACTGCACTGGATTTGGTTATGAGTACGGTATCATCCCTCAAATGGAAACCTCAACCTTTATTGCAGATCCCTACCTTGTAGACCTTGCTTACAATTCTAGCATTGAAGCGGTTAAATCGCATAAAATTTTTAAAGGCAGAATCGTCTCTGGCGATCAATTCGTGTCCTCAGCAGAGCGCAAAATATTTATTGAAACAAACTTTGGTGCTCACACCACTGAAATGGAAGGTGCATCCATTGCACATGTTTGTTATCTCAACAAACTTCCATTTGTCATCATCAGATCCATGTCTGATAAAGCCGACGGTTCTGCTCATGTGAATTATGCTGAGTTTGCAGAAGAAGCTGCTAAAAATTCGACTCAAATCATTCTGAATATGGTCGGCAATATGAAGACTGCAATATAAAAATAGTCTCAAATCAAATAAAACAATAAAAGGACATTCCCTAGTCTGCCGATTTTACAGTCAGTGACAGGAAATGTCCTTTTTTTATTTTAAACTTTACCTTTAATGATTCAATCCTCTACTTATTATCCATTGCAGTCAAATCTTCTTTTGTAACCACTTTGGTCAGAAGCATCATCCCCGCATAGACGATAACTGCCACAAGTATGCCAACGAGCAAACTCAACCTTGCACCAAGATATGCATGCACTAAAATGAATGAACCTTTAGCAGCTACAATCATCACTGCATTTGACATCAATGTCAATGCTGCTTTTCTAATAAAAGACTTTGGCATTTCCACATGTTTGAGTAATACGATCATATTTAAAGTTGCCGCAACTGCATAAGCTAATAATGTAGAAATTGCTGCCCCTTTTATATTTAAGGTTGGAATACCCAGCAAGATATATGCTGTAATCACTTTTACCACCGCACCTACGAATAGATTTTTAACAGGCTTCTTGTAGAGATTGATGCCCTGTAGGATGCCCGTAGACGCTTGATAAAGAGATAAGAAGGCAACGCCTAGACCTAAAATGCCAAGCACTGGTGCCGCTCCTAGGATCATCTCAGCTTTATTAGGATAAAGGAAAACTAATATTTCTCTTGAAAACACTGCAATTCCAAGTCCCATTGGAAGTCCAAGAAGAAGCGCTGTCAAAACGCCGAGGTAAACTTTCTCTCGGAACTGTTCGCTCTTTTGTGTAAAAGCACGTGTAATCATTGGGAGCAGACTTACTTGAAGGGCTGTGAAAATAATTTGTGCAAGATTGATGATTGGCACTGAGTAGAATGTAATAAAGGTATACATCACGCCAGCTTGATCACCAAAGCCCGTCTGTCTAAGTCTCCAAATGATCATGGTCGCGTCTATTATTGTGAGTAACGGCATAATCGATGCACCTAGCGCAATTGGAAATACCATTTTCAAAATCTTTTCAATTAACGGTTTATGATCTTTAAGCGCTACCTTTTGTGAAGGTGCTACTTTCAGCTTCTTGTACTTATTCGCCACATAAATCCAACTGATCAACGCTCCAAAAGCAGCCCCTGAAGTTCCCGCAGCAGCAAGCCATGAATCGGGTGCCGCCATGGTACTGAGAATCCACACAAGCAAAAGTCCAATTCCAGCGCGTCCCAATTGTTCGAAGAGTTGAGATATCCCGAAGATTTCTAATCTCTGTGTGCCTTGAAAATAACCTCTATAGGCCGCATTTGAAGCGACAAAATAAGAAGCTATGGCGAGGACATAGAAAGAATAAATACTCTCTGAATACCCCGATGCACTGGATATAAGTCCCGCTGCAGCTGATAAAAATATCAAGGTAACAATTCCAAAGACCTTCATTAAACGCCTTGAAACATCAAATACAAGCGTTTGACCTTCTATATCATCTTTAGCACCATATTCAGCGGTGAGTTTTGCAATAACAGCGGGTAATGCGGTGGTGGATATAACGATTAAAAAGGTATACCAAGGATAAGCAATAGAGTAATACGTCACTGCATTTTCTGGCATAATATAAGCCAGTGGCAATCTATAGAGTGCCCCAATGACTTTTATAACAAGGCCTATAATTCCAAGTATCCCAAGTTGCTTTGCAAATTTATTTTTCATAATTTGAATTTTGCCTCTCTCTCAATGAAATAGGGTGAAAAACACCTATTATCATTATATTGTTTTTCAGTGAAAATTCAACAAAAAAAGGATAAGTCGTTTTTATCGCGTTAGAAGTTTACCATAAATCAATCTTTTCAAGTAGATAGTGCAGTATTTTTTTGCGTTTGGTGATAATTTGCCCTTCTAGTGTCATACCCACTTTTATCGTGGATGTCTCACCTTTATAAGAGACGAGTGGTCTACTGTCTACCTGTGCCTCCACTAAGTAATAACGGGTTCCTATTAAGGCGTTATAACTTGAATCCGCATTGATGTGTATGATTTGGCCCTCAAGCATGCCATACTCTTTATAAGGCAGTGCTTGAAATTTAAATTTAACATCATCTCCCACATGAATTTGACTTATATCTCTATTTTTCACCGAAAGTTGAATTTTAAAATCCGTATCACCCGTGGGGACTACTGTTCCCATGGCCATACCAATCCCGATTTGATCACCCACAACATAGTTTTGTTCAACATTGAGAATGCCCTCAATAGGACTTCTAATAGAAGCATTTTCCACATCGAGATCTATGCTCTGTATGGACTCATTTAACCGATCTATTTGCGTGGCATAATCTTCTAATTTACTATTGAGATCAATTAATTGCTCATTTTCATAATAAGCAAACCCAGATTTCGTCTGGGTTTCCGGTGTCAATTTGCTGAGCTCTAACTGGTATTGAGCTTGATTATTTTTAGCTTCCTCAATTGCAGATTTATAATTGAGCTGAACTTCATTCTTATATTTTTCCAGTGCATTTTGAGTTTTTAAATATTCATTTTTCGATTCTTTAAGTTCATTTTCTGAAACACTTCCCGTCTCATAGAGTGCTTCCATAGCAGTATAATCCACTTGAGCCTTAAGGCATTGAGCATCTAGATCATTTATATTAAAGGTATAGTCCAGATACTTTAACGCATATTCATCCTTTTGCTCAAAACAATTCTTATTCTGATCAATGGATTCTATCAATTTACTGTAACCATCAATCACCTTTTGATATGTTTCTATTCGCTTTGTGTAACTGTCAATGCTTTCACGCACTTTTAAAAGTTCCATTTCATACTGTGCATACTTTTGATAGTATTCTGACTCACTCTGAGGATCAAACAAATTCGTCTTTTTCAAAATGGAGTTCACCAATTTCTGAGTTAAAGTATTTTCTGTCATGGCTTTTTCAAGTTCTTTTTCAAGACCTTGCTTTTGAATTAAAAGTACTCCATGGTCAATTGTAAAAAGTAAATCGTTTTTCTCGACCACTTCTCCATTGCCAAAATTGATTGTTAAGAGTTTCCCACTAATCTTTGACGTTAAGGTACTTACGCCTACCGAAGGGCGCACAATACCATCTGCCTTAACCACAATATCGATCTCTCCAAAATAAGTCCATATAAAGGCTGCACTCACTAAAGCAATGAAGCCATAAATAAACCAAATTGCAAATGGTTTTGGTTTATTTTCCATGAGTTCTTTAGAATCACTCAAATCTGAGAAATTACTGATTATCCCTTTCATGATGCAATCTCCTCCTGACTGGATGTGTTATTCATATAAAATTCAGGCAGTTGATCTTTCCACATCTCGTAATATTTCCCATTCCTGCTTATAAGCGCTTTATGATTTCCAAACTCGATAATTTCTCCCTTTTCCATCACATAGATCGTGTCACACCTCATAATCGTACTGAGTCTATGTGCAATTATGATCGTCGTAATCCCTTTGCCCACTTCGTTGATGGTCTTTTCGATAGCCTTTTCTGTGATAGAATCAAGGCTACTGGTGGCTTCATCTAATATTAAAATATCAGGCGCCTTTAAAATGGCACGTGCAATTGACAACCGCTGTCGTTGTCCACCTGACAAGTTTGCGCCATTTTCTTCAAGACGCGTACTGTATCTCAGTGGTAGCTCGTTTATAAAATCATGCGCTTTAGCAAGTTTAGTTGCACTGATGATTTCATCCATAACTTTACCACTTGTTCCAAGTCTTAGATTTTCCTCAATAGTCCCACTGAATAAAAATGTATCTTGAGGCACATATGCGATACGCTCTCTTAATACCTCCACAGAAATATCTTTGATATTATTATCATCGATTAATATCTCTCCTTTTTCAGGAGAATAAAGATCCAAGAGCAGCTTCACCAAAGTCGTCTTACCAGAACCACTTTCACCAACCAGTGCTATGCGCTCACCCGATTTAATCTGCATATTGATATTTTTTAAAGTTTTATCACGTGTACCATATCTAAAATCGATGTTTTTCAGTTCAATATCACCCATTAAACTTGCTGGCTTCATTTTTCGGTTATCATTTTCTGCTTTTTCAATTTCAAGATCGAGTATCTCACCCAGCCTATCAGATGCCACTATTGCAGTCTGCATCATCGGTTGAAGGTTGATTAAATTCTTAACAGGATCTACAAAATAAGCGAGCAAAGCATTAAAAACCAATAATTGTCCAATGGTCAAATTGCCCCGCATTACATTTAATGCACCGATCCATAAAATAACAATGCCCCCCACTGATCCTACTAATCCAATGAGGGCACCCATCACATTACTCAGTAGTCCCATCTTAAAAGTCGTCTTAAGCAGCTTTACAAATAAAAATTCAGTCTTATATTTGGAATCTCGTTCAGCGTTGAATGCTTTAACGGTTTCGATACCATTTAAACTCTCAATCAAATAGGATGTTAATTGAGAGTTTTCCTCCATTTGCTTTCGATTGATTTCTCGTATCGGTTTATTAAACACAAAGACAAGCACCCCATAGATGATCAGCATGATCACTGCAATCCCAAACAAAGAGGCGTTATAACTGTATAGGATGATGCCGCCGCCAATCGCCATAAGTGTATCAATCATAATCGTCAGTGTGGCACCTGAAATGGCATCTCTTATCTTACCCGCATCCATAAATCGGGATATAATCTCCCCGACTTTACGTGTCCCGAAAAAATTCATCGGTAAATCCAAAACATGATTATAATAGCCAAGGATCATTGGAATGTCTATCCGTTGACTCAAATAAAGGAGCAAATAACTTCTAAATGAATTCAATATAATTTTAAAGACATTAAGTAGTATAATCCCTATCGAAATCACGTGAAGTGAGTTTAATAAGCCATAAGGTAAAATATCATCCAATAGAAATTTAAAGTAAAATGCCCCTAATATCCCTAAGAATGTATAGAGTAGAGATGCTAAAAATACATGTATTATTAAATTTTTTTGAGGTACAAGCAAACCAAAAAAACGTTTAAAAACACCTTGTGTCATGTCTCCTTTTTCAAATTTCACATCAGGGACTAAGAGRATTAAAACGCCTGTCCATAACTTCATAAAGTCATCGAGTTCATAGGTTATCAAGCCTTTGGCAGGATCTGCTACGATTATTTTATCTTTCGCAATTTTATGTATCACCATATAATGTAGCAGCGAACCCTCCACGACTATGTGAGCGATTGCAGGTAATGGAAACTCAGAAAAAAGTGCTTCTTTATCTCCTTTGACCCCTTTTGCTGAAAAGCCCAATTTTTCTGCTGCCTTAATGACACCATAAGCATTTGTCCCCTGCTTATCCGTTCCAGCGATTTCTCTAATTCTCGTTATTGGTATTTTAAGACCATATTGTTTTGAAACTGTGGCAAGACATGCTGCACCACAGTCCGTTGTGTCGTATTGCTTGACGCAATGAAACTTTTCTTTTATAACCCTTGAGGAGATGTCCCCCACTTCTCAAAGTGGGGGTTCATATTCCTAATTCAGTGGGAGTCCAAACGCCCACTGAATGCAATCCGATAGGATTGCGTAAGGGTTACGAAGGTAGCGAAGCGGACTGAGTATACGCTTTGATAAAACATGAAACCCTCCGATGTGATTTAAGAAAATTTTAATGCAATGAACACTTGTTGGACACATAAAAATTGTAATATAGTGTAAGCGTGAATAGGTTATACCCATTTTCAAGATAACATAGCCCGCTTGGTTTTACAACAGGCTATATGCATTTTGTTCTATTTTTTACTTTTTTTGTTTTTGCTATTGACACGACATTTCCCATCTGGTACCATAAAATTAATCTTGTGGCAATTATTCTGGAAAATATTGTTGCAGATTAAAAATCAATTAATAAGTTACATAACGCATGCATTGGTAATGAGAAATTAGAAAAATGATATTTTATGGAAGTATAACAGATGTTTAAAGAATTAGATATGAATGAAATGCTAGTGGTAAATGGTGGACATTACGGATACGGAGAAAGTCCTGAAAACAATAAACTCTTTCCTGACGCCGAAAATAAAGTAATGGCATTTGTAGCAGACGTCGCTACAGGACCAATTAGAGACACTATAACAACTGTCTGTGACGCGATCGAAAGACAGTGCAAATAAAATAATTAATAAAACTAGGTGGCAGATTTATTTTCTGCTACTTAGTTTTTTAGGAGTATTTATGAAAAAAAGAATAATCTTTGCAGTTCTTTTATTAACGGTATTAATCATAAGTCAAATTAAATTTAAATCAGAAACTCAAACACCTGTAAATCCTGATATTGAGAATGCTTATAACGAAATTTACAACAGTGAATCTTATGCCTTTGAAAGTGATTACGGCATAAATGCTATTGGTTCAAAAGTATTTAAAATAAGCAAAAACATTATGAATGTTTATAATCCTAATTTGGTTGAAATTGATGAGATTGAGCTTCCTTTTGATCTAAAAGATATTGTTAAATACATAACCTCAACAAATGAAAACATTATATATATAGCAACTGTAGATTACTCGAATTACACAGCTGTTTATAATGAATCTTCATTGACCCCTAAAAGTATTTACTCAATTGACTTTTCCACCTCTGAAGTAATAAAACTCAGTAATGATGAATGTATAATATTTGACATTATGAGTTCCGTTGAGGACGAGAGAAAGCTTTATATAAAGTATGCCTTTGACGATCACCTATATTATGGTTATCTTGATCTTTTTACTGGAAAATTCCAGTCGGTTGTTGAGTTGAATGAAGATAATTATTATGATGTTTATGATAATTCTACTTTATTAGCCACTGTTGAAACTACTGATGACCAAAGAATTGAAGTTAATTCTGTATTAGGTACATCAATATATATGAATAGAATCGTATCCAAGCACCCAGAGCGTTCATTTGCATTAACGCCATTTAAATATATTGTACATGACGGAAAAATTTACTTTTTAGACGAAACAAGAGGTTCATATGGCACACTTAGGTGTTTTGATACACTTTCAAATCAGTTTAGTGCGATCACCTATGAACTAACGGCTCCACTTTATAAAATTGGACATCGTAGTGATATCGATGAAATCCGGACTTTATTGTATGATGACTCATCCCTATCCCCATATGTTGAACATATCTATTCGTTCAATGAATCCCTAATGAGTGAACATTCTACAGAGATAGCGGAAAAAAGTGCATTCTCAAGATTACAAATCGTCTCCTCAGAGAATCACAAAGTTGGAATTATCTATCAGTCTTCTGAGAAAAGTATTGAAATTATATACATCAACTCAAACACCAACACAGAACAGATCTTAGAAACAGTCCCGCTTCCTCAATATAGAGTGAACAAAATCGCACAAGAAATCAAAGATAAAAAAGGTAATATGATATTAACCTATATATACAAACATCCCGATGCTGAAAAAAAACCCGTTGTGATTTTTATTCATGGAGGACCATTTACAAGATATACCAAGAACCAAATAGATCCCCAAGCTTCTTTGATCTATAAACTTGGTTACAATATTATTGAACTCAATTATTTTGGTTCGGATGGTTTAGGCATATATTACCGTGAATTGGCTGATCAAAATCTTCCAGAAGCTGCCTTAGGTAACGTAGAAGCATTAATAGATTGGATTGATCAAACACCTGAAATGGATGGAGATAATATCTCTGTTTTCGGAAATTCGTTTGGAGGTTATTTGAGCATGCTCACAAAGCTCCGTTTTCCTGACAGAATCAAATGTGCAATTGCTATAGCTCCAGGCTCAATTAATGACATTAAAACAGGGAACTTGTATGAATACAAGGAAACACTAGAAAATTCAGATGATTATGATGTCATTCATTTATTGAAACAAAACCCTCAAGAAATTGGTATCGTTTACAACTATCTTGACCCTCAATTGGCTGTTAAGACTGATTGGAAAACTGTTGCTAAAACAAATCCATCTCTAAAGATCCTCGATCAATTTGATCAAGGACATTTTGTGCCTCCAGATTCATTTAAAAAAGCTGTCTACTATTTAATAGATCAGACAAAATGAAGACAACTTGAGAGCTTCTATTGTAAAGAAGGGGGATTTTTCTATCCTAGTGACAGTGTATCATTACAAAGTATTACAACTACCAATCATAATTTTAACGAGTGCAAAGTTTTTAGTTGTTCTTCATACGATTATGGTTATCATTCTGTTGGAATTCATACATTAAGTACTTATATTGTATCTAGTGATGGACTTGATAAAATGTTCGTTTGGAGATTAGTAAAAATACATTGCATAACAGCGAAGCAATTGCGTTTATTGACGATACATCTATCCTTTGGGAAGATATAAAAGAACGAGCAGAAACTTATAAAGCCTATTCAGATTTTGACGCAATGAGTAACAGAGACATATATACAATAGCGCTAAATAAGATTTCCTTTGAAATCCAAGAAGCTAAGTGCTTAGAAAAAGAAGGAAATTCAGTTTCAGATTCTAATATTCAAAGTGCGCTGAAATCTATGAGAGCAGCTGATGAAACAGTGCCTTTTGATGAAAGTCCAATTCAACAATATATTAAATATTCAAACATTAATAGTGATTATTACTGGAACACTATCCCTATTAAATACGCAGAAATGAAACGTTACTTAACACACTTAAAATATGTTGAATTAAATGATGCTCTTGAAAATAATACCTTAGACAATAATACAAATGAAAAAACATTCGACATAAGCAGTACAATTATAATCCGGCGGGGTAATGAGAAATTGGAAAAATAATATTTTATGGGGGTACAACAGATGTTTAAAGAATTAGAAATGGAAGAAATGATGGTAATTGAAGGTGGCATCATGCTTTTTACATACAGTCTTTTGTCTTAATACAACTTTTTATTTAGGATTAAACATTTAGTTAGAGTGTCAAAAACCCGTTTTGCATAACACTCTAACCACAAAAAAACTTCTAGCTCGGGCTAGAAGTTTTTTTAATAAATATGTTATTCGGGGGAAATCATGTGAGTGGGAATTGGGGGAAACCCACTCTGAATTCATTTGGGGTTTTGTTATTAATTGGGGTTAATCATGTTTAAGATTTATGGGGGTGTTAAGCTCTCACTTAACTTGTACTCAGTATATAATTTTGTTATGTATACACTATGAAGCAATTGAGAACAAATTGTTAAGTCGGATTTTGGCTTAAATCTAGTTGTCTATAAGCCCTAAAATACACCTCCACTCAAGACAAATCATCACTGAACAGAGGTGTATCTATTGGATTATATTTCAAATTGATCCTGACCACACAGCATGAATCCAAGCACTAAGCTAAAAAACTCTGTTGGCTTTTCATACATAGCTGCATGACCGCAGTGCTTTATGACCACTAATTTAGCATCTCTTATGCGTGCCTTAAGATCCGTTTGACATTGAGGCGGTGTGATCACATCTTCCTCAGCACTGATGATTAAAACAGGAATCTGAATGTCACTTAAATTTGCGCGCTCATCATGCGATTCTGCGCTTCGAACAAGTCTTATAAAACCTTCATACCATACGGGTTTAAAAGCCTTTTTAAACAGTTTTTCTCGTTCATTAAGCCATTCGATGCGATCGTTATAAAACGTCTTTGAATAGATCGGGGGGATTGTCGCTTTAAAAAAAACGGATCCATCAAAGGTCTCTGCCGCATAAACCCAGCTATCACCAATAGCCTTCAAAGACTGATCCGTATGCGCTGTCGTATTTGCCAAAATCAGTTGATTCACACGTGAAGATCTACATTTCATAGCGACTTCGCCGCCATATGATATGCCTAATAATGTCACCTGCTGAAGGTCAAGTGCATCGAGGAGCGCTTCCACTAATTCCAGTTGAATGGCCTGCGTATAGTTTTCCGTCATAGGCTCTGATTTGCCCTGATCAAAGAAATCCACTAGAATAACCTGAGTTGTTCTCTTAAGCATTGGTATAAAGGGTAACCAACTTGAAGTACTCATCATAATCCCATTTAAGATCATCAATGTCTTATCACTTTTGCCATGTACTTCATAATATGCATTTTTACCATTCAAATTGAAATAAGCCATTTTTCTCTCCTCACAATCGTTGTCTTATACATTTAATGCATTTACATAAATTATAACTTTTACAATTTCTACAACTTTTCCAGTTCTATAGACAGCTCTCATCGCTTTGTTTCTGCCCTATGATAATCGACTTCACTTTATCTAATTGATCTACCATAGGATTGTGTCCACTATTTTTTAAAACTTTTAAAGTCTTCTCACACTTGAGCTGCGCTAAAATTTCCTCTGCCATAGCCATGGGCACCACGATGTCTTTTTCACCCTGAACGACAATCACAGGACATTTGATTTTTTTCACATCACCAGTGCCCTTACCATAAGCGTTTTCAAGGTCTGTTATGTTAAATCTTGAAAGCGCATAATCAATATCTACTAAATTCCGTTGCAAAAGCATCTCCGTAATATAGCGTACATAGTCTTCCACATCTGGTTTTTTAGCACCCGTGTAAATTGCCGCATCCCAAAGCGCTCTATAAAAAGCGGAATCTCCTTTAGATAAAGCCTCAAGCACTGGTGCCACTTGAACTGGATCTGATGCAATTTCACTTTTTGTCATAAGCGGTCTGGACAAATCTGGGTGTCCTTTTTCATCTTTAAAATACATAGGATATCCTGAGGCCCCTACACTTTCCAGCAGAACCAAGCGTTTGACTAACCCTGGATTATCTGCTGCAAACTGCATGGCAATACCACCACCAGTTGACCATCCCACAAGCTCTATGTCTTTTAGTCTGAGCTTATCTACGAAATATTCTAAGTCCTCACTTAGTGCCTTTAACGAATCAAATGATTCATGATAGGAAGAATGTCCAAACCCACGTAAATCAGGTGCATAGATTTTAAACTCATCCGATAGAGCATTCATCAAATGATCGAAATGTAAGGAAGATGACATATTACCATGAATCAGCAAGAGTGTACGAGCCCCTTCACCACATTCTCTATAAGCCAAGATTTCATTGCCCACTTGCATTTTTTTAAATTCCATCTCAATCAAATTTTATCACCTACTCTTATTTTAAATCGTCTATACCAAAAAAGCCAGTCACTGAAGTCCATTTCGAAGGACTATTCACATCTACTTTAGATAAAACCATTTGTTGCGTACCTGTTCTCATACCGTCTGCATAACTGATGGAGCCCCCAAAAGGATTTTGAATGGGTGCGGACTCAAGTGCCTCCATATAATTTTTAAAGTTTAGAACTTGACCATTGTCTGCAACTCTTCTAACACCTTCGGTAAAGAAACTTCCTGCAATCCATCCAGTTGCTGAATAAGCATTGAGTTCATCTTGATAACCCAATTTTGTCATGTTTGCTACGAAATCCTCCCAAACTTTAGGATTGCTTTCAAGATCTACCCAGCCAAGTCCATATAAGTTTTCCATTACCTTTGAAGCTTCGTTGTAATTGCTGTCCACGAATACACTGGAAACGTTAGAATACGTTGTCACCACTGGAATACCAGTTACGCCTTGTTGTTCCATCGTTTTAAGCACTGGTGCAAGTTCAGCTGAAAGCGACGGAATAATAATCACTTCTGGAGCGGCCTCTTTCACTTTTAACACTTGGGCAGTTGCATCTGTAAGACCTGGAGATACAGATTCCACTGCAACGATGGTAATGTCTGGATAGGTGGCAAGTTGCTCTTTAATCCCTTCAAAAGTGTTGATGCCCGCTTCATTGTTGGTATAGATAATCGCCACTTTCGTCGCTTTAAAATAGTTGATTGCATATGCAGACATAATCTTGCCTTCATATGAATAAATCGGTTGTACAGGATATATCGTACGCTCAGGATCATCCGTACTGTACAAATCTGCAACGCCACCCGCAAAGTAAACTGCTGGCACACCACTGTCTTCAAGGTCCATCAAGGTTGCTGCGATACATGGCGAACCAAAATGACCAACCACTGAGAAGACCTTATCTTCAAACAATAATTTCTCTAAATATTGCGCCGTTGTTGCGGGGTCAAATTCATCATCATAATGAATAAATTTGATCTTTCTACCATCGATTCCCCCTGCTGAATTCACTGCCTCAAGATAGGCTTCAATGCCGTGAATAAAAGGAAGACCAATCGGTGCAAACGCACCACTTGTAGCCGCACTATTTCCAATGAGAATCTCAGTGTCTGTTACCCCTTGAGATACCTCTTCAGTAGCGGGCTCTGCCGAAGGTGTTACTTCTGAGCCTTCAGAAACAGCAGGACTCGACTCTGTATTTGCAGGTTCAGCTGCTGCCTTTCCACACCCCGTAAACATCCCCATAATCAAAACAAATGCTAGTAAAATGATTAAACTCTTCTTAAATTGCATCTCTTTCTCCTCCTAATTTTATGATTTATTGCCACCAAGGTAAGCTTCTATAACGCGCTCATCTTGAAGTAAATCCAACCCTTTGCCTTGCATGATTATTCTGCCTGTCTCTAAAACATAAGCATAATCTGCAATTTTTAAAGTTTGTAACGCATTTTGTTCTACAATCAAAATCGTGACGCCTTGCTGATTTAATTTTTTAATAATTTCGAATATATCTTTCACAATTAAGGGTGCAAGTCCAAGCGAGGGTTCATCTAGCAAGAGCACTGAAGGATTCGCCATAAGTGCTCTGCCGATGGCAAGCATTTGTTGTTCCCCACCCGAAAGCGTTCCTGATACTTGATTTTGTCTTTCTAATAATCTTGGAAATAGGTCATAAACAAATTTTAGTCTCTCCTGAATGACACTTTTACGGCGTTCATTAAATGCACCCACTCTTAAGTTCTCCGCTACTGTCAAAGAAACAAATATCTGACGCCCTTCTGGAGATTGAACAATTCCCTTTTGTGCTATTTTTTCTGGTTTTAAATTTAAAAGGGATTCTCCCTTAAATTCTATTAGCCCTTGGTCCACGGGTAATACACCTGAAATCGCTTTCAGTGTGGAAGTCTTTCCCGCACCATTTGATCCAAGAAGTGCCACAATTTTGCCCTCAGGAATATGAATATCTATGCCTTTAACCGCCACAATACTTCCATACGAGGCCTTTAATCCTTCAAGTTTAAGCAATTTCATCCTCCTTCCCAAGATAGGCTTCTTGAACATCCTTGTTGCGTTTGATCTCATCTGGCGTGCCTTCCGCCAATTTCTTGCCGAAATTGATCGCACAAATGCGCTCACAAGTATTCATAACAAGTCCCATATCATGTTCAACCATCAATATGGCACAATGGTAGGTATCTCTGATCTTACGAATCATGATCGCAAGTGCATCTGTCTCTGTTTCATTTAATCCAGCTGCGGGTTCATCAATGATAATTAGCTTAGGATCACTCATTAGGGTTCTGGCAAGTTCCACATTTTTGAGTACGCCGTAAGGTTGTGAACCTGTAATCTCTTCTGCTTTGTCTTCAAGGTTTAAATCTTTGAGGATATGCATCGCTTTTTCACGAATCCGTTTTTCTTCAAAGCGTGCACGTTTGAGCATAAAAGCCTGTTCTATAACCGTCGCTTTGTATTGAGAATGTGCCCCAATTAAAAGATTATCGATAATGGACAAATCTTTGATGAGTTCCACATTTTGAAAGGTTCTGACTAAGCCTAATTTTACGATTTCATGTACTTTATAATCCATTAATTCAACGACTTTGTCTTCAATGGTTTTGAATTTCACACTGCCTTGATTTGGCGTATAAAACTTCGTAATACAGTTAAAAACAGTTGTTTTCCCAGCACCGTTCGGACCAATAAGACCGTAAATCATTTTATCTTCTATTTCAAAGCTGAGGTCATCAACCGCTTTCAACCCGCCGAAGCTAATGGAGAGATTTTCAATTTTCAACACGGATGCCATCCTTACCTCCTTTTTTGCGCTTCTTTATAAACCTTGCATATAGGTCATTTGGGATATTGATTAACCCTTTAGGGTAGAACATGATGAATATAATGATACATACACCTGTCAGGACAAACGAAAGACCATCTATATCGCCAAGTATGGGGAGTCCCTGTAAGAATGTTGGTAAAAGCTTTAGAAAAGCCACACCTATCACAGCACCCCCTATTGTTCCAATGCCTCCAATAACAACACTTGCAAGTAAATCAAGCGATAGCCCAATGCCCCACAGTTTAGGTTCGCAGAATCTGAAAAAGTGGATATAAAGACTCCCTGCAATTCCCGCATACATCGTGCTCAATGAAAAAGCCAATAATTTGTATTTGAACAAGCTGACACCCATAGCTTGTGCCGCATGTTCACTTTTTTTCATGGCAATTAGTGCCCTGCCTGTTGAAGATTTCATAAAATTATAAGTGGCAATCATCAGTCCAACCAAAACAAAGATCACTAAAGCGTAAACGGATTCCTTATCAAATTTGTAACCCAAGATTTCAGGAAAACCTGCTTTTGTGCCTGACCAGCCTCCTGTAAATCCAGAAAACTCTGCAAATATTTCTTCGATGACCACTGCAAAACCCAATGTTGCAATGGCAAGATAATGCCCTTCAAGCCTCAAAGCAATTAAGCCCAGCACAAATCCTACGAGTAAGGGAATAACTGCCGCCATGACAAGCCCAACGATAAAGGGGAGGTCCATCTTCGCCACCAAATAAGCGGACATATAAGCGCCCATGCCCATGAAAGCACCATGACCCAATGAGATCTGACCAGAATAACCCAACAGAATATTGAAACCAAGGGCTGCAATTGAGATAATGCCAATAGATGCAAGCAATGTGTAGGTTGAACCCTTTGCACTTAAAAGCATAGGTAAAACAATGGCGATAATGCCAAACAAACTGTATTGTAAAGGTTTTCTTTTTAATAACTGCACGCTGCCACCTACACTTTCTTAATGAATTTTTTACCAAACAACCCTGTTGGTTTAAGGACTAAAACAATGAGTATGAAAACATATAAAATTGCAGTTGCCCACTTTGATGAAATATAAAATCCAATAATATTGTTGAGCATCCCAATGATAAAGGCACCCACCACAGGTCCATAAAACGTTGCAAAGCCGCCTAAAACTGCAGAAATAAATGACTTGAGATGAATATCTGCCATCATACTGACACTAACAGTGGTCAGTGGTGCCACCATAATCGCTGCAAGTGCACCGAGTACAGTCCCCAGCATCCAGATCACAAGTGAAACGCGTTGTGTAGGAATGCCCATAAGTCTAGCCGTATTCACATTTTCAGCAGTGACTCTAATGGCAAGCCCCCACCGTGTCTTCTGTAAAACATAAAAGAGAATCCCCATAATCGTTAGAGTGATGGTGATAATGAGAAGTGTATTGGGCAGTATAGAGATACCAAAAATGGTGATTGGATCGCCTCCAAGTAGTTTTGGAAAATATAATGGATTGTTTCCAAATAACATGGGTGCCAATCCTTGGGCAACCATAACCAGCCCCATGGTCATGATCATCTTGCCAAGTGGATCAATCTTAACCGCATGGCGCATAATCCCCCATTCAATTAAAAAACCCACCGCACCTGCAATTAGCAATGTCACTAAAACCGCTAACCCTACGGGAACACCCGCGGCCAAAAGTGCTGCTGCAACAAATGCATGGAACATACCAAGCTCTCCTTGAGCAAAGTTGATAACACCTGTTGTCTTATAAATGAGTACAAGACCTAGTGCTGCAAGTCCATACATACTGGCAGATTGCATGCCTCCTACGATATTTTGAAAAAATAATGTCATTCTTCCCCTCCTTAATGCAATGTATCTATGTATAGTTGCAAATACAATGCCAAATTCAGCTTCAAAAAATTTAATGCATCAAGCCTTCTGCATACTTGTATTTTCAATACTTCTAAGCATTAATATCCACAATGCCTTTCAAGCGTTATTTATAGGCATAAAAAAAATGTTCATTCTTTGTACAAGTTTCTGTACAAAGAATGAACATCTATTCCACAATCCATTTAAGCTCTTGATAAAGTTTTTGTATCTGAATTGATGTGTCTGGAAACCATAATTGATCCGCGTATAAAGCCTGAACGATCAACATCATTAGACCATTAGCATATGGAATTTGAAGGCTTTCAGCCATTTTCAAGAGCGGTGTCATCGTGGGCACATAGATGATATCGATCACACTTTTTTGACGTCTAACCACCTGCTCACTTACAGGTGAATCTTGCGCTCTACCAACTGGTGTACAATTTATAAGCAAATCACTTTGAATCTCACTGTTTTCAAGCATTTCATAAGTGATACAGCACTCATTTTCAAAGCTTGTTTTTGCTTTTCTTGAAACAATCCAGATTGCTTTTACCCCTACATCTTTAAGCACATGATAGACCGCTTTAGCGGCACCACCTGTCCCTAAAATCACAGCACTTTCTGGTATCTTATTAGAAATAGACAACAGCGTTTCTTTAAACCCATGATAATCCGTATTATAGCCAAACCATTTACCAGCGTTCTTTACCACCGTGTTCACTGCACCAATTTTACGTGATGCCTCATCTTGATCTGCAAGATAAGGCATGATTTCCTGCTTGTATGGAATGGTGACATTAAAACCGTCCAATTGTTTTAGCAGTTCTAATTTTTCTTCAAGAACGCCATCTACTATTTTATAATCACAGTCTAAAGATAATTGCTCATAGACATACGTATGAATCCTTGGTGATATACTATAAGTAATGCCTTTTCCCAACAACCCGTAATGCCTCATACAGGCTCTCCCATTTTATAATTGCCTAATAGTTTAAAAGCATTAGAATAGCGTTTGATATTGTCTAATGCTTTAAGCGTAGATTCAGATTCAAGGTTCCCCTCAAAGTCAATGTAAAAAGTATATTCCCATGTTTTATTTCGAATGGGCCTAGACTCTATTTTAAGAAGATTAATTTGTTCTGTTTCAAAACAACTGAGCATCTTGTAGAGTGATCCGGGGGTGTGGTTTATTACAGCTTGGAAAGAAATTTTATCGGCTTTTGGATTTAATACGACTTCTTTACTAATGATGATAAATCTTGTGAAGTTATTAACTTGATCGTTGATGTTTGCTTCTATTATATGAAGACCAAACTGCTTTGCAGCTAGAGTACTTGCTACAGCTGCTTGATTCCTCTTTTTTTCCTGAGCCACTTTCTGTGCGCTTAATGCCGTATTCTTAAATGGAATTCGGTGCATATTTTCATGCTTTTTAAAGAACATTTGGCATTGATCAAAGCCTTGTTGATGCGAATAGACAACCTCAACTTCACTCAGAGAAATTGGTTCTATCGCCATTAAGTTGTGATTGATACGAAGGGTTGTCTCTGCCACGATCTGTACATCATATTGATTGAGCAAATCATATACAGCTGAAATACTGCCCGTGGATGAATTTTCAATTGGCAAAATACCAAGTTGACATTGTTCAGTCATCACAGACTCAAAGACCGATTCAAATGTATCATAACACGCATAAGGTTTTGGACCATATAATTGAAGCATCGCCTCATAGCTATATGAGCCTTCAATGCCCTGTAAAGCAATTTTAACCATTTGCCATCTCCTTTCTTATAAGGTCATAAATTTTGATAGCAGTCACGGCTTTGACCACAACTGCACCTCTAAGAGCGACACACGGATCATGCCTTCCGATGATTTCAAGTTTTTCTGCTTTAAAAGTTTCTAGATTCACAGTGTCTTGAGGTTTTGCTATAGAAGGCGTTGGTTTGAATGCGCATCTGAACCAAAGGGGCATGCCATTGCTGATCCCCCCATTAATGCCACCGTTGTGGTTGGTTTTCGTCTTAATCACATTTTCTTCTATTATAAATGCATCATTCGCTTCTGATCCTCTCATTTTTGAAAGCTCAAACCCAGTCCCAAAGCTCACACCTTTCACAGCCGGAATGCCGAATAAGCCATACGAGAGTTCGCTTTCTATAGTATCGAACATTGGATTGCCAACGCCCACTGGCATATTTAAAACCAAAGTTTCCACCACACCCCCTACAGAATCCAGTGCATTTCGAGCATTCTCAATTTCCTCTAGAACAGAAGCTTCATAATCAGGATGAATCAAAAGTGGTGTCTTATCAAACTGGTCTAACAAAGGCATGATATCGTCATATTCTGCAAGGCTCTTACAGTTCACGGCTCCCACCGATTCCACTTGAGATATGACTTTGACGTTCAGTGCATCCAATAGTTGTTCTGCAATGGCACCTGCAAAGACTAACGGTGCCGTCAATCGAGCTGAAAAATGGCCGCCACCACGAAAGTCATTGGCACCATGCCATTTGATTGCACCCGTGTAATCTGCATGAGCAGGTCTTAAAAGCGCTTTTGTCTTTTCATAATCCTTTGATCTCGTATCGTGGTTTTTAATCATCATACAAAGGGGAGTTCCTGTGGTCTGATCGTTAAAGAAGCCGCTTAGAATTTCAAAGCGGTCACCTTCTTGCCTTGGTGTCGTAAACGCTCCTTGACCTGGTTTACGCTGTGCCATTCTCTTGCGAATCAAGTCTAAATCAAGTTTTGTTCCTGCTGGAATGCCTTCGATCACACACCCTATAGCAGTGCCGTGTGATTCACCAAATATGGATACTTTATAAATTTCGCCAATCTGACTCCCCATGAATCACGCCTCCTAATTTTTCATAGTCTACCCAAAACATCGGGTAGGATTTCTTTACGGCCTCAAATCCAGTGATTTCTACGGGCCCATCTGCACGTGTCGCAGCGATTGCAAGCGCCATCGCAATTCGGTGATCATTCCAAGAGTCAACCACTGCACCTTTAAAACCCTTAACACCATTTACCCTTAAACCCTCTTCAAGCTCTTCTACTTGTCCACCCATTTTATTGAGCTCTGTACAAATCGCCTTTAGTCGATCGGATTCTTTTATGCGCAACCTACCCGCATTGATAATTTCAGAAGTGCCACTCCCCATACTGAGCAGAACCGTCAATACAGGCACGAGATCGGGACACTGAGAAGCATCTACTATAACCGTTGATAAATCTGACGGTGTAGCCATTACCCCTTCTGTTTGCCAAGTTATTTTACCGCCTAGTCTTTCTACGATTTCTAAAATCGCATGATCACCCTGTAACGATGTTTTTTGCATGCCTTCCAGCATAACCTCATTGCCAAGGCTTCCTGCCACTAACCAAAACGCAGCTTGTGAGTAATCACCTTCTACTGCATATGTTGTACCTTTATAATGTTGATTCCCTTTTATAACAAACGTTTGAGGATCAGGCATTTCCACAGAAACACCAAATTGTCTAGACGTGTCAATGGTTAAATCCACATAACCTTTAGATTCAAGCGGTGTCGTCAGTTCGATCTTAGAGGTTTCTCCAAGCAGTGGTAAAATAAGCATTAAACCACTGATGAACTGCGAACTCACATTACCAGCCATCTGAAAGTGATCTGGTTTTAATGTGCCTGTTATGGTTACAGGCAACAAGCCTTCTGTGGTCTCATAGGGAATGTTTTGATTTCTTAAAAGCTTATAGAAGGTTTCGTATGGTCGCTCACCCAATCGCCCTTTACCTGTAAAGGTCATTGGTGCGCTAGATAAAGTAAAGAATGGCATTAAAAATCTAATTGTCGTTCCTGATTCACTGCAATGTACAGTAGTGGGTTCTGAAATAATTTTATAATCTTGGGCTTTGAGTTTAGTAATGGCTTTGTTTTGCAAGGTGAGGCGATAACGCTCACCTACTTTTTCTTCATTTAAAACTTGCATGCCAAAATGTTTCATCGCTTCAATTGTAGTGATGATATCATCTGAGTAAATTAGATTCTCAACGATTGAAACATATTCTGATAGGCCCGCACACATAATGCCACGATGGCTTAAACTCTTTGATGGGGGTACATTAACCGTACCCGATAATTTATGAGGTTCTATTATGATGCTGTTTGTTTTCATAGATCACATTCCCTATTCATATTTTTAATTTTTTGAGCAATTTCTTCAAACTGCACACCTTCAATTCGACATTTTCCAATGGCATCTACACAAATCCATTTAATATGAGCGCCAGTCGATTTCTTATCTAAATGAATGGCTTCCAGTAGCGTAGAAAACATCTTTGGTTCTTCAAGTTCAAGTGGTAAATGATACTGCTCAAATAATTTTTCGATACGCTCAATGGCCTGTTGGTCTATTCTTTTTTCGAAAAAGGCAATTCGGCTCTTTACCACCATACCAATAGCAATCGCTTGCCCATGCGTATATTTTTTATACTGATAAAACTGCTCAATGGCATGTCCAATGGTATGTCCTAAATTGAGCAATTGTCTCACTGCAACATCTCTTTCATCTTCATGTACAATCTGCGCTTTGATCCGGCAACATGTCTCAACGATGTCCAGTACTGCTTCTTGATGTTCAGGCGAACTCAACTTATCCAGGTTTAAGGCTTCTAGTTTACTAAAAAGCTTAGGATCAAAACCCAAACCGTATTTGATAACCTCTGCCATACCATCTGAAAGTACTTTCTGAGTCAATGTCTTTAGAAAATTGACATCCATATAAACGGCCTCTGGTTGATAAAAGGCACCAATCAAGTTTTTAGCACTGGTATGATTTATAGCGACTTTGCCACCCACGCTGCTATCAACCATAGCCAGCAATGTCGTTGGTATTTGAACGAAATGGATCCCTCTCATATAGGATGCTGCCACATAACCCGTGAGGTCTCCTATGACCCCCCCACCGAAGGCGATCAATACACTGGATCGATTAAACTGCTTATCTTGCAGCAGGTCTATAACCTTTTCAAAGTATTTAAGGCTTTTAGTGCCCTCGCCCACAGGGAGTACAAGACATTCAAAAGATTTCAAGAGATCGCCATAATGCGAATAGACATTCTCGTCTGTTACAATTAAGTACTTTCGATTTTGGATGATTTCATTTATTTTTTGCGCATCAATCCATCCAGCATCAATGATAATATCATATTCCGATTGAGGCGTTGTCACTGTGATGCTTCTTGCCATATTATGGACTCCTTGTTTTTTTATCAAAGCGTATACTCAGTCCGCTTCGCTACCTTCGTAACCCTCTTGCAATCCTATCGGATTGCATCCAGCGGGCGTTTGGACTCCCACTGGATCAGGAACCCCCCATTTTAAGAAGTGGGGGACATCTCCTCAAGGGTTATATAAACCACAAAATTTGAGCCTAATTTGAATTTAATACTGTCAACTTATTATATCAAAATTACTTAAAGCTTATAAGTCCACTTAAATCATCTACATTTTGATTTTTAAGTGCTACCTGTACAGCCTTAATTTCGGTTTCAAAAGATTCTAAAATTTTGATTACATTGAACTGATTACACATCAGAAGTTCTGTCCAGAGCGCTAGGTTCATGTTCCCCACTCTTGTGGCATCTCTAAAACTGCCTCCGACAAGTGAATTGACTTCAGCATTCGGTTTGTTTTTAAGAAGGAGTGATGCGATGATATGCGGCAAATGACTTGTATAAGCAATCATCTCATCATGTACCCCAGCTTCCATGCAAGTTACAGAACTGAATCCAATTTTCTGAATTAATGCCGTCAACTGTTCAATAGAAGATGCTCTGTTCCCTCTGTGAGGCGTCAAAACATAAGAAGCGCCTACAAAAAACTGATCAGATGAGTTGGAGAATCCGGATTTTTCACTGCCAGCAATGGGATGTCCACCTACGAAATCAATGCCCTTTGCATTATGCGTGAGTTTGCTATAAAACTGAACAATCTCTGATTTGAGGCCCGCTGTATCCGTGACGATTGAACCTTCTTTAAAATCATTGTAATGTTGCTTAACAAATTCAACCGTCTCAAATGGATAGAGACATAAAAATACGATATCACTTTTCCCAAGTGTCTCTTCGATCCGCTCAGGCGCTTCATCTATCACGCCTTCTGATAGTGCGGATGTCATCACATCCTTTTGAAGATCAAAGCCGATGATATGATGATTCGTATGGGTTCTAACTGCCTTTGCCAGTGAACCGCCTATTAAACCTAACCCGATTATTGCAACTGATACCCCAATTGGCTTCCCCCTTTGTGCTTTCAATGCGTTCATATTCATATCACATCATCTTTCCTGTAATTTCTGCGATTTGTTTCACTTTGATCATCAATTCTTTAAACGCTTGTGGTGTCAATGATTGCTTACCGTCAGACACCGCTTTTTCTGGATTGTTATGCACTTCAATCATCAGACCATCTGCACCCGCTGCAACTGCCGCAAGTGCCATGGATTCAACATATCTCGCATCTCCCGTTGCATGTGATGGATCAATAACCACTGGTAGGTGAGAAAATCTTTTAATCACGGGAATAGCGCTTAAATCCAAAGTGTTTCGCGTGTATTTCTCAAAAGTTCTAATGCCGCGTTCACATAGGATCACTTGATGGTTGCCACCTGCTAAGATGTATTCAGATGCCATCAAAAATTCTTCGATTGTAGCCGACATGCCTCTTTTGAGTAGTACTGGTTTATTGATTTTACCTGCTGCTTTTAAAAGATCGAAGTTCTGCATATTCCTTGCACCAATTTGAACCACATCAATAATATCTGCATAATCTTCAAGTTGCTTTACCGACATAATTTCTGTTACAAACGGCATGCCAGTCGCCTTCTTTGCCGCTCTCAAGAGTTCTAAACCTTCACCTTGAAGGCCTTGAAAATCATATGGCGATGTTCTTGGTTTAAACGCACCACCTCTTAAAAATTTGGCACCTGATCCATCGATTGATTGTGCTATATCTATGATTTGTGAATGGCTTTCCACTGAACACGGTCCTGCAATTACTGCAAAGTGACCATTACCGATACTTCTGCCTTCTACAGTAACCATTGAGTCAACACCTTTGTATGCTCTACTTGCCATTTTAAAAGGTTCTTTAATCCTCGCAATCATTTCGATAATTTCTTGTTCTTTTTCTTCTCTTTCTTTTCTCTGAATGGCACTTACCATCTCAATACCTCCTTGGCATAATTTAACAGTTTGTTGCTGCTGACATAAAAAAAAGAGACTCCTATGAGTCTCCATTAGTTCTTAGTTGTTAATTCCAGCATGTGGATAATACTATGCTGTGCCTAAACTCATTAGGTTGTTCTTCAATATTCCGTTGCAATACAAATAGTCAGCGCTAAAATAAAAATAGCTCCAACCGTAATAAAAGAAAAATGTATTGTTTTTAAGGAATTTTTTAGAAGATAACATAATGACACCGCTTTCATATTTGTTGAGATTTGATCTCAGTAGTTCTTGTTGATTTGAAATTGATTATAGCACTCTCAAAGTTCCTGTCAACTGCTTTTTTGAAATTTACATGCATTTTTTTGAACTGCCAATTTTTTCGCAACCGTGTTTTACTTTCCAAAATAAATTGACCATCCCTTAATAAAACATGATATTATAAGTGTATAAAATAATTTTTACGGAGGTTTTATGGATACAACTCTTTTAAAAAAATATGCTGAGGTTGCCATCAGAGTGGGTGTAAATCTACAGCCCGGCCAACCTTTAATCATCAACGCACCTGTGACAGCACTGGAATATGTCAGAGCATTAACAGAAGTTGCTTATCTCTCTGGCGCAAGCCTTGTCAGATGCGAATACCATGACGATCTTCAAAATAAACTCAGATATTTGTATTCGAGTGACGAACATCTTGATTATTTCCCACTCTGGAGAGCAGAGTACATGGAAGGCTATGCACGAGATGGCGCTTGTGTGATTTCAGTCTTAGCACCCAATCCAGATTTACTCGCAGACGTTGATCCCATTAAAATTGCACGCGTTAACAAGAGTACTGCCATAGGGATTTCTAACTATCGCGAAATTTTCAGCAAAGGCGGTGTCAGTTGGCTTGTGATTGCTGTACCCTCTCCAGAATGGGCACAAAAAGTATTCCCAGAATTATCTATTGAGGCTGGTATCGACGCACTCTGGCAATTAATCTATGAAGTAAATCGCATTGATCATCACGATCCCGTTATGGCCTGGGAATCACATGTGGAGAAGCTTCAAGAAAAAGTTAATTTCCTCAATCATCTCCATATCAAATCGCTTCACTACGAAGCTCCAGGTACGGATTTAACAGTAGAACTCCCTATGGACTATGTATTTGAAGGTGGTGGTAGTGTCAACACTTCCAACGACGCTTATTATGTGCCCAATCTGCCAACGGAAGAAGTTTTTTCGGCACCCTATAAATTTGGAGTAGAGGGTATCCTTAAAGCCACTATGCCACTGAGTCACAACGGTGTTCTTATTGAAAATTTCACCTTCACTTTTGAAAAAGGGAAAATCATCAGTTTCAGTGCTGATAAAGGATACGAAACATTAAAAGCGCTGCTTGACACTGATGACGGTGCACGCTATCTTGGTGAAGTTGCACTGGTGCCTGTCACAAGTCCGATCTATCAAAGCGGCAAAATTTTCTACAATACTCTATTTGATGAAAATGCCACTTGTCACTTTGCACTTGGACGTGCCTACCCTACCACTATCAAAGGAGGATTAGAAGTCTCACCACAAGAGCTTGAAAAACTTGGCGGTAACTACAGTTTAATCCACGTTGATTTCATGGTCGGTTCTGAAATGCTTAACATCACTGCAACCACTCATGATGGTAAAACCGTTGTTATTTTTAAAAATGGCAACTGGGCATAAAAAAAGCCTCCTTATGTTTTAAAGACCCTATTAAGTTCTTAAGAAGCACTTAAAGGGTCTTTTTTAATGGATTCTATTGAAAATATCTCAATGATTTTTTTAGCCACAGCATCCTCTGCATGATGTCCAATTTGCGGATTATTAGGTAATCGCATTTTAAGTTGATCATTTGCATTTGCCATAAGGTAACCCGTGCCAACGACACTTAACATTTCAAAATCATTCATGCCATCCCCAAAAGCAACACTTTCATCAAGTGTAATCCCAAGATGTTTTAGTGTTTCAGTGAGTGCCTGTCCTTTATTCGTTCCCTTTGGCATTATTTCAAGACATTGAGGCATCGAAAAAGTTACATCCACATAATCACCATAATTTTCGAGTACTTGCTTTTCGATGGGTATCAAAAGATCATGATCTCTCGATGTAAAAAACATTTTATTAATCGGCTTTGAGAGTTGCTCTTTCAATTTACAAAGTGTATAGACAAAATCCCCTTCTTGATAGTAATCTTCAAAAACGCGATCTATCACTTCCACCATCCAATGGTCTTCTTGATAAATGTTTTTAAAAACACCTTCTCCAATTTCTAGCTCTAGTAATCGTGCGACAACTTCGGGATTCATCACCGCTTGATGAATGATTTCACCTGCTGGATTAAGTACTGTTGCACCATTAGCTGCAATAATAAAAGCCTCTACATCCAAACGTTCTCTAATCTTCTTTGCATCACAATGGTGCCTCCCGGTTGCTATTAAAAACTGTACACCATGATCTTTTAATACTTTAATGGTCTCTTTGCTCAATTCACTTAAGGTATGATGTTGATTTAAAAGTGTACCATCAAGGTCTGAGATCACTGCTTTAATTCTTTTTGTATTCTCCATAATATATTTCACCTCCTTGTGAAGTCCTCTCCTCAGTATAACCATAACGGCTCTATAATTCAATCAAGGAAATGTTATATTTTCTTGAACATTCAAAGTCCGTCCTACGAGAACATTTTAGAAACTACTTTTGACACTCTAACAAATTATTAGTTTTTTAAAAATATTCTCACAATTTGTATTGACAGACGATTCTGCCCTTGTTATAATACCTATTAATATAACTGTTCAGTATAAATATACTGACACTTCGCAATCAGATTTCTAACCACAATGGTTGCGAATGAATCAATGAATTTGGGTAGTTCCTTTAAAGACTTTGGTATAAATAAGTGGTTCCGCAATTAGCCTCGTCCTATTGTAAAAATGGATGAGGATTTTTATACCCTAAATTGCATATATATACCATGTAAAGGATTTTTATACACCTTGGATTCTTACTCAAACTATAAAATATGGAGGTCTTATTATGAAACTAGAAGCTTATACTGTAAAGAATAATGAACCTGAAACCATTAAACAAGTTTCAGGTAAGGTCGTAGAATTTAAAAAGAGGGGCGAGTCCTCATATGACTATCTAAAGCCTTCTGCCAACTACTTTGGTGCAGGTTTAAATAACTTAACTTCCTATCTTGATGATTAAGAGCTAGATCCCATCAATCTAGCTCTTTTTTTCGTTAAAAATCTACATTCTGCTGAATCAAACTAGAAATAAGGAGTTGTAAATTCCATAAACCTTAGATTTAAATATTAGATTTTTGAAACCCATTCATCGGCACTTTGGATTTTTTTCTGCTCATGCGCCTCTTCTTTTGTTACATGAAAATAAGCAAGAATCCGAGAAGGTTTTTAATTAACCTTCAGAAGCCATGCTTCATAGCTTTCTATCCGATAAGGATACCATATAAAAAGTGCAGTTTCGTACAATTATTATAAAGAATTCCAAGAATGCTCTAATAAAAAACCTCTTGCTGTATGTAATCGACTAATAGCAGCTCTATTTACATCAACAACATCTTTAAAACTTCGCGTTTGTGCAAATACACCTCTTTTTTCAAGCAACTCAATTCTTCTTTCAGCTGTTTCAAGCAACAATTCATTTGCTGCCTTTGTTTCAGTATAGGTATCTCTTGAGTACATTTTGATCTGTTCTTTTAAACAATGAAAATAATGCATAAAAGCTTTAGTCTCATTAAACTGAACTGTGGATGGCATTACATTAGAAAATAGTAAATCACTATATTCATTTGTTAATCCCTCATCAGGTTTTAAAAGCATTATACTTCCACTACTATATGCACTATCTAAAAATGAAATCTTGTATTCTGACATTGCTTGTGGACAATAATACCAAGTTGTTTTTCTCTTAATCCCCATATCTTGATCATCATATTTATTTGAAAATCTTCTTGCATTCAAATAAGTTCCAGAAGCAAATCCATCAATTTTAGCTGTTGCTAAGCTCAACATTTGATGATTACCATAACCTACAATCACTTTTTTTTCATTAAGCTTTAAAGCTGCACATATAAGCATTAGATTAGTAAACCATAATGGATTATCAACCAAATACTTTTCCTCTGGTGGTTGAGGAACAATATAGTATCCATCAATATCCAATGTAATCGCTTCCTCAATAAATTTTTCTATCACTTCTTCATGTTGAAGGAGCAACTCACTAGGTAAAACTAGTGTCAATAATTTCTCCTTACTTAATTCAATTTTATTAGCAGCATCCACAACTTTTTCTGAATATTTTTTCCATTTTATCAACCAATCTTCACTATAATTTATTAAGTATGAAGGAATAATAAATTTTTTTGTTTCAACAACATTATTATATGATAAAACTTTTTCAATTAATTGCTCCTCATAGCTAAGCATTGAACCCATGTTTGTTGCCAATGAGTTATCCCAATAATCATATTGTGATAACTTCTTATGATTACTTTTAGGAAAATAGCATTGAGGATCAAAAAGGCACTCAACATTATTTTTTTTAAAATCTGAACTCCATTTTTTTAGTTGTTCTGGAGTAATATCTCTAGGGCTTAAAATCACCTTGACACCACCCCATTTTTTGGCCATTTCTATGGTCATACTCTTCATTCCATGTGCAAACTGTAGATAAAATTCCATAAGCCCCCCTTTATTAATATATTATTGTTGGCACTATTGCTTTATACCACTCAAAAGCCTGTTTGGCGGATGGTGGTCTTCTAGTGATATGTTTCTGCATTAACGTCATTATAAAACCTATCAATTGTGAAGCTGTATCGCCTTTAATAATGTAATGCTTAGGTGTTACAGTTACCGTTTGGTACCATATTTGATTTACATCTCGTTCATCACCTGTAATAAAAGGATGCGTACCAGTTATACTTTCAAATACAACTACACCAATCGAAAATAAATCAGCCCTAGAATCAATATTTTTTTTACTATACTGAAACAATTCTGGTGCTCCATAGCCTGGCGTGTGTGGTCCCATTTTAGCCTGAGTCATAGTCAATGATTTATCATTTAGCAACCTTGCAATTCCAAAATCTATAAGAAAAAATTCTTCCTTCCTAATTAAAATATTATCTGGTTTAATATCCCTGTGCACCACACCAATTTCTTCTAATTCAACACAGATTTTCAATAGACTTTCCAACAATTTCATACTTTCTTTTGTTGTTAACTTCTCTTTTACTAATCTTTCTTTTAATGTTTCACCTTGAATAAATTCTTCAAATATTAACAGATATAATTCACCTTCATACTCAATTTTATTTACTGATATTATCTTTGGCACATTACTTATTTTGTTTTGTGTTACAATATCAATTTCTCGTTTGACTCTTTCATCAGATTCACTAACTACTTTTAAAATTAATAACTGCTCATTCTTATTTTTCACTAAGTGTACACTTTTCTGACCACTTTTAGGAAAACTTTTGATTATTTCAAAATCAGAAATAATTTCTTTAATAGCTCCATTACTAATCATTAATTGCTCCTCTATAATCAGATGAATTTAAGATTCTTCCAATCCATTCATTAAATAAAATTGATTGAAAACTTACTGGAAACGAATTAATATTTGATTTCTTGTACCTTAAAAAATGATCATCCTCATTCAAGTAAATGCCAATTCCAAACTCTTCAAACTTATCCCATGTGGCATTAACTTTTGCATTTTTATTCGACAAAATATAACTTTCAGAAGCAAAAGCTTTGTTAATTATTGCTTGTTGCAAAACATCATTTACCTTACCAATTTTTGCTTCTACGGCTTCAATTTTGTTTAAAAATATCGTTTTCTTGCTTTTTACACTCCAATTTTTATTTCTTCTTTGTATTAATTTAGAATCATATAATTTTTCAACTGAAAGCATCACATCTTTCCAATTAACACCTAATTGAGCAACAATATCACTTGCATTCAATGGACCTGATGATATCATATGATACAAAATTTTTAGTTCTATATTAGAAATATTATTTCTGTTTGGTATCCATTTTTCATAATTATCTGGATTATATTCTACAAAAACAACATCTGGATACGCATTATTCACTTTAGGCTCAATGAATATAGCAAGATCATTTTCTGAAGTTTTATTGAATTCATTTTTCTTAAAATCAATAAATTTTCTTACCATATCGAACTCTTTACCTTCAGTAATTTTTCTTGTTAAAATACCAAATTCTTTATAATTATCATATATCTCTATCATCACTTTCACACTCCACTTAACGTAATTTTATCATAAATAGTAAACACCTACAATATGCTATTAAGTGTTCTGGAAACAACATCTCCTCTGTGATTAAGTACTGTTACTTTGCCCGTTTTAGTTGAATGTATGAGCCTTTTGGTCTTGCTTCAACCCCTTTCCATAAATCTTCATATTTAATTTTTTCAATTTTAATTATTTGTTCTGATATACATATTTACTACCGATCACTTAAATCAATTGTAAACGCCGCCCCTTCAATTATATCTATATCTGCCATCGTATCTGTTCCAAAATAAAGTGCGCTCTCTGGATGATCTTCAAACACAGCTGTGAGCATATCAGCACTACCTTCAACATTGTAACGGCTTTCATCATCTGCGATGCCCTCTAAGCGTTCATTCTGATCACCATATAGATACAATCGATATTCTTGGATCTGATAAGAAATGCCCTCTGTCTTGAAATCAACATAGACTTTATCAGCTCTGCGTTCCACATGATAAATAATAATCTTATTTTGATCATCTTGTTCTAATTCAAGTGGCAATTTACCTTCGAATTTTATTGGAATTGTTCTAATCTCATCTTGATCTATACCTCTATTTTCATAATACGGAATCACGGTAAGTGTCTTAGAGCCTTCTGGTACCGCAGAAAAGTTCACTTCTCCTCTCGTTTTTCTGAATAAAATATCTAACAAATGACCCGTTCCAAAACCAGACATTTCCTCTATCAGTGCGTTTCCCTTCTCATCCATTATTAAAAAATTTATTGGCCTTTTACCCCTAAATGTATACTTCAAATGTGTTGTGAGTGGGGTAATCGTTATGTCTTTTAGATACATCTCCACGTCATTATAGACCACTTTTCTTTTGAGCTTATAGGTTTCAGTCTTGCTTTCAATCGCAGCTTTAGAGATCGCAAAATCAAACACCCAAGGACCCTTTATCATTTTATTTTCACCCTTTTTATCTAGATACGAAAAATTTTCATACATAATTTTCATGTTGATATTTGAAGGAATCTTTGTGTCGTGTACCTCTATCATAGAAATATTAACCAACGTACCTGGTTCAATATATTCGCCAGTTCCACTTCCCCCACGAGACCTTAATATATTGCCATTGATAAACACCGTTGGCATTGCAGGGTAAAAATTTTCTTCATAAGCATTTTCAATGTTAATCGTTGTCGCTATTCTGAGCTGATTACTATCTAACATAACCTCATTCAGTGTAATCTTTATGCCATCTTTTTCTACTGATTTATTGATCACTGCTGTATACTGATCGAAGAGATCATTGCCATAACCCGAAATTTCTTTAATGATACTTCCAAATACAGGTATACTCGTTGCAAAAGTTGGATTTATCTTAAAAGAAATAAATGTTGTAGAAAATAAAATACAAAGAAGAACAATCGCAATCTTTGAACTTTGCACAAAAGGATTTTTTCGATTTTCAATCTGTCCCCTTGCTCTTTTTTTAATCTTTTTTCTGTAAACTTCATCAAGCATATTTTCTTCAAATTCGTCTAAATGGATATCAGCTTCATTAAGAAGTTCGTATATGTCTTTCATCTATTTATTCACCTCACTAAAAATGATTGCCTTCAGTTTCTTTCGACCTCTGCTCAATCTATTGTTCACTGCAGCCCTGTTCATGCCCACATGAGCTGCGATTTCACCCGTACTCTCATCATCAAAATATCTTCTAATAAAAATCTCTTGATCTTCTGGTTTAAGATTAGACAAAAGTTTAACAAGTTCTGCCTGAGTTTCTTTTTCTAAAATTCTACTTGAAGTTGAGTCTTCACGTCCAATCTCAACCACAACATTCAGTTCATCTAAATTTTCATTGCGTAATTCTTTTAGCAGTTTTCGCCTATAATCTATTGCCTTGTATTTTGAAATGGCAGCGATCCAGCTTTTGAAACTATTCGTCTTTTGAAATTTATCGATGTTGTGCCATATGGCTAGTAGAACATCATTGATACATTCCTCCACACTACCACTTCCCTTGAATTCAGAAAGCGTCTTTGAAACAATGGCATAAATTAAACCGCCATACTGGTCAACGATATAATCTAGTGCTTTAGGATTTCTTTTTTTTAGCTGTGAAATCACATTTTGTGCGTTTACCTTCATTAAATTATTTCTCCTCTCCATAAGAGCGCTTATATGTATTAAGTCGGATTGAGTTTGCTTTTTATATCAAAATAAAAAAATGATTAAAAAAAGAGCCCCTTGAATATCATTACAAGGAGGCTCCAAATTTATTGATTAATTTGTAACAGGATTTATACGACTCAGAATTCGGAAAATGCCTCACTTAATTTGAGCCTCTATCCATGCCATCAAATAAGGTTCGAAGGTTTCAATTACTTTTTCCCAGTATATCACATTAGAAAGTCTCCAACAACATCTCATTCAATCGCTTTGGCTATTTTGCAGTTCCTGCAATTCCTGTAATCTCATCCATATCAAATTTATAGACTTTTCTATCCACCCACATGGAAACCCTTTCGGTGGTAAACCTAACCACGCAGTACTCTGGATCTTCAACGCCTCCAGGAAAGTGATCGATAAACCAATCTACCCACAATGATTTCTTAATCCCCATATCGGTAACGACTTCACTTTGTCCAATTAACGAAATGTTATCGCCCTCATTTCTAAAACAAACGGCTGTTTTAGAGTTTCTCATGACCGAACTTGCCATATCCCCACTGGTTCCCGTGGAAAAAAAGATTTCTGTAATGCCATTGGATTTAACGTTTGATCTCGTGGCAACGCTGGGATAACCATTCACATCAAGTACAGAAAAGTACCCAACCTCACAATGATTGACCATGTCCGATGCCTTCTTAAAGATATCCTTATACATGTTGTTACCTCCTCAAATTTAAGTGCTTGATCTTCAATATTCCGTAAACCGTAACAACATTCTAACATACATAACACGACACCTATATGTCATGTTTAAATATATTTAATCAAAAATCATCACATTTTCTTTCAGTTTCAAAATAAGAGATTCTGGTGCAATCACTTTTGCCTTATTCCCAAAGCTGAGAAGCCAACTGATGATATAACTTTCATTTGTATAAAAGCCCTTAAAGTGAAGTTTGCCTTCTGGGGTTTCAACATAGCAATCAGGTCCATAATTTTCTACCAATAAATACGTCACACTTTTATCAAATAAGACTTCAACTGGCCGATCATCTGCTATATGGCTTCCAATTTCCAAATCGGATTGACTGAGTTTTCGAGGTTCAAATATCTGATTGAGGCCCTTAAGGTCCCATAATCTATTGAGTTTGAAAACACGCATCCCTTTTTTGTCAATACAGTATGCGAGGAGATACCATCCAGACCATTTATACATAATTTTATAAGGTTCAGCACGTCTGATTTCCTGCCCTTTAGGATTATAGTATTCAAACTCTATAATATAACGTCCACTAATCGCACCTTTGATTTTCTCAATTTTGTCGGACAAACTATTTTTATAATATGAGGCCAAATCTATGATCATATCGCTTTCATCATCACAGAGTCTAGACTGTAAATGCTTATGTGCACCGCTTTTACGAATACTTTCGATCCCCTTAAGGCCAGCGACGAGATCCTTTAATTCTTCCTTCTTAAGAATGCGTTTGTCAATGGTATAGCCTTCCATTAAAGATATGCCTCCATTTTTGCCCTGTGTTGTAACGATGGGGATGCCCGCCAGACAAAGTTCATCTACATCTCTATTGATGGTTCGTTTGGAAACTTCAAATCGCTCTGCCAGCATAGGGGCCGTCAGTATTTTATACTCCGTTAGTAGATTTATAAGGGCCAGTTGTCTGTCGCTTTTCATCGCTTTACCTTTCGTTTTTTAATGTCTATTATGTAAATAATAGAATACATCTTATGTATATGTCAATTAAAAGCGCCCGCAAATCTATACACTTAACATAAGATTTGCGGGCGTTTATCTACTATTCAAATGGAAACTTCACCATAAGTTCACCACTTGCCAGATCATTCATGGATCAAAGCGTCTACTCAGTCCGCTTCGCTACCTTCGTAACACTTGCACAATCCTATCGGATTGCATTCAGTGGGCGTTTGGACTCCCAATGAATTAGGAATATGAACCCCCACTTTGAGAAGTGGGGGACATCTCCTCAAGGGTTATATACGCTTTGTAAGATATCTGCACAAACAAAGCCCCCACAGATCCATGCACATACTGCACGATTTATGGGGGCCTCATTTTACCCTATTTCAATCTCTCTATTTTGGAAATTCTTTAGCTTTGTCAAAAGCCAGTTTTGCATGAACCCTACTACGTTCTTTAAAATTCTAAAATTAACCTAAGAATTGTACAATATCTTCTTGAACCGTTCCAATACCATTGATACCAAACGTTTCAACAAGAACATTTGCTACATTTGGTGATAAGAACGCTGGAAGTGTTGGTCCGAGCTTGATATTTTTAACGCCAAGGTACAAGAGGGCAAGTAATACGATTACTGCTTTTTGCTCATACCATGCGATGTTATAAGAAATCGGCAACGCGTTGATGTCGTTGAGTTCAAAGACTTCTTTGAGCTTAAGTGCAATAACTGCCAGTGAATAAGAATCATTACATTGACCTGCATCTAATACTCTAGGAATGCCACCGATATCACCAAGGTTTAACTTGTTGTATCTGTATTTTGCACAGCCAGCCGTTAAAATCACTGTATCACTTGGAAGTTCATTTGCAAAATCCGTATAGTAATCTCTTGATTTCATTCTACCGTCACAGCCTGCCATAACGAAGAATTGCTTGATTGCGCCTGTTTTCACAGCGTCAACCACTTTATCTGCAAGTGCAATCACTTGATTATGTGCGAAGCCACCGACGATTTTACCTGTTTCGATTTCTGTTGGTGCTGGTAATTTCTTAGCATGCTCTATGATTTGACTAAAATCTTTCGCTTTGCCATCTGCTCTATTTGGAATGTGGTTAAAGCCTTCAAAACCAGCTGAACCAGTGGTATAAACTCTATCTTTATATGAATCTGCTGGTGGTACGATACAGTTCGTTGTGAAGATGATCGGTCCGTTAAACGATTCAAATTCTTCTTTTTGTTTCCACCAAGCATTACCGTAGTTGCCCACGAAATGATCGTATTTTTTAAACGCTGGGTAGTAATGTGCTGGCAGCATTTCTGAATGTGTATAAACATCCACGCCAGTGCCTTCAGTTTGTGCTAAAAGTTCTTCCATATCTTTAAGATCATGACCTGAAATTAAGATCGCAGGCTTTGTGCCCACGCCGATGTTAACTTCAGTGATTTCAGGATTGCCATAAGAAGTTGTGTTTGCTTTATCGAGAAGTGCCATTACATTAACGCCATATTTACCCGTTTCAAGTGTCAATGCCACGAGCTCGTCTGCTGATAAGCTGTCATTAAGTGTTGCGAGAAGTGCTTTTTCGATGAAATCATAAATTGTTTCATCTGCAAAACCTAAGTTTGCTGCATGTTCTGCATAAGCTGCAATCCCTTTTAAGCCGTAAGTAATGAGTTCTCTAAGACTTCTCACATCTTCATTCACTGTGGATAAAACGCCTACGCCACTTGTAGATTTAGATTCAAAAGAGGCTCTATCGCCAGTCCAAACTGCTGAATCATGATAGGCCTTAGCAGCAAGCTTACCATTTGATTCTAAAGTTGCTTTAATGGCATCTCTTACTTTAATTGCGTTTTCAATTTTAGCTGAAATTGCATGCTTATCAAAATTTGCATTTGTTATAGTTGTAAATAGTCCATCTAGTAACACTTGATCTGCCTCAACTGTGTTTAACCCCGCTGCTCTTGCTTGTTGATTGTATTCAGAAACCCCTTTTAATGTATAAATCAATAAGTCTTGAAGATTAGCCACATTGTCCGTCTTCCCACATACACCGATTTTAGTGCAGCCTTTTCCGCCTGCTGCCTCTTGACATTGATAACAAAACATACTCATCTTGAATCTCCTTTCAAATTATATACCCTTTAATTAAATACCTTTTCGCAGTTGAACTCAATTCAAATCAGCAATGGATATTGTAACTATTTTCCTATCCATCTACTTTATAGCCTTCAACCTTATGTGCTAATCATATATTAATTAAAAAGAGATTTCGGTAACATGTGTTACATTTCACAGTCTATTAATCTGTGATGCCGCATAAGCCGCACCAAAGCCATTATCTATATTAACCACCGTCACACCACTAGCACAGCTGTTCAGCATTGTAAGAAGTGCGCTGATCCCACCAAAACTTGCTCCATAACCCACACTGGTAGGCACTGCAATCACAGGTTTATCCACAAGACCTGCCACAACACTTGCAAGCGCGCCTTCCATGCCCGCAACAACGACGACCACTTTGGCACCTCTAATCACATCTAGTCTTGCGAACAATCGGTGTATACCCGCAACGCCAACATCCACGACTTTCTCCACGCGATTTCCAAATGCAACTGCAGTTTCATAAGCTTCTTCAACCACTGGTAAATCTGAAGTCCCTGCCGCAACGATGGCAATGTAGTCATCCGTCATAGGCACTGCCTCATAAGTCAAAGTAATCACTCTTGCGGCTTCATTGTATTTCGCATCCATATAAAGGGGCTTGATCGCTTCATAAAGTACCGCTGACGCTCTTGTAGCGAGCACATTGACATGTCTTGAAGACATATTGTCAAATATTTTTATCACTTGTTCTGTGGTTTTCCCTTCACAATAAATCACCTCAGGATAACCCACCCTGAGATGACGATGATGATCAATCATGGCAAATCCAAGGTCATCAAATGGTAGCGCAGAAAGTGTTTTCATTGCATCTTCTATGGTAACTTCAGACTGCTTAACCTTTTGTAATAACGATTCTAATTGATTTTGATTCATAGATTACTCCTTTTCAAGGGTATCATTGAAACTCCCCATTTTATAGCCCGCAAGATCTAATGTCACATAATTAAAGCCATAACTTTTTAGCGCCTCTACGACCTTAGATATCACCTTGAGATTGAGCATTTTAGACATTTCTTTAGCATCCACTTCAATTCTAGCCAAATCATTGTGCTTTCGTACGCGGATCGCTCTAATCCCCATATCTATAATAAAGGCTTCTGCTTTTTCAATCATTTTAAGTGCTTCTGGTTCAACCAAAGTATCATAAGGCATTCTGGTTAATAAACACGCATAAGGGGGTTTATCCCAAGTTTCAAGCCCTAAAGTCTTCGACCACGATCTAATCTCAGCTTTAGTGACTTGGCATTCAAGGAGAGGGCTTTTGATTTCAAGCTCTTTAAGTGCTCTCATACCCGGTCTATAATCACCAAGATCATCATAGTTTGAACCATCACAGACCGTATTGTAATGCGCTTTTTCAGCTATTTTTTTGATCTTACTAAAAATCTCGCGTTTACATAAATAACATCGATCACTTGGATTGTACTTTATAGTCTCTGGAATCGTCGCTTCTAAAATATGATGTTCCAGATTTAAGACTTTCGTCAAATCTACTGCTTCTTCTATTTCCCATGTTGCGATATAAGGAGATCTCACCGTAAGTGCCATAACACGTCTTGCCACCACAGATGCAACCGCCACTAAAAATGTACTATCAACGCCACCCGAAAATGCCACCACAATTGAAGGCGTTTCTTCTAGCGTCTTACACAATATCTCAAATTTAGGTTCTACTTTTCTCAATTTCTCTATGGCCTGATTTATATTCATCGTGCTTTCTTCTATATTCATTTCATCAACGCCTCATTCACTGTTTTATAGATTTCAGAAAGTGTCACCTGATTTTCAAGCGCTAAGCGTTTGCATTCTTCATACTCTGGTTTTTGATTTACAATTTTGCCCTCTAAAAGCGCTGTTTTAATGGTCACGCTGCCGTATTGAGTTTCAACCTGTTGATAAGCTCTGTCTAGCATCACTTTATCCACAGAATACTTGCGCAATCCTATACTTGTGGTTTCAGTGAATAAAATCTTTTGAAGTGCTTCTATGTCTTCTGTCTTTGCTAAGATCGTCATTTTAATAGCTGGTCTACCCTTTTTCATAATGATGGCGGTCTTATAGACATCCAGTGCTCCCACAGCAAACAACCGCTCTTCTGCAAACACAAGTTGTTCAGAGCTCATATCATCTATATTGGTTTCTATAATCCATTGAGACTGGTTTTTCTGATCCTCTACGATTATCGCTCTAAGACAATTGGGAATCTCTAAATTTCTTGTTCCCATACCGTAACCGATCTTTTGAGCTTTCATCCGCTTGTTCTCGGGAAAATCGGTTACAAATGCGCTGATAATTGCTGCTCCTGTTGGCGTGGTCATCTCATAGCCTTTGACTTTTGAAAGTGTCGGGGCACCTATTAAAATTTCAGCCGTTGCTGGTGCAGGCACTGGCATTTTACCATGTGCACACTTAACAAAGCCGTCGCCTACTTCTATTGGAGATGCTAAAACAGTATCAATTTCGAGCAACGCCATACAAATGGCAGCACCAATCACGTCCACAATAGAATCAATTGCACCCACTTCATGGAAATGGACTTCATCTACTGCTTTACCATGTATCTTCGCCTCTGCCTTTGCTATGAGTTCAAAGATTTTTAAACTGTCCCCTTTGACACGTTCCGAAAGTGAACTTTTTTGAATTATTTTTTTTATTTCACCGAAATTTCTAAGCTGGTCATGATCATGTGTATGAGCGTGTTTATGATCGTGATGCGCTTCATGTGTATGTCCATTGTGACCCTGATGTGCATGCCCGTGGCTGTGATCCGCCTCATGCGAATGCACATGTTCGTGCAAATGCTCGTGTGCATGCTTGTGTTCATGCGAATGCTCGTGTGCATCATTATGATCCTCATGACTGTGACTCAAATGATTATGGTCTATCACATCTACTTTTGTACCAAATATGCCAAGCTTTGAATCTCTTCTCATTTCTATATCAAATTCATGATCAAGCCCCAGTTTGCTTAGCTCTGATTTTAGCATTTCAAAATCAACCCCTAAATCCACCATAGCTCCCATGAACATATCTCCACTGATGCCCGCAAAACAATCTAAATATAACGTTTTCACCATAGCCTCCTCAAATAAGTCTCATCCAATTGACTTTCTTAATTATTTCGCCTTCCGAAATTATTACACAGAACTGTTTTCTATCTTGTACAATATTAAGCCTTGTGGCGGCGCTGTTTCTCCTGCGATATTCCTATCGCCAGTCTCTATAATGCGTTTAACACTTTCCGCGGTCCTTTGACCCGAACCAACTTCCATCAATGTGCCCACAATAATTCTGACCATATTATACAAAAATCCATTGCCTTCAACGAATATTTTAAGTTCCTCATCTGTTTCTGAAAAAGTTATGGCATTAATTTTTCTCACAGTGGACTTCTTCGTTTTATCTGTGCAAAACCCTTTAAAGTCATGTTCACCTTCGAGAATGTGCGCTGCAGATTTCATAGCTTCAACATCAAGTGAAACGCCTCTGTATTGGGTAACTGTTCGCCTTTCAAATACAGAGGGATATTCTGCCTTCCAGATGCGATAGAGGTAGACCTTTTCTTTAGACCCAAATCTTGCATGATACGATTCTGAAACCGCCCCAATATTTCGGATACAAATATCTTCTGGCAGGTATTGATTCATGTAAGCTTTAAGTTCAGACACATCAACAGCCATCTCTGTTTTAAAGTTGGCAAGCTGACAAAGTGCATGTACACCAGAATCCGTTCTACTTGCGCCATTAATTTCAGTTTCTACCCCTAAAAATCTGGATAAAACAGCTTCAATTTTACCTTGAATCGTCATATCACTATTTTTCAGTCTTTGCCAGCCCCTATATTTTGTCCCCTCATAGGTGATTTCCATTTTATAGTTCATACGATTCATCCCCCCCTAATAAAATTGCTTCCGTTCCACATTTTAGTTTCTTAACACCTTCTATAAACAGCGCCTCATCGGTCTGAATCATAGGAAATGTATTGTAATGCATTGGAATTACTTTTTTAGGTTTGATCATTCCAACAGCTTTCAGTGCATCCGTGATATCCATCGTGTAATTGCCCCCAATCGGAAGCATCGCAAGGTCAATTTCAGCCGACTCAAGCAACTGCATTTCCATAGAGAGACCTGTATCTCCTGCGTGATAGAGTATTTTTTCCTCTATCTCTATGAGAAAACCACAAGGATTTCCGCCTTCTTTTGGTTCACCATCAATCATGATAGAGGATCCATGAAGTGCAGGGATCATCTTCACACTCCCAAATTCAAAACTCTTTTTACCACCTATGTGCATCGTATGTGTCTTTACGCCAACCTTGTTAAGATGATGTGCAAGCTCGGGGTTCAAAATAACAGTTGCACCTGTTTGCTTCGCTAAGTCAACCGTACTCCCGATATGATCCTCGTGCCCATGAGTCACTAAGATATAGTCGATTTGCGTAAAATCAGCTACCTTCATCTTGGTAATCCCATTTTGTAAAAAAGGATCTATCATCAATGTAAATTGATCTGTCTCTATTAAAAACGCCGCATGTCCTAAAAAAGTAATTGTCATTGTCAACCTCTCTTTTTAATTTTAAAAAAGCCGACGAAAATCTTTCGTCAGCCATATCATTAGTCTTCGTCCAGCTTGGAGCAGGAATGTTTAACCTGCGAGAAGCGGTTAGATGAAGACGGGTCCGTTAAAACATCGTTTTGACGGACAATGATATACTCATTAGTCTTCGTCCAGCTTGGAGCAGGAATGTTTAGCCTGCGAGAAGCGGTTAGACGAAGACGGGCCCGTTAAAACATCGTTTTGACGGACAATGATATACTCATTAGTCTTCGTCCAGCTTGGAGCAGGAATGTTTAACCTGTGAAAGTCAAATTTTATACTTCATCGTGTTCAATGACAAGCAAATGATCCCCTAGTTTTTCATCAATACTATTTAGAACTTCCATGACAGATTTATCTGAAGAGTAAGGAATTTCAAGCAATACAACATTATAGCCTTCCGCTAAATGCTTGAGTATATTTTTTTGGTACCATTCTAAATAGATGCCAGCTCTCGCATCCTGATCAAACTGTCTCCCATAATTAGAAAACTCAACAACATCAGAAGGCTCATCAATTTCTCTAATACTGTGTTTTTTAACGATTGCTTCAACATCTGGTGTAACATCCTTATAGGCAACAGCGACCACTGAATATTTTATGCTCATTTCTTTCTCCTCCGAATTCATTGACAATATTGTATACATATTATTTTATTCCATTATACCAAATTAAGCCTAAAAACAACACCTAAATCACTTGAATTGAAAATTCAAGTGATTACCTTATGCTCTACTTAACCTTTATCGAGATACAAAAATGTATTCTTCCATATTTATTAACGTCTCAACATCCTTTTGTTCTAGCTTCTTGTAGAGCTCGTGTCTATAGCGCAGACTTAATGCTTCCTTCCCCCTGACGCCTTTGATTCTGACCTCATCCCAGTGCACTTTTTTCTTCTTATAGAAGAGATCATAATCCACAATACGCTCACCGTTTTCTAGATATTCCAGCGCAAGTAATATCTTTTTAATTTCATGGGGCGTTAGATAAGTAAATAGTGTTACTTTATAGACGCCCACGATGAGAAATATCTTAGCGGCATCTTCTCCCCAACCTTCCCTCAATATAATGCCTGCACCAAGCTTATCGAGCACATGAACCAAACGGTCATACTGTAATTTATAAGCTTCATAACTGTCATATATTTTAATGGTCAAATCATACCACTCCTGTTTATCCAAGTTTCTATTGATATATTTTAAGGAATGATTGTCTAATGTTTTGATCACTTCTGAAAAATGAACTTCTGTAAATACCGCATGTTCATACATATCACTGAATTTTACATTTTTATTGATATTGGCTTTAGTAAAACACACCACCGTGCCTTGAGTATGGCCATTAAAGCTTTCCTTAATGGGCTCAATCACACCCTCAAAATCATCCGCGACGTTATCAATCGTCGAGTCCATGTTGCCGATCACCTGCATGATTACAATTCTAGGCGCTTTCCTAATCTGCCTGATCTCCGTTGCCATGTTGTGATTGATCGCATACATGAGAAAATTTTGTGCCCCTTCGTTAATAATGATACATTTTTCTCGGTTAAATTTTCGGATGTTCTCTTTTGCATTATCCGCAAGATAGACAAGTGTTTGATGCTGATTCATCTCTGAAATCGCATCATCAAAAGTCAAAACTGTTTCGAGCAATAATTTGCTGTCAAAATGTTTTAAGATAAACTTTTTAAAATTAGCTTCATTTTCAGGCTCAATAATGAGCACCTTAGGACCACTTCTAACGAACGACATCATAAGACCCTCTCCTTCATACATACCTCTATATCCCTATCCTCATTCGAAGCAGTCTCGAATCATCTGTTCCAATGGGATATCTTAAAAAAAAGTACTGTTTATTGGTAATATCCATCACGGTAATCTGTTCTAATCCATTTAAGTAGAGCTGTCCCCCTGTGCTCACCTCTGTTTTGTGATATTTATTATGTCCAAAAAGATAAATATCGGCATCATAAGCTTTTAAGAGTTCAATATAATGGGCATAAGCTATTGCAAATGTGCCTATTGTCAGCACATCCGCTTTTTTACAAATATGAAAAGGCGGATTAAGTGCCATTATGGAATCATAGTGATCGTGGTTCCCCAGTGATATATATACCTCACTATTAGTCATTTCTAACATTCTTGTGAGTTTAGCAATATGCTGCCTATAGAGATCAATTTTTGAAAAGGAAAGTTCAAGTTTAATATTATCCACTAAATCCCCAGTATGAATAATCCATTTGGGATTAAGTCTTTTTAACAGGTGGCTGATGGCATCGTAGCTCATTAAAGGCGTATCACTTATATGTACAAGTAAATCACCCTTGGCCTCTAAAAGTTCTTTCGGGATATAAATTGACCCCGTCATATATTGCCACTTTTCTTTAAAGACATCTTTGATTGGCATCTCTTCAACCTCAATCACATTATTATTGAAATCATTATACCATAGCCCAAAATAAATGTCAGAAATCAAATTTCAGATGCAATCTTAAAATTCAATTAAAACCCTCATATTGATTCTAAAATTCAGTATAATACTACTAAAAGGCAATCGATCCAATGAGATTACAGCAGGAGGTAAGAATGTACAAGATCATGGTGGTGGAAGATGATTTTACAATCGCATCCACCCTTAAAGATACACTCGAAAAATGGGGCTACGAAGCTTCTATCGTCACAGACTTTGATAACGTCATGGAGCACTTTATTGCTTATGCACCACATCTGATCCTCATGGACATCACACTGCCTAAATTTGATGGTTATTACTTTTGTCAAAAGATCCGAGAACATGCGACATTGCCCATACTCTTTATGTCCTCTCGTGATGGCAACATGGACATCATCATGGCGATCAACCTCGGTGCAGATGATTACATTACAAAACCTTTTGATCTCAACCTTTTGCTCGCCAAGATTACAGCACTGCTCAGAAGAAGTTACGCTTACCAAGACAACACGCTCTCACTTATTGAGTATGAGCATCTCATATTAAACCTAGACCAAATGACCGCAACTTACTTTGATGCCACGACCCCACTGACCAAAAATGAACTTCGAATTTTAAAGCGCCTCATTGAAAAAGCGCCGCAAATCGTCACAAGAGAAGACATCATGCGCACACTCTGGGATCACGAAAGCTTCGTAGATGACAATACACTCACCGTTAACATCAATCGTCTTCGAAAAAAACTAGAGTCACTGTCTTTAACCGATTGGCTCCAAACTAAGAAAGGGCAAGGGTATTCCATAAATGTTCAAAAATTATTTTAAATATCGCAAAACTTGGTTTATACTCCAGTTCATTATCGCGATAACCATATCCTCTGTTTTTATGCTTGATCCATTTATGAAGCTTACCCTCTCGAGCATCATCTACATCAATGGACTCATTCTCTTTTGGAGTGTTTTATTTTTCATTTGGGATTTTCAAAAATTCAAGTCCAACTTAAACTGGCTGGACCATTTCGACTTCGATCCGCCTTCTACACTAGATCCTGTTACGCGTAAAGCGATCTTGCGCATGCAGGAGACCACACGTCAAAAGGATGATGATATCACCAAGCATCAACTGGAGCAATTGAAATTTAGAGACTTTATAAACAGCTGGGTTCACGGCATAAAAACCCCGCTTTCGGCAGCAAAGATGCTCCTTGAGACCTTACCTTATGATACTGCACATCAAAACCTAAACAAAGAAATTGACAGTATAGAATACTACATCAATCAAACGCTATTTTATGCTCGGCTTGAAAGTTTTTCAGATGATTATCATATAAAATCTCATGCTTTAAATGATATTTTTAATCGCGCCTTTAAACAATTTAAATCTGCTTTTATTTTAAAATCTCTGAAAATCGATCTCAATATCGAAGATCTTAACGTGCTCACGGATGATAAATGGTTAAAATTTATTTTAGACCAACTGATTTCTAACGCCATCAAATATGCCGATCATCACTCTAAACTCACAATTAAAACAGAGTGTACCAACCCATTTTGCATTCTCAAGATTCAAAACCAGGGCGTCGGCATTGCACCCTCTGATCTCAATCGAGTCTTTAAAAGAGGTTTCACAGGTTCTAATGTGCGTTCTCAAAATCAATCCACAGGTATGGGACTCTACCTTGCAAAGAAATCTTGCGAAAAATTAGGTCATGATTTATGGCTCACCTCAGAAGCTAATCTCACGACAGCCACACTGAGATTTAAACGTCCTAGCGACTATTATGACGTCTCTCTTTTTAAAGCTTAAGCCAGAGCACTCGTCCCCCAAAGATGGAACCTTACACAATTGTAAGGTAGCACACGCATTTGTAAGTTCATTCGATGGTCATAAACTTCACATGCTCTTATACTTAAAGTACAATCAACGTCATTTTAGTTTTAAAAAGGAGCAACCCATGACCAAAATACTATGTGCAGAAAACATCACCAAAATCTATGGTTCAAAAAACAATCAGACTTTAGCACTGGACCATTTTTCATTTGAAGTTCACGAAGGCGAATTTTTAGGCATTATGGGCCCTTCAGGTAGCGGAAAAAGTACATTATTGAATGTTATTTCCACCATAGATACGCCTACCGCAGGTCGAATTCTCTACGAACAAACCGACATTGCCACCATCAAGAAAAAAGCGCTCGCCGATTTCAGACGCGAAAAGCTCGGTTTCATTTTTCAGGACTTTAATTTGCTGGACACTTTAAATGTAAAAGAAAATATTCTGCTGCCACTTGCTATTGGTAACGTCCCCTCACTAGAGATAAAAACACGCATTGAAGCTGCCTCTAAACTGCTTGGGATAACCGATATTCTTCATAAGTATCCAAGCGAAATCTCTGGAGGTCAAAAACAAAGAACGGCTGCTGCAAGAGCGATGATCAACCGGCCAAGGCTCATTCTTGCAGACGAACCCACTGGCGCGCTGGATTCTAAATCTTCTCAAAAGCTACTGGAATCCATGAGGGCACTCAATACAAATCAAAATGCAACTCTTTTGATGGTAACCCATGACCCTTACGCTGCTAGCTACTGCGACCGCATTATCTTTATCAAAGACGGTAAGATGTTCACTGAAATCTACAGCGATGGCAACCGAAAGCCCTTTTATAATAAGATCATATCCACACTAGGGGCTCTTGGAGGTGGTATTAATGACCTTCTCTAGTTTAGCACTCAAAAATATTCACCGTAACTTTAAGAACTATCTGCTTTACATTTTTTCAGTGACAATTGCCATCACTTTCTATTACATTTTTTGTTCAATCAAATACAATTCTCAAATTATGTTTGCTGCGGATACTTCTCAGAAGTTTCAAGTGATTATGAATATGTCCAGTGTAGTTCTCGTTTTATTTACCGCAGTCTTCATTTGGTACTGTAATGCTTTTTTTACGAAGAAACGGAAAAAAGAAGTAGCACTCTATACACTTCTTGGTGTTCCCAAGCAGAGAGTTGCAAGGATGCTCTTTATTGAAAATATGCTCGTTATGGTTTTAAGCCTTACCTTGGGCATATTGATCGGTATTTTATTTTCAAAATTTTTTATGATGCTGGTTTTGAAACTTATGGAAATCCCTGTGGAAGTCGGTTTTTCAGTGCCTCTTAGAGCGGTTTTAGATACGGGAATCATATTTGTCATCCTCTTTGTGGTTGCTTCTATTCACAGCGCCTCACTAATTTATAGATTTCAAATTATCGAACTTTTTTCAGCTTCTAAAAAAGTAGAAAAAGAACCTAAGACGAGTTTTATTTTATCATTAGCTTCTATTGCTTGCTTAGGCTTGGGCTATTACTTATCACAACATATGCTCAATCAATATTTAGCGCTCATTGCACTTGCTGTTTTGCTTCTAGTGATCCTCGGCACATTTGGGCTCTTTTCATCAGTGATTGTAACCTTTACTAAATCGCTTAAAAGATTCGAAGGCTTTTATTACAAAGGGGATCATCTAATTGCAATTTCCAATATCGTCTACCGCATTAGGACCCATGCACGTACACTTGCTTTAATTGCAATATTAAGTGCGACGACTTTAACAGCTTTTGGCGTTTGCTATTCCTTCTTCTTTGACTACGACCAAAGCACACATAATCGCTATCCACATGCCTATATTTATCAGTATGATGATCTCAGTCAAGAAAATAAGATTGCCTCTGCTTTTATGGACACAATCGGCAAATCCGATCATCCACTGGTTTATGAATACAATATCGAAGCTTCCATTATTCCACTTGAAGTTGTCTCAGAGGATACGAATACCAACAAGGAAAATGCCTTTTATATCCCCCAAAATAGAGACGCTTACTTTGTATCCGAATCCACTGCAAACCTCTACTTAAAAAGTCACCATTTGAGCGAAATTTCTGTACCCTCAGGTGAATTTATCGCGATGGATCCATATGCAGCAAAGGGATGGTATGATTATAGTAGTATCAAACAGATTTACACCGCCAATCAATCCTCACATGAATTAAAAATTTCTAGCGTGTTGCCTTACTACCTCACCACCCAAAGAGAGTCCCCTGTTTATATCCTAGAAGATGACGCTTACAATCAACTCAACGCGCCTTTAAAAACATATTTTCATGCTTATAGCATACAAGATGATAAAAAAGCGGGACAACTTGATGAGGCTCTCAGCTCTATTGTGAATTCATATGAAGGCGTTGAATTGTATAGCTTCTATAAAAATTATATCAATCTTGGTGACATGAAAGGGCTCATGCTCTTCTCTGGAATATTCATGGGCATTGTCTTTTTAATCCTAACCGGCTCAATTCTCTACTTCAAAATGATTAATGAGGCCGAAGAAGATCAAGATAAGTACACTATTATGCGAAAAATCGGCTACAGTCATCCTATGATAAAGCAAGCGATCTACAAGCAAATGGCTGTTATGTTCAGTCTGCCAATCATCTTAGGGATTTTACACGCACTCTTTGCATTACGCGCATTTGAAACCCTTATGATGAGTTCGCTTGTGGTGCCTATACTCATATCCGTTGGCATGTATATTTTCATCTATCTCTGCTTCTACTTTTTAACGGTGCAGTACTATTACAGAACCGCCATTTCTGGAAAATAAATATTTCTCAAAGGCTGTACTGCTGTTGCAAAATAGCCCTCAAAAAGAAAAAGGACTCTGGCAAATCAAATCAGATTTGTAATAGTCCCTTTTCTTTTTGTACCAAAAACTGTATAATTGAATTATCTGAAAATTGAGAACATACTGACTTATGCATAACTTTTTTGTATGAACTCAATCTTTTTGGGTAAAAATGATCTGTGGTACGTCTATTTTTTAACGAACCACAATCGTTTGTGTTCATAAAGCAGCGAGAATAGAAAGGATGGTTTATTTATGGCAGATGTTTTTAGTCTTGATAACGCTAAAGAAAAACTTGAAGCACTAGATGCTTTCGTTGATGCACAAGCGTCAAAGGAAGATGCCCTTATTGCAGTGCTTCATAAAGCTCAAGATCTATTTGGGTATTTACCAAGCGAGCTACAACTCTATGTTGCTCGTAAGCTCAAAATCCCTGCATCAAAAGTTTATGGTGTCGTTAGCTTTTATTCCTATTTTACGCAAGAAAAACGTGGCGAATTCACAGTTAGTATCTGCATGGGAACCGCTTGTTTTGTTAAAGGGATTGATAAAGTCGTCGATGAATTTACGAAACAGCTTGGTGTCAAGTTTGGCGAAACGACACCCGATGGTCTCTTTACTATGAATGATGTGCGCTGTATAGGGGCCTGTGGACTTGCACCTGTAGTCATGGTCAATGATAAAGTATTCGGTCACGTTAAAGCTTCTGATGTAGCCGGTATTATCGAAACCTATAAAAATAGCGAAAGGAGCGAATAACCATGCCTATTAAATCTTTAGATGAACTCAAAAAAATCCGTGATAATCAAATCAAAAAAGTAAAACTTCGTGAATCTGGTGATTCGGAAGATCAAACAATCGAAATTCTCGTGGGCATGGCGACTTGCGGTATCGCAGCAGGCAGCCGTGAGGTGCTCAATGAACTGGTGAGCATCATCAGTGCTGAGGCCATCGATCATATAAAAGTCGTGCAAGTTGGGTGTATGGGCTATTGTCATAGTGAACCTACTGTTCAAGTCAATGTACCTGGTAAGCAGCCTATTATCTATGGTAACGTCGATAAAGCTACTGCAAAAGACATCATAGAGAAATATATTAAACAAGGCATCATCGTTGATGATCATGTGCTTATCAAAACTTTTAACAGTGCATTATAAGGAGGGGGAACTATGGCTATAGAAAGAACGCACATAATGGTCTGTGGCGGTACTGGTTGTGTTTCTGCACAGAGCCTTGAAATGGTAGATTTGTTGAAGAGTAAATTAGTGGAGAAAGGCTATGATCAAGAGATCAGCGTGGTTAAAACAGGCTGCTTTGGTTTTTGCGGTCAAGGCCCTATTATCAAAATTCACCCTGAAAACGTCTTTTATGTTCAGGTTGGTCTTGATGATATCGACGATATTATCAACGAACACATTATCAAAGGTAGACCCGTTGAGAGACTACTTTACAAAGAACCTGAAACTCAAATCAATCTTTCTAAGCATGATGAAATGAGTTTTTATAAAAAACAATATCGGATTGCACTCAGAAACTGTGGTTTAATCAATCCTGAAGATATCAATGAATATATCGCTTTTAATGGCTATGAAGCACTTGGCAAAGTACTTGCTGAGCAGACGCCAGAACAAGTTATCGAAACAGTTAAGGCCAGTGGCCTCAGAGGCCGTGGTGGTGGTGGATTCTCCACAGGACTCAAATGGGAACTCACACGCAAACCTGTTGCGGATCAAAAATATGTCATCTGCAATGCTGATGAAGGCGATCCCGGTGCTTTTATGGATCGTTCCATTCTAGAAGGTGATCCACACTCAGTCCTAGAAGCAATGGCCATCGCAGGCTACGCTATTGGTGCAAGTAAAGGTGTTATTTATATCCGTGCAGAATATCCTCTTGCTATTTCTAGACTTCAAGTGGCTATGGGACAAGCTAAAGAATTTGGTTTGCTCGGCGAAAACATCTTTGGTTCTGATTTTAGTTTTGACATCGAAATAAAACTCGGTGCTGGCGCATTCGTCTGTGGCGAAGAGACTGCACTGATTCACTCTGTGGAAGGTTGCCGTGGTGAACCCACTAAAAAACCGCCTTATCCTTCTATTCAGGGCTATCATAAAAAACCGACAAGCGTCAACAATGTTGAAACCTTTGCTAATGTGGCGCCTATTATTTTAAAAGGCGCTGAGTGGTTCAGCAGTATTGGTACTGAAAAATCAAAAGGTACTAAAGTATTTGCCCTTGCAGGTAAAATTAACAATGTTGGTCTTGTGGAAGTGCCAATGGGCACGACTCTAAGAGAAATTATCTATGATATCGGTGGTGGCATCATCGATGGTAAAGAATTCAAGGCTGTCCAAACAGGTGGGCCATCTGGTGGCGTCATCACCAAACTCGAGTCATCAACCACCACTTCAAGTGGTGGTTTGAAATTAGCCCTATAAGGGCTGTTTACTTGCACGCCTTAAAGGCGGGTGTCGCAAGCTTTACTACCAACAGCCTCTAAAAGAGGCTATCTTCTTTTTGTTTCTTCAATTTTTGCTTCCTCTTGTTGTTCTTGAATATAACGTTTTATGGCTTCTTCTGTAATGTTTCCTACTGTTGATACATAGTAGCCTCTTGCCCAAAATTTCCTATCCCATTTGCTTCCATGCTCTGAATGTTTATCAAATATCATGAGCGCACTTTTACCTTTTAGGTATCCCACAAACTCTGATACAGATAGCTTAGGCGGGATACTAACACATAGATGCACATGGTCTGAACATACTGCTCCTTCTATTATTTCTACTTTTTTATATTCACATAACTTCTTCAATATTTCTCTTATATCTGCCTTTGTTTGTCCGAACATCACCTTTCTTCTATACTTAGGTATAAAAACTATGTGGTATTGGCATTTCCACTTACAGTGTGATAAACTTGAATTGTCCATTGGGACCGCCTCCTATGTTTTGATATGGCTTACGACACCATTATCATTGTAACATAGGAGGCTTTATTATAATCGACGTAACACTTCTGTTTACTCTATTCTCCCCAGCATAGCTGGGGGATTAATATTGTCATTTAGATACACCTATTGATTACGAAAGTTTAAAAGCCATAGGTTCCATGATGGGATCTGGTGGTATGATCGTTATGGACGAAGACGATTGTATGGTCAACATCGCGAAGTTCTATTTAGACTTTACTCAGGATGAATCCTGTGGCAAATGTACGCCGTGCAGGATTGGCACTAAGAGAATGTATGAAATTTTAGATAAAATCACTATTGGTGAAGGCACTATGGAAGACATCACCAAGCTTCGAAACCTCGGTAAAATGATCAAAGACAGTGCCCTTTGTGGTCTTGGCCAAACAGCACCCAATCCTGTACTGAGCACACTTGAATACTTCTACGATGAATACCTTGCGCATATTCAGGATAAACGTTGTCCTGCGGGTGCATGTAAGGCCCTTGCTAAATACAAAATCGATGCAGATAAATGCATTGGGTGTACCGCTTGTGCAAGAGTTTGTCCAGTAAATTGTATCGAAGGCAAACCAAAGCAAAAACATGTCATTGACGCAGAAAAATGTATTGCTTGTGGCGCATGCTATACGGCATGTAAATTCGACGCAGTAATCCGACCATAAAGAAGGGGGTATTCTTTTGAAGATGCTTAATATCAAAATAAACAACTTAGATTTACAAGTTCCTGAAGGCACGACCATTTTAGATGCAACTAAGCAAGTTAACATAAAAATACCAACACTTTGTCATCTCAATCTTCATGAATTTGGTATCGTGAATCAAACCGCTTCATGCCGCGTGTGTATGGTTGAAGTTGAAGGCCGTCCTGCTCTTGTGCCCTCTTGCTCTGAAATATGTACGGATGGTATGGTCATTAGAACTGATAATATTCGTTCCATCACGGCAAGAAGAATGGCTGTAGAATTATTACTCTCCAATCATCCTTATGATTGTCTCGTATGTGCAAAAAACCTTGAATGTGATCTCCAAGCACTTGCTCAAGAACTCGGCATCCGTGAAATTCGTTTTAAAGGTGAAAAGATGAATTATCCTAAAGACACTTCCTCTTTCTCACTTGTAAAAGACCCTAATAAATGTGTTATGTGCCGTCGCTGTGAAACCATGTGTAATGACATTCAGACTTGTGGTATTCTATCTGCGGTGAACAGAGGCTTCGATGTTTTCGTTGGCCCAGCTTTCAATTTAGACATGGTAGATACTTCTTGTACCTACTGTGGTCAGTGCGTAGCGGTCTGTCCAACGGCTGCTCTCACCGAAGTCAATAACACGGATAAAGTTTGGGATATGCTAAATGATCCTAAAAAACACGTGGTAGTTCAAGTGGCACCTGCCGTTCGTGTGGCAATCGGAGAACTTTTTGATATGCCTGCGGGGACCATTAGCACAGGTAAAATGGTAAGTTCATTAAGAGGGCTTGGATTTGATGCCATATTTGATACCGATTTTGGTGCTGACCTCACCATTATGGAAGAAGCTTCCGAACTGATCCACAGGATCCAAAATGGCGGTCGTCTACCAATGCTTACAAGTTGCTGTCCAGCATGGGTCAAATTTTTCGAGCATCAATTCCCCGATTTATTGGATATTCCATCTACCTGTAAATCGCCTCAAATCATGCTTGGAGCAATCATTAAAACTTACTATGCTGAGAAAATGAATATGAATCCAGATGATATTGTTGTGGTTTCCGTGATGCCATGCTTGGCTAAAAAAGCTGAGGCCGCAAGACCCGAACTCACTAAAGACGAAAATAGCAATGTAGATATCGTCATTACCACACGCGAACTTGGCCTTATGCTTAAAGAAGCTGCTGTGGACTATGCGGGATTGCCCGAAAGTGATTTTGACTCTATCCTCGGCGAAAGTACTGGTGCTTCAGTAATCTTTGGGACTACAGGTGGTGTTATTGAAGCCGCGGTTAGAACGGCTTATGAATGGATTACGAATGAAACCCTCGAAAAGGTTGAATTTGAACAACTTAGGGGATTTGAAGGCATCCGAGAAGGTCATGTACAGATTGGCGATCTCAACCTTCGAATTGGTATTGCTCATGGTCTAGGTAACGCCAGAACACTCCTTGAAGAAATTCAGGCTGGCACTTCTCATTATGATGCCATCGAAATCATGGCATGTCCTGGTGGCTGTATTGGTGGTGGTGGTCAACCCTACCATCATGGCGATATGGAAATCATCAAGAAAAGACAAGCTGCAATCTATCAAGAAGATCGAAATAAAGTCCTTAGAAAATCACATGAGAATCCTTACATTAAAAAACTCTACGATGATTTCCTAGGCAAACCCAATAGTCATAAAGCGCATGAACTGCTTCATACGCATTATGTGCCTAAGGAAAAAATTTAGTAAGGGTTCGGTTTTAAATAGCTCTAATAATAGTTAGTGTGTCAAAAGTTCAACTTATAATTTCTGACTAAAATTAAAAAAGATGATTTTTGATTACTCAAAAATCATCTTTTTTAATTTAAAAACAACAGATATTCCAAGCGGCCTTACATACTAAACCATTGAAAGGTAATAATTCTTACACTTTTCCAAAAAATATTTTATATTTCTTGAGTAAAATCTATTTTCTTACCCTCTTTTATCACATAAACAGAATATACAATCCCTATTACAGCGGCTAGAAAACATAAATAAAATCCAAATCCAGTATTGGTGACATTCCCAACAAGTTCTCTCATTTCAGCATTGATATTGCTCACAATAGCCATCGCCATGAATACAAACAGAGCAAAAGCATATTGAATCAAATGAAATCTAAAGGCCAGTTTATGTCTTAACCCGCTGAGAATAATTGCTGCAATACCTAACAAAGGGATTAGTAATAATAAATAGCCCAGATAGATGACATTCGCTGATGCGGGAAAATTATAAGCCGTTCCAAAAGCACTGATCATCTGCACTGCAAAATTAATGCCCATGACAAGGCTCATACCCGAAAAACTTGCCTTAGAAGTGGCAAACATACTGAAATTCGGGTCCATTGTGAGCCATGGCAAGAAAAATCCAACGACTAAAATCAAACTAATGCTCATTAGGATGGTTTGTTTATGCTGAAGCAAATTTGACAGTCTCATACCTACTCTCCTTTTGATAAATAAGTCCTTATATGACTTTATTATAGCATATTTACCTTCCCGTAATATGACATTTAAATGATAAATCTACCTTTATATTTAACATATTCTTTGATATGATTGGTATAATCCTTGAGGAGATGTCCCCCACTTCTCTAAGTGGGGGTTCATATGCCTAATTCAGTGGGCGTGCAAACGCCCACTGAATGCAATCCGATAGGGATTGTGCAAGTGTTACGAAGGTAGCGAAGCGGACTGAGTATACGCTTTGATTCAGTACAAGTTCAAAAGGAGGCACTACTATGGTCAATGTGATCGATCAGCTTAAATCTTATACAGAAACACTTTGGATTAATCCAAACCTCAAACCTTTTTTGGAAGCAACTTCACAGATTGATAAGATGGAGGTTCCATTTCCTTCTCTTAGTGATATTAAAGACGCCGATGCACGGCTTAGACGATTTGCACCTTTTTTTGAAGTAGCATTTGAAGAGACAAAGGCATCAAACGGTATTATCGAATCGCCGCTGCTCTCTATTGAAGATTATCAAAAAGCGGTCATCACTTTTATTGGCGGTCGCATCTTAGGCGATTGGTTTTTAAAAGCAGATAGCCACTTACCCATTGCAGGCTCCATTAAAGCCAGAGGTGGCGTATATGAAGTCATCAAGTTTGCAGAAAAACTCGCACTAGAAGCAGGTCTAATCACTTTAGAAGATTCTTATGAAAAATTCTTATCTGAACCTGTAAACGCACATCTCTCACAGTACTCTATTGCTGTTGGCTCTACAGGTAACCTTGGGCTCAGTATCGGTACCATCAGTCGTGCTCTAGGCTTTAAAGTCAATGTTCATATGTCACATGATGCCAAACCGTGGAAAATTCAGATGTTAAGAGATAGAGGCGCCAATGTAATTCTCTATGATTCTGATTATTCAAAAGCCGTTGAAGAGGGCCGCAAAATGGCTGATCTTGATCCTTACTGTCATTTTATAGATGATGAAAACTCACTTGATCTCTTTACGGGGTATGCCGTGGCGGCACTTAGACTTAAAGAACAATTTGAAAAAATCGGACACCTTATTGATGAAGAACATCCACTCTTTGCTTACTTACCTTGTGGGGTCGGTGGCGCTCCTGGTGGCATTGCTTATGCTTTAAAACTCATATATGGAGATGCTGTTCACATCTTCTTTGCAGAGCCAACTCACTCACCTTGCATGCTCCTAGGTATGTCCACAGAAAAATATGACAATATTTCTGTAAATGATATTGGTATAGATAACAAAACCATAGCAGATGGTCTCGCTGTTGGCAGACCTTCAAAACTTGTGGGTAAAGTCATGAGTCCCCTTTTAAGCGGCATCTATACCGTTTCAGACGAAAAACTTTATCGTATGCTTTATCTTATGGCCGCATCTCAAAATCTTGGCCTTGAGCCTTCAGCACTAGCAGGTGCCATTGGTCCGATTAAGCTTTTCTATGATACAATGGGCTTCAACTATCTAAAGGAACATAATCTATTGGATAAAATGGAACATTGCACCCATCTCTCTTGGGCAACAGGTGGCAACCTTGTGCCTGAAGAGATCATGGAAGCGGATATTGCCAAAGGCCAAGATTCTGATCTTATGACACTTTAAAGTTTATAAATAATCACCTAATATATAAACAAAAGCTGATCCAATCACTTTCTTCGGAGACCGGTCCTCAGCGTTACGCTTGAGGAGCTCCTGCAAAAGTGAATGGTTCAGCTTCTGTAAACTGTAATATCTGTATCTCATATTTTGAACGATTATGTTGCTTAAGGATTTTTAATAACCTTAGATCTTATTCATAAACTTCTTCGTCATTTACGAAAGTTCAATTTTAACTTTTTGATTTTCTAAGATCGCTTTTAGGGTCATACCCTCTTTGATGAGCTTACGGATATAGAGTTCTGCAATTTCATCTTCAATGAGTTTTTGAATAGTCCTTCTAAGCGGTCTAGCACCATATTTATCATCAAAACCTTCACTTAAAATAAGGGCTTTTACTTCATCACTGACTTCAAGTTTCATATGCTTTTCACTGACTTCTTCTTTCACTTCGTTAAGTTGCAAATCAATAATTTTTCGAAGCTCTTCCTTATTAAGCGTTCTAAACACAACAATATCATCAATTCGATTTAAAAATTCTGGTTTGAAAGTTTCTTTAAGCATCTCACGAATTTTATTTTCAGCTTTGAGATCAGATTCACTTCCAAAGCCAATGCCACTCGATTTCAGGTTTGTCCCTACATTGGACGTCATAATCAACACTGTATTTTCAAAGAAAACAGTTCTCCCTTGACCATCGGTCAATCGTCCATCTTCAAGTATTTGCAGCAATACATTAAAAATATCTGGATGTGCTTTCTCAATTTCATCCAGTAAGATGACTGAATAAGGGTTGCGTCTCACTTTTTCAGTGAGTTGTCCACCTTGCTCATAGCCCACATACCCTGGAGGCGCACCAATTAATTTTGAAACCGTATGCTTCTCCATAAATTCAGACATATCCACTCGAATCATTGCATCTTCTGTTCCAAAGAGTTCTTCTGAAAGTGCTCTTGCAAGTTCTGTTTTGCCTACACCTGTTGGTCCTACGAACACAAATGATGCTGGCTTTCTTCTCTTTCTAAAACCAGAACGATTACGCCTAATTGCCTTTGCGATTAATTCAATCGCATGCTCTTGGCCAATCACACGACGGTGCAATCTATTTTCAAGTTCTATGAGCTTTTCAGCTTCTTCTTCCGTAATCTTCTGAACAGGGATCTTGGTCCAAGCTTCTATGACATAAGCCACATCTTCAATTGATAAAGTGACTTCATTTGAAGATTTTTGAATACGCTCTATCTTTTCCTGTAGCTTGAGTTCATCCACTCTGAGCTCAGCTGCCTTTTCAAATAACCCGCGTTCAGTGGCCTCTTCTCTGATATCTTCAAGTCTAGACAATTCATCTTCAAGTGCTTTGACTTCCACCAATCCATGATTTTTTAGATTGGCTCTTGACCCCGCTTCATCGATGACATCGATTGCTTTATCTGGTAAGAATCGATCTGTAATGTAGCGTTCAGAAAGCTTGACGGCAGCTTCAATAACCACATCAGGAATAAAGACTTTATGAAAACTCTCGTAATAATCCTTAATACCCATGAGAATTTCGATACTATCTGACACATTCGGTTCATCTATGATCACAGGCTGAAAGCGTCTTTCAAGCGCCGCATCTTTTTCAATATGTTTTCTGTACTCTTCCATTGTGGTTGCACCTATGATTTGAACTTCACCACGTGCAAGCGCAGGTTTTAAAATGTTTGCTGCATTCATTACACCACCGTGAACTTCACCAGCACCCATGATATTATGCACCTCATCAATGACCAAGATGATGTTGCCATGTTGATTTGCTTCATTGATAATTGCCTTCATTCGACCTTCAAACTGCCCTCTGAACTGTGTCCCTGCGACGATAGCCGTCATATCCAAAAGATAGATTTCTGTTTCAAGCAATTTTTCTGGCACTTGTTTATCCACAATTCTCACAGCAAGCCCCTCAGCTATGGCCGTTTTACCCACACCTGGTTCTCCGAGTAAAATAGGATTGTTCTTGCTTCTTCTATTTAATATTTGAACCACTCTATCAATTTCTCTATTACGACCAATAATACGATCTATCTCGCCCTTTTGAGCTTTCTCTATCAAATTGGTACCAAATTTAGGTAACGATTTTAATTTCATTTTTTTTACTTTTTGACTTGATCTACGCTTATGCTCTGCCCCTTTAAGCCCTGACTCATCCTCTTCATGGTGATCGCCTTCATGATCATGATCATCAAATGCTTCTTCAAATTCGTTCTCTTCATATACTTCATCGACTTCATCAGCCTCCAAATCCTCTTGATCAAAATTCATCAAGTTCATAAGCGGATTGTCTTCATCCTGAGAAATATTATCAAAGAGTTTATTCATTTGCTTAGACAGATTGTCCATCTCTTCGGGGCTGAGATTGATCTGATTCATAATTTCATCCATAACGGGATAGCCCATCTTCTCAGCACATTCAAGGCATAAATCTATATATTCAGTCTTACCATTTTCTATTTTAGCAGTACGCATCATCGCAACATTTTTATTACATACAGAACATTTCTTCATGAGTTATCATCCTTTATTATACGACTTCGAACCTTTTCTTAACCTCATTATACACTATTTTTATTTTGTAATCGCTCATAAACCTTAAATTTTTTATGAACACTTATGCAGTTGCTTTTCTTTACTCAATTGCTTACAATAGGGGTATCAAGCGTATACTACTTTATTTTAAGGAGGATCATATGGATCAAAACACCAACAAAATAATGTCTCTCAAAATTAATCGAACTTTAAAAAATCTCGAAAAGAATCAAATGAAGGCCCATTATATTGAGTCCATCTCAGAACTGAAACCGCTTATTAAGTCACTTCTATCTCCAGGTGATATTGTCGCAGTTGGGGGTTCTCAAACGTTATTTGAAACAGATCTTTTTGAGATTTTACGCTCGGGAGAATATGAGTTTCTGGATCGATATGCACCGAATCTAACACCAGAGGCCATAAGACAAGTTCACAGAAGCGCTTTTTCTGCAAACGCCTATTTGATGAGCACAAATGCACTTACTGAAAATGGTGAACTGTACAATGTCGACGGCTCTGGTAATCGCGTCGCAGCACTCACCTATGGACCAGATCGAGTGATTGTCATCGCTGGAATCAACAAGCTCGTCAGAAATCTCGATGATGCTGTACATCGGAACAGACAAATAGCCGCGCCAGCAAATTGTACAAGACTCAATTGCAACACCCCTTGTGTTGTCACTGGCGAATGTCAAGACTGCATGAGTCCTGGTCGTATTTGCTGTCATTACGTAACGACTAGCTATCAACGCGTTAAAGATCGTATACAGGTTATCCTCGTAGGTGAGCCCATCGGCTATTGATCTATTTACCCCTATTCACATGGCAGTACTCATTTTTAGAGCATACTGCTTTTTACATACAAGCCTCTTCGAATTGTGATTTTAACATCTGATGCAATATTCTGTGAAGTGCAATGATATCACTCATAGGCAAATCTAAACACTTGGCAAGTTTTAAGGGGATATCTTTGACCTTTTCTCTCAATTGCCAGCCTTCTTCTGTCAAATTTATCTTAACAGACCTCTCATCCGCCACATACCTCGCCTTAGTGATCAGTCCTCTTTTTTCAAGTTTTTTAAGTAAAGGCGTCAAAGTCCCCGAGTCCAGATATAAAGTTGCTCCAAGCTCATTTACTGCAATGCCATCATTTTCCCAAAGAGATAACAATGTGATGTATTGTGTATAAGTGAGTTCGAATGGTTCTAACAAAGGCTTATACAAGCGTGTGGTCATTTTGGAAGCTGCATAAAGTGGAAAACACAATTGATTTTTTAATTTTAATTGATCATAGTCCATGGGATCACCTCATTATTTAAACGCAATTTAATTTTGTGCAATTTAATTATACGCACTATTTAAAGGGCTGTCAAGATTTTAAAAAGCTTTAAAATGAGAGTTGACAAATGAATGCCAAACGCTTATAATCATTTTATACAATTCAATTGCGCACAATTTATTTTGAGGAGGACATTATGTCACTATATGATATTAAGGTAAAAGACATCGATGGCAACGCGGTCGATTTAAACCAATTTAAAGGCCAAGTTATGATTATCGCTAATACTGCAAGTAAATGTGGATTTACACCACAGTATAAAGATCTTGAGAAAATTTATAAGCAATACAAAGAAAAAGGACTCGTTATATTAGGAGCACCCTGTGATCAATTTGCCGATCAGGAATTCACGACAAATGATGAAGTGAAATCATTTTGTGAACTGAACTACGGTGTTACATTTCCCCTATTTGAAAAAATGGATGTAAGAGGTTCATCTGCTCATCCGTTGTTTAAATATTTAACAGAAAAGGCACCTTTTAAAGGTTTTGACAATAGTCAAGCCAGCCATAAAATGCTTGAAAAAGTACTCGAAGAAAAGTTTCCTGAAATGTTACACGGCGACAGCATCAAGTGGAACTTCACCAAATTCTTAGTGGATCAAGAAGGCAATATTGTAAAACGTTTCGAATCTCCAGTTGATCCGCTGGATATGATTGATGATATTGAGCGTTTGCTTCAAATATAATCCCCTTTACACATAATGCCCCACTGGCAAACCGCTTAAGCAGGGTCTTCCACAGTTCGCGAGGACTGGACCCGAAATAAGAGGTTTACTAGTGGGGCATTTATTTGTCATAGGCTCCTCATAGGCTCAATTTGAGTCGCATTTCACAGGACGTTTAAAAAAAGTCACATACGCAAGCTGCGTCATGATTATCATAACCACGAGTACCAGTAATCCTATCAGTATATTATTTTTAACAAATAAAAATTGTGCACCCGCAATCAATGCGCATAATCCCATTAAACCGAAAACAGGGGCTGGATTCTTATTCCCTGCTGAACTAATCTCTTTAGAAAATGGCAGTTCAAGGGCTGTCATTTTATATCTGAGTAACAACATGAAAAAGCTCATGACATCTATGATCAACAATCCAACAAGAGAGGTCCACCCACATAAAATCAGAAAAAACACATTAATTAAAAGCATTCCTGGTAACATGTATTTGATATAATAAGCCTTGATGGCGCCTGAAAATATAACGCGTTTATCTTCAATCGGAAAGCTATCATAGATAAAAGAAGCTTCAAATTTTTCGCTGTATTGTAAAAACTCAAAATTAGAGATAAACATCACAAGTGCCCAGTAAGCATTTAGATACATCAAAGAGCCATTCATACCTGCAAGTGCACCTTCTATACCACCGCTTCTTCCTAAAAAAGGTAAAATCATAATGAGTGGAAATACATAACCCAGTGCTTGATTGGGCAAAATCATCAGTTTTAACTTTCGGTCTCGACTTAGATTTGCGTCTGCAAATTTAATAAAAGCACGTTCCTTATGATCACTTGCAATCAAATTGTAAATAAAGGTCTTAAATTTCTCTTTAAGTGAATTTTTAGGCACAAAGACCCCATCTTCTATTTGAAGTTTTGAAAGATAACTTTCGTATCTCGGTAAAATCCACTTGATTAAAGCACTCCCAGCAGCGACTGGTACCACTATTGATAAAGCCGCCATGATCAGATAAGCTCTCGTGAAGTCTCCCTCTACCAGGACTTTAAACATTGAGGCATACCATGCTGGTGGTAAAAGATAAGTCCACCATTTGATGTGGATCACGAGCTCAAAGTTGACGAATTCAAATATTCTGCCCACAAGCTGATAAGAAATCATCGTGATTACTGAAAGGGCGATCTGAAAAACATTGATGATATCTTTGAGTTTTTCACCACTGAAGCGTTCAAGTAAAATACTATAGAGAATTGTAGTCACAAACACAATAAACAATGAGAGCAACACCAGCATAATGGCAAATCCTAATACAATCATAGGTCCAAACTGTATCGTCAATATAACAATAGAAATCACATTGAGCGCTAGGAACAAACTGATCATGTAGTAAATAACGTGAATCAATCTCGATGCATTCATGGTTTCAAGTCCAACGGGTTTAGTCAGTATAATATCTTTATCTCTCGTATCCAATAGAACGCTTGAAAAATCAGAAATCATAAACAAAACCATAAAAAAGAGGTCCATAGCTGTAATGATAGAGATCTTGTAAAAGAGATCAAATGGAACAAACATAATCATCCCAATAAAAAATCCAAAAAAACCTTGCATCAATAGATTTGCCTTCATCCCTGTGAGTTTCTGTTTCTTACCAGCACCCATGGCACTTGCCTTGCGGTTATCTAAAGTCAACTTCAAAGACAATATGGTAACGAGATCATCAAAATTGACTGATGCGTTTTTAAAAACACCTTTAAATTTCATCAAGAGTTTAATTAGCAAAAAATCTTTTTTCATCTCACACCTCTTGTTGTGTCATCGGCTCTAACGCATCACGTTCATGGACAGCATCCAGATTAATCGTATCCACTAAAGACTTCGCAATGACTTCATGTTCATTGAAACCCGTCAGTTGGTTAAAAATATCTTGCAGAGAACCTTCTTTGCTCTTTTCCTTAAGCATCTCAAAGTTGCCGTCTGCCACTATAACGCCACCATTGAGCACAATAATCCGATCACTGATTTTTTCAACCACTTCCATGATGTGCGATGAATAAAAGATGGTTTTGCCTTGCTCCGAAAGCAACTTGATCATCTCCTTAAAAACCATAACACTGTTCGCATCAAGCCCACTAATCGGTTCATCAAAAAAGAGAATATCGGGATCATGAATTAGACTCGAAATAATCAGTAACTTTTGTTTCATGCCTTTTGAGTAAGACGAAATACGATTGTAAAGCGCTTCCTTAATTCCAAACAATTCGAACATTTTTTTTGCTTTATACACCACGAGATCAAGATCCAATTTGTAGAGTTCACCAATAAAGATGAGATATTCATAACCTGATAAGCTGTCATAAATAACTGCAACCTCTGGCACATAGCCAATGCGTTGCTTGTACAATACTGCATTTTGTTTAATGTTTTCACCAAAGATTTCCACATCACCTTCATAACTTTGAATCATGCCGAGCATAATTTTTACAGTCGTACTTTTTCCCGCGCCGTTTGGTCCAATATAGCCAATAATCTGCCCAGGCATTATTTCAAGATCAATGCCTTTTAAAACATAATCGGCTTTTTCGCTATATCGCATTTTTAAATTGGTCATTTTTATTACTGCATCCATTTTTATCACTGCATCCATTTTTATCACTCCTATGTACTTATTTAAATCAATTTTACCATTTATTGCTTATGTTTTTAATCATTTTTGATTAAAAAACCATTAAGTTCAGGTTAAAGGGATATATCTGATATTAAAAAGGACCCAAGGCTGCGCCTTGAGTCCACTATTGTCATTCACTTAACTGTCAACGCTTTAAGTTATAAGGGTTATTTCTTAAAAATTCCAAGTGGTTTGCCCACTGGTAAGAATTCTCTTCCAAATGTATGGTTTAATACATTTGCACCTGACCCATAAAAACCAACTAAAGCAATAAAAAACTCACTCCAAGCAGCGATTTCATGACCTATTTCAATCCCCCAAATGATACTCATACTTAATCCTAAAAATAAGAAATCAATGAGAATAAAAATAATCATCAAGACTTTATTTGTTTCTAAAGAGCCTATCGTCATGAAAACCGAGAAAATCAAATATCCTAAAAACGCAAAACCCAATTGTTTCGGATCAGCACTTTTAGCCATTGCTTCACCAAAAACACCATTTGTTATCATCCAAGACATTGCCACTGCAAGCCAAAAGAAGCTGTAAGCTCCAAATGCAGTTGCTCCGAATACATTTCCTTTTTTTGCATCGTTTACACAAGCATATATTTGTGCACAAGCACCTAAAAATATAGCCCAAGGAATGATAAATGAAGTGCCCGTAGTCCAGCCCAATTTCTGTGTCGATGCAACAAATGTGATCATTGCAAGTCCAAACAACCCCAAAGCTGACGGGTCTGCTGTAAAGATTTTTCTTTCGTTTTGATTCACGAATGTTTCCTCCCTAATTTTAGTTTCCATTAACAATACTGCCCGTCATAGATTATCACATACAGGTTTAAAAATCAATGCTTACACCAGATATTTTCAACAATTAGGGTGGACTTTTTGAATAAAAAAGCGTATATTGGAATATAAATTAATGAACCGTTATTGAAAGGACGTAAATTATGAATATTGCAGCATTTTTAGACATAGATGGTACGCTCTATCGCAACTCGTTGATGATAGAGCACTTTAAAAAACTTGTGAAATACGAAGTCGTAGATCCTGGTTTATGGCATACAAGTGTCAAAGATGCCTTTGTGGAATGGCGCAAACGCGTCGGCGAATACGAGGATTATATGTTAGAACTTGTGGACATCTACTATGAAGCCCTTAAAGGAAGACGTGCCGCTGACCTCGAATTTATTTCTAACCAAGTCATCACCTTAAACGGCGATATTGTTTATAAGTATACACGCAATCGCATCTTATGGCATCAACAACAAGGCCACAAAGTCTTTTTCATCTCGGGTAGTCCTTCTTTTCTTGTGGGGAAAATGGCTCAAAAATATCAAATTGATGGTTTTAGAGGCACGGATTATCTCGTGGATGAAGAAGGGAGATTTACAGGTGAAGTGGTTCCTATGTGGGATTCTGTAAGCAAAAATAAAGCCATTGATGCCTTTGTTAAAGAATATGATATTGACCTCACCCAAAGTTACGCTTACGGTGATACCAACGGTGACTTATCTATGTTAACACTCGTCGGACATCCTATTGCCATCAATCCTGCAAAGGAGCTTCTGCTCAATATCAAACATTCCCCTAAACTCAAAGAAACAGCAACCATCATTATTGAGCGTAAAGATGTGATCTATAAATTAGATGCAGATGTTGAAATCATATCAGAAAGTGATTTATTTTTATAACCCTTGAGGAGATGTCCCCCACTTCTCAAAGTGGGGGTTCATATGCCTAATTCAGAAACGCCCGCTGAATGCAATCCGATAGGATTGTGCAAGTGTTACGAAGGTAGCGAAGCGGACTGAGTATACGCTTTGATAATTTTTTGATATCCATTGACAGATTACAATTGCATGCGCTAAAATACATTTTATTCCCCTTTTGGTAGGGGCTATTTTTTTAGGAGGCACTTTCATTATTATGATAACAAACATTAAAAACCACATGAACTGGTCTTGGCTTATTATTATCGCTTTTTTTATACTCAGTACCATTGACATTAGGTTCGGGATATTGTGCATGACAATGCCTTTAATACACGGCTTACAAACCCGCTATTTGATTTTTAGCCCATTCTAGAAACAATTGATACTGATTAACTTCATGAGTTGCATCTACAATCTTAACAGACGACATTGTAAGTGTACTTAACTCTTCAGGCTCTGCTTCAAATGAAAATTCATGTGATGCATTCCCTACAAATCTCGCATGATAAGCATTTTTACTCACGGCTTCAACCTGACACAGAATCATACCGCCATCGTTAAAAACTTCTATCCATCTCTGAAACCTGTTTTGATCTCTTGCATATCGCGTTACACTTGAAGTCATACCCGTACCACAAGATTTCGTAATACCAACGCCTCTTTCAAAAGTCCTCACATAAAGTTTATCTTCATCGAGAACCGTGCAAAAGTTTACATTGACACCCAGCTCAAATGGAGAATCCGAACTGTTTGCATAGCCCCCGATTTCGAGAAGCACAGTGTCATTTGGAATTGCTTTTTCTTGTATACTCACCACATGCAAGTTAGAAATCGTAAAAAATTCGAAATCATATGAATACTTTGAGCTAAACTGAGTTTCAAGAGCTTTGGATTGCTCAGTCTTCCCAAAGGCTATAACGTTGTTTAATAAGATTTCATAGCCCTCTAAATGCGGATTGAAATCTGAGACACGCTTAACCGAGTACTCTGCCTGAGCGGTTTCGACCTTTATTGCATCTATGCCCATGTCGTCTAAAACATATCTGCCAAAGCATCTTAAGCCATTGCCGCACATCATGGCCTCTGTACCATCCGCATTGAAAATACGCATTTTCACATCTGAAGATTCACTCTCTAGTACAAACATCACGCCATCCGTTCCAAAAAGGGCACAGAGTTTTTCGGTGATTTGATGACGCGTTACTTGTTCCCCTTCGTAAAGGCCTTCAAATTTTTTAGGCTCTTTGCGTTCATCAATAATGATAAAATCATTTCCAGTGCCTTGCATCTTAAAAAACTTCACGCGTAGTCCTCCTTTAAAATCATTTTGAGCTCATAAGTATCTCTTCGGATAGATTGAGTCAGAGGTAGTTGAGTTCTAATGTGGCTCACTTCATCTAAGTCAATTTCGCCAAAGAGATAGCCCTCTTCATCGCTTAAGCGGCCGATGACTTCCCCCCAGGGATTGACGACGATAGAATTGCCATATGAGATATAGTTTGACTCATAATCCCGTGCTGGTGCACATCCCACAGTAAACACTTGTTGGTCAATGGCTCTTGATCTGAATAAAAGTTCCCAATGCGCTGGCCCAGTGGTCATATTAAAAGCTGCTGGATAAATAAGCATCTCAGCACCTTGCTCCGCCATAAGTCTTGCAAGTTCTGGAAACCTAATATCGAAACATATAGCCACACCGATCTTGCCAAATTCAGTTTCCACAACAGTTACAGATTTTCCGGCGGTTAGAGTTTCTGCCTCACTAAAGTACTGCCCATTAATAATATCAATTTCAAAAAGATGCATTTTTCTATGCTTGCCAATTGGATTGCCATTTGGTCCAAAAATGTAAGTCGTGTTATAAATTCTATCGCCTTCGGATGCCACCTCTAATTCTGGGATCGATCCCGCAATAAGATAGATTTTTTTCTTTTTAGCAATTTCAGACATTTTTTGATAAGTGTCCCCACCCTCTACTTCTGCATATGCTGGAAAACGGTGTGTTTCATATGGACAGTTAAACATCTCGGGCAAAACAACAATATGTGCACCTTTATCTGCCATATAGGCAATATTCTCAATCGCTTTATGAACAGAATCCGCTTTAGACTCACTGACCTTCATTTGGATGACACCTAAATTAAATTTTTGATTCACTTGTGATCACCTCATTTATGATATCAATTCTCCAAGTCTACAATCTCTTTAATCGCAGATACCAATCTGTCATTACCTGCAATAACATTATACTTCTGTTCTTCTTCTTTAAAGTAAAATGTGCCCCCAGCTTCTTTAATGATGAGCATACCTGCTGCCAAATCCCACTTTGCAAGACGCAATTCCCAAAAAGCATCTAAGACTCCCATGGCAACCAAGCAAAGATCATATGCCGCGGCTCCCAATCTTCTAACCCCCTTGGTTAAAGGAATCATCTTTTGAACATTTTCACCATTATTATTACGGGCTGTAGCACGATTATATGGAAATCCAGTTCCAATAACAGCTCTGTCTAATTGATTACAAGCAGAGCCATGAATTCTTTCACCATTAAGATAAGCACCGCACCCTTTTTCTGCATAGAAAAGTTCATCTAACATCGGTACATAAACTACACCAAAAACAGCTTCCGTTTCATGCCATCGTGCAATTGAAACTGCAAATATAGGGTGTCCAATACTGTAATTTGTCGTCCCATCTAGAGGATCAATAATCCACTGATAACCACTTTTTTCGCCTTCTGGAATATAGAGTCCTTGTTCCTCAGAAAGAATCTGATCCAATGGAAATAGACGTTGAAGCTGATCCACTATAAATCGATCACACATCAGATCTACTTCTGTAACGAGATCCACTGCACTGCTTTTCGTCTCAATTTTGAAAGAAGCCGTCCGAAAACTTTCCCTTTGAAGCTCTCCTACAACTTTTGAAATTTGAATCACTTCAATATATTCTGGGCTTATTGCATTATCTAAAATTTGATTTAAATCAGACATATAAACTCCTCTTAATCCTCTTTGGGCATATTACTTGCTTTCCCAGTAATATTTTCTGGTTTAATTTCTATAATCATCGTTTTTTCAAAACTGCCTTCTGCATATTTATAACCACTTTCAGTAAAATCCAAAGCATACTTATCGATAAACATTTTAAGGGGCGAAATTGTCCCTTCACCTGTTACAAGAAAAGCGTTTCCAAACACCGTTACACTTTCATAAAAACTTGTGAAGCGCTCTGCGATGACACCGTGTGTTTTGACGATATTAAAGCTCACTTTAGGCTGTTTTAATATCGCTTCAAGTTTTGCACCTGCTTTTGCACAATGAATGTATATTTTTTCATTTTCATAAACATAGTTCATAGGGACACCATAAGGATATCCAGATATATCAAGTACACTGAGAACACCATATTCACCGGTTTTAAGGATTTCTATAATGCGTTCCTCAGACATTTGTTTTTCTTTTCTTCTCATTTCTTTAAACATGTTATCCTCCTTTATATGCATTCTTATCCACACTTTTAACCCGTTTACACACATTTTTTGTGGATAACTTTATGATTTTACACTTTTAGTCCACAATTATCCACTTCTGCTCACATTTTAATCCACAGCAGAGAACCTGTATTAATGATACACTCAAATTTCTGACATTTCAACATTTTAATAAATTGTAAATTATCTTCTATATGTGTTTAAAACAAATATAAAATGGCATTAATATAACACACGTCGTATAATAAAAAACTTACTTGGAGGCAAAACATGAGAGAAAATATAACAATGGGTGGAAACCCAATCAAATTGTTGGGAAACGAGATTAAAGTCAATGATAAAGCACCTGAATTTTCAGCTGTTAACAAGGATATGACACCTTTCAATTTTTCAGATCTAAAAGGCAAACTGAAGATCATTAGTGTTGTTCCTTCCGTGGATACAAAAATTTGTGAATTTCAAACCATCTCTTTTAACGAAGAAGCCACTAAGCATCCAGAGGTTGTAGTCCTCACCATCAGTGTGGATTTGCCCTTTGCACAACAAAGATTCTGCGTGGCTAACGCTATTGAGAATTCAATCGTTGTCTCGGATCATAGAGCGCTTGATTTCGGTATGAAATACGGTTTTGCAATAGATGAAATTCGCTTGCTCGCAAGGGGCATCGTGATCGTCGATCAAAACGAGACAGTCAGATATGTGGAGTACGTTAAAGAAGTGGGCACGCATCCTGATTATGACAAAGCCCTTGAATTCGTAAAAACATTAGTTTAATGCATCTGTAACCTCATTAATATATTAAATGAAGGGTAATCTCATTTAACGACGATTCGTTGAGATTACCCTTATTTTAAGTTACATCTAAACAGCACCTAAATTCAATATAAAAGGAACCAGTACCGGCACCAACATGGACAAAATCAAACCTGTTGTGAAAGATAAAATAGCGGTTTCAGCATTTGTGTTTTTAGAGACAATGGGTAATGTTGTATCCATTGCAGTTGCACCAGAAGGGGCAATCGCTTCTATAAACCCGATGTGTTTCGCAATAAAGGGAATGCACATAATCGCCAGTATCTCCCTGATCACATTGGTTAAGAACGACAGAACTGAAAGTTCAGAGCTGTAGGGTGCAATAATGATGGCCGACAAAGAATACCAACCAAATCCGGCACCAATTGCACCCGCTTCATTGGCTGGATACCCTAAAATAAATCCGAGTAAAATCGACCCCAATATACTGCCAGCAGCTACACCCATTGGCACTAATATAAAAAGTGGTCCTGACTTTTTAATATCCTGAAAAAGCGCTTTGTTTTTACCAATATCTATCCCCACGAAAAAGAGCAAAAGACATAGGCCTATATTTAACATATAGTCTGTCCAACCGTAATAAGATTCGGGAATGAACAACCCTATGACCACCCCTAAGATAACAACGCCAATAATCTTTAATGTCATGATCTCACCGCTTTCTTTGTCAAAATTTTTAACAAAGTCTTCCTTAAAATCCACACCATCAGAACACTGAAAACCACAGAGACAAGCGCAAAAAAGGTGGCATGAACACCCAGCTTTAAAAAGGCATTGATCACACGATCATCCATTCCAATTCTGAGTCCCATGGTGAAAAGTAGAATAAAGAGACAAATTAACTGGATGTGTTCCAGTTTATCAAACAACTTTTGTGAAACGACGCCTCTGTAGCTTAAAAAGCCACCTACTATAAGCAATAATAAATACAACACTATACTACTCATTTCTCTTCTCCTTGATTGGCAAAATTTCTCTAAATGTGAATGCATTAACCTCATGATCATACAAAATTTTACACGGATAAATCTCCACACCGCTGTTTAATGCTTCATAGAATATATTATAAAACTTTGGATCCGTCTCTCTATTGGGCTCAAATAGAGTGGCTTCACTTAACACAAGAATCAAAACCGCACATCTCGTATTGGGCTCTGACTCTGACAATAAAGCCATCAATTCTTCCAAGTGACGCCGACCTCTATCTGTAGGCGCATCTGGAAATTTTGCGATGCCCTCTTCAGAAAGTGAACACCCCTTAACTTCTATCCAAATGGTTTCGCCTGCTTCGTTTTTAACCCTAAAATCCAGCCTTGACTTTCCAACCTTTACTTCAGCTTTGATCGCTTTAAGGATTCCAAAAGGCGCAATATTTCTTTTCAGGACTGCCTCTGCAAGATATCTATGATAAGCAGAATGAATTAAAATCCATTCATCACCCTTTCTTGCAAACACCATATCCCATTTTGTCTTACGGGTCTCACTCACCACGGATTTGATTAAGCACGCGTTGTTCTCAAACAACAACTCTTTAAGACGTCCTGGATCGTGAACATGTACCTGCTCCATGCGCCCATTAATCATTACCTCTGATAAATAGCGATTGGGACGGCTCTTAAAAATGCCACTTTGAAGCGTTTCCATTTGAAATAAAGGCTCCGATGATTTATTCATTTCCCCTCCTTTTTGCCTCTCTTTTAATCATTATATCAAAAAAAGAGCACTAAAGTGCTCTCAAATAGGTGTATCAACATTTTTTAATTTAAGGGATCCACTTGATAATCATTAGATTTTGCAATTAACTTCCCATCGTCCGTTAAGAGCTCCATTTTCAAAAGATCATCTTTTTGTATTTGCTTTTCCACAATCACTTCATGCTCTCCAATAAAATCAAATGCAACTGCTGTGTTGTTAATATATAGCGTCATGGTTTGATAAAAATTTTGGCCTGTTATAATGGTCCTTTGATCGCTTGATTCTGCATTTTCAATCTTAATATTATTGAGTGCTTGATTATAGGATTCATTCGTCTCGTCAATCCAAGCGCTATAATTTAAATCATACTTTTTAGAGGTCCAGTTTTTATAAAGCAAATGATATTTAGCGAGTGCTACTTTATAGACATCCTCTGAAGGGTTTATTTTTTCGCCATTGGCATTTACAGCATACGTTCTTAGAATTAAAGGCATCTCCTTTGAAATAGTGGAGACAACCTTCATATAATTAGGCATCTCAACCCCTAATTTTTCAAGTAAAAACGCAGACATAAAAGAGGCATTCATCGGCGCTTTTGCTTCTTCCACTTGACTATAATTGGACCACAACACATAGGGTACCGACATCATCTCAAGCCCTTGTTGAAGCTCACTGCTACTTTCATAGCCAATATATCCAGATTCTCTGTACGCCAGATAATCATCCCCAAGCATCGGCAAGTGATCCCCGTAAAATAAAATCACTGTCGGTTCATCACTTTCTTTTAGATATTTTACCAAGCGTTTCAATTCAATATCCGAATGATAAAGCCCTTGGACATAATTCTTTAAGAAATAGTTACTGTCATTGCTCAGTTTTGTTTTGACCTGTACATCAATTTGATCCTCTTCAAATCTAAAATTCCCATAGGGACCATGATTCTGCATGGTTATAGTCATATTAAAAACAGGTTCTGCATTCTCTTCAATCGCCTTAATAATCTCATCTGTAGTATATTTATCAGAAGTATAGCCTCCGATGAGTTCTAGATGATCCATATACTCGATAGACTTAAATTCATCAAATCCCATGTCTTTGTAGACTTCCACGCGATTGTAATACCAAGACATATAAGGGTGAATGGCAATAGCTCTATAGCCGCTGTGTCTAAAAATTGTCGCCAAAGAGGGAATGGGTGATTTTATTGCGTTGGGATAAACCATAAACCAATCGCTTGAAAAATTTTTGAGTGTCATCCCTGTTAAAATCTCAAACTCCGTATTTGAGGTTCCGCCTCCAATGACTGGCACATACATATCTCCATGGATACTCTCCGTCTTCAAGTCATCAAAATACTGAATCGGATTCTCACTCATTTCAAGTCCCATTTTATTAATATCCCAAAAGGCTTCACTTTGGATGATAATCACATTGGGCTTTTCATAAGAACTCAGCGTCGCATCGTTATTCTCATACGTTTCTATATCTGCTCTGATTTGTGCATCCGCCTCTTTGAGTGCCGCTTTATCAAAAGGAAGCTTAATTCTTGTGTGATTGGACAAATGATATAGAAAACCCGTCTTCATGATATCAAGGTTACTGTTATAAGCCATTTGCCCTATTCCCAATACCGCAACTGATATCACTATAAGCGTTGCAAATACCACTCTATGTTGACTAATCTTTCTTACCTTCAAAATTTTAAACAGCAAAAAGCTGAGTATACCCATTGCAACTACCAAGATGCCTAGGATAATCAAAGATTGAAAATTGGCCATCTGTGGCATTAATGCCAATACCTCTTTTACTAAAAATGCATCTTCAATGTCAAGCGGAACGTTTCTAAGCGCATATTTACTGCTGTTTATCGCCCCCAAAACGAGCAAAAAATTGCTCATAACCACTGTAGTCACAAAGAGTCGTTTTGTCACCATGAGTAAAGTTGAAGCAATAAGCATAACGGTTGCAAGATTCATTAAAACAAGATCAAAATCAAAGATAAACCAGTGCATTGTTTTGAACAAACTTTTTCTAAGCATCCATTCGTCAATAAAAATAATACTCAAGTAAATTCCAATGAGCCTCAGTACGGTCCATTTATGTTGTTTCCATTTTTCTTTATATCTCTCTATCATAATACCCTTCATTTTTAAAAACATTTATTTGATTTAACATCCCTTTTACATGGATTTAATTCGAAGCTAATTATATACCTTTTTGAAATGCTGTACAAGCGCCTTTCACTATTCTAAAGAAATTTTAAGATCTCTTTAAAGAGACTCTTTTTTTTCAAAAAAAAATTTCAGAGTGTTATACGCACTCTGAAAAATTTTATGATGCTCTTTGTGGTTAAAGTGTCAAAAGCCCGTTTCGCACGAACCCTCTTCCATCTGTTTATGCTCTCATTGAACTCATGCACCTGCACCGAGTTTAATTTCCGCTAATTTTTTTCAGCATACGCTTTAGCATCGTGTATTGAATCAAAAAAAGAAGTCTCTCCTATGCGATCCACAAAGCCATCTTGTTTCATGAGTTTATAGGGCTGTTCATTGACCCCAGAAAATAAGAGTTTAATTTTATGTGCCTTACAAAGCTTTTCAAGCCGTTTAATACCATGATAGGCCGTGGCATCCATTGCAGGTACATTGCGCATTCGGATGATCAGAAAATGAGTGCTGTACTGTACTTCATCAAGTGTATTGATAAACTTATCTGCGATTCCAAAGAAAAAGGGCCCATTGATTTCATAAATAGTAATATGCTTAGTTTGTTCAGTGAGTTCCTCCGCTGTTAAATCATTTTCCTCACCCGCTTCATACAAGAGATGATTAACCTCTGCCACATCTGACATTCTCTTAACGAATAAGAAAGCAGCGAGTACAATGCCAAATTCAATTGCAACTACTAAATCAACTACTATCGTTAAGAAAAACGTCACTAAAAGCACGATGACATCACTCTTAGGCGCTCCTAAAAGACCTGCAAACTCGCGCCATTCACTCATATTATAAGCAACAATTATGAGAATAGCTGAAAGTGATGCTAGTGGAATCATCTGAGCCAGTGGCATAAAAATGAGGACAATCAATAATAGTACAACTGCATGAACCATACCCGCGACTGGTGTTCTGCCCCCGTTTTTTATATTAGCAGCAGTTCTTGCGATTGCACCTGTAGCGGGAATGCCACCAAACAATCCTGATGCAATATTGGCAACCCCTTGTGCTACAAGCTCCATATTTGACCTGTGTTTCCCACCGATCATACCATCTGAAACCACACAGGCAAGAAGTGACTCAATTGCGCCAAGCATGGCAATGGTGAACGCAGGTTTGAGAAGCATTTGCAATCTTTCTAAAGATATTTCTGGAAAATGTGGCGCTGGAAAGCTGGAAGAAAGCTCTCCAAATTTGGAACCAATCGTAGGCACATCTAAATGTCCAAAAGTGACCATTAAAGTCGTCACAATTAATGCGATTAATGAGCCAGGAATCTTCTTGTTGACCTTTGGCCAAAATATAATAATGAGCAGTGCAATGATGCCAATGAGTGCACTCTCCTTATGAAACGTATTAAAATTTTCAAAATAAACACGCCATTTTTCAACAAATTCGGTCGGGACTTCTTCTATTGAAAGTCCAAAAAAATCTTTTATTTGTGACGAAAAAATCACAACTGCAATACCACTTGTAAATCCCGTCGTAATGGGATAAGGCATGAATTTAATCAAACTGCCTAGCTTTAAAACACCCATTAAGATCAACATAACACCTGCCATCATCGTGGCCAAAATTAATCCATCAATACCATACTGCACCACAATGCCATAGACGATTACCATAAAGGCTCCCGTTGGCCCGCCTATAATAACGCGGCTCCCACCGAGTAAAGAAATGATGAATCCTGCTATGATGGCTGTAAAAAGTCCTCTTTCAGGTGTTACACCTGAAGATATGCCAAGTGCTATAGAAAGTGGTAATGCAATAATTGCAACTATCACGCCCGCAGTGGCATCACTGAAAAACTGTTCCTTAGTATACCCTTTTAAAGTCGTAAATAACTTGGGTTTAAATGTAGACATATGCGCCTCCTATAATACATCCTCATTTTAGCACTAACGGTGTACTTTGTATACAATATTTACACTCAAAAATGGATTATTTTTGTCATATACTACCACTCTATGCGTTAAAAAAGGCAAGTTTTTTTTATTGTGTATTCGGATGGTGTATAATATAATGGTAGGATGTTCGGTATAGTTAGCTTAGGAGGCAATATGAAGTATAGATTTCTGGAACTCAAGATCCACCAACGCCATTTAGATAAATACAAAGATCAGTACCCACTGCTCTTTAAAGAAGCCATTATGGGCAATCATATTTTTGAAGATTCGACGATTCAAGAAGGCACACTTCTTAAATTAACGGATGAAAGAGGCCATTTCATTGCAACTGCTTACTATGGCATCCAAAACAAAGGCATTGGCTGGGTACTTAGCCGTATTGAAAAAGAGAAGATAGATGAACTCTTCTTTAAAAAGAAACTTTACAATGCCATTGAAAAGCGTATAAAACTCTATAATAATCCCAAAACAAATGCTTTTAGAGTTTTCAATGGGGAAGGCGATGGTATCGGTGGTTTAACCATAGATTTCTTTAACGGCTCCTATCTAATCAACTGGTACAGCCAAGGTATCTATAGCTTTAAAGACAGCATTGTCAAAGGCCTAAAAGAAATTGTTGAATACGATGCCATTTATGAAAAAATGAGATTTGATAATGAAATGATTGAAGAAAATCATGGTTTTATTGCAGGAAAAGAAGTTGATTTTCCAATCCTGCTTAAAGAGAATGGTGAACAATTTGCGGTTTATTTCAATGACGGCTCCATGGTTGGTATTTTCCTCGATCAGCGTGAAGTGCGTAGAACCATCCGAAATAATTATTCTAAAGGCAAAAATATTCTAAATTTATTTTCATATACGGGTGCTTTTTCCGTATTTGCAGCTAAAGGTGGCGCACGAAACACAACAAGTGTTGACCTTGCCAATAGAAGTCTTGAACGTACTCAAGAAAACTTCAAACTCAATAATTTAAATCTCGATGATAATGTTATTATCGTTGAAGACGTTTTTAATTATTTCAATTATTGTGCGAAGAAGGAACTCAAATTTGATATGGTTATCCTCGATCCACCAAGTTTTGCAAAGTCTAAAGATTTTGTTTTCTCTGCAGAAAAAGATTACCCGGTCTTACTTGCAGAAACCATAAAGATCACCACAAACAATGGCATTATTGTTGCTTCTAATAATTCGAGCACCATCGATTTAGAAAAATTTCAGCAAATGATTGGCAAGGCATTTAATTTAGGAAAAGCGCGATTTGAAATTCTGGAAATCCATCAGTTACCCAAAGATTTCAGAACAAACCACGCTTATCCAGAAAGCAATTATTTGAAAGTTGCCTTTATTAAAGTGATTAAAAAATCTAAAACGCTCAGCACTTAAAAATGCTGACCATTTTCAAAGTAGTACGTTGGGATTAAGTCCGTGAAGATAACGGCATTCTCAGCGTATTTTTTTTGAATAAAAAACGCATTAAACAATTCTGAAACCTGTTTACAGGTCGTCTCATCTCTCTTAAACCATTGAATGCTTACAAAGGGATAAGCCCCTTGCCCAGCAACACCGTTTTGATAAAATACTGTTGGGAGATATTCAATCGTAATATGATCTTCTGGACATTTAATAATTTCAGCCATTGGCTTTACAAGTGTCTTGCTAATTTCTTTCACATGTTCTTCTGAAGCACCTTTAATGATAATATGTGGCATCGTCTTTTTCTCCTATAATGATCTGCTCGTTTACATTTTTAAATTTACTGAGCTTACATCTATTATAATCTTTTTGCGATACAAGGAAAATACCATTACAATATTATTTTTGTGTTTAAATTAAACAAATATCTGCATTGAAATTTGTTGAGTATCATTTAACTAAATTTCAGATCAAAAAGAAAGATTCCTCAATAAAAGTCGTTTCAACAACCGAAATTATTTGAGGAATCTTTCTTTTTTTGATTCATAAGCCCATAAAAAATCGGGATACATTTCTGTATACCGATTTTTTATGGGCTGTTTATTTCTCGACAGTCTTATTACTTTTCTGTCTCAAAATCTTTTTTTGCTTCTGATTGCTCTTTTCCAATCACAATTTTATGTCCAAATAAATACGGTACTGCCAAAACGAAAATTGAAACTGGCATTGTGACTAAAGTTGCCACGGATGCCGTCAATAAGGACACATCTAACACATTCTTTTCTTCATTTTTAATTTTAAATCGCGTTTCTTTCAGATCATTAAAAAATGACTTACTCTTAGATTTGATCGCCTCTTTTGTTTCCCTGTTCTTCTCAGAAGCAGATTTTTCAGGCTCTAGAATTTTTTCTGCCTTTTCTAATCGTATTAGCGCTTCTAACAAATCACCGTCAGTTTCTTCAAGCGTCTCTTTTGCCTCTTTATAAGAAACATTTGCACGCTCCATTAACAAATCAATTTTTTCTAGTGATAAACTCATATGTTGCCTCCTCTTAATCTTAATTTCTGGTCTCATTATATCGGTTTAAGATTAAGATCCCTCACTAGAAAGATTAAAAAGAAACTAAAAGCTGGTAAGATTTTAAACTGCTATTTTTATTCAACCTTGAAGAATTTAATTTCTTCTGCCAGTTTTTCCATATCAGCAGTCAAAGCGTCAATATCTGCTGTATTTTCGTTAAGAGATTTTGCAATCCCTTCAAAAGACTTGTAAGAATCATTGATCAGGTGTTCAATCTCCACAGAATTATGTGCAATATCACTTACAGCTTTCGTAATTTCCTCTGAAGCTTCTATTTGTTCTTTAGAAGTTAAAGAAACTGCTTTAATATGTTCCAAGTTCGCTTTCGCTTTTTCTAAAATCTCATTGATACTAGACTTCACTTGATCTGAAATCGAAATACCTTCTTGAACGCTTACACTTACCTTTTCATTGGCTTTTTGAACCACTTCAACTTCTTGCTGTATGCTCTCGATAATGGCTTTAATCTTATCTGTTTCTGAGCTGGTTTGCTCTGCAAGTTTACGGATTTCATCTGCAACCACAGCAAATCCTTTTCCAGCTTCACCTGCTCTTGCGGCTTCAATAGCAGCATTTAATGCAAGCAAGTTCGTTTGTTCAGAAATAGAATTGATTGTAATCAAAATACCCCCAATGTCTTTTGATAGTTTTGAAAGCTCTAATATCTGATTATTGGCATTGACAACATTGGCATCAATCATACTCATATTGCTATTCATTGCTTCGACACTTGAGTAACTTGAAGTCGCAATTTGACTTGTCTTTTCAGAGTGTTCCAGCGCCGCTTCTGTCTTATAAAACGAATCTTTTGTGGAAGCCAATATTTCTTCAAGACCCGCTAAAGACTCTTCCGTCCCTGCAGCTTGACTCTTGACATTATCTAAGACTTCACTTAATCGTCTTTGAAGCTGATCAATTCCAAGTGTGATTGGCCTCTTGATTTCGTTCTTATAAATGCTGTCTTCACCATGAATTACATTATCCATTCCTTTGTATATGCGATCATTACTTTCTTCTGCTCTCAGAATGACGTTTCCAATTTCTGAAACCACTTGATGTGTTTTCTCAATAAAGTCATTATAATGTTCACCCATAATACCAAATTCATCTTTACTCTGGATGTGAATTCTAGCCGTCAAATCACCGCTTGAACCAATTTCAAATGCGGCTCTAAACTGCTCAATGGATCTGGCAAGTTTTTTACCAATAAATACAGCAATCAAAGCAGCACCTGCAATCGCTACGATGCCAATAACAAAGAAAATTAACGTCAATTGGTTTAGATCTGCATAAATTTCAGTTAAAACTGGATTCGCAGTTAAATACCAACCGTTGCTAAGTTTATAATACGACATAATTTTCTGTTTACCTTGATAGTTGTAATTTAACAATCCAGTGGTGTCACCTTTTTGAATTTCATCTGCAAGGTAACTGAGCTCGCCATCAGCTAGCGCTCTCAAATTCGTCGCTTTTTCATCTGGATGATAGAGGAAGTTAAAATCTTTATCCATTAATGTGACATAACCCGTATCATAAATTTTGATTTGGCTTAATCGATCTTTAAGAATATCAAAAAAATATTCTGTTCCTGCAACACCTATGATTTGCCCTTCTTTTTTAACACTTTGACTATAAGATATTACCATAGCGTCCCACGGCTCCCAGTAATAAGGCGCTGTCCAGTTGCTCCCATTATCGATTGCCCCTTTAAACCACGCATCCTCGCCATATCCTGATTCTCTAACATTGTATTCTTCATCCTTCTTATAAACGCCATCATCTGCTCTTGCAAATGAAACTATCCCAGGATTTTTGATAACAGCATCATCAAATATAATCCAACCGCTTTGCGCCGAAAGAGAACCAATCGCGCCTACCAGAACAGTCTCAATACTACTCTTAAAACTTTTCATTTCAGTTTCGTCACCCCGAACCTTATTAAAATCCATGTTACTGACGACAATATTTGATATTTGATTGGTTACGGTAATAATGTCATTAATGGATCTCTCAATTTCACTTGCATTCTTATCCACAACCCCTAATAAATTTTGCTCTGCATCATTAATAAGAATTGATTTCACACTAAAAAAGCTTACCGACCCCATAATTAATACTAAAATAACTGATGTCAACATAATTGAGAGGATAATTCTAGTAGATATTTTTTTCATATGACTCACCCCTTGTCGTATTGAATAAATTAACCCATTGTATCTCATGTCCTATATATACCGACTTTGATTCAAAAAAAACAAAAAGTCCAGTGTATTTTTAGGATACACTAGACTCATTCATTTCAAATTCGATTCTTGTTAAATTTTTACAGTTTTTTTAACGCGAACTCTTTTTTTATCGCCTTCAGCATTACTCTCATTGTATGATTTTTCTTTTTGGCTTTTCTTCGCTTTAAAACCCTCAGAATCTTCTTTTCCTCTGAAGCCTCTAGAGTCCTTGCCACGATCTTTGCTGCGTTCCTTGCCTCTATCGTTTGTTCTGCCTTTAGCGCGCTCAATTGAAATGGGTTTCCCTTTGATCTGTCTTTGATCCATTCTTTCGAGAACTCTATCTGCATGACTTTCTGGAATTTCAACAAAAGAGAACGAATCGTAAATATCTACACTACCGATTAAGCTGCCATCAATATCCGCTTCATTTGCAATGGCGCCAACAATGTCTCTTGGGCGTACGTGATGATTATTGCCCACATTGATATGCATACGAATCATTGATCCTGAATTTCTACTTTTATTTTTAGAACCCGACCTTGAATCTGATCTTGAATCTGATCTTGAATCTGATCTTGAATCTGATCTTGAATCTGATCTTGGGTTAGTATTTCTGACTTTCTTTTCATTATCTATAGAATCAATTTCCTTCGCTTTTTCCATTTCAAGTTCCATTTGGAGTAAAGCAGCTGCAATTTCAATTGGTGAAAAAGCTTCATCTGAAAATTCTTCAATGATTTTAATGAATTTAGCGTCAATACCTTCTTGAATACGTTCTTTAACTTTTCCAAGGAACAGTTCACGTTTCATGGCTTCGATATCTGTAATCTTTGGAATTGGATGATGCACGATATCTGATTTTGTATATTGCTTAATACTTCTAAGCAAATGATACTCTCTGTTCGTTACAAAAGTAAAAGAAACACCATCTTTACCGGCTCTTCCAGTTCTTCCAATTCTATGCACATAATATTCTTCATGGGTTGGCATATCATAGTTAAATACCGCTTCAACACCTTCAACATCAAGACCTCTTGCCGCAACATCTGTTGCTATTAAAAGATCAATATCGCCACGTTTGAATTTGTTGATGACATTCATTCTAAGGGTCTGCTTCATATCGCCGTGAATCTTGTCACATTGATAGCCTCTTGCTTGAAGCATATCTGTGACTTCATCCACACGTTTCTTGGTATTACAAAATACAATAGAAAGCTTATAATCATAAATATCCACAAGTCGGCTCAAAATCTCAAGTTTATCTTTATCTTTCATTTCAAGATAGACTTGTTTGATATTTGGAGTTGTCAATTCTTTATGTGCTACTTTTAAAATTTCTGGATTTTTTTGGTATTTATTAATAATGTTCATGATCTCTCTTGGCATTGTTGCTGAGAACAACATTGTTTGGATTTCATGATCCACATCACCCAGTACGAGTTCGATATCTTCTCTAAAGCCCATATTGAGCATTTCATCTGCTTCATCTAAAATGAGCATTTTTAAATCTGCAAATTTAAGTGTTTTTCTTCTAAGATGATCTAAGACTCTACCCGGCGTTCCGATAACGATGTGAACACCTTTTCTAAGACCTCTGATCTGTCTTTCTATATCCTGTCCACCATAAATGGGCATGATACTAACGCCTTTTTTAAACTTTGCAATTTTGCTTACTTCCTCAGAAATTTGTACAGCAAGTTCACGCGTTGGACAGAGTACAAGAGCTTGAACGCCGCGATTAGATTCATCAATCGCTTCAAGCATCGGAATTGCAAATGCTGCTGTTTTACCTGTACCAGTTTGCGCTTGACCTACTAAATCTCTACCCTCTAACGCTACGGGAATTGCCATTGTCTGTATAGGAGTTGTTTCCTCGAATCCCATAGCTTCAACGGCTCTCAAAATTTCTTCTGAGACTTTCAGTTCACTGAATTGAATTTTATTCATTTATTTGTTCCTTTCTCAATCGTACATCCACAGAATTCTGGATGCCTTACGATCCAGAAAGATTTTCTGCTAACAAATGTCTAAAAGATGCGCCTTCGCACATCTTTAATAATCATTTGAGTATTATTAACGGGTTACGAAATCCGATGATTTCATCAACGAGTTATTATATCACACTTATGGCCAATATGCCATTATTTTTTTAATCTATAAATGCATTTAATTTAAAGAAATGCTCTAAAATCAAGGCTGACCTAATGCTAATTTCTTCCGTTTCTAAAATGCGCTTGGCTTCCATACAGTCCACTATTACAATATCCGCTTCTTCATGTTCCGTTTGGTACGTGGTACTCGGCGTGCCAAAATAGTATCCATATGCCACATTCACGCGTTCGTTCACAATCCCCACTGAAACGTATCTCGGTACTGAGATGCTTACGGGTTTGAACATTAGCCCCGTCTCTTCTTTAAATTCTCTTATGCTCGCTTCTTCGATATTTTCCCCAGCATCTATAAGACCCGCTGGGAACATATAGACGTATTTACCTGCAGATACTCTGTATTCCCTGATCATGACAAGTTTTTTTCTGTTTTCATCAGATGCCACAATCATGGCGCCATCTGTATAAATTTTACCTTCAAAAATTTCCGATTCAAGTCGCTCTAGCCCAGCTCTTGATACGAGTTCCCAATACGCTAAATTACCTTCTTTTGTGATGTAATCTATGCCATATCCTTTTAAATATTTTAAAGAATCCAATTGTGTTATCTTTTTTACTTTCATATACTCAGCCTCTCTTTTAATATCATTTGTAAAATTTACGAATTATTTTTGCTTTTCTAACTGCTTTTATTATATAATATCAAAGGACTATTGGGACTTAAAGAAAGGATTTTGTATGAGTATTTTAACAGTAAAGCATTTAAGCCATGGCTTTGGCGATCGAGCAATCTTTAATAAGGTATCTTTTAGACTCTTAATGGGGGAGCATATCGGACTCATTGGCGCCAACGGTGAAGGAAAATCCACTTTTATGAATATTATCACCCATAAACTTGAACCGGATGAAGGCACAATTGAATGGTCTAAACGCGTACGTGTTGGTTACTTAGATCAACATACTGTCCTTGAAAAGGGCATGACCATTAAAAATGTATTAGACAATGCCTTCAAATATTTATTTGATTTAGAAACAGAAATGAATGACATGTACTTGAAGATGGGTGACGTTGATGAAGATGAGCTCAATCAACTCATGGAAGAAGTGGGTACAATACAGGATATTTTAAATCATAACGACTTTTATGTGATTGATGCAAAAGTAAATGATATTGCAAGAGGCTTAGGGCTACTCGATATTGGTCTCGATAAGACCGTTGAAAGCTTAAGTGGTGGTCAACGCACAAAGATTCTTTTGGCGAAGCTCTTACTTGAAAAACCAGATATTTTATTACTGGATGAGCCAACAAACTATTTGGATGAAGAGCATATTGAATGGCTTAAACGTTATCTTCAAGAATATGAAAATGCGTTTATTCTCATCTCGCATGATGTTTCTTTTTTAAACAGTGTTATCAATCTTGTTTATCACATGCACAATCAAGAACTTAATCGCTATGTTGGAGATTACGATAACTTCATACGTATTTTTGAAGTTAAAAAGAAACAACTTGAATCTGCATATAAACAACAACAACAAGAGATTTCAGATCTTGAAGATTTTGTGGCTCGTAACAAAGCACGTGTGTCCACACGAAACATGGCGATGTCTAGACAGAAAAAATTGGATAAAATGGACGTTATAGAGCTTGCAAAAGAAAAACCTAAACCAGAATTTCATTTTAAAACAGCACGTACCAGTGGTAAAATGCTCTTCAGAGTAACTGATCTTGTCATTGGTTATGATGATCCACTCTGTAGTCCATTAAACCTCATGATGGAACGTGGACAAAAAATTGCCATTACAGGTGCTAACGGACTTGGTAAAACAACGCTTCTTAAAAGCATCATCGGTGAAATCAAAGGTCTTTCTGGACAAGTTGAGCTTGGAGAATTTCTCCACATTGGCTATTTTGAACAAGAAATTAAAGATGCCAATTACAAAACCTGTATCGAAGAAGTTTGGGAATCTTTTCCCGCCCTCACTCAATATGAAGTAAGAGCTGCACTTGCAAAATGTGGCTTAACAAACCAACACATCGAGAGCAAGATTGTGGTCTTAAGCGGTGGTGAACAAGCCAAAGTAAGACTTTGCAAGTTAATTAACCGCGAAACTAACTTCCTTATTCTAGATGAGCCCACTAATCATCTGGATGTTGATGCGAAAGCAGAACTCAAACGTGCACTACAAAAATATAAAGGCTCTGTGGTACTCATTAGCCATGAACCGGAATTCTACAGAGATATTGTTACAGACGTCTGGAATTTAGAAGAATGGACCACTAAAATCGTATAGATTTATTAATAAAGCACCCTTATTCGTATGTTATCTTGCGAATAAGGGTGCTTTTTTAGATTTTATTCGGTTTTCTCAATATAGAACTGTCTAAAATGCATTATACAGTAAATCTCTGGATGATTTCTGTCAATGTGTTTGCAATCTTGCCAACATCTGATGCATTATCTTGAATATTGCGCATGAGCTCTGCTTGAGTATCCATCGTCGCATATATTTCTTCAGAAGCTGCAGCATTTTCCTCCGTAACAGCCGATATGCCATCAATGGATTCAATCGCTTTATCTTTATTTTGATCCACATTTTGAACACTTGCTGTGATATTATCCAGTTGATGAATCGTATCCACCATTGATTTTTCAATCGCATCAAAGGAAGATTGAACCTTATAAAGCACTTCGCCTGAAATTTCAATCGCCTGATTAGCATGTTTCATATTGGTTTCAGTTTCATCGATTTCGCCAAGAATTTCTTGAATGATTTGATCGATCTGAAGTGTGGATTTGGATGTTTCTTCAGCAAGTTTTCTAATTTCATCGGCGACAACTGCAAATCCTCTTCCAGCTTCACCCGCTCTTGCTGCCTCAATCGCTGCATTAAGTGCCAAAAGATTGGTCTGCTCTGCAATTTTTTGAATCGTATTGGTAATTTGAACAATAGAAGATGACTTTACCGTCAGCGTTCCGACATTCTCATTTAAGCTTGCATTGGCCTCTTTTGTCCCTTTAAATTTCTCATCCAGTTCCTTAATAAGTTTAACACCAGATGCATTATTTTCTGTCACCTCACCGGTATAACTTCTAAGCTGCTGTGCACTTTTAACACTTTGATTGATCTCATTCGCAAGACTGTTCATATTAGAAGCCGCCTTTTGGGCATCCTCTGCTTGCTCTGTGGCGCCTTTTGCAAAATCTGCCACAGTTTGAGTCACCGCATCAATGCCTTCTCTCCCTTGTGTGACAATGCTGTTGAGTTCATTGTAAGCACCAGTCAGCTGGATTGAATCCGCATGCATTTCTTTAATCAAATCTCGAAGAACTGTTCTCAAATTTGCAATAGAACGCGCTATAATCCCCCGCTCGTCTTTGTATTTTATCAAATAATCATACCCATCGTCATCTTTAATATTGAGGTTAGACGTTTTATCCACAAGTTCTGCAAGTGATAAAATCGGTTTTGAAATCGAATTACTCGTGATAAAAGAAACGATGAATCCAATGCCCAAGCCCATAATGATAAATATGCCCAATAGTAAAATGACACGATTGATATCTTTTGCAACGATCTCTTTTTCATACAAAATAAAGGCATCGATATCATCAATGTAATTTCCAGTTCCAACGATCCAATCAAAGGGTTCATAATACTTCACAAAGGCGCGTTTAGGAAGCGCTTCCTCGCTTCCAGGTTTTGCGAAGTAGTAATCCGTGAAGCCTTCTCCATCCGCTTTGACAACAGCTATCATGTTCTGAATAATTTTATTGCCTAATTTGTCTTCGAGATCAATTCTACTCTTGCCTTCAACATCTTTATTGCCAAGTAACACCACATTTACACCATCACTTGAATCCGCCCAAAAGTAACCGCTTTCACCGTACTTTGCACTTCGAATCACATCGGCTGCAATCTTCTTCCCCTCAGCCAAGGTGATGGTTTTTTCAGTAATCTGATTCTGGATGCCGTCTAACGCTGAAATCACAATTTCAACTTGGCTCTTAATGTTCAGATCGTAATTCTCTCTCATTTTACTTTCCAGTTGATCTAATCGCCCCATATTGCTTGAATAGATAAAAAAGACTGCTGTTCCCCCAACAATCACCGCTATAAGCAACATGTTAACGAGAACCATCGAAACCAGTTTTGTTCTTATTTTCTTCATATGCCCCCTCCTCGTGTGCGTATCCCTACACTCAATACAGCATCCATAATAAACATTATAACCTAATATAAATTTAATTTAATTTAATTTAATCATTTTTTTTGGGGGGAAAGGGTACAAAAAGGGCTGTTTTATGGGCATATTCCTCATAACCATCCTTATGTTTCATTTCCTTTTCAAGCATTGGAACACCCGATACAAACAACAGCAACAAAGTGATGCTTATAGGACTTATTATCGTCCACATTGGATTGCCATAGGATGATCCCACTATAAATAGCCCCCACCACATAGTTGCCTCTCCAAAATAATTGGGATGCCTCGTGTAACGCCATAAACCTGTACTCATAATTTTGCCTTTATTTAAACTATTTTTCTTAAATTGACTCAACTGATAATCCCCTACAACTTCAAAATAAAAGCCTATAATCCAAATACAAATTCCTGTTCCCATTAAGATTCCAATAGGCTCTGTTTCATATTGATAAATTGAAATTACAGGAAGCATAATGATGAACATTATAATGCCTTGAAGCATAAAAACTTGAAAAAAGCTTCTGGGAATAACCCATTTTCCCCATTCTTTTCGCCATGTCGCATATCTAAAATCTTCAGGTTTTCCCCAATTTCTCTTGAAGATATGTAAAAACAAACGTCCCCCCCATAAGGTGATGCAAAGAGTTACAATGCCTACACCAATAGAAATATTGCCCTTTATAATAATTAAATAAAAATTGGTCAGGACAAAACCGAGTCCCCAACCGAAATCTACAATCGAATTATTTTTAAGACGTATGGATGCCATAAAAAATAAAATAAAATAGCTCATAATAAATACAAATGCGGTTAAAAACATAATACAACCTCCTCACTCTTTACAGTTATCCCCCTTGATAAAGGCAATTGCAACAGCACCTTTACCCGCATGTATCGCAGTTATTGAAGAAATTTCAGAAACAAATTTTGGTGAAACTCCTAAAATTTCAATGAATCTCTCGCTATATTGTGTTGCCATTTCAAAATTTGCTGCATGTACAATTGCATAATCAACAATACCTTCATTAACAAAAATATACTTTACCAATTTTTCAATTTTTTTATTGATACCCTTGGTTGAAAGTGCAATTCCAAAGGCCGTTCCACTTCCCATATCATCTAGGGTCATAATCGGTTTTAAATTTAAAAACATTCCAAATTTCCCGACTATATTAGGAACTCTTCCACTTTTTACTGCATACTTAAAAGTATCGAGACTGACAAAAATACGTGTTTTTTTTGCAATCTGATTCAACGCTTGAACGATGTCCTCATGTGTAAAATTTGTCAATGTTAACTCTGCTGCTCTTAAGACCAAAAGTCCTTGAGCGCCTGAATTCAATTTACTGTCAATCAACGTTATATTTTTTCCATTATTTTTAGCGACTCTTATGGCTTTCTTATAACTTTCAAACATACCACTAAGCCTAGAGGAAACTGATACTACAATGATACTCTCATAATACATAAGCATCCAATCTAATTTTAATTTAATCTGCCCAACATCTGCCTGACTGCTTTGCGGGTATGAATTGGATTCTAAGAGACGAGATAAAATATCAAAATTGAGCGTCTGCTTATCCAAATAAGTTTGATTGTTTGAATGCACGTTGAGTGCAATCATATGAATTTGATATTTTTCAAATAAAGCTGGTGGTAAATCACAAATTGAATCTGTTAAAATACCAATTTTAGACTTTTGATGATTGCGCACTTGAACTTGAAGCAACATATCGTCCACTTTGGCCTTAGAAATAAAGTGACTTTCTTTTATAAAAAATTCTGTGATGCCAATGGGATTATTAGAATGAATATGCACCTTAGTAACACGCTGATTTCCAGTAATTACGATTTCATCTCCAAAACTTCCTAACGTTTTCCGCCCTTCAAATTTTCCCTTTAAAGTAAATTCACAGCAATATCGATTTTCTGCTGAAAATGCTTCAGTTTCATTATGCACTATACTCAGTTTTTTAAAATCACCTATTTCAAAATTATTATTTTCTTTTAAAAAAGTCTCGTCTGAAACTGAGTTAATGCCCTCCAAAAAGTAAACAAAACCCTTTGCCCCAGAATCTACAACATGATATTTATTTAAAATCTCTAGATGTAATGGTGTTTCTTCTAACGTGATCAAAGCTTTTTCATAGGCTTCATTAAAAAGATCACTAAACGATGCAAAGAACTTATATTCTTTATTTATGAAATCTGCCCAAACTCTAATAACGGTAAGCATCGTCCCTTCAACAGGGTGCGACACAGACTCATAAGCTTCATTAGAAGCCTTTACGACACCTAAACCGAACGCTTCCATTGTCAATTCTTTTAGATGTCCACATGATTTTGAGAAACCATTTAAAAAACTTGCAAATATTGCACCAGAATTTCCTCTTGCATTTTCAATTGCAGCATCAGATATAGAATTTATAACCACGCTGAAATCACTTGAAATCTTTGTTTCGTCCAAAATTGAAGTCAGTGTCATCATCAAATTTGTGCCTGTATCTCCATCCATTACTGGAAATACATTTGTAGAATTCAATATTTCTTTTTGAGCAACCACTGTTCCAACACCTGATCTAAATAATTTATAAAATTGATTCCCATCTAATGTCTGCTTATTCATAAGAAACCTTTCAACTTATCCTAAATATCATTTATCATGTCTTTTTGCTATATTACTCATTTATACCCATTCTCTAACGCATTACTAAAGAATATTTATAAGATCACATCGCATTTCTATCCTTTTTTTGTTATTATAGATTTAATTATAAAAAAAGAGAGTGACTCTTTAAAAATTCTACAGGAGGTTTTCATTGAAAGATTATAATATTTTTGATATTATTGGGCCCATTATGATTGGACCTTCCAGCTCACATACCGCAGGCGCTTGTCGAATCGGATACGCTGCGCAGAAGATTATCAAATCTCCCATCACTGAAGTCACTTTTATACTCTATGGTTCTTTCTCAAAAACCTATAAAGGTCATGGCACTGATGTGGCACTTTTAGGGGGCCTCCTAGGATTTAAGCCTGATGATGAACGTCTTGTTGAGGCCTTTAAAATTGCAGATAATCGGAGTTTAAAATACGAATTTATTTCATCGGATGAAGATTCTGAACATCCCAATACTGTCTTAATACGCGCGAAAACCAATATGTTAGAGACATGGGAGATTTCAGGTATTTCAATCGGTGGTGGTAAGATGATCATAAGGTCTATCAATGGTATTGATGTTCAGTTTACAGGTGAATTCAACACCCTTGTAACGCATCACAAGGATAGCTCAGGTATGCTCGCAAGGATATCTACCACACTTTCAGAGAATCGGATCAACATTGCCTTTATGAAACTCTATCGAGAAGAAAAAGGCAAAAAAGCTATCGGGATTATAGAAGCAGACGAAAAAATCCCCAAAAATGTTGTGGATGAACTCACTCGAATCGATGGCATGATTTCTGTCAATGTCATTCAGAAAATATACGAATAGGAGGCCCTATGAAACTGTCTAGTGCTTTAGACGTCATCACTTATTGTCACAACAACGGCGTAAGTTTAGATGCACTTTCACTTGCTTATGAAACAAAAAAAACGGAGAAGACACCTGAATATATCGAAAGCTATCTTAAATCAGTTTTAAAAGTTATGGAAAATGCAATTGATTCAGGTATTAACGATGTGGATAATCACATTCATGGTAAAATCATTGGCAATGATAGTATCCAAATGAAAAGACGTTATGAAACCGAGAAGACTGTCTGCGGTGAAACGATTGCAAAGGCAGTCGCCTATGCTTTGAGCACTATGGAAGTCAACGCTTCCATGGGCAAGGTAGTCGCTTCTCCAACGGCAGGCTCATGTGGTGTGTTGCCCGCTGTTTTAATGACGACAAAAGAACGCTTTGAACTCACTGAAGCTCAGCTTATAAAAGGCCTACTTGCCGCTAATATGGTGGGCAGTATCGTCGCTAGAAATGCTACAATCTCGGGCGCAGAGGGCGGATGTCAAGCCGAAGTTGGGACTGCATCCGCTATGGCATCTGGTGCTGTGGTTCATATGATGGGAGGCAGTGTAGAACAAGTCTTTAATGCTTCAGCAATGTGTTTTAAAAATCTTCTTGGGCTCGTATGCGATCCAATTGCTGGATTAGTTGAAAGTCCCTGTGCCAAACGCAATGGCATGGGTGCTGCAAATGCACTTCTATGTGCTGAAATGTCTCTTGCAGGTATTAAGAGCATCATTCCATTCGACGAAGTGGTGGAGGCGATGTATCGCGTGGGAAAAGCCATGCCGCCCTCACTTAGAGAAACTGCCCTTGGAGGACTTGCAACTACTAAAACTGGCGTTCAAATTGCAACGGATCTGTTTTCAAAATAAGTAGTGTATTTCAAAATAATAGCGTCATGATATTTTTTTGAATATTTAAAAAGGCGTCGTACAATCCCTTAAATTCGGTTTGTCTACGCCTTTTTAAAACTTATATAGAATCACTATCCTATATGCTCTAATCCAGTTTGATATGACAATATCCACCCGGATTTTTCTTCAAGTACATTTGATGATACGCTTCTGCTGGATAATAATAGTCAAGCGGCAAAACTTCTGTCACAATCGACTTATCGTATTGCTTTTGCGCTTCACTTTTAGAAGACTCAATGACTTGTAAATCTGATGAGTCCGTAAAATAGATACCCGTTCTGTATTGAGAACCAATATCACCACCTTGACGGTTTAAAAGTGTTGGATCAATCACTTTCCAAAAATGAGCTAACAAAGTTTCTAAACTTACCGCTTCTGGATCATAGTGGATGTCTAGAACTTCAGCATGCCCCGTGGTATTACTACAAACTTCATTATAGGTTGGCGCTTTGGTTTCACCATTTGCATAGCCCACTTCAGTTTCAATAACGCCATCAAGGCGTTCAAAGTAGGCCTCCATCCCCCAAAAACACCCTCCTGCCAGTACGATTCTTTTCATATCATTCTCCCTTTTATTGTAAAAATTTTATAGTTCTAAGAGGGGATCCAAGCGTATGCTCAGTCCGCTTCGCTACATTGGCTTTAATAATGCTCTTGCAGGTAATCCCTCGACATTTGCAATTTTGAGTGGTAAACACAACATTTTATATGGTCCTGCCTTGATTTCTGCCAGTGCAAGACCTTCAATGATATAAATATGATTGCCGAGGAGAATCTTATGTGTTGGATGCTCAGGCTGACTTCTTTCAATGCCAAGTGCATCAATGCCTACCGATTTGATCCCTCTCTCCAACAAATATTGTGCACCACTTTCTGCTAAAAAAACAAACTCAAAATCAAATTCCGCTTTAAGACAATTCTTTGTTTTTAATATGATAATTTCACCCGCATTGATCTGAGCTTCATAAGGCAATAAATGTGATTTTTCAATATGATTCTCTTCAATTTGAGTTAAATCGATCACAAAACATTTGCCATTGACAGCCTCAAGGCTGAAAGTATCTGATGTAGCGCCATCTTTAATCATATGGAGAGGCATGTCAATATGCGTTCCAGTGTGCAAATCCATGGCAATACTGCTTTCATAATGTTCATGCGTCTCGTAATTAGCTCTTGTCGTAATCGCAGGTTTTTTCGCCTCTAAATTCTTATAAACCATCATGCTCGGTTCTATCGTCATTGTTACATCAAGCCACTTATTTATTTTCATTGGAATTCCTTTCTGTATTTAGGGGAGCACCCCCCATCCGTGTATTCTATAAATAGGTCAAAAATTGACCCCATTCAGACTTCAACTTCTCAAGCATTTCTGCTTCATTTTCATAGATGTATAAAGGTTCATAATCTTTAAGCTGTTCAAGCTGATCTATTGTCTTCCAAGAACTCTCAATTTCATCCCATCTTGTAAAGAGAGAAGCATCATCATGAATCACATCTAAAATCAATTTCTCATAAGCTTCTGGTGTGTTGCCGATCACATTACAAAGATGACAGTAGTCCATCTTCATGGGCATCACATACGATTGAAGCCCAGGCGCTTTGCCGTTAAAGGTAAGTGCCAATCCCTCTCTTGGTGCAATTTCTATTGTCAATGTATTTTTTTCGGGTTGACCACTCTCAAAAAAGCAATTGGATTCTTTAAATGTGATCACGACAGCAGCACGCTTATGCTTCATTTTTTTGCCCGTTACAAGATAAAAGGGTGTTCTCGACCACCTCTGTGTATTGATGAACATCTTAAGGCCCACAAAGGTCTCTGTCTTTGAGTCACTTGGAATCCCCTTTTCAGAGAGATAGCCCTTATATTGGCCAAAAATTATAGGACTTGAAAATTCTAATTTTTCAAGCACCTTAACTTTTTCATCCTTGATAAGCCTGTCATTGAGCCCATTAGGCGGATCCATTGCAACAAGCGCTAAGGTCTGAAACAAATGATTTTGAACCATATCTCGCAGCGCACCCGAGCGATCATAATAGCCACCCCTTTGCTTTACAGTTTCTTGTTCAAAAGCATAAATGGTAACATGCTCAATATTATCCCGATTCCAGATACTCTCAAAAATTTTATTTGCAAATCTGACCATCAAAACATTCTGAAGCATTTCTTTTCCCAAATAATGATCTATACGATAGATTTGACTCTCTTCTATCAACCCAAGCAGAAGTTGATTGTATGCCTTAGCTGTTTCAAGATTTTCCCCAAAGGGCTTTTCAAAAATAATTTTATCCCTCATATTGCCCTTAACCACAAGAGCGTTGACAACAAGTGCATTTGCAATCACAGGAAAAAAGCGAGGGGCTGTAGCCAAGTAATAGACACGTTCTTGAGAGTCGTAATCTTCTATAGTCCTCATATGTTCTGCAAACGCCTCATAAGCATAATGTTCTGTAAAGTCCATTTTGATATAGCGCAGATGCGATTTAAAATGATTCCAATTTGGAAAATTGCCCTCTATCTGCTCCCATATACGTTGAATAAAGAGATCTTCTTCATGTGTCTGCCTACCAATCATGTTTACCAAAAAGTGGTTGGGCATTTGATCATCTTCATACAGTTTATAAAGTGCTGGTATTAATTTCTTCGTCGTTAAATCACCCGTTGCTCCGAATATTGTAAAGATCATCCAACCACCCTATTCTTTATATATTTTATGTCCGCCAAACTGATTTCTAAGTGCCGCAATGGATTTTTCACTAAACCGATCCTCATCCTTTGACTTAAAGCGCGTATACAATGACTGTGTGATCACAGGGGCTGACACTTTTAATCGCAACGCTTCTTCCACCGTCCAATCCGCTTCGCCAGATGCATCTACGATCCCCTTAATCCCTTCAAGAGTCTCACTTTCCATAAAGGCTTCATGCATCAATCGCATTAAAAGTCCCTCTATGATCGAACCGTTACTCCAGACTTTTGAAGTTAATTCAAAGTCAAAATCGTATTCAGACGCCTTTAGTATATCAAAACCTTCACCGATAGCTTGCATCATACCATACTCTATTCCATTGTGAACCATTTTCACATAATGTCCACTGCCAGAAGGTCCAAAATAGCCATAGCCATCTTTAACGGCAAGCGTCTGTAATACACCACTGATATACTCCACAGGTTCTGGATCGCCACCCACCATAAGACAGGCTCCAAAGCGTGCACCAGAAATACCGCCACTTGTGCCAACGTCGATATAATCAATGCCGAGTTCATTTAATTTTGTGTATCGCCTTTTTGTATCTTTGTAATTGGAATTGCCACCATCAATGATGATATCTGATTGTTTGAGCATTGGAATGAGCTCGTCAATTAATGTATCCACTGTTTCTCCAGCGGGCACCATTAACCAAATTACTTTTCTGGATTCATCCAAATGCGACACCAGCGCATTAAGATCGTAAAAGCCATGAATCCCTTCTTCTTTAATGTGATCCACCTTTTCTTTGGACCGGTTATACACATGGACGTCTACACCTTGATCTCTCATATTAAGCGCAAGTGCATAGCCCATTTTGCCAAGACCTATTAACCCTACTTTCATATCATACCTCTTTTCATAAATTTCGTTTAAATACTCATTACCCAATTATTGTGCTTTAAAAAGAAAAAATAAAAAAAAGGAGCCCTTTAATAACAAACCCTAAAGTTTATCATCACAGTCTCCTCTTACTGTCTACTTTCGAGCAGCAAACAATAAAGGCACATATTCACGATCCGTTTTTACAATGTGTAATACAAGCCAATCCGCAATAAAATTCAAAAGATTTAACAGTGTTTCCTTTTGATTAGAATCCACAGCATCTAAGTCCGACATAAAATCCTCCAACTTCTTTACAAATATTTTATGTTCAAACTTATGGGCCATTGATCCCATGTAATCTACAGCATCAAACAGCGCTTCCTCTTCCTCAAAATGGTTTACTGTATAGGCCTCTAGTTCTCTTAACATCGCAACGATTTCATCAAAATAGTCATCTCTTGTATCATCATTTACAAGTTCAAATAAGTTCCCACCGATCTCAATTAATCGTCTATGTTGATCGTCTATCACCGGTATGCCAAACTCAAACTCTCTCTTCCATGCTAACATAAAATTGCCTCCGTCTTCTCTCACATGGTACTCAATTCTTATTCATTACATCATAACTTATAATGAATCTCTAATCTAGAGAAGAAGTATAAACTTTTTGTTAAATCGAAGGGAGCGTTAGAGTGTCAAAAGTGAAAAGTTGAGTAACGCTCTAGCCTTTGATGATATTTAACCGATTGGATAAAACGCTGATCTCCATAGGAAAGCCAATACCAGCCTCACCATCAAGGTCTGAGCAAATCGATTCATCACACATAATCTTTAGTTTTTTTGTTGCAAAGTACTCAATATACGGGCTTTCTGGATGCTCGCCATTCCATACTTGTATTAAGAGTGGCATTATTTCTAAAACAGGACATTTCTTAAACAATAAAACATCTAAAACGCCATCATCGATCTTAGAAGTGGGCGAGATTTTCCTAAAACCGCCAGCAGACTTGCCATTCATGACCAGCGCAAAATAAATAGGTTCTTCGTACACCGTCTCATCTGTAAAAATAGTGACTTCAAACGGTTTTAATTTGGGGAATTCTTCAATCCCTTTAAGATAATACGCCAACACACCAATGATATTTTTAACCTGCTCATTAACCTTTTGACTGATATCCACCAAATAGCCAAAACTCGCCACATTGATGAAATAACGATCGTTGGCAACACCAACATCGCATGGAACACTATTTTGAGAGAGTGCATTCTCAACCATGCCCTCTATCGTCTTTGGTATTTCAAACATTTGGGCAAAGTCATTCGCTGTACCCACAGGAAAAATAGCAATCGGTCTTGTCCAATTGAGGTTTATGAGCACATTGATGACTTGATGTATCGTACCGTCACCACCTGCAATTATAACGCGATCGTATTGCGCTTCAATCTCTTCGCTGAGAAAAACCTCTAACCGCTTAGTTTGATTGAGCCTATAAGGCACCACAAATAAGTCGCGCTGTTGAAACTGATCGATTATATAATCCAGTTGATTGTGAAATCCTTTAAGGCCTGCCCTTGGATTGTACAGTAGCAACGCTTTCATAATTACAGTCGTCTCCTTTAATTAAAGTTACATATTTCGGGTTTGAACCACAAAATCATTTGTACATTTTTTACAAATAACTTTGACTTTACCTTTGCCTTTTGGCACCCTTGTTCTATGATTACAATGTGGACAGACTTCCACCGTGTAATCAATTAAAGCTTCGAGTTTAAAACGGTCAAGACCAACAACGCTTTCATTCCCAATGATAAATGCAGGGACACCCATCATTTTTCTAGACATCATTTCCTGTCGTGCAAACTGGTCCAATTGAACATTTTTTTCTATATACTTATAGCCTTTTTCGTCTAAATAAGCCTTAGCAGATCTACAATGTGGACAAGTATTACTTGTAAACATGACAATTTCTTTCAATTTGCTCACCTCTTTTCATAATTCTAGTGGTTTGTATCAAGCTATTTATACCCAACTTATCATGAATTAGTCACTAAACGAGCATTTCTAAGATCTCCTCAGATAAATTTTTCTTAAACGCAGTGGGAAGCGGAAACGCTTCAAGATGCGTTGGCACTACCCATTTCACTTCAGGATAATCCATCGATTTAGGCGATTCTATTTTGACGATAATCATTGTCATATGCCACACTAAATGTGTGAAGACATGCTTTCTCACGGGTATTTTTGTCATTATTTGCCCTTCAAAATCGTAGTTTTTATGAATCCAATCCATTAAAGTGTCCTCTGATATCACTTCACTCTTTTCGGTTTTAGAAGTCATCTGGACACCATAAGTGGGAAATCCCCAAAGACCTTTGAGTAATAATGCATCATTTCGCTTTTCTATCATCACTTTGCCCTGATTTACAAATAAAAGTACAGAGACATTTTCGTGCCTTTTCTCTATTTTTTGCGTCTTGATCGGATAATCTAATTGTGAATTGGATTCTTTCGCTAAACATTCGGATGCAATGGGGCATGTTTCACATTTTGGCGTTTTCGGCGTGCAAATGATTGCCCCGAGTTCCATGAGCGCTTGATTGAAATGTCTTGCGTCATCAGGCATGTTTGCCATCACTTTGGATTCAAAAAAAGCTCGGCTCTTGGGATCGGATATGTCACAATTCATCTTAAAATATCTAGAATAAACGCGCATAACATTCCCATCCACCGCAGGAACTCTTTCATTGTACGCAATGCTTAAAATTGCCCCAGCGGTATAAGGGCCAATCCCTGGCAGCTCTAATAATTGCTTATAGTCTCTCGGAAATTTACCCTCATAATGCGATACGATAACCTGAGCGCACTTATGCAAATTTCTTGCCCTACTGTAGTACCCAAGACCTTCCCAGTGTTTAAGCACTTCTTGCTCATCAGCTTCGGCCAAACGCTTGACATCACCGAATTTTTTGATAAACCGGTTATAGTAATCGATTACAGTAATCACCTGTGTTTGTTGAAGCATAATTTCCGAAAGCCAGATAAAATAGGGATCATGTGTTTCTCTCCACGGCATTTCTCTTTTGTTTTTTTGATACCATTCTAATAATTTTTTGTCCATTTTTTCGCCTCAACCTTAGTCTAATCTGTTATGATACAAATAACAACACCCCTCTAAAAATACGACTGTTTTTTAAGATTTAGATCGGGTATATAGTCCATATATTTCAAGAAATAGAATCGAAGAGAGGTCTAAATGCCTAAAAAAACACCTAAAAACAAACAATTTCATCTTTTAAAAAAAAGAGATACTCCTCTTAAAGTCACGCCACTTTGGGCTTCGCTTAAAATCACAATGACATATACTGTTTTTGGAACATTATGGATTTTGTTGTCAGATAAAATCTTGCTTTTTATGAGTACCAGTCAAGATCAGTTTTATAGAATAAGCATCTATAAAGGCTGGCTTTACATCGTTGTCACTGCACTTTTACTTTTTAGCCTCATTTATCAGCGTATTAAAGCGGACTACAATCTCGCTCAAAAATTGAACACACAATTCAAAGCCCTTCAAAAGACAGAAGCAACGCTCTCCAATAATCTACAAGAGCTTAAGATGAATGAGTTAGAGCTAAAAACCAGTCAAGAACGCTATCAACTTCTGCTCGAAGGTGTAAACGATGGGATTTGGGACTGGGATATCACCTCTGGTATTTTTATTGTCTCCAATAAATTCTTCGAGATTTTAGGTTATGAAATTCATGATACGCCTCATTTTACACTCGATGAATTTGAAAACATCTTACATCCTAATGAAAAGAGTGTTGTTTTGAGTCAAATTCGTGATTATCTCGACCAAAGCATAGATCGATATGACACTCAATTTCGTCTAAAAACAAGAGCAGATAAGTACATTTGGGTGCAGAACACCGGCAAAGCCGTTTGGGATGCCGATGGCAATGCGCTTAAAATGGTAGGTGCTCTTAAAGATATCACCGACTCCAAAAAAATTCAAGATCGGATAGAGTATCTCGCCTATTATGATCACATCACCGACCTGCCTAATCGTGCACGACTTGATGAAGTTGTCAACCGTTTGATTGTCAAAGAACATCAAGTAGGTCTCATCTATTTGGATATTGACAATTTTAAAATGATTAACGATCTCGTTGGACATACTCAAGGCGATCTGCTTTTAAAACAAATGGCATCCAAATTTCAAAATTTAAAACATCATTATCATATGCTTTCCAGAATGAGTGGTGATGAATTCGGTTTTATTGTCGTGGACTTTGATACAAAAGAGGCTCTCGTTACGTTATCTGAAGAAATTCTCAAGATCATCAGAACCCCTTGGACACTTATCGGAAGAGAGTTCCATCTCTCTTGTAGCATCGGCATTTCCTACACCCCAGATCATGGTCAGACCTTTGAAACGCTATTTCAGAAAGCAGACACTGCCATGTATGCGTCAAAAAACAATGGTAAAAATCAAACTACTGTCTTTAGAGACTTGCTTCACGATGAAATACTCGAGTACGTCGAACTTCAGAGCAACATGAAAAATGCACTTAATGCGCATGAATTTGAGCTGTATTATCAGCCCCAGTTTAATATGAGGACCCATGTATTGATTGGGTCAGAGGCACTCCTTAGATGGAATAGTCCTGACAAAGGCATGATTCCGCCAGATCAATTTATTGGGATTGCAGAAAAAACAGGGTTTATCCTCGAACTTGGTGATTGGGTTATCGAAGAAGTCTGTCGGCATATGCGCGAGTGGGAAGAACAGGATTATAATTTTGGAAAAGTATCGATCAATTTATCTGGTATTCAAATACTGAGCGAATCGTTTTTGCCCCGTATCACTGAAATTGTTACAGCTCACAATATTGAACCTAAAAAAATCGTCTTTGAAATCACTGAAAATGTTGCTATTGATGATAGCATCACCACTATCGCTAAGTTAGAAGCCTTAAGAGCGCTTAAATTTGAAGTCGCACTTGATGATTTTGGGACTAATTATTCATCACTAAGCTATCTTAAAAAATTGCCAATTGACTACTTGAAACTTGATAAATCATTTGTCTATTCACTCGGGCAAGATGATAAAACCGGTGCCATAACAGAATCTATTATCTATATGGCACATCGAATAGGCCTAAAAGTAATCGCAGAGGGCGTCGAAAAATTAGAACACATGGAAATATTAAAAAAGTTTAATTGTGATTTTGCACAAGGCTACCTCTTTAGTCGCCCGATTAGTAAAGTCGATTTTGAAGAAGTCTATTTAATGCCTAAAAAGGATCTCTAAAGAAAGGGATGAACTTATAAATACGGTTATATGATAAACTAAAAACACCTCATTTTTAAAGTTTTCTTTAGGAATGAGGTGCTTTTTAATGAACCACTTGATATGCTCTGCTTATAAATGAAACACAGTCAAAATCTGGCTTAGATATTTCTTTACTTGGAATCTTATTCAGTGAAGGTTTGACTGAATTGGACACCACGGTAGATATCACTAAAACTTACCCCATAGTCGCCATTGCAAAAAAAGAATTTAATTGAATGTGATAACCTAGAGCAATTTGCCGATCGAAGACTCTAAAAAAGTGTGATCTCTGATCAATTTTCACCCTCATTGTGTGTGGTGATGATTAAGCAGTGATATTATTGCCACCCTTCCCTTTACTTCTCTTAACGCGCTCGTAGCACCTTTCTGTCAACTTAAGAGCAGTATCATCTTGCTGTACCAATGTTGCCCCAACAGACACTGTCACTTCAATATCTTTAAAAGTTTCTCCACGTAGAGAAGAATTCTCAGAGATCATCCTAATCTTTTCAGCAAGCATTTTAAGCGCCTCATGTTTAATACCCGAGAACACAAATATAAACTCATCCTCTCGCCACCTTCCAACGAGGTCAGCCATTCTAAAAGCTTTGCTATAAGTTCTTCCCAACATTTGAATAACACGATCACATAGCGCTTCACCATAGGTGTTATTAAATTCTTCAAAACTGTCTATATCAATCATGACAATACCGAAAGGTATACCAAGTTCTCTGTAATCATTCATTTTTGAATTCAAATAATGGTCAATCATCCTCTTATTCGGCAAATCTGTGAGCTCATCTGTTAAGACCCCTTTCAAGGCACCTTTGTCCAGAACCAACATAGACTTTGGTTTTTTCGTGCGCTCAAAATTCTCTGTGAACACCTCAACAGAAGCTATGACTTCATCGTTTTCATAAATCGGAAAACTCTTGATTTTCACAGGTATCCTATGGCCTCTTCTGTGCTGTAGGTAAACAGTGAGTTCACGCTTATTGCCATCATTAAGGGTCTGATGTAGCGGGCATCCATTTAGACACAAATTAATGCCATATTCATCCACATGATTGAGAATATTGTCATGACAGTACCGGCCAACAACCTCTTCACTTTTAAAACCTGAAATTCGCTTGGCACCTTCATTCCAATATACAATGCGCTTCTCTTTATCCACGATGTAAACCCCATCAAAAAGTTGATCCAAAATAAATTTGTAATTCATATCGCTTAGCATTTTTTCACCTTCTCTCACATACGCGTTTTTTCATATATACCCATTCATTTTAGTGAAAATAACAATTTTATACAAAATCGAATCTTTAAGTACCCATTGTGCCTTTCATGTATTATAATAGTCGTATGAATTAAGTTATAATAGCTATATAAAGTTTACATAAACATATATGCTATTTAGGGAGATCACATGAATCTATCAGAAAATCAAAAAACAATCTATATTGTGTTTACCAAGACAGGTACATGGTTAGCACGTACGTTAAAGTATTTTTCAGCTACTAAATACGTTCATACATCCATCAGTTTTGATGCCTCATTTACATCCATGTATTCTTTTGGCAGATCAAATCCAAACAATCCATTTTCAGGCGGTTTCGTCCGAGAAAACATATACGATGGTGTTTTTAAGAAATATAGAAAGAGCGAATGTCTTATCTTTGAAGTCAATGTGACCGAGCTTCAATACGAGGGCTTGTTAAAAGATGTGGAGCGCTTTGTAACCCACAAGGATTTATATCGCTACAATTTTTTAGGGCTCTTTGGCATCTTGTTAAACAGACCCTTGGATCGAAATTATCACTACTTTTGTTCTCAATTTGTCTATGCCATGCTCAAGAAACACGGTATCGTAACTTTTGATAAGGTTCCAGGTCTAGTCCAAACGATAGATTTGTTTGAAATAGATAATAAGAGCATTCTCTATGAAGGCTTTATCAACGGTTTAAGAGATGGCATTACCCTTAAGCAATCCACTTTTGAATTTTAGGTTATAGCCTTTTGCTATAACTTTTCTATTTTTCTCTGATACAAGCGCTTAAAGAAGAATAAAACCATTATAATGCCACCTATTTCAGAGACAATAAACGCAAACCAAATGACGTCTAGCGATCCAAATGTCCCTAAAAGCCATGCAATCGGTAACAGTAATATAATCTGTCTAAAAATGGAGACCATCATGCTTAAATGTGCTTCACCCATCCCTTGAAATCCAGTACTTAAAACGATGGAGATTGCAGCAAGAGGATAACCCAAACTGATGATCTTAAACGCTTTAATGCCAATTTCAAGCATCTCATCTGTGCCATTAAACCACAAAATAAGTTGTTTGGGAAAAATCTGAAAAACAACTAATCCAAGTGTCATATAGATAACTGCCATAACAAGGCCCATCTTAAGCGCTTTTAACAAGCGTTCCTTTGACTTCGCACCATAATTAAACCCTATAATTGGCATCATTCCTTGAGAAAGACCGAAAATCGGCATAAATATAAAGGACTGAAGCTTATAGTAAATGCCCAAAACAGCCACAGCAGTTGTCGTAAATCCAGCTAGGATTAGATTTAAACCCGTTAGCATCACCGAAGCCACCGCTTGCATAATCGCAGCAGGTAACCCTACCACTAAGATTTTCTTAAGAATTTCTTGGTTCACTCTAAAAGATAAGGGGTTAAACTTTACCACCTTCTTAAATTTAAAAACCATCAAGAATACGAAGATCATTGACATTATTTGTGCCGTAACAGTTGCAATTGCAGCGCCTCTTACACCTAGCGCCGGAAATCCAAAAAGACCAAAAATCATAATAGGATCTAAAATGATATTGCCTACAGCGCCGATGAGCTGCGAAAACATCGGAATAACCATTTCTCCAGAACCCTGCAGGATACTGATGCCAGCTTGTGCTAAAATGCGGCCAAAGGCAAAGATCATGATGATTTCAAGGTACTGAATCGTATACTGTATAATCATTGGATCATCCGTGAACAGCCTCACAAACGAAGGCATCACAAAAATACCGATTACCGCAATCCATCCGTATAATATAATCGCAATAAAGAAACCGTGTTCTGCCGCCAAAGCCGCTTGCTCATAATTTTTGGCACCAAGACTTCTTGAAATCAATGAATTGATGCCAACACCCATCCCCACAAAACAAGCCACAATAACGAGCTGAACTGGAAACGCCAAAGACAACGCTGTAATGGCCGCCTCACCAATCTGTGCTACAAAAATACTGTCCACAATATTATAAAGTGCTTGCGTCATCATGGAAAAGATTGCAGGTAAGGACATCGTTAATATCAACTTTGGTATGGGCATATAGCCCATTTTATTCTTTTCCATTCAAGTCCTCCGTTAATAACTTCTCAGGTTAGAGTGTCAAAAGCCAGTTTTGCACAAACCCTCTAATGACCTTTCATTTATCATAGCATAAAAAAAGGAAATACCTCAACTGATATTTCCCTAATAGCGCCTTTAATCTTAAATAACCCGAGAGTAGTCGTTTCAAATTTCTCAGGATTGTGTTTTTCTAATTTCTTCTAAAAATACATCCAGTGGCTGATTGCCTACAAACTCATATTGATCATTAATGACAATTTTAGGGACACTAGAAACATTGAATTTATTCGATAGTTCACCGAAAGTTTGTGCTTCCACCATTTCAGCATTAATAAATGGACTTTCAAGCGCTAATTTATGTGCTTTTTGAACTGCTCCTGCACAGTGAGGACAGCTTAAAGTGACAAATACTTTAATGTTAACTGGCTTTGTAAGTGTTGCAAGCTCTGATGATAATGATTCTGGCAACGCCTCTCCAACGCCAGCAACTTCTAAAATACCAGGAATAAATGAGTTGATTTCATGTCCTGCTGGAATACCATTAAATTTGATGCCTAGATAATCTTCTTGATCATTTAAAAGGACGATGCTTGGCACCATAGAAACTTCAAAAGCTTTAGCTTTTTCAGCATCTGCGTTTAAATCGAATTTTTTCAAATGAATTTTATCATTTAACGACTCAATTTCTTCCATAAATGCTACCGTTTCAGTACAAGTGTTGCATTCACCCTCTTTAGTAAATACCGCTAATGTTACCTCTTTTTTCATTTCAGAAAAAACTTCACCTAATTGTGCCCTTAATTGTGCGTTTAATATTGCCATGTTATCCTCCTTTGCACGCCTTGTGCTTATAAATGGTTTATATAATCATTCGCCGACAGTGCTGCTTTTGCACCTTCACTTGCTGCTATAACGATCTGTTTATAAGGTGTATCCGTCACATCCCCAGCTGCATAAAGACCTTTTAAGCTGGTTTCATTCTGCGCATTGACGATAATTTCACCGCTTTCATTTAAAGAGACGAGGTCCTTTACAAGTTCATTGTTGGGAAGGTATCCAATTTCAACAAATACCCCTTCTGCTGGAATGAACAATGTTTCATTCGTTTTTTTATCCACTGCATTCACACCCGTCACTAAATTTTCACCTACGACTTCTGTAATTTGAGTTTCAAGATGAATCTTCACATTTTCTGCTGAATTGAGCTTATCAATAACGATTTGATCCGCTCTAAGCTGACTCCGATGTACCAACGTAACCGTTTTAGCGATTTTAGAGAGATCGATTGCAGCTTCAACCGCAGAGTTTCCACCTCCAGCTATGATGACATCTCTGCCTTCGAACAAAGGGCCATCACAGATTGCGCAGTAGGCAACGCCTCTTCCGCTGTATTCAGCTTCACCTTTAACGCCGAGCTGTCTCGGTTTACTGCCTGTGGCAACTATGAGTGCTTTTGACTTGTATACAGCGCCGTTCCCCAATGTGAGTTGGAATTGATCCTCAATCTTTTCGATTGATTTTACACTTTCATCTTTGATGATCGGTACAGCCAATGTGTTGACATGACTTATAAAATCATGCACCAAGCTCTCTCCTGTGGCACCTTGAATGCCCAAATAGTTTTCAACAGAAGACGTATCGAGCACCTGTCCTCCCATTTTCACGGATAGAATAGCGACCTCAAGCCCTTTTCGCTTTGCATAGAGTGCTGCATTCAAGCCTGCAGGCCCTGATCCAATAATCAACAAATCATAAAGGCTATTCTCTCGGACCGATTCGCTCTTTTTCTGACTGCTAAAATCCAAATTTAAATTAAAATCCATCATCGTTTTTCTCCTTTGTATCCATTTATTAGTTTCTTGCGAAACTCTGTAAGCATTGAAAATACTTGCTTTTATTTATAGAAATAGCATATTACCCTCCATTTTGGGTATAAATAAGGTGTGTTCCTGTTGATAACTCATACTCAAAAGAAAGGAAGGTAATAATGCTAATTTCTGCTTCTAATCAGGTTTCCCTGTTTGATCTTGATGCTGAGTTTGATGAACTCACTTCATACAAATCAGATCAACTTTTTTCTCTTTTTAACCAGTTTATTGACACAGATGATGTTATTCCAAAATCTTTCTACAGTGTTTACTACTCTAATGTTGGAAAAAACAGAGATTTTCCACTTGAAGGTATGCTCAAAGCATTTATCTTTTACAACTTGCTCGGTCTACCTACCATTTCCACTCTCATTTTTATCATCAACATTTCAAGTGATTTTAGAAAATTTCTAGGCTTTTCCAGAGCACCTCATCCCTCTCAGTTTTCTAGGTTCAAGACTCTCTTTTATGACCAAATCCTCGAAATGTTTCATCATCTTGTTGATTTTACCTCTGATTTTGCAATAGATGCAGATGATCGCCTCGCCAAAATACTCATTACCGATACAACTGGTTTCGAGTTATACGTTAAGGAAAATAACCCTAAATTCTATCAATCTATTCTTAAAACCGTTAAAACTTACGCTAAATCTCATAAGTACGACAAGACCTTTGATGTAGAAAAATATGCCCAATCAAAGATGCCAAAACAAAGTTCTTCTAACCCTGAAGCTAAACTGACTTATCTTAATGGGCATTTCGGATACTATCAAAAGGTCATCCTCGCTACCAACGGGTTTGGATTAATTCGAGATATTAATTTTTATAATGCCGACAATACGCTACAGCTTAACCTTACGCCTCAAGAAATCAAAGATGAATATGATGCTAAATCTCTTATCCCTTCACTTGAAACGTTTTTCGATTTACACCCAGATTCTAAATTCAACTACTTTCTTGGGGATTCAGGCTTTGATGCAGTTGATAATTATGCGTATCTTTACAAAAAAGGCATCATACCTATCATCAACCTTAATCCTCGAAATAATTCTACGCTGCCTCAACCCCTGTTTAATGAAGACGGTATCCCTACTTGTCCCAACGATCCTGAGTTACCAATGACCTATGCTGGGGTGATTAAAGGAGCCAATAGAGCAGATCGTATTCAGTTTATTTGCCCTAAAAGATCTCTTACAATGTCTGATTCAGTAAAATCCGTTATTCTTGATTGTGATAATCCTTGTACCAATTCACCATATGGAAGAATTAAAAACATCACTGTTCACCATAATTTCAGATTCAATGCTGCTATGCCTCGAAATAGTAATGAATGGATCAATCTTTACAAAATAAGAACGGTTTGTGAAAGAACCATCGCACAACTTAAATCCTTTATGCAAATCAATATTTCCAAAGTCAATAAAACCTTAACCCTGAAATCAAACATCTTTTTAGCTGGCATCACACAATTGATTGCTTTCATTATCATTCATAAAAGTAAATTAAACATTGGTCATTTGTCTATAAAAACTATGGTTGCATAGAATAACTTACTGCGAAATTGAGTAAGTCTTTATTCTGTTGCGCTTTTTTTTTGAACTTTTTTAGATATTTCAATTTTGCTTGTGGATAACTTTGGTTTTTATTTCGCAACGATCTAAAAATTATTGGTGTGTGTATTACAATAGTAAACAAAAAAAACAAGAATTACAATATATAAGCGAAATATTATACAAACTTTTTAACCCTAAATCCGTTTGTAATGGGTACTTTTTTTATACTTTAAATTAATTTTATTGACATATATAGATTATCGATATATCATATATATAGATAATCTATATATAGGGAGGTCAAGATGGCAACAGAAAAAAGTGTACTTACGGGCAATACAACTCTACTCATTTTAAAATTACTTGAAGAGCAAGACCTGTATGGCTATCAGATGATTGAAACACTTTCGAAACGATCCAATGAGATGTTCAATTTAAAGGCAGGGACACTGTATCCTATTTTGCATGGGCTCGAAAATGAAGGTATGGTAGAGGCCTATGAAGAACGGGCAGAAGGCGAGAGGATAAGGAAGTATTACCACATTACGAGTAAAGGCAAGAAGCTTCTTGTGGCTAAAAATGAAGAATGGAAGAAATATGTAGGTGCCGTGAATCAGGTTTTAAATGGAGGATTGAGTTATGCAACCATTTGATAAAATTCAAGAATATTCGAAATTTGTTTGTGAGCAAATAAGATGGCAAAGCGCGCATGGCAACATCATAAGCGAAATTGAAAATCACATCAAAGATCAAAGAGATGCTTATATGGCGGAAGGCATGGCAGAAATGGAGGCGACAGAAAATGCAATTCTTCAGATGGGGGATCCGATGATAATAGGCACTCAACTGGATAGAACACATAGACCTAGACCACAGTGGGGGCTGCTCTTGTTAACCATGGCGATTGTGCTAATGGGCGTCCTAGTCAGACACTTTTGGCTTCCAATTACATTAAGTCGCTCCAGAATGATTTTTGAAATAATCAGTATGATCATGGGATTAGCCTTTATGGGTGTTGCCTATTTTTCGGATTTTACTTTGATTGGAAAGTATCCAAAGTTTATATTTGGAGGCATAGTGGGTTTATCGATCGTGATTATTAACATCTCACCAGTTCTTAACGGTAGAGCTTACTACGCCACTTTTATGCCGTTACTTTTTCCGATTGGATTTGTAGCAATCTTATATGCCACAAGAAGTAAAGGCTATTTGGGTATCGTTTTAACGGGCCTATCCTTTATGATTTTAAGTTTTATAACGATGCTCATACCATCAGCGTCTGGATTCTTTAATTTAGGTGTGGTTGCAGGGATTCTTTTAGGAATTGCAGTCTATAAAAACTGGTTTGGACTGGAAAATAAGAGAGGTTATGTACTCGTTTTTTCTATGATGGCATTGCCCCTAATCGTTTGGATTTCAAGTCGCTCTATCGTTTTTTGGACAAGATTTGAAAGCGTGTTTATGCCTTCAAGGAGCACTCTAGGAGGCAGTTATATCTCTGATGGGGTGAAACGTATGCTCTCAAATGCCAAATTTATTGGTCATGGTCATATCGCCACTGGTTTAGGGACTTCTGATTTTCAAATTCCAGATGTAAGTGGAGCATTTTTGCTTACGTATCTCATCTATAATTATGGATGGATCACTTTTATAGGCATTATGAGTATCTTGGCGTTCTTTATCTTTAAGGGTTTTAAAAAGTCTATTAGGCAAAAGAGTATTTTGGGGTTAATGGTATCCCTGTCGATTATGACAACTTACACCATTCAGGTGCTCGGTTCTGTGTTGTGGAGTTTTGGATTTCAGTTGATTTCACCGATGACCTTCCCCTTTATAGCCTATGGCAATATAGCAATGGTTATCAATTTAACACTTGTGGGCATTATGCTTTCGGTGTTCAGAACAGGTGATGTTGTGAAAGATAAAAACTCTAGCTTAGCTAAAAGAGAACGCTTTATCACTTTACAGGAGGGCAAATTAATCATTGACTTTGGGAAAAAATAAAAAACTTTCACGCTATAATAAAGAGATGCATCTATGTTGGATTAACCCTAGATGCATCTCTTTTTGATTAACCTAGATGAAGTGTGACCAGTGTAGAAAGCCTATTGCAAATCGCAGTTCCAACTTCCGATGTCGTGGCATGGCCACCTAAATCTTTTGTAAGATGTTTTTCTTCTACAAGAATTTCTTCAAGTGCTTCAACGATGACCTCATGAGACAATTCAGGATAGAGATGATCCAGCATCATTTTTACGGTCCAAATCATCGCCATGGGATTGGCGATCTGCTGTCCTGCGATTTGAGGTGCAGAGCCATGTACTGGTTCGAACATCGAAGGATAGGTACCCTCTATGTTGAGATTGGCACTAGCTGCGAATCCAAGCCCCCCTTGAAGGGCTGCACCTAGGTCTGTAATAATATCACCGAATAAATTAGAAGCTACAACGACATCAAATGTTTCAGGGCGTTGAATAAAGTACATACTAATCGCATCCACATGATTGACTTCAGTTTTAATATCTGGGTATTGTGCTGCAATGGATTTGAAACGTTCATCCCAGAAGACCATGCTGTAATTGAGTGCGTTTGATTTTGTAGTGCTGGTTACTTTATTGAATTTATTTCTTTTTTGAGCTAAGTCAAACGCATATTTCATAATGCGATCGGTATTCTTTTTAGTGAAGACACCCGTTTGATAAGCTGTGGCTTCTTCAGTATCCATGTTTTCAAAGTGACCATCACCTGAATACTCGCCTTCGACATTTTCTCTAATGACGACGAAATCAATGTCTTCAGGTTTTTTGTTTTTTAAAGGACATGGTGCCCCTTTGAGTAATTTAATCGGTCTAAGGTTTACCGATTGATCAAAGCCTTGACGAATTTTGAGCAGTAAATCCCTTAATGAAACATGGTCTGGAACACCGGGGTATCCCACAGCCCCAAGCAATATAGCGTCATATGATTGAAGCGTATCAAGTGCATCCACAGGCATCATTTCGCCTTTTTCATGATAGTATTCACATCCCCAAGGATAATGTGTGAGATCGGCTTCCTTAAGATTGCGTAGTGCCAAATAATGTTGTAAAACTTTTATCCCCTCTGCAGTGACTTCTTTTCCAATACCGTCTCCAGGGATTACAGCAATTCTTTTCATATCCAAATACGCCTCCACATTTTTATATTTTAAGTGCCCAAGCCTTTAAAATGCCCTTTTGATTTTGTATCTGGCGCAGAACATCGTCTTGCACGGGGAGATCTATTGTCAGTAGCATAAGCGCAGGCTTATGTGTTTTGGAAAGGCTGACATTCATCGTTGAGATGTTGATATTATTTTGACCTAAAAGCAAACCGATTGTACCGATCATGCCAGGACTATCATTGTTTTCGATCATAAGCATGTTGCCTTTAGGCGTGATATCCATAGGATAACTGTTGATGGAAACAATTCGCGGGTCATTTTTGCCAAAAAGAGCACCTTCCATTTCAAAGGTTTGATTTTTGGAGTGAATTTCAATCTTGATAGAACTATTGAAGTCGTCTGTCGTACTAACTCTGCTTTCTGAAACGGTGACGCCCCTATTTTCTGCGATCAACTTGGCGTTGACATACGTCACAGGGGTATCTAATACAGTTTCGTAAAGCCCCTTGATAAATGCCAGTACAAAGGGATCCGTATTGCGGTGTGTAAAATCTCCTTTATAGGTAAAAACAATGCGTTCAACAGCATCGTGATGAATCTGATGGTATATTTTTCCCATTCTTTCGAGCAAGGTTAAATAGGGTTTCATATGCTCTAATTCTTGTTGTGAAAGTGTTGGTAAATTCACAGCATTGGCCACGAGTTTTCCTTTTAATGCCTCAAAGACTTCAATGGCAACAGATTCGCCAACGTTTTTTTGAGCTTCAAAAGTATCTGCTCCAAGGTGAGGTGTGATCACAGTAGATTCAAGATCGAGTAAAGGCGAAATGGGATGGGGTTCGTCTTTAAGCACGTCTATTGCAGCCCCTGCAACTATCCCTTGAGTGAGCGCATCATATAAAGCCGCTTCATCTATAATGCCACCACGTGCACAGTTGACCACACGCACCCCTCTTTTAACGAGTTTAAAGGATTCAGCATTGATGATGCCAATGGTCTCCTTTGTCTTTGGGGTATGAACAGAAATAAAATCGGATTTAACCAACAAGTCCGACAACTGCTCCATTTTTTCAACACCTAATTTTTCAAATTTATCTGAACGAATATAGGGGTCGTAAGCAACCACAGCCATACCGAAAGCTTGCATTCTTGTGGCAACCATTGTTCCAATTCTGCCAAGGCCTATGATGCCAAGTGTTTTCCCTTTGAGTTCTACCCCCCTAAAGAGTGTGCGATCCCATTGCTTTGATTTAATATGCTGATTGGCTCTTGGAATATTCCGCGCCATAGAAAGCATCAAAGCGATCGTATGTTCAGCGGCAGATACGGTATTGGCATCGGGCGTATTTACCACGATGATGCCGCGTTCGGTTGCACCAGCGAGTTCGATATTGTCAACGCCATTACCTGCACGACCAACAACTTTGAGATTCTTAGCATGAGCGTAGAGTTCCTCATTTACTTTTGTGACGCTTCTGACGATCAGAGCATCATATTCTGAGATGGAGGACAATAAGGCTTCTCGGGTAAGGGTGTAATTGACAGTGACATCCATATTTTGTGCTTTTAAAAACGCGATGCCTTCATCGGCAATGTTTTCTGTAACTAAGATCTTCATAACATCATCCTTCCTATATTGTCAAGCCTAAAATCATTGATTTTTAAGGCTTTGGTTTAAATAGTTACCTCGCTAACCAGAGCTAAAAGTGTAGAACAGTCATGATATCATGTACTGAATAGCTAAAATGGGTACAGCTTAATAAGCATCCGCTTGTAATACTCTATAAAGGCCGTGATTCCTCTGTTTAGCTATGATGGTGAACCTTCCGTGTCTAATGGGATCATGTCCCAACTTCCTTCGTCCCACCTGTTCATACACTGAGTGCCGGCTAAGCTTTCTAACAGGGTCTTGCCCTAAGGAAATAACTACTGCCAGCTACAGCTCTTGTTTTTTAGATTTTGATTTTACTGACCAATTTGATCTTCAAGGATCTGATATTCAGTGGACGCTATACCTTGATTCTCTCAGTTAGTCATATTGCTGATAAAGCACTTATAGCGACTTCATCTCAATCGGGTTGCTTTCCAGAACCCTGCTCGAATCCAGATTTTCTGAATCCCAGCAAGGGTCTGGATTGACAATACTATTTTCTTGTTTCTGTTATGCAGCAACTGCTTTCAGTTTAGTCGGTCTCTTTATATCCGCTTTCAACTTCTTAGGGTCATACACCGTGCCGTTTGTAAGCATTGTGTATATCACACGAAGTACCTTGCAAGCAATGGCTATCAGCGACTGCATCTTTTTAAGTGGATTCTCAAGCCTCGTCGTATAGTACGCATGAAGTTCTTTGAACTCATCCGAATGGACCACTACACACTTAGCAGCCTGGAATAACCAATATCTCAGCCGTTTGCGTCCTCTATGACTAATCTTGGTTCTCCCTTTGTGCTTACCTGAGCTACACGCCACAAGTCCTAAGCCACTCAGCTTTTGTATTTCCTTTACATCATCAAACCGCGATATATCGCCCATCTCTGCCAATATTCCAGAAAGTGTATTACTTCCTATCCCTGATATTTCAAGGATGTTCTCAGCGTGTGGAATTTCCATGCATTTTTGATTCAGTTGTTCCTCTACCTCTGAAAGTTGTTCGTCTAGTTCTATAATTCTTTCGACAAACCACTTTACAGCCATTCTACTGGCATCAGTGCCATCCTTCATGCCAACACTTTTGAGGGCATATTTCATAATCTCCTCAGCTCTGCTATAGCCGCGTCCTCTAAGCTTAGCATCATGCCAAATCTGTCTTATGCCATCAGTGCCAAGTGAAACAAGGTCCTCTGGAAATGGTGCTGTTTTTAGAAGTTCTAGGCTGAATGTGCCGTCAAACTTTCCCAGTGCGTCCTTATACTCTGGAAAATATATCTTCATTTCGCGATGAAGCCTATTGAGAAATCGGATTCTATCCTCGTTCAACTGTTCCCTGAACATTGACAGACGACGAAGGTCCGCATACAGTTTTTCTGGAAGATATGGCATTCCAAAGTTGCCATCCTTTACAAGATTTGCAATAAGTTTCGGATCCTTTATGTCATCCTTAAGCTGGCTATTATCCTCTAGTTCTTTTGTTTGCTTCACCGCATATGGATTAACCTGAACAACGCTGATTCCATTGGATATCATCCATGTCGCTAGGCAGAACCAATAGTGTCCTGTTGGCTCCAGACCTAATACAATCTGTTTTTTGTCATTCGCCGCAGCTATCTCAACTGCCCAGTCTTTAGCACTTTCAAAACCCTCTTGTGTGTTGCTAAATGGAAATGCGGATTTACTGAGTTCTCTGCCTCGGGTATCAATCGCTCTTATATAGTGTGTTTCGCTGCCGATATCGCATCCTAAAACAAGCATATCATCACTGATAAAAGTCAATTTTTCGTTTTTATCAAACTTGCCTTTTGTTTCCAATTCATGCCATGTAGATGCTTTAAGATTATTTTTTATGGCTTCCATTTTTTTTAAAATTTCTTGTTGTTCAAAAATATTTGCTGCTATAACTTGATTTTTTTTCTTTTTGCCTTTAAAATTCATCTTAGATACCTCTCGTATTTTTTTGATTTTTTACTAACGGTCTGGTCAGTAATAATCTTAATTTACTTGAGGTATTTTTCTTTGTCAATCGCTTGACCTATTTAAATTATACAGGAAGCTTTCTTATCGAAGACCACTGACATATTTGATAAGAACTCTATTTTCCAGCGACTGAGGATTGGCTGTGCAATTTCATATTTTCTTGATAATTCAGATAATGTGTTTTCTTCTCGAAGGATTTCTAGCACTATTTCTACTTTCTCCTGAGGGGTCCATGTTCTTCTTTTTCTACTCATAACTGTATTATAACTTAAATTTGATTTTTTGTGTCCAACCCTATGTGTACATTATATTAACTCATAGTTATCCAGTGTAGAGTTGATGATCGCTAGGCACATATTTATTATTTATTAACTGCATAAATCTCCTTATTTCTTTTGATATTAAGAGTATATTAGTCTTTGCATATATCATCTTTATATCTTCAAATGTTGAAAATTAGATATTTAGATAAATTACTGTTCTCTAATAAAAATAATTTAAAATAAACCGTTGACTTCGATTTGAATATGAGGTATTATAGTCAAGTCGCCTAATAAACTTGTTGGGAGATAATAAAGCAAGTTATCATATATAGTTTTGTAAAAGAATGTAGAAATCTAAATGATAATATCATTAGAATATAATATTGAAAAATACTCTAAGAAAAGAGTAAAAAAGATATTGACATGATTAAACATAACTGCTATACTGATATAGCTGTCACACATTGTTAATTCTGAATTAAAACAAAGTAAATAGTGTGTAAACAGCAAAACAGGACCTTGAAAATTGAATAGCGCAAATGAATTAAAACACGCAATTCTTTGAGCTTATGGAAACTACTGAGAGCAATCTTGGCAGAGGAAGTTGCTTAATAGAAACAAAGTGATAAAGTCAAAATGGAAGCTTAGGTGGAAGTGGAGACAAACGGAAAAACAAAAGCCAAATAGACCTTTGGGTCGAAAATGGAAGTTAGCTCATTTATGAGCGCTAAGGATTATAATTAAGAGTTTGATCCTGGCTCAGGATGAACGCTGGCGGCGTGCCTAACACATGCAAGTCGAGCGAGAATTAGGGGAGTGGAGACTTCGGTCAAAGCAAGCTTAAGGAAAGCGGCGGACGGGTGAGTAACGCGTGGGTAACCTGCCTCATACAAAGGGATAGCCACTGGAAACGGTGATTAATACCCTATAAGACTACGAGATCGCATGATCTAGTAGCCAAAGATTTATCGGTATGAGATGGACCCGCGTCTGATTAGCTAGTTGGTGAGGTAATGGCTCACCAAGGCGACGATCAGTAGCCGACCTGAGAGGGTGATCGGCCACACTGGAACTGAGACACGGTCCAGACTCCTACGGGAGGCAGCAGTGGGGAATATTGCACAATGGGCGCAAGCCTGATGCAGCAACGCCGTGTGAGTGATGAAGGTCTTCGGATTGTAAAACTCTGTCCTAGGGGAAGAAAAAAATGACGGTACCCTAGGAGGAAGCCCCGGCTAACTACGTGCCAGCAGCCGCGGTAATACGTAGGGGGCAAGCGTTATCCGGAATCACTGGGCGTAAAGGGTGCGTAGGCGGCCTAACAAGTCAGAGGTGAAAGGCATTGGCTCAACCAATGTAAGCCTTTGAAACTGTTGGGCTTGAGTGCAGGAGAGGTAAGTGGAATTCCTAGTGTAGAGGTGAAATTCGTAGATATTAGGAGGAACACCAGTGGCGAAGGCGACTTACTGGACTGTAACTGACGCTGAGGCACGAAAGCGTGGGGAGCGAACAGGATTAGATACCCTGGTAGTCCACGCCGTAAACGATGAATACTAGGTGTCGGGGGTCAAACCTCGGTGCCGCAGCTAACGCAATAAGTATTCCGCCTGGGGAGTACGCACGCAAGTGTGAAACTCAAAGGAATTGACGGGGACCCGCACAAGCAGCGGAGCATGTGGTTTAATTCGAAGCAACGCGAAGAACCTTACCAGGTCTTGACATCCTCCTGAATACACCYTAGCCGGTGTAGGCCTTCGGGACAGGAGAGACAGGTGGTGCATGGTTGTCGTCAGCTCGTGTCGTGAGATGTTGGGTTAAGTCCCGCAACGAGCGCAACCCTTATGTTTAGTTGTTAACAGGTCAAGCTGAACCCTCTAGACAGACTGCCGAGGATAACTCGGAGGAAGGCGGGGATGACGTCAAATCATCATGCCCCTTATGATCTGGGCTACACACGTGCTACAATGGCTGGTACAACGGGCAGCGAAAGAGCGATCTGGAGCGAATCCTAAAAAGCCAGTCCCAGTTCGGATTGCAGGCTGAAACTCGCCTACATGAAGTTGGAGTTGCTAGTAATCGCGGATCAGAATGCCGCGGTGAATGCGTTCCCGGGTCTTGTACACACCGCCCGTCACACCATGGAAGTTGGGGGCGCCCGAAGCCAGTGGTCCAACCCTTWTAGGGAGGAAGCTGTCGAAGGTGAAATCAATGACTGGGGTGAAGTCGTAACAAGGTAGCCGTATCGGAAGGTGCGGCTGGATCACCTCCTTTCTAAGGAGAATTAGACGTTTGCGCTATTCAATTTTGAGGGTCTTGCAATTTTTCGCTTAGCGAAAAATTGGGTGACATGGCACTTGGTAACAAGTGCATAAGCCGTAAGGTTTAACATGAAACTCTGTAAGTAACTCAAAGAAAACAAATTTATAATAGTTGAGAAAGGTTGATACTTCCTCACTTTTACTTTGTAAAGGATAAGCTGTTAGAGATTTGATTTCGTTGAAATTAACAAACCGTAGAGATGAAGTTCCTCGTTTTCTAGCGAAAACTACGTCACTACAAAGTGATGACTTCGTCATTAAGAGGCTAACGCCTCACAAATTTTGATTTCATCAAAACTTGCACTTTGAAAATTGCATATAAACGAGAAACCGACCGAGTTTCAACTTGTTGAAATCTCGGCCCGACATAACGTTTGTTTACAAACGTAGGAGGGTTATAGATGTAGAAAAGTTGGAATTCAAAAACGTATAAAACGTGTCAGATCGTTTTATACAAAACATATTTAGTATGGCCCTCGCTTATGCGAACATATTAAATGTGCGACTAAACTTGTAAAAAAGTCAATGGTCAAGTTACTAAGAGCATAGGGTGAATGCCTTGGTACCAGGAGCCGAAGAAGGACGTGGTAAGCTGCGAAAAGTTACGGGAAGCTGCAAGCAAGCATTGATCCGTAAATGTCCGAATGGGGAAACCCGGCTGGAGTAATGTCCAGTCATCCATAACTGAATAAATAGGTTATAGGAAGGGAACTCGGGGAACTGAAACATCTAAGTACCCGAAGGAAGAGAAAACAATAGTGATTTCCTAAGTAGCGGCGAGCGAACGGGAAAGAGCCCAAACCTAAGTCTACGGACGAGGGGGTGTGGACAGTCGATAAAGGTAGCCTGAATTTTAGCAGAATCGTTTGGGAAAACGAGCCGAAGAGTGTGAGAGCCACGTAAGCGAAAAGAGGAAGGCGTCGAGACTGATCCGGAGTACCACGGAGCACGTGAAACTTTGTGGGAAGCAGGCAGGACCATCTGCCAAGGCTAAATACTACCTGGTGACCGATAGTGAATAGTACCGTGAGGGAAAGGTGAAAAGAACCCCGGAAGGGGAGTGAAAAAGAACCTGAAACCCTATGTTTACAAGCAATGGAAGTTCGTTAAAGAACGACCATGTACTTTTTGTAGAACGGGCCAACGAGTTACGTTATGCAGCAAGGTTAAGTGCTTAAGGTACGGAGCCGTAGCGAAAGCGAGTCTGAAAAGGGCGAAATAGTTGTGTGGCGTAGACCCGAAACCAGGTGACCTATCCATGTGCAGGTTGAAGCTGAAGTAAAATTCAGTGGAGGACCGAACCCATATCTGTTGAAAAAGGTTGGGATGACATGTGGATAGCGGAGAAATTCCAATCGAACCTGGAGATAGCTGGTTCTCCTCGAAATAGCTTTAGGGCTAGCCTTGAGATAGAGAGATACGGGGGTAGAGCACTGACTGTCCTAGGGGCCTTCACCGGCTACCGAAGACTATCAAACTCCGAATACCGATATCTTATGCTCAGGAGTCAGACTGTGTGTGATAAGATTCATAGTCAAAAGGGAAACAGCCCAGACCATCAGCTAAGGTCCCAAAATGTAAGTTAAGTGGAAAAGGATGTGGAATTGCACAGACAACTAGGATGTTGGCTTAGAAGCAGCCATACATTTAAAGAGTGCGTAATAGCTCACTAGTCGAGTGATTCTGCGCCGAAAATTACCGGGGCTAAAACTTACTACCGAAGCTATGGAATTATACTAWGTATAATTGGTAGAGGAGCATTGTGTGAGGGGTGAAGTAGGATCGTAAGGACCTATGGACATCACACAAGAGAGAATGTTGGCATGAGTAACGAGAGACGGGTGAGAATCCCGTCCGCCGAAAACCCAAGGTTTCCTGAGGAAGGTTCGTCCGCTCAGGGTAAGTCAGGGCCTAAGCCGAGGACGAAAGTCGTAGGCGATGGACAACAGGTAAAGATTCCTGTACCACCGAGAACCGTTTGAGAGAGGGAATGACACAGGAGGTTAGGCTAAGCGCACCGTTGGTTGAGTGCGTCTAAGCAACGAGTCTGGGAAGTAGGAAAATCCGCTTCTTGTAAAGGATGAGTTGTGATGGGGAGCGAAATTTAGTAGCGAAGTAGCTGATATCACACTGTCAAGAAAAGTTTCTATCGAGGGAGCAGGTGCCTGTACCGTAAACCGACACAGGTAGGAGAGTAGAGAATACTAAGGCGAGCGAGAAAACTATTGTTAAGGAACTCGGCAAAATGACCCCGTAACTTCGGGAGAAGGGGTGCCTCACTAGGTTCAGAGCTAAGTGAGGCCGCAGAGGATAGGTCCAAGCGACTGTTTACCAAAAACACAGGTCTCTGCTAAATCGAAAGATGATGTATAGGGGCTGACGCCTGCCCGGTGCTGGAAGGTTAAGGGGAAGTGTTAGCGTAAGTGAAGCACAGAACTGAAGCCCCAGTAAACGGCGGCCGTAACTATAACGGTCCTAAGGTAGCGAAATTCCTTGTCGGGTAAGTTCCGACCCGCACGAAAGGCGTAACGATTTGGACGCTGTCTCAACAATAGACTCGGTGAAATTGTAGTACCGGTAAAGATGCCGGTTACCCGCAGCAAGACGGAAAGACCCCGTGGAGCTTTACTGCAGCTTGGCACTGGATAATGGTATATCATGTACAGGATAGGTGGGAGACATAGAAGTGAGGACGCCAGTCTTCATGGAGTCACTGTTGGGATACCACTCTTGATATAACGTTATTCTAACTATGGACAGTAACCCTGTTCTAGGACAATGTCAGGCGGGCAGTTTGACTGGGGCGGTCGCCTCCTAAAGAGTAACGGAGGCGCCTAAAGGTTCCCTCAGCGCGGTTGGAAATCGCGCGAAGAGTGTAAAGGCAAAAGGGAGCTTGACTGCGAGAGGGACACCTCGAGCAGGGACGAAAGTCGAGCTTAGTGATCCGGTGGCACCGCATGGAAGGGCCATCGCTCAACGGATAAAAGCTACCCCGGGGATAACAGGCTTATCTCCCCCAAGAGTCCACATCGACGGGGAGGTTTGGCACCTCGATGTCGGCTCGTCTCATCCTGGGGCTGAAGTAGGTCCCAAGGGTTGGGCTGTTCGCCCATTAAAGAGGCACGCGAGCTGGGTTCAGAACGTCGTGAGACAGTTCGGTCCCTATCTGCTGTGGGCGTAGGAAATTTGAGAGGAGCTGTCCTTAGTACGAGAGGACCGGGATGGACAAACCTCTGGTGTATCAGTTGTTCTGCCAAGAGCACTGCTGAGTAGCTAAGTTTGGAAGGGATAAGCGCTGAAGGCATCTAAGCGCGAAGCCCCCCTCAAGATGAGATTTCCCATCCTTTATGGAGTAAGATCCCATGTAGATAATATGGTAATAGGCCTGAGGTGTAAGTACAGTAATGTATTCAGCTGACAGGTACTAATAGATCGAGGACTTGACCAATGACAAGTTTTCACTTGTGAAAACGAGCAAGGTTTAAGACCACAAAAGAACAAATCGGTTAATCTGATATATGCAATTTTGAGTGTGCAAACATTGAGTTCTTGCTTGCAAGAATCTCAAGCCGACATAGCCTTTACGCAGTAAATGCAGGAGGCATGTCGGAGTGCTTAAACTCAATTAAATATCTGTTGACATAARCAAAGATATGTGATAAYATTATTCTTGCTTATGTAAATGAAAACATAAATCCAGTGATGAAGGCGGAGGGGCTACACCTGTTCCCATACCGAACACAGAAGTAAAGTCCTCCAGCGTCGATGGTACTTGGCGGGCAGCTGCCTGGGAGAGTAGAACGTTGCTGGTTACAAAGAGATCTGATTATCTAATAATCAGGTCTTTTTGCTTTTTTGCAGATAGTATGAGAGTAGAAGAAACATGAAAATGTAAGCTTTCTGTTAAACACAGCCTTCAAAATCATTTCTCACCACCCCATATAGCGTAATCTAGGCATCCGAGGACCAATCCGCAGGCATAGCCGAGGACTCTTGGTCTAAGGTTGCCTAGATGGAGCGAAACGTTGCTGGTTACAAAGAGATCTGATTATCTAATAATCAGGTCTYTTTGCTTTTTTGCAGATAGTATGAGAGTAGAAGAAACATGAAAATGTAAGCCTTCTGTTAAACACAGCCTTCAAAATCTTTTCTCACCACCCTATATAGCGTAATCTAGGCATCCGAGGACCAATCCGCAGGCATAGCCGAGGACTTTTGGTCTAAGGTTGCCTAGATGGAGCGTATCTTTATAAAGTCAATATGAGCATTTGATGTAAATTGGATGCTCCTGGTTGAAACTTTCAGTTTCTGCTAGGGGCAGCCAATTTACTTGGTCACTGTCGATTATTTAGGCATCCCATGCTTTCTTAAAGCGTCTTTAACGACTTGATGACAGTATATATTTGTAAAGTATTGTTTATAGAATAGCCTACAATAAAGCGCGGGTACAAATCTATTATTGAGGTCAGATAAACAAATTCAGTGGGCGTACCTACATATGAAATGTCTATTGACCAAACTTGGTTAGGCGTTGAAATCTTAATATTTCTAAGAAGATAGGGATACGTCTTAGCCATTTTTGTACGTTTACTTAAATTTGGACCTGGATAAAAAGCGACAATATCCATTTCATTCATATAGCGTTTAATAAGGCATCTGCCAATATTGTAACCGAGATTTTTCAGTTCATTTCGAATACGTGTTACCCCGAAAGAGGATTCTTTATAGTAGATTCTGTCAATAGCATTTTTGATGTCTATCTCATCATGTGATGGTTTATGCTCAATGACTGTATGATAGGCTGTGGACCTTGGTAGATCAATAAGTTCACACTGATATTTTACAGTTAGCTTAGAATTTTTAAAATCAATTAATGCTTTTTTTCCTCTTCGTGTTCTTGTTTCAACTTTTCTATATCTTCACCTTCCTATATTGTCAAGCCTAAAATCATTGATTTTTAAGGCTTTGGTTTAAATAGTTACCTCGCTAACCAGAGCTAAAAGTGTAGAACAGTCATGATATCATGTACTGAATAGCTAAAATGGGTACAGCTTAATAAGCATCCGCTTGTAATACTCTATAAAGGCCGTGATTCCTCTGTTTAGCTATGATGGTGAACCTTCCGTGTCTAATGGGATCATGTCCCAACTTCCTTCGTCCCACCTGTTCATACACTGAGTGCCGGCTAAGCTTTCTAACAGGGTCTTGCCCTAAGGAAATAACTACTGCCAGCTACAGCTCTTGTTTTTTAGATTTTGATTTTACTGACCAATTTGATCTTCAAGGATCTGATATTCAGTGGACGCTATACCTTGATTCTCTCAGTTAGTCATATTGCTGATAAAGCACTTATAGCGACTTCATCTCAATCGGGTTGCTTTCCAGAACCCTGCTCGAATCCAGATTTTCTGAATCCCAGCAAGGGTCTGGATTGACAATACTATTTTCTTGTTTCTGTTATGCAGCAACTGCTTTCAGTTTAGTCGGTCTCTTTATATCCGCTTTCAACTTCTTAGGGTCATACACCGTGCCGTTTGTAAGCATTGTGTATATCACACGAAGTACCTTGCAAGCAATGGCTATCAGCGACTGCATCTTTTTAAGTGGATTCTCAAGCCTCGTCGTATAGTACGCATGAAGTTCTTTGAACTCATCCGAATGGACCACTACACACTTAGCAGCCTGGAATAACCAATATCTCAGCCGTTTGCGTCCTCTATGACTAATCTTGGTTCTCCCTTTGTGCTTACCTGAGCTACACGCCACAAGTCCTAAGCCACTCAGCTTTTGTATTTCCTTTACATCATCAAACCGCGATATATCGCCCATCTCTGCCAATATTCCAGAAAGTGTATTACTTCCTATCCCTGATATTTCAAGGATGTTCTCAGCGTGTGGAATTTCCATGCATTTTTGATTCAGTTGTTCCTCTACCTCTGAAAGTTGTTCGTCTAGTTCTATAATTCTTTCGACAAACCACTTTACAGCCATTCTACTGGCATCAGTGCCATCCTTCATGCCAACACTTTTGAGGGCATATTTCATAATCTCCTCAGCTCTGCTATAGCCGCGTCCTCTAAGCTTAGCATCATGCCAAATCTGTCTTATGCCATCAGTGCCAAGTGAAACAAGGTCCTCTGGAAATGGTGCTGTTTTTAGAAGTTCTAGGCTGAATGTGCCGTCAAACTTTCCCAGTGCGTCCTTATACTCTGGAAAATATATCTTCATTTCGCGATGAAGCCTATTGAGAAATCGGATTCTATCCTCGTTCAACTGTTCCCTGAACATTGACAGACGACGAAGGTCCGCATACAGTTTTTCTGGAAGATATGGCATTCCAAAGTTGCCATCCTTTACAAGATTTGCAATAAGTTTCGGATCCTTTATGTCATCCTTAAGCTGGCTATTATCCTCTAGTTCTTTTGTTTGCTTCACCGCATATGGATTAACCTGAACAACGCTGATTCCATTGGATATCATCCATGTCGCTAGGCAGAACCAATAGTGTCCTGTTGGCTCCAGACCTAATACAATCTGTTTTTTGTCATTCGYCGCAGCTATCTCAACTGCCCAGTCTTTAGCACTTTCAAAACCCTCTTGTGTGTTGCTAAATGGAAATGCGGATTTACTGAGTTCTCTGCCTCGGGTATCAATCGCTCTTATATAGTGTGTTTCGCTGCCGATATCGCATCCTAAAACAAGCATATCATCACTGATAAAAGTCAATTTTTCGTTTTTATCAAACTTGCCTTTTGTTTCCAATTCATGCCATGTAGATGCTTTAAGATTATTTTTTATGGCTTCCATTTTTTTTAAAATTTCTTGTTGTTCAAAAATATTTGCTGCTATAACTTGATTTTTTTTCTTTTTGCCTTTAAAATTCATCTTAGATACCTCTCGTATTTTTTTGATTTTTTACTAACGGTCTGGTCAGTAATAATCTTAATTTACTTGAGGTATTTTTCTTTGTCAATCGCTTGACCTATTTAAATTATACAGGAAGCTTTCTGTTATTAAGAATTAATCCCGCACTATTTTTAATAATCTGAACATATTTAATATCGCTATGAGCCTTAAATTCATGTAACTTTGGTTCTTTAAATGAAATGGCAACCCCTAATGAAATAATGATAAACCCGATTGAAATTATGAAAGGAAGATAAATATTATAGCTATAGACAAAACCTGCAAGTAACGACCCAACCGCAGATGCATACAAAAGATAAGATCTTGCTTTCCCTACAATTGTCTGAAATTCTTTCTCTCTGCCTTCCAACTTCAGCGAATCAAACAAAATAGCTGTTTCGGCTCCTGATTTAAACGTCATTCCTATGGAGAATATAATTTCTGCTATAACAAAAGTTGCAAAATTCTGTGCATAAATATAGATGCTAAGTGAAATTATCCACATTATACACCCCATTATTATGGATAACTTTCTGCTGTACTTGTCAGCAACCGCACCTGTTGGTACTTCAAATAGTACAACAAAAAGACTGTTTACTGCGCCTATAGTAAATATTTGTGTGAAATTAAGCCCTTTAGCTAAAAAGAAAATGGTTAATATGGGGCCCAAAATCAGCAAGTCACTAAATACTGAATATAAAATATACTTATGTATATTATTTTCTACTAGCGAACCTGAACTTTGCCTAAATAGTTGTATCCTCTTCATTTGGTTTCTCCTGTCATAGCATTTGAGTGTGATTTGACTATTCTAGCATAACTTATACAGGTTGTAAAGTGGTGCTCCATCTAGGCAACCTTAGACCAAGAGTCCTCGGCTATGCCTGCGGATTGGTCCTCGGATGCCTAGATTACGCTATATAGGGTGGTGAGAAATGATTTTGAAGGCTGTGTTTAACAGAAAGCTTACATTTTCATGTTTCTTCTACTCTCATACTATCTGCAAAAAAGCAAAAAGACCTGATTATTAGATAATCAGATCTCTTTGTAACCAGCAACGTTTCGCTCCATCTAGGCAACCTTAGACCAAGAGTCCTCGGCTATGCCTGCGGATTGGTCCTCGGATGCCTAGATTACGCTATATGGGGTGGTGAGAAAWGATTTTGAAGGCTGTGTTTAACAGAARGCTTACATTTTCATGTTTCTTCTACTCTCATACTATCTGCAAAAAAGCAAAGAGACCTGATTATTAGATAATCAGATCTCTTTGTAACCAGCAACGTTTCGCTCCATCTAGGCAACCTTAGACCAAGAGTCCTCGGCTATGCCTGCGGATTGGTCCTCGGATGCCTAGATTACGCT
>NZ_BDHH01000010.1 GCF_001748365.1 Fusibacter sp. 3D3 | reverse complement strand
TCTTGATTATTTAGTCAAAACAAAGGGATTTGGTCTTCTTACGGGCACTCCTGGTCGCGGAAAAACCACTGCTATCAGGCACTGGGCGAATAACCTCAATCCCTCTTTATATAAGGTGATTTACTCTAGTTTTTCTACGCTCACAGCTAATGATTTTTACCGCAATCTTGCTGTAGAACTTGGMGCGCAACCCGCTTTTCGTAAGCCTGATAATTTCAGAACTATTCAAGATGAAATTTCACGACTTGCCATTGAAAAACGAAAAACACCCGTTATTATCATTGATGAAGCCAACTATATCAATACCGCCATTCTCAATGACCTTAAGATTCTCTTTAACTTTGAAATGGATTCTAGAGATCGCGCTGCCATACTCCTTGCTGGACTGCCTTCTCTCAATTCAACACTTCGTTTGGGCATCCATGAGCCCTTTCGTCAGCGCATCGTGATGAACTATGACATGGGGGGCTTAACAAAAGAAGAAGGTCGATGCTATATAAATGATAAGCTTAAAGGTGCTGGATGCACTCAATCCATTTTCGATGATAATGCTATCGAAGCCATACTCAATGCCGCCGATGGCACACCCCGAATTATCAATAAGTTTTGCAACGCGAGCTTACTCATCGGCGAAAGTCACAAAGCGTCATCTATTAATACTGACATGGTCATGCAAGCCATTAACGATACTGAACTCTAGGAGGTTTTTTATGATTTTTGATTATCGTTGTTCTAAAAGTAAATCTAAGTCTGGCTCTTGGGAAGGTCAAGTCCAGTTGCTCACTACCGTTCATCCCTATGAGATAAAAATAACCGCTCGTGGAAGTTGTTTTCACATCATTTGTGGTCACTACGCCCATGGTAACTTCTTATGTATTCCTACCCATGGCGTGGCAACTGAACTTGCGGCACTAACCGATACCTTCTGGAACTTAGAACGCCTTACGAATTATCATCCGAATTTTTCAAAAACAGATGCCATCAGCATTATTTATGCCTTGAAGGCGATTAGTTCATATATAGATATTTAACTCAAATCATAAGCGAGGTCACTCGCTTTTTTTCTTTGGATCATTTAATATGCACTAAATATGAGGCAGTTTATTTAATGTGCTCATTAGGCCGCTAATAATTTGCTTCTGATCCCTAGACTAGGCACGATTTAGGATTAAACAATGCGACTGATGGTGGTGCTTTTAATTTGACGGATAACAACACCGCCACAAATTAATTCTGTGAGCTGCTCTTTTATCCACTCTTCACTAATTGTTGGTGAATTCGCACACAATTCTTTCCCTTTTTCGATCCTTGTTGCACATCTCCAAACAACCTTCCCTCTTTCAGTTCTTCTTCGATAAGAAGCTCCGCAATCGCCACAAACCAATAGATTTCCTAGTAGATATTTCCCATTATATTTGCTATCACTTGAGCTTACAGTACCTTCTTCATGATGAATCACTCTTGACCGCTTAGCCATTTCTTCTTGAACTCTATCAAAGACTTCAGCAGAAACAATTGCAGGGTGACTTTCACTTACAAAATACTGAGTTCTCTGCCCAGTATTTTTAACTTTCTTACCCGTCATAAAATCCTCGATAAATGTCTTTTGAAGCAAAGTATCTCCCTTGTACTTCTCATTCTTAAGCATTTTCTGAATAGTGGTTGTATCCCAAGTGTCTTTGCCAGTGACCGTTTTAATATCCATCGATTCCAAATACATTTTGATTTGTCCAAGTGTTAACCCTTGCAAATACAATTCAAATATTTTTCTCACTACTTCAGCTTGTTCAGGCACAACGACAATTTCACCATCAACACAGGAATAACCCATGAAGTTCTTATACTTCTTGAAAATATCACCTTTTTCAAACTTCCTCTGAAATCCCCATTGAATATTCTCGCTGATATTTCTGCTTTCATTTTGTGCAAGCATACTGCGAAGTGTAATTTCAAATTCTTTGTCTTGTTTGATTGAATCCATATTTTCATTTTCAAAATGCATATTAATCCCTCGCTCTCTTAGAAATCTTATAATTTTTAGTAATTCCAATGTGTCTCTAGAAAACCTGCTGATTGACTTGGTTAATATGTAATCAACCTTTCCTCTTTTAGCTTTTCTCAATAAAGCATCTAGCCTTGTTCGTCCCGTTCGCCTTAATCCACTACCAATGTCATAGAATACACCAACAAAAATCCAATCGGGATGGCTTTCAATCATGTACGTATAAGTGTCAATTTGAATTTCAAGGCTACCCATCTGAGCTGGTCCCGAAGTACTAACCCTACAATAAGCCGCTACCCTAAGCTTTTTATATTCAGTTGTCTTGGCTGGAATGTAGCGGACTTTCTTCATCTATGCTTCCCCTTATTGCTATATTGATCGAGATTTTTAAATCTGTGAAACAAAAAAGGACATGAAAGCATCTACTCTCATATCCTTGATTATTGCATATTACTTTCTAGTCATTCATTTTAGCCGTTTTTCCGATGCAACAGGACTATGGATTCAACATGTGTACTCATCGGAAACATATCCACCCCAACAGTCCGCCTCACCTCATACCCACCACTTACAAGCAGTTCCAAATCCCTCGCAAGCGTACTTGGTTTACACGACACATACACGATATGGGGTGCCTTCATGGCAATCAAAGTCTCAATCAAAGCCTCATCGCAGCCTTTACGCGGTGGATCGAGAATCACAATATCAGGCAATTCATGCTTTTCAGCCAGATCAGCGATCACCTCTTCCGCGAGGCCCACCACATACGCCGTATTTTTCAACCCATTTAAAACCGCATTTGCCCGAGCATCCTCTATCGCACCTTCAACCACTTCTACACCGAGGATCTTCGTAATCACAGGCAGCTTTTTCGCCACATAAGCCCCTATGGAACCAATCCCACAATAAAGATCCATCACGGTAATACCATTACCACTAGTTGTTAAGTTCGCATTTTCTTCTGTCGTTTCCTTCGCCTTAACTTCTGAATCTCCAACAATCTCATCCACAATCGTCTGTACGTTCTTCACCACTTCATCATAAAGCACTTCCGTTTGTACTGAATTCACTTGGAAAAAAGACTGAGGTGAAACTTTAAAGGCCACATCCCCTATATAATCCGTTAAGTACACCTTGCCGGATATGTGATCGAATTGATCTGACATGTTGGTGTTCCCGGGATCGCTATTAAGGTTCAGATACACCGATTGAATTTTGTCATCTAAGACCTCAAGGTCTTTCACAAATCGCATGAGCTTTGCTGAAACCTCAGTTGTGACGATCACAAGCATGGCTTCCACACCTTCACCTTGATGCGGCGTGGTCGTTCTAATCATAATTCTTCGGAGCATGCCCTTTTTCGAAAGTTCATCGTAGAAGCTGAGCCCACTGAGTTTTAATGCTTCTCTCACTTTTTTCATCAGTGCATTGGCCACTTTAGATTGTAAGAGACATATGTCTACATCCACGAGATCATGGCTTCTCTTTCTGTAAAAGCCCATTTCAATGTTGCCATTTCTACCTTGAGCCAATTGATAGATGCCCTTGTTTCTATAGTAAAGCGGTTCCGCCATGGCTTTAAAGCCCTCCCAGTGAATCGCCTCATCTTCTAGCTTACCGATACGCTTTAACGCATTTTTGATATGACTCTCTTTAAAGGCGACTTGTCCTGCATAACTCAACTCTTGAAGCTGACAGCCCCCGCATTTAGCCGCATAGGGACATGGCGCCTCCACACGCATGGCCGACTTTTCATGCATTTGATGGATAATGCCAATCGCATAGCTCTTTTTAACCTTAATGAGCGTCGCCACCAGATGATCTCCTGGCAGTGCATTGTGAACAAACACAGTATACCCCTCTATTTTGCCGATGCCGTCGCCATCTTCAGTCATATCCTCGATGTGCAGTTCTATCCGATCATTCTTTTTAAAAATCTTGTCTTTATCTTCTTTTGATTTCTTATTATGAGGCATTTTAACATCCTTTCAAATTTTCCTTATTTTATAATAGTTAGTTAGAGTGTCAAAAGTCAAAAGTTGAGCAATCCTCTACCCTATGATGTCGTTTACGGGAAGTACGCGATACAGCATAGGGTAGAGGATTTATGCGAAACTGACTTTTGACACTTTAACTGTAGTTTTTATCCGCAAATTATCATATAATGATAGTGTATGATAAATATTAAAATAGATTTAGGAGGATTATATGTTTCGTTTTCTCTCTAATATGCTCTTTATCGTCATCTTATTTTTGTTGGTTACCGCCATGCCACTGAGCAAGGACGTTCTAACGATTAATATATTTCAGCCCGTTATTGATACACCTTCCGAAGAAGTGCCTGTTATGACCACTTATAAACTAGAGGGCGCACCGAGTTCAATTGATTATACACCAGATCAGATTGAGTTTTCAATAGTGAGCACACCGCATGCCTTTTCGGAATCGCTTTATGAAGGCATTGAAGTCTTAGTTTATGATGGCGATCAACTTATCAGTACCACCAATTTAAAGGATTTGTCCCCTGCTTTTGAAAATAAAGATGAGCATACGGATCAAATTGCTTTTTCCCTAAAAACAATTGTAGACGCTTTGAAAGCAAATCAATATCATGTTGAGATCAAAGGGACTGAAAACAGTGCTTTTTCAGAGACGCTGGATTTTATGATTTCCAATGAAAAATTTGATAAACTTGCACTTGAAACGATGCGCGAATCGGTCTCTGGGAAACTCACACTGAACCTTTACTATCCAACAGATAACTATGAGCTGTTAGTACCGGTTACACGTATCATAAACTATCCAGATAACAGGTCCCGTACAGCACTAAAAGAACTGGATAAAGGACCTGCATCCACTTTAGGTCTTATTCAAGGGGATTCGATTTGGCCATATGCCTCTAAGCTTGCAGTCAAATCTAGAAATGCTTCGGTTTATATCTATAAACCCGAATACGTGGCGTTTGAAAACAACTTTCAAGCCGCTGTAGATGCCATCACCTATACACTGACATCACTTGACTTTATAGATCAAACGAATTTCTATATCGATAATTCTAAAGCCAAGCCATTTGGCAGTGTGGACTTAAAACAAACATTTACCCCTAGGACTCAAAATTTCGCTTATTTGAGCTACAATAAAGATTCAGACTATATGCTCTTAGTGCCTACACCCGTAGAATCACTTTTGGATACAGGCACAGCACTCACTGAAGATGTTTCCTCTAACGCTAAACTGCTTTGGCAAGTGCTTAAAACACCACACTTCAACGACTCTCTTGTGAAGAGTGCCCCTTATCTCAACAGCACGATACCAAGAGATATTGAGCTCAAAGAGGTGATTTTTGAAGCTGGTAAATTGACACTGTCTGTTGATCAAGCGTTTGACAATGCCTTCAATGGTCATGACGCCTACATCAAGCAAATGTTAAACAGCATTTCTAAATCATACTACAGTCTTGAAGGGGTCACAGAAGTCCATATTCTCGTAAACAGTGAAAGCCCAGTTGATTTTCATGGCTACGACTTAACACAGCCCCTTGTCAATCCAACTTTCATCAATTTAGAACCATAAACACTAAAATCATTTTCAAAATACAAACTAATTTGAAGCAACCTTTAAATGACTACAATCATTCTAAAAGTTGCTTCTTTTCTTTTATTTTTTTCTATACACCACCAAAGAAAGTAATTTTTCGGCATAAGAAGGGGCATTATAATTTCTGCAGGGGCTTCAGTAGCGCAGCGAAGGATTTGTCCCCGAAAGAAGTTATAATGTCTCTTTTTGATCTACGAAGACACTTTCTTCATAACTTATGATAAATCTGTCCTGCCAATGCTTTGATCGCCTTAGGATCGTGTATCCTCACAACTTTCCCTGTCCGCTTGATGATCGCATCGGCTTCAAGTTGTATAAAAGCACGATGAAGCTGCCTATAAGTGGTGCCTATAAACTCAGAAATTTCCACAAGTGTTTCTGCTAAAATCACTTCATTTGAATCCTCTTCATGATGCCATAAGAGATAACTTGCCAATCGATTTTTAACGGGATTCAACAGATTATAGGCATCATTTTCATTGGCATATCTCATCTTTATGCTCAAACCACGGATTATATATTTGAGATAAGGCACATTATTTTCTACAAAGCGTTTCATTTGAGCTGCATCAATTCTGAAAAGATAAGATTTTTCAACCGCAGATACTGTACAAGTGACATTCAAGCTCTCAATGAGTTCAACATCGCCTAAAGTATCAAATTTCGTATAAAACTGGATCAATAAATTCCGGCCATTTTTTTGTTGCTGAAATACTTTGAGCTTGCCTTCAAGGAAAAAGTAATAATAGTCAAGGGGATCATCCGCTTCGAGCACGATTTCATCCTTTTCATATTCGCAGAGTTCAAGCGCCTTTAAAATGCTCTCATCGAGCATTGTTTTCACTTCGAGCACTTCTAAAAAAGACTTTAATTTTTGTGGATGCTTTATCAATTTCATTTTATTTCACCCTCCATACATAAAAGGCATCAAAACATGACATATGTCATATTGTATCATGATAAAGCCCTCTATAATAGAATTATAAACCCGATTCACGAAAGGTGGCACATATGCCTTATGCATCAGCATACATTACGGGACTCCTACTTGCGTTCATGGTTTCATTTAATGGGATGCTCGCAAGTTATACCTCGGCTTACTTTAGCAGTTTTATTTTCAACGTCATTGGTCTTATTATTTTCTCACTCTTACTTTTGAGACCTCAGACTTTACACCCTAATCAGAGCAGACCCGCACTCTTTTGGTTGCTCATTCCTGGAGCACTGAGTGCACTGACCATCGTCATGAGCAATACCACTGTGGCTCAACTTGGCATTACCCTTATGATTGGCATCAGCTTACTTGGACAAGTCCTTACCTCACTTGTCATCGACGGATTCGGTCTTATGGGTAAAGAAAAGGTTAAAATCAGTTTCAGGTAGATCATCAGTATTGTTATTATGTTTGTCGGTGTTTACCTTTTACTTTAATCCATTCTCATGCAAGGAGGTCTAAACATGATCCTATATTATGTATTTGCACTTATTTTGGGCATACTCTTCATCGTCGTACCGATCTTGAATGGTCAAAATGCGCTTGCCCTTGGCACCTTTAAAGCTTCTTTTTTTAATTATTTATCGGCAACGTTAACGGCTTTTGTTTTTTTAATGCTCTTTTCTAACTTAGAAGTCTTTAAAAAGTTACCCACAATTCCCCCACATTACTACCTTGGCGGTTTAATCGGTTGCCTCGTTATACTTTTACTGAACTACTTCACCACTAAAATTAAGGCATTTTACATTGTCATCTTACTCTTTATGGGCCAAATGACCATGGGGCTTATACTGGACTATAGTATCATGGGACAATTTGAATCGAAAAGAATTCTAGGACTCTTAATCATTTGCTTTGGATTGTATCTTCAAAACGCAAAAAAAGAAGTGAAACAAATCACTCCTAAAGATGAACCGATCCTCTAGTTGCTACTCTCTATCACGATCCTCTATTGCCATTATGGATTGAATTTTAGCCTTTAGCGAAATTGTGCTGTACGCGTTCTAGCATTGCTCTAATGGGCAAGTCATAAGGGCATTTGGGTTCACATACACCGCATTTTATACAAGCACTTGCATTGATTGCTTGACCTGCATAGCGCTCTTTTGCCCAAGATCCAAGGCCATAACGTGTTAAATAGCCTTCCATGATAAATTGAGTTGGAATATCGATGCCTTGTATGCAAGGTAGACAATACCCACAGCGTCTACAAAATTGATTGCCCATTTGATTTTTAAAGACTTCAATTTCCGCTTGTTCTGCTTCAGTCAACGGCTTAAAATCATGACCTACTGCTGCATTTTTTTTAACAAGTTCTGGTGTTTCCATGCCTGGGATCACCACGGATATGTTAGGATTTTCAAGTATAAATCTCAAGCTCAAAGAGCCATTCTCAATGGCACCACCTGCCATTGGCTTCATGATAATGATGCCTAAATCCAGTGCTTTAGCACGCTCAAAAAGTTTTTCACCTTGGCGCTCTACAAGGTTATATGGAAATTGAATGGTCTCAAATGGCATTTCCTCCAGAACTTCCATGAGAAATTCCGCACTATGTGCTGTGATGCCTATATGACCGATTTTACCCGAATCCTTAGCTTCCAGCATAGCTTTGTAAGCGCCATTTTCTCCCATGATCTGTTCATACTGTTCTCTGGATTTAACCAGATGACACTGATAGAGATCAATGTAATCCGTCTGAAGCGCCTTAAGGCTCTTTTCTATATCTGCTTTCATGCCCTCATAATCTTTAGCAGGTGATTTCGTCGCCAATATGAACTGGTCACGCTTATCCCCTTTAAGCGCATTTCCAATATAACTTTCACTGACCGTATATCCGATCGCCGTGTCTATAAAGTTCATGCCTTCTTCAATCATTTGATCTATGATTGCCACAGCTTGATCCGGTTGAGCTCTTTGGATGGGAATCCCCCCAAAGCCGATACTGCTTACTGTAAGTTCTGTCTTGCCTAATCTGCGCTTGATCATTTTAACCTCCAATTGTCCAAAACAAAATACTGCAATTCTACGATTCTGCGATTCCAAATAGAATACATCAGTATCCAAGTGGATACGCCGTTCGCTTCTCTCAAATTAAAAAGAGGGCGGGGTCATTGCCCAGATCGAAACGCAATCTCCCTCTCCTGCGTTATCATATTTGTGAGGTATTGTACTTTGGAAGGTGATGCTGTCGCCTTCATCCATTAAAAACGTCTGCTCACCCACCGTAATCTTCATTTTGCCTTTTATAACATAACCGCATTCCTCACCCTCATGTGTGACAAAATCTCTTGCTTTTTCTTCATCAGCTCTAAGAGTGATCATCAGAAATTCGATTTTGCCTTGTTGATTTGGCGTCAGCATCTCATAAGTTCTCGATGACTTGCCTATGATGATTTTCTTGCGTTCATCTCTTTTGACCACCGGATTGCGCAATTGGCCTTCACCTTCATCGAAAAAGTAACCTACACTGACATTAAGTGCATTTGCTATTTTCCACATGACAATAACCGTTGGGACGACTTTACCATTCTCAATCTGACTGATCATACTGGCACTTATCCCTGATTTTTCAGCGAGGCTAGCGATTGTCAAAGTCATGTTTTTTCGCAATTCTCTAATTTTTCTGCCCACATCAATATGCATCTATTGTACTCCTCGAATATTCAATATAATAAATTTTTGTTGAATATATTGATTTTTGTTAACAACTACGATATACTGATCTCAATTTCAGTATACTAATATTATATAAGGGGGAACAAAATAATGCAAACAAGTTTTATTAGTGCAGACAACACATGGGTTTTATGGGCTATCATTACGGGATGGGCAGCGTTTAGTATTTTTTTAGAGCAAAAATATCAGTGGGCAGCCAAAATTTCTGGTGCCATTATTGCCTTAATTGGGGCTATGTTACTTTCCAATTTAAGAATTATTCCTACGGAATCACCTGTTTATGATCAAATTTGGGGCTACATTGTACCCCTTGCAATTCCACTCTTATTATTTAAAACCAACATCAAAAAAATATGGAGAGAAAGCGGGAGACTGCTCCTCATATTTTTAATCAGCTCATTCGGTACCATGCTTGGTGCAACCATTGGCTATCTCTCACTTCACAACTATATTCCTGATCTTAATAAAGTCGCTGCTATGATGTCTGGCTCCTATATAGGGGGTGGCGTGAATTTTGCGGCTATGGCCAGTTCTTTTGAAGTTCCTGGGGAACTTGTATCTGCAGCTGTCGTTGCGGATAATCTACTGATGGCACTTTACTTCTTCGTACTCATTGCAATACCAACTATGGCTTTTTTTAGAAAACACTTTAACCATCCACATATCGATCAGTTTGAACAAATTAAACTAAAAGACAATGAAACTATTGCATCCTCTTATTGGGGCCGCAAAGAAATTTCTCTAAAAGACATTGCATTTGCCATCGCGACTGCAGTTGCCATCGTTGCGATCTCAACAGAACTGTCCAAGTATATCGGTACACTGATTCCAACAACGAACGGTACTTTAGCGACTTTAAATATGCTACTCTCCAATAAATATTTGATCATCACAACGTTGACCATGATCGGTGCAACTTTCTGCTCCAGTTATTTTGAAAATATTAAAGGTTCACAAGAAATTGGGACCTTTATGATCTATCTCTTCTTTGTGGTCATTGGGGTGCCAGCGTCTATTTCATTAATACTTCAAAAGTCACCTCTGCTACTGGTCTACACGACTATTATGGTCCTCACCAATATGGTGGTCACCTTAGGTTTCGGAAAGCTTTTCAAATTTGATCTTGAAGAAATCATATTGGCTTCAAACGCCAATATTGGCGGCCCTACCACTGCTGCTGCCATGGCTATTTCAAAAGGCTGGACATCACTGATTGCACCTGTTATGTTAGTGGGAACTCTAGGGTATATCCTAGGCAACTATTTTGGCATTTTAATGGGCAATTTACTAATGTAGCTTTAATTAGAGTGTCAAAAGTCAAAACTACTTTATAAATTCGGAAAAGGAGCAACTTATGATTTTCGACGGACATTCTGATTTATGGATTGCTATTTCAAATCAAAGACACCAAGGACAACATAATGTTTTCAAATCATTTTATTACGATCAATATAAGGCCAGTTCAGTATTCGGTAGCATTTTTGTACTTTGGGCAGATCCTCCTAATGATGTTAATCCCAAAAAGAGAATTGATGAACTCCTGTCGGTGGCTTTAAACGAAATTGAAGAGTCACAGGGGTTGATGCGTCTAATAACAAAATCTTCAGAGCTAGATATGACCGATACCAGCCATTTTCAAGTTTTGATTGGTATGGAAGGGCTGAGTCATCTTAAAGGCGATATTGCTCTTTTAGATGACTATTATAACAAAGGCGTGCGTCATGCTTCTCTCACGTGGAATGATGTCAACGCATTTGCAACAAGTGTATTAGGCGACCCAAACAGAGGCTTAACGTCTATTGGCATCGATGTTGTAACGCGCATGGAGCAGCTCGGCATGATCGTAGATGTTTCTCACCTCAACGAAAAATCCTTTTGGGATGTGGCAACCCATACGCATAAACCTTTTATCGCTTCTCACTCAAATGCAAGAAGCCTCTGTGATCATAAAAGAAATCTTACAGATGCTCAATTAAAAGCAGTTTCTGCCTCTGGTGGCCTTGTAGGCTTGAATTGTTATCGTGATTTTGTCAGTACAAATAGGGCCCTTCAAACACTGGAGGGCATGAGATTCCAAATTGCGCATTTACTCCAAAAAATAGGGTCCGATCACATTGCCTTTGGTTTTGACTTTTGTGATTACCTTGAAGCCGATACCCTCGGCAGCTTCAGTGACACGCCACTAGATCAACCTGGTATTGAAGGTCTAAATAGTATATCAGAAGTTAAAAATATCATGCATTTACTTTATGATATGGGGATTTCTGAAAAGGATATCCATAAAATAACGCATCTCAATTATCAGAGATTTCTTAACGCCATTCTCTAAGACTCACACTTGTTAACTAATGCTATAAATAAAGCCCCTGACTTTTTAAAATCAGGGGCTTTCACTGTAGATCATAAGATTTGAGCCGAAAGGTGTCAGCGAAAATCGGTTTGTGACATCGAAGATGGCTCAAATAGGATTTTAAAATTTATTTTTTTTAATCGTCATGGATCAACAATCTCTAATTCAGATCTTATCTAAACTTATAATACTCTTGCCTTACCTGCATAGACAATGCCTTTAGCAGAATCAAGCGTAATATCCATACCATCTTTTAAAAGTTCTGTGGCATTGTTAGCACCCACAACACATGGTTTTTTAAGGCTTAATGCCACAATAGCGCCATGAGAAGTATAGCCACCCTCTTCGACGATTAAACCAGATGCTTTTTCCATATAAGGCACAATATCTTTATCTGTGGAAGTCGCAATAATGATGTCGCCGTCTCTAAATTTGCCTTCGAGCTCTTCAACTGTACTGCCGATACAAGCTCTGCCTCTGATAAAATCTTTAACAAGGCCAGTGCCTTTAATAAGGACTTCGCCTACTAAATGCACTTTCATAAGGTTCGTTGCACCAGAGATACCCACTGGCACCCCAGCAGTGATCACGACTAAATCACCTTCTGTAATATAGCCATGTTCTTTTGCTTTTTGTACTGAAATTTCAAAGATTTTATCGGTATTAGAAGCTTCTCCAATCACTAATGGAATAACGCCCCAAACCACTGCCAGTTGTCTACAAGATGCTTCCGTAACTGTACAAGCAATGATTGGTGCTTTTGGTTTTAAGCGTGAGATCATTTTAGCTGTAAAGCCTGAAGATGTTGCTGTGATAATAGCAGATGCGTCAAGATCAAGTGCAGTCGTTGCAGTTGCATGACTTACAGCATACGTAACACCCATTTCATTTGATAAAGCAATTCTCTTCTTAAGCATTTCTCTATAATCAAGCGAGCCTTCTGCTGCTGCTGCAATTTTCGCCATTGTGCGAACAGACTCAAGTGGATATTTACCCGCAGCTGTTTCGCCTGACAACATAACCGCATCTGTACCGTCAAAAATTGCATTTGCAACGTCTGTTGTTTCTGCTCTCGTTGGTCTTGGGTTTCTGATCATTGAATCTAACATTTGAGTTGCTGTAATAACAGGTTTCCCCTCTTTATTACACATCTGAATCATTTGCTTTTGAACAAGCGGTACAAGTTCAGTTGCAATTTCAACGCCAAGGTCACCCCTTGCCACCATTAAGCCATCAGACACTTCTAAAATTTCATCTAAATTATCAACACCTTCTTGGTTTTCGATCTTAGATATAATATGGACCACATGTGAATGATTTTCTTCAAGTACTCTTCTGATTTCAAGAACATCACTTGCTTTTCTGATAAACGAAGCCGCAATAAAGTCGATGTCATTTTCGATACCAAACTTGATGTCATCAATATCCTTTTGAGTGATTGCTGGTAAATTGATTTTAACGCCTGGAACATTGACGCCTTTATTATTTTTAACATCACCACCATTTAAAACTTTAGTGGTGATATCATTACCACTGATTGACATAACTTCAAGTTCAATCAAACCATCATCAATTAAAATTTTATCGCCAGCCACAACATCTTGAGGTAATCCTACATATGAAATCTGACATTTATTTTGATCACCAAGGTACTCCTCTGTTGTCAGTACAAATTCTTGTCCCTCAACAAGCGTATAAACAGCTTCTTTGAATTTACCTGTTCTGATTTCTGGTCCTTTTGTATCCAATAGAATTGCCACTGGCACTTGAAGTTCTTCTCTAACTTCTTTGATCATGTTGATTCTAGCCAAATGTTCTTCATGATTGCCATGAGAAAAATTAAGTCTAGCCACATTTAGACCCGTTTTAACGAGCTCAGTAAAAATTTCTTTTTGCTCACTTGATGGTCCAATTGTACAAACGATTTTGGTTTTTCTTAACATATTATCCTCCTAAAAATAACTTATAAGTTCACACACATATGATTTCTTCCCTCAAACACTTTTTTATATGAAAAAATTGCTTTGCAATTTCGTCAATTCATTTGGATCGCTAGCTTCCCTCGTAACCCTTTGCAAGTCGTAACCCTTTGCAAGTCGGAGACTTGCTAAGGGCAAAAAATTTACTCGGTCCGCTACGCTCCCTCGTAACCCTTTGCAAGTCGAAGACTTGCTAAGGGCAAAAAATTTACTCGGTCCGCTACGCTCCCTCGTAACCCTTTGCAAGTCGAAGACTTGCATTCAGTGATGGCATGCCATCACTGAATTGTAATATGTGCGCGGGGCGCACATATTACAAAAGGGTTATATTGCCAATATCCTCGCCAATTCATAAATTTCTTTATCGTAGTCTTTTTTCATCGAAAGGGCTTCTGTGATGTCGATATCGACAACTTGGTTGCCTTTTATGCCGATTGCTCTGCCGGCTTTACCTGCTATGAGTTGTTCCACTGCGTAGGATCCCAGTCTTGAACCAAGGATTCGATCACTTGGTGTGGGGGTACCGCCTCTTTGTAGGTAGCCAATGATGCTGACTTTGACATCGGAACCGGTCTTTGCGGTGATCTGTTCTGCGATTTCATAAGGTTTGCCTACGCCTTCAGCAAGCAAAATAATGCTGTGGAGTTTGCCGCGTTTCTTGCCTCTTAAAATGGTTTGGCAAAGCTCATCCATGTCGATATCAATCTCTGGAATGATGACTGCTTCAGCGCCCCCAGCAAGGCCACCATAGAGTGCAATGTCTCCACAGTGTCTTCCCATGACCTCTATGATATTGATTCTGCCATGAGAAGATGAGGTATCTCTGATGTTGCCAATGGCATTCACCACTGTCGTAAGTGCTGTATCAAATCCCAAGGTGAATTCTGTATACGCCAAGTCGTTGTCTATGGTGCCTGGTATGCCTATCGTTGGAAAACCTGCATCGGCCAATCGCTTTGCGCCATTGAACGAGCCGTCGCCACCGATGACCACCAATCCATCAATTTTAAACATTTTGAGCATTGCAAGGCCTCTTTGAAAGCCCTCTTCTTCTTTGAACTCCAAGCATCTTGCGGTGCGTAACATCGTGCCACCTCGATGGATGATATCCCCTACTGAGGATACCGTTAGAGGCTCTATATCACCTTCTAATAGTCCTTGATAGCCCCTGTAAATACCTGCGACCTCAAGGCCATTATAAATTGCGGTTCTGACCACTGCTCTAATGGCAGCATTCATACCTGGTGAATCGCCACCACTTGTTAATACGCCTATTTTTTTCATGTTTTGCACTCCTTTTTGAACAATTACTGATTTGAACGCTTATTGATGTACAACGTTGTTCTTTCCCACAATTTGTTCAACGTGATCCATGAGCTCCTGAGTCACCACAACTTGACCCTTCACCTTAAGTTTCTTTTTTATCGCCGAAATATAGTAGATAATGTCGGACGGTTTGCCCTCTGACGATTGTTTGGAATAGCGCTTTAAAACCTTAGAAACCGCATTCATTAGAGCTTCATCTGGTCCTTCAAAGCGTATGAACAAAACAGATACGGCCTCAGGATTATTCGATTCTTTAACCCCCATACGCGTAGGGGTTACGCTTGCTGTTGCTTTGTCATCTGTCACGGCTTTTACAGCCTTTACAGCGGTTATTCGATCTGCAATCAACTTGGGAGGTTCATCTTCCTTCACGTTGATGCGTCCCCTCACAGAAATGATCGAATCTTTATGAAGAAGCGATTCACTGGCAGAATAGGTCTTTGGAAAAACAACGACCTCTATCTGATCAAACAGATCTTCCACAGTGATAAACGCCATATTTTGATTATTTTTTGTGATCTTATCGAGTTTCGCTATAATCATGCCACTGATAACCACCATATCACCCTCTTTGGCGATTGGCGTCTCATCTTCTTCAAAAGAAGACTTGAGCTCTGATAAATTGAAGCTCGAAATAGATTTAAGTTGTTCCTTGTACGGATCAAGTGGATGTCCGGTTAAATATATACCCAACATTTCCTTTTCAAATTGTAAAAGTGTTTCAAATCTAAGTTCTGGAATTAGAGGGAGCTTGTGTCCCAAATCTTCTGCTGAATTCACCACTGCCTCCAAACTGAATATGGAGAACTGACCTTCAACCCCTCTGCGTTTCAGCGAATGCACGCCATCTACGGTCTTTTCAAAAATACCCAAGAGTTGAGACCTGTAAGCACCAAATGCATCAAATGCACCTGCTTTAATCAAACTCTCTATGGCCTTTTTATTGAGCTCAGCAGGTTCAATGGACTCGCAGAAATCTAAAAAGTCCTTGAAAGGTTTAATTTTTCGGCTACGTATGATGGCTTCTATGATGCCTTTTCCTACGTTTTTAACGGCATTCAGGCCATATCTAATATTATCGCCTTCCACAGAAAAGCCCACTAAGCTCTTGTTCACACAAGGTGGTAAAAGCTTAATACCGCGTTCTTTACAATCTTGTATATACAGCGCAATCTTAGAGTGATTGCCCATGACACTGGTCATGAGCGCCGCCATATAGGCTACTGGATAATGTGCCTTTAAATATACCGTTTGGTAAGCCACTATGGCATAGCCAACAGCATGTGATTTATTAAACCCATAGTTGGCAAAGTCGACCATGTCATCAAAAATTTCATCCGCAATAGCTTCTGGCACGCCATTTTCTAAACAGCCTAGAATCTCGGTTTCACCAGAATCCGTTTTTTTACCATACTTAAAGTAGGCACGCTCCTTTTGCATTACATCCATCTTTTTCTTACTCATAACACGTCTTACAATGTCACTCCGGCCATAACTATAGCCTCCAAGTTCTCTTACAATTTGCATAACTTGTTCTTGATAGACAAGGCAGCCGTGAGTCGGTTCTAGTATGGGCACAAGCTTAGGATGCTTAAAGGTGACTTCCTCGGGATGGTTTTTGTTCCGTATATAGAGCGGGATGGAGTCCATCGGTCCCGGTCGATACAAAGATATCCCAGCAATGATATCTTCAAACCCTGTTGGTTTTAATTCGCGCATAAACTTTCTGCAGCCAGTCGATTCTAACTGAAAAACCCCCAGGGTATCCCCTTTACTGATCAGCTCATAAGGAAGCGGATCGTCATATGAAATTTGATCTAAATCCAGTTTTAAATTTTCAGTCTCCTCAATTAATTGTAATGCATTTTTGATAACTGTCAATGTCCTTAAGCCTAAAAAGTCCATTTTTAACATTCCGAGATCTTCCAAGAGGATCATATTAAACTGTGTTGTGATGTTATCATCTTGCATATAAAGCGGCACATAATCATCTACGGTGTTCTTTGAAATCACCACGCCTGCAGCATGTGTCGAAGCATGCCTTGGTACGCCTTGTAGTTTAAGGGCAGCCTCTAATAATTGATTCGCTTCTGGATCTTCCGTATATATTTGTTTTAACTTAGGATTTACATTTAAGGCCTTCTCAAGTGTCATGCCTTGTTCCATGGGAATTTCTTTGGCGATGCGATCCACATCTTGATAAGAAAGATTCATCACTCTGCCAACATCTCTTACCGCTGCTCTTGCGGCCATGGTGCCAAAGGTTATAATCTGTGCCACATGATCTTTACCGTATTTTCTGATGACGTAATCAATTACCTCACCCCGCCTGTCATCTTCGAAATCAATATCGATATCCGGCATGGTAACACGCTCGGGATTGAGAAACCTTTCAAAGATGAGATCGTATTTGATGGGATCAACCTCAGTTATATTCAGTACAAATGCCACGATACTGCCTGCACAGCTGCCACGTCCTGGCCCTACTAGAATGCCATGATCTTTGGCATATTTTATAAAATCCCATACGATTAAAAAGTAATCGTTGTAACCCATTTGATCTATCACGGAAAGCTCATATTCAAGGCGCTCAAGATGTACCGATTCTACCTCATATTTTCGATAGAGCCCTTTAAAACAAATCTCTCTTAAATACGCTTTAACATCAAGTGGTTCCAATGAAAATTCAGGTAAATGCGTTTGAGTAAAATCAAAATCAAAATGACATTTTTCTGCGATCTTGACGGTATTTTCAATGGCATCTGGTCTTGATTTAAAGAGTGATGACATTTCGTCGGGAGATTTCAAATAAAATTCCTTGGTCGGAAATCGCATTCGGTCACTATCGCTGATGGTTTTACCCGTCTGAATGCAGAGTAGAATATCATGTACTGCTTCATCTTCTTTTTCAAGATAATGGACATCATTTGTTGCCACAAGGGGAATACCAGTCTCTTCACTGATCAACACAAGGTGCCTATTGACCAATTTTTGTTCCTTCATCTGATGATCTTGAAGTTCTAAATAGAAATCGTCCGCTTCGAAAATCGACTTTAATTTAAGTGCCATTGCTTTGGCACCTTGTACATTGCCCTCAAGAATCAAGCGCTGAACATCACCGCCAAGGCAAGCGGAGAGACAGACAAGCCCTTCCGAATGTTTCGAAAGCAAGTCGTAATCAATTCTGGGTTTATAATAAAAACCTTCTGTAAAGCCTGCTGAAACAAGTTTTATCAGATTCTTATAGCCTTTTTCATTTTTAGCCAGTAAAACCAGATGTCCTGCATTTTTATCAAGATTCGAATCCTTATCAAATCTCGACCTTGCAGCGGTATAAACTTCACACCCGATGATCGGTTTTACACCGTGTTTAATCGCCGCCTTGTAAAAGTCCACTACCCCGAACATAACCCCATGATCGGTAATGGCAACCGATGACATGCCCATAGCCTTTACTTTTTCAAACAGGCGATCGATTCTAGTAAAACCATCTAACAAACTGTATTCTGTATGTAGATGCAAATGTACAAAATCTATTTTTTTCAAAGAAATATCAGTTTGCAAAATTGTTTGCGCCCCTTTCTCGAGTGTTCCTTAACAAAAGTTTCTTAACCCTAAGTATACCATATATTTGCCTAAAATAAAAATGAGAAGAACTCTTCTGATTAGGTTCTTCTCATTAAACTAAGTCTATTTGCATGGTCTTAACTGCTTTTGTTAGGCATCCGCTCCAATGCCAATGAATGTCACAGTTACTGTCACGGTGTGACTTCAGCTGTATTCGTAAGGACATGTGCTTCCCACAACTTAACGATTAAGGCTCTATAGTAGGGACTCAGTTCAGGCACTCTGTGCAGTAACAGTTCATCATGCTTAAGCGCCGTTGTTTTAAGTTTGATCTTCTTGATTTCCGCGAGTGCTTCTGATGACACATAGCTCGGATCGTAGATCGGGAGCTGACGCCATTTGCGCGTATCGTATTTAGAGGCTTGCATCTCTGGTGATAACATAGCATCTATCACCAGCATTGCACCTGATTTGTTACTGGAATTATAGAGGATACCCATATGCGCCACTGGGCCTGTTGTCCCTTCCATAATGGTAAAAACATTTGCCGCTTCTGGATACTCATAGGCCTTTAACATATCCGTTGCATGGTAGTAATCCAAGCTCATGGAAAAAATAAGATCCTCACTAAAAAACAATTGATCCATCTCGTTGACAGATTTCGGATAATCTGTTCCACCTTTATAAAGATCGGGCTTAATCGCACTTAAGACTTCAAGTGACGGTTTTATGAGCTCATATAACTCAGCTTCCGAATATGCTTTCTCATTTAACTTCTCAAAGTCAAGATTTCTAGACAAATACCCTGCGACAAAAGCCTCACCTTCAGGAGATACTCTTGGATCTGGATAAGTAAATTTGCCTTGGAAGGTTTTAACGAGTTCAAAAAAACCTTCATAGTGCTCTGGAATTTCATAGAAGTAATTTTCATTAAAAATAAAAGAAAGCTGTTGTCTGCCAATAGGGACTTCATATTGATCAATTGAAATCCCCTCATCATATCTTACTTCAATGTCATAAGGATCAAGATAAAGCTTACTATTTGGCAATTCATCTGTAAAAGGTCCAAATAAATAGCCTGCATTTACGGCTTCTTTAAAACCTGTGTCATCAAATAAGATGAGATCATATTGTCCCAACTGAATTTCGTTTTGTTGATCGCTTTTTAGGCTTTCAAAAGTCTTCTCTTGGGATTGTTTTATAAGTTTAAGTTCTATGTTGTAAGTTAATTTCAAATACGCTGTAAACTCGGTTTGGAGCCATGTGAGTGCCGCTTCGTCTTGGGTATCAACACACAGTGTTACGACTGAATCACGGCCACTCTCCTTAACAAGCTCCCAATTTTTAACAGCAGGGTCATTACTCTTTCCAAGTGGACTCCCTTCTGAACAAGCAGTAGTCATAAATACCATTGCTAGGCAAAGCACAAAAATGATTGTTTTTCTCATAGTTTTCCACCTCTAAGCTGTAAGTCAGTTGCTATTTGCATGATTTTTTTTAAGCGATGATTCACACCTGATTTGCCCACAGGGGGATTCATCATTTCAGAAAGTTCTTTAAGCGATGCCTCTGGATTATCCATGCGTAAATAAGCGATTTCCTGTAATTTTTCAGGCAGACTTTCTATACCAATGGTCGCCTCTAAATAATGAATTTGAGACATTTGCTCATAGGCCGCTTCAATCGTCTTATTCATATTGGCCGTTTCACAATTCACCACACGATTTACATTGTTTCTCATCTGCTTGATAATTCTCACATTTTCATAATCCAGTAAAGTATGATGTGCACCAATGATGTTTAAAAAATCAACAATTTTCTCGCTTTCTTTTATATAGATAATGTAGTTTTTCTTACGAGGCGTAACCTTTGCGGTCAAATCAAAGTGATCATTCATAAAAGTTGCTAATTGAGTGGCATAAAAGTCATTATGCGTAATCAGTTCAAGATGATAACTCTTTTCAGGTGTACTGAGCGAGCCCCCTCCAAGATAGATGCCTCTGAGGTACGCTTTCTTGCAACAATTTTTTCTCAAAAGGCCATCTGGCATATCATCATTGATGACCATACTGCCTTCAGAGAGATTAAAAACCTCAAGATCTAGTAAGATATCATTTGCCCCTTCGATGAATATTTCATATAAGTGATTCTTGTTGAGAATTCTATTTTCTTTCATAATCACTTCTGTATGAATTTGATACGTTTTTTTGAGCAATATAAAAATAAGACGTGCCACCGCTGGATTTTCAGTGGTCACTCTCAAATTCATTTTCTGAAATCCACCAAACTCCAGTGCGCCACTCACCCTAATAATGCCAGATAATTCTGCACGGTTACAGCATTTGCCTTCCGTTCTTATTCTTGCAAGTTCATTTTTTGATTTTGATGAAAAAGACATTACGCACCTTCTATGGCCTGTATGATTTCAAGTGCTTTCATCAAAATATCACGTTCATCATCATATTTTGCGAGCTGCACCACATTGTTGACATGTATAAATTTGGAATCAATAAAACCTTCTTCTCTCTGGGGATGTGGCGACGAACTCAGCGCTTTCATGAGATACCAGACCACATTTTTTTCGATAACATGATTATTCGACCAATAATTTTTAAATTTATAAGAAGTTTCCCCTATGGGACTAATGATTTTTGTCTTTATGCCTGCTTCTTCTCGCACTTCACGCATGGCTGTATCTTCACTGGTTTCGTGATCCTCAATCTTGCCTTTGGGGAGAACCCAATCTCCGTTTATCTTTTGAAGCATCAAAACACTATTCTTTAAAAAGACAACGCCTCCTGCGCTAAAAACTTTCTTCACTCAATCACCTTCCATCACGTTTTCTCATCCCCTAGTATATCATAAAGCCGACAAAAGAAAAATGGGACAATCGCCACAAAAGCAATACATCCCATTTGATTTATACAGACTCTATGATTGGACTGGTTCATATTTTCAGGTCATAACTTCTTTTTCAAATGATACGACCGCACCACATAGCGCGTGATTTCTTTGGCTATTGCTACAGCATCATGCCGAATGTATCCTTTTCTAATATCCACAAAATTACCTTCAATCAAGGTGACCTTATGCGCTTTGAGATGAACATCATCTGTCTTTTCAAACCTTACAGGCGTTGCTTCCTCTCGTTCATAACGTTTGATAGAATCTGTGCTGATCTCTCCTGAGTTGACGATCATAAAGTCCACATGTGTCAAGTCCGTATGTTTGATGAGCAGCTCTAAATGTTGCCCTGCAGTTAACGCATCGGTTTCCCCAGGTTGAGTCATAATATTTGAGATGTAAAATACGGAGGCGCCGCTCTCGTTAATAGCCTTTACAACATCAGGCACGAGTAAATTCGGAATAATACTCGTATACAAGCTTCCGGGCCCTAAAACGATCACATCGGCTTCTTTTATGCGTTTAAGAATGACATCACTTGTGGAAGCATCGCTGGGTTCAATCCATATTTTTTCGATTTGAGAACCTCTTTTTAAGACTTCAAGCGGGATGTTGGATTCCCCCACTACAGTTGCGCCGTCATCTAATTTTGCATATAAGACAAGATCATCTTCTGAAACGGGATAGACTTCACCTGTAATCGCAAAGATATCAGAAATTTTGCGAATTGCAGACTCAAAACTATCTGAAATCCCCACCATAGCAGCAATCATGAGATTTCCAAAATTTTGCCCTTTAAGGCGTCCTTCTTCAAATCGATATTGAAATAAGTCCTGTAAAATAGGCTCTTTGTTTGCAAGCGCTAAAATACAGTTTCTCATATCTCCAGGTGGCAACATCCCAAGGTCTTCCCGCAGAACGCCTGAACCGCCACCATCATCTGCCACCGTTACAATCGCTGTAATCTCTGTAGAAATCTCCTTTAAGCCACGCAGTATAACCGATAGGCCTGTGCCACCTCCAACTGCAACAATATTTAGCATAAGTTACCTCTTCTTTTGTCTATTGGTTGGTGCCTTTTTATTTTGCATCACGATGCACAGTGACGACATTATAACCTTTATTTTTAAAAAAGGTGCTGAGCTCGTTGGTAAAAGTCACTGAACGATGCTGTCCACCCGTACAGCCCACAGAGATCACAAGCTGACTTCTGCCCTCCCTTACGAACATAGGCACTGCATATTCTAGCAAATCCTCCATCCGCCCGAGATAGTCTCTACTCTCTTGAAAGCTCATCACATAATCTCTCACAGGTTGATCATTGCCAGTTGACGCTCTCAATTCTTCGATATAATAGGGATTCGGTAAAAATCGAACATCGAATACATAATCGGAGTCAAGGGGTACTCCTTTTTTGAATCCAAATGACATAATCGTAAGTGCGATTTGCTCGGTCTCATCTTTGATCTCTAAGAATCTTGAAATCTCATTTTTGAGTTGAGATTGCGTCATTGTCCCCGTATTAATTACAAAATCTGCATCTTCTTTAAGGGCGGATAAAATTTCTTTCTCCTGCTCAATGCAAGTTTCAATTCTTGCAGAAGGATCAAGTGGATGGCTCCGGCGCGTTTCTTTAAAGCGCTTGATCAAGACCTCATCATTCGCTTCAAAGTAGAAAATGCGATAGTCATAATTTTTTTGAGTTAAGAGCTTTAAATTGTCTTCTAAATCTTTAAAAAACTTGCCCCCACGAATATCAATCACCAGCGCTATATTATGAATTCCTTCCGAATTTTGCTCTAGCAATTCAATAAAGTTTGGAATCAGAGATGGGGGTAAATTGTCGATGCAGTAGTAACCAAAATCCTCAAAGACTTTTTTCGCTTGGCTTTTCCCTGCACCCGATTGTCCCGAAATAATAATAAAATTCATAACAGTCTCCTTTTATTGTAAAGCATTGTATACATCATCAGGGGTTAACCCCGCCGCAAGCGCTCTCTCGATGGATTTGGGGACCAATCCAATTTTTTCAATCCGATGCGCATCACTGCACATGACAAATTTAACGCCATATTGCTTTGCAATTTCAATTTCTGCCACGGTTAAATGACCATGTGCATTATTGATTTCGAGCATAGTCTCCGTTTGGCTTGCCACGGATGCAACTTCAGCTATGTCTATAGGTCCCTTTGAACCGGGATGTGTGATCATATTAATCGGATTGCGCATCATTGCATTGACCATAGCCTTTGTGTTGAGTTCTTTTGCCTTTTTATAAAAACTTTTAGAGTATCTGCTGAGAAAATTATAGAGATGAATCTTAAGGTCATACCTTAAATTGCTTCCAAAATGATAGCCTGCATTAACCCAATCACAAATTTCACGCATCTCTTCATCAAGATCAATCTCGCCGTCAGTTCCCAATATATTCGCTTCAATCCCTAATAAAATATGGATCTGGGGATATTTTTCTTTAAGGAGATCAATTTCTTTACGTATGAGCCAATAATCCGCCTTCTTGATCCCATAGCCGTCATGTTTTGGCCCGTGATCTGTAATCGCAATCTCCTTGAGTCCGAGTTCTAAGGCTCTTTGTACAATTGCCTCAAGTTCATTTTTAGAATCGCCACTGTATTTTGAATGCATATGATAATCTGAGTGAATTTGCATAACAACCTCGCTTTCGCTCTCGCCTAACCGTTTAATAGGTTCTATTTATATTATATACCATAAATTTCGGTTTTATGTCGTTAAGAACCCACTTTGTGATAAAAAAAAACAATTGTCAAATTTATTTAACAATTGATGGCTTTGTGAATCGCTATGAACTTAACTTCTATTGGCAAAGATGAAAATAAGCGCACTTGAAAAAATAGATAAAGCCAGTGTCATTCTGAGCAGTAAACGATTTATATGCGCTTTGACACCACCAAATTTTTCAATAGCAAAAAAAGAAAATACCACAAAGCCGTTGAAAAGTGAGATGCAATCCAATACGCTTATTATATTAAAAAAATATTTGCTTATTAAAAACCCTGATGCAACGAAAATAATCTCGATCAAAGCGATACTCAAAAATACTAACAATATCAATCTGAAAATTTGAGAATCATAAAATCGGTCTTTTTTCATCCATATCACTCCAAGCATTATGCCTTATATTTTTATTATGATACGGAAACCTTACATGAGCATGAGAGTCAACTTAAAAATTCATTAAAATTAAATCTTATGAAGTCAACTTAATGAGCATCATCGCCACATCATCACTGAAATCCGTATGATTGGTCTTGTGGATCATGTGAAATGTGTAAAAGACCTCATCCAAAAATTCGTTAGGATTTTCAAGCAACGCCTTCTTAAGTTGGTTTGAAACCGTAAACACTTTTTTCCACTCCGTAAAATCAGAAGCCTCACCTGTGCAAAAAAGACCATCCGTATAAAGGAATATCAAATCCTCTTTTTTCAGAGTCACTTGTTCCGTTTCAAAGTGAACGTCTTCCATCATCCCTACAATGAACCCATTTTGATGAATCTCTTCAAACGACTCCGAGCTCTTGTGAAAAATCATTGGATACGGTTGTCCTGCATTGGCATAATAGAGTTCACCGCAATCAATAATGCCGACAAATGCCGTGAAAACAAAATAGTTATCTTCACCCGCGAAATCGAATATATCAAATATAGACTGATTCATCTCCTCTATGATCTCATGAGGCATGATGTTTGGCATTAAAATACTCTTTCGATATAATATTTTAACCATAGACGATGCCATACCCGCTGCAATGCCATGACCCGTTACATCTGCCACCATAAAGTGTATCCTACCCTCTTGTTCAACACAATCGAAAAAATCACCCCCGATTCCCAGAGAGGGATGATATTTTATAAAGAGATCTACCCCTTTAAAACTCCCCGATTTAGGCAGCATAATATTCGCAAAAGTATTCGCATTTTTTAATTCTTCTTGAATGAGACGATTAAGTTCAATAATCGTTCGACTTTGTTCATATAATTTAAGGGCATTTCTAGCTTTTAAAGGCAAAATTATATTCATATCATTTGGAGAAAGTGGTTTTGTAAAATAATCTACCGCCCCCTCCTTTAACGTGTTTTCAATCGAATTGATTTCTGTAATAGCACTGTTCACGATTACAGGAATATCCTGATGAATCGGGTGTTTTTTTAAAAGCCTCAAGGTTTCATACCCATCCATAATGGGCATGATTAAATCTAATATGATCAAATCCACTGACATTTTTTCCACGATTTCCAGAACTTCTTGCCCATTGACTGCCTCTTCAAAAACTGCATTTTCAAGATTTTGAGCGAGCACTCTTTTTACGAGCATTCTATTCATGGTTGCATCATCTGCAATTAGTATGCGATAAGCCACGACGTCACCTCCCGTCACTCTATCATTTCGAAAAATTGATCCAATTTCATCAATTTAAAAAGACTTATAATATCATCACTTGCACCTGAGACCTTAAAGGCCTTCTCGTTGCGCTTCATCTGCTTAAATAAGCTAATGACAAATGTAACCCCCACAGAGTCAATGTTATCTATCTGACTTAAATCCAAAATGAGCGCCTTATAGGCTTCTTCTGGTTTAATCAGTTGCTTCAGACTTTCATTGAATTTGGGAACATTATTTGCAGTTAAGCCTTCTGTTAATGTCAATTTGATGCGATCTCCATTTATTTGTTTTTCCATTACGACACCTCCATGTTTAAATCAAATGTCACTCTAACGCAATTATGTTCAATGACAATTTTAAATGCCATTTCAGAAAGGGTTTCATATCCTCTTTGACGTTCTCTCAAATTATTTTTAATATGAAAATCTGTATCCAATTTAAAACCTTCGCCTTCATCTCGTACCTCAAATACCAAGCCTTCATGCACCAAATTCACTTTGATTGCCACTTTTTTGTTCAAATCAAGATGGTTTCCATGTTCAGCTGCATTGTTGAGTATTTCTCGCAACATGAAATTGATTTTAAATCGAGTATGGGGGTCAATCATCGGCAGTTGATTTCTGATGAGGTCTAAAATTTCAGTGACGGCATGATCAACAGCATCAAAACTTGAACCAATTGAATTTTCATAAAGCACCATTTAAAACTCCTCTCCTCGCATTTGGATCCGCTATCCCCTGAGCATATAAAAGATCAAAGCAGAAATGATCGTCGGCAGCAGCGCATATCTGAGTAACAACCCGCCTGATATCCCCGTCTTAAAAAAACGTTTGAGTATAGATTGTCCAATCGGATTCGGTGAATTGGCAATTATGGTTAATCCCCCACCTGTGAGCGCGCCTGTAACAATGGCATATTTAAGATTGTCTGGAAAGTTAGTGACTAAGGTACTTAAGTAAGTAATTGCGGCATTGTCATTAAATGCTGTTAAAATGATGGAAGTTAAATTCAATCCCAGTTCTGGCAAACTTACTAACAGAGGCACAATCCACCACCCCTGTAAGGTGCCATGAACCATGATGCCCGATAAAAAGAAAGCAACTAATAATGCAGGCTTGAGATCCAGTCTGTTTTGATAATACACAGTCACTTGATAGAATCCAAGGAAAAACAAAAAGCCTGCTAAGAATAAAACGGGTTCATGCGCATTGACCACCGTCCACACTAAAAAGAACAGATGTGTCCCAATGACCCAAAAAGGCACACTATCTTCTCGCTGATCCCATTTAGGATCAATATAAGTAGGCTGTTCCTCTTCTGATAAAAGTCCTGGAATGGTACGTTTCATTTCCTCTAATTTTATCCCATCGAATTTTTCATCTATGGCGTTGTCAATGTCGTAGAGTTTACACTCCTCTGGGGTTAATTTTTCTGAAGCCAATTCCTTGATATTCTCTCTCAATATGAGGCTATAAGCATCCAATTCATTCGTAAAAGCCACTCTTTTATCTACAATCTTCTCTAATTGTTCAAATGAGTCTTCAAGCTCTTTTTTACTGATAAAACGATGCTGTATATAGCGTTTGTATTGATAGTTTTCATAAGCTCCCGTAAGGTCATGTAAATCTTTTTTAAACAAGAAATAGTAGACATAGGTCGAAAGTCCAATGGCGATTATGGCCTTCCAGCCAAAAGTCCTAAGCATAAAAGGCATATCCCAGCCCCATACGTCTGCCACCATTAAAATCGGTGGCGAAGCAAAATTGGTCAGAAACCCTCCTATGGAAATATTGACAAATAAAAGTGCTAAAGTCACATATTTTAACCGTTCTGAAGGGTTTAAACTGTAAAATTTATCCGCTAAGAGCAATGCGGCTATGGTCATTGCTGCTGGCTCAGTGATAAAGGCGCCCAAAATGGCAGGGAAAAGCAAAATCGTCAACCACCAAATTTCTAATGTATTGCCAAACAGTCTCACAATTCGCCACATAATAATCTCAAATAATTTCAATATGGGCCGACTGGAAGCAATGGTCATTACCACAATGACAAACAGAGGTTCTGTGTACCTCAATCCGTCTATATAAGACACAAAAGTGTTCCAATCATAATAAAACGAAATGCCCACTGCAAGCAGCACCGCCCAAATGCCAAATACGACTTCCACTTCACCCAAAAGATGCATAATACTGGCTGTTATCGAATAAGAATTTTTATTTTTAAGCCCTTTCTTAATCTGTTCATCATAATCCATTTCCAGTTGATGTGCCTTTTTATGAAACAAACTGGTCAACATGGTGTGCACAATTGCCATAAAAAAGATGATCGTCCCTACGAGATTAAAAGGGGCTTGTGAAATTCTATGTTTAACAACTTCCCAATAGCTTGTGTAATCCTGATCCTGATAACTCTCTTGAGTTCTTGGAAATTCTGCGTTCTGTTCTCCAACATTTTCACTTTCGGCATTTAAACTTAACTTGCCATATGAAATCGTGTTCACAACAAAAAATAGCCCAACTGCTAATAAAATGAGGATCATTGGATTAGATTTAACACTTTTAAAAACTTTCATTGGCTGCCACTCCCCCAAAGTCTCGTATACTCAGTCCGCTTCGCTTCCTTCGTAACACTTGCATCTTCGCAAATTCATACTCAGTCCGCTTCGCTTCCTTCGTAACACTTGTGCAATCCTATTGGATTGCATTCAGAGGGCGTTCTAACGCCCTCTGAATTGGGGAAATGCTCCCTAGGAGGAGCATCCCCCCAAGTGTTATATTAAAGATACCCGTTCACAATCAAACAAATCACGTTGATTTTTGACAAGATTTTTTAGGCTCTCAATATCAAAAAAAAGAGCGCTTCAGACAATGCCTACTTAATTGTAGAAATTGTCTGAAGTGCTCTTGCCATTATATATTTACAAATTGCTCTATCGGTTCTACTGCGCTATTCTTTCCCAAATATTCTCACTTCACGCTCTAATTCAACCTCAAAGCGATCACGTACTACTTTTTGAATAATTTCGATGAGTGTAATCACTTCTTTACAACTGGCCTCACCTGTATTGACCACAAAACCGCAATGTTTTTCAGAAACCATTGCATGCCCATACTTAAGGCCTCTAAGGCCAGAATCCTCGATTAATCGGCCTGCATAATGGCCCTCAGGTCTTTTGAAAGTACTCCCAGCACTTGGCAAATCAACAGGTTGTTTCGAGACTCTCTTTTCTGTGAGTTCCTGAGTGATCGCCAGAATCTCTTCATAATTACCCTTTTGGAGCTTGAGTGCTGCTCTGAGCACTACAAAACCGTTTGCCTTGACAATACTGGTTCTATAACCAAATGCCATATCTTGCCTTTGAATCTTTTGAACCTCTCCAGAGGCTGTAAGCACTTCTACCCACTGAATGACATCCTTCATTTCGCCACCATAGGCACCAGCATTCATAAAAATCGCGCCACCTAAAGTTCCTGGAATACCCGATGCAAATTCAAATCCCTTCAAACTATTGCGAAGGGCTACTTTTGAAAGTTTTGAAAGCAATACCCCTGCTTCTGCGATCACGACTTCATCTTGGACATCAACCGCACTGAAAGCATCGCTGATTTTGATAACCAACCCTTCAATACCATCATCATCCACTAAGATGTTGGAGCCATTGCCCATAATATGATATGGCATCGAAACCGCCTTACAGAAATTTATGGTTTGCTTAATATCTTCAACTTTTCTTGGCAAGACCATGCAATCCACATGTCCACCAATTTTAAAGGAAGTATGTACTTTCATTTGTTCATTTCGTAAAATTTGTTCTTGATCTAAAAAATCAGTTAACGGTTCAAATTTCATTTCATTCTCCATGTTGAGTGATTTAACACTAATTTAACGCTCTGTTGATCTAAACCCTAGACTATTTTAGCATAAATGGTCTAGGGTTTCAAATACTTGTTCTTTATTAATAATTTTTGATGTCACCATGTTTCTCGAAATGACTCATTTCAACAATTTGATTCTTTTCATCTAAAAATATCACATTGGGTTTAAAGGCCTTCGCTTCAGCGGCCTCCATCAAAGCATATGCAATGATAATGACCACATCCCCTGGCTGCACAAGCCTTGCTGCTGCTCCATTCAAGCAGAACATGCCACTGCCTCTTTCCCCTGCGATTGTATAGGTTTCAAGTCTTGCACCGTTATTGTTGTTAACGATTTGAACTTTTTCTCCTGGAAAAATGCCCGCTGCCTCTAGTAAGTCCTCATCGATCGTAATACTGCCTACATAATTTAAATTTGCTTCTGTCACCGTTGCACGATGAATTTTACTTTTAAACATGGTTACCAACATGAATCTGCCTCCTAAACCCAAAGTCTAATATTGTCTATTAATCTCGGTCTCCCTAATTTAACAGCTAATGCAATGAGCATATCGCCTTCTAACTTTTGAACACTTTTTAGCGTTGTCGCCTCTACGATTTCAACATAGTCAATTTCCGCATAATCAACGGTTTCTATTAAAGCTTTCATTGCTTGTTTAATCAGCTCTGCATTTCTTTCACCCGCTTTGATCTTTTGCTCTGCGAGCCTTAAGGACTGAACCAATACGAGCGCATCTTTTCGCTCTGATTCAGAAAGATACGTATTACGAGAACTGAGTGCTAACCCATCTGATTCTCTGACAATGGGACAAGGCACGATCTCTATATCAAAGTTCAATTCTCTCACCATTTTTTCAATCACAGCCACTTGTTGGGCATCCTTTTGTCCAAAAAAAGCCTTTTCGGGTGAAACGATATTGAAGAGTTTAGAGACAACACTTGTGACGCCTTTAAAGTGTATAGGTCTCGAGGCACCACAAAGTACTTTGGTAATATCGCCTTCACAGTTGACATATGTGCTGTAATCAGGACCATACATTTCATCAACACTTGGATTGAAAAGGACATCTACACCAGCATTTTCGCAAAGTATGGCATCCTTTTCAAAATTTCTTGGATAGCTTTCTAAGTCTTCATTTGGACCAAACTGTGTCGGGTTGACGAAAAGACTCACCACTACAAAATCTGTATTTTTTTTAGCTGCTGTCATGAGCGACAGATGCCCTTCATGTAAAAATCCCATAGTGGGCACAAGTCCCACACATTTTTGTGCCTTCTTGGCACTTTTAACAACCGCTCTTAGGTCATTTACGGTATGAACAATCTTCATGTTTTGATCTCCTAACCTTTTTTTCATCTAACTTTAGTATAATTTTTCAAGAACGCTCTCATCTATCTTAAAGGTGTGTGCCTCACTTGGAAACACGCCCTTTTTAACTTCATCACAATACGTGCTTACCGCTTGCTCAATAACGCCATTTAAAACCGCATACTGTTTTACAAACTTAGGCGTTAATTCTGTATACATGCCTAAAAGATCTTGAATCACCAATACTTGACCATCACAATCTGCACCTGCGCCTATTCCGATGGTTGGAATACTAATACTCTCACTGATGATCTTTGCGAGTTTTGCAGGAATGCACTCCAAAACGATGGCAAAACAGCCAAGTGCCTCTAAAAGTTTCGCCTCATCAATCAATTTTTGCGCTTGGGCTTCGGATTTGCCTTGAACTTTGAAGCCACCAAACGCATTTACAGATTGAGGCGTCAATCCAAGGTGTCCCATTATTGGGATTTGTGCATTGATGATGCCTTCTATTTTATCTTTAATTTGAAAACCACCCTCTAACTTGACGGCGTGAGCGCCTGCTTCTTTAATGAGTCTACCCGCATTTCTGATGGCGTCTTCAACGCTCACATGATATGACAAAAATGGCATATCTGCAACAACCATTGCATTTTTAGTGCCTCTGACAACGGCTTTTGTGTGATGAATCATATCTTCCATCGTCACAGATAAGGTATCTTCATAACCCAGCATGGTCATGCCAAGCGAATCACCCACCAAAAGGCAGTCAACACCACCTTGATCTAATAGTTTCGCCGTAGAATAATCATAAGCGGTTAAAACCGTGATTTTCTCTTTTTTTGATTTCTTCTTTAAAAAAGTTGAAGTCGTTACTTTTGACATATTATTCCTCCTCTAAAAGACGTCTGAGTGCCAGCACATTTTCTGTATCCATCTCTTTGGCAAGTGCTATTTCCAGCGTTGCCAAACCAAGATGCCTATAGAGTGCTTTAGCCCCATGATCCATTGCCTGTAGGTGTGCTTTGACCGTTTTATAATCGCCTCTTGCTATAGGACCTGTCAATGCTTTTTCAGGTCCAAAAGTTTCGATATTCGTCAAAGTCCCTCGAATAAGTGGTAGTAACGCTTTTATACCTGTGTTCTCCTCAATGCCGATCGCCTTCATTTGAGACAATCCAAAATGCATCAATGTCACCATATAATTCGAAACAATCACAGCCGCAAGATGATAATTGACCTTTTGTGCTTCAGTCAACTGAATCACTTCATTGCCCATTGTCTTTAAAAGCGTCTCGAATACTGAGATTGTTTTCGCATCCCCTTCAATACCAAAAACGGTACTTGGCATTTGCAAAAGTGCTTCTTCAACATTTGCAAATGATTGCATGGGATGGATAGACGCGTAATGAACGTCATCACGTCTTGCTAAAACCCGAGCAGATAACGCACCACTCATATGAATGACAAATCTAACTTTTCCTGTGGTATTCAGTGAACACAATTCTCTAGAAACTGCCTCAATCATTTGATCGGTCACCGTTAAAGCGATAATTTCTGCATCTTTTGAAAGTGCTTCTAATGTGTCGTATGCTTTTCCTTGTACTGCAATCGCCGCATCTTCAGCATGGGCATAGGTCTTGCTATAATAGCCAACCACTTGATGCCCCTTTTGAGTTAGATATCTGCCAAACGCTTGGCCTACTTTACCTGCCCCAACGAATCCAAATTTCATGATTTAAACATCCTTTCTTGCTCTTGAGAGGGGCCTTAGTATGACCAATATCCATCTGCACATCTGTGCACTCGAACATTTGTATAATTGCATACAAAAAGCTCCTTCTGTCAAAGACAAAAAGAGCTATGTTATCATAACCTTTACTATTTCCGTCCCTGGCATTTCGCTCCGAGCAGAGTTTGTTCATCGGTAAGTTTCATAAAAAAGCGTATAGTCCTTTCGGTACTATCAATTTCATTATAACACATATCCTGAATATACGATAAAATTTTACATTAATTTTACACTTTTAAGCGTTGCCCTTAGAAGTGGTAAAATATCAATACGTTTAAGAGGGCGTTCCCCCATCTGCATGAGCGCAGAACAAAGCTGTTCCCTTTCAAGCAGTTCATCAACACTCAATACCACCTGATGTGAGGAAAGGACACCCTCTAAGTATTGAATGCAAATGTGTGCATCTACAGGATCGTGGATATCCCAACGATCCGAGTTCACCTCTAAATAGCCTTGCTTTTTTGCGTATTTAAACATCCAATAATAAGGATGGCTTGTTCTCACTTTCACATGCGCGTCTGCTATTTTTTTCACATCCCATTTGGCATAATCAAAGTCTGCTCTAAGCTGTTTGCTTTTTAATAAAGTGAGTGCCACAAAGAGCGCTTTCGGCGTCGTCATGGCCACCAATTCTCCAAAAGTTAAAAGCCTATTGGGCTGAAAGCTGTTATTTTTGTAAGCTACAACGAAACCCGCATTGATCAATTCTCTTGCAATTTCAAAATGAGTGTGACCTTCGCCATAATCCTCAAAAGGAGAACGGTTAATGAGCTCATTTACACCTATAACTTTATAACCCTTTGCATTTAAAATTTCAAGTTGTGGCGCTAAGGCATCTGCAACAGGCGTTTGAAGTGACATATTGCAACCATCCTTTTGGAAAATGATGTGTCCATTTAGAGCGTTGTCATCACTTTCAAGAACGCGTTTCATAGGTAAAACCATTGCCTCTACATCTTCACGGTAGATCCCTTTACTGGGTTTCCATCCGCCACCATCAAAACTTGCTGCCATGTACTGATAGCCCATCATCGCGTATACATCGTAGGCATTTAAGCGTCCTTTTATCCGATCGATATAATGTGGCGGTCTGGACAGCGTGGGCGTATGTTTGTAATTTTTATAGGCAAAATTATGGAAAAGTGTCAAATCTTCAAGGACACGCTCTAGCGATGAAAGTGATACTCTCGAGTCATAAATAAGTCTCATGGGTCCAAAAATCACATGTCTGCCACCATGATTGGCCATTTCATGACCTCTTTTGAGGATGCGTTCGCCAAGTTCTGGTTGATTCAATATACCCGCAAATGGATCTTTCTCAAAATCGGGATAATGATCATGAGCCGTACCGCCCCATTTAGCAGTATGCAATTTGCCGCGCTGATCTGGATAATTTTCTTGCGTGCCCCCAACGCAGTCAAAAGTCCCTACAGCACCATATCTTTCGAGCGTATTCATAAGCACCTCAGTGAGGCCGTATGCACGCTTTACAATTTCATCCTCTGAATCCAATTGAGGCACAGGGTTAGGGGGCAATGCACTTGGCCCATCATCAAAGGTCATCGCACAAACGCGTTCGTCCAAAAGGGGATAGACCTGCTCTATACGTCTAACGGGAGACAAGTAAATGCCCGCTTTTCTTTTGTTATGCTGTTTTATGAATCGGTTTATTTTCCTTAAAATCTCAAATAAAATCATGAAGCATGGACTCCTTTTGTATTTGCTCATAGAGGTTTAATGATGCGCTTTATAGGTCATGACATCACCCTTTAAAAAATAACGGGGTTTCAAACATGCAATGCCGTAAATTAGCACGCCGTAAAAAAACTTGATCACCTGTTTTGGAATAGAACCCCACTTTTTTTGAGTGGTAAATTTGTAAACTTGGCTCACCACCTCGTAGGCTGGATGTCCCCATTCCCCGTGGACACTTGAATCATATAAGTGCAGCTTCTGCGGATCAAATGAAGCCTTCTCTACTTCAAAATTTACAAAACTTCTACCGATCTCAACCGTTAAATGACCATCACTACCACCCACTATTGGCAGTTCTAATTTTTTTGCGAGTTCAACAGCTTTGGCATTCGCCTCATAATTGTCTTTTACAAAACAAGTTCTGCCGTTAAATACTTCTATGGCATCCACTTGGCTTATAAGCCATTCACTTGGCGAACGATGTTTCCATCTAAAAGGATGTGCCAGAATAATGGTTGCGCCTTGTTTTTTGGCTTCCTTAACAACATCCTCACATCGATACCATTTTTGATTCACTTCCAGAATCTCTTCAAGAGGCGTTTTAAGACCGATGATAACAAGGTGCCCCTCTTCCGTGGAGTACTCTCCAGCCCTAATCACCATGAGCCTCTCGTTCACTGGAAGATTGTGATAGCGTGCTTCTAGATAGGCCTCCAAGCGATCGGAGCCCTTGATGGTATTATGATCTAATATAACAATGCCATCAAGGCCACATTTTTCTGCCTTCTGTATGATTTTTTCAAAACTCTGAAAAGAATCTTCAGAATAAAATGAATGCACATGAAAATCGATTTTCATTACAACTTCCTTTCCAGTAAATACTATTCTCTTTTCGTATGTCCAAAGACAGCATTTCGGATATACATGATGCCAGGTTGACTATCAGTCCATCTAAAAAGACCGTCCCTGACATTTGGATTTAATAAATCCTTTATAAACACGAGTAAAATCATAGGATTATAACGATTACGCTTTAAGTACCCTCTAATCGAAAGGATATCTTGCAGCAAATAGCGCATCTTCGCATGTAATCGATACCGATTTCGAAACTGTGTAAAGCCAAGATGCTGAGTCTTGAGCTTCATAACGGACTTATAATAGGCAAAGGGCATATCACACCCCGCAATAAGCGAAAGTGGCATACTGCCCCAAAATCTAGGATTAATCTCCATTAACCTTAGATCACCCTTTAAATCCCCCTTGAACTCAACCATTGCAAATCCAGTCCACTTAAGCGCTTCTAGCAGCCTTATGGCATAAGCCACCATGCGTTCATCCCAAATACTCTCGCAAAATGTACTCGGTCCTCCGGAGACTGGGTATTCCCGAATACGCTTGTGACAAAATATCTCCACAGGCTTTTGATTGTGATCAAAGACGACAGATACCCCATAACCAGCGCCTTTGATATATTCTTGCACTAAAGGCTTAGGTTGTATTTCATGCATCATCGTATAAACATTGACGAATTCCTCTTGCCTATGGACGATCTTATAGCGCTCATGCGCTTTAAGCGTCAGCTTTTCACCTTCTCGATATTTGATCACCACTGGGTATTGAATCCTCTTTGACATCTTAAAAATAGTTTCATCATCTTGTAGAAAAGTTGTATTTGGAAAGGGAACCTTCACCAAATCGGCAACCTTAGACAGTTCATAAGTATTATTTGCACTCAGGTAGGTCGCTTCATCTACTATATTAAATTCATAATAGGGCAACAATTTTTCAAAGTTTTTTGTCACCACTGCCATGGATTTACTCCCAGTAACGATTAAAACAGGCTTTTCACCTGTTCTTGAATAAATATCTTTACCGATGGTCATTAAACCATTAATAAAAAGCATTTCATTATCTTTAGGATTAGGTACGATGCGGCAATGTTTCACATATTTAGAATAAAACCCTAATCGCTCCTGCGGGTTGGAATCCTCGAATTCCACAGCAGTTATAGCAATCCCTTTTTTACCCAGTGACCAAATTGCTGTCAAAGTCATTCTATATCTAACATCAGTTATGACAACTTCTCTCATATTGCCTCCTCATTCAAATCATCAAAATTGTATCAAAATGCATACGTTGTGTCAATCTGAAATCAATGGGTTGTGCAATCAATCGTTCACGTGGTCGTCATTTCACTTCAAAAATATCTATAGATTAAAAAAGCGCCTTTCATGGTGAGAATCTCACTTTGAAAAACGCTTTCGCTTTTAGCTTTTATTAGGTGCTTTATTAATGTTCTTTAGTTTTGGTTTCATACATAAGTGAATACTCATAATCCACATCGTGTTCACATGTTTTGCATAAACCAAACTTATTTACTTTTTTCTCATCGCCACATCTTTTACAAAAGTCCACTTTAAATTGATTTCCCTTTACGACTTCTCTCATATCTGTCACCTCACTATAATATTTTATTGCAATCGCCTTTGCATTTAAGTATTTTTGTATACAATTATTCTTCTTGTGATAATTATACCTAATCCAATTGCATATTACAACCGTTTTTTAGTGATTTTTTTTGATTTATGAAATATTTTTATGTTTTAATTTCATATTTGAAAGTTTAATTTCATTTTATGAGTGATTGCCATGTGGAAATGACAGAAAAAGTGCTATTTCTTTCAAAACCGCGTCGCCAAGTGGCGATTCCCGGTAAACTGTAGCGTTCACTTAATCCAAGACGTTTATTCAAGACGTGTTCATCTTCAACCCAAATGCGATAACGATCACCACTTTCAAAGTACTCGGTGTAGTATTGACCAGAAGGTTCATCATAAATAAGTTCAAGATTGCGTTCTGCCATCATTTTGTCAAATCCAGATAGAGTAATGGCTCTTGAGCCTACTTTTTTGTATTGACCATTTTGAAGCGGTGTTTCCTGCCATACTCTCATATAAAGGGGTATCCCTAAAACCAATTTCTCAGAAGGTATTTCTTCAAGAGACATGGTTATCGAATCTTCTGTCCATCCCATAGAGGCCACAGAGCCACTTATAGGGCTTGACCCCCAGTGTTCATCATAAGCCATCAAGATCATATAATCCACAAATTGGCTCAAGGTCCGCCGATCATATACTTTTGACCAAGTATCACTGCCCTTGGGTCTTGTCACATCCATACTGATCACTTGATTATACTCACCGGTTACCTGTGCAAGTTCTTTAACAAAACGGCTCAATGCGTCTTGATCTTCTAGATAAATATTTTCAAAGTCCAAATTGATGCCATCGAGTTCATATATCGCAGCATACATGAGCATTTGAGCAACTGCTTTTTTTTGATATGCATCCGAATTTAGAAGCGTCTTTGTCCACTTAGGACTGAAATTATTTTTAAATAGGCCCCAAAGCTCAACGTCCTGATCCTTCACAAATTCAGTATAGGCTAAATCCGCACTGTTGATGATAATACCATCGATGTTTAAATTAAACCACGTTGGTGAAATCACATCAATTCCAGGTTCAAAAGGCGTAGCCTGTTTTTTGAAATTGTCCGAATACTGATCAATCACTTCAAAAGTCATGCTAAAGGGTTTCTTTAGCGAAGATACCTCTGGCGTTATAAAATTTTCAGCTGAAACGGATTCTACTTGAACTTTCGAAACCGCACTTTTTTTCACATAGGCTGAATACCCCAAGCCATCTAATATATGATAATAATTTTTGTGTTCACCCACAATCCACACAGGCTCTGTTGACTCTGAAGCATTCTGTTTAAAGAGATCCGAATTGGCCATTTGATACTTATCGGTATTGGCTTTAATCTCCCCAAACCGACCCTTTTGATCTTCGTATACGATTAAATTGTTGGTTTCTTGAAAATAAGTATGTGCAACTGGATACAACTTCTCAACGATACTCATGTCAATATAGGCGATCTTTGCTTCATAAAGTAAAGGCACATTGATCTCTTTTATATTTGCGTCTACATATTGGGTCAACAGCGGCTTATCAAACTGATGCCCGATATTATCGATCTTTAAATAGATGCGCTGACCCGTCCCTGACAAGGTAATATCAGAGTCAATATACTTTTCAAAAGTAGACAAGCTGATATAAACATGCGTATTTTTAACGATAAATTGATTGGGTTCCAACCATTCATCATTAAAAACCGTCCGATTTTTCTCTTCATCAGGGTTTAATAGAGACAAAGACAATGCTTGATATTTATTATAGTATTGCCATAAGAAAAAACTGAGGACACATATTATTGTAATCCCTATAAGATTTAAACTGACACGTATTTTAGACTTCATAAAGGCACTCCTCTTGGTATTTTGATGTTTTATTAGAATCGCATAGACTCATCATACCATTTGAAGATTAAGATTGTATTAAAGGCAGCTTTCTAAATCATGAAAAATATCTGCATAAGCGGTATATCTTTCACTGGGAATAATTGATTGGCATTTCATAACACAATTAAAAAATTCAGGTTTAAAACGATAACTGGTCTTTTCAAATTTTTCTAAAAACACTTTGGAAAGTGCATATAGCTCACTGAATTCATTGTACATTTTAGGATTAAAAACGGCTTCAGGTGCTGCATATTTAAGCGTTCCCACAATTTCACTTTCGTGCATAACCTCATCCTTTCTTATAGCAGATCCAAAATCTATGAAATAAATGCAGTCACTTTCATCTATGAGAATGTTCCTTGGACTAATATCCCGGTGTAAAATACCCTGGAGATGCAGGTCTCTAAGCCGTAGGAGCATTTGTCTAAAATAGTAGGGTGCATAGTCATGCCTCAGTGCACTTTCTTTTAATGTTTTGCCGTTTATAAAATCCAATTTTAGGATAAACTGTCCTTCTTCCACTTGATAATCTATCAATTTTGGAAATCCATTGCCTTCAATTGCCTTGAGCATTTCAAGTTCTCTTTTGACCTCAACCAAGGACACTTTTTTTAGCCAATATTTTCGATTTGTCTTTTCGTCGATCTCGATCATCTTCTTCCCCTTACTCTTGAATAGGTAATATTTTGTGACAGTTTTTACAAGCCTCAATCCCACGCGCCTGTGCTTCATTTAAATCAATCGCAATCTTGCTTTGACTTAAATGATGACATGTCCCTTCGTGATATTTCTCACCAGTTCTCGTGATATACACTGTTTTCGTTTCATATTTGAGACCATCGCTGTGGATGACCCCTATGATCGGGTAATTCAAGACTTGACTTTTTAAAACCGTTGGCATTTTGAAGCGATAATAGAGTTTGAGTGAAAACACACCACTTGTATCCAGCTGCGAACCCACTATGGTATCCAGCCGATTCAATTCCACACAGCGTGCTACACCTTGTTCTTCTAGAATATCTTCAAATCTTTGAATTACAAAATTTTCAAGGAACAGTTCATTCACTTCAGTTACAACAGCATCGTCACTTTCCTGAGCTGACAATGCGAATAATTGCATTTCGCTTGTAATTTCCATGGCGATTTCATGCATACGTTCATTGATATGCACTGAAAAGACCGTTCCCACTGCAATCAATAATAAAAAAAGTGTGATGGAAAACGTAATTGTGGCCTCTATTGTGACTGAACCCATTTCATTGTTGCGTTTTTTTCTTTTTATTTTAGAGTGTTTAAACATAATATAGCCCTCAATTTAGCGCTTAAAATGCATATCATATGCATTTGAAAAGTTCAACGAAAATGATGATAATGCTGACCTGAAAATATAGGGGAAATGACCCTTTATAGCCACTTCATGACCCACTTTAAAATCTTCTAGCTTGGCTTCATCTTTGCTGTCCTTTTGGATTTGTGCCTCTACAAGCGCCATGTGTCTCAATAGGGTTCTATCTAGGCCTTGAACATTAATCATGATTCTAAGGTAATCTCTATAGTAGAGCTTCTGGTCGAGGTGATTGACTAAATCTGAATTTGAATTTGAGGTTAAAGGCGCCTGTTTTAAATTTTGGTTTTTTGCGCTGTCCATGTCTTCTAATAGATCCCTTGAATCTATAAGCGTCTCTAAGCTCATTAACCATTCATCCTCTGCTTTTATAAAATGTGTGCCCTTACCCCTCTCCAGTAGAGTTAAATCATAGTATCCTTCAACGCCTGACCACGTTGCCAAAATGGCGGCATAGGTAACAGCGTTCCAAGGAAATGGAATCGGCGTTACAATTTCTAAAATCCCATTGCGTTTTTTGGAGTCCATGACAATGCCAAGAAGATTGAGACCTGTACGCATTGCTAATATTTCTGTTTTCACCTCGTTAAAGTTGTCGATATCCGACTGACTATGTCCAATCAAATACTCTATTTCACCCTCAATTTTATAGTGTCTTGTCTCTTTCACATTTAGTGGGTCAAAAGATCTCACCTCATTTTCAACAAGCGTCTTACTGATGCTCATCAAGTACTCGTTGATCATGATCTTTTCTGGCAGAGTGACGGTTCTAATGGCTTCTTTAAAGGCTTGATTTTGAGTACAGGCGTCATTTGAATCATATTCGTAATCCGTTTCAAGCTCTAAAGATTTGTCCTCCACTGAAATCCCAGTTGTCGTTAAAGATCCTAATTTGGACTGAATACCCCTGAGCTTATCCAAGAGGCCATCATCTTGCTTGCCGAGTTCTTTAAGCATCAAATCACTTGTCGTTTTGATCTCGTTTTTCACTTTCTCAATTTCATTTTGAAACGCCTTTTTAGAAAATTCCAATTGAATGATTTGACTTTGGAGATTTTGAATGGCCTCCACAGGTGCAGGTCTTATGCTGTATAATCTAGAAATTGCGTCTTTATAGGAATCCATTTGCAGATCTATATTCTCAATATTGAGCGCGTTCACCTTTAGGCTTGCTTCATGCTTTGAAAACTTAATGTACCCTGTGTACAGCTGATTGGTTTGAGCATCATAAGCATTTTTCAACGTGTTTACCTGCGATGTATCCCATACTTTTTCATAATAATGCCTAACCGCATCAGGTTCGAGTTCAATTTCACGATCGATAATCTGATTCTCTGTACACGATTTATAGAATTCACTTGCACCATAATCAATATAATTTCTATAGGTTTGTAGGGCTTGATGTAAATCGACACTATCTTTAGTTTTAACGAGATTTCCTAATGCTTCGTGAACTTCTGACCTCTCAAATTTTTTGGACAAGTCTTGATAGCGATCCATCTTATCATTGATTAACTTTTGAGCTTTTAAAATCGTTTCATTTTGCTCTAAAAACTGCATCACCTCATCGATAAGAGCCTCTGTAATCACATAAGGCGCTGCTGATCTAATGGCATTTAGATAATTGATGGGATCATTTAGGCTCATACTGGTAACTTTGATTTCCATATCTGAATCTTCTGCTGCTTTTAGATGATTGCCTATATAATATGCACTTATCATCCCCTCAAGTGGGTCATCTTCTTTATAGGCTAATATCCCATAGCGTTCGAAAAGGAATGTATTATACTTAGAAAGCCTTGCTTCACTACATGCAATAGCTACCTTGAGTGCTTTACTTTCACTTTGTTTAACATCTATAAGATCATAAACCAGAAAAATACTGATGAGAAATAGGGGGATCACAATGACTAAAAAAAGGGTTATATTGCCCTCAGCACCTTTATACTCTTTTTTGATCATAATCACATCCTTCACTTCATGTCTCTGTTAATAATACGACTGCCGCCCACTTTCATCAGTAAAAATATTCTGGGATTATATCTACGATAAGTGATCCTTTTGGTGATCGTGTCTGGATAAGCATCGGGGAAATCTACAGAATAAGTTCTGCTTAATGAGAACTTACGACTTACGGGCGTCTTCTCAATCATCAGATCGTCTGGGGGTTGAAGTTTACTATTATTGATCGAAGCCCCATACAATTTTTGAAAAAGTAGTGTATTGGCGCTTATTTCAATGAGATCGCCATAAACTATGTAGATAAAGAAAAAAAGTAAACTGACTAACAAAACAAGAATAAGGGGTAGAACAATTGCCATTTCAGTAGTAACCATCGGAACCTCTCTCTTACATTATTTGTAATTCTATTTTACATATTAATACATATGTAATTATATGTCAACTCTTTTGTGAAAATTATTGCTTTTCTAATGAGAATTCTATTCAAAAAGAGGCTGTTTCAAAATGATAAAAATCATTTTGAAACAGCCTCTTCTAAATAGCCTTCAAGCTCTATTTCTATATTGAAATGCCTAAACCGTTTCTTTACTCACTTTATTTCTAGATCTCAGACGCTCTGTTTCATTGAGATATCTTTTTCTAATTCGGAGTGAATCCGGTGTGATTTCCAAGAGTTCATCATCTTCAATAAACGTTAAAGCTTCTTCCATACTAAAGATTTTAGGGGGTAAAAGTTTAATCGCATCATCTGATCCAGATGCCCTTGTGTTGGTCAATTTTTTATTTTTAGTCGGGTTTACCGTCATATCATCTCTTCTTGAGTTGATGCCGATCACCATACCTTCATAGACATCTGTTCCAGCTTCAATAAGCATTACTGCTCTCTCCGATAAATTGAAAAGAGAATAAGCCATGGCAGTACCACCTTGTTGAGAGATCAGCACGCCATTACCTCGCTTAGGAATTTCACCCTTATGGGGTTGGAATTCATAGAACGATCTAAGGAGAATACCTTCACCTCTAGTGATGTTGATAAATTCACTTCTATAGCCTAAGAGCCCTCTGGTTGGCACTAAAAACTCTATTTTGGTGTAACCCTCATCCGAAGACATCATTTCCATTTGACCTTTTCTGAGATTGAGTTCAGAAATAATTGTTCCAGAATAAGTATCTGGTACAATTGCGATAACTTTCTCAACTGGCTCACATAAAGCCCCCTCAATCGTTCTCATAAGTACTTGTGGTTTCGATACAGCGACTTCATAGCCCTCACGTCTCATATTTTCAAGCAAAATCGAAAGGTGAAGTTCTCCTCTACCAGAGACTTTAAAGCCATCCTGAACGCTATCAAGCTCGTCTACACGTAAGCCCACATTAACTTCTAACTCTTTGTCTAATCGATTTCTTAAATGTCTATTGGTAACATACTTACCGCTTTTACCACAGAAAGGTGAATCGTTAATCAAGAAGTTCATTGCAAGTGTCGGTTCTTCGATCTCGATCATTGGCATTGGATCCACGTGATCGGGATTACAAATAGTCTCGCCAATTGAAATATCGGTAATGCCCGAAAGGACAACCATATCGCCTGCATAAGCTTCTTTAACTTCTACTCTGGCCAAACCTTCATAAACATATAACTTGCCAATTTTACCTCTTGCAGTTGTACCATCTCTCCTGGAAATCGCAATCGTATCCCCTTGTTTGATCGTCCCTTGCACAATTCTACCAATACCCAGTCTACCCACATACTCATCGTAGTCAAGAGAAGAAACTTGCATTTTAAGTGGTGCATCATGGCTCTCACCATAAGGCTTGACGTGCTCCAATATCGTTTCAAACAATGGCGCTAAACTATCGCTTTCATCTGCCATTTCTCTTTTGGCAATCCCTTGTTTTGCAATACCGTATATGATCGGAAACTCCAATTGATCATTTGTCGCATCTAATTCCACAAATAAATCAAAGGCTAAGTTTACCACTTCTTCTGCACGTTGATCTTTTTTATCTATTTTATTGATAAATAGAATTGGTTTTAAACCTCTTTCAAGTGATTTCTTAAGTACAAATCGCGTTTGAGGCATCGGGCCTTCACTTGAGTCTACTAAAAGAATCACGGTGTCTACCGTTTTCATGATCCGTTCTACTTCAGATGAAAAATCGGCATGGCCTGGTGTGTCCACTATATTTATTTTATAATCCTTATACATTATAGAACAGTTCTTAGAATAGATCGTAATCCCACGCTCTCTCTCTAAATCATTACTGTCCATAACACAATCAGGAACGACTTCATTATTTCTAAAAACACCATTTTGTCCTAAAAATGCATCTACTAAAGTTGACTTCCCCGCATCGACATGGGCAATCACGGCAATATTGATAATGCCTTTTACACTTGACATACTTACTCTCCGTTTCAATCTTGAAGGCTCTTCCTTCATATTTAAGCACATAACTTATATAGTTTATATCAAAATGACCTGAAAAGATATCTCTTTTTTCGAATTAACAATAAATTAACATCTTTTATTCATAAAAAGACGTCAATTGACATCTTTTACTCAAAATTTGTCAACCAACGTCTAACTTTCACTGAACTAATGATTCTAATAAAATCAGAAAACGCTATTTTTCAAACTTTGAAAGATCCCCTAAAAAAATCAAGATAAGCCCAGAACCAATACCAAAAACAGTCAATGCCATTACGAGTCCGCCCTTTATCTGAAGTTGCCCTAACAGTACTGCACCCAAAATGGATATCCATAATATTTTGATGCCCAGTTTTCTAAAATTCATTTAAGCCTCTTTCTAATTCAAACTCATGATTTAGTTCAAACTCGTAAGTTCATTTAAACCTTCGCTGATATACGCTCTTAGCCACGCGATCACATCTATATTGCTAATAGGAACACCGTCCAGCAACTTTTTGATTTCTCTCGTATTGAGCGTAAACGTCTTATGATTAATTGTATGCGTATAAATGAGATCTATTTGATCACAGGCATTGATAATCGTTACGATCGTTTCGGGCATATTGCCTAAGGGCACCCGATCAATATGGCTATATCTAAACTCTGCGATAATTTCGGTTCCCGCACCCAGTTGTGATTTGATTTCAAAATAGCCATCACATGTTTCTGCACAGTTTTTAAAAAGCGGAATCCCGAGACCTACTTTGCGCGTTGTTCGCGTCGTATAAAATGGATCTACCACTTTTGCAACGGTTTCTGAATCCATTCCAGTCCCATCATCTTTAATTTTAATAACCAGCTTATCTTGCTCTAAATCTTCGATCACAACAATTCTCAATACCTCAGCCTCAGCCTTTATTGAATTTTGAGCAATGTCCAATATATGTAGCGATAATTCCCTCATGCTATTCCTCTCCACTTAAATAATTCAATATTTTAGAAATTGTTTTTTCATCGATTTCAAGCTTGTTTGCTCTTTCAGAAATGTGTTCTAGATAATGTGCATCTGAATTGTAAATTTTTTGATAGCCTTTAATCAAAGTCTCATTTATTGGACTTTTCGGGTGAATTTCTATGGTTCTAACTTTTAACGCCTGTGGCATAAAGCCCAAGTTAGCCAAAATACTGTTTGAACTCTTATTAACATGTGCTGGCACACAAACGCCACCATGCGCCTTGCAAAGCTCAATGAGTTGTTCAATACTAACCTCTATAGATGCGATCAGTGCATATGGATACTCCCCCACACACTGATCTTCATGATTCACAATCTGTTGCCTTCCAAAATGATCTGGTCTATTAGGGATTTTGAGCCTATACGGTTCTAATGCGCTATCGAAAGCTTCAAGGTCCGATATCTCTTCGAAATAGCAAAGCACATGGACCTCTTCCTTCGTTTGAACTTCCATTCCTGGAATCACGAGCAAACCTTGTTCCTTGCCAATCTTGCAGACTACTCTAGCATTTTTACTGGTGTTATGATCTGTAATAGCGATCACATCAAGCCCTTTTATCAAAGCCATATTGACAATATTATTGGGCGTCATATCTGCATCACCACAGGGTGATAAGCACGAATGAATATGGAGATCATAGTAGATTTCCATTACTTTATGCCAGCCTCATACATGATCTTGAAGATTTCAAACGTTTCTAAATCCGTCGATAAAATTGTAATTTCTTGTTCATTCGCCTTATCGATAATTTCAGATTCTACTTTGATCCCCTCGGGAATAATCACGCAAGAAAAATCTAAAAGGGAAGCCACTGCCAATATATTGCTATGTGTTTGAACCGTAATCCAAGCGGTATCATTTTTACCTTTAGCCATTACCCAGCTGAGTAAATCACAAGAGTAAACACTTGAAATACTTCTTTCTAAATCACCTTGAGCCAACACCTTAAAGGAATGATTATCTATCAATTCACAAACTTTCATATCTCTATACCTCTTCATTCATATCATTTTTTTTGCTTATACAAAACAATACAGGATTCAATTGTTGCCGTGCCATTGACAATGTCTTCGGCAAGCACTCTACACGTTGGTGCACCACATGCACCGCAATTTATGCCTGGTAAGGTCTGCGTGATCTCTTCAATCTCGGCCATTTTTTCAAGTGCTTTTCTAAAATCATTATCAAGCTTGAAAATAGGCATGGGTTCTATGGGCAAATCCCATTCGAAATTTTTAGGGGTAAGCTCAATATCGATGTTAACTGGATGTTCCATGCCATATGTCTTGGTGAGTTTTCGAATTCTATTCTTGCCAATAAATGTGTTTTCAACATTTAAAGGACCTCCCACACACCCATTTACACAGGCATAGCCTTCAAAGAAATCCAGTGAATTCAGCTTGCCGAGTTCCATAGATTCAAGTACTTTGATGACTTCTTCAATCCCGTCCACAGCAATATAATCTTCAATTTCCATAGAATAACTCTGTCCACCAACACGTCCCCAGCCAATCCCTTTGCCTGTGGCGCATTGGATAGGCACATTGCCTTCGATTTTATCAATAATCTTCATGAGTTTATAATAAATCTCTTCTGTGGAAATCGCCTCATCAATAAAAGACCGTTCAAGTCCAATTGGATTTTTGATACTTGTAACCTTTGCAGGGCAAGGCGTTATATAAAATACGCCAATATCTTCGAATTTATAACCTTCAGTCATCAGCCTGTTTTTAACAATCCGAGCCGCAATTTCCATAGGGGATTCTAGTTTTATGATGTTATCAATTAATGCTGGAAATCTAATTTGAATGAGACGCGTAATAACTGGGCAATATGTGGAAATCAATGGTTTGTTAACCTGTGCTTTATCTAACATATTGATTTCATATACGGACAAGAGCTCTGCTGCATGCGCCACATCATAAACCTCATCAAATCCAAGTTGCAATAGACCATTGAAAATAGTGTTCATATCATATTCAAGCGGAAATTGGCCATAAAAAGATATGGCTGGCAATGCAACCGTATATTTGTATTGTTTTAAAGTATCAATGCTGCTGACTTGAGCTCCTTTTGCATGATATGGGCACACCCTTAAGCACTCGCCACAATCGATGCATCTTGATTCTATTATTTTAGCTTTACCATCAACAACACGAATTGCCTGTGTTGGACAGCGATCAAGACAATGAGTACAGCCAGTGCAATAGTCCTTTTCGAGAATAACTGAATGCCAGTAGTTTCTCATCTATGCCTCCATCTAATCCTTCGTTAATAATAAACCACCATTTTGATCTTTGTGCCTTCACCAAGTTGCGACTCAATGGTAAAATCATCAGCGACTTTTTCCATATTGGGGAGTCCCATACCTGCACCAAATCCCATTTCCCTTGCAGTTGTATCTGCAGTAGAATAGCCTTGTGTCATTGCAAGTTGAACATTTTCAATCCCAGGACCACAGTCTTCAACATAAAGTTCAACACAGTCTGGCTTTATAAAAACCTCTATGCCACCCCCATCAGAGTGAATAACGAGGTTAATTTCTGCTTCATAGGTGGCTATGGCGAGTCTTCTTAAAATATTGGGGTCAATGCCAAGCTGTCTTAAAACTTTTTTAATCTGACTAGAAGCTTCTCCCGCTCTGGAAAAATCATCTTTTTCCACACGATAATTTAATCGCATAGCAACATTACTTTCATTTTTTTCATATTTCTTCATAGCATCACCCTTATAATTTGATGCCGCTTAGACCATGTTGATATAAAACGCCAGATACGTTAAATAAACTCTGCTTCGTTGTCATCAAAACAATCTGCTTTTCTTCAGCCAAATTAATAACCTCAGAACAAGGGATCTTCCCACGCACAAACAATATTGCTTTTAAATCAAGCATTTCTGCAGTTCTGATCACTTGTTGATTGGTAAGACCTGTAATTAAAAGAGTATCTTCTTCAACATACGCAAGTACATCACTCATGAGGTCCGAGCCAAAGGCGGTTTGAACATCATATTCAACGCCACTCTTATGAGCCACTACATCCGCTTCAATGAGTTCCATAATATATTTTAACTGCATGATTGCCTCCCTGTTAAGGATCAATTCATTAACACTTTATCAAAAGGGTTAATTATTTAACAATTGTCAAATACATTATATCACCTTTATAAAAAGACTTCAATTTGTTTTATTCAGGTCTTTTGAACTGTTTCAAAATTGCTGCGACATTCTTTATTTTATGTGTGTTTTCAATTGATTTAAAGTTTTCCTTTGATCAATTTGTATATTTCATCTGATATGGCTTCAATCGATTTAACTTGACCTTCTGATATACAATTTATGGTATGCCAATTCATTTTTTGAGCCACATAAATGGCATTGTAATAAGATCTCTTTAAATATTCAGCATCTTTTTCATGAATGTCCTTTTTAATTTCACCCGTGATTTTATTTTTTCGATCTGCCATTAACATTTGAGCCGCTTCAGGTGGCATATCCAAAAATAAAATTTCATTTGGTACTGGTAGTTTATAGATTCCGTATTCTAGGTTAGATAACCACTCTAGAAAAACTTCTTTTTCAGTCAAATCTTCTATTTTAGATGCCTGATGGACCATATTGGATGTTGTATAACGATCACATATGAGTATGCCCTCCTCTTTATAAAAAGATTTCCAATCGGTCATATAAGATGCATATCGATCTACTGCATAAAATGAAGAGGCCACATAAGAATCCACATCATCTGCATTTTCACCAAATTCTCCATTTAGATACATTTTTACGAGTGCGGATGCATCGCTTTGATAATTTGGAAAAGACAACAGTCTTACTTTATAACCTTCTTCTGAAAGCCTTTTATACAATATTTTTGCCTGTGTTTCTTTACCAGATGAATCACAGCCATCAACGACAAATATCTTTCCTGACATATAATGCTCCATTCCTTAAATGATTTTTATCAGAATCTAAACTGACTACTTTATTTTAACATACTATATTTCTTTTTTCTAAACAATCTCAATTTCTATGTGCAAGAATTTAAATTTTCTGAACATTAAAAAGCACTGGCGATTTTATAATCGCCAGCGCTCAGTATAGAGTTTAACCTATTTCTTAATTGGATATTGCTCTCTTGCATAATAATGCGTATGAAGCAATTCATGTGCTCTGTGGCTGTTAGGCTCACCAAGGTATTCATCGTATAATTTCTTAATTTCTGGATTTTTGTGTGATTTTCTAACCGCTTTAGAAGCATCTTCAGAGTAAAGTGCTTTCGCTCTTTCTGCTCTAATATCGATGACATTTCTTACGCTAGCAGGTTGAATTGGCTGTCCACCACCATTTACACAGCCACCTGGGCAAGCCATGATTTCGATGAAATGGTAATCTGCTTCACCCGCTCTGATCTTATCGAGTAAGATCCCTGCATTTGTCGTATTGTGTGCTACAGCGATCTTAATATCCGTTCCAGCCACATTTACAGTCGCTTCTTTGATCCCTTCAATCCCTCTAACTGCAGTGTAATCTACATTTTCAAGGTCTTGGCCAGTTAAGACGTCAGCAACAGTTCTAAGTGCAGCTTCCATAACACCACCCGTTGCACCGAAGATAACACCAGCACCTGAGTAATCGCCCATAAATGCGTCAAATGTACCTTCTTCAAGTTTATCAAACTCAAGTCTAGCTTCTTTGATCATTCTAGCAAGTTCTCTTGTTGTAATGGAAATATCCACATCTTGCAAGCCATTAACTGAAAGCTCTGGTCTTTCAATTTCAGACTTTTTAGAGGTACATGGCATTACCGATACAACCACGATATCTTTAGCATCGATGCCATGCTTATCCGCATAATAGCTCTTAGCAAGTGCACCGAACATGTTTTGCGGTGACTTACAAGAAGATAAATGATCTAATAAATCAGGATAGTTAAATTCGATATATCTTACCCAACCTGGTGAACAAGATGTGATCATTGGTAATTTACCACCATTTTTTAGACGCCCTAATAATTCAGTGCCTTCTTCCATGATTGTAACATCTGCTGCCCAGTTGGTATCAAATACTTTAGCAAAGCCTAATTTTCTAAGTGCTGTTGCAAGTTTACCAGTCACATTAGTGCCAATTTCGTATCCAAATTCTTCACCAAGTGCCGCTCTTACTGCTGGAGCAGATTGAACGATGACATGCTTAGATTTGTCTTCGAGTACATTCCAAACGCGATCAATGCCTGATTTCTCAGTCAATGCGCCTACTGGACAAACGACCATACATTGTCCGCAGTAGATACATGGCGCATCATTCATGCTCATTTCAAATGCAGGTCCTACAGTTGTTTCGAAGCCCCTGTTTAAGAAATCTAAGATGCCGATGCCTTGAACATTTTTACAAGCACTTACACAACGACCACAAAGGATACATTTGCTTGAATCTCTTACGATTGAGTACGAAGCGTCATCAAATTTTGGCTCTCTTTTAGCGCCTTCGAAACGAATGTCTCTAATGCCTAATTCTTCTGATACCGATTGTAATTCACAGTTCTTGCTTCTGACGCAAGTTGTACACTCTCTGTTGTGGTTCGCTAAAAGTAACTCAACCGTATTTTTTCTTGCATTTCTAACTCTACCTGTATTTGTGTTTACGACCATGCCATCTCTAACAGGTAATACACACGAAGCTTGAAGTGCTCTTGCACCTTCTACCTCAACCACACATACTCTACATGCACCCACTTCATTGATGTCTTTTAAAAAGCATAATGTTGGAATGTCAATGCCCACAGTTCTAGCTGCTTCTAAAACAGTTAAATTGCTTGGCACTTCGTAGTTCGCGCCATTTATAATTAAAGATACATTACTCACGATTTGTACACCTCTTTCTTATAATCTCATTAAACGTCAAAAGTCTGAATTATTGTTTAACAATTACTTTCTTAGGACATTTAGGAATACAAGCACCACATTTGATACATTTGCTTTGATCAATAACATGGACACCCTTAACTTCTCCTGTGATTGCATCAACTGGACAAACACGTTTACATGCTGTACAGCCAATACATCCGTCACCAATTACAACTTGCAATAAATCTTTACACATGCCTGCTGGGCATTTTTTATCCACAACATGTGCAAGATATTCGTCTCTGAAATATTTCATAGTCGATAATACTGGGTTTGGAGCGGTTTGGCCAAGGCCACAAAGTGCAGAGTCTTTAATCGCGTAAGCTAACTCTTCTAAAGTATCTAAATCTTTGAGTGTTCCAGTACCAGAAGTGATTTTGTTCAAAATTTCAAGCATTCTTTTAGTACCTTCACGACAAGGCACACATTTCCCACAAGACTCATCCACTGTAAAGTCGAGGAAGAATCTTGCAAAGTCAACCATACAGTTGTCTTCATCAACAACGATCATACCGCCTGAACCCATCATAGAGCCAAGAGCTGTTAACGTGTCGAAATCTATTTTAGTATCCAAATGTTCTGCAGTAATACAGCCACCTGATGGTCCGCCGGTTTGAACCGCTTTGAAAGCTTTACCGTTCGGAATACCGCCACCGATATCATAGATAACTTCTCTAAGTGGAGTACCCATTGGAATTTCAACAAGACCTGTATTGTTAATCTTACCACCAAGTGCAAATACTTTTGTTCCTGGAGATTTTTCAGTGCCCATTGCAGTAAACCATTCAGCACCGTTTAAGATGATTTGAGCAACCACAGCATAAGTCTCAACGTTGTTGATCAATGTTGGTTTGCCAAAGATTCCTTTTTGAGCTGGAAATGGTGGTTTTGGTCTAGGCATGCCTCTTTCGCCTTCAATAGAAGCGATTAATGCAGTTTCTTCACCACAAACGAATGCGCCAGCTCCAAGTCTGATTTCAAGATCAAAATTGAAACCTGTGCCAAAGATATCTTGTCCTAAAAGCCCCAGCTCTTTAGCTTGACCAATAGCGATACCTAAACGCTTAACAGCGATTGGATATTCAGCTCTGATATATACATAACCTTTTTCAGCGCCAATTGCGTAACCTGCAATTGCCATTGCTTCGATAATAGCATGTGGATCGCCTTCAAGAACAGATCTGTCCATGAATGCACCTGGATCTCCCTCATCAGCATTACAAGCTACATACTTGATGTCGCCTACAGCTTTTTGAGTGAACTCCCATTTAAGACCTGTTGGGAATCCACCACCACCACGGCCACGAAGACCTGATTTTTTCATAATGTTTACAACATCTGTTGGCGTCATTTCTGTAAGTGCTTTACCAAGTGCTTTGTAACCATCAAAAGCAATATACTCTTCGATGACTTCTGGATTGATAACACCACAGTTTCTTAAAACAACTCTTTTTTGTTTTTTATAGAAAGTAACATCATTGATCGATGTTGCTATGTCAGTCACATTTGCAGCTTTGTCAACGAATAATAAATCTTTAACAATTCTACCTTTTAATAAATGTTCATCTACAATTCTTTCAACGTCTTTAAGTTCAACTCTTGAGTAGAATGAACCCTCTGGATAAACGATACAGATTGGACCTGCTTCACAAAGTCCGAAACATCCAGTTCTTACAACTTTAACTTCTTTTTCTAACCCTTTTGCTTGTAATTGAGTATTGAACATTTCTTCAATTGACACTGCACCTGAAGATGTACATCCAGTTCCGCCACATACAAGTACGTGTGATCTATAAAAATCCATTTATTTACCTCCTCAAATTGATTATTGGTTCTTATTCAGCAGCCCCGATAGTGTACTCCATAACAATATTGCCATTAACAATGTGCTCAGCAATGATTCTTCTTGCCTTCTCTTCTGTTAATTCAACATAAGTTACTTTTTCTTCGCCTTCTTTGTACACATCGATCATTGGCTCTAATCTACAAACCCCAACACAACCCGTTTGAGTAATTTCAATATCTTTAAGGCCTCTTTTTTGAGCTTCATCCATTAATGCTGCAAGTACAGGTCTTGCACCTGCAGAAATACCGCAAGTTGCCATTCCTACTACAATTCTTGTCCCTTTTCTATCTGTTCTTAAGTCAACTCTTTTGAGAGCTTCTTCTCTGATTTTTGCAAGTTCAGCTAAAGATTTCATTCTTATTCCTCCTAAGTCTAACCTTGATATTTCGCCATAATGCCTGGAATATCTTCAAGTACGAGTCTTCCATAAACGTCTTCATTAACTGTTAATACCGGAGCAAGTCCACAAGCACCAATACATCTTGTCGCTTCTAATGAGAATTTTCCATCGGCAGAAGTTTTACCAACAGTTACACCTGTGAGTTCAACTACTTTATCAATTATACTCTGTGCACCTCTAACATAGCATGCAGTTCCAAGGCATATACCAATTAAGTACTCGCCTTTAGGCTCTAACGTGAATTGTGAATAGAATGTAACAACGCCATAAATTTCAGCTAAAGGTACATGTAATTTTTCAGAAATTACTTTTTGTACTTCCATAGGAATTGCACCGAAAATGTGTTGCGCTTCATGTAAAATAGGCATTAAAGGGCCTTGCATATCTTTGTGCGCTTCAATAACCCTATCAAGCTTCGCAAAATTTTCTTCTGTTAAAAAGTCTTTGGCCATTAATTGTTCCTCCTTATACTTCGTACATTCGACTGAGCTCGAACATAACCCGAACCGTCCAATCCCTAGTAATTTACTAGGTTTAAAGCTGTTTGTTAATTTCTTAACCTATATTCGAATAGATTATAACATAGAATGATTATAATGTATACACAAAAGTAAGCATTCACTCTCTCTAATTTTTTGTAATATTTTAAGCCCATTTTTTGTTGAAATTTAAACATCTATAGGCGAAAATATTTTCGCAAAATTTACCAAGATTATGTTTTACTGTTAATCTTCGCAGCATTTTTTGCACTTCTATTGTGTTCTTTTTGTACAAATTTTGATTTGATAAAATAACAATACCCCTCGTATGCAGGGGTATTGTGTTGTGGTTTGTGAATGATTTATCTACTCGTCTGAATTTTCAGACTTTTCAACAGCGTCTTTCGTATGAAAATAGTCATAAATACTCTGTGCAACCGTTTTATGGATGCCCTCTACTTTTTCAAGTTCCAGCACGGTTGCAGCTCTCATATTTTCTATGGAATGAAATTGCTTCAACAGTGCAATTTTTCGTTTATCACCAATCCCTACAATCTCATCCAAAATAGATGAAGTCATCTCTTTTGATCTCAATGATTTATGATACTCGATTGCAAATCGATGCACCTCTTCTTGAATCTCATATATAAGCTTAAAAGCATTGTTTTTTTGCTTTAAACCGCAGATTTCCCCATGATAATACAAATCTTCAGTTTTGTGATAATCATCCTTAACCATCCCCACACAGGGAATATCAATTTTCAGTGCCGTGAGCACATCTTGGACCGCATTCACATGACCCTTTCCACCATCAATTAAGATCACATCTGGAAAATGTATGAATTTTCCTTCGCCAATGCCGTTCTCAGAAGCAAAATTTTGCTCTTCCAGCCCTCGTTTAAATCTGCGATAGAGCACTTCTTGCATGGACCCATAATCATTAGCACCTTCAATGGTTTTAATTCTGTAACGTCTATAATCACTGCGTTTCTTCTTACCCGCTTCGAAGACAACCATGCTACCGACCGAATATACGCCTGACGTGTTAGAGATGTCATACGCTTCAAGTCTTCTAAGTTTCATATTCTGCGGCATGCCCAACAAATCCTTAAGTTCACTTTCGGCAGATTCTCTAAACCTAATCTCCTTATCAATTTTCTCTTGAAACTTTATGATATACTCTTTGGCATTCTTACTCACCAAGTCTATGAGTTTTTTCTTTTCACCCTTTTGTGGAATATGGATCTCAACCTTCGTTCCGAGTAACTTTGTCAACCAATCCGAATAGAGTTCTTTCATTTCAATTTCATCAGATAAGTAGATCTCTTTGGGGATCATCAATGCGCCTGAATAATACTGCGTTATAAAGGAAGTTAAAATATCCGAAGCACTCATGCCTAGAGCATTTGATATATTATGAGACTCTCTTCCTTCAATTTTTCCACCTCTAACTTGGAATAGCATGACACATGTTCTCTCTTCAAAATTATAAAATGCAATAAAATCTTGATTTTTGTCATTCGCTTGAATCGCCTTTTGCTTTTCATTTAAAGCCTCTAATGCGTTGATTTTATCGCGAATCTCTGCTGCAATTTCAAAATTCAAAAGTTCTGCTGCCTTAAGCATCTGCTGCTTTAAGTCACTCATAAGCCAGTCTCTATCACCATTTAAAAATCTCAGAACTTGATTGACATACATCCTATAATCTTCCTTTGAAATTGCATGATTACAGGCCCCTGCACATCTTCCAATATGAAAATTAAGGCAGGGTCTGTCTATTTTACTTGTGATCTTCTTGCTACACTCTCTGAGCGGAAAAATGGTTTGAATGACCTCAAGTGTTTTGCGTACTTGATCTGTACTCACGTAAGGTCCAAAGTGTTTACCCTTACCAGAATAATTGCGCGTCATCAGTACTCTTGGAAACTCTTCTTCCACAGTGACGAGGATAAAGGGATACATTTTATCGTCTTTTAGAAGGATATTAAATCTCGGGAGATGTTTTTTGATCAAATTGGCTTCAAGAATCAGCGCTTCAACTTCATTGTCTGTAATAAAGTATTCGAACTCCGCGATATTGATGACCATAGTCTGAACTTTAGGCATATGTGCATTAAACCCTCTAAAATACGAACTCACACGATTTTTGAGATTTTTGGACTTACCAACATATATAATTTCGCCCTCATGGTCCTTCATGATGTAAACACCGGGGTTATGAGGTAATTTTTTGAGTTGCTCTTTAATGTGGTCTTTCACTATAAAATTATGAGACATCTTAGACAATTCCTTTCATATAAAACCTAATCCTATTATAGCGGATTTTTTACGTAAAGTATTTCAGTATTCGTATTTTTTTAGTATAATAGGGAATGGTACCTATGCCTTATGCCAATACCGCTTTTGACTTTCACTTATACAAGGAGACTTTTCATGAATAATACAACACGTTCTTTGATTTTTTTCGCGGGTCTAGCTGCAGTTGTTTTTTATTATTTCTCAATCATTCCGCTACTGCCTTTTGCAATGGAACAACCCAATTTTTACATCCATTATCTTGCCGCTTCTGTGCTGGTGATTTTTCCGCTCGTACAATTGCTCATGCGAAAATGGGTCCTCAAAAAATACCAACTGAAAGATGAATTTTTATTTCATCTCAACATTCATGACGCCAAAGCGGTTCATCGCATCACCTTTTACGCCATTTCTTTTTTAATCATATTGTTACCTGTGACAGGCAATCGATTTGATCTAAGTGCCCTACTGCCTGTTCATTATTTCACATTTGCATTTTGGGTGTTTATCTCAGAAATTTGGATTTTTGTGACCTACAAAACGACCAAGGCCTATTTTGGGAAAGCTTATATCCTTATTTCTGGCTATGATTTTAGACTTGATTTTCCACTTGGCTCCATTCTTTATTCCCATTCTGGCGTTTACTATTACTCAGATTTCAAGTATTATTACATTGAAGGTCAAACCCTTTATCTGATATTAGAAAATGATCGTGGTAAAATTGCAGTTGAATCAACCGATGCTGTTTTATCCAATGTGGCAAGTTATTTAAATGCACAAAAAGTTAAAGCCATCAAACCCTAAATAACTTGAAATCCATATTCAAGCCATTATCTTAGAGTTTTAGCTGTACAATTACAGATAAATAGGTGCCCCATCTATCCACATGATGAAGCACCTATTTTTTATAGACCATAATGACCTAAATGGTTTGCATTTTCAGTTTTACAACATTTTTTTTAAAAATTCACCCGTATACGAGGTCTTATGCTTCGCCACCTGCTCAGGTGTTCCCGTCACAAGTATGGTACCACCATTATCCCCACCATCTGGTCCTAAATCGATGATATGATCTGAAGATTTAATCACATCGAGATTATGTTCTATAACGACAATGGTATTGCCTGCATCTACTAATTTTTGTAACACTTCAATGAGATTGTGAACGTCTGCTGTATGAAGTCCTGTGGTTGGTTCATCTAAAATATAAAGTGTCTTCCCTGTGCTCACTTTGCTGAGTTCAGTAGCGAGTTTTATACGTTGTGCCTCCCCGCCAGATAGCTGTGTGGACGGCTGACCTAACCTAATATAGCCAAGACCGACATCATAAAGGGTTTGAATTTTTCTTTTAATCTTTGGAATATTGGCAAAATACTCAAGGGCTTCTTCCACAGTCAATTCTAAAACGTCGGCGATGTTCTTGCCTTTGTATTTAACTTCAAGCGTTTCGCGATTATATCTTTTGCCCTTGCACACATCACATTGAACATAGACATCCGGCAGAAAATGCATCTCAATTTTGATAATGCCATCCCCTTTACAATGCTCACATCTACCCCCACTGACATTAAAGCTGAATCGACCTTTTTGATAGCCTCTCATCTTTGCATCGGGAACTTGTGCAAAAATATCTCTAATGTGATCGAATACACCTGTATAAGTTGCTGGATTTGATCTCGGCGTCCGCCCTATTGGCGACTGGTCAATATCGATGACTTTATCGATGTGTTCAAGCCCGATAATATCGTCATGCTTCCCCGCCTTTATTCGGCTTCTGTTAATCTTTATCGCACATGACTTGTAAAGGATCTCATTGATCAAAGTGCTCTTTCCAGAACCCGATACACCTGTTATGGCGCAAAATATGCCCAGTGGAATATCCACGTCAATATTTTTGAGATTGTTCTCAACAGCACCCGTTATCCTGATTTTATGGCCATTCGATGCTCTTCTAACGGCAGGCACCTCTATCTTTTTCTTGCCCGATAAATACTGACCCGTCAATGAAGCTTCAGAGGCTAGTATATCTTCAATAGTCCCTTCTGCAATGATTTCACCACCATGTTCACCCGCGCCTGGTCCTAAGTCCAAGATATAATCCGCTTCCATGATGGTTTCTTCATCATGTTCAACGACTAATAGTGTATTACCAAGATCCGTGAGGTTTCGAAGCGTCTTTAATAACTTTTGATTGTCCTTTTGATGAAGTCCTATACTGGGTTCATCTAAAATATAAAGTACGCCTACAAGGCCTGACCCAATCTGAGTTGCAAGTCTAATACGCTGAGATTCACCGCCTGATAGAGTGCTTGCCGCACGCGCTAATGATAGATACTCTAGACCTACATTTTTTAGAAAAAGTAATCTTGCATTAATCTCTTTTAAAATCTGATCGGCTATTTGAGCATGCGTAGAACCAAGGCTCAAACGGTCAAAAAAGACAATGGCATCCTTCACCGATAATTCAGTGATCTCTATGATACTCTTACCACCCACTGTAACAGCTAATACCTCATCTTTTAATCGATTACCATGACAAGTTTCACATTCTATCATACTCATAAACTCATCAATTTTTTGTCTGATGTACTCTGAAGTGGTCGCTGCATATCTTCTCTCATAATTGTTCACAAGGCCTTCAAAAGGCCGATTGAATTCTGAAAAGCCCACATATTTGCTATCGTATTTAAATTTGACATCGCGCTTTCCTGTGCCATAGAAAATTTCATGCTTCAATTTCTCTGGAAATTCTCTAAAGGGCACTTCTGTTGAAACACCGTGATATTCTAACAAAGCATTTATCATATTCACATAAAAAGTACCTTCTGCGCTGTTTGCAATAGGGAGCAACGCCCCTTCGCTCACCGATAATTTGACATCGGGTACAAGCAATTCTGGATCTACCTTCTTTGTGAAGCCCAATCCATTACAATCAGGACAAGCACCATATGGCGCGTTGAAAGAAAACATTCTCGGTTCCATTTCCGCGATACCTTGTCCATGATCGGGACAAGAAAATTGAGTATTGAAAGTGAGGTCCTCTCCCTCAATACAATTTATAACAATTAAGCCTTCAGATAATTTTAGAACCGTTTCGAGAGAATCCGTTAGCCTTTGTTGTATCCCGTCCTTGATGACCAATCGATCGACGACCACTTCTATGGTGTTTTTCTTGGTCTTTGTCAAAACGATTTCTTCAGAAAGATCAACGACTTCACCATTTATACGCGCTCTCACATAGCCTTCTTTTCTCAATTCTTCGATAACTTTGGTATGTTGCCCTTTTTTGCCCACAATAAGGGGAGCAAGCACTTGAATTTTAGTGCCTTCTTCAAGGAGCATCACTTGATCCACAATTTGATCTACCGATTGAGGCGCAATTTCCATCCCACAGACTGGACAATGTGGGATACCAATTCTTGCATACAACAATCTCAAATAATCATAGATTTCAGTGACCGTTCCCACCGTAGATCGTGGGTTTCTATTGGTCGTCTTCTGATCTATGGAAATAGCAGGCGAAAGTCCTTCAATGTATTCTACATTTGGTTTTTCCATTTGACCTAAAAACTGCCTTGCATACGATGATAAACTCTCCACATATCTTCTTTGACCTTCTGCATAAATCGTATCGAAGGCAAGCGAAGATTTTCCTGAACCACTGAGACCTGTAATAACAACCAGTTGATCTCTTGGGATTCTCACATCAATATTCTTTAAATTATGCTCTTTAGCACCTTTTACATAAATACTATTTTTACTCATCATGACTTCCTCAATTTCGTCTCTCTAATTTCGACAATCATATCTCTAAGTTCAGCTGCACGCTCGAATTGAAGTTTCCTAGAGGCTTCCATCATTTCGCCCTCCAATGTGTCAACATAATCTCTGAGTTCCTTTTTCGTCATTTTTTGGATTTTTTCGACTTCATAAGCAGCGACTTCTTCTGCTGCAACAGTGGCTTCAATAACATCTCTAATACTTTTGACGATACCTGTTGGTGTTATGTTATGTGCTTCATTATACTCTGTTTGAATCTGCCTTCTTCTATTGGTCTCATCCAGTGCAAGTTTCATCGATCGGGTTTCTTTATCTGCATAAAGAATGACCTTCCCGTTAATATTTCGGGCTGCACGACCAATCGTTTGTACCAGCGACGTTTCAGATCTCAAAAATCCTTCTTTGTCGGCATCTAAAATAACCACTAGAGAGACCTCAGGAATATCAAGCCCTTCTCTCAAAAGATTGATACCCACCAGCACATCGAAAATCCCTTTTCTGAGGTCATGTAAAATGCTCATGCGCTCTATGGTCTTAATGTCTGAATGTAAATATCTCACTTTAATATCCATCTTTTTAAAGTAATCGGTTAAATCCTCAGACATTTTTTTCGTTAAAGTGGTCACTAAAACGCGTTCATTTTTTTCTATTCTCTTCATAATTTCTGAATACAAATCGTCAATCTGTCCCTTTATAGGTCTTACTTCTACTTCTGGGTCAATCAAACCCGTCGGTCTAATAATCTGCTCAATGGCTTTATTACTGTGCTCATACTCGTAAGGTCCAGGCGTTGCACTAATAAATAAAGCTTGGTTCACCAATTTCTCAAATTCTTCAAAATTAAGCGGTCGATTATCCCTTGCAGAAGGCAAGCGGAATCCATAATCTACAAGTGACTGCTTTCGGGTTTGGTCACCCCCATACATCGCTCTAATTTGAGGAATCGTCACATGTGATTCATCAATGACAATCAAAAAGTCATCTGGAAAGTAGTCCAGTAATGTGAAGGGTCTACTGCCAGGAGGTCTCCCAGATAAGACTCTTGCATAATTTTCGATGCCCTGACAAAACCCTACTTCTCGGAGCATTTCAATATCATACTTAGTCCTCTGTTCAATGCGCTGTGCTTCAATCAATTTATTATGATCTTTAAAATACTTGATGGTCTCTTCAAGTTCTGTTTCAATATTGACAATCGCACCCTCAAGTTTATCTTTTGGTGTTACATAATGTGAAGCTGGATAAATCGTCAAGTGGTTGCGATAACCTAATATTTCGCCTGTCAAAGCGTTGACCTCGGCAATCCGGTCAATTTCATCTCCAAAGAGTTCAATGCGATAAGCGCGTTCAAACTCATAAGAAGGCATCACTTCAATGACATCTCCACGAACTCTAAAAGTATTACGTGTGAAGTTGATGTCATTGCGTGTGTACTGGATATCAATCAACCTTCTCAAAATATCATTTCGTGATTTATCCATCCCTGGTCTTATGGACAGGGTCATGGTCGAGTAATCAATTGGATCTCCTAATCCATATATGCAAGATACCGATGCCACTATAATGACGTCCCTGCGCTCAAATAATGCTGAAGTTGCCGAATGTCTTAGTTTGTCTATTTCTTCGTTAATAGATGCGTCTTTTTCGATATAAGTATCTGAATGTGCAACATAGGCTTCTGGTTGATAATAATCATAATAACTGACAAAGTACTCCACTGCATTGTCTGGAAAAAAAGCTTTAAACTCTGAAGCAAGTTGCGCCGCTAACGTTTTATTGTGCGCAATGACAAGCGTTGGTTTTTGTACACGCTCAATTACATTGGCCACTGTAAAGGTCTTTCCAGAACCGGTTACACCAAGCAAAGTACTGTATTTTTGATTTTGATCTAAAGCGGCGACCAAACTCTCAATCGCCTCTGGTTGATCACCTGTAGGTTTATAATCTGATACTATTCTAAAGCGATTCATATCACCCTCCAAACGTTTGTTCGTATTTCAATTATATAGTTTTTACGCGTACCCGTCAAATACATTTTCGACATTTTAAAAAGAGCTTATAGTTCACGAGATGTTCTACGAACCGCTGTGATCTATAAGCTCTTCATTTTAATTTAAGTTTGGTTAGAGTGTAAAATTCAGTTTATATTTTTACCAAAAGTGGAGCAAAATAAAAGTGCCTATGACTAAAATAAATAGGAGTCCAGCTACAGCTATTCCAGGATTTATATAGGCATCAGAAACCCTGTCCATCTTTTTAGAGCCTTTATTAACCGCTTCCTCCTGCTGATTTACAGCCTCTGAATCGATCACACTCTGAAGTTTAAGACCAAGTGCCTTAATTGCATTGCCTGTTGCCATATACTTTGAAAAATCCATAAGGGTCTCCCTTCACAGTTCATAGGTTTGATTATTTGAGCTTTTCATTTAAAATTTCAATGGCTTTTTGAAGTTGATTGTCATCTGCATCTGTTGGATTTTCAATCTTGCTATAGTTTTCATCAAGTGGTTCTACCACATCGGGCTCAATACCAATTTTATGAATGTTTTTACCAGATGGCGTAAAGTATTCTGAAGTGGTGAGCTTAAAGCCTGTATCCTCTGAAAAAGGTTTTACAATTTGAACAACACCTTTTCCATACGTGGTCACCCCAACGATGGTTGCTGCTTTATTGTCTTTTAATGCACCTGTTAAAATTTCCGAAGCACTGGCAGAGCCTTGGTCCACTAAAACCACCAACTGCACATCCATTTTTTTAGAGTCTGACTCAAACCGCTCGTTGTCACCATTTCGACTTTCCGTGTATACGATCAGAGATTTGCCCAGTAAGCTGTCTGCAATCTTCACACATTGTGTTAAATAGCCGCCTGGATTTTGTCTGAGGTCAAGAACGACACCTTGAGCCCCTTGGTTCACAAGTTCTTTCATATGTTTATCAAATTCAAACGCTGAATTTTCATCAAACATGGATATTCTCAAATATCCCAATTGAGAGTCCAGCATTCTTGATTTTACAACTTTTACATCGATCCATTCTCTTTTGATGTCCACATCAAATTTGTCTTTGAGTGAAGGTCTATAGATCGTAAGGGTTACAGATGTGCCCGGCTCACCTTTTACTTTAGAGATGGTCTCGTCCATAACCGATGCATCCACAGTTTCTCCATTGACGCCAATAATAAGATCTTTTGCTTGAAGCCCTGCACGTTCACCCGGTGTATCTTCAATTGGTGCAACGATTTCTATTTCATTGTCTTCATTTGCGACTAAATAGACCCCTATTCCTGGGTATTCACCTGACGAAGATTCCATATAACTCTTGTACTCATCTTTATTCATAAAAAGCGAATACGGGTCTTCAAGAACAGTAAAAATCCCCTTCTTCATACCTTCGATCATGAGTTCATCACTCACTTCTTTGTAATAATTCTTTTCAATATAGTCCTTTAAAACTTCCACTTCTTTATACTTGTTAATCGTCTCTTGATACTGGTCAAAATCTTTTTTTGAAATGACCACTTTATCCCCTAAATCCACTTGCGTGATCGTTGTTGCAAAAAAGGTAATACCACTACTGGCAATTATAAGTAACAATGATAAAATAACAACATTAATTTTTTTCAATTTAAGCACCTCAATTTCCTTTTACATATTTTTCAGGATCAACATAATCGCCATTAACGCGCACCTCGAAATGACAATGTGGTCCCGTGGAATATCCTGTGCTTCCTGATTTTGCAATAAGGTCTCCCTTATTCACTTTTTGTCCAACCTTACCTACAAGTCCATCATTATGACCATAAAGCGTGGTATAGCCGCCGCCGTGGTCTAAAATGATTACTTTACCATACCCGCCATACCATCCAGAGTAAATAACCGATCCAGATTGTGCCGCTAAAACATCCGAATTTCTTGGACATGAAATATCAATTCCAGTATGCATCTTATACGTTTTAAATATAGGATGCAATCGATTGCCAAAAGGCGATGTAATGGTGTAGTTTCCTGGAACAGGCCACATCATTTCTCCACCAACATAAGTTTTAGCGAGTTGAAGATTTTTGATAGCAGAGGTCAATTGATCCGCTTCACCTAAAAGTTCATCTTCGAGTTCTTCTAACGAAGCTTGGTCCTTTTGAAGTTGTTCTTTATAAGAGATCATAGATTTTAAGTCTTTTTCAAGCGCACTTTGTTTGTCTTTTTTGGATGTCACCAAAGATAAGAGTTCAACTTTAAAGCCTTCAAGTTCAGTTTTTTTCTGATTGATGATGTCTCTTTGCTCTTTTAAAAAGAGGATCAGATTCTGATCTTGATCCAATATTCTCTGTACCATATCAATTCTTGAGAGCAGATCTGTAAAATCTTCTGAACCGATTAGAACCTCGATATAGCCTATGTTCCCAGTTTTATACATGACCCTCAACCGATCGTTCAACAGTTCATTTTTCTCTCCAATTTTGACTTCCGCATCAGCAAGTTCCACCGTCTTAACGTCAATGTCCCCTTCGGTCTTATTAATATTTAAGTCTAATTCGGCAATCTCTTTTTCAAGATTTTTGATACTTGTACTGACTTTCTTTATATTGGAAGCCGTTTGATTTTGAAGCGATTTATTGGCATCAATAGACGCATCCATCGATTCAATTTGTTGTTTAAGTTCTTCTAACTCCCGCTCTTTCTTTTTAAGTTCATCGTTATTCGCCCAAGAAGCCGTTGTAAAGATCAACATAAAAATGAGTATCAAGGGAAGCCATTTTTTTAAGTTCATCATAGCCTCCTACACATTTAGATATTTACGCATGGACCAAATACTGCCCAGCGCACCAATCCCAGCACCAATAACTACAAATAAAAATATCAAGTCTTTCATGAGCACTTCTGGTTTGACAATATAAGCTGCAATCAATACAAAAAAATCAGAATGCAACACATTAAAAATATACTCATAGCCGATCTTCATGATCATAGCTGAAACCCCTGCGCCTACAAGTCCCAAGATCGTCCCTTCTGTTAAAAAAGGCCATCTGATAAACCAGTTTGTGGCACCCACATACTTCATGATATTAATTTCCCTATGTCGTGCATTAACCGCCAGCTTAATCGTATTGTGTATGATAAAAGTCGAAATTGCAATTAAAACAAATATAATCGTCAATCCAGCTTTTCTAATCAAATCTGTAAACAATAACAGTTTCGCAACGGTATCTTGATTGGATTTAATTTGCTCTATTCCCTCTAATTTTTCCAAAGACGCAAGTACGCTCTCTGAATAGTAAATATCGGTCAAATAGACAATAAAAGAATTGGGCAACGGATTTTTTTCTAAGCCTTCTAGCATATATGCATTTTCTTTCCACGACGCTTGCATCTTCGCCAAAGCATCGACCTTATTTTCATAAGAAACAGTTTCTACACCTGCTATGGCTTCAATTTCATTTTGCAACGCTTCACTCTCTTCTGAAGTCAACTCATCCAATAAGTAGACTTTTATGCTGTCAATCTGATCTTTTGCTGCCTGAGTCGATGCATTAACATTGACAATCAACGCAAATATAATGCCTAATATAATCAAAGTTGCTGAAACCGAGGAAACAGAGGCAATACTCATCAATCTATTTCGCCACAGACTCTTTAAGGCTTCTCTCAATGTGAAAATTGGTTTAATCGTCATAGCCATAAACTCCTATTTTATCGTCTCTTGCAACACTCCCATGTTCAAGTGCAATAACACGTTTTTTCATAATGTCCACGATATCTTTATCATGTGTTGCCATCAGTATGGTTGTACCTCTTCTGTTAATGGTTCGAAGTATCTTCATAATTTCCCATGAAGTTTCTGGATCTAGGTTACCCGTGGGCTCATCCGCAATCAAAATAGGCGGGTTGTTGATCATCGCACGTGCTATTGACACCCTCTGTTGTTCTCCACCAGACAGCTGATTGGGATAAACATTTCCCTTTCCAGAGAGTCCAACCAACGATAAGATCATCGGCACTTGCTTTCGAATCGTCCTCTGGGGGGTCCCTAATATTTCCATTGCATACGCAATATTTTCATATACGGTCTTGTTGGGAAGCAGTCTAAAATCTTGAAATACAACCCCCACCTTGCGCCTTAAATAGGGTACTCGCCTACGGTGTAATCTCGTAACATTCACATCGTCTACCCATATTTTCCCTGTTGTCGCATCTACTTCTTTTAAAATAGCTTTGATAAAAGTAGATTTACCAGCGCCACTTTGACCTACTATAAAGACAAATTCGCCCTTTTCAATTTTTATATTGACATTATTAAGTGCCATTACGCCGTTGTCATAACGTTTGGAAACATTGCTAAACTCTATCATAAATGTCCTAACCCTTCTCATTTTTCCTGTAAACACTTTATTAATTCAACATCTATGGTTAGAGTGTCCAAATCCAACCACCTATCTCTCTTATTATACTTAATTTTTCAGCTATAATAAACCATTACCTTTATATTATACCTATACTTAGAGCGCATTTTAAGTGTATAATTATTAAATAAATATTACACAGAGGTGAACGCCATGGATAAAAAGCAAATTCGTCAAAAAATGCTCAAGGCGCGTTCTTCACTATCAGAACAAGAACGCACAACTTACAGTGATCTCATTATGTCCTATCTGGTCCATTCAGAAATATTTACAAAAGCGTCTCAAGTGGCATCCTTTCTGGATTTCAGAGATGAGGTTTGCATGTCGCCTATTAATGATTATATACTTAAAACACAAAAATCGCTATGCCTGCCCTATATTGATATGAAAAACAAAATCATGACTTTTCATGCTGTCAATGCCATATCTGATCTCAAGTTGAGCCCATACGGCATTCTTGAACCCGATCCCAAAAGGCACACACAAATTGATTTGAAGTCGATCGATCTCGTTTTAACACCAGGCGTTGCGTTTGATATGAAAGGGTTTCGTCTCGGTTATGGCGGTGGTTTTTATGATCGTTTTTTTGAAAAAATCAGCCCTGATGTCCCTAGAATTGGCGTTGCTTTCTCACTTCAACAACTCGATGTCATACCCGTAGAATCACACGACTTACCCTTGACAGCACTCATCACTGAAAAGGGCATTCATTGGTTCTAGGATAGCCGCAAACGGATGCTCATCGTCTAAAAAAGACGCTTGGAACTTTTTTATTGTTCCAAGCGCCTTAATTTATTCCATATTTTCTTTTTTTGGTGCTCTCTTCACAGATTTTTTATTCGATACTGGCGGATTCTCAATTGCAGGCTCTTTCTTTTCAGCTTTAGGCTGAGCCACTTCAATTGTCGCCGTTTGAGTTGCTGTTTTGGTCTGAGATTTTGGTGGTGTCGCCAAATGTTTCAATCTTTTATCTACTAAATCGTGGATTGAATTTTTATCGAAGACACCATTTATATTGCGTTTTCCAGCTGGCTTTCCCGTTAAAATTTCAATGCCTTCATCCACATGATTTATCGCCCATACGCTAAATTCACCATTGCTTACAGCTGTGACGATCTCTTGATCCAGCATGAGGTTTTTAACATTCTGTTTCGGAATGATCACCCCTTGTTCACCATTTAAGCCCTTCATTTTACAAACCTTGAAGTAGCCTTCGATCTTCTCATTGACGCCGCCGATGGGTTGAATCATACCTCTTTGATTTACAGAGCCTGTAACCGCAATGGATTGATTAATAGGCACCCCAGATAGATCCGATAGCAGCGCATAGAGTTCCGTACTAGACGCACTGTCACCATCTATCCCTGAATAAAGCTGTTCAAATACGATACTTGCAGTAAGTGCAAGCGGTCTATCTTGTGCAAACATTCGGCCAAGATACCCTGTTAATATCATAACCCCTTTGTCATGAATTTTACCACTTGTCCGCGCTTCGCGTTCAATATTGATAATGCCAGAACGCCCCTGATACGTCGAAACTGTTATTTTGGAAGGCTTCCCGAAACTGTACATGCCCGTTCCAACTACCGCGAGTCCATTGATTTCGCCCACTTTGTACCCAGTCACATCCATGAGATACGTGCCTTCTTCAAAAAGTGACATGGTTTGTTCTTCATATTTGTTCGCCCTATATTTTCTTTCATCTAACGCTTTTCTAACGTGTTCTACTTTTACAAAGTCTTCTTTATAATAATTCGCCCAAGCATCTGCTTCAATAACAATATCACCCAAAGTCTTTAAATGCGCTGTTAATTTCGTTTGATCATCTGCGAGTCTTGTGGCATGATCCACAAGCATAGCCACTGCATCAGGCATAAAATGATTGAGGTGATCCGTTTCACATTTAGTTGAAATAAATCTTGCAAACTTTGTGATATTTTCATCGTTACGCTCCATGTCCTCATCAAAATCTGCCATCACCTTAAACAGTTTTTGAAATTCTTCATCATATGCATTCAACAACGAATACGTATAGTAATCCCCTATGACGATAACTTTAACATCTATTGGAATAGGTTGAGGTTTAATGGTATGTGAAACTAAGGCACCCGATGATGATATACGGCTGTCAATGGAAACAGACTCATCTAGCAGAGATCGTTTTAAACTTTTCCATGCAAATGGATTGGCTAAAATATCTTTTGCCAGCAAGATGAGATACCCTCCATTAGCTCTGTGAAGCGCTCCCGGTTTGATCATAGTGAAATCTGTCTTCATAACACCCATTTCATTTAAATATTCAATACTCCCTGCTAAATTGAAATAAGTAGGATTTGACTCAAATACCACGGGTGCACTTTGCGTTTCAGAATTATCTACGAATAGATTAATGCGATAACGCTCAAAAAAAGCTTCTGGATTTTGTTGACCCATCGCAAACATAGCAAGTGGATTTTGCTCATCTGATTCTGCTTCTTCTTGCTTAAACTCATCTAAATTTTCAATGATGTCCTCTTCTAAAAATTCTAAATACTTTTTGATATCATCATTGTTTTTAAATTTTTCTTTAATCGTGTCCAAATGGAATTTCACAAGATGCCTTCCCATTTGTTCATCTAAACTCTTCAGTTTATTTCTCAAATTTTCTTCTTCTAATCGCAACCGATTAAATAAATCGATCGTCTCCAGATTTAGCTTTTGAGAATTTCCCATCATTTTATCATATTCTTCTTGTGTGATGGTCTTATATTCTTCTTCATTCATGGGTTTGCCATCTTTTAGCGGAATACTCACAATGCCCTTTTCGCTTAGAGAGAATAAAAAGCCATATTTTTCGCCTACAAAATTTAATTTTTCGATGACATTTGCAGAATGAACATTATATTCTTCCACAAGTTTTTGACGTGCATTTTCATAATCTCTGCTTGAGAAAATTTCTTCCATGCCCTTTCTCAAAAATCGAATAGATCTCTCTACATATTTGATAAAGTTTTTGCCTTCACCATTATCTATTTTAATCGCAATTGGATGATACTGATCTTTAAAATTGTTGACATAGAGCCAATCAGAAGGTGCAGGTTGCTTAACAGCCTGTTCCTCTGTGAGCATATTGACGAAGCTATTACGCCCTGTGCCCCATTGACCCGAAACATAGATGTTATAGCCTTTTTTGGTGACGTTCAATCCAAACTGCAGTGCTTTTTTAGCACGTTCTTGACCTATAATACCTCTAATGGGTGGTAAATCTTCTGTCGTTTTAAACTCAAACCTTTTGGATTCACACTTATTATTGAGTTGTTCCGGTTTTAGCTTTAAATATTCCATAATCGCCTCCATGTTGTAAGTTTATTTGAGTTCGGATTAGAAAGGTTCATTTTAATTGTCCCCTATATTTATAGATTTCTACACAAACCCTTAATACCCTTTTTTTTGTGTCAAAATCATTTATGCCATACTCAGGCCGCAAGGCGCCCATACTCAGGCCGCTGCGCTTCCTTCGTAACCCTTATGCAATCCTCACGGATTGCAATCAGTGGGCGGAAAGGCGCCCATACTCAGGCCGCTGCGCTTCCTTCGTAACCCTTACAATCCTCACGGATTGCAATCAGTGGGCAGAAAGGCGCCCATACTCAGGCCGCTGCGCTTCCTTCGTAACCCTTATGCAATCCTCACGGCTTGCAATCAGTGGGCGGAAAGGCGCCCATACTCAGGCCGCTGCGCTTCCTTCGTAACCCTTACAATCCTCACGGCTTGCAATCAGTGGGCGGAAAGGCGCCCACTGATTTGAGAATAGGCCTCTCCGCTTTAAAAAGCGAAGAGGCCTATTCTCAAGGGTTATTTCAAAAATTACTTCTACTTTCCCCCATGGCTGTATTTGATATTGATTTAGAATTTTAAATTTTTAAGTTTATCCCCAAAGAGATCGCTTAATGTTGTGGTTTGCTCTTCTTCTGCATAGGGTTCAAAATCTGATAGTTCAGCTTCTTTTGCCGCTTTTAAACTCAATCCCATCTTTTGGTTTTCGCTGTCAATTTGAATGATCATCACTTCAATTTCATCGCCGACATTAACCACTTCTTGAACTCTAGAAACATGTTGTTCTGAAAGTTCAGAAATATGAATTAAACCTTCAAGGCCATCCTCAATTTCAACAAATGCACCGAAGTTCATAATTCTTGTGACCTTGCCTGCAACAACATCGTCTACATGATAATGTACGTCAACGGTTTCCCATGGACTTTCTTTTATATCGGCTAACTTAAGACTGATACGCTCTTTCTCTCTGTTGACTTCAAGCACGATAACTTCCACTAAGGCACCCTCTTGAACGACTTCACTTGGATGCTTAATGCGCTTATTCGACATTTGAGAAATGTGAACGAGACCATCTACGCCTCCTAAATCAACGAAAGCACCATAATCTGCTATTCTCACCACTTTTCCAGTGATGCGATCATCTGGTGAAATTCTTGATAAGCGATCTGCTTTTGAGCGCTCTTGCGCTTCCTGTTCTATCACTTTTCTAGAGCCAACCACTTTTTGATCTTCTTTTTTATAATCAATAAGTACAATTTCAAGGGTTTGATGTAAATAAGGTTTGAGATCTTCTACATAGGCTAAAGCCACATGAGATGCGGGTATAAAAACACGAGCCCCTTTGTAGTCAGCCACTAAGCCACCAGTAACCACTTCTTTTACCTTTACTTTAAAAGGGCGTTTACTGTTCATTATTTTTTCAAATTCGTCCCATACCAATATTTGGTCTGCTTTTTTTTGAGATAAAAGCACATTGCCATCGCCATTATCTGCTTTTAAAACAAAAACTGAAATTTTTTGGTTGACCTCTAAGCCTTCTGTTGTACTTCCTGTGATTTCTTCTTTAGGCAACACACCATCTGAACTGTAATTGATATTCACAATAACTTCTTCTGTATTTACAGAAAGTATTGTGCCCTCAATAACGTCACCCTTTTTAAGATCGTTATTGGTTTCATATTGTGCCATTAAATCGGCCATTGACATTGAATCGCTCATGTTTATCCCTCCAAAATTAAAATTGTTTTAGTGATCTTACGGTTAGAGTGTCCAAAACCAGTTTCGCATGAACACGCTAACTGTCTATTGTTTTAGAAAAAATAACTTTAATCATAAATTGAGGTAGTATCATCATTCTACCAATACGTGTGGGTTCTTTAAGCAAACGATATAACCATTCAACGCCTAATTTAATAAAAATTTTGGGCGCTCGTTTCGAAACCCCTGCCCACACATCTATCGCGCCACCTATGCCCATCGCTACTTTTGAATTGATAATTTTTCGGTGCTTGTATATCCATTTTTCTTGCTTCGGAGCGCCAAGACCGATGAATAGAATATCGGGTTTTAGTTCATTGATTTTATCTAGAATTCGCAGTTCATCCTTTTCATCGAAGTAACCATCTTGAGTTCCTTTGACAATTAAATTAGGGTATTTTTCCAGTATTTTTTTTGCAGCGGTCTCAGCAACACCAGGTTTCCCGCCGAATAAAAATATACTCTTTTTCGACCGATTACAATACTCCAGCGCCTTTTCCATAAGTTCTATACCCGGAACGCGTTCCGGAAGTTCTAAATGATGTATTTTAGAAGCTTTAATAATGCCGATACCATCTGGCACCACGAGATCCCCTTCACATAAAATCGTCTTGAATTCAGGATCATCTTGTGCCTTCATAATAAACTCTGGATTAGGTGTAAAGATCATTTTAAGCTCCTCACCTTGCATATAGCTCACAAGGCGTTTATTCGCTTCTTCCATCGTTACCTTGTCTATCCTAACCCCGAATATTTTCACATAGTTTGTGCCTTTAAAAATTTCCATTAATCCCCCAATCAAAGCGTATACTCTGTCCGCTTCGCTGCCTTCGTAACCCTTGCGCAATCCTAATGTATACTCAGTCCGCTTCGCTGCCTTCGTAACCCTTGCGCCTTCAATTCTTACGGGTTCACAAGTTCATACTCTGTCCGCTTCGCTGCCTTCGTAACCCTTGCAATCCTAATGTATACTCTGTCCGCTTCGCTGCCTTCGTAACCCTTGCAATCCTAATGTATACTCTGTCCGCTTCGCTGCCTTCGTAACCCTTGCAATCCTAATATATACTCAGTCCGCTTCGCTGCCTTCGTAACCCTTGCGCAATCCTATCGGATTGCATTCAGTGGGAGTTTGGACTCCCACTGAATTAGGGAGATGAAACCCCACTTTTTAAAGTGGGGTTTCATCTCCCCAAGGGTTATATCAATGTTTTTAATATTTCATCGTTTACCTCAAGTAGCTTAATCAAGCTTGCTTTTGAACGAATAACCTGTGCTTTAACCGTTTCGTAATTTTGCTCGTATCTTGTAATTTCCGATTCTATGGCATCAGGCCTAAAATCATGTATACTGCATATTGGTGCCATTTGAATGGTTTCAAGGAAGTTCTCAATTTTCGGATCATAACTGATGCCCACAAAGGGAACTTCTGCAACAAGCGAAAATATAAGCGAATGTAATCTTGAACCCACGAGTATATCCATATTTTGAATAAGACTCAAGAAAGCCAAAGAATTATACTTATCAATGATAAAATAAACATGTTCATCGGTTTTATCATGGATGTCTTGAAAAATCTTTGTATCATTTTTATAGTAGAATGGCACAAAGATCACATTATATCTCTTGGCGAGGCGATTTGCCATTTGAACGAGCAAATCACGATGTGCATCATCTCTAAAATCCTTTTGTCTAATGGCAATCGCCAATTTTTTACGACTGGGGTCCTTTAGATTGAGATTATCGATGATGTGCTTGCCTTCATCAAGGGTCTGGCAATCTAATGCCATAACAGGGTCTGTTGTCACTTTTGCTTTTTCAGGTTTTACCCCTATGGACATCAAGAGTTCATAGGATTTGATATCTCTTACGGTAATACAATACACTTTATTGAGCACACGTTTTACACGTCTTTTATTGGATGCTCTGATTAGAGGACCAACCCCATGACTTATGAGAAAAACTTTCTTTCTGAAAATCAAACCCATTCTAATGATACTGAGATAATAATGGATACTCCTTGCACTGGTTACATCTTGTAAAAGACTTCCGCCACCACTTAAAAGCACATCACATTGCATAATGACCTTTGCCACTTTTAAAGCATCACTTCTATTAATAGCTTTAACATCAAATTTCTGCATGGTCTCTACTGGATTGTTAGATAATACAGTGATTTGAACATTAGGATTTATCTCTTTCAACTTTTTTGTCAAGGTTAATAAAATAGCTTCATCACCAATATTGTGAAATCCATAAAAGCCCGAGATCACGACTTTATTCATAATTTTTGCTCCCAAAATACGCAACATAGATGCGATTGATAATTTCTAATACCACAAGTACAATTATACCAATACCAATACCCATTGTTAAAGATAAGAGTTCCCTTACTGTGGATAAATAAATTGGCGCTCTTGAGTGACAGAACGTATTTACCACGGAGGTAAAGCCAATCATAGCGGTCAAGGCAAACGGAAATAAAATGCGCTGATAGCCTCTACACGCTAAATATACAGTTGCTGTAAATGCTGGAAATGCCATTAAAATTTCTTTCGTCCTCGGTCTTGCCAACATAACATTTTCTAAAAAGTTTCTAAAAATAATTTCTATGTTTAAGGCTTCAACATTAGTTTCATGGCCTGATCTCGCAATGTAGATGTAGACAATAATGCCAAGTAGCGCTGCAATTGCAAGGTAATACACTTTCACATTTTCAAGTAAAAAGCCTTTGAGATCTTGTATAAAGAAAGTATTTTCCTCTAGATCATGCACATTGCGTCTATAACCCAATTTAATGATGTACACCGCTACAAAAAGGAACATCGGTAGAAGCAGACTCGCTTTAACGCCTCTGTAAAAACTCATTTCCACCAAGTAGTCTGATCTAGACATAATTGCGCCTACTGTGAGCCCCCCAATCAAACACAGCATTACAATTGCTGTCAAGCCAACGGTTGCCTTCACGATAATACCTTTAAAAGTATAATATTTTGTACTCAGCAAAATATCTTTGATATACTCTATAAAGAAAATAATGGCTATTGTTGGGTATATATTGGCCGCTGCAAAAGCATAAAGCTCCACACTGAGATTTGGAATGACGAATACACTGGCAGGAATAAAAAGCATTCCCAAAACAAACAAGACCCATTCAAATCGTTCATTGATATCAAAGATCAATTTAAGCGCAATCAATCCTAGAATTAAAAGGCCAAAAGCTGACAACATCAATAAAAATGGCGAAACCGTATGATAAGGCATGACGCTGGGTTTGCCAAGTGTTATACCATGGGGTTCAAGACGCGCCTCCAATTGAGCAAACATCGTTTTGTAATCGTCTAACACTTCGTAATAAGTAAAATTAGTCTCTTTATGAGGTCTAAAATAGACCGCTCTAATATTACGTTCTGTAATGGCTCTATAAAGGGTATTCTCAATCTCAATTGAACCCTTGTAATAGCCTAAATAATCATATCTCTGCTGAATATACTCAATCACAGGAAAAACGCGCACCACATTGTAATTGAGATCTTGTGCCAGTTGAGTTAACCCATATTGTTCAGAATGACCTCTTTGGAGCGAGGACTCAATTAAAGCAATTGGCACATTTTTAGCAACGAGTGTTTCGTATAAAAGTGGATCGTAATTTTTAACATCTTCTTCAAAACCCAAAACCGACTTACCGCCAAATATGATTTCCATGGGTTCTTCCCCATATTTTTCAACATCATCAAAATAAGCTTTAGCGATATTTGTATTTGATCTCCCAAAGTTTATAGGTCTCAAATTAATGGGCAATCCACTCGCTTTTATAATTTCGATCTTTTCTGGATCGAATCCCAATCCAATGTCCTCAAGTGCAGATGAAACTTCAACTCTTGGGAGTTTTACACCTTTTGCAAGTATGTCTTTATATCGGCTGTCTTCTGTATAGTATAGATCCTCTATAGTCCCTTTCAATACAATCGTATTCACTTCTTCATCAAAAAATTCATAAAAGCCAATATCATAACGTGCTTCTATGGCTTCTGATAATCGTTCAAAGAGCGCTTGATCATAAGTTCTGACAACGACATCATACTTGTTCTCATCGGCTTCGAGAAAAGTAGCTGCTCGACCGTCATAAAGCGTTTTCCATTCTAAATCTTTTTTCACGTTAGAAAGCAAATCGTACTCTATTGGTTTTTGTTCATTCACTAAACTGTAAAGCGAGTCTTCTGAAAGCGCAACACTGGATATACCCGATTCAGAAAGCGTCTTAAACATTTCTTCATCAGATATTTCTAATTGATCTGCAAAGAGCGAAAATTCATAATAATCTGCAACGATATCCACAGTTTTCGCCTGATTCTCAACATTTATACGACTCAAAAGCATAGTCCCCGTTGCTATTAAACTTATCACAAATAAGATAAGGTATATTTTCTTTTTTAAGTTCATGATGCCTCCACGTTAATTATTTGAAATCATAGTATAATTGCCCTTAATCATCATCCAGCAGTCCTCAGTTGTCAAAATACCTCTACCATCATTGCTGGGTACAAGCATATGATGGTCAATTGGGACCCTTTTACCATTTAACACTTTGCTACCTTCTGTTAAATCTGGGATGCCCACTGCGTTGGGATCAATCACATTGGCATTGCCAACCCGCACTATAAACTCAGCACTATCTGCAAAGTAAACGGCATTGCCTTTTGGAATACTGATGATTTCAAACACTTGCGATCCAGTGGTAGAACTACCACCTTGATTCATTTGCTCTATTTGAGTTTTTAAAGCATTTACTTCTGTTAAGTATTTGTCGTCTAACGCCTTAAGTTTCATTTCCATATAACTTACAGTAACAAGAGGATCTGTTGTGGTTCCCGCGGTACCATCTGCTTGGGCGATTCCTAGCATACCAATAAAAATGCCAAGCGTTAAACCTATAACCAGATTTTTATTAAATGTCATTGCTGCCTCCTGAGCGCTTTATTTTATTCACTATCACCAATCATTTTAACATACGAGAATGGATCATGCTATATTTCAAAACATGTTCCTCAAAAAACAAGAAAAAAGGTATACAAAATGTCCATACAATGTATACAACAGGAAAAAACCTGTATATAAAAAATATACAGGCATTTTAAGCATCTTCCTCATATAGACCAAGGCTGATGACCAAGGCCTTATCAACATCCACCATGACACCTTCTTCAAGATGTCCAAGTTTTTGAATCAATCGCGTTTTATCAATCGTTCTCACTTGTTCTAATAAAACTACAGAATCTTTTAACAAGCCTACTTGAGAAGCTTGCACTTCAACATGTGTCGGTAATTTTGCTTTTGCTATTTTTGCTGTAATCGCTGCTATGATCACTGTGGGGCTGTACTTATTACCGATATCGTTTTGAATGATCAAAACGGGTCTCTGCCCACCTTGTTCGGAACCACGCACAGGTGATAAATCTGCAAAAAATACGTCGCCTCTTTTAATATTCACCTTAATTATCATCTCCATTCAACTTTGATTCAAAGATAGATAACGCAGATAAGTAATCTATCAACCCAGATTCACAAAATTCTAAATTAATCTGAGCCATTATTTCGTAGCCAACACGCATTGCCTCGTAGGCTTTACAATTTTTCAGAGCATTCTTCTTGTGTGCTTTTAATGCTACATTTTTCAAAAAAAAGGTGTACGCACCAAAGGATTCACAATTGTACTGAGCATTTTTTTTCATCACAAAACCCCCATTGTTAACGATACCCTTTGTATCTAAACAATTTCTCTCAGCTTATGTTACACTTGTGACATTAAATAAAACAATTTAATGTCTTAAGAATCCATAAACATTGTATAATTTAGCCCTTCTTCTCCCAAAAAAATTGCCCAAAATATTTTTTTTTTAGCTTCCCGTAACCCATTTTACATTTATATGTCTCTATCTACTGAACATTTTATCATAAAATCTAAGAAATCGCCATAAAAATCACCTTATTATCTTAAATAATCTATAACAGCTACAATTTTGTCCTCTTTTTTATAAACCCTCAAAACACGTTTAGAGATCATACAAACCACCTCATAATTGATCGTACCAATCATATCCGCGTATTCATCAATGGAAATCACTTGAGTCCCTTCAGTTCCAAATAAAGTCACAACATCGCCCACATTTACATCGATCCCAGTGACACTCAACATACATTGATCCATGCAAATACGCCCAATGACTGGCTTGATTTTACCTTTGACAATTGCCTTTGCGAGGCCCGTGTAACCTCTAGCAAATCCATCTGCATAGCCCAACGGCAAAGTTGCGATCTGCTCTTTTTCACACGTTTTATAAATCAAACCATAGCTGATGCCCTCTCCCGCTTCTACATATTTCACATGTGAGATTTGTGCTCTAAGCGACATCACTTCTTTTAAAGAAACGGCCTTATGATTCACATCCTTTGACGGGTATAAACCATATAGCATAATACCCGCTCTCACCATATCAAATTGATACTCTGGACAGTCAATGATGGTTGCACTGTTGGCTACATGTTTTATAGGAATGCTTACGCCCTGCGCTTCAAGCCTATCCGCCACCCACTTAAACCGCTCAACTTGTGTATGTGTAAAAGCTTTATCCGTTTCATCAGCCACTGCAAAATGCGTAAATAAGCCTTCTATAATAAGATGTGAAAAAGTAGTCATCTCTATAATTTGAGCCACAGTTTCTTCTGTAATCGCCATGCCAATACGTCTCATGCCCGTATCTAATTTTACATGTACTTTTAATTTTCGATTCATTTCCATTGCCTTTTGATTCAAAAAAACGGCTTGTTCGATATGGTATACAGTTTGAATCAATCCATTTCCAATGACTTCTTCAGCATTTTCATTAGGTGTATAACCCAATATCATAATTTCTGTATCCCCATAAACGCGTCTGAGTTGAACAGCCTCTGAAAGTGTCGCTACAGCCAAACGGTCTGCCCCATTATCTAGCAATACGCCTGCAATTTGTACCGCCCCATGACCATATCCATCTGCCTTGATGACTGCACTTGCCAAAGTTGAAGGTTTTATACACTTTCTGACCGCTCTCATATTATATGCCAATGCATCTAAGTTTATCTCTGCCCAAACAGGTCTCGTTAAAGTATTTTGACTCATATGCCCCCCTAATATCAAGTTAAAAAAATAGACTAAAACAGTCCCAAGACTATTTTAATCCATTTTTTTTAACTTGACTATTGAATTTTAACGATTTTTTGTGTGCTAAACATCCAGTTCGAGATGTTTGAAAGCTTGAGTAATCCCTTCGATCAAATCTCCAGCGATCAACCCATATTCACCTTTTTGACTCACCATGAGATCACCTGAATAGCCGTGAATATAAACCCCTGCAACTGCAGCTTTTTCTGGACTAAGTCCTTGAGCCACTAGACTCGTTATAATGCCTGTTAAAACATCACCACTCCCTGCAGTTGCCATCCCTGGATTTCCATTGATGTTGATATAAGTCTGCCCAGATGGCAACGCAATCACAGTCCTTGCGCCTTTTAACACCACAATAACTTTCCATTTTTTAGCAAAATCTCTCGCTGTTGTAATAGGGTGTAGATTAATCACCTCAAGTGGTAAATTTGTCAATCGACTCATTTCACCTGGATGCGGCGTCAACACAACTTCATTTTTCTTATGACCGAGCACATCGACATTTCTGGCAAGCGTATTCAAGCCATCTGCATCAATAATAACAGGTTTATCTACTAAAGTAACCAAGTGCCTCAATATTTCATTCAGTTCAGCATTTTGACCACAACCCGGTCCAATCGCGATTACATCTGCCGTATCGCAGGTTTGAACTAATTTTTCCACTTGATTTATCCCAAAAACACCCTTACGCGTCTCCGCAAGCGGTACTGTCACTGCTTCTGGAACACTTGTAGTGATGATCGCATGAAGCGATTCAGGGATGATCAGTTTTAATAAACCTACGCCTGATCTAAGCGCACTCTTACCACACAAGATTGCAGCCCCTGTCATTCCAAAAGATCCAGCAATTATGCTTGCCTTGCCATAAAGGCCCTTATGAGAATTTTTAGGTCTCTTTGGAATCATCTGTTTGACCATTTCATGCGATATGGTTTCAAGCGGTATAATCATCTCCGCAATGAGTTCTTTTGGAATCGCTATTTTTTTTACAACCAGTTCGCCATTGTATTCCGCAGCTGGGTACATTATATTTCCTACTTTTGGAAGGCAAAGTGCAACTGTTTTATGCGCACGAACTGCAGTTTTCATGACGAGCCCTTCACTGGCATGTATACCACTTGGAATATCACACGAAATGATATAGCCCTTGGATTCATTTATTTCATCTATCGCAAGTTCATAAACCCCTTCCACATCTTTCGTGATGCCAATTCCAAATATGCAATCTACCACAACATCATCATAGGCGATCGTTTTACCCAGTTTTTTAACGCCTCCGATGTCATTGATCATTTCCACGGTTATGCTTAAATGTTTAATTATTTCAAAATTGCGATTGGCGTGCTCTGACAACTTTTTAAGATTGCCAATCATGAATATTTTAACCCCATACGATTCGTTGTGTAAATGCCTCGCACAGACCAAGCCATCACCACCATTGTTTCCCATGCCTACCACAATAATGATTTTACTATGCTTATTGACATGTTTTTTTACTTCTTCCGCAAGTGCAATACCTGCATTTTCCATTAAAACCATTTGCGGTATTTGATACTTTTCTACCGCTTTCAAATCAATGGCTCTAATGTCCTTTTCCGTTGCGATTTTCATGACTTCACGCCTCCCCAACAGCGATGACAAATGCAATCGCATTTTCATTTGAATGTGAAATTGAAACCATCAATGTCTCAATCCCTTTTTGATGCGCAATCGCCTTGGCACCATTGTATAAATTCACATAAGGCTGACCCAATTCATCCCTAAGCACTTCAATATCCACAAGATTAAATCCCCTTACACCTGTACCAAACGCCTTTGAAACAGCTTCCTTAGCTGCAAAATTTCCAGAAATCGTCTCTGCTTTCATCTGTTTTTTCTCAAAAAACTCATTTTCGGAAGCCGTAAAGAAACGTTTCAAAAACTTTGGTTTCTCTTCTATAATTTTTTTGAATCTTTCAATTTCAACGATGTCTACACCGTTACCCTTAATTATCATGTTCCACACTCATTCCTAGTTTTCTAACAATGTATCATTATACGCTTTTCACTTTTAGCCGTCAATATCTCTAAAATAAAAAATCAGCAGTTGGCGGTTTAAAGTTTACCCACAAAGTGCTGACTATAAAATCAATATTTACTGATGACATTTATGTGTGTCCCTTTAAGCAAAGGTTGAATTTGAGCTTTCATATGATTCATCTCATCTGCTGAATACGCAGTAAAGGGGTGATCTATAATTTGTTTCTCATTATACTCGTATTGTTGTAAAGTGTAGCGCTCACTCCCGTTTATAAGTGTTGCCATTTCTATTAAATCACTTAATTCGTGGAATTCCTTCATAAGTGTTGTTCTAAATTCATGATTTACACCACTTTGGATGATCGTGTGAATGCTTTTAAAGAGTCCTTGATTGTCAAAATGTGCTATGCCTGCAGTCGCCTCATATTTAGAAGGTGTATTCTTAAGGTCCATGGCAATATAATCCACCAACTGATGTTCAATGATATTTTCAAGCCATTCTGGATTACTGCCATTTGTATCGATCTTAATCTTCATGGACAGCTTTCTGAGTGCTTCTAACAAAGGTAAAATGTCATTATTCATTGAAGGTTCACCACCGGATATAACGACTCCGTCAATTAAACCTTTTCTTTTTTGCAAATGTAAAAGCCAGTCTTCGGAATTGACCCTTTCACTGGATCTCATAACTAAGTCCCCGTTATGACAATAGGGACATTTGAAGTTGCACTTGCCAAAATAGGCAACGCTAGAAATCAAATCTGGATAATCAATAAATGAAGTTTTTAAAAAGCTTTCGAATTTTATGTGTTTTAATGCCATAACGACTCCTTCTAATCGATGTTCAGTCTAAATCATATGTCTTATTATAACCCTTGAGGAGATGTCCCCCACTTCTCAAAGTGGGGGTTCATATGCCTAATTCAGTGGGAGTCCAAACGCCCACTGAATGCAATCCGATAGGATTGTGCAAGTGTTACGAAGGTAGCGAAGCGGACTGAGTATACGCTTTGATTTATAGATAATATTTTTCTATGAGTTGCCACATAAAATTCCATATTTTCTCTAAAAATTTGAAAAAGCGACGCGTTCATCGAATTCGGATTGTTTCCCATCGTTCCAAGAACTAATTGGGCGGTGATATCCCACTACACGAGACCAAACCTCTGTTGGTTTTCCACAAGTTGGGCAAGTGTGTTCTTCACCTGCGATATACTTATGATCTTCACATATGCTGAAGGTCGGTGTAATGGTGAAATAAGGAAGTTTATAATTTCGAGTGACCTTTTGAAGAATACATTTTACCGTTTCTATCGAGTGAATCTTCTCTGGAATAAAACCATGAAAAACTGTACCACCAGTGTACTTGGTTTGCAAATCATCTTGATAGTCAAGGGCTTCAAATAAATCCGTCGAAAACCCAACGGGGAGTTGAGTCGAATTCGTATAATAGGGCACATCGCCCCCAGCCGTTATAATGTTGGGATACAATGCTTTATCTGCTTTTGCAAAGCGATAAGCAGCACCTTCAGCAGGACTCGCTTCAAGATTATAAAGATGGCCTGTTTCCTGTTGGAACCTTATAAGTACCTCATTCATATGATCTAAAATCGCTTTTGCCATTTCTCGACCTTGAGTGGTCACAATATTATCTCTGCCATCAGTGAAATTTTGTATGCATTCATTCATGCCGTTTGGTCCAATAGTCGCAAAATGATTATGCCAATATTCGCCATAATTTTGATAGACTTCTTCTAAATAATATCTTGAATAGGGATAGAGCCCTCTAAGCATATTCTCTTCCAGAACTTTCCTTTTTGCTTCAAGTGAATCCTTTGCAATCTCCATCAAGCGTTCCACACGATTTAAAAGTTCTTCATAGGTCTTTGAAAGATATCCGATCCGTCCCATATTTACTGTGACAACACCTATGGACCCTGTTTTAGGATTGGCTCCAAATAGCCCTCCACCGCGTTTAATAAGGGCTTTGTTATCCAGTCTAAGGCGACAGCACATGCTGCGTACATCTTCTGGATTTAAATCTGAGTTAACAAAATTACTAAAGTAAGGGGTTCCATACTTAGCAGTCATCTCCATAATCTTATCTGTTACGTCATTGTTCCATTCCCAGTCATCTGTAATGTTATAGGTTGGAATCGGGAAGGTAAAGATTCTACCTTTCGCATCACCTTCCATCATCACTTCGCAAAATGCTTTGTTGATCAAATCCATTTCGTGTTGATAATCTCCGTATACTTGCTCATATAGATGTTTTCCACCAATGATAATAGGCATTTCTCTATGTGTTGAGGGCACTTCTTTATCCATCGTAATATTGAAGAACGGCGTTTGAAACCCCACTCTCGTTGCGATGTTCATATTGAATACAAAAGTTTTCATAGCATGTTTAACAGCGTTATAGGATAACTGATCCACTCTGACAAATGGCGCTAAAAGCGTGTCAAAATTAGACACCGCTTGTGCACCTGCCGCTTCGCCCTGAACTGTATAGATAAAATTCACCAGTTGAAGTAAAGCGGTGTCAAAATGCTTTGCTGCAGCAGATTCTACTTTCCCAGGAACACCACCAAAACCTTTGAGCAATAAATCTTCAAGACTCCAACCACAACAATAAGTCGACAAAAGACCCAAATCATGAATGTGAATGGCACCCTCTTCATGGGATATTTTGACCGTTTCCGAGTAGACATTGTGTAGCCAAAACGCTTTCGATGCCTTGGAAATGATATGATTGTTAAGGCCTTGTAACGAATAACTCATGTTTGAATTTTCTCTGACAAGCCAGTCATTTTGGCCTATATAATCCCCAAATAGCGCTAATATATCCATTGCCGTTTTCTTGTTTTCACGTTGCTTTTTATGTTCAAAACGGTATTTAATATAACTTTTTGCCGTTTCATATTCGCCCATCTTCATCAAGATATTTTCAACCGCATCTTGAATTATTTCTACTTTAGGATATGTTTTTATTTGTTTTTCTTCTAAATAGAGCAAAACATAATCCGTCACCACTTCTGAGAGTTTTAGCAAATCTTTTCTCAATCTTGAGGGCTTCGTCACCACTAAAGATTTAAAAATTGCCGCTTCTATTTTATGTCGATCAAACGACTTTAACGCCCCATTTCTCTTTTCAATCATCGAATACAAAAAATCGCCCCCTTAACAAGCAATACTAAGGTTTTGAGCACATTTACAAAACTATATGCTGTGTCCACTCACTCTATTATACACAATATATAGGTGAAATTAACGTTTTTTTGATGTTTTTTTAAAAATGAGACTTTAGATGGATTTTTTATATTTTACTTGACTTATCACGTATTTTGGGAATAGTCATTCTGCTAAAACTATGCTAAAATCATATTTGAGACATCTTCGATGTCTCAAACCGATTTTCGCTGATACCTTTCAGCGGCCACACATTCCGCTTCAAGTCTTTCGGCTCAAATCTTATGATCTATTTAATCAGAATAGAACACTTGGCAACAAATCACCGTTAGGAGGTTTTTATGACAATATACGATGCAATTCACACCGCTATCTTAGCGCATGAAAATCAAATTAGAAAGTTGGATTTGGACATCTATGTGGCACATCCTCTTGAAGTGGGTATGATCTTGGCAAAATACGGGATGTCCGATGAGGTCATTTGTGCAGGGATTTTACATGATACCGTGGAAGATACGGATATGACACTTGATATGATCGAAGCTAAATTTGGAAAGCTTGTCAGAACTTATGTTGGTTTTTGTTCTGAAAATGACAAGAGTCTTACTTGGCATGAGCGCAAAGTGCAATATCTCGCTCAGATCCAAGAGGCGCCGCTTGATGTGCTGTTCATTGTATGTGTTGATAAACTCACCAATATCATGAGTATTTTTCGTAATCTTGATGTTTTAGGAGATGACCTTTGGGATCGCTTTAATGCTGGATTTGAAGCTCAAAAGTGGTACTACTCAGAGATTCTAGAAAGATTGCACCCCATAAGCTATCATCCTTTATACAAGCAGTTAAATCATTATGTATCACTTGTCTTCTATAAATAGAAGCCAAGCGATTTAACCAGTTCAATATCTTGCGCTATGGTGTTGCCAACGGTGGTCAAATAGTTTCCAGATAACGCTCCATTGACCCCACCTTGAAAACCGTTTTTCGCAAGTTCACCTAAATAAGCTCTCCCGCCTGCAAATCTAATCTCAGCCTCTGGTAAAATCATTCTGTAAATCGCCAGCATTCTCAAAATGCACTCTGGTGAAGGCAACTGATTTAATGCCATTGGCGTTCCAGGGATTGGCATCAAGAAATTAACGGGTACTGACTTGATCTCCAGTTTCTTGAGTTCAAAAGCCATTTCAATACGATCCTCATCGGTTTCATCAATACCAAATATACCGCCTGAGCACACTTTTAACCCCACGTTTTGACAGCTTTTAATGGTCTCAATACGCTCTTCGTATGAATGTGTCGTACATACCGCTTTATAATGTGCTCTTGAAGTCTCAAGATTATGATGATATGTGCTAACGCCGGCTTGCTTTAGTTTTTCAGCTTGCTGGGGTGTTAACATGCCATGCGAAGCACAGAGCTCTAAAGCCGTTACTTGTCTAAGGATTCGATAAGCTTCTAAGAGCCAATTCAAATCGCGTTCATGCAGTGCCCTGCCGCTCGTTACGATAGAAAAGCGATGCACGCCTTCATGCTCTAGTGTTTTTGCAGTTTCAACAATGCTTTCAATCGACATTTTCTCATAAGTATCAACACCTGTCTCATAGTGAACAGATTGCGCACAGAACTTACAATCTTCTGAACACTGACCACTTTTGCCATTGATTATCGAGCACAATGCCAGCTTATTGCCTGCACGTTCAATTCTTATTCTATTGGCCGATGCCATAAGAGCACTCAGTGAAACTGCATCATCCAGAAGTGACACAGCTTCGCTTCGGTCAATGGAATCCCCCTGTAAAATTCTACGTTCTATTTTTTTTATCATTTTTTATGCCTTTTCGACATGCGCTGTGTAACCTGCCTGTCTAAGTCTTGGCAATACCAATAAAGAAGAAGATGCTATGATCACAGACTTGATCACATCGGGTATGATAAAAGGTAAAAATCCTGCTGCAAGCGCACTGTAAACTGTATAATCACCCTTCCCAAGATAAAGCTTGATAATCATGTAAAGATAAGGCACTCCAATGAGATAAGTAAAGAATAGCCCCAAAAGAACAGCCCCTAATATCTTTGGAAAGGTAATCTTTGTCATCCGTTCAGTTATATAGCCAATCGTGAAAGTACAGACAAAGTAACCAATCAAGTACCCAAATGTCGGATTGAAAATATAAGTAATGCCACCCCCATTTGCAAAGATTGGAATTCCAATCAACCCCATGACGATATAGATGATCTGTGATAACCCGCCCTTTTTTGAGCCTAAAAAAACACCCGCATAGGCACAGAAGAAAAATTGAAAGGTAAACGGTACTGCACCAATATTAATTTTTAAAAAAGCACCAATTGCAGTTAAAGCTGCAAATAAAGAAATTAAAATCATATCTCTCGTTTTCATATTATCCCTCACCTTAATTTAGTTGACAATCCATGGAGATTAAATTGACTTTACGCAACTCATCCACTTAAATGCTTTCAGCTATTTATAAGCGCGAATCTAGTCGATGTGCTTATAGAGTGGCACTGAAAGGGATTCTAATGCTAAAATGATTGTAAAGGATAATCGCACGTTTGTCAACCTATTTGAATTTCAAGTTGACAATCATACGGTTTAATCATTGTCAGGTTAAACACTCCTGCTCTTTGCTGGACAAGAACTAATGAATAATCATTGTCTGCTAAAACTTCGTTTTACCCGACACGTTCTCGTCTAACCGCAAAGCGCAGGTTGAACACTCCTGCTCTTTGCTGGACGAGAACTAATGATTTATCTTAAAAAAAGCGCCTTTCAGATCAAATCTGAAAAGCGCTTTTTAGGCTTATCAACTATAATTAACCATGTAATTTTGAATATTCAAATGCAATTTCAGCACCTATTCTTGCGTTATTGTAGACCAGTTGAATGTTGGCGTCGAGGGAATCCCCTCCAGTCAATTCTTTCACCTTCGCCAGTAAGAAAGGGGTTGTTTCCTTACCTTTAACGCCATTTGCATCTGCTTCTCTTAACGCCGTTTCAATGGCATTTGTAATGACATCAAAATCCATTTGATAGACTTCTGGAATCGGATTTGCAATCACTACGCCACCTTTTAAACCCATCGTCCATTTTGCGTGAAGGGATTCTGCAATTGTTTTCGCATCATCAATTCTATAATCCACATTAAAACCGCTTTTTCGGGTATAAAATGCAGGCAATTCTTCTGTTTGATAGCCTATAACAGGTACCCCTAATGTTTCAAGATGCTCTAATGTCAACCCAATATCTAAGATTGATTTGGCCCCAGCACAAATAACAGCGACACTGGTTTGACCCAGTTCTGTTAAATCTGCTGAAATATCAAAGGTTTCTTGTGCATTACGATGCACACCACCGATGCCCCCTGTTACAAATATTTTGATACCGGCTAAATCTGCACAGATCATAGTTGCAGCAACTGTTGTCGCACCATCTCTTCCCATAGCAACTATAAAGGGCATGTCTCTTCTGGAAACTTTTGCAACCCCTTTTGTATGCCCTAAGTATTCAAGTTCTTCATCCGTTAGCCCTACTTTAATACGCCCTTTGAGGATCGCGATGGTTGCGGGAACCACCCCTTTTGCGCGAATGATGTTTTCCACTTCACGTGCGGTTTCCACATTTTGAGGATATGGCATGCCATGGGATATAATCGTAGATTCCAGTGCGACCACTGGTTTTCCTTCTGAAAGTGCTCTAGCAACCTCTGGGTGAATATCTATTTTGTTATCAAACATGTTTTTACATCCTTTCTTTAATAAGGTTCATTATAATAGATTCATTAAGTGATTTTGAAACGGTTTCTGTTTGCTCTATATTATGTGTCGCACAACTCATGGCAAATCTAAGCGCTTCTTGAAAGGGGAGCTGCTTAATTTCAGAGAAAACCATCCCTGCCATGAACGCATCTCCTGCACCTGTTGTATTGACGATCTTTGTCTTCGGGGTGGCTATCTTCACAATTTCAACCTCATCCCTTCCCAAAACACCTTGTTCGCCAAGACTTATGGCTACTTTTTTTACAGGCAATGTCTTTAAGAATAACGAGAGGTCTGACTGTTCTAACGGATAACCTGAAAGCAATTCAGCTTCTAGCAAGTTGGGCTTTAAAAAATAAATCTTATCGAGCAATCCTTTTACTTTAATCGCTTTAGCCGTGGACACGGTGTCCACAAATATTTTTTTATGAGCATATTTATTGAGTATAAATTGTAGAACATCTTCTTTTAAGTTGGTGTCCATCACAAGGCACCCTGCATTTTCAATCACATGGTGAAATTCATTAATATAGGCCACCGAGATTTCATCTACAATGTTCATTTGAGAAATCGCCACATGCATATCACCCGTTTCATCTGAAACCGCTAAATAGGTCGATGTCGGTTGACTTTGATGTACCATAATACCATTGGTATCCACTTTTAGTGTGTTCAGCTCGGATAAGATTACAGAACCAAATTCATCATTGCCGACAGCAGATATCATTTTAACCGATACGCCTAGCCGTGATAAATTCTCTGCAATATTTCTACCAACGCCCCCTGTGGAAGTTTGAACTTGTCCGATATTGGAGTCATGGAGAATCATCTTATGCGTTGGGCGACCTGAAATATCCATGTTACAACCGCCCACCACCACCACATAGGGTTCTTCAGATACAATATAACCTTTTCCTTTGATCTTGCCCTTTTTGATGAGATTAGAAATATGAACCGCCACAGAAGAACGCTGAATACTGAGAATTTGAGCGAGTGATTCCTGTGATATCATTGGATTTTCTTTTATAATTTCAAGAATTTCTTGTTCACGATCTGTCACAATACCTCCTTGTGTAAACTATAGTTTGTTTTATAAGCATATGTTTATAATACAATATTTATTGGATCTTGTAAACCTCTGGTGTGAAAAATTTCATGGAATTCTTCCTATTTTCTAACCTTCTCTTGGTTTTATATTAATACAAGTTTCCTATAATTAAGTTAGAAAGTTGACAAAGGAGGTCCTCAAATGTCAAACACTTTAGATCAAATTGATCAAATTATCAACCGCACACATTGCTCTTACAAAGAAGCAAGTGATGCACTACAAGCCTCAAACGGCGATGTGATAGAAGCCATTATCCTAATTGAAGCTCAGAACTCCAAATCCGAAACTGCCAAAAACTCGAATGCCGAGACTCCAAATTCAAAGTCCAAATCCGATAAAGAAGCTGAAATTAAACTTGAATGGAAATCCGAAGCTTTTAAAACACAAATGCGTTTTTTGGGTGCAACCGCTAAAAAGATCTTTAAAAAATTGCTTAACATGAAAATTGCATGGCAGAAGGATTCTAAAATTTATTTAGAATTACCGCTCATCATTGTGATTTTAGTGGCTTGGTTCACTTTACCATTTTCATTACTCGCATTGGCTTTGCCATTCTTTCTCGGTTTTAATGTTCTGCTAAAAACCAGTGGTAAGAAAGATAAAAATATCGGTAAAATTATCAAATCTCAATTTGAGGAAAATGAATAAAACCCTTTTGAGACCCATGAGAATTCTATCCAAATTCTAACCGAAATTTGGTACATCATTAAGGATTAAGCACTATAATGTAACTCATACGAAAACACCTAAGGAGGCGTTATTATGTCAGTAAGTTTAGAAAAAATTGATATGCTCATGGAAAGAGCAAACATAAGCTATAAAGAAGCTAAAGAGGCACTTGAAAAATTTGATGGAGATATGGTTGAAGCCCTGATTCACCTAGAAGATGCCCATAAAACAGGTCCAAAAAATTCAAATGGCAATAGAGATCTAAGACAAGAGTATAGACATCATAGACAGCAATGTCATCAGAGACCTCAAAATGATTTTTTCGAGGATATGAAAAAGTTCTTTGATAAAATGCACAAAACAAGTTTTGTAATCGGTAAAAAAGGTAAAAAAGTATTAGATATTCCATTAACAGTTGCCGCTATTATCATTCTGTTGACTTTACCAATCTCACTCATTCTCTTGGTTTTACCTTACGTATTTGGCTACAAAATCGTCATTCTCGACCCAAAAGGCAGCAAGGTTAAAGTTGAAGATGCTTTCAAATTCGATGAAGAAACTGTTGTGGAAAAAGAGCCTGAGGACAGACGTTCTTAAAAACACACTCTCTTTATAATGAAGCGTTGATCCCAGTTCTTATGAGTTGACACTCTTATGAACTGGGATTTTATTGTAGATCATAAGATTTGAGCCGAAAGGTGTCAGCGAAAATCGATTTGAGACATCGAAGATGGCTCAAATATGATTATAAACAGCAAGATTCAAAGCCCTCCCCCTTTTAATCTAGTCTGAATAATGCTATATTAAAACAAAGTGACTCTGCTTTACATAAATTAGGGAGGAAAAAATATGCAAAAAATACTCGTTGTTGAAGACGATGTTAAAATCGCAAGATTTATAGAATTAGAATTGCAACATGAAGGCTTTGAAGTTCAAACGGTTCATGATGGCCGAACTGGATTAGAACGTGCGCTTGAGGATTCATTTGACCTCATTGTGCTCGACATTATGTTACCGGGGCTCAATGGCATGGAAGTCTGTAGACGCATTAGACTCAACTCTGAAATTCCCATTATCATGCTCACCGCCAAAGATGACACAATGGATAAGGTGATGGGGCTTGATTTTGGAGCTGACGATTATATGACCAAACCTTTTGCAATAGAAGAACTGCTTGCCCGCATCAGAAGAATTTTTAGAAAAGCACCTGCTTTGAACGCTGTTCCACCGAATACTTTTGTCTCAGGTAATCTTAAAATCGATTATAATCAATATACCGCTTCATACAGCGAAAAAACCATCGAACTTACAAAAACGGAGTTTGATTTGTTGCATTATCTTGCTGAAAATAGAAATATAGCCCTTTCCAGAGAGCAAATACTCGATAAAGTTTGGGGCTATGATTATTTTGGAGAGACAAAAATCGTCGATGTGTATATTCGTTATTTAAGAAGTAAAATTGACGATCAGTTTAAGACGAAATTCATTCACACCGTTAGAGGGGTAGGTTATTTATTTAAAGATGAAGATCATAAGTAAAAACCAAGTTGAAGAACTTAATACGAGACCTAATTCAGGGTTAAATAAGCCTAAAAGTGGGCATGGCGATACAACGGGCTCTAATCGTTTCGTCAAGCCGAGCACGCCTTCAAAAAAGCGCGTTCCAAACTCAACACCTATTGTAATCAAAGTCAATAGCAATCACAAGGGCGATACTGAATCTTATCAAGATCAAAGAAAAGCACGCAAAAAAAGCAAGCAGCATGAAGCTTCAGAAGAAATTGTAAAGCAAAGATTAGCCTATCTTGAGAAGGAAAAATATAAACGCACCCTTAAAAAGCAAAAAAAGCAAACTCAAAACAACAAAAAAAATAAATCGGACGCTCGAGATTCAAAGCAAGAATCTGCTATTACAAAGGTTAAAACTGTAGCTCCAAAAGCAGTTTCAGTGCCTATAGCGGTGGAAATCTCAGAACCTTCCTATATGGCAAAATCCTATGATCGTTTTATTTCTCTGTTGAGATTCAACATCACCTTTAAACTTACTTTGGGCTATACTTTTAGAGTTATTTTTCTCATCGCCTTCTTATTTGCGACCTCTTATTTGAGTTTCTCTTACTTTTTATATTATCAAACTCAAGGATCGCTTTCAAAAAATGAGGTGTATATTCAAAGTTTACTTCAAGACGGTTTTGTCTATAATGACACGGTGGTCACTCACTATATCGCCAGTGAAGACCTCTATTTTTATTTTTATGATGCGCACAAGAATCTGATTTTTAAAAATACAGAGCAAAGTGTTCATTATGATACTGCCATGGCTTATGCGCCCTATGATTTTAAAGATTTCCCCAACTTTCCCACGCTTTATCAATCTGGAAAATATATGAACGCTACTGGGGTGACCCGTTATTTCGTCCTCGGTAAAAACATGAATAAATCCAGAGGGACCATAGAGGCAACTTTACCCATTGGTGTTGTGCTCGGTTTTGTGCTGATGTTATCCTCCATCCTCTCCGCTTCAAAGTTAGCAGGAAAACATTTAAAACCCATTAAAGTCATGACTGATCAAGTGAAAGATATGTCTGTGAACAACTTAAGCACGCGCTTAAATGTCAGTGGCACCAAAGATGAACTCAAAGATCTTGCACTTACTTTTAATCAAATGCTAGACGACATACAGAAAAGTTATGAACGTGAAAAACAATTTGTATCCGATGCTTCTCATGAACTCCGAACACCTATCGCTGTTATCAAAGGCTATGCTGGCATGCTCAATCGTTGGGGTAAAGATGATCCCGCTATTTTAGAAGAGAGTATTCAAGCTATTCTTGGCGAAACTGAAAACATGCACAGTTTAGTGGAGAGCTTACTGTTTATAGCGCGAAATGATAAAGGCGCTCTAAAAATGGATCTTGCCGAATTCAATTTATCAGATCTGATCTGTGAAATCGCCAAAGAGACAAACCTCATTGATAAACAACATGCCATTGTAGAAAATATCGATAAGAATCTCTTTATTTACGGTTCAATTGACAAACTTAAACAAGCATTGAGGATTTTTGTAGATAACAGTATTAAATATACACCTGAAGAAGGTGAAATTAAAATTTCACTTCGCGCCACCCAGAGTCAATACGTTGTCGAGTTCTCAGATAACGGCATCGGCATCTCAAAAGAGGATTTACCTCATGTTTTCGACCGATTTTATCGAGCTGATAAATCTAGAACAAAGCTGAAAGATAACCAACATGGCGGAACAGGTCTTGGACTGTCAATTGCTAAAATCATCATTGAACAACACGGTGGTGCCATCCACGTGGATAGCGAACTCAATCATGGCACTACTTTTACGATCATGCTTCCAATCTCAAAAGTACCCATAGAACAGTTTTCCAATTAGAACATCCATCTGAAGTGATTCAAATAAAAACAGGCCTCCTTAAGACGTAAAATCCTTAATGAGGCCTATCCTTTTATTGTCTTTTGAAATCATGCGTTCAATCCTCTTATTCTGCATCATATGCTACAAAAAAAACGACTAAATCTAAAAAATTGACATTTTGTTGGCTTACACTGAGTGTTTTATATTCACGAATCATTTTAGAATCATTATCAACAAGTAAAAGTTCGCTTGATTTCACAGGAATATCAGAGTCTCCCAGATGTGCGCGATACTGTCCTGCAATGCAATAAACCCCCAGCGTAAAAAGCTTGTCTATCAAAACGAGTCTATTGTCAAATATCTCTGGAAATATGGATTCTATATCAACATCAATTTCTTTTGCGAGTTTGAAATGTTTCAAGATACCATAACTACCTTCTCTCAACATGAGATTGAAGTCACGTGTTACCCCAATACTCTTTGTATCCCAATCGCCTTTGAAACAATGGGCTTCATAAGGTTTTACTAAAATCTCATATAATAATTTTTGTTGATTTCTGTGTTTCAACAAAAGAGGTGCATCCAATGGCATAATCCAACGTTTGATGCCATAGAGAGGGGTGAACTCTGATTCTTCATTTTCAACCGTTGCGCTACTCACACGCCAAGAAAACTGTCTTTCAGCATAATTGGCATGCTCAGGATAAATAAAGATTTCTGTTGTTTCTCCGCCCGACCAGTTTGTCTTTTTTTGATGTGCCTTTTCGATCAAATGATATTTCATATTATCCCCCCAAAAATTACCCGCTACACGCATTATCCCTCTTTTTCTCTTAATTCTATTTTATCGTGAAAATCCAAATAAGGGAACCTCAATTTTAAAATTTACATGGATTTGAATACATGTTATATTAAAAAAGGAGGTACGTATGACATTCACAAAACATTTTCTCATCATATTTTTAACAATCTCACTCTTTGTGTTTACTTTTTTTGATACTCAGGGCGGGTATTTATTCTTCGCAAATGCATTTCCGGTTGCATTGATTTTAACCTGCGTCGTTTTCATTGAAGAACTTTTTAAACCCACCAAGAAAAAAAGTTACATAGATGACACCCAAAAACAAATTGATGCAACTGGTGTGAAAGGGCTTTCTATTACTTTTCTAACGTGTTTAACACTTTTAATCATCACTGTGGTTTTTTCTAAAACAAGTGCCATTGTACTTAAAAGTGTCCTATTTCCATTATTTTTTATTGTGGCTTATTTACTCTACAGAACTGTTCAAAAATACACATACCATCATATGACGACCAGTATACAAAGACGTATAACACCGATCAATTTGATTATAATTATCCTGTTTTCCACAACATTTGGCATGTTCTATTATAAAGCTGTCTATCTTCCCAAAAGTGCTGATCTTTTGGTCAAGAAAAATGAATACCAATTTCTCAATGAAACTGCACTCAAGTATTCCGAGATAGATTCAATGCTTGCCGTGACAAGGGGAAAAGCGGATACAGACGAACCTCTTGATACACTTGAGATTCTCTATTCCGCCTATATTGAAAAGATCGGTGGCGCTAAAGTGAGTCGAGATAATGTGCTTGAATTTGCTGTTTTCGACTGGGAAGATGCAATTTGTGAATCTGCTTATCGGAAACTGATTGCACCTGAATACACTGCTACACTAGAAAACCGCGTGCTCACTCTGAAATTTAACGCTTTTTTTTATGGGCTCTCTGGTAATATTTACAGAGATTTAAATCAATATGAGGGTCAATTTGATAAACTCGTATACGATCTGTCCAATTGCCGTGGGGGAGATCTTCAACAAGCGTTATATGCAACTGATCCTATTTTTCCAATCGATATCGTCGCAAGAATTGAAACCAATGAAAATCGCCGTTCAATAAACACACAAGTTTTTTCATCCACAGATTATATGATCGATGCTGATATAGAGGTTATTGTCAGTGAGGACACTTCAAATCTTGGAGGCTGGGCCGCAGCTAATGCAAATGCCCTAGGATATAATATCATTGGAGAAACCCGTGAAATCAATCCCAAAATCTACGAAATGCTCTATGTTAAAGAACTCAACCAATTCTATGTTTTTCCCATAGGCAAACTCACAGGTCTCAAAACTACAAATGCCTCTCTTTCACTCCATTAGACTTTCTAAAGCCGTTTTTATCACAGAGAATTCTAGGTTTTTCTCGAGACAATAGTCTTTAACCGTCATACTGCTCTGTGGTAAATCGGCTTTTATGATAGCCTCCACTTCTGTATATGAAGTTTATCTGTAAATGATGTGCCCGTTTAACAATCGATACCCGCTCTCGAAAGGACGCCTTGATGGTAGTAATGTTTAATCTCTTTCATTTCTGTAACCAGATCTGCAAGATCAATCAAATCTTCCGAACAATAGCGTCCTGTTAAAATCACTTCCGTTTCATATGGTTTTTCATTTAAAACAGCAATTAAATCTGCCTCACTAAACAGTTTATAGTACAGCGCAATGGAAATTTCATCGAAGATCACCAAAGCGTATTGTCCTGAAATCAACTTTTCTCGCATCAGCTTTAAGCCTTGCACAGCTCTATCGACATCTTCTTCTTTAGGCGTTTTTTCAATAAAGCAAGTTTCACCGAGCTGTACAATTTCAATTTGAGGCAAATACTCAGATATTTTTGTTTCAGTGTACTTCATGCCTTTAATAAACTGTCCGATAAAGACATTTTTCCCTAAAAGCGCTGTCCTTAACGCCACACCAAAAGCAGCCGTCGTCTTGCCTTTGCCATCACCTGTATAAATATGAATGTACCCTTTTTCCATCGTAATCCTCCAGATTGAGCTATTTATGAGAAACGAATGCTTTCAATTGTTCAACATCGACTTTGTTCTCGCTTCTATTGATGATATAAAAACCATGATTGACCTTATTTTCTTCCATGTAGTCAATGGGACGATCGTCTAGCTTCATGAAAATGCCACCTGCTTCTTTGACAATACACTCCACTGCACAAGTATCCCATTTCATAGAGCGTCCAAAGTTGTAATACACATCATACGCCCCAGTTGCGATTAAGCATCCTTTCAGTGAACTGCCCATCTTGGTGACGGTATGAATTTGGTCATCATAAGCCTCTAAAAGGCTCAAAGTCCTCTTTGATGGATGAGATCGACTGATTAAGAGTCTAAATGAAGCTGTTCGATCAGAAACATGAATGCGCTGAGTTACCTGATCCAACACTTGATACGCGCCGTAGCCACGAACTGCATAATAAAGTGTTTTGGTATTCGGCACATAAACAACCCCTAATAAAATTTCACCCTCTTGAACTAATCCAATATTCACTGCGAATTCACCATTCTTTTTGACGAATTCTTTCGTGCCATCCAAGGGGTCAATGATCCAAAAGCGCTTTTGTGTAAACCGCGAGTCGTCATCAACAGCTTCCTCAGTTAAAAAGCCATCAGAGGGAAAGTGCTTTCTAAGGATAGCCTCTATGACTACATTTGCAGCAATATCCGCTTCTGTCACTGGAGATTTATCAGATTTGTAACAAACTTCAAAATCTTTTGTATAAATTTCAAGTATCTTTTCTCCTGCAAGCATTGCCGCTTCAATCGCAGCTTCTAATTCTAATTTACATTTCATAAGCCCATCCTAAAATTTAAATACCAATTGCTTTGTTGTGATTCAAAAATACAATCACTTTTTCGACTACGGGTTTATTGAGTATGGATTCAAGAGCCATTTCATAAGCATCAAGTTGTATTCTATACCGATTTGCCACATTTTGCAACTCACTCTCCCTCACGAAATCCGTCTTATAGTCAATGAGCACAAGGCCCTTATCTGTTTCCAAATAGAGATCTATGATGCCTTGAATGAGTTGTTCGTTTACTTTTATAACGAATGGCGTTTCTTTATAATGGCGTTCATTTTTAATCCTTATACCCAATTCTGAGTTTAAAAATTGATCAATTTTTGAAATTTCAATGGCTTCAAATTCTTGGTCCGTTAAAAACCGAGATTCAACAAGTTGTTTCACAAAATCCAAAAGGCTTTTGTCCGTATAAGTTTGAGTGAAATCTATTTTTTCAAGTACTTTATGCATGGCAGTCCCTTTTTCAGCCGGTGTCAAAGGGATTTTCTCAATTAAAAACCGAGGTGTTTGTGTCAATGCAGGCGCCTTAAACGCAAAGTCTTTTTGCTTCAAATCAGAAACCGCTATTTTCTGAGGTTCATAGATCCGTTCTGGGACTGGTAAAGGGGCATTCAAATGCTTATATACTTCTGATAATCCGATTTCAGCCTGCACTTGATCCTTTGATTGCTGTTTTAAAATCGCCCACTTTTCAATCGACATCTGATTGGTCTGGGTGGCCTCTTGCTCAATGGCTATCAAAGTGGTCGGGTCGATAATTTCGCATTTTTGTGGCGCCACACTGAGAATCCAATCGATAAAACCACCTGCCGTGAGTAAATTATAATAAGAGCAGCCCCTCTGCCACTTTACAGACCGCTTTTCCGCATCGGCAACTGTCGCAAATAAATATAGACGATCCACAGGTCTGGTTAAGGCCACATAGAGCACACGCATCTCTTCTGAAAGCGTTTCAATTTTAAGTTGTTCTTTTAAGAGCCACTGAACCAGTGACGTGGATTTTGCTCTTATGGGAACATCCACATAGGATAATCCAATACCGATGTGTTTATGCATGATCAAATCGCCATGGGTGTCCATTAGATTGAATTTGCGCCCAAGGCCTGCAACCATAACCACAGGGAACTCAAGCCCTTTTGACTTATGAATACTCATCAACCTGACCACATCATCCGCTTCGCCTATACTGCTGGCAACGCCCATATCACCACTCGTCTTTGAAAGTTGCTCATAAAACTGCACAAACAAGGTTAAACTCACAATCTTAGAATTCTTAAATTGTGTGGCCCTTTCAATTAACAGTTTTAGATTCGCCTGTCTTGAAACACCACCGGGCATCACACTCACATAGTTTAAAAATTGTGTATCTTGTAAAATCTTTAAAATCACATCATCAATGGGATGATAAGTTGCAAATCTTCGAATTGCCTCGAGCTGATTTAAGAAAAATTCAACTTTTTGTTTCAGATCTCCATTTAAAATTTCAGCGTCTTCTGCCTGAACAAGGATACTTCCGAGCTGATCATAAAAGTAAGCGCCTGCAGTCCCTTGCTGGCGTATATGAATGAGTTCATCAATTGTAAACCGATACATAGGCGACCTTAAAACCGCCATGAGAGATATGTCTTGGTAAGGATTATCCAATATTTTCAAGTAGTCGATCATCAACCTGATTTCTAAAGTGTCAAAATAGCCAGAATTACTCTCTGCATAAAAGGGAACGCCCTCTTCTGCGAAAACGCTGTCAAAAGTCTCTTGCCAAGATCTAAAGCTTCTGATCAAAATGACAATATCTTTATAAGTACAAGGCTTCCAAGACTGTGTCTTTGGAAAGAAAATGGGTTTACCGATAATAGACTTTATTTGCCTCGCAATGGTTCTCGCTTCTATTTCATCTGTTTTCAGATGTCCCAATGACATGACATCCGCATCCGAATCCGAATCCGCATCCGCATCTAAATCGACCTCATTTGCCTCTATATCATCTGTTGCACGATCCCACTCAGAGCGCATTGCTTTTTTAGAAATCACTTTGATTTCAACTGCGGGGCCTCCTACGGCTTCAAATGCTGTGCCACCCACAAGATGCGCGGAGTCATCATAAGTGATTTCTCCAAGGCGCTCTGACATCATGTTTGAAAATAATGAATTTACAGCTTCTAAAATTTCAGTTCTCGTTCTAAAATTCTTTTTGAGGTCAATCCGAATCTGATGTGTCCCTATTAATTTAGGATTCAAATCGTGTACGGTTTCAACTTCAAACTGTCTTAAAATCTGGTCGTATTGATCGTAAGTTTTAAACTTCTCTAAAAAAAGGGCTGGTTCTGCTAATCTAAATTTGTATATGCTCTGCTTGACATCTCCCACCATGAAGAGATTATTTGGGCTTTTAATGCGCGTTAAAATCGTCTCTTGAATGCTGCTTGCATCTTGATATTCATCTACAAAGAGGTACTGAAACTGATTTTGATAAGTACCTGCAATAATATCATCCTCTAATATTTGAATAGCATAATGTTCTAAATCATTGAAATCTAAAACATTTTTTGAATTTTTAAGATCCATAAAGGTTTTATCAAAAGCTTCAACGAGCGCCTTCATCATGCCAAGTGCCATTCCCAATCTTTCGAATTCTTCAAAATAACGGTCCATTGATTTTTCTTTAAAAGGTGCCATCAATGATTCATAAATACTTTTTTTAAGAAGTTTGTCTCTAATCTGAGTTTTAACGGTATCTACGAGCACTTCATCCATAAGCTCTTTTTCATCTTTTTTGATGCTCTTAAGTCTTACAAATGAAAAATTGAGAACAGCGGTTTCAAGTTGCTTGACATGACCTGATGCAATTGCCTCATCAACGTTTTTAAATTGATTGTAATCTGAGAGGAGCGTTTCTTTATAAGGCAATGGCCCCCCTGGCAATTCGCAAATTTCGAGGCCCTCTTCTATGAGTTCAAACGCGCCTTCTACTTTGGTCCTCGCTTGTTCTAACAGCAGTTCATCCCATGTCTTGCGCAGCGGATGGTCTTCTTGTCTATAAGCTTTCACCTGATTTTCGAGCCATTGCATCGGATAAGGTTGACTCATGACAAATCTGTAAATCTGCTTAATCATTTCTCTTAACTTTTGATCTTCGCGGTTGCCGCTATAAGCTTCCACAAGATAGATGAAGCGCTCTTCCCCAGCTTCATAGGCCTTTTCAAAAGCTGAATCAATGGCTTCTTCTATAAGTATTGTTCGTTCCGTCTCGTTGAGCATTCTAAAACTTGGATCAATGTTGATTTTCTGGAAATGACTGCGGATGATGTCCATACAAAAAGCATGAAAAGTTTTGATACTCGCTCTGTTGAGCACTCTGAGTTGATCTATTAAAAATGCCTTAAGGTCTTGATCGTCCTCGGCTTCAATTGCCTTTGAAACAGCGATTTCTATGCGTTCGCGCATCTCGCCAGCAGCTGCATTGGTATACGTCACCACCAAAATATTCTGAATGGGTACGCGCTGCTGAACGACGATCTGTATGATGCGCTCCACGAGTACTGCTGTTTTTCCTGATCCAGCAGCAGCTGATACAAGCATATCTGCGTTTCTTAAATAGATTGCGGCTTCCTGCTCTCTGGTCCAACTAGGCATTTGATTTCTCCTTTACTTTTTGAATAATACTTTCTTGATCCAGTTTTGGCAACATGCGATATGAATTGCCCTCAAATTTAGGATCAAACTGACAAAAGGATTGATAATCACATGCATTACATGCAATTCTGCCTTCAGTTTGACAGGGGGATGGACTGATCTCCCCTTCAAGTAGCGTCATACCGATTTCCTTAATTTTCTCTTTAACATGATCAATCATATGATAAAAAGTTTCCAGTGGTAGCACCTTTGAATCTTTTGTAAATGCGCCATCCTTTTTATAACTCACTTTCATCACCACTGACTTGTTCTCTTCGATGAGCATCCGGTCCATTTTCTCTAAAATAAGGGGTTCTTCAAGTGCTATCCCATCCAGTCTCAACTGACTTTCAATCTGTGCTTCAATGAGTTCCGAGAGCGCTTCAGCTGACTGAATCATAGGATCGTCAATCTTGAAGTAAAAAATACCCCCTGGCTTTAAATCTGCTACTCTAAAATAGTCTGGGTTATCAAGACACGCTTTCAGATAAACCATTAATTGCATTTGAAGTCCATGATAGATATCCGATAAAGATAAAGTGGTCCCTCCCGATTTATAATCGATGATCTTTACATAACTCGATTGTTCTGTTTTAAGTAAGTCCACGCGATCGATAACCCCGCGAAGCATCAATTTTTCCCCATTTGCAAGTTCTATGATCATCGGTGGCGCACCATAGCCTTCGTCCGAAAAAGCCATCTCAAAAGCAATCGGTACAAAATCACCTTGCTTAAGTTGTTTGGTCAAAGTCCATATTGCGCGTTTAGAAACGCGTTTTAATTTTTGAACCAAATATTGATATTGAAATTTCGAACTGAATATATCATGATCGACCATGTCTTCCACAATTTTTTCAATCATTTGATCACAGGTCTTTTGATCTAAATCCTGCCAGACTAAGTTTTGATCATAAACCGTCCTGCCAAATTGCTCAAGTGCGCCGTGAAATAATATGCCCACATCGGGGAATGTAATTTCGTAGCGTTTCACCGTGATCGGCTTTATGCCATAGGATACAAAATGCTTAAAAGGGCACCACATAAACTGCTCCAAACGAGAGACGCTGGTCTTAATGGGTAATTCATAAAGCGTGTCGATCACTTTGCGGTTAATTTTTTCAACATGATTTTCAAAGGTTAACCCTTCAAGCAGTAAAGACGCCTTCTCTGGCGCATTCTGCGCATACCACTTAAAAGCTGTCTCCCAATCGGGATGAATCCTATGTCCATCTGCAGATTTTCTCATTTCGATGGCAAGGTGCTTAAAAGTGCCCTCAGCTGTGGCAATATGATGTGGTTTATGAGCCATGTCTACGCGTACCCTCTCATGGGTTGGCTCTAATTGAGGGAAGATTTTGACCAATTTCTGAATGAGATACGACGGCCTAAGCGAAGTGCCCGCGTTACTTGTGAGTGCATAACTTAAGTAAATAGATGCACTCGGTCTTGTAAGTGCATTATAGATATTATAGTTTTCTTTATCTGCAAACATTTTACCATCAAGCATCATATTAAAGCCTTTTTCTTTGAGTTGTTCTTTTTCATACTCTGCAATTAACTGTTGATCGCCTCCCGTTTCTGGTAATATACCGTCGTTTATGCCCATAATAAATAACGCCTTGATGGCGTGCGCTCTTGATCGGTCAAGGGAACCTATGAGCACTTGGTTCTCATAAAGCGGTAATAAACCGATCTCCGCATGTTCAAAACCGGTTTCAAGCAATTCTATGATTTCGTCAAGCGACAGCAATTCATCCCCTAAAAGTTCTGCTGTTTGATCTAAGGTTTCAATCACGACATTCCAAATCTGCGCAAAGAGTTGAGCCGAATCATAGTCTCCTTTCTCTGTAAAATCATGGACTTCTCGATCGATAATCGTGGCAATATCATTGAGCACCAGAAACGCATAGGTTTCCTCTAAAAGTGTTTTCACTACTCGTTTTTTAGAAGAGGAAATCTCCAATAAAGGCGTCAACTTTTCAAGTAATTTTGCTCTCAATCGATTGATATGCTCTAAATCATAAGCTCTACTTTTCTGATAGTTTTTAGTAAAGGCTTTTTTATAATGATTGCCTTGTATGCCAAATTCGATGATATAGTTCTCAAAAATACTGATTTCATCCACAGAAAATCCAAGCAAACCTGTTTTAAGCATGCTCATCACATATTCTCTTTTGAATCGACTTTGAACCGTTTTTAAACTGTTGACGATCAAGTGAACCAAAGGATGTGAAAGGATATTCATCTTGCGATCTAAAAAGAAAGGCACTTTATATTCCGTAAAAAGTTGTTTAATCACAAATTCGTAGCCTGTCAAATCATTGGTGACTACAGCTATATCTTGCCACTTGTACCCTTTGTATCTCACTAAATCAACGATATCAATTACCACGCGCTCCACTTCCGAAGCCACCGTGTTGGCCATGTGAAGTTTTATTGAATCGGTAGGTCTATTTAAACGCTCATAAGGATATACTAACAATTGTTCACTCAAATGTGCAATTTCCCAGTTGGAATGTGCTCTTTCTAGAAGATATTGTGCAATCTCTATCTGATTCTGATTTGCGAGTGTCATCAATTGTCTGTATAAAATCCCCGTATGCGTAAAAACAGGATTTTCGCCATAGGGTACAGTTATGGTTAAATGATCACACAATAACAAAAGTTGTTCTAAAATTTGGTACTCTATTTTAGAGAAGCTGTCAAATCCATCCACCCATATTTGGGACTGCTTGAGTTTTTGGGATTCAGACATACGCTCCAGTGCAAATGTGATCACATCCACAGAATCCATGTAGGTTTCTGTTTTAGCCTCTTCATAAGCATTTAATAAAAACGCCAAATCTTTTAATTTCATACTCAATAGCGAGGTTTCCTCTAAACGAGAGCACGCCGTTTGTATCAAACTTGCATCCACAAGGCTGTGCTTCATTTCATCTAAAAAATCATTAAATTGATTCAAAAATCCTTTTTTTTGACTTGCAGCACTATAGTATGTCAGTGATCTACCACTTTTCTGAAAGACACTTCGAAGTAGCATCGTTCTCCCCAGTGTTGTAATTTCCTTATGTGGAGGCATTTCCACTTCATTTAACAATTTATGGATAAGGCGCTTAAAGCTCAACACTTCAACGCCTAAAAAACCGCTCTTCTCAATATGCTTTAGGAGTCCTTTTTCTGCTTCCAATGTGAATTGCTCTGGTACTAATAATATAACCTGATCTGATAATCCAGAATTAATTGCTTTTTCAATTTCATTGTACACTGTATAGGTTTTACCACTCTTAGCTTTACCCATTAGAATTCTCAACATGATATCATCCTCCTAGTATCCATTATAATTTTATGAAATGAATAATACAACAACTCAGCGTGTCATATTCGAATTAATATGTTATAATAGCCTAAAAATAAGGGGATTCGCATGCAAAAGCGACTGTTTTCATCCATGGGATTAAAATGTATTGCCATAATCGCTATGGTAATCGATCATATAGGTGCTGTATTATTTGAAGATCTCTATGTACTGAGGATTATCGGTCGCTTAACACTCCCTATAATGGCTTATTTCATCGCCATTGGGTATGAAAAAACACATGACTTAAAACGTTATGTGGGGCGATTGCTTTTTTGGGGTATTCTTAGCATGATACCCTATGCCTATTACTTTGAAAGCGACTATCAAAATATTCTTTTCACACTTGCGACGGGCTTGATTTTACTTTGGACACTGGATCAAATTAAATCCAAGTATATTCAGCTTGTTTTAACCCTAATGGTTTGTTTAGCTGTCACCTTTTTTCAATTTGATAGTTTTTTCTTAGCCATTGGCATGATCTTGATTTTTAGATATTACAGAGCAGCACCCACTAAGCTCTATTTTAGCCTTGTACTGCTTTTAGGGTTTTATCAGGTCTTACTACTCTACTTGTATAACGACTGGTCACAACCCCATATATGGATTCAAAACGCTTCCCTATTAGCGGTTCCCTTGCTGTCCAAATACAATGGTACGCGAGGCACTCTAAAACTCAGTTTTTATGCTTTTTATCCACTTCACCTCATCATTCTTTTGGGGATTAAAACTTTTATTATTTAGCTTATCAGAGCTTTTCATCGACTCTGATTTCATATAGGAGGCAACATGAGACATCCATCAAATAGACTTGATACCGCACTCATTATTCTGATCGGCATCCTCATTTCAGTTTTGACTTATTTATATGTATTTGAAGCTTATGCATTTAACGATTCGTTTTATACTAAACATTTCAACGCATTAAAAGTCAACGAAATCGTAGGTATTTCCACTACAGATTTGGAAAAAGTGACATATGAACTCGTGACGTATATCAATACAGGTGCAGGTGATATCCATGTCACTGCAACCCTTGATGGCAAAGAAATTGAATATTTTAACGCAAAAGAACAAGCACATTTAAATGATATCAAAAATTTGATCCGAAAAGCTCGAAAAATTAGAAATATTCTGCTCGGTATTACAGGAACACTAGGCGTTTTAGCCCTCTACAGAATGCGCAAAACTTGGGTTCGGTTTTCCCAAATACTGCTTTCAACTTTTATATCCAGTTTTATAACGCTCATTATACTCGGCATTTTATATCAGTCTGATTTTGATATGGCTTTCAGAAAGTTTCACGAACTCTTATTCTACAATGATCTTTGGCTTTTAAATCCTGCAAAAGATCGGTTACTTCAGATGATGCCACTTGAATTTTTTATGATTTTCACCGTTTACTGCCTAGGAACACTTTTTCTGATCAATGCAGGTTTTCTTTTGATTTACCTTGTGATTCAATGGCGCTCTAAGCGAAAAAAACACATGTTCACATAATCTTTATAAAAAAGAGCTGATGCATCTTTCTATGTGGTTCAAGAAATGATGCCATCAGCTCTTTTAATCGTGATCTCTTTGAGCCACGCATTACAATAGTTCAAAAACAGTTTCTGTCTTTTCTTTTTCCTTTTTTCGGCGCTTGTCATCGTACATATTTTGATCCACTTGGTGGATGAGCTCATTGTATGTGATGTCTGAATCTGCGGTATAGTCGTATAACCCCAAGGAGATATGATAATAGATCATCGTCTCACTTTTTTCATCTTGAAACATAAAAACAAATGCTTCAAGTCTTTTCCGAACACTTTCAGCCTGCTCCATATTATCGAAAATAATGCAGAATTCATCGCCACCATATCGAAAAACTCTATTTTCCCGTCTTAAAAGACTCTTTATAATCGCCACAAAATCGATTAGTAACGCATCTCCGATCACATGACCATAGGCATCATTTACGAGTTTAAAATCATCCAAATCTATAAACAAAATAGAAAACGGCTTTTTCCGAATCAAATTCAATTCAACAACCTCATCAAAAAAGTTTCGATTAAAAGCATTTGTCATCTTATCCACGCTCAACCGTTGATTGAGCTCTTTTGCTGTGAGACTTGTAAGCGCTGATCCCTGAGTCTGCAATACGAAAATACTGATCACGATCAACCCAAATAGATTATACGCTTCATAAGTGAAAATAAGGGCCATTACAATAATAAAATAGCTGAAACTATAGGCTATAAAATTTCTTATAATGCCTCTTTTAAAATGATTGGTATTATTATGAAGGCTAATTACCAAATGCGTCAAAAGCGTATTGATCAAATTGTATGCAAAAACTAATATCATCAAATGGGTTATAAACTCAACTGTTGGTAAAATGGTTAATTGAGCAATATAATATTTGGAAAGTGCTATAAGCAATATAAATTGTGCTACATTAAAAAGCCATTTTTCATCAAGAATGTGGTTTGACCCGCCTTCTCTTTTGACACTAACAACCTTTCCAATCGTTTCAAAGATAAGAACCCCAAAATAGCACAGCAATAAGGGCTTATAAAATATAAGAAATAAAGTCAGTGGTGCTGTCAATGAATGTTTAATCGAACTTTGACTGAACCGATAATTTGTCTCTGAAATCACACAGACGAGCACGATCAATACAAAGCTCATATCAAAAGCGGACCAATCAACGGGTTGTTTCAAAGCGTCCACAAAAAAACCTATTGCAAAGATCACAATAGTAAACATAAAAGGTCGATAAAATTTGTTCATTGAATCACCACCTTTCGAAATTTTCTAGACACAGCCTTCTTTATTATATATTTTATTTCTTTATGTTTCCATATATAAAATAGTTTTTTCATGACTTTCGAACTATTTTTTATCAGAATGTTCACTTTTATTCAAACTATAGTCCTATTATACACGATTACGTGTCTTAGGGCGCAACACCACTTTGCAATTTCAAAAAAAAAGAGCTCCATACTCATAATTTTTGTGAAAATTATGAGTACAGTTCTCTTTTTAGGCGCATACAGATCTTAATCCACTATGCCCTCAACGATATCTCTAACCTTGAAACCTCTGTCTTCAAGTTTTTTTGCAATCACATGAATATCTTGCCCTACAATGCGCACAGAAATCTCTTGAATGCCCATGACTTCGGTATCAAACAAGGCAATATTAGTTATATTGCCACCATTTTTGGATATAATTTCTGAAATTTTAGCCAAAGTACCCTTGAAATCATCTGTAAATATGGATATTTTAGGATCTTTAAGACCATACACTTTAGTGATTACACCAAAAAGTGATTTTTGTGTTAAAATACCTATAAACTCATTGAGCTCATTTACCACAGGTAAAAATCTAACTTTATTTTTAAAGAAGATATCCGCCGCTTCTTCTACTAATAAATCCTGCTTAACACATTCTACTCTGTTGTGAATAAATTCTTTGACAGGTCTTTTTAAAAAGGCCTCAAAGTCCGATTGATTTTCCTTGAAATACGTTTCATAGATAAATTGTTTTGAAAGAAATCCTATAAAGTGACGTTCTTCAGCGACTGGCAAAGATAAAAAATCATTCTCTTCAATCAATTTGAGTGCTTTTCCAGCAGAATCCGTAGTCGATAATACCAGTAATTTGTTAACGGGTGTCATAATTGCTCTAATTCTCATCCTGTATCTCCTTTCAAAAACTATAATTTCAATATTAATTTATTTATGCCCAAATCTTTTACAACATAACAATTATATCATTTATTTAATGTCTATAGTATGAGAACTTTTGTTACATTTATGATGCTCAAATCGAACAATCTTCAGAATTGTTAGCACTCTATATTATCGAGTGCTAATTTTTACTTGACATTTTGCCTCTAAAAGCCTATCATATTTTTAGAAAGTCTCATTTGAGACAAAACGATTTAGAAAAGGAGTGATTTTATGTCAATGGAAAAAGGGAGTTTATCCATTCACAGTGAAAATATTTTCCCAATTATTAAAAAATGGCTTTACTCAGATCATGATATCTTCGTAAGAGAACTCATATCAAATGCCAGTGATGCCATTACAAAATTAAAGCAACTTTCAATGATGAACGAAACTAAACTTGAGGAAAACCCTACATTCAAAATTGATGTGATGCTTGATGAAGCTGCAAAGACAATCACCATTTCGGATAATGGACTTGGGATGACGGATGAGGAAATAAAAAAATACATCAATCAAATTGCTTTTTCTGGTGCCGAGGACTTTCTCAATCAATATAAGGATAAATCTGACAAAGAACAGATTATTGGTCATTTTGGTTTAGGTTTTTACTCCGCTTTCATGGTTGCAGAAAAAGTGGAAATCCATACCCTTTCTTATAAGAAGGATGCCAAACCAGTGCTTTGGCATTGTGAAGGGGGTACTGAATTCGAAATGCAAGAAGGTACCCGCCAAACTAGAGGTACGGAAATTATCTTGCGCGTGGGCGATGATGGCAAAGACTTTTTAAATGAATTCACTTTAAAAGAAACCATTCAAAAATATTGTTCTTTTATGCCATACGAAATTTACCTCACTGTGGTCGGCAAAGCGCTCAAAGAGGATGAAGAGGGTCATGTGATCATTGAAGAACCAAAGCCTCTGAACACCGTTTTACCGCTCTATGCTAAAGCGCCAAGCGATTGTACTGATGAAGAATACAAAGAGTTCTATCGAACAACTTTTAAAGATTTTAAAGAGCCTTTATTCTGGATTCATCTCAATATGGATTACCCATTCAATTTAAAAGGGATCTTGTATTTCCCTAAATTTAATACTGAATTTGACAGTCTTGAAGGTCAAATCAAACTATACAACTCACAAGTATTTGTTGCCGACAACATCAAAGAAGTTATTCCTGAATTTTTATTGCTCTTAAAAGGCGTGATTGATTGTCCAGACTTACCGCTTAACGTCTCAAGAAGTTTCCTTCAAAACGATGGCTTTGTCCGTAAGATTTCCAATTATATCACTAAGAAAGTTGGCGATAAGCTCAATGGCTTATTTAAAACAGAGCGTGAAATATTCGAAGGCTTCTGGGATGATATTAACCCATTCATAAAATTTGGTGGGCTTAAAGACGAAAAATTCTTTGAAAGTATTCAAAAGATTTACTTGTTCAAAAGCATATACGATAAATATGTCACACTGGACGAATATCTTGAAAATTCTGAAGAGAAAAAGATTTATTATGTAACCGACAGACTCTTGCAATCTCAGTACATTAACCTCTTTAAAGCACATGAGCTCAACGCAGTTGTTTTGGAACACAGTATTGATACGGCGTTCATCTCACACATGGAAGCTAAAAATGAAGGCGTTAGCTTTACAAGAGTTGATTCTGATTTAACGGAGCATATGAAAGAGTCTGATGATAGCATAGATCCAGAACACATCAAAACATTACAGGCAGACTTAACAGGTGCTTTCAAATCAGCAGTGGGTCTTGAAAAAGTCACACTCAAAATTGAAAACATGAAGGATGCTTCTATTGCAAGTATGATGACCCTTTCTGAAGAAGCAAGAAGAATGCAAGACATGATGAAAATGTATGGTATGGGTAGCATGGGCGGTCTTGATCCAAACATGTTTAAACCTGAAACAACGTTACTGCTCAACCATAAGCATCCACTTGTAAAATATCTAATGTCACACATTGGCGAATACAAAGAGACCATCGAAAAAGAGGTCCCAAATACAGATGCCAAAGCTTCTAAGGATTCAGATGCAGCAGAAGTTGTCGAACCCGCTACCAAAACCGTTACTGAAACACATTATCACGTAGATGAAATGGGCCAATTGATCATGGAACAGTTATACGATCTGGCATTAATTGCACATTCTCAACTCTCTCCAGATGCGATGACCAAATTCATCAAACGTAGCAACACGCTTTTATCAAGGTTACTATAACCCTTGGGGAGATGAACCCCCACTTTAAAAAGTGGGGGTTCATCTCCCTAATTCAATGGGAGTCTGGACTCCTACTGAATGCAATCCGATAGGATTGCAAGGGTTACGAAGGCAGCGCAGCGGACTGAGTATACGCTTTTGATCCGATAGGAGTCCAAACTCCCGCTAAATACAAAAAACTGGTCCAATTGGGCCAGTTTTTTGTATTATAGACAATAAGAAATGTTCTTATAGGCAAGATGAATTGAATCGCTCAATACCAGAAGTTTTTCACGGCGAAAGATTGTTTTATCTAAAACAATACGCTATAATGAGTTTTAACTTTAATAAAAGGAGCGTAAAATGATCTATTTAATTCAATTTGCAATATTGCTATTTTTCTGGTTTCTCGGTGAATGTTTAAGTATATTACTCGGGCCAATCATACTAATACCGGGTTCAATTCTCGGAATGATCCTACTTTTCCTAGGTTTAAGTTTAGGCATTCTAAAGGAAAAACACATTGAAGAAACCTGTGACTTCTTACTCAACAACATTGCCTTCTTTTTCATTCCTGCAAGTGTTGGGGTTATGGCTGTTTTTACTTCTGATCTCGTGGTGCTTATCCTAATCGGTATTGCTTCAACGGTTATTACCATGATCGTCACAATGTTTGTCACCCAAGCTTTGACGAAAGGAGATCGCTAAATGCTCACATCATCCCCCTCTTTTGGGATTCTCATCACTATATTTGCATTTCAGATCGGTTTAATCATCAAAAAAAAGACAAAATCCGATCTTGCCAATCCGCTTCTGATTGCCATGATCTTAATCATTATCTTTTTAACCCTTACAGGCATCTCTTACACGCAATACATGATTGGCGGCAACATGATCCATTACTTTTTAAGTCCGCTCACAGTGGCACTCGGTCACATGCTCTACCGTCAACGCGCGGTCATTGAGAAATACTTTTTAAGTTTAATCATTGGGATTTGTTCTGGCATTGTTACTTCGTTTTTAATACTCAAACTCTTGGGGACATTATTCCACTTACCTCAAGAATTACTATACTCTCTCTATCCTAAATCCATCACTACACCTATGGCGATAAGCCTCAGCGAAATCATTGGGGGGTCTCCTGCCATTACAGTGGTCATGGTTGTTGTAACAGGTATAACAGGCGCTTTTGCAGCACCCTATGTCGTTAAGCTCTTTCCTTTTTTAAATCCAATTGCACGGGGTATAGGCATCGGGACATCTTCACATGCAGTCGGCACTTCTAAAGCACTTGAAATGGGAGAGACCGAAGGTGCACTCAGCGGTACAGCAATCGGTCTCTGTGGCATTCTAACGGTTTTAATAGTGCCCTTTTTAATCAAATTGTTCGAGTAATTTTTGAACGTCATCTGGCGTTCTTTTTTTATAGACAAGTGGCTCATCTATGTGCGCTATCCGTTCGATAAATGTCGCTTTCTCGTTTTTATAGAGTATGCCCATTGGAATACCTTCGTCACCGAATTCAAGCGCTTTTTCAAAAGCTTTTACTCTGTCTGTCGCATCAAAAGAGGGATCTAGTTTATAAACGCGTTCTTTATACCACTTAAACGTATTGACTTCATTAAATGAAATACAAGGTTGAAGCACATCGATTAAGGCATAGCCTTTATGCGCCATCGCTGCCTTGATCATACTTTTAAGATGCTCAGGGTCTCCTGAAAAACTTCTAGCAACAAAACTACAATCCATACTGATGGCTAGAGCAACTGGATTAAGCGGATCAGGTCTCATGCCATCTACTTGTAATCTCGTTTTTTGACCAAAAGCAGTCGTCGGGGATCCTTGTCCTTTGGTAAGACCATAGATTTGGTTGTCATGAACGATATGCACGATATCCATATTCCGTCTAATGCCGTGAATAAAGTGATTGCCCCCTTCACCGTAGGTATCGCCATCACCAGAGGTCAAGATAATCCTAAGATTATGATTTGCCGCATGAGCACCCATTACGACCGGAAGCGCCCTTCCATGAAGTGAGTTTAAACCATGTGCGTGGATATAATGTGGTAATTTTGCTGCCTGTCCAATACCAGATACCATAAGCACTTCTTGAGGCGTGAGCCCCAGATCATTTAAAGTTTCATTGATGCTCTCTAAAATACTAAAATTGCCACACCCTGGACACCACGATGTGGGATGATTCATTACAAAAGGGTTGTTAATTGTCTCGATTTTCGTCATAAAATTCACCTCATTTTCGATATGCTTCAATGATGTAGCTCGCATTGAACGGTCTACCATCGTATTTATTAATGGATTTTGTAAAAGTAACACCCGTTTCCATACGGAGTATCTTGCCGAACTGATTAAAAGCATTTCCCTCCACATTGATCACATTTACATTTTCTTTCAAGTAGACCTTTAAGACATCTTCTTTTATTGGGAAGACATCTGAAAATGCCAACATTGCAACGGACTCGCCTTGATCATTGAGCGCATTCACGGCATCTTTAAGGGCACCAAACGTCGATCCCCAACAGATCAAAAGCGTTTTATAGGATTCACTTCCATAAAAGATTGGCGCATTGAGTTCATTTTTGATTCCTTCAATACGTCTGATAAACTTATGTTTGAGTTTAATCGTCATTTGTTCATCTTCTGTTTCATTGCCGTATTCATCATGAACATGCGAATCCGTCATCACTAATGTTTGATCGTCTAGCCCAGGGTATTTTCTGCCTCCAAAAGTTTGATCAAAATCATAACGTTTATAATGCGTTTGTACCTCTTCCATCAAATAACGCTCTATTTTAAGGCCACTCGTTTTGAATTTCGAAATGGTTTGAGTTGAATCCGCTAGCAATTGATCTGTGAGTATAATAACAGGCACTTGATATTTTTCAGCCAAGTTGAAAGCTCTAAATGTGGTATAAAAAGCATCTTCCACCGTTAAAGGTGCCAGTACAATTCGAGCAAACTCGCCTTGAGATGCTGTCACTACAAAAGATAGATCAGCTTGCTCTGTACGCGTTGGGAGCCCTGTTGCTGGCCCTGGCCTTTGAACATTACATACAACCAATGGGACTTCACTCACCGCCGCAAAGCCAAGTGCCTCCACCATTAAGGCAAAGCCACCGCCCGAAGTGCCTGTCATGGCTCTAACGCCATTTGAGGCCGCACCTATTGCTGCCATTATCGCTGCAATTTCATCTTCAGCTTGTTCGACAATAAGCCCCATCTCACGTTCATGTGCTGCTAAATAAGTGATTATGCCTGTGGAAGGCGCCATTGGATAGGCACTGTAAAAGCCTAGCCCTGATGCCATCGCCCCAAGTGCAACCGCTTGATTGCCATTTACTAAAATTGTCTCTTTTTGATGTGTTATCTCTGTTTTAATTTGAGATTCTAAAAGGCTAAATCCATAAGTGCCTGCCGCTAGATTGGTTTGATTAACCTCTTCTGACCATTTTTTAAGCGTCATGCCTTTTAAGGCCTCTTGTTCAAGACCCAGCTTCTTTAAAACCACACCTATGGCACACATGCTAAATGCATTTTTGGAACTTGAAACTGCTTTTAAAGGTTCTTGTTCTATCCACAAAATACTTTTATGAGCCTCTACGGCATCCGTTTTCAATTGATCGCTGGCTAAAATAAAGCCTTCTTTTTTAAGCATCATCGGACTCTTATCAAGCGCTTCTTGGTTTAACGCAATGATAATATCCGCTCGATCTTCACATGAATTAACCATTTCAGTGCCTAAAGTAATTGTGGCATAATTAAAACCGCCTCTAACTCTAGACATGTAGTTTTTATAAGAGAGTACGAAAAAACCCTCTCTCTTTAGCATCCTTTCAAGAAAGAGTTCTGAGGTATTGATGCCCTCACCTGCAGCTCCCGCTATCATTATTGTTTTTTTCATAATAACCACCTTTATATAAATACATTTACATCTACTGACTATATACCTTAAAAAAAGGGATTCATTCAATCGTTACAAAAACTTATCAATTAAATGATCCCCTTCTATTCACTTATTCGTCAACCTATATCTTTCACCATATGCTTATAAGAATGCCCTAAAACAACCATCCGTTTATCCGATTTAAAAGCCCATTTTTCATATAAGCGTTCTGCATTTTGATTGTCAGGATCTACTAATAAGGACAATTTTTTATAGCCCGCACTTGCCGCAATCAGTTCGATCTCATTGATCAAATGTCGTGCAAAGCCAAGACCTCTACAGGCTTCATAGACTGCTAGACTATCAATGTAGTATTCATCCTCAAACCCTTCTCTTGAAGCCAATAGCGCCTCTAATTGAGCCTTGCGGTCTTTAGCCATAGGATTGTAAAAAAATTCAAAGCCTTTGTTGAGCTCTGGTAAAATAGCCGCAGGATAAGCGGTGATTTGACCAGCAACATTATTTTGATAGTGGAGCACATGAATATTTTGGAAACTAAATCTTGTTCGTTTTTTTAAATACAAGGCATTTAAAGTCTCATTGACCTGTGTTTCGTTTTCATAGCCCGTGTACACACTTGCCATGTCTTCAATTGCTAACTTAATCAGATTTACCACCTCTTGGCAATCTGCTTTTTCTGCTTTTCTAATGATCATACTTCACCTCTAGAAGGCTATTACCCAGCTACAATATAGCCCTCTCCAAAAAAATTAGGATTAAAATAAATTAATCCTATTTCATCATATCAAAATGTGTCCTGCTCATACAATCCCCTCTAAAACACCATCATCCGATTGATCACCGGTACTTCATAAGGATGTATTGCTCTAATGATATCGTACGCAATTTCTGCTTGACTCTCTATTGTTCTAAACTCAAGTTTTATTTCGTTCAAGGTTTTCATTTTTCCGATTTCACCTTCATATGGATTTGCACCTTGCAGTGCTCTCCAATGTCCCTCAACAGGATAAGAGCAATAAGCGCTATCGTAATGACCTTCCCTAAGTAACTGCTTCTCATTTAACGCGTCAATTAACAGTGAAACATGTGTTTCGGGAATGTAGACCTCGAATTTACAATATTGTAGTTTCATTTTTTTACTTCTCTCCTAAACATTCAATAATCGTATCATACACTGCTACTAAATGTGCTTCAAGTGCCACTATTTTTGCGTCAGGAAGTGTGCTTAATTTTTCTTCAAGCAATGATTCCACGTACTTTTTGTGTTTTTCAACAAATGTTTTCCCTGAAGTGGTCAAAGAAATGTGTACAACTCTTCTGTCTTTTTTGTAAGGTTGACGTTTTAAATAGCCAAACTTGATGAGTTTGTCTACTAATGGTGTCAAATTGGAATTAATGACATTGATTTGTCTTGAAATTTGTGACATCGTCAATTGCTTGTGATTCGCAAGAACCAGTAAAATTTGTATATGCGATGGGAAGAGCTCCTCAGATTTAAAAACCTCATCATCTCTGAAAAATCGCTTATTCATCGTTGGCATGAGCTTTAACATATACTCGGTTAGTAATTCATAATTTTGTGTTTTCACCCAATTCACATCCTTTTAGTTTATGTTTTCTTTTATATATACCAAAATATATTTTATTTAATCATCAAGATAGTCCATATTTTGAATTCCTTTTGAATCTCTATAATATTTCTTTAACTTTACAAAATTTACTTTCCATGACCATAGCACAAATGGAACCACGGCAATTGTAAGCAATATTTGACCACTCATTAACAGAAAATCAAAGACACCATGTAAGAAAACGGGTCGCCATAACGTCATTTTCAAATATTTTTTCCTTCTAACCTCCTCTGTTGTAAATTTAGCGAAAGAGAGATAATAGCCCATCGTCACTGCAAACAACATATGCATGGGAACACTAATGAAACCTCTTAAAATCCCAACTGAAATTGGATTTTCATTCCCAAATATGTAAAAAACATTTTCAACAGTCGCCATTCCAAGAGATACAAATACACAGTAAATAATACCATCTAGGCGTTCATTAAAGTGTTCATGTTTATAGGCAATCTTCATAACAACCCATCTCTTAAAAAATTCTTCGGTAAAGCCAGCTACAATAAATGCAGTATAGGCAACACCTAATATACCCGGTAAAACATTAAGACTTTGTAACCCTAACTCAATAAGCAAAATTGGAACAACACTTATCATCCCTCCTAAAAACAATTTTCCAAGTAATGCCAAAGGTTCTCGATCATATCGATCAATAAAATAGAAAAAAAGTAACAATGCTATGGATGGGCCAATCGCAATTAATAAAATATTGTGCATCTCTCTCTCCTATGATAATACCATATTTTTACATCATGGTCAATAACTGTTTTACATCTATAATATTCATCTTAAAATCTTAGGCTATATGATAAATAGTATACCCCATTAATCATTTCTCACACAATTTTAATTACATTACTATTATAATAGTATTATATCAAAAAGAAGAGCCGTCTCAAAATGATTAAAAATCATTTTTGAGACAACTCTTCTTTTGCATCTTTTCTGTCAACATTTGATAAAATGCTCACTGGAATACCATACATGAAAATAACACTGCCCTCAATTAGGGTTGCGGTTTTATTTCTAGAAATATATCTGGGTGTAGCACTTCCCTTTACGTACTGAACCCACTCGTGATTCGAACAATTTTGAAGTCCCCATATCTGAGGCTTTTTAGGATGAACGACCACGTTGGCGATTTTATGATTGGTAATTTTTTTGGATTTCAAAATTTGGTGTAAATAGAGCGTGCTATCGTGAAAAATCTCGTAACGACTCAATTGGGTCACAATACTCAGTTGAGTCTCATCGTGAAGACCATCAAAGGTAAACGTCCCAAGTTCATAATCATAGTGCGTCTCTTGTCTAATTTGGTCTATGATAAGGGACCAAGCCCTAGGTGAATAATGACTGATCTCCGTTTGAAGCACTTCTGCATACGCCTTGTCAAATTTCAGAATACACTTTTGGGGTTTATATACGGGCTTGACTTTATATAAAATGAGATAAAGCAAATCAGCCAAGAGTTTTCTCGATGTATAAAGGGTTTTCGGCGTTACTTCTCTCAAAATTCGACTGACCAGTAACATTCTATTCTCTTTAGGGTTATACCAAATATCCTGAAGGGCCAACCCCATCACACAAAGTCCAGAAGTTTCAAATTGATCAAAGGAATAACAGAGCTCTCCTGCAATCTCTAAAAAACGGCTGCTCGTCGAATCACATAAAAAATGTTCTATGGGGACATAATCTTCTGAAACGCTTGTGTACAAAATTGAGCTCTCATCACTCTTTTGTAAATCTAATTCAGTCTGCAAAGGCTTGTATAAAATTAAAGCCGTTGAATCATCACCTGAATAACGGCTCGTACGTTCCAGCAGTCGCTCTAATTCGGGGAGCTCTTCTACAATCAACCCATGTATAGAATGATAAAAATAGACGTAATCTGTTACACTATTCGGATAAGCATTCTCTATGCCATCTGTGGTCAAAGCGATAAACTCTATGGTCTCATTTAAGGGATAAACTGCCGTTTTAAAGGATAAAGGTGCATAAAGGTCTGAAATAGAAGTTGTGACATTGTCTCTATGTCTGATATCCTCAGCTATTGGATGAATCACTTTTCCATTTTGTTCATAGATGCCAATGAGGCCATCCCCTACTTGCATAAAAATCATGTATGAATTGTATTCAAAGGCACAGAGTAAAGTGCAACCGTATAGTTTATAGATTGAGGCTTCAGAATCTGCCGCATTTGAATTTTCTTGTGCCTCATGATGCCTTAAAACCTTTTGCCTCCAATTGGAAACCATTTTATCCGGTAGCCAGTTGGAGATCAATATTTTAAGCGTTTCCATTTTTTCAGCTTCCTCATGGGGTTGATCCCCCGTAAGGGTATTAAAAAAAGCATCTGCAAATAATTTGAAAGCGTCTCCATTGAGAAGTTCGTCAATAGATTCAATCGCAGTTTCCACTGCAAATCTCGATCCAATATCGCTTCGTGCATGTGCGCGATTACCGTGACCATCGCTTACCGCTCCTATAAAATTAGGCACTTCTTTATAAAGATAAGCATCTTGATTTGGTTTTTCACTTTTAACATGTGATGAGCCAATTTGGCTATGGCTCATCACCTTCCAATTTTTCATAGGACTTACCAATCCAATTCTTCAACATTTACATTAGATTCTAGTGTAGGTGGAAGTGGAATCGTGTTTTTTACAGGATTGATAGAAGCTGTTGAAACCGTGGTAGACGCCCATCTGATATAATTCTTAAGCTCGCTCGCATTTTTAGCCAGTAGCGGTTTCAATTCACCTCTAAAAGAATCTCCAATAAAGTCTTGTAAGACGTCCATATCCGTTTCTGAACCAATTGCAATTGAAATTCTGATGGCTTTACTGCCCCACTTGGTTTCTTTGAGTTTCTTCAGCCCCTGCTCGTAATCATCTGTTGGCAATCCATCGGATAATAAAATCATAACCGGTTGATATCCCCTTGCGCCTTGAAATTCTGTTTCAAGTTTTTCCGCTAGGATTTCAAATCCACGGCCCATATCGGTCACACCTTTTGTCACTATATTTTCCCAAGAGAAATCTCTGACATCTACATTTCTAACAATCCACCTTGCACCTGTTGAGAAAGAAAGAGCATGGATTTTAATGGTACCTTCTGTTTCTTTTGCAATTTCTTTGATATGTGGGATTGATTCTCTTATGGCATTGTTGAGTGTTTCTGCCTTACCACCGTAACTCATTGAATCCGATGCATCTATTAAAAAAAATAAGTGTAAGTCTCTTGCGCCCATTCTACCTTCACGTTCTACTGACATAATAGCCTCCTTGTCATTTCATCATTTATTTTAGTTTTCACATTTAGTTAAAGTGTCCAAATCCAGTTTCTTTTTTATCGAATAATGCCAATCACAGTTCCGAAGTTTACCTCTTGGCCAGCTCTTATTGGAATGACACCATTCTTTGAAATTTCTCTAATCTCTTGTTGCTCTGTGGTATAGGTCCAAATATCACTTGAAAGATTTCTAAGACCCCATACACTTGGGTGTTTTGGATGAATCTCAACTCTTGCAACTTGAATATCATAAGCCATGATCGATGATGGATCTATCTGATTTTTATAAATCACAGAATCATGATTGAGCATTATAATTTGATGCTCGACTTTCATCCTTAGGGGTAATACTCTAATCGTATGATGACATTTAGGACATTTGGAAGTCTGTTTCACCATATGCTTATCATAAAATATTTGATGCTCACAGTGATAACAATAAGTCACCTGTCCCTTTAATTGACTCAAGGCTTTGATCCATATGGATTCTCGTATCCTTTGGTGAGGATCGTGTAAGCCCACTGTAAAGGACTCTGTGAAAAGTGTTTTTATCCCTTCTGGGTAATACGGCCAGTACGCTTCAGCGATGTCTTTATACTTTGGAACAGGTCGATTTGTTGCATCTATAGGATCGTATATAAACACAGGGTTAGTGCCATAGAGCATACGCTCTGATTCGACATCTGCTATTTCAATTTCATATTCTCTTTGGCCTTGTAGTGGATGCTGTAGATTGAGCATTCTGAAGATAACAACCGCCAGTGAAAACAAATCTGTCTGTGAACTCGGAGCACTTTCTCCTCTGACGATTTCAGGTGCCATAAAACCACTTGTCCCCCAAATTTCATCTGTCCCTTTCAAATTATCAAAAGTGACATTGTCATTATCACATATGCGAATATCTCCTGTTTCAAAATCTACAAATAGATTTCCAAAAGAAATATCTCTATAGCAGAGCCCACTTAAATGAAGTTCATTAAACCCATGTGCTAACCTGATACAAGCATCTATAAGTACTTCAAATCGCTTTACTTTTATTTCACCAGCAAAGTATTGAGACATTTTTGTATACTTTGTGGTATCGATTAAGGGCATGATATACCCAAAGTGATTCGGTGATTCGCCCTCACATAATTCAATTGGCCATATAAACTTTTCACTCGGGTTGCCTTTTTCGATTAAAAGTTGAATCGCCTCGTATTGTTCTGGTGTTGATGCCGTTTTGCTATACCACTTTAAGGCGTAGTCACCCTCATTTCCCCGGACTCTATAGACATTGCCTTGGCCACCAGTGCCCAATTCACTGATCACTTCGTATCGATGTGTATTGGAGGATACGTGATTGCCTTTATTTAATACATCTGACATAAATTTACTCCTTTCTTATTGTTGAATTGACTTATACCGATATTCTCACTAAATATTGTCCTAGAAAAAAGAGGATACCGGTTGCATAATAACTGTAAATTGCTTTATGGGCTATAAAATCGGTTGCACCTTTTGGAAGTCGAATGGCATATCCTGTGGTTAAAATAAAACTGCCGACTAGCACCAAAAGAATTGTTGCCTGTATATTTTCATATAGTACAGGTATTTCAACTTTAAAAGCGATACCAACAAGTTGGAAGATGAGCATAATGATTGGAAAAAAATTAGCTAAATTGACTTTGAATTTTTTATATGCAAAGTTCACAATCAAACTTATTAAAACACTTGCAACGATCAATATAGGCCACCACATCACCACCACTGACTCAAAAGCACGAAGCGCGACTGGTGCATTACCGAAGTAATTATTCAAGTAGAGTTCTCCACCTACAACTGCAACTAGGTAAAATAGTATTTTAACCAAATTTCCCTTATTTCTGATCCACCTTTTTTTATTTTGGGGGGCATAAGTCGGTCTCGTATTTTCGGATTTGCTGGGTAACGTCGATTTAGCGGCTACAGCGCTCAACCCCTTAACTTCATTTTCCACAGCCTCTTTTCTATGATTTTTTGAAAAATTCCCCTTAACTGCGTTTGAAATAATTTGACTGCCTTCATTTGAAATTTCACTTTGCTCCAACTTGACCGGAATATTAAGCGTCTTTGCAAGCAATTTGAAAGTTTTGATCATCACTTCTGGTCTAAATCCATACTCGCTTGCGATTTGAACAGAAAATCTTTCAAGCTTTTTAGTATTGCTATCAGCCTCTTTGCCAAGCTTCATAACCTCTTCTATATAACCCGTTTTTCCAATCAACTCGAGCCTTGTTTTTAAGCCATTATTATAGGGTATATAATCATAAAGCAATCCTACAAATTTCTTAGTTTTAAAATCTGATTTATCGCAACTTTCAATTACAATTTTCAGTTGCACCATAAGGTCTTGCTCACTAAGCGTTTTGGATTTAAAATTCAGCATTAATATCACCTCTGTAACTCATGATACGCTTATTTTAAGTACCCAACTACCTACAGCAGTTTAGTATTCACTTAATTTTTTCTTACGGTTCTCTAATCTTATTCTTACTTTTAAAGCATAACTTCTTCATTTAAGAATCGGCGCAAATGAGATATAATGTTTGAGGACAGAAATTTAGAGGTGTTTTATGAAACTAAAAAGACAAAATCCAATGTTCTTGCTTGCATTGATTATGTTAACGCTTACCTTATATAATATTTATACTTTTAAAACCGAAGAGGTTCAAAGAACCGAAGATCACTTAAAGAATACCATGAGCACCGATCTTAAAATTTTTGAAGCCTGGTTATTGGATTATGTAAAAGGCGTTGATTTGATTAAAAGTCAACTTAACCAATTGACGCTTTCTGAACTCAATTATTCGATGACTGCAAATAAATACTTGAGCTATGATTTTTCGTCAGAATTAAAACACGAAACCTATATTGGCTTTCTAAACGGGCAGTTTGCTTCGAGTACGGATTGGTTGCCTCCTGATGACTATGATCCAAGGGAAAGATCGTGGTATAAAGAGGCCCTGAAAAAAAATAAAACCATTATATCAAATGTTTATGTAGACCGTATATCCAATAATGCCGTAATCGCCATCAGTACCCCCCTTTATGTGCAAAATAAACTCGTAGGTGTTTTGAGTACAGATCTATATCTAGATGATCTCAGTTCAAAATTATTGGAGATCAGAAATTCTGATCATTTCGACTCTTTTATCGTAAATGATAGCGGCCTGATATTGGCGGATACTTCTGACCTCTCAAAGATTAATCAGATGATTCAGGGTGAGTTTGTGATGCGTTTTAACAAGGCAAAAATAACGCCAGGCTACCTTACTGAAATTACCGAGAACCATGATCTTTACGTTTTTTATTATTCTGAAGAGCTCAACTGGCTCATAGGTTCAAAAGTTGATTTATCCCTTTATACGCATCGCCTTGCCTTCTGGATTCGTCCACAGACAATTGTGAATTTGCTCTTTTGGGTACTGTTTATGGGCGTTTTATTTTATATCCATAAATTAAGCCATCGTTTAATTTTCACGACAATGGCACTTGAACAAAAAAATGCATCTCTTGAAATTATAAATACCAAACTTGAAGCTGCAAACAATCTCTTGGCTTTCAGAGCTGAACATGATGGTCTCACAGGACTTCATAATCGCTTTGCATTTGATGATTTGTTGGATGAACTGATTTCAAAGGGATTTCAAGAGCGCAAACAAATCGGATTAATTCTCTTCGATGTGGATGATTTTAAGGCCTATAATGACATCTATGGTCATGTTCAAGGTGATGAAGCATTGTCTATGTTGGCGAGAGAAGTCGCTCTCTTTTGTGATAATGCTTTAATGACTGCTAGATATGGTGGCGAGGAATTTGCAATTATATATTATAATCAAGATATCGATGAGCTCGAATTTATTTCCAAAAAACTTTTAGAGCACATCCGAAATCTAAAAATCCCGCATAAACTCAGCGACCAAGGCTATCTCACAATCAGTGGCGGTATCCATGCGATTATCCCAAGTCTGACCACTTCACGCGGTATGTTTATTCATCAGGCCGATACCGCTCTGTATAAGGCAAAATCGAATGGTAAGAATCAATTTGTAAAAGCATACTCTAGGCAATAGCTTTAATAAACTCTACTCAAATAAACCTATAAAAAGGCCCTCTTCAAAATGATTTTACGCATTTTGAAGAGGGCACCTTTAATTATAATTTGATTTTGATTATTGATTTTTGACTGATTTTATAACAACCACTCACAATTTTATCATTTACAGTCACACGTTCTTCTGTAAAAAATCGACTTAATTGTGTCCGTGATCGATCTAAAATAGACTTTGAGAGCAATTTGTCCACTCTTATTTTTTCCGTGCTTTCGAATGCAATTTCAAGCATTTCGTACCCCTCTGCGAGGAGGGTTTCGATGGCAACTTCGCAATGCGCTGATGATGCTTCCGTTGAATCGAATGAACCTCTTTTGTTCTCTAAGTGCTCTATAGTCTTAAACTGCTCTATCTTTTGATTCCAAGTATGTCCGCTGTCACATTTATAAATTGCAAAATGGTGAATGTTTTTGCCATTTGCATTTTGTCTTCTCACAAGTGAATCTTTAAAGACCACTTTTTGGCCACAATTGTGGCAATAGCGTGTCACTTCTGAAGCGCCATTCGTCTGGATAACCCAATTTATCTGCTTCGATTTCATCTATTTCTATACCTCTTCTCATGGTTTGCAGAGGTATAAATTGAATCGAATATTTGGCTATCATCTATTATACCTCCTGATTATAAAGTGTCCGTTATAATCAGCGATATGGGTTCTCTCATAGAATCGTCCTCCTCTTAAGCTTAGAGGTATTTGTCGTTTTAGCACTAAAAAAACAGGTCATCCCTGTCTTATACAACTATCTATCGTATAAAGTCATGACACAACTAATCCCTCTAAGCATATTTAATAACCCTTAAGGATAAGGGTCCACATGCTTATTTTGTTCCATCGGATTAGTTCATTGAAGGTGTCATAAATCCTCCTGTTTTACCATTATTTTTATGCTTCATCAAAAGGTGGCATCTCCACTTTATGAAGTGGAGGCTATCTCCCCTAAGGGTTATATTATATCAAAGCAAAGAAGATGTCCAGTGAACATCTTCTTTTGTCATCTATTTGTTATGAAATTACTTTTTTAAGACATTATCTACTTAATAATTTCAAAGTGTAGTTTAGATTGGCTTGCTGCTACGGATAGACCATACACAGAAGTTTTAACCTTAGGAACACGGATCACCGTAATCCCATTATTGCTCTTAATATCATAATCTGGATTCGTTGTCGGATAGATAACTGCCACATCAACACCTTGAGCTTTTATGATACCCAATTGTTTAATGAGCAATTCCCCTTCATAGGAATCATTGTATTTATTGATATCGTTCATCACAACAATGACTGGCTTTTTTATACTTTGTTGAGCAAAGGCTATGAGCTTCGTCCATTGTGTGTAATCATTCGTTCTGATACTGGAGCCTATATTGTTCATACGAATCACCCAAGCACCTTGTTTTTCTTCTATACTCATCTTTGCCTTACTGTCTTTGAGCACAACTTGATCATATGAGGCAAGCAAATCGTTTTTGAGATCGCTAAAGACAAATTTCAAAGTCTTACTCTTGAGTTCTGCTGGAATGCTATATGAAGATAGCGCTTTGATTTTGGTAATAGGCTCGGGTACCTGTAGGATGATATTTTGACCCACAATAGCAGTGATATCGTCCATCAAAATGGTGCCCTGATCTTTTAACTCAGCATCTGTTTCAACAAGATAAATTCTGCTGAGTTGTAGTGGATAGACCATATCACTTGGAAGTTCTGCAGTGACATACTGCCAGCCCTCCCAATCCACATGTCTTGCGAACGTAATGTTTGTCGCTACTCCTGCTGCATCTGTGATTTTACCTCTCAACCAGTGATCATTTCCATAATCACCAAAAGCCCACATCCCTATGGATTGCGTATTTTCAGGCAATTCAAGTGGTTCGTTAAATTCAACATAGACCGCTCTTGTATCCGAAGATCCCGTAAAATCATATTCTAAAATACCAGACTGTAAGCCATTTTTAGGCACTGGTATCTCTCTATACTTGCCCGCTACAGTCGTTGGATAACTTACAAATTTTCCTGTAGGCTTTTCAAAGCTTGCCAGTGTCACCTTTTGAGTGCCCACCGCCACAGGGACATAACTCACAAGACCATTGAACTCAAATGTAGCCAAAGCTTGCTGTGCACCGTTTCCAGCTATAAAACTACCCGATTCAGGATCATAAGTTCCCACGAGCTCAGGCATGGTCACTTTTACGGAGTCTTTCGACAAGTCAATGTTCTTGCCATCATTTGTTGTCACAGAAAACGAAAGTGCTTTGCGCTCATTTTTGTCTACCTTTATAATAGAGGGGAAAACGTTGAGCTTCACCGCGTTGTCATAAACATGAATTACAAATTCCGCACTATGGCCTTCATAGACGGCTTTAAGAACACCCTCCCCTTCAGATTGCGTTGTCAAAATACCCTTTTCAACTTTGCCCTGAACACCTGTTAAGCTCCAAGTTATATGCTCTGCATTGATGTCCATCGGCACATAGTTAGAATCAATTGCTTTGAGCCCAATCGGTGTTTTAGTGCCCAGAACAAGGTTAGGACTGTCCAGATCGATCTTCGTTTGAAGCAACACAGGTGTATCCGATAACACTTTTGCCACTGCAAGTCCCGTATACATTTTACGTTCGCTACTATCAGATGGGTAATTTACAATCGTTGGAGATGTTTCCCACGGGGATTGAACCACCATTTGAGTGGATCCCCCACCATCGAGATTAATGGCTTCATAGGCGCCAAGCCCAATCATGATGTTGCCAAGTTCCGTCTGAGTAACCCCTCTAAACGAAGACGTTCTACCATCAATGGTTACCATCGTAAGCTCTTTCCGATTTTTAGAAATACCAACAGCACTTCTAGGATGTTTACCCGTTATATTTTGAGAAAAGGTTTTAAGCACTTGGCCTTCGGCAACGATCTGCGCCCCACCACCGATGCTCAAATCCATATATCTAAAGTTGACATCATAATTTACTGTGATTGGATCTCCAACTTTAAAATTGGATAAGGCTGTATTAATATCCTGTCCCACACATGAGATCACGTATCCGTTAGGTGGAATCGTAAAAGGATATCCTTTTCTTCTGATCTCTTTTATGACATCATTTTGGACCAAAAGCTCAACGATGTCCTGCTCTAAGGTATTACCATAAGACTGTAATGCCCAATCTGATGTAAATAAGATGCTTCGATCATAAGACAAGTAAGGCTTGTTGATATAAGTCAACTTCTGTGTGTAAACACCATTGGTAAAGCTGTTATTGGGCGAATTGATATAACCTATATAGGGCACGTTGTCTTTCGTGACATTAAACGAAGCAAATTCATCTAAGCCCACACTTGTCGTGAGCACTTTGCCATCTCGTACTAAGTTCCCCATAGTCGTGTTGTTTGCGGTATCAAAAAAGTCGCTGTTGATGGCAGCTACCACAGAATGATCCGCGTTGTTTTTATCCAGCAATTTAGACAGCGTGTCTCTACTGGACAACTTATCGTCTGTTAAAACCGTGAGGTCCATTTGCTTTGTAAGATCTACTCTGACCACATTGATATTTAACCAACCTTCGTTGGTATATCTCATGATGGTTTGTTTGGTAACACCATCTGCCAAATACTCTAAATCACTCTTTGTTTCATAAACCGTAACATAATCCGCAAATGTTAAACATTGCGATAAAATCATCATAATAATCAATAACAAACTAATGCGTTTTTTCATATCTCCCTCTCCAAACGTTTCTGTTCTATATGCTGTGTATAAATTTTATCTCTTACATTATACATTTTTATTGTGTCCATGCAATGAATTTCAGATTACGAGTTAATGACATTTTAGGGTTATAAAAAAGGTGCATATCACGTGTCATTAACACTGAATCATGCACCTTTAATTTTATAAATTTATGCGACCTATACGACGCACTTCAATTGGTTTTATTGCCCCGAATTCTGTGTGTTTTCAAAGGCTTTTAGTGATTCTTGTAAGTACTCATTAATAACATCTTGAATATGCGAATCCTTTAGAATCACACTGATTTCAATTCTTCTATTTTGCGCATAAGCTTCGTCTGTTGTACCCGTCACCACTTTTCGGTATTCCGAGAACGAACTTGCTAAGAAGTACTTCCCAAATTGGCTCTCGAGGTTTGAATTGGATACCATCAAATAGTTGACAACCGCAGTTGCTCTTTTAGAACCCAAGTCTCTATTATATGAACCTGTTCCCCGTTCATCTGTATGACCTTGAATGTTGATCGAATCTATACTGGATCTAATTTCAGGATCTTTAAGCACTTCTTCAAAAGATTTTGCAAGTTGATCTAATAGTGCTTTTCCACCTTCTTTAATGACGTAAGAATCGGTATCAAAAACCAAGCTTTCATTGATAATGATATTACCAGTATCACTTATGGTAACCAGTGGCTCTCCAGCCGTATTCGTCTTACCAATATTCGCCTCTATACTGTCTTTAACTGCTGTGAGGACATCCAATCTCAAAACGGCTATACCTTGAAGTTTTTGTCTCAAATTACCCAGTTCTTGATTACTGCTGGCAATAATTTGCTTTTGAGCATCAATCTCTTCTTGAGATAATTTAAGTGCAATCTGCCCCTGTTGAACCTCTGCCATGGTACTGTCTAAATCAATCTTTAAAAGTCTCAAATTTTCTTGAGCCTGACTGATTTCCAGTTTACTTGCTTCTAATTGCTTTTGCGTATCATCAAGATCTTTTTTCATGAACTCCAAGCTCTTGCCTGTGACAATGTTATTGATATACATCAAAAACATGACGAAGAATAAAATAATGGCAATTGTGGAGATCATATCTGTAAAAGAAGGCCAGAAATTTTCTTGGTCAACCTGATGAATGCGTCTTTTTCTCGCTTTCATATGCTCCTCCTTAAAACTTCAAGCTTATTTCCGATTTTCCTTAATGCCATCCGTCAAATCTTCAAATGCCACTGACATTCTTTGAATATTGGTTTTTAAATGATGATTGAACTCAGCAAAATCTCTCGTGTTTTGAGAAAAAGTTTGAATGGACTGATCAAATGTCGAAAGGCTCTTCTCAATCGTTTCAGCGGTATCCTTCATATTGGAAGAGGCCACCGTTAAGCGATAGCTCATTTGTTGCGAAACATCATCTAGGCTCTTTGTAAGTTGCTCTCCAAGTGCTTCAAATGCATTTTCAAGCGGTGTTTTACCATTTTCATCAGTATGTGTTAAGTCTTGAATTTTAAGGCCTAAAACATTGTCTAAATATTCTTCAGCGACTGCAATGTAACTTTCTCGTGTTTCATGAATCCCAAATATAATCGTCAATAGATTGACTAAAATGGAAGCTGTAATACCAAATAAAGAAGTCACAAATGCCACAGACATCCCGTTTATTGAGCTTAATAGACCACCCGTGATCATATTCACATCTCCAATAATCGCCTCGCTGGTGTTGCTCAAAAGCGATACCAGTTCTGAAATGGAAAGTGTCAAACCAAAGAAGGTCCCCACTAATCCTAAAACGATCATAAGGGCCGAAGCTCTCTGAGCAAATCGCTCTGCTAACAAGGTCTTACTCAAGAATAGATTAATGTTTTTATCAATAATAGAGGGTGTGTTCACTTCTTGAATTTTTAAAGATTGTGCCGATTTAAAATCATCCACAATGGCATTGTTGATCTCATTTTTAAAAACGGCATTATTTCGATTTTCATGTTCAGCAATATCGTAAATTAGGCCAAGATATCTTGCCTTTATTCTAAAAAGTGCCACAACAGTTAATACCAAAATAATCACAATCACACCTATGATCAACTGACCAATAGGATTCATGCTGAGTATCATTTGAATCATAATCTCTACCTCCTAATTTTCTTTTTGTACTGATGGCTTGGGTGTCAAAGTCCAAAAGTTGAGCAACCCGCTACCATATGATGTTTTTACGGAAAGTCCTTGATCGTCTATCTTATAATTTGTAAGTTAGAATACCTAATACCATGTTAACATAATAAAATTTAAAATAGTGCCCTGTAAATGAATCATAATATTATTTTAAGCATTATTTAATAATCTTATGATGCACCAAGTCAACAATTTCATCTTTATTTTTGATGAGTGATAAATTGGCATCCCCTTTTAATACGAACAGCTCATGTCCCTTAAAAAGCGAACAAAGCGCCAATTTTTCAGAGCGTTCTGCATCCATATCCGTTAAAGATTCAATGATGAAGACTGGCTTTATTACTTTTTCAAACTGAGCCTTATCATAAGTCCTATTCGTCCAAAAATCTTTCATGAACCTATAATTTGAAATCATCTCATTTTGAGTCGTGTCATAAATCATTTCTTCATAGAACCCTTCCCAGAAAAGTCTCATGCTGATATGATCTGGGTAGATATTGACACTTTTTCGAATTCTTTTGCCAAATCTCCTCTGAAAACTTTCATAATTGAGAAATGAAACCGATTTTAAAAAGCTCTTGATAGAACGTTGGTGTAGCTTAACGGTTTTTTTAGACACTAAGTCGTCCTTACTAATCCCATGAATAAAGAAAATTTGATCAAATAATTCAGGCGATTCTATCAGTATTTCTTGAAGAATCACAGTGCCAAATGAATTTGCCATGACGTATACCGGCGTTTCAGGCACTTTAATTTCCAGTATAAAGGCTGTTATGAGCGTCTTCATTTCACTGAGCGATGCAACGATGGGATAATCTATAGCAACCGTTCTGAAATTATCAGAAAATGCTTCTATGTACTCATAAAAAGACAATGCTTTTCCAGTTGAACCCGGTAACATCAAGAGTAGTGGACCTGCCCCTCTCTCTATATAACGCACTTCATGATCTCTGATGGTTCTTGTTTTATAAACCAACTTTGATTTAAATTCAGCATAGTGCGCAAAGTCTTCTTCCAATACATACTTGTAGTGTGCTTCCTTTAAACTCAAAGGTTGATTTTCTTTTTTTTTGAACATTAGTCTCTCCTCATCACATGATTATGGTTTATTATAGCACTTTTTGAAAGTCCAATTCTTTAAGAAAACCTAATTTATTTATTAATTTGTAATTTTTCATTTAGAAAAATGACAGGATGTTATAATATAATAAAGGAGAAGACAAATAAAGCGACTTTCGCTGACCACTTTTGAGATACAAATGAGGTAATCATGAAAATAAGAACTAAATTTATCATCTCGCTCATATTGATCATTGTGATTCCTGCCATTGCCACAACAATGGTCACCAGTAATTTTTTGAGCGACAATCTGAATTTCATTCACTTTTTTGACACTTACTATGATATTTTTAACAATTTTTCAAAAGTATCTAGTGAATTTGAGGGATTCGTTGCCCCCTACAGCAATTCATCAGAATTTTTTCTCACTGAAAGGTTCAAGCACGAATCAAAAGACTACAGCACCTCTTTTTTAATCATTGAAGTTTATGAGAACAACGCATTATATTATTCAACGTATTCTGAGCAAATTCAGTACAATAATATTTTTGAAAAATTCTTATTCGATGGTCGACTGGAAAATGCGCCACATGAAAGATACTCGCTCCAACATCATCATTATGAACGTCTAAATGCAGGTCCAATTGATATAAAGCTCTTAATTGACAGCACGAGACTGGACATGGCTTACTCACTATCCGAGCGGGTCTTCTTAATGCTCTATACCGTATTCAACGTGGCCGTGCTTTCCATTATCCTTTCATGGATTTCAAATCCGCTGAAGCGTAGTATCCGTAAATTGACCTTTACCACGAATGAGATCGGTCGAGGTAACCTCAATGCAAATCTAGAATATTATGAGAACGACGACTTTGATGAGCTTGCAAGCAGTATTGAACGCATGAGACAGTCTCTAAAGAAATCTGTCGAAAAACAACAGACTTTAGAACTTGAAAAGAAAGAAATCATCGCCAATATATCACATGATTTAAGAACACCGATCACCTCTATCCGAGGCTATATCCAAGGTTTGAAAGACGGCGTTGCCCAAACGGAAATTACGAAAAAAGAATACTTGGATACCATCGAGGCCAAGACTTATATGATCGAAAGCCTCATAAACGATTTATCCGTAATCGCCAAATACGATCAGCAAGGTATTCAGCTCAATCGTCAAAAGATTAATCTCAGAAATTTCTTATACGATTGTTTAGACGCCCTTGAATCCGATGTTAAGAAGATTGGGGGGAGCCTTTCGCTCCATTACATCATTAAAGATACTCATGTTTTCGCTGACCCTGAAAAGCTCATGCGTGTTTTTATCAACATCATCGGAAATTCGATCAAATACAGGAGCAATGAGCCTTTAGAAATAATCATCTTAGCGAATCAAGATGATGACGGTGTCTTTATCAATATTTCAGACAATGGTATCGGCCTCAATGAAGACGACCTCAATAAAGTCTTTGAGCGCTTCTACCGATCTGACAAATCTAGAAATCTCAATATCAAAGGCAGTGGTATTGGTCTCAGCATCTGTAAAGATATTATCGAATCACATGGTGGTCGTATAAGCGCATATAGTAATGATTCTAAAGGTTTAACGGTTTCAATGCGTTTAATGGCTTACGATGAAGAATAGGAGAATATATGGAAAAAATACTCATTATTGAAGATGATCAGAGTATTGCACGTCTTCAAAAGGATTATCTTGAAATCAATGGTTACGAAGTCGTCATCGAGGAAACTGGCGATTTAACAAAGATTATTCCCATGCTTGAAAATGTCAACCTCATTATTTTGGACTTAATGCTCCCAAAAGGCAACGGGATTGATATTTGTAAACGCATTCAATCGGTTAAAGACATCCCCATCATCATTATTTCTGCCAAGGATCAAGATATGGATATCGTCCTTGGCCTCGGTGTAGGTGCGGATGACTACATGACGAAACCCTTTAGTACCAGTGAACTCATCGCCAGAGTGAAGGCACATCTCAGACGTTATCAGAAGATGAAATCAGCTCAAGATGGCTCCTATGAAGATTCCAATATCGTCATCAGAGATATGGTCATCAACGAAATGACCAAAACTTTTTCGGTAATGGGCGAACTTTTAGATCTCACGCCAAAAGAATTTGAAATTATCGTGCTTCTCGCTAAAAATAGAGGTCGTGTGTTCTCAAAAGAAGAAATTTATGAACGCGTGTGGAAATACGATTCGTTGGGAGATGCGTTTACGGTTACAGTACATGTCAAGCGCATAAGGGAAAAAATAGAAGCCGTTTCGCCAAACACCACTTTCATAGAAACCGTTTGGGGCGTTGGATACAAGATCATTTAAATGTAAAACCGCCCATTTCCAATTACTCTAAGTGAGTGCTGGAAATGGGCGGTTATTTTATTTCAATAATTTTTTCACCCATTTTATATTGTTTTTATAAGGTGGATAAATCAACGACAAATCCAACTTCGTTGACTTTTTCAAGATGCTTTTGCGATGTGAAAAGGTTAAAAAGCTATCGTGTCCATGATAAGACCCCATACCGGAATGCCCAACGCCGCCAAATGGCAACGATGAGGATGCCACATGTGAAATCGTATCATTGATACAACCACCACCAAAAGCAATCTGTTCCATGAGCAAGTCCTGTATCTTTTCATTTTCCGAAAACACATAAAATGCCAGTGGTTTCGGGTGTGCTCTCACCTCATCGATGACCTCTTCTAGATTTTCATAAGTTAAAAGCGGGAGCACTGGACCAAAGATTTCGTCTTTCATCACTGCATCTGACCACTCGACCCCCTTCATCACAGTTGGTGCAATAAAGCGTTCTGCGCGATCGTATTGTCCGCCAATGATTACCTTGCTATGATCTATAAGTGCCGTAATTCGATCAAAATGCCTCTCATTTACAATGCGGCAATAATCTGGACTCTTTATAGGCGCGATTCCATAGAAATCCACAAGAACATTTGTAAGTTCATCTATGAAAGCTTTTTCTATCGACTTGTGTACATAAACATAATCTGGTGCCACACAGATTTGTCCTGCATTCATAAATTTGCCCCAAGCAATGCGTTTTGCTGCAACTTTAACATGAGCATCTTTATGGACAATAACAGGACTTTTGCCTCCTAGTTCAAGTGTAACAGGCACTAAATTTTCTGCAGCGGCTCTCATAACAACCTTACCCACAGGCACACTCCCTGTAAAGAATATATAATCGAAGGGTAAGTTAATCAGCTCTGTTGTGGCCTCACGCCCCCCTGTAACCACAGCAATGTAATTCGGATCAAATAATTTTGAGATCAATTTTAAAATAACAGCCTCTGTATAAGGTGTATACTCCGATGGCTTCAAAATAGCGGTATTTCCTGCAGCCATTGCACCAATTAATGGCTCTATTAAGAGTTGAAACGGATAGTTGAAAGGCGCTACAATCAAAACGGTTCCATAGGGATCGTACTTGTAGTAACTTTTCGCCATGGGCTGATGCAATGGTGTTTTAACATGCTGATCCTTGGACCACTCAGGCAAATGTTTGATCATATCCGATATACTATCGAGTACAAATCCAACTTCTGTGGCATAGCCCTCAAAGTGGGGTTTCCCAAGGTCTTTTTGAAGAGCATCCAATATTTCTTTTTCATACACCAAAATGCCCTCTTTGAGCTTCGTCAATTGGTTAATCCGAAAGTTTACAGATCGTGTTAAGCCACTCTTATAAAAATTTTGTTGCTGTCTAAATAGCACTTTCATTTATTGCCTCCTTGTATCTATCATTGTCCAATAAAGCTTCGGAAATAGTTGCATTCCACATTGTCCATTGATTTCATCATACTCAATATAGGATGGATACCCTTAAACTGTTGAAAAAATCATCTTATGATCTATTTTAAAAAAACGGCACACATTTTGTGTACCGTTTTAGGAAAGGGATATTTAGCCCTATTTATTTAATATTTTCGCAACCATTGGCGCTCTTAATTTTGCGCCTGGGTTGAAGCCAGATCCAATCAAGGGTTTTGCATATTTGATAAATGCATCTGTCACATTGTTGCCTTCTGCATTCATAAATTCTGCTGGCATATGCTTCGTCTTTGCAGCAACTTCTTTAAGATCAACAAGTCTATAGCTCACTGCATAATCGCCTGTTCTCTCCATAACCACTGAACCATCTAGGTTGTCAATTAGAGCATATTGAACTGCTTTTTCAGCAACTTCTCTAGCCTCTTTTTGATCCGTATCAGACACACAACCTAAGAAAGATCTTTGCATATAACCTAAAGTATCCGCTCTAACTCTACCAATGCCAAGTTTCGCTTTAACTTCTGCTACTAATAAATCGCCAAGTGCACCAGTACCTGATAATTGAACATTACCATGTGCATCTCTTTCGACATTATCTTGGAGTTTCGTGACGATTGCTTCGCCGGTTTCATCTTGAATCCCTTCAGAAACTGCCACGATACATCTGCCATGTTTCTCATAAACACCTTTGACATCTGCAAGGAAGCTTTCGATGATAAAGGGTTTTTCTGGGAAGTAAATTAAATGCGGACCATCATCTTCAAACACTCTACCAAGTGCAGAAGCACCTGTTAAAAAGCCTGCATGTCTGCCCATGATCACGCCAATATAAACGCCAGATAAAGCTCTGTTGTCATAATTAATGCCTGCAAATGCTGATGCAACATATCTTGCAGCCGAGCCAAAGCCAGGCGTATGATCGTTGATTACGAGGTCATTATCCACTGTTTTAGGAATGTGAACCGCTCTGAATTCATAATTTTGACTTTTTGCTTCTTCATTGACAATTCTAACGGTATCAGAAGAATCGTTACCGCCGATGTAGAAGAAAAATCTGATATTATGTGCTTTCATAGATTCAAACATTTTTTTACAAAATTCTGGTGTCGGCTTAACACGTGTGGATAGTAATCCTGAAGAAGGTGTCGCTGCAACCGCTTCAAGGTTAGCAACCGTTTCCCTAGTCAAATCCATGAATTCTTCGTTTACGATGCCTTCAACGCCATGTACTGCACCATAAATTCTTTCCACTTGAGCATATCTTCTAGCTTCAAGGACAACACCTACCATGGACTGGTTGATCACCGCTGTTGGACCGCCACCTTGTGCGACTAATAAATTACCTTTTAATACTTGTTGACTCATATTATTTCCTCCTAATCACAATTCTTGTTCGAGGCTTAAAGTTCATAAACCTTCGAAAACTTCTCTTCTAAATAGTCACAGTAATACTTAGAATTTAAACGCTCTCCTGTAATGAGCTCAATTAACTCATTTGGTTTTTTTAAGGCACCATATTGATGCACTTTATTGTTTAACCATTTTGTCAACGGTTCAAAATCACCTCTTGAAAGACAGGCTTCGATATCGATCTCCTTGCCCATATAGTGCGCAATTTGAGCGGCATAAGCACTTCCTAGCGCGTAGGTAGGGAAATAGCCAAATAAGCCTTCTGACCAATGTACGTCCTGTAGGACGCCCTCAGCATCATTTTTGGGGACAATGCCTAAGTAGTCTTTAACTTTTTGGTTCCAAACGCTCGGCAATTCACCTACTTTGATAGTGCCATCAATTAATCCCAGTTCAATTTCGTATCTGATCATAATGTGAAGTGAGTAGGTTAATTCGTCTGCTTCGATCCTGATAAATGAAGGTTCAACTTTGTTGAGCCCCCTATAGAAGGTTTCCACGTCAATCGCTTCTAATTGCTCAGGGAAGACAGACTTTAGATACGGTAAGAAATATGAAACAAACGCTTTGCTTTTACAAAAATTGTTTTCATAGATCCTCGATTGAGATTCATGAATCCCATTTGATGTACCCGTCGCAAGTAATGTCGGTTGTAATTTACGATCAATGTTTTGTTCGTAAATGGCATGTCCGCCCTCATGAGCTGTACTCAGCATGGCTGATGCTAAGTCGTTTTCATAATAGTGCGTCGTTAACCTCACATCATCAATGTCAACACCCATCGTAAAGGGATGAACACTTTCCTTGAGCATACCTCTGTCCAAATCAAATTTCATTAGGTCTAAAAGTTGCCTTGAAACTTGATCTTGTAAATGCGTCGGATAACTTTTATTTATGAAATCCGTTTGAATTTCAAGCTGTTTATCCGATATTTTTTTGAGCAAAGGGACCACTCGTGCTCTCAATTCATCAAAAAAAACATTGAGTTGATCCACTGACATCCCTGGTTCAAAATCATCGATATATAAGTTATAAGGATGCCCCTCGAATCCTCGGTAATCCGCAAATTTCAAAAGCGTGTTGATCACCTTTTCGAGATAAGGTTCAAACATCTTGAAATCAGATTGTGCTTTAGCTTCTTCCCAAACCATCGAAGATTTAGAAATCAGTTCATTGTATGCTTGAAATTCATGCATTGGTATTTTTGTGAGTTTATCATATTCTTTTTTGGCTTCACTCACGGAGACACGTCTTATTTCATCAAGTGACTCGAGGTTTGCCATCAGGAGTATCAAGTCTTGATCTAGTTGATCATTTACAGTTAATTGATATAAAAAACCACTCATTGTTCCAATAGATTTACTTCTTGCATCGGCGCCACTTTTAGGAGCTCCAGTCGAAGCATCCCAAAACAACATAGACATCGCATAGTTCAAAGCTTTAATCTTGCCCTGAGCTTCATCGAATCTATGTAATGCATCCTTGATCTGATCTGTATTCATTTTATTATGCTCCCTTCAGTTCTACGAAAATATCAATATGTTATAATGAATCTTATACTATACGATTATACCAAAAAATATAAAAGTTGAAACCATTTAATTTCTGTGATAAACTTATTTTTGGAATTTTAGTGAAGGGAGATTCAATATGACGCTATACGATTCATGGAATGAAATACTCGAAGGTAAGGGCATAGATCAAGCACAATCCGATGCTTTTTGGAATGAATATCTGTCAAAAGAGAAAGATATCTACGCGGCCATTTTAGAGAGCAAATCTACTAAAATCAGCAGTACAATCGCTGATTTCTGCAAGACGTACGATTTAGAACCTGTTTTATGTTTAGGGTTTTTAGATGGTATCAATACGAGTCTTGAAACTGAGGTCGATTTAGAGACGATCACTGAAGAAAGTGCTTTTGAACTTTCAATTGATCTTGAAAAACTTTACTTTAACATGCATAAAGCAAAAGCAGAGTGGCTCTACACGATTCCAGTATGGGATGAAATTTTAACAAAAGAAAAACAGAAAGAAATCAAGAGAACGTATGGTGATTCTGTTACGGTACGTATTGAAGAGAAAATTGGGCGTAACGATCCTTGTCCATGCGGCAGCGGTAAAAAATACAAAAAATGTTGCTTAAACAAATAATCCACTGATTCTAGAAAAGCTTATCACCAGTGTTATCATGCACTCGTAATAAGCTTTTTTTAACTTATTTATTATAGAAAAAGTTGTATTAGCCACTTAAGAAATGCATTCATATTTGGATAAAGACTTCTAACTTTAAGCATAAAGGCTTCGCTTTGAGCAGGTAATCGAAACGCATAAATCTCTTTTCCATGAAGTGCTTTAAAAGTATCTGTGTAGCCCATCAATACACCTGAAGCTTGTCCACCTATCGCAACCTCTTTTGAAATTGCAAGGCCTCCGATAGCCAATGTATTGGCTACTGCAAGGCCTCCCACTGCCAATACTTTTGATATTGCCATACCGCCTATCGCCAAGTTATACCCTAAGGCAATGCCACCAAAAGTTATCATTCCAACAGATAAGCCACCAAAACTGACTATCCCTAGTGCCAATCCGCCAACACTGATCAACCCAACTGACTTTGGACCAATAGCAATTATGCCAAATGCAGTACCCAAATTGCCTCTAATTACATGTATTAGCGGTATACCAAAAAAATTAACTTCACTTTTAAATTCCGATTGATAGTGACCCTTTTTTATTTGATGTTCCAATAAGTTTTCTGTAAACTCCCTTGCGACTTCCGCCACAGGCCCCATCGCTTCTATTGGATCTTTGACGTCAGTTGCTTCAGCTTGAGCGTAAAGCGTTTCCAACAAGTCCATTTTAATTCGCCTTCTCACTTTATAAGACGTTGGAATTTGATTTATAATTTGATTTACATAGCGTTCAAATGCTCTAATTTTCATTTTGACCTCCTCATCGCTTCAAAATCGCCTCTATTTTTGACTGAAAAAAATACCACTCATCCATTGTCTTTTCAAGCCATTCCAAACCGACCCGTGTTATGCGGTAATATTTACGTGGTACCCTTCTTTCGCCATCAAATGATTTTTGATAACTTTCAAGCATCTTTTTATCTTCTAATCTATACAATATCGGGTATAAAGAACCTTCTTTAAGAGAAAAATACTGTTCACTATAAAGCTCTAATTTTTTTATAAGTTCATATCCATAGACATCTTCTTCGCTTATAATCTTTAAAACAATAATTTCTAAAGCACCTTTTTTAAGCTGCTGATTAATTATATTCAAGAGATACCTCCTTTACTGCATCATATGCTTACCATTGCTAAGTATATAGTACACAAAATCATTTCTTATGTCAAATAGATACTTTATCTTTTTTGATAAAAAAAAACCTCTATGAGGTTAGGCTTTATATGGCCTAACCTCATAGAGGTTTACTTCATTTATTCAAATTTCATTTTAACTTCTTAAATCAGCGATTGCTTTAGGCTTACTAATTAAGTATCCCTGTCCAATATCGCAACCATTTAGTGTTAAAAATTTCAAAGCTTCCTCGGTTTCTATGCCTTCACAGATAACCGACAGATTAAATATTTTACCCAGCTGAATGATATTGATTGTCATCTGCTTGTGTTTTTCTGAAGTCATCATTTTTTTCGTAAAGGACATGTCCAGTTTCAGTTCATCCAGAGGCAGCGATTCGATATAACTATACGAAGAGTAACCTGTTCCAAAATCATCAAGCGAAATCTTATAGCCCTTATCTCTTAACAAGTTTAAAACAGATATCTTTTCCTGCTGTGATTTAATCCAAATATTTTCTGTGATTTCAAAATACACACGAGAAGGATCCACTTGATATTTTTCCCTCAAGGCTTCCACTTGTGTTAAAAAACGGGTGTCTTCCAATTGCAATACGGATAGATTAATAGCCACTTTCATATGGGGCCCTAATAATTTAAAATCTCTAAAAACCATTTCAATAATATGATCTCCCAAAGCTGATATCTGTCCTGTTTCTTCTGCAATCTCTATGATGGTTCCTGGAGCAATCTCTTGATTGTTTAGTGTCCATCTCAAAAGTGCTTCATAACCCACAATCTCTTGAGAGATCAAATCTAATTGTGGCTGGTAAAACATGACCAATTCATTATTTAAAATCGCACCCCTTAAGGCTTCGCTGATTTTCACCTTCTCACTTATGGTTTCAATCAAAGTATCATCAAAGGTTACAAAACAGCCTCCGCCTAATTCTTTAGCTCTATTTTTGGCAAGATCTAATTTCATCAGGAGTTCATCAGAATGTTTGCATTTATTCAAATCAGGTCCTTCTAAAATGCCCATAGACACCGATAAGTAAATATCAGAACGGTTGATGTTAAAAGGTTTTTCAAAATACTTGAAAATGACTTCACTTCCAGAAACGACATTATCTATCTTCTGTATAATCATAAATTCTGTTCCGCTTACACGATAGACTTGATCCTGGCTCTTTATGAGCTCCTGTGCAACTTTAGCAAGAACCAGATCTCCAAATTGATGCCCTCTTATATCATTGATATATTTAAATCGATCTATATCCAATAAAATCAACCTGATCTTTGGAAATGCTTTATCGACATGCGCTCTTGTCATTTTATCGAGCTCTAATCGTAAAGAAGTGAAATTTTTTAGTTCCGTTAACCCATCCACATATGCCAATTTGTAGATTTCATGCTGAGCCTCTTTGACCTCTTGTATAACTGAAAGCACTCCGAAAACACTCTGTTTGCCACTTTGTTCATCTCTCTGTATAGACACTTTTTGTCTGACCCATCTATAGACGCCATCTGGAAATTCTATTCTGTATTCCATTTCAGCCTTGTACGCACTACTCTTTTTTATAAAGGCTACGAGTTCGGTGTGGTTTGCAGATGCAAATCCCTCCCATTTGGCTAGGTCCTCCACATGGATCTTACTTCTGATGGTTTTCAGTGCATTTACCAGTATGCCCTCTTTAATGCCCAATAGAGCTGCCATGCTTTCTGTAATGTGAAATATATCATTTTCATATTCATATTCCCATATGCCTTCTTGCACAGCTTTCATCGCAATGTCATATTTTTCACTAAGCCTTTTATACTTTTCGCTTTCATTTTTATAATTCAATTTGCTATCACTTAATTTAAGATGTGAATACTCCATATAATAAAAAATAATGCCAAAAGCAATCAAAAATAGAGCTGCATTCGAGATTCCAACTAAATAGTAATCAATTTCATTTTGTCTTATAATCGCTGCTGATAAAAAGACGACTCCGCCTACAAACATTTGCACAAAGGCTAGATTTTTTTGTCTATAATCTCTAAAAAAATAAAGGATCGTAAAAAACACAAAGAAAATAAAGCTACCCAATATTAGTAATTGGGACGTGTCAATCTTTTTAAATGCCACGGGAATAAACATTAACGCATTTAAGCTTAAGATGATTGAAAGAACGCTCGCTATGTATTTTTTTTCAATCCTACTTTGGCGAACATATCTAACATAAGAAAAAATAGCACTAAACAATATCCCATTTAACAATAAAGAAACCAACCATTGCTGCTGTATATAGCATGCAATCTTAGGGTAGAACATGAGATAGCAAACGATCGTAGCAATAATTTGCCAAGAATATCCAAATGTAAAAAAATCTTTAAACGGATCCCTCCCCTTATAAGCCGACTTGATACCTATAGCAATATAAGTGATAATTGAAAATGTGATCATCACCAGTGTGATTTCTAATACCATTTTGCCTCCATGTATAAAATTTGATTCTAACGATCAATCAGTACATACTATACTATTATAATAAAAATTGTTGTTAATTAAAAGTTAAAAAAATACATATTAAAATTTTGATGATTATTCAGCATCATTGTCACCCAAAACTTCATTTTAGCTGACACGTTTTCGTCTAACCGCTTAGAGCAGGTTGAACATTCCTGCCTCTAAGCTGGACGAAAACTAATGATTATACAAAAAAACTGAATGAATGCACTGCATCCATTCAGTCTATTTTTAATTCAACCTTATTGCTAGAGTGTCAAAATTCAATCGTTGAGGAACCTCTACGATATATCAGATTGACTTAGAGAGGATTTGTAAAGTCTTCTCCTATCGAGTACAAAAATCGGATCCGTAAACTGACCTTCCTCTAAATCTCGGAGCGCCTTGTTCATGTCATACATCCTTGCATCGATCATATCCAGATAGTGAAGTAATTCGCCCTCTGGAATCAAGGGTTTTTTAGGACTTCCATACTCGGCTTCATAATGGTGAGAAAGAATCATGTGCTGTATCAAAAGTGAAATTTCACGATCAATTTTAAGTTCTACGGATTTTTGCTCTATTTTCTTAATACCCATGATAATATGGCCCAAAAGTTGACCTTCCATGGTATATTCGCCCACAACACCCACTTCATTCGCATCCATTTCATTCATTTTTTCAATATCATGCAATATAACACCTGCAAAAACCAAATCCCTGTTTAGATTCTTATAGATGTCACATAGAACATCACCAGAGCGGAGCATCCTTAAAATATGATACAAAAGACCTGCCTTAATCGCATGATGATTGGATTTTGCTGCTGGATAATACATCAATTTGGGTTTATATTCTTCAAGCAGTGCCAATACAAGCTTTTTAATATCTTTAGTACTCATTTTATTGACAAAGAATAGAATTTCATTGTACATCGTTTCAGCATCAATGGGTGCAGTGGGAATAAATTGACTGTAATCGACTTGATCATCCTCTTGTAAAGTTCTAATTTTAATCACTTTAAGCTGTACTGAAGATTGCCATTGAGTCACACTTGCATGTACTTTAACAACTTCTCCAGGATTGTAAAGACTTTCAATATCCCCTTTGACATCCCAAAGTTTACCATTCACTTCACCACTAATGTCTTGAAAGGTAAAGTCAATGTAGGGTTTATTTGCACTTGAAGTTTTTACATTTTTAGCTTTGATGAGATAAAATGCGGTGACATCTTCACCAATCTTTAAATCTTTAACAAACACATTAACACCCTTTCTTATTAAGACAAACTAGAATTTTTCAATTGTATATTTCGATTTTAAAGCTTCAACTTTTGAAAGATAAGCTTCATTTTGTTTTTGAATTAATAATTGCTGCATAATTTGGTTAATGACCATAGGCAATGCCTGTACGCCACCTGCTTGAGATGCTTTTTTCACGATTATGTGATATCCAAATTGTGTTTGAACCGGTTCAGAAACCACATTTTCATCGAGTTCAAAAGCCACAGCTTCAAATTCTGGTACCATTTGTCCTTTTTGGAAAAAGCCTAAGTCGCCACCTTTTTCACTTGACGGACAAGATGAGTATTTAGACGCTGCTTCTTCAAAATTTAACCCACCATCGATTTCAGTCTTGATCTTCTGAGCTTCTGCTTCTGTATCTACTAAGATATGTGAAGCTTGTACTTGTTCTGGCGATTCAAAATAGTGTGGATTTGCTTCATAAAAAGCTTTTGCTTCCGCTTCACTTACTTCAACACTATCAATTAAAGTTTTAATGTTAAATTGCTTTAATAAGCTTTCTTTCATTTTATCTAATTCCGCTTTAAAAGCAGGACTATTTTCCACATCTGTCTCTACCGCTTCAGCATAGAACAACTCTTGATAAACGAGCTCATCTAAAAGACGTCCCATGCCTTGTTCTCCTTGGAATTGTCCTTGTACTTGTTGTCCTAATGTTGCAAAAAATGCATTTAAATCATTTTCTGTAATTTCTCTACCGTTTACTTTTACTAATACTTTAGACATTTATGTCTCCCTTCTCATAGAAAAAGCCAACATTCCTGCTAGCTTCCACATTTTATTCATACTAATCATATCAAATTTTACAGCGCACGCCTATAGCTTTCGCTTTAAATTTTCAAAAAAAACATCAAACATTTTTTGAGTTATGCCCAGTTCGGAAAACGCTTTTGCATCGAGGTTCTGCTGATAATGGTTATTATTCATATACTTCCATGCATAATAGTTCGCAATGTGCATGCTGATTACAAGTTCTTTGTTGATGACTTGATCACAAAAGGGCTCATGGTGGTATAACGCAGCTTCAATGATTGGAAAAGGCAATCCCCATAAATCGAGTAAATGGCCACCAAGCTCCTCATGATTAAATCCGATCATTTCTTTTTCCACTGAATTGATATTAACCCCTTCTTGACTGTTGACGATTTCCACTATTTTGTTGAATTCTCTTGGAAAATTGCTCATGAGCACAATACTGCCGATATCATGCAGTAAACCCACTGAAGAAATGTTATTGTTGAGTTTCTTCCCCAGCAGTTCAAAATACATAGCATTTAAGATTTTGTTCGTCAAGCTGACATGTTCCCAGTGAAGTTGCCTAGTTTTAGGGGGTAATCCATCATTTCCAAATACCGCATTGGTCAAGATAATATTCTTAACGTTAATCAAACCAATATACATAATGGCTTGTCTTATAGACCCCGTCTTGGCATTGTAGAACGCCGAATTCGCCATTTTTAAAATATTTGAAGTCACCGCAGGATCTTCTTCAAGCTTAAGCGCAATTTCTTCAACAGAGGCATTTTCTTGAATTAAGAGATTCAACTGGTGATAAATTTCTGGCACCGTGGGTAAATGTTTAAAATTTGAGACCAGATTAACCAGTTCACTGTTTTTCACCTGCTCATCAATAGCAATCACTTTATCAATAATAATAAACAATTCTTCATGATCAATGTTTTTCTTCCAACTCATTTGAGCACTATTTTGCTGTTTTGGCATATAGTAGTCCATAGAAGTGGAGGCATTCATCACTGCAAGTCTAATCACTTTTGGATACTTGAGCTTTAGAAAACTCAATAAGACTTCAATTTCATTTTCATCGGATAAATCAACCAGCACCATTCTATAATCTTTTTGAGCCAGTTGTACCTTAGCTTCTTCAAAGGTTGACGTCATCGATAAATCGTATACATCATGGCTAAGTCTATTATTGAATTTTATTCCAAACACTTCGTCGTTGGATACAAGCAATAAACTATTCATTAGGCACTCCAATCTCCTTTTGATCGGTTATGTCAACCCATCACATCATAATAAGTATACCCTAGCATAAATAAATCTCACAACTAATTTTTTAAGGATTTAAAGATTTATAAATTACTTTCTTGAAACCAGTCATATAAATATGTTAAAATTACTATGACGAACAACAGTAATGGTCTATTTAGCTGTACCTCCCTCTGTAAATCCCTATGTTACAGTTAAATATACCGGTTGAACAGTCATTCCTTGAATGCTAAAGTTTACTTTAGCATTTTTTTTTATACACAAATTTGTGCGTATAAAAATGCGTAAATTTATTTAAAAATGGATTTTTGAGGTATATATCTAATAAGTCGAAAAAGAGGTGATCCTTATGTTGATAAAAACAGTTCATGAATTATCTGAGCTTCTAGATCAATTTTTACAAACCCTATTTAAAAAAATAGACACTGAACTGGTTCCAGATTTTTATTTGGTTTCGTTTGATATCGCCAACGACCTCATCAACATGAGATTTGCCAATGATATTATCGGCATACCCACTACGATTGAAACTCTAGAAACCCTTTACCAACGCAAGAAATTCTTACAGAACCTCATGGATCTCCATATTTCAAAATCTTTTTCGGAAAGTAGTGCTGTTTTTTATTCAGATATTTTTGTTTTTAACAATACTATTTTTGCTTATGCCTATAAATTTGATCGTAAAATATTAGATTCTTATTATAAGATGACAGACGATATTGATGTTCAAACGAAATCCATCATAGAAGCCATCATATCTGAGGTCACAAAATATGTTAATCAATGCGCCACTAATTTTATCGGGGATCGAGAAATGACTCCGAAGGGGATTAATGATCTCCTCAAAGATGCTGGAAAAACGCTTATGAATAGCATCCTAAATGATGAATCCATCTCCAATCCGTTTGATAAGTTTAGTAAAATATCCTCCTTAAGTTATGAAAAAGCATTTAGCAATGGTAAAATTTTACTCCTAAAACAAGATTCGCTCTCCAGTGTAGTGGATTCCTCGCACATAAAACTCTTACTGACTTTTGAGGATCGATTGCCACTGTCTAGTTTTAGGCATATACGTAAAATTTTAGAACTTTCAAAAAAAGATATCTATCTCTTGTCAGATGGGGAATACATCTACAGTGTCATTCAATTCACTGAAGAATCCTATCATCTTGATAAAGCAAGACATTACTTCATCATTGAATTTAACACCTACTACTCTTGGCAATTAAATCACAATAATAACAAATTGATGCAAGTAACCAATGAGGAAGTCTATATTCCAAAACCGAAAATCAGCTATTTCAATTTCAGTTATGAGTTCAAAAAAGTATTTCCAGAAATTGAAACCAAAAAAATTCTCAACCTATACAAGTTGATCTTAGAAGCTTTAAAACAAGTCAAAGGCACCATCATCGTCATTTCCAAAAATGCACGTAGTGAGGCTTTTAGACTAAGAAATCAAGGTTTCATTATCAATGCAACCTTCCTAAACGTTTCCACCATCAAATCAATTACCAGTATTGATGGTGCTGTCTTAGTGGATGTTGAGGGGTTCTGTCACGGCATTGGCGTAATCTTAGACGGCGTGGCAACTGAAAAAGGTGACCCGTCAAGAGGCGCCCGATACAATTCTGCCATTAGATACGTAGAGACCATTTCCCACAATCAAAGCTATTCAGATTGTCTTACAGTAGTCATCTCCGAAGATGGCGATGTGGATATTATTTCAAAGCACACTTTATAAAAAAAAAGCATCCGAAGAAAAGGATGCTTTACTTATTGATAAAGATTTCATATATGCTGACTGCCAACAAGAACGTGCTGAACAACAGTCCAAATAACGCTAAAAATATAGAACCCTTTATTAGAGCTATCAACCCAAGCGCGGCAACAATACCAATCGCCCATTTACCTCGTCTCGTAATCCGATATTCGCCCATAGATCGCACCCCATTGAAAACATTATAGTATTACTGTTATACCTACTCAACATTTTACTGTATTCTTGCGTTAATTTCCAGTAATATCATGTTTTTACCCCATAATTATTTTTTTAAACTGTGAAAAGAATAACGTAATTGAAAAGTCTTCTCATTTAGTTTATACTAAATGAGAACGTTCTCATTTAGAATCGAGGTGTATTTATGTTTTTACAAGTTTCCTATTGGACCGCATTTTCTGCAGGTGTGGCTTCTTTTTTTTCACCATGTCTGCTCCCCCTTATTCCAGCTTACATCATGTATATGGCAGGTGCATATGATGCGCCGACCCTATCCCAAAAGCGTAAACTGATCTTGTTCAGAACTTTTGGTTTTATCATAGGCTTTACAATCGTCTTCATGCTCCTTGGCATCTCTGCAAGCGCACTTGGCAAGATTTTTGCCACCCATAAGGTCTTACTGGCGAGGATCAGTGGGGTATTGATTGCATTTTTTGGACTATACCTTATGGGGATGTTTAAAATGCCCTTACTCAGCAAGGATTATAGAAAATCTAAAGCACAGGGTAAAATGAACTTTTTTACCTCTATAGGCATAGGCATGGCATTTGCTTTTGGTTGGACACCTTGCTTTGGCCCAATTTTAGGTGCAATTTTAGCTTCTACAGCAGCTTTGAGCCGTAATGTTGCCGATGGCGCCAAACTTTTAGGGATTTACTCTATGGGCATGGCCATTCCCTTTATAATCACAGCACTCTTTATCGGCACCGTTGAAAAATACACTCAGAAACTCAGCCAACATTCTCAAGCGATTAATCGCGTGGCTGGCGTCATTATGATTCTTTTAGGCATATTGATGACAACAGGGAAACTTGGCAGTTTGGTTAATTATTTGCTTTAAAGAAAGGGGATCTCCTATGTCCAGAAAAATATTGGTTTTAACATTCTTATTTGCTTTACTGCTCATAACAGCTTGCTCAAATTCTGAAATTGAAACGCCGATCCAAGTGGAAGAACCCTCTGAGGGGACTCCAGCGACAACTGCTTCCACCGATGAAATTGAATCCAGTAACACGAATGAAGCCCCTCAAGATTCCGATAGCGCTACAGAATCTTCTAGTGCGCAGCAAGAACCCTACATTTGGGAAGACTTTGAACTCAAAAACTTAGATGGGACAACTGCTCAACTCTATGATTTTAAAGACAAAATCGTCGTCATCAATTTTTGGGCAACTTGGTGCCATTTCTGCGATCAAGAAATGCCTCTCATTGAAGCATTGAGCCAAGATGACAAATATCAGGTTTTAGCTATAAATGTTGGCGAAGACACGGATACCATCCAAAAATATCTAGATGAAAAAGGCCTTTCACTCAATGTTTACCTTGATGAAGATCAATCTCTTGCAGGTCAATTCAGTGTTACTGGCTTTCCTACAACTGTTTTTTTAGGTCCTAATGCTGAGTATTTATATGCCTATCCTGGAATGCTGGATCAAAAAACACTGGACTCTATTTTAGCTTCAATAGATGAATATCTAGCACAATCGGTTTTAAAATGATACAATTTAGATATTCAAATCACATTTGTAGAACAAGATAAGAGAGAGGTACATTATGACGATGACATTTAATAAAAACTATGTTCTAGAAAAAGCTGTAGCCCTCCTAAATACGGATAGTCCAAGCGGTTTTACACATAGTATTATGAACACTGTTGGTGGTTGGGCTGAAGCATTAGGCTATGATTTCGAACTTACGCACAAGGGTGGTGGCATCATCACAATTGAAGGTGATGATCATATGAAGACTGTAGGTCTCGCCGCACATGTGGACACGCTTGGTGCCATGGTCAGAAGTATCACCAGCCAAGGGACCTTAAAATTCACTCTAGTAGGTGGTCCCATTGTACCGACATTAGATAGCGAATACTGTAGGATTCATACACGCGATGGCAAAGTTTATCACGGTACATTTTTGAGTACTGCACCTGCCGCACATGTTTACAAAGAAGCTTCTACGCTTGCCAGAACACCTGATACTATGGAAATTCGCCTTGATGAACAGGTTAAAAATAAAGAAGATGTGCTTGCGCTTGGTATAGGTGTTGGCGATTTTATCTGTATCGATCCTAAAACAACACTTATAAACGACTTTTTAAAATCGCGTTTCATCGATGATAAAGGTTCTGTGGCAATCCTATTTGGTGTTATGCAGTATTTATCGCGTAATGGCATTAAACCCAAATACAAAACTAAAATTTTAATTTCAAACTATGAAGAAGTGGGACATGGTGCTTCATTCATTCCAGAGGATATTTCTGAATTATTAGCCGTTGACATGGGATGTATTGGGGACGACTTAACATGTACTGAATACGATGTATCCATTTGTGCGAAGGATTCTGGTGGTCCGTATGACTACCAAATGACTTCAGAACTCATCCAGCTCGCCAAAGAAAACAAGTTAAAATATGCGGTTGATATCTATCCTTACTATGGCTCGGATGTAGGGGCTGCTTTGCATGCAGGGCATAACATTAAAGGTGCACTCATCGGTCCCGGTGTCCACGCGTCTCATGGTATGGAACGAACGCATTATGAAGCCATGGAGAACACCATGAAGCTGGTCACTTTATATTTAACTAAATAGCACTAAACTAGCCCCCCTTGTGCTTGTAGGAGGGCTTTTATTATAGACAACACAATTTGTGATTTATTACACATGAACAAGGGTAAAATAATAGAAATATAACAATTCGAGTCTCAATTTATATAGAGGGGGTGAACACATGAACAACAAGGCTTTCTTTTATGGCCAATTCTATTTACTGATGACATTATTTTGGATTGCACTCTTTGAAAATGTTCATTTAATGACTCTTATTACAGGACTGATCTTCAGTGTTCTAGTCATCTTTTTCACCGAAAAATATCTGCTTAAAGATGATTTCTATCAAATCATAGATTTCAATGCATTCAAGCTTTTAATTTATTTTTTCATTTTACTCTATGAGATTTATGCCAATGCATTTGTCACTATTCACCAAATTATAACCTTACAGATTAATCCTGATATCGTCGAAATACACACTGACCTTAAAAGCAATACGCAAAAGTGCATATTGGCAAATTCAATTACTTTGACCCCAGGTACTGTGACGATAGACCTTGAAGGTCATACCTTAAAGGTCCTTTGGCTTAACGCTAAAAGTAAAAATACGGTCATCGCTGGCAACATGATTAAAGGCAGATTTGAACGTTTTTTGAATAGATAAAGGAGCCTTCTATGTTAACAATCATCATACTATTGATTTTACTACTCACTTTAAGCTTATTAAGAATTTTACTGGGCCCTTCCCTATGGGATCGATTGCTTGGTCTCAATATGGTTGCCTCAAAGCTCCTAGCGCTCATCGTCCTCTATGCCAGTTATAAAGGGATTTCTATGTATCTCGACTTAGCTATTGTCTATGCCCTTTTGGGGTTTGTTGGCATTATATTTTTATCCATTTATGTTCAGAGGAAAGGAAGATTCTAGATGAGAGAAATTATTGCATTAATTTTCATGAGTGGCGGTCTTTTCTTTATAGGGTTTGGCATATTGGGTTTATACCGCTTTAAAAATTTTTATACACGCATATTAATTGGATCAAATGTGGATACTGCTGGTTTTATCTTGCTCTTAGCAGGTGTGATCATCAGACATGGCTTTTCCTTTTTTTCATTAAAGGTTTGTTTTATCATCTTTCTGGTGCTGATTGTAAATCCACTCATTACACATGCCATTACGCGTTCCGCATACAACAGTGGCTTCAAAATAAAGAAGGAGTGATTCTATGCTAAAACTCTCTTTGATCGTCTTGGTCATCCTCGCGATAATGACTGTTCAAACTCAGAAAATGCGACACGCAGTCGTCTACTTAGGTGCGTTTTCTTTGACCATTTCCTTTATCTATCTCCTCTACAACGCTCCCGACGTTGCCATTGCCGAGGCCATCATCGGCAGCACACTTTCCACAATTCTCTATCTGGTTGCACTTCAAAAGTATAAGATCTTCACTGTCTATTACTGCCTTTCTGAGGCTGAGTTTGAAGATCAATCCCATCTTACTGCTGAACACCTACAATTTAAAAAACTGTTAGATAAATACTGTGCTAAGCAAGAACTTGAACCTCAGATTATCTATACGGTTGATGCGACTAAAACTATTATAGAACATCATCCATACGCCTTGATCGTTCAAAATGAACCCACAAACATCAAAATTTGGGGTCATCCTGAAAACTATAAAATGGACTCTCTCATTTCCTTTTTTGATAGAGAACTCCATTTTAAAGTGCCCATTGAATTCATTCAAGTGGAAGAGGTGATTGAATGAGAAGAAAAGGGATTGCACTCTTGTGTTTAACTGGCTTTATCATGATGGCTCTTTTAACGGCGACATCCGATCAAGTCCCCTACGACATTTCAAATCACTATATTCAAAACGCCTACAGGGACACAGGCGCCACCAATATTGTAACCTCTATTTACTTAAGTTATCGTTACTATGACACTCTATTTGAAGCACTCATGCTCTTATTCAGCATCATAGGCGTTGTCTATCTATCTATTCATGAAGGAGATGAACTCGATGAATGATCACTCTTTTTTAATCTCAAAGACATTGACCATCACCTATCCCTTTGTGCTGTTATTTGGACTCTATATCGTGCTCAACGGTCATGTAACCCCTGGTGGTGGCTTTCAAGGGGGCGCTATTATCGCCTCTGTACTCATTCTCAAATATTTGATTGATCCCAGTTTAGAGACACCCCTCAAAAAGATTCGAACACTTGAAAAAATCACATTATTTTTTATATTTTTATTTCCATTAGGTTTTCTACTGACTTTTATCCATTTACAATTGCCAACTTTTAATCTCTATTATCTCATATTGATGAATCTCCTGATCAGCATCAAAGTCGCTTGCGGTCTGTCCATCATCTTTATCAGATTTGTATTCTATGAAACTAGGTGACTCTATGACTCTTGAAAAACTTCTCGATTTAATCAATGGCGAAAATGTGAGCCTTATCTTATTTATGATTGGCATTTACGCGCTTGCCTCTAGACGCAATATCGTCAAGACAATAATGGGTCTTAGTATTATTCAGGCAGCCATCATCTTGTTTTTTCTAACGATCAACAACGATGTTGGACGCGTACCGCCTATTGGCAATCAAATCACAGTACCGGTTGCAGACCCTATCCCTCAAGCACTTATGATAACGGCCATTGTGGTGGGCATTTCAGTCACTGCTGTTAGCCTTACCATGTTTATCTCGCTCTATCATAAATACGGGTCTACCAACTGGAACAAGGTTAAAAACAAACGGGGAGGTCTTAGATGATATTTCTTGTACTTGGACCTATTCTCATTGGTCTTTTTTTCTACATCTGTCAATGTAAATTTTTGATGAAGGCAACGCTCGTCTTAGAAGCTGTCTTAATTGGTATTTCTGTAAATTTTATACTTACCAATACGGCGGCTTCTGTTCAGTTGCTTTCGGGGTTTGCATTTCCAATAGGTATGAAAATTGAAGTCGACGCACTTTCTGCTATGATGTTACTCCTCAATAATTTTCTATTTGGATTTATGATCCTCTTTAATCTGCATAAGTCTTATATGAATAAACTCTTTTTCTTTTTATTCTTAAGCTTGCAAGGCCTTATCAATGGCGTCTTTTTGTCTACTGATTTTTTCAACGTCTACATCTTAATAGAAGTGGCCACTGTGGTGGTGAGTATTCTCATTATGTATAAAAAAGACAGTCAATCCATGTATGATGGTATGATCTATCTCATGGTCAATATGATTGCCATGACCTTCTTTTTATTAGGTATCGGTTATCTTTATAAATATACTGGCGCACTTGATTTTGATAGTGTTTCCACTTCAATAAAAATGCTTGCTTCTAAGCGCAGTCTCATCCTTCCCTTTGCACTTATGATCACGGGGATCAGTTTAAAAGCGGCCCTATTACCCCTTTTCAGTTGGCTACCTAAGGCACATGGTACTGCGAGTGCACCTTCGATTGTCTCTGGTGTATTATCTGGTATCTTTGTAAAAATAGGCATTTATCTCTACATTAGAGTTTCCTTTATGTTTAGTGATGTTTTTATGTTATCTGATTTCTTTATTGCGATTGGCTTTTTAACCGCAATTGCAGGTTTTTTATTCGCACTGTCCCAAACGGATATCAAGCTGATTTTAGCCTACCATTCTGTTTCACAAATAGGCCTTATGATGATTGGGCTCAGTTCTAAACAAGTAGACTCTTACCATGGTGGGCTCTACCATATTGTCGCTCATGGTATTTTTAAGACCTTGCTCTTCTTGATCGCAGGTTTGCTCATTGAGACTTATCACACACGTGATATTCGAGCAATGAACGGTCTCTTTAAGCGTTCTAGATTTCTTTCACTCATCATGATCGTTGCTGTACTCAGCATCACAGGCGCACCCTTTTTTAGTGGTGGCTATTCAAAGTACTTTATCATGAAAGGGTTTTCGGGACTATGGGCTGAAATCTTATTCATAGTAATCAATATGGGGACCATGATGTCCTTTATCAAATTTTGGCATGTGCTTTTTATGGACTCTAGTCAACAATCGCCCTCTTTGCCATCGCCTATCATCAAAAAAATATTGCCCTACAATTCTATAATAGCACTCAGCGTTATGGCTCTAAGCTGTATTCTTCTCGGTATAGCTGGTGATTACCTGTTCAAGACGCTCACGACGTTTGACACACACTATAACTTTTTCTCTCAACTGCTTAAATGGCCAAAGTATTTGCTCACTTATGGGGTAAGTTATTTAACTTATATCGCTCTTGTGAAAAAGAATCCGCTCTTTGCGAAACTTAAAAAAATGGAACTCAGCTTCAATCAAATCACATTGGCGATTCTGTCCTTCTTCATGGTGACGACGTGGTATTTACACTTAATCACAACATAAAAAAAGTGGCAATCCGGAAATAAGATCGTATATTTTACTCAACTAGATCCTAATCAGATTTTCTGTTACCTTTTCCTAAAAAAATCGGTATACAAAAATGTATACCGATTTTTTTTTTAGGAGTCTACTTCACATTCACAATTGCTTTCGCAAATCAAAGCTCACTAAATATTCAAGCAGTTCTATGGTTTCTTTTTCAACATATTGCGCTTCTATACCTCTTTCGATTTTTAAATCTAATGACAATTCTCGACTATTTGACATAACTAGATTGACTCTCTGCTCAATTACCACAATAATTCTCTCAAGCTCATTTTCCATCAAGTCGTAATATGGCTTGCTTTTTTCATTCTTCTGAACCAAGAAAAACTGAAAATGGACTTCCATAGGATCTATATTGTATTTATGTTCATAGTTGAGTCTTAGAAACTTAAAATGAAATTCTTCGAACTTTGATAAGTCAGATTCTTTTATGTCAATTATATCCATTTTATTCTTATAGTTTTTAATGAGCTGATCTACAGTCTGAAAAGGACGCACTTCACTCATATATTCTTGTATTAATCTATTTTTACTCATAATTTAAACAATTCACTTTCTAAAATAAGCAATTCCCACAACGCCTTCTCCAGTATGTGTGCCCACAACGGGTCCAATCTCCACTTCATATAGCCTTTGAACACTGAATTCTTCAAGTATAAGGGCTTTAATATCCGCTAACTTTTTAAGATCATGAGCATGTGCTATGGCGATATCCTCTATAATGCCATCTGGATAATCTTTTTTTAATTGTTCGATCATCCATGCCATGCCCTTGCGTGATCCTCTTACTTTATTCGCCATTTCAACGACACCATTTTTAACTTCTATAATGGGTTTCAGATTGAGCATCTTGCCAATCATAGCGGTCCCTGAAGATAGGCGTCCACCTTTTCTTAAATTTTCAAGCGTCTCTAATGTCCCATATAATTGAGCCTTTTCAACAAGTTGTTGAAGCTCTACTTGGATGATTTCCATCGATTTTTCCTCTTTAATCCATTGATTCACTCTTAAAAGGATCAAAGCAAGCGAAAAACTGGTGGTTCGACTGTCCACAAGGTGAATTTTATCACTATTGATCATCTCTTTGGCAATTTGAGCGGAATTAAAAGTACCACTGAGCTCACTTGAAATAAAGATGCCTAGAACCTCATTGCCCTTTTCAAGCTCTGCACTGAAAATATCATAAAACTCATTTGGATTCACTTGTGATGTCGTTGGCAATTCTGGAGAAACTTTCAGCTTTTCATAAAAAGTGGCTGTATCTAAATTAATTTTATCAATGTATTCAGCATCTTTAAAAAGGACTTTCAGCGATGCGAATAAAATGCCTTGATCTGCAAGTTCTTTTGGCGTTAAATCGCAAGTACTATCTGTCACTAATGTGATTTTCATATTCTTCCCTCTTTTCTCTAGAATTACAATTTGTGCACCTTTTACGATTCATATTTCGTTTTGAAATATCGAATAATTTTAAAAAGTGATTTCGTTAAAACCTCACTTTCAGTCTCGTTCAGTGTATTGAGTACAAATTCAATCATCTCTTGATGAAAGGTTTCATGATGATCGTATGCCGCATGCCCTTTATCCGTTAACGTCACATAGACCACTCTTCGATCTGTTTCACTGCGTGATCTGACCACATACTCTTTTTTGAGTAAATTGTTGATGGCTATCGTCAGTGTGCCTACGGTCACCCCTAATTTTGAGGCAATATCTGACATTTTAAGCATATTTTCAACCCCAATCGCAGCAATCACATGAAATTCTGTTAAAGACAAATCATCAAATTTATCACTGTGAAGCACTTTCTCTTCAATGGTCATGATATTGTTAAAAAGCTCCACCAAAAGTGTATTGAGAATGTCTTTTTTTGAATCCATAAATTGCCTCTTTTCTTAAAACTATTTTTAATATATTAATTTGACAATCAAACTATTTGATAGTCTCAGTATAGGGCGAAGCCCTTATAAAGTCAATGTTACAGCTGATTTCTTTATAAATTGTTAATTAATTTGTAATAACTTAACTTGGCCTTAAATAATTTTTAACACTTTCTGCATGCCATTTATTCTACTCCAGTTTATTGGCGATAAAAAAAGGCCATTAGGAGAAAATTTTTTTCGCCTAGGGCCTCTTATAAATTTTATTCAAAATCGGTTCATCAAACTTCACAGACTGGTTTTAACTAATTCTGTTGAGGTTTCACCTTGATCCTCTCGACATTTTCCTTTAAAAAAGTATGCATCAATATCCATACGATTGTCATAAAATTAAAGATCATAAAGGGTGCAAATTCAACTGCGGGTACACCCGTGATGGCCAATATGATAATCGCATTGACATTCCAAGGCATCAGTGGTGCAAGCGCCGTTCCCGAATTGGCGATTAAAGCCGCTAAGTCACCCGCATCCAGGTTATGCTCTATAAAGGCCTCTTTCAAATTTCGACCTGGAATGATGATGCCCACCGTCTGGTCACAGGTTAAAGCATCCAGTCCTATACTCATTAAACTCGTTCTCAAATAGAGTGCTGTTTTGGTCTTAGAATTCTGAGTCACAAAGTTGATGAGCGGTTTGATCCAACCACATTTTTCAAAGATCGTACTCATGGCTATTCCCCCCATGATAATAAAGACGACCTCTATCATGGACTTCCCACCGCCAATTTGAAGTGATTTGATCAAATCCACTTGAATGTCTGTATGAAAGCCGTTGTACATAAACCCCATAAGTGTTGGCAGAGAAACATGTTGTACCAAAGCTGCAATGAGTATGCTCGATATAACACCAAATCCCAAAGTAAGGTTGGATTTAAACCCAATTAAGGACAGCGCGAGCACACCCACAGGCACAATAAAGAACCACCCAGATATGATAAATGACTCTGAAAGAACGGATTTGTATCCTGAAATTGCCGCATCCGTCAAAGTGGATTCAATATTCAAGCTCATGACGAGATAGATCACGCCCGTTAAAACCATAGCGGGCAACATCTGTTTTAGTGTTTTTACAAAATAGACTTTAAAACTCACGCCTACCGTTTCTATAGTAAAATTGACCAGAGCAGAAATAGGTGAGAGTCGATCCGCCACATAAGCACCCGATAGAATAACGCCTAATAAAAATGCTTTCGGCATCCCTGCGCTGAGTCCCAAAGAAAATATAGCAACGCCAATGGTACTTAGCGTACCAAGACCTGTGCCTATAAAAAGGGCGAAAACAGCAGTCACTAGAAAGGCAAATAGAATAAAATTGACATGATTGACAATTGAAAATCCATAATAAATCATAGAAGGGACAATCCCTGAAGCAATCCATAGGGCAACATTGATGCCGATCATAAAAACCACAAAATAAATCGTCTTAGCATGTCCGATACCTTCTAGCGCATAAGAAAGTGTCTCCTTAATTCTTACCCCTTTTGCTTTTAGCAGAGCACTTGTAACTGCCAAAGTCACAATAAATCCATAAAGCAATGTAACGCCAAGGCTTAGACAAGTGACAATACTCGCTATAAAAACGAGCGCAATAAATAAGCCCCATTTTTGATGAATCATCTCTATTCCCCCACTTTCAATTCGTAATAAAAGCTCTATATTCAACTTATTATAACAGAGAAGTTTCGATATTCTAAAGATCATTTCATTAATATTTAAAAAAACTCAAAAGTCAGAACTTTTAAGAAAATGTCACACTTTGAATAAAAATTCTCAAAAACCTATTGACAACATGTGAAAAACCCAGTAATATAGTGAACAATACAAGAAAAGAGGTTCACGCCATGAATAATTATACATTTTTATCTTCACAATTTCATCATCATCACAGGTCAGGGATTTATCATCCGATGCATTAATATCATCGAAGGTAAAGCCCTATTCGTTATTCTCTACTGAATTGGGCTTACCTGTTGATGATCGAAAATATAACGAGAGTCATATAGGCTAGCCCTATATGGCTCTTTTTTATACAAAATTTTGCAAGGTTAAAAATACACCTAATATGAATTGTTACCGAACCCACGGAGGTCTATATGAAATCAAATTTGTTAATCATCAACCAAAACAAATACGCTATGCAAGCTTTACTCATGAAGTTATATGCAAAGTACGGCTATCGCCAAGTCTCTATTCCAGCCTGTGAGTCACTTGCTTCGATTTCCGAACTCGAAAAACGCTATCCAAGCCATACACAAGTCAAATTCATGGATCAATCCGGTGAAATTTTTTATCTACAAAACGATCCAACAGTATCTGTCATGAAAATGCTCAGACTCTCGTCGGCATCTAATATTGAGCAAAAGATATGCTACTATGCCCCCACTTACAAATGGGGTCATCGACAGCTCACAGAAGAAACACAGATCGGTGTTGAAACATTTGGAAAAGACACATTGCTTCACGATCTTGAAATCATCGTCTTGGCTGTAAAATCACTTAGACTTTTTACCGATAAAGTCATGCTTGATATCGGTGACGTGAATTTCTTGGAAACACTGCTTGAGAGTATGCCTTTTGACTCAGAGCAAAAACAAACCCTCATAAAAGCATTGCCTTCTAAAAATATGATGACCTTAAAAGAACTCACGCTCTTTCAAAACACAACTGATGAGACCTGGAACCTCTTAAAATCTCTTTTTAAATTATTTGGTCCCACAGAAATTGTTTTAGAAAATGCAAAGCAATTAATCGAACAAATTACTTTTGAGGATCAATCACTAAAATCAAAACTGAATACCCTACTAGATCAAATTACAGCTCGCAGCATACTCTTAAAATCATATGAGCTTTTAGAATACACGCAACTGGATTTCACTTTAAAACCAGAACTCAAATATTATAATGGCCTTGTGCTCAAGGGCTTCATCAAGAATTGCCCCTCTGAAGTGTTAAACGGGGGCAGATATGATCAACTCAGTACCGAATTTGGAAAAGCGAATTGTGCAGCTGGCTTTGCACTCACACTAGATCTATTAATGAATTATACGGAGGTAAAAAAAATGACACGCAAAAATAGTCTACTACTACTTGAAACTGAGCTCACCGCAAAAGGCATTCAATATGCAGAGTACTATCGTCAAAAGGGATTTGAAGTCAATCTCAGAACTTATGAAACTGAAAAAGAGGCCATCGACCTTGCCACGAAAGAGCATTTTGAAAAAGTCATCGTCTTTGGTGAAGTCTCCGCTAAGGTCATCGATATCCGAAAAGACAATGTGCAGAAAATGCCTTATGCAACATTTGATCAATATTTAACCGTCGCAGATACCAATAAAAGCATTCACTAAGAGGAGGTCCCAATGGAATCTATCACCTTTGCACTTTCTAAAGGCCGTATTGCAGAAGCTTTTTTAAAAGCCTTTGATGCCGAAGAAGCCATGACTTCCAGAAAACTGATTGTACAAGTTGGCAATATCAAAATGATCATGGTAAAACCCGTGGACGTCCCCACCTATGTGGCTAACGGCGTAGCCGATATAGGCGTGGTTGGCAGAGATGTCATTTTGGAATCTGGAGAATCTTTTTATGAACTCCTTGAGTTCCCCTTTTCAAAGTGCACACTCTCCATCGCTGGATTTGATCAAAATATCAACTTAGAGGCGCCCATGACCATCGCCACCAAATACCCTAATATATGCAAACAGTACTTTCCACTATGTAAAACAATCTACTTAAACGGCTCCGTGGAGCTTGCACCGATTCTCAATCTTTCAGATGTGATCTTTGACATCGTAGAGACGGGCACAACACTAAGGGAAAATGGCCTTTCTATCATCAAAGATATTCTGACCATTAATCCGGTGCTCATTGCCAATAAATCCAGCTATAAATTTAATCAAGCTCAAATTGATGCTGTGATTACCCAATTAAATAGGTGAGGTGACTTATGAACACGCTTCAAAATATGATTAAACTAGATGCAAATGAACTTGCTTATCCACTATCCGATATACAAATCGAAAAATTACGCGCTGAAATCGATCTTCAAGCGCTCAATCGATATCCCGATGCAGATGCCACCGAACTCATTGAAGCTTATAGTGCTTATATTGGCACGTCGCAGTGCCAAATCATCGCAGGTAATGGCTCAGATGAAGTTCTGGATCTCATCTACAAAGCCTTCACGACGCCAAAAGACATCGTCCTTTCGATAGATCCATCATTTGTCATGTATGAGATTATGGCTTCCATTTACAATTGCGAGTTTAGACGTTATCAGCCCGAGCGGTATTATAACTTGAATCCAACGGACTTTATGGATTACATCAACATATTAAAGCCAAAACTTATCTTCATCTGCAATCCCAATAATCCCACAGGTGCGCTCATAGAGCCTAAGACACTTATTGAAATCGTCAAATCTACAGATGCCTATGTGGTCATTGATGAAGCCTATGGCGAATTTATATGCGATGACTTTATGGATTATTCCATGCTCAAAATGATCGATGAACTGCCCAACTTGATCGTTCTCAAAACGCTTTCTAAAGCTTGTGGACTTGCAGGGCTCAGAATCGGATTTGGCCTCTCAAACGAAACCAATATGGCCAAACTTTATAATTGCAAATACCCTTATACGATTAGCAATTTATCTCAGTCTCTTGGAATCGCACTTTTGAAAGCTGACTTTAAAGCAACGATAGACAATAACCGACTTCAGATTATTGAAATGAGAGACAAACTGGTTGCAGCGCTCAAACAATATAAAGACCTCGAAGTGTTTGACTCCTACAGTAATTTTGTCTGGCTAAAACTCAATGCAACGCGCATCTCAAAAACCTCTTTTTTAGAATCATTCGCATCAAAAAATATCAAAATCAGATACTTTCAAAAAGATTATCTTGATTATTATTTTAGAATCACTGTGGGCACTGAATTTGAAATTAACCAAGTTCTAAGTTGTATAGAAACTGCATTAAATTTAGAAAGGGCGGCTGGTCAATGAAACTCAGCAGAAAGACATTTGAAACCCAAGTTGAACTTGAATTTGAACCCTATGGGAAAGGTCAATACGAAATTAAAACCCCTATTCCTTTTTTCACACATATGCTTGAACAGTTTGCAAAGCATGGCCGGTTTAATCTCACACTCACAGTGACGGGTGATGATCCGCATCATATCATCGAAGATGTTGGTATCCTCCTGGGAAAGGCTTTTAATGACAGCCTTCCTGATAAAACAGGCATTGAACGCTTTGCAGATAGTCTGATCCCCATGGATGAAACACTCGTCAGAATCGCCATCGATCTCTCGGGGAGAAGCTATTTGGCTTTTGATGCAACTTTCCCAAGTAATGTTACAAGTGGTTTTGAAACAGAATGGTGTCTAGAATTTATGACAGCTTTTTTACAAAATGCTAAAATGGCACTCCACATTACAACACTGGCAGGTAAAAATACACATCACATGCTTGAAGCTATTTTCAAAGGCACCGCCATTACGCTCAGACGCGCACTGATGGTTACAAGTGATTCACTCCCCTCAACGAAAGGAGTTTTATAATGACAATTATTATCGACTATGGCGTAGGTAACATCTTTAATGTATTAAATGCCTTTCGTAAGATAGATCCTGACACAAAGCTTTCTGCTGATCCCAAAGCAATTTTAACGGCAACTCATATCATCTTACCCGGGGTTGGTGCCTTTGAAGATGCGATGAAAGCGCTTAAAACACTTGGTCTGGACCAAACACTTATAGAAGCGGTCGACATGAAAATTCCAGTCCTCGGCATCTGTCTCGGCATGCAGCTCCTCTATGAAAAAAGTTTGGAAAATGGCACATGGCAAGGTTTGGGGTTAATCCCTGGCACCATTGATCTCTTTGATAAGGATGCCGTTTCTACGATTCCACATATGGGCTGGAATAACTTAGTGCATACTGCCAAGTCACCCTTTGCAAACATAGAGGGATACGCTTACTTTGTACACTCATATCTCGCGCCACTTGATCCCCAATACGTCTATGCCTATGTGGATTATGAAAAGAGCAAGGTCCCCGCAATCGTCGGTAGAGGCAATGTCTACGGCATGCAATTTCACCCAGAAAAAAGCAGTGCACTGGGTGCCAAACTCATCAAGCAATTTTATAAATTAACTCAGGAGGCTCTATGAGAATTTTTCCAGCCATTGACATCAGCGGCTCAAAATGCGTTCGGTTGACCCAAGGTGATTTTAATCAAAAGAAGGTCTATTATGACAACCCTCTAGACGCCGCTAAATTTTGGGAATCACAAGGTGCAAAGGACATACACATCGTCGATCTTGACGGCTCCCTCAACGGTGAATTTGTCAACCTTTCAAATCTAAAAGAAATCGCTAAAGAAACCGCTTTAAATATCCAATTTGGCGGTGGCATCAGATCACTAAAAGATGTTGAGACCCTTGTGGCATGTGGTGTTAATCGCATCGTCATCGGTTCCCTTGCCCTTAAAGATTTTGATACTTTCAAAGACATCTTAGAGCGCTACAAGTCCCAAATCGTCTGCGCGATAGACTTTAAAAATGACTATGTAATGACCGAAGGTTGGCAACAAGAGAGCAAGACAAGCCTAAACACCTTTATTAAAACCATTTCAGAGATCGGATGTCAATCGCTGCTCGTCACTAATATTTCTAGAGACGGTATGCTCACGGGTCCTGATATCAATACCTATAAATCGATTAAAAATTTAACGACAGCTGAAATTATAGCCTCTGGTGGGGTGAGTTCGCTTGAAGATTTAAAAATTCTCAAATCCATTGGCGTGCCTTCTGTGATCATCGGCAAAGCCTTTTACGAGCAGAAATTCACTTTTTCAGAAGCTGTACAGGCTGTAGGAGGTCCCCTATGTTAGCAAAGAGAATAATCCCCTGTTTAGACATTAAAGACGGCAAAGTCGTCAAAGGCCAGCAATTCGAAAACGTCATCACCATCGCAGACCCACTTGAAATCGCCAAATACTACAGCGACACAGGTGCAGATGAGCTCATCTTCTATGATATTATGGCTTCCACAGAAGATCGAGGCCCTTTCTTAAACCTTGTTTCAGAGATCGCTAAGACTATTAATATTCCCTTCACAGTGGGTGGCGGCGTAAAATCCATAGACGACTTTGATGCCCTATTAAAATCAGGTGCTGATAAAGTTTCCATTAACACACAGGCCTTTTTGAACCCTCATTTGATTAAGGAAGCAAGCCTAAAATATGGCGCACAATGCGTCGTGCTCTCAGTGGACATCAAAAAAGTGGCCGATGACTATATTGTCTTCACTCACGGCGGGAGGACGAATACAGGTAGAACGGCTATAGATTGGATTTTAGAGGGCATTCAGCTCGGTGCAGGAGAACTCTGCATCAACTCTATTGACGCAGATGGCAGTAAAAAGGGCTTCGATCTGCCCCTTTTAAAAAGTATTGAATCTAAAGTCACTGTTCCAATCATCGCCTCTGGTGGTGCTGGTGACAAAATGGACTTCGTCAAGCTCTTTAAAGAAACCACTATATCTGCGGGTTTAGCGGCGAGTATCTTTCACTCTAAAAAGGTCAGCATCCCAGAAGTTAAATTTGAACTCCAGCGTGAGGGCATCCCAGTCCGAAGTTATTTTGCACCTCTTTTTGATGCAAAGCTCATTCCAGCCATCGTTCAATCCGCTCAAACAAGTGTTGTGCTCATGCTTGCTTATGTCAACGCAGAAGCCTTAGAGAAAACCATCACAACTGGATATACCCATTTTTATTCCAGAAGCAGACAATCGCTCTGGTTTAAAGGTGAAACCTCTGGCAATAAACAAGCGCTTGTGGATTTAAGATACGACTGTGACAATGATACCCTTTTAATGAGGGTCGATGAAGCTGGGCCAGCCTGTCATACGGGAAGTTATTCTTGCTTTAACCAAATGCCGGAAGATAAAAATGTCTTCACTCAATTGATGACAGTCATAGAAGACCGTAAAGCAAATCCCGTAGAAGGCAGTTATACCAACTACCTCTTTGAGAAAGGCATCGATAAAATTCTAAAAAAAGTGGGCGAAGAAAGTGCTGAAGTCATCATTGGGGCCAAAAATTCTAAAGAGGAACTGCTCTATGAAATGGCTGATCTCTTCTATCATAGTCTTGTGCTCTTGGCAAATCAAAATATTGATATCAGCGAACTCGAAGCTGAACTCAAAAAACGTTTTAAATAATTCATGAGTTTTTTAAGGTTTCATTGACTTTTCAGATCGATTTCAGTACCATGATATGGATGACATAACTTCGGAGTATTTCAATGACCCTTATAGAACCTAAAAAAAAGAGAAAAGCCTATATCGTAATTTCAGGCCTCATCATAAGTGTTACACTTGCCATTTCACTAGATGTCCCCCTTTATTTTGCCATATTGTCAACGGTTATCTTAGCTTACACGCTCAGTACGCATAAAGCGGATGTGCCAGAACTTGTATTGCACAATTTAATTGCCATTAGAAAAACAGTCATACTCCTTTTCCTAATCAGTATTACCTTACCACTTATGATGGGGTGTGGGGCTCTCCCCACATTCATCGTTCACTTTTCAGAAATGATGATCGGCCAAAATCTGCTCTTAGCAGCATTTGTGCTTGCCACATTGCTTTCCATGCTCCTTGGAACGGCCATTGGTACACTCACTATTTTGATTCCTCTTTTTATGAGTTTGGCTTTTCAAATGGATATCGCTTTGCCATTACTTACAGGGGCATTGCTTTCAGGTGCTTATTTTGGAGATCGTACATCTCCGCTGGCGTCAGGATTACACCTTGCCTCTTCGGTAACGCATACCGATTTCAGAAAAAACATGCCGCTTTTATTAAAGAGTTCCATCATCCCATATGTCATCACTTTGATTATTTTTTACATGATGGGAAAACCGTTTATAATAGATGCTCAAATGCTTATTCAAAATACGGTTATTGCCACTGTATTTGGCATCAAGTTCTATTTGCTCTTGCCACTGATCATGATGATATTACTGTTGATTTTTAAAGTGCCTATCAACAGAGTACTTACCTTAGTTGCCATTACATCTGCCTTTTTGTTATATGCGAAAGGTGCTGCCACTAGGGAGCTCGTCGACTATATGCTCTATGGCTATCATACGGATCATCTCATCCTAGGTTCCATGCTTAAAACCACTGGCCTTTTCAGCATGGTCAATGTGCTTTTAGTCATCCTGCTCAGTGCATGCTTAAACGGCATTTTAGAGGCTGATCTACTCATTGATGTGATTATAGAACCTTTTATGAAAAATGTTAAAACAGAAGCGCAGCTCATTCGAAATACAGCACTTTTAGGACTGGTGCTCTCCATGATTACCTGTTCTCAAGCAATGACTGCCATGATCACTGGAAAATATCTAAAAGACAAATACGATGCATTTCAAGTCCCACGATCACTTTTAGTCATGGCCATAGCCAATGTAGGGCTGAATGTGGTAGGGCTGATCCCGTGGAATGTCAATGGATTAGTCATCAAGCAACTCACGGGGATTTCAGCGGTTCAATATGTGCCGTTTACCTTCTTTTTGACTTTGCTTTCACTTTTTACAATTTTGATTTATCCGTTTTGGAGACCTTTTATGCACAAATCGGCTAAAACTATAAAAGAAATCACTTGACCCATAAGAGCTCACCTAAGGGGCAATCGAATAAATTCCGATTTGGCCACTAAAAATGTAAACTAACAAAAAACCTTCCACTATGTTATTTTTACGCTTTTATGATTTATCCTTTTAAAATTCTATTTTGCTTTATAAGGCTATAAATGCTGTACCCCATTAAGCCAAAAAACAAGCCGTAAAAACAATAGACTAAAAAACCGATCTGGTGCGCCCATTGCATTGCATTTGAAAGGACAATTATTGCCAGTGGTATCTGAGCTGACGCAATGATGATCGCAAACTTAAGCAATCTATTGTTCCGCTCTATCAGAGATTGCTTATCCGTAAAGATAGAGGGACGCTGAGTCTCATAGCTTTTCTGCCATAGATACCACCCGCTTAACTTGTTAATAAGCTGCCATTGGTCATCCTCCATAATATGACGGTATTCACCTGATAAATTAATGTCATTTTGATAGTCGACACAATATCTTATTTTTGAGGGTTCTGCTCTTTTAAAAAATAGACGTGTATGTCCAAGCATACTTCTTTCTAGAATCCATCCTTTTGATGCCATAGACTCCAGATGATTTTCAAAGGGTTCGCAATTCCAGCCCCACCATAAAAAAAACTGTGTTTTATAATTGTTCATTTTTCAACCTCCACTCAAGACCATATTGGTACAATTCCCCTATTCGCTTAATCTCCACTTGCATGAGTTCAGCAGCCATCTGGGTTTGCTTATAAATTTTCCTTCTATTTTCTGCTCTAATTGCCACAATCAAACCATCTTCCTCCATTTTTGACAATGTGCCATAAATGGTCCCAGGTCCTATCCGAATTCTGCCCTGTGTCATTTTTTCCACCTCTAAAATAACCCCATATCCATGGTTTTCATTAAAAAGCGCAAGCAAAATCAGATAAGCCGTCTCAGTCATAGGTATATATTTGTCGATCATATGTGCTAACATTTTCGTCTCCTTATATATCACGACGTGATACATCTAAGTTCAATATATCACGTTGTGATATATATGTCAATTTTTTTTATTGCCCTCATCAGCTTTACATTAAGGCTGCAAAAAAGCACTCTGATCAATAAGATTTTAAAATCGAATTGAAAGAGTGCTTTATAGAGTGCTTTATAAGGATACCTTTATAGAACTGGGTAATTGAGAACGCTGTCATCCGCTTTTTTAAGAATCTTGAGATAGTCCTCAGCTTCTTGTCTCGCATCTGTCAAGCTATGAAGTTCATGATTGCCACATTCTGTTTTATTGACTTTGATCACGTCACCTCTAAACGAAGCCACATATTCATAAGCGCGTTTTACATGAGGCAACATTTCTTTCGCAGTATAAGTCCCTTGAAGGATCAAAGTCATCCCTGTAAGGCTACCCCTTGAACCAAAGTAGACAAATTGCGCGCCTATTTCTTTATCGGTTGAAAAAAAAGCATTCATTAAATGTTCAATGGTATGAATACCATTGACACTCATCTTCTCTCTATTGGGTAATTTCATTCTTAAATCAAAGAATGTCAGCGATTCTTCGCCCAACTTCATCATTTTAGAAACATATAATCCTTTTTGAAGATTTAAATGGTTCACAGTGAAATTTTCACTTTTATTCATAATGGTTCTCCTCTCAAATGGTACACTTGTAACCTTAATTATATGTTTCTATGAACCACTATACAATCTTTATTTATTCGGCGTCCCCGAGGTATACTTATTTCAACAGTTCTAGAAGCATTTTCAAATTTTTTAAAACGATATCACTGTTGTAAAGCATTTCAGCATTACCAATCCCAATGGGCAATAGCCCTGCTGATTTTATGCTCTCAATACCTGCATAGGCATCCTCAATCCCAATACACGCATCGGGCTTTAAGGCTATGAGTTCACATGCCTTTAAAAAAATATCCGGCGCTGGTTTCCCTTGCTCAATCTCCAAAGGATTCACTACCACATCAAAATAACTTTCAATGCCCATTGCTTGGATCAAGAAAGGTGCATTTCGACTTGCAGAAGCAAGTGCAATTTTAAAGCCCTTCTGCTTTAAGAAGGAGAGGAGTTCATTTGCGCCCTCACATAAATCACGTGCCGTATAGTCCGCTATTTTTTCAAGATAAATCTCATTTTTCTTTGTGGCAAAGGCTTCTTTTTCTGCTTCAGTATATTTTGAAGCATCTTCCGAATATGCCAGTACCAGATCAAGGGCTGCTCGCCTTGAGATGCCTCTTACTTGATCTTCAAGGGTGTCAGGCACACTGAAATTTAAAGCTTCTGCGAGTGCTTTCCACGCTAAATAGTGTGCATGACTGGTCTCGGTTAAAACCCCGTCTAAGTCAAATACAATGCCCTTGTAAGGTACTGAATTTGACCTGAGCAGTTTTAACTGATCCTGAAGCTCAATGCTTATAGGATTCCCTTTTAAAAGTTGACAATCCAACTGATCATGGCTCAACTCAAAGGCAATTAAGCGTCCTTTAAATTCAATTTTAAATTTAAGACTTTGCCACTGCTTTGGTAGATGTGGTTTAAGCGCAATGCCATTTTCAGTGATTTTAAGACCTGCAAATCCTGCAATAACCCCTAAAAGGCTTCCAGCCATATTGGCCATATGGAGTCCATCTTTCGTGTTGTGATGTGTATCTTCAAGATCAAGGACGATAGATTCTTTAAAATAAGCATAAGCTTTTTGGTCAAAACCACATTTGGAGGCCACAATGCCATAAATACAACTTGAAAGCGAGGAATCATGTGTGGTTAAGCCCTCATAAAAATTAAAGGCATTCTTGATAGCCTGTTTATCAGCATATTCTTCCAGTAAAAAATGGGCTAACACAGTATCCGCTTGTTTAAGCACTTGATGCCTATAAATCGTCAGCGGATGGTAATATAACAGCAAAGGTCTTTTAGTGGGATCTGCCGTTTCAAAAGGCCATCTTGGCTTGCTTAAAAAGGAATCGTCTTGAGCGTATAACTGTAAATCTCCGTCAAACTCAAAGTACATCTGATCAGATGCCTTTTGCATCATTTGCACTTCATCATCAGTGAGCTGAATGCTTTCAAAAAGAGCTTCCGTTTGCGCAGAAAGGTTTGCATCCGTTGAATTTTTAAATAGATTATAAAATGTGCACGCCCACATCAAGTGATATTTCGCCATGGCATTGGTATAGTAGTTGTTATTGACGATTGCTGTGTATTCATCTGGTCCAGTGACATTATGAATTTGAAATGTGCCCTGATAAAAGTGACCAATCTCAAGCCAAATTCGAGCCGTTTCAAAGAGGACTTCTGCGCCTGCAGATGCCATAAAATCTAAATCACCTGTATATAAATAGTATTGAATAAAGGCATAAGCTATATCTGCATTGATATGATATTGCGCCGTTCCCGCAGGAAAGTAACCCGAGCACTCTATTCCAGATATCGTACGCCACGCATAGGCAGCACCTTTATGATGACCAAGTTCCTGAGCGCGAAGTCTAGCTTGAGGCAATATATGATGTCTATACTTTAACAGTGTTTTCGCGCGTTCTGGTTGATTAAAAAGCATCACTGGCAGTACATAGATTTCAGTATCCCAAAAATAATGGCCCTCATAACCTTCACCAGACAAACCTTTGGCTGAAATATTGGCATTGAAATCCGTCCCCACAGATTGAAGCAATTGATATTGCATGTACCGAATTGCCATTTGATCTGCAGGTGCACCCTCAATTTCAATCCCTGTTTTATCCCAAAATTCACTTAAGTAAGCGCTCTGACGCTTTGAAAAATACTCATAATCGTGCTCATCCTCTAAACGACTCAAAAGCCGTCTTACATCCGCATCAATATTTTCAGCTCTTAAGCTGTCTGTGAACAAACAGACCTTGTCTAATGTCACCTGATTCTTGCCTTTGATATGTGTTTCTATGAAGTGTTCCTTTGAAACGTGTGTCATCTCATTTTCACAAACAGACTTTACTTTGTGACGAATCGCAGTGGCTTGTTTTATTTCTGTATTTTGCGTCTGCATCATCGCATGGACATCACTTCCATTATAAGAGAGTGCCATGAGTTTCATCAATTTGGTGTGACTTTGTCCTGTTCTTGGATCATTAGGGTTACTGTAATTTTCAATGTTGGTATCACAGATGCTCACAAGCTCTATTAGACCCTCGTATTCTACTTCAATGCTATAGACTAAAACATTTTTTTCTACAAATGATGCCAATCGTTTAAAGCACAACTGCGCTTCTTTGCCTGATCTTGTAACAAAAGTATAACTTCTAAGCGTTTCCCCTTTCAGGTAATCTACGCTTCTCAAATAAGCCTTATAACGGCCTGCGATGAGGCTTACGGGTTCGCCATCAAGATAGACCACACAAGTCTGAGTATCGATCAAACGGGGCTGTTTATCTTGAACGGTTGGAAATCCATAAGCCATCTCCGCATGTATCATGGGCACTCTATCATAAAGGCCATTGATATAAGTGCCTCTTATGGTTTCGCCCCCTGGATAGCCCTCTTCAAAACACCCTCTAACGCCTATGTAGCCATTGCCTACCATGAATAAACTCTCATCAAGCATTTGTGCTTCGGGTTTGTATGTTCTCTTTTCAAATTTCCACATCTCCATATGCCTCCCTTTTATTGTAAGTCACCTGATAAAACCGATATCCCTTATTGCACACTCAAAAATTAACCATGACAGAATTCTGCCATGGTTAATTGAATCAAAGCGTATACCACAGGTTGAATTCTATTTGATAGAACCCGCAACCATCCCTTTGATGATGTGCTTTTGACCGATAATAAACCCTACAACAATCGGGAATGCGGCCATTAAAACAGCGGTCATGATCAAATCCCACTTTTTAACGAATGAGCCTGCAAATGCCCTAATAGCAAGTGGAATCGTCTGAATATCTTGACCCACGCCTAAAATGAGTGATGGTAAAAGGAAATCATTCCAAATCCAAATGGCATTTAATATACAAATCGTTACAAAAATCGGTTTTAATATCGGCATTATAATCTTAAAGAAAATTTGAGGTTTAGAACAACCATCAATAAGGGCCGCTTCCTCCAGTTCCACAGGAATAGACTTGATAAACCCATGGAACATAAAAACTGCAAGTGGTGCCCCAAAACCAATATAGGCGAATATCATCCCATGATATGTTCTGAGCATGTTGATACCAATGGTTTCATTGATGACTCTAAACAGCGCTACAAGCGGAAACATAACCACTTGAAACGGAATAATAAGACCGCAAATAAACAATAAGAAAATAAAAGTCGACATTCTCGTTTTTGTTCTCACGAGAACCCATGCTGCCATTGCAGAAAATACTGCGATTGAAATCAAAGATAAAACCGTTATGAGCACAGATGCATAGACACTGGAGGCATACCGGATGCTTGGGCTACTCCAAATCGTTTTGATGTTTATAAAAATTTGTCCCCAATGCGCTGGAAATGCAATTGGATCTGTGATGATCTCAAGAGATGCCTTTGCAGAGTTGATCACAACTATGAAAAAAGGAAACAAGGTCAAGAGGAAAAACGTAATTGTAATGATCTGTAAAACGATGGTTGTAATTGTTTTCTTTTTCTTCATTACATTTCAACCTCCTTCTTCTTATTATAGTAAACCTGTCCTATAGAAATGATTGAAAGCACAAGGAAGAAGATAATCGCTCTCGCCTGACCTTCGGCCATGTTGTTGTACTTAAAAGCGACGTTGTAAATATTGAGCGCTAAAAGCTCAGTCGAGTTTACCACTTGATCTTTATACATAGCAGTTGGTCCACCATTTGTGAGTGCCAAGATGATATCAAACTGCTTAAATGAATTGACAAGTGTCAAGAACGATGTAATTGTAAAAGCTTGAGCAATCATTGGAATCGTAATGTTCACAAGTTTTTGCCAGAAGTTTGCACCATCAATATCGCTGGCTTCCAAAAGCTCTTGAGGTACATTGAGCAGTGCCGCTACATAAATCATCATAATATAACCTGCATATTGCCATGTAAATGCTAAAATCAGACCAAATAATGTCCAGTTTGGATCTGCCAATATCAACAAATTCTCAATGGCTTCAATCCCTAAGAGTGCACCCACAGAAGGGACAACGCTTTTAAAGATAAACTGCCAAATATATCCGAGTACTAAACCCCCAATTAAATTTGGGATAAAAAAGCCTGCACGATAAAGATTTTTAAACCGGATCTCTCTTGTTACTAAAAATGCAAATGTCAGTGCAACCACATTGATTGAGACTACACTCAGCAATGTAAATAGAAACGTTCTCATGAATGAATACCTAAAAGATGTATCAGAGAACATTGCTTTATAATTTTCAAGCCCTACCCAGGTTGGTTTCACCCCTGCAATAGCGGTCCAGTCCGTCATAGAATAATAAAGCCCCATAATGAACGGTATGATTACCACCACTAAAAACGAAATCAAAGCAGGTGCAAGAAACAACCAAAAGACTAATTTGTCATTTTTCTGTTTCTTCATATTATCCCCTTCTCACTTAATATCAAGTTTATGCCAATTTATTAAAATGGGGTGTTGTCAAACACCCCATTTTAATTTAACAACTCTCATTGCCGTGATACATTACTTAAGTTCTATAATTTTACCTGCTAATTGATCAATAAATTGTTGCTTATTGATATCGCCTTTTCCGAAGCTTTCATATAATGGCGCTATTGTGCCCATACCAAAACCATCTGGCATATCATTTTGTAACCAAGTATACGCCGTGCCTTTTGCAAGCCATTCCGAAACGTTTGCAGAAAGCGGTGTCGATGGTGTCAATTTTACATTTGTAAACGCGGGTACCATTTTTGCTTCATTAACCATGTAATTATGGCCTTTTTCATTTGTAGCCATGTAATTTAAGAAATCACGTGCAGCTTGTTGATTTTGACTTTCGTTGTTAATAACATAGAAAGAAGGTGCACCAATGAAGATGCCATCAAATTCACCTTTAACAGATGCATGCGGTGCAAATGCCATAGGGAATGTCACGCCATTGTCCATTAACCAAGGATCAATCCAGTTCCCTTGATGAATAAATACGGATTTTCCAGTTGCAAATTGACCCACTTGTGAATCGTAGTTACCCGTTATTAGAACAGATTCAGATGAGTAATTAAATAATAATTCTACCCAATCCGCATATTCTGTTAAACGTGTCATATCGGGTTCACCTTTGAGCATTTTATCCAGTACAGTTGTATCTCCATATTCTAAACCTGCAGATAAGTATCCATTAAAGTTATGAAGGCCTGTAACCCATCTCATATCTGGACCAGCTGCCATTGCCACAACAGAGTCAATGCCAAGTTCAGCTTTCATTGCATCAATTTTTTCAAATGCAGCTTTGTAACCTTCTTGAGAATTTAAAGTCGCTGGATCTACGCCTGCTTTACCTAGTAAATCCTTGTTGTAAGCCATGCCCCAAGCTTCTACAGCCACTGGGAAACCGTATACTTTTCCATCTACTGCAAACTCTAGTGAAGTAAGATCTATCCACTCATCCCCTTCAAAAGGTGCAAGCTTAGATGCCCAAGTGTTGTAACCGCCCATACCTTCAATTACAAAAATATCAGGTTGACGATCTGACTGAAACTCTGCCTTTAAGTTCTCAGCATAAGGTGTATCTCCTCCAGAAGTTTTAATAGTGACTTTAACACCCGTTTCTTCTGTATAGGCTGCTGCAAAAGCTGATAATTGTTCTCCAATTTCGACTTTGTTTTGATAGATAACGACGGTTTGTTCACTTTTAGATGTAGATTGAGAACATCCTGACAACATTGCCAATGCTAAAACTAAAACTAAAATTAACGCTAAACTCTTCTTCATGTTCGTTCCCCCTTTAGGAATTTGTTTTAATAGTACTTGTCTATGTTGATAATTTCATTAACATCACCAACATTACACCTATACCCAAATTATTGAAAGAATAATCTGTTAATTATATTATAGGAAACCGGTTTCATATTTACAAGCCTTTTTTTCATTTTTTTAAAATATTTTTTTGGATCACCAAAAATTCATACGGTCCAAGAAGAATTTTCTCTTCTTCAAAAGAAAGTTGCTTGCCCTGTAGCAGATCAATCCAAACACCATGATAGCCATAACGCTTCAAATCAGTTGTATAGACCCATTGGCGATCTTCGGTCATGTTAAAAAGTAAAAGATAGTCCTCAGATTCCTCTTTTATAATCTGTTGGATCAAGAGCACATGTTGATTTCCAATCAAAAGCGGTTGGTCCTCAACGATGTATTTCTGTCCATAGGCTTTTTTTCTGAAATCAATCAACTCTTTTATAGCATCAAATACTGGGGATGATTTTGACCAATCAAATCGACCACGATGAAGCCATCTGGAATCCTTCATTTTTTTGGGATCATGCTTATAGGCGTAATCATTGAGTTGACCCATCTCGTCTCCAGCATAAAGCATTGGGATCCCTTTCCTCAACAAGATTAGAGCATGTATCAGTAAGATGCGCTTATGAGCGAGTTCAACTTGATATCGGTCAGAGGATTCGATTGCTTTTTCTAAGCCTGCTAGACTGGCAAGTGTACCCGAATTTCGAGCATCTTGTTTTTCTGGATTGTATTCATAAAGCTCCCCTATTGAAAAACTACCGTCTAGTGAACCCAAGTAAAAATCGATGAGAAAATTTTTATGCGCTTGCGGCTCAAATCCTAAATTTCTAATTTTGCTTTCATCAAGTCCCCAACCAATATCATCATGGCATCTCGCGTAATTGATCCAGACACTTTTTTGTGGCAGATCATATTGGGGCATTAACGCCATATGTCTGGCATCTCTAGTGGCGATACTGTTCCAAATTTCAACCATATAGGAAGCATTATAGAGAGAATGACACTCCAAGCGCTCTTCCTTACCAAAATACCTCACAATGACATTTGGTGAAACAATGGCCTCTCCTAACAGCGCTGTAGAAGGTGCACATACGCTGATAATGTCTCTGAAAAGACTGAGTATGACGTGCACTTCCGGTAAGTTTCTGCAATCAGTTCCCAGGGTTTTCCAAATATATGGAATTGCATCTAGGCGAATCATGTCCACCCCAATATTGGCTAAGAAAAGCAGATTGGATACCATTTCATGAAAAACTCTGGGATTTTTATAGTTTAGATCCCACTGATAAGGATAAAACGTCGTCATGACATACTTTTGAATGTCTTCATTAAAAGTGAAATTACCTGGTGCTATCGTTGGAAAGACTTCTCCAAGCGCAGATTCAAACGCATTTGGAATCGCACTGTCATCGTACATTAAATAATAATCTTGATATTTTTCCTCTCCCATTAAAGCTTTAACTGCCCACTCGTGATCATTTGCAGTGTGATTAATCACATAATCCAAGCAAATTTTAATGCCCTTTTGATGAAATTCTGATACCACAGCTTTAAAGTCTTCTAGATTGCCTACTCTAGGATCTATTGCGCGATAATTTTTTACCGCATAGCCACCATCATTTTCGCCTTCTCTAGGCATGAGTATTGGCATCAAATGAATCAAGCTAATCCCTAAATTGCTAAAGTGATCTACATGTGTCTTTAAGTGCTTAAGATTCTCCGAAAACAAGTCTACATAGAGCATCATGCCCACTGTTTCCCCCGAAGCAATCCAATCTGTTGCGCCTGAATCTTTTTCAATATAGATGTCATTCCTCGCCATAAAACTGGCCTGCATCATATGCATTAAATCATTAAACGCTGCCTCACACTCAGGATATAGTATGTCATATTTCCTTTTTAGTGCTTCTAAATAACCCATTAACCTTTGATTAAAAATCAAAGTCTTCTCTTTTTTTTGGATAAGAACACCTCCTATACTCTATTTTCATTTTAGGAAACCGGTTTCATTAAGTCAAGTTTTTTTTGCTTTTATAAAAATAAAAAAAATTGTCATGCTTTTTTTTATAAGATATTGTCGTTCATATGGACTTTACTCTACAATCCCTATAAAATAATCTTAGGACGTTTCTTTTAAAAAATCCATTTATAAATTCACTGCTCTGTACAACAAAATCTTCAAGTTGCTTTAGGAGGCTTTATGCATAAAAACTGGAAAAAAGAAGCTTTTCTTTTTTTATCGAGCCAAATCATTTCTCTATTTGGTTCTTCGCTTGTTCAATACGCCATCATGTGGTACATCACCCTCACGACAAAATCTGGACTGATGATGACAATATCCATCATATGTGGTTTTTTACCCATATTCTTCCTGTCTCCTTTTGGTGGGGTCTGGGCAGATCGCTTCGATCGAAAGCGTCTTATTATACTCAGTGACGCGCTGATTGCCAGCTCTACGGCGATTTTAGCCGTATTGTTCTTCCTTGGCTATGACCGAATTGAACTCTTATTCATCGTTTCTGCGATCAGAGCTGTTGGTACAGCCGTTCAAACACCAGCAGTGGGAGCCTTTTTACCTCAATTTGTACCCGCTGATAAACTCATGCGTGTGAACAGTATCAGTACCACGATACAATCTGCTGTCTTATTTATTTCACCCATGGTCAGCGGTGCGCTTTTAACCTTTTATAAAATTCAATACATCTTTTTAATCGATGTGGTCACTGCAATTCTAGGCATATCTGTATTGTCTACAATGAAAGTCAAATCCCATATGGAGGGCAAATTACCTGAAAAACTCAATTATTTTCACGATCTCAAAGAAGGGCTAGCCTATATTCGCAATCATGCTTTTTTAGTTAAATTTTTCGTTTATTTTGCCATATTGTTTTGCTTGATCACGCCAGTTGCTTTTTTGACACCACTTCAAGTCGCGAGGACCTTCGGTGATGAAGTTTGGAGGCTTACCTCTATAGAGATTGCCTTTTCTTCTGGAATGATGATTGGGGGCGCAGTTTTAGCGACTTTAGGTGCCTTTAAAAATCGAGTTTACACCATGGCTCTATCTGGTTTTATAATGGGCATATGTACAATCGCCTTTGGACTCGTCACACACTTTCCAATTTATATCGGTTTTATGGCCGTCTGCGGGTTAAGTTTACCTTTTTTCAACACGCCTTCCACGGTTATACTTCAAGAAAAAGTCGAAGAGGCCTATATGGGAAGAGTTTTCGGTGTCTTTGGCATGATTTCAAGTTCAGTCATGCCACTGTCTATGCTTATATTCGGTCCCCTATCTGACTATATTCAGATTGAATGGCTCTTAATTGCCACTGGGATTGCACTTGTCATCCAAAGTCTTTTACTGACAACACATAAAACTTTGATCACAGCAGGAGAACCCCTTTAAAATTTCTTACCCTTGATGCGTTTGAGTCTGAAAAAATCTTCGCGTTCCTTCTCTTCCAGAGATTCTTCGATCCACTTAGTCAGCTCAACGTATTTAGGGATTTGAATTTTATCCAGCGCGTTGGCTCTTTTGCTTGTCTTCCTAATTTCGATGGCTAAGCGAAACACCGCATTTTCTACCTCAGCCAAACGGTAAACCAGTTCTTGGACCTCTCGCATCTTAACCACAGTGATATCTATAGCAGAATTTGTCCTATAAAAGCCATAGTAAGGCTTAGAAGACTTCTGATCTCGTTTTATAGTGGGAATCTCTACATTCATAATACTCTTATTTAAAATCATTATGTTTTCATCTTTGGGAATCGAAAGCGCCGTCTCTCTTACAGCATGAGCCCCCATGGTCATATTGGCATGCTGAAGGGTCTCATAGACCTCTTTAAAAACAGTGTCTATGTCCACTTGAAGATGCTCAACTTCCTCTATCATAGACATCATTTCTCTAATGAGCACACTGCGTTTTTTGTCGAGTAGCTGATACCCTTGCTTTGAGAAATTTAACATGGATTTGGATTTCATCAAATTGGCTTTTGTGGGCGTTAATTTTTCCATAACTTATCTCCCATAATACTTTCGAATGGTCTCTTCATCTAGTCGATCCAATGCCTCAGGCGGTAGAATGGAAAGTATCTTCCACCCCAAATCTAAGCTTTCTTCCATCGTTCTTCTCTCTGAAAAGCCTTGATTGACGAATTGTGCTTCAAATTGCCTACCGTATTCTATATAATGCTTATCCATCTCCGATAAATCGGATTCACCAATAATTTGAGCAAGCGATCTGATATCAAGTACTTTTGAAAAGGATGAAAACAACTGATTGGCCAAATCAGGGTGATCTGCCCTTGTGTGACCTTCACCAATCCCATCCTTCATCAATCTCGAAAGAGAAGGCATTATGTTCACAGGCGGTCTGACATCTTTGTTGGATAAATCCCTTGAAAGCACGATCTGACCTTCAGTAATATAGCCTGTTAAATCAGGAATTGGGTGCGTAATATCATCATTTGGCATGGTCAAGATCGGCAAAAAGGTAATAGACCCATTTCTATCTTTTAACATACCTGCACGTTCATAAATAAAGGCTAAATCTGAATACAGATACCCAGGGTAGCCTTTACGACTTGGAACCTCTTCCTTAGCCGTGGCAATTTCTCGCAGCGCCTCACAATAATTGGTCATATCGGTCATCACCACAAGAATATGCATTTCTTCTTCAAAAGCCAAGTACTCAGCCGCTGTTAATGCACATTTGGGAATGCTCAGTCTTTCCGTTACAGGATCATCTGCATAATTCATAAACATGACGACGTTATTAATCGTACCACTCTCTTCAAACCTCTCAATAAAATAGGCACCGTCATCTCTTGTAATACCAATAGCCACAAAACAAATTGCAAATTTTTCATCGGTCTCTGAACTGATTCTGGCTTGACTGACGATTTGAGCCGCAAGTTCTTTATGTGGAAGCCCATTGCCAGAGAAAATCGGCAACTTCTGGCCTCTGATTAAAGTACAGAGTACATCAATCGTAGAAATTCCAGTTTCAATATAATTTCTCGGGTATCTTCTCGCCACCGGATTAATCGGTCTTGAATTGACATTGTACTTTTTGTTGGCATAGATTGGGCCCCCACCATCGATGGGATTTCCAACGCCATTGAACATTCTCCCCAGAATATCTTTTGAGAAATTTAGACTTAACGGCTCTCCTGTAAAATGCACAGATGCATTGACTGTACTCAATCCTGATGTGCCTTCGAAAACCTGCGCAACCACATAATTTTCTTCGATCTTGATCACTTTCCCAAGTCTATCTTCATTTTCAAGCCTTATTTCAATCATTTCACCATACTTGGCTTCTTTTATCCCCTTCAGAAAAATAAGAGGCCCTTCTATTCGGTCTATTTTTAAATATTCTTTTAACATTTCATCACCTAATTATATGACGCTAACAACGCATCATAATAATCCTCGAGTTCTTTATTGATTGTCTGTATACCTTCTAATTGGTTATTCGGGATATTGTACTTCATCTTTGTGATTTTTTCAAAGAGTTCAGTATCTCTAATCTTTGACATCGGAATTCCCTTTTCAGCACACCCCAAGGCTCTTTCATAAAGATGCCACATGGTTTTGAGCATCAGATATTGTTTCTCAATTGGGACAAACGCATCTTCCTTGTGAAACGCATTTTGCTGTAAAAACCCAGTTTTAACAATTCGTGCAATTTCAAGCACAAGTCTTTGTGAGTCTGGCAACACATCCTCACCCACCAGCTGAACGATATCCAGCAGTTTGCTCTCCTCTTGCAAGAGTTTCATCACTTGGCTTCTCAGAAGAATCGCATCTTCATCCACGTTATCAGCATACCAATCTCCAAGCATTTTAAGGTAGCCACTGTAACTGCTGAGCCAATTGATTGCAGGATAATGTCTTGCATAAGCAAGTTTCCGATCAAGTGCTAAAAAAGCATTGACGAACCGCTTGGTATTTTCTGTAACTGGTTCAGAAAAATCACCCCCTGCTGGGGAAATAGCGCCTATTATTGTGATAGAACCCTCTTCGCCGCCTAACGTCTTTACATAGCCTGCCCTTTCATAAAACTCAGCAAGGCGATGAGATAGATAAGCTGGATAGCCTTCTTCCGCAGGCATTTCTTCAAGTCTACCACTGATCTCTCTAAGTGCCTCGGCCCATCTAGAGGTTGAATCCGCCATAATCGCCACATGGTATCCCATATCTCTAAAATATTCTGCCATGGTAATCCCAGTATAAATACTGGCTTCTCTAGCTGCAACAGGCATATTGGAAGTATTGGCAATTAAAATCGTACGCTCCATAATAGCCTTACCCGATTTGGGATCAATCAATTTAGGGAATTCCTCTAGGACATCTGTCATTTCATTACCGCGTTCGCCACATCCAATGTAGATGATGATGTCCGCATCAGACCACTTGGCAAGTTGATGTTGCGTCATCGTTTTGCCTGTGCCAAATCCACCAGGAATTGCTGCAGTACCGCCTTTTGCTATGGGGAAAAACATATCAAAGATACGTTGTCCTGTGATCAGTGGTTTCGATATTTTAAGCCTCTTCTCAATGGGTCTCTGCTTCCTAACGGGCCATTCCTGATACATTTTCACAGGCATGACCTCGCCTTTATCTGTTTCAATCTTGATAAGTGTCGTTTCGAGATTATAATCACCATCACCTACGACTTCAACAACGGTACCCTTTAGCGTTGTTGGTATCATAACCTTGTGAATAATAAGCCCCGATTCCTCTATTTGAGCAAAGACTTCACCACCTTTGGCTTTGTCCCCCTCTTTAACCTGCATCTTCACAGACCACACTTTATTAAGATCTATAGAAAGTAGCCCAATACCAAGCGGCATAAAATTTGGGCTCATTTCATTGATCCTTATGAGCGGTCTGCCAATGCCATCAAAAATATTGCCTATTAGTCCGGGTCCAAGTTTTAAAGATAGTGGCGTGCCCAGTCCATAAATTTTTGCGCCTAATTCGAGGCCTTCAGTCTCTTCATAGACCTGTACAGTGCCAATGGAATCATTGAGCCCAATCACTTCAGCAATGAGCTTGTTTTCACCCACTAGAACCATTTCTCTCATTTTAAATCTTTCCATTTGAGTCCCTTTGATGACAGGCCCATTTACATAGATAATTTTACCTTCATTTGGTTTCACTGCACGCCTCCTGTGATGGGTTAAAAAGTGCGTTGATCATGCATCCGAGATACTCTTCTATCTCATCCACTTCGGAATTCAGTGTGTAATCATATTTTATTTTGCCATTCTTAATCATATAAAATCCGCCGATAATACCATCGTCAATAATCGTTTTCATTTCATAAGGCACATAGGCTAAGTCTCTCGCCTTTAAACCCACAACTAAATTATCATCATTTTGATGTGGTGATAACGCGCGTTCAAATCTCTCATGAAAATAAGCTTCGTACGCTTCTGTTATCGCAAACGCTTCAATCGCTTCTACAATTTCATTTTTGAGTTTTATTAAGAGTGCATTCTTCTTAATGAGCACCTTTTTTTGTGATTCAGAGTGCGCTTTAGAAAGTAATCTTCTCTCTTGATCTTTTGCCTTATTCTTGACGTGCTCCAAATAGGTATCACGTTCCTTTGAACATTTCTGCTCCATATCATCTAAAACTTTGGCATACTTTAAATTCAGAGCTTCTAAAGTCGCTTTATCCTCCGATAGATTTTTTTCCATTACCATTTTTGAAAAAAGTTCCATTTTCGTTTCTATTGTAATGATAATATCACCCTCTTTACAGTTTAATACCGATGGAATGCTTGATATAATTCATAATATAAGCTTTGTCTTTTAAACCTTCTGGTTCAGGAATTTGAATGATCAGAGTATCCATTCTAAATAATTTTTTATCCATAATATAATCTTTATGTTGGTTGTAAATATGCTCTGAAATCATAATAAGACCTATGGATCGATCCGCTAAAAGCGCTTCAATAGTCTCTATGACCTCTTCACTAGAATGCACGAGTTCACCCTCTACACCCCCGAGTCTCATGGCGGTTAAAGTTTCAATTTTTTCACAAAGACAATACGATTTCATTAGAGTCTCCCTAAAATCAAGATTGAAATGATCAATCCATAAATGGCAATCCCCTCAGCAAGCCCTACAAAGATGAGTGTCTTTCCCAAAATCTTAGGATTTTCTGAAACGGCACCAAGTGCTGACGAACCCACGCTACCAACTGCATATCCCGCCCCTATTGTGGCAAGTCCTGTGGAAATGGCAGCTGCAATATAACCGAGTCCAGCTGAATTATTAGTTGCGGCGGTAATTTGAGTCGTCGTTGCTGCAGTGGCTTGAACCCCTGCATAGGATGCACCTGAAAACACAAAGACCGTGCCACAAATCAACGCAGAGCCATAGGCTATAACATTTATACTAAGCGCTACTTTTAATTTTTGATTTGCCGTTTCAATTGAAGGTTGAAAATAGTAATAAAAACCAAGTCCTATAGTTGCTATAATAATCAACACCAATATCATTACAAATAACATAAAATAATCCTCCTATATTTTATCTGGTGCAAATAACACACCTTCGCCCGTATAGTATTTACTGAACAGCTCATAATAAAACAATCTAAGCCCTTGAATAAAGACGACTAAGCCTTCCAGTCCGATGATAATCACGTTACCTATGATGAACATGATCACATTGCCTCCAAGAGTCCCAGTCATATCTGCAAGTGTATGAAAAGCAATAAATAACCCCACATGATTAAGTGCAAATGCGCCAACTCTGATAAACGAAGCGCTATTACTGAGTAGACTTAAAAAAGTTTCAAAGAGATTAAAACCACTTTCAATATAATATTCACCAGGGGGCTCTTCATATAAGTGTTCCTTCTTCTGAATCCATGAAGCTAAAGGGTGTTTGATCACCAAAAGAACCACACAGAGTAGAATGACCAAACTGATTGGAAAAATCGGTATCCATGCCACATTTGCAACTTGCTTATAGACAAGCAAAAGCACAGATGATAATAGGACGATCCCATTTATACCATTTCTCCCAAAAGCGCCTTCTTCTAGGTCACCTGCTCTGTACTTATTGACCACACTATACCCGTAACTGATATAAACCAGTACAAGACCTGCTAAAATAGCTAAAAAAAGAATCAGATTGATATTGTCCATGGGTCTTAAATAAATATTAAGTGGGATTAACGTCGAAATCACGTGTTCATAGCCAAAAAAGGAATCATAAAAAATGCCAAAGATCATAGACCCCATACCAATGCGCATCAATATGCCACAAAACTGTGGGTTCACTTTTTTCTGTAAAAACCACCCCGCAAGTGTAATGAGGAACCCCTGTCCAAAATCTCCAAACATTGCTCCAAAAAGGAACATGTATGCAATGCCGAAAAAAACAGTGGGATCGATTTCATCATGAGAGGGCACGCCGTACATGTTCACGAGCATCTCAAATGGCCTAAAAAAAGAGTTATTCTCTATTCTTGTTGGAACAGGTATCGTCACAGACACTTCATCCGCCTTTTTATAGGCCACTAAAGTATCTTGATGTTGCGTAAATGCTTTATTATAATGATCCAGCTTACTTTCTGGAATCCATGCAGAGATGTAGGCAAAACTTTGGGTCACCCCCACTTTAACACGCACTTGATCAATTTTACGCTCCATGATGAGCTTTGAATAAAGTCGATCCATACTTTCACTGTGCGCCTCAATGTCTTTCTTTGTCGTCTCTTGAATTTCTTTAAGCCTTTCCTTATACCTTTGCGTATCAAGGTCAATCTTTTCCAACATTTCTTTAGGCGTGCCCCAATAAGATTCGTCAATCACAATTTCCATAAAATTTGTACTTCTTAAAATTCGGCCAATTTCAATATCCAAACTTTTGGGTGAGAGTATAATATAAAATTCTTTTTCATCATGAGTGCCTATATGAAGGACAATCGCCTTAATATTCTCCTGATTCTGTGAAATTTTTCGTGCTTTCTCACGTGTTAAATAACCAAATTTCATGGTGAAATAATTCATTTTGATAAGTCTTCCAATATCGACATCAATGTTTTTTAAGCGTTCAATATACTGAATCTCATCCAAGGATTTTAGCCGCGCTGTTATATGACTCACTTCCTCAGTTAAGTTTTCAAATTTGCAACTGAGATCATCAATTTCTGCTTTGATCACTTCAAAGTGATGCGACCCCTTCATATGGTTTTTATGAAGTTTAGGTGTATACTGCATGCCCTTTAAGGTTACCTCAAGCTTTTGAATATACTGTTTAATCTCTTTGTTTTCTTTAAGAGATACGATATCCTCCATATCTAAGATCTCATCTGCGTGTTCTTCTGATATCCCTATGCTAAATTCGCCTTCATTAATTTCAAGAAATGTATCAATGAACTCGGACTTCTCGAGTAAAATCATGTCTCGAAGCAGCTCATCAAGGCCTTCTCTATGACAGACAATATTAGCCATGGCAAGTTTTTTTATAGCCACTATCATGCCCTCCCCAGTTCTCTGATCAATAGGTCTTTGAGGTTTTCAAACTGATATTTTTTGCCTTCCATGAGGGTAAATAAATCTCTCATTTCGTATTCAAATTTGAAGAGTAAGACCACAGGTAGTGCAATTGAGAGCTTCGTTGATTTGATATATTCATCTAATCGATAAAACAAATGTCTCTCCATGGCACGTTCCATCATATACTCACGATCTTGGAAAATATCACTGTAATCACCGCCCAATATATAACTTCTGAAAGCATCAAAACCCATATAGCAAAGCTCTTTCAATATCTTATAATCATATCTGCGACCACCTTCTAAAGTGAAGTTAAACAATTCTTCTGATGAAATGTCAAAAAATTGTCGGCCTCTATAAATCCATTGAACGTTCAAAATATCGACATTGATCCCCAAAAGTTCTAGCATAAGCTCTCGATCTTCACTTTTTAAGGCTTCAATAGAACTTCTTAATTGACTAAAATAGCACCGATCTAAAACCATTTCCATATGAAATATCATATGTTCAGAATCTTCTTCTAAAAAAACAACCAAGGGTTCATAATAAATCGTATGCCCAATCATATCCAAAAGGTCTTGCATATTAACAGCCTTTTCAAGTTGATCATAATTTAAATTTGAATAGAGTTCAGAATAAATAAGAGATGCTCTAAGATCACTTAAGGGTTCATTTCTGGATAAAACCCTAATAAACAACTTTAAATTTTCCACTTCATATCGGCAAAACATCGCTTTAAAAAAATTGCGGTACGCATCCATATAAAAGTGATAAAGTTTTTCATAAGTATTAAAAAAATATTTTTTGATGACAACTTCATGATCCCCTATGCTCATGCCGATATCAGAAAATACCTCTGAGTAATGCGTATATCTCTTAAGATATTCAATGACTTCCTCAACCTTTTCAAGCTTCAATAACTCGAGATAATCTGCCTCTTTTAGCAAACGCCCTAATATGGCCTTAGATTTAGCATTTGAAGCCGCATGTGTTCTCACTTTATACATTATGCGCCCCCTTTTTCCAAAGAAAGCCTTTGGATCGCTTTTTTGACCATCAACTCTTTTTTTGCTTCAAATAAAGCGTCCATTTTTTCAAGTTCTTCAGAACATGCCATTTCTATCTTTATTTTCTCACGGTTTGCTTCATCCATAATGAGATCCTGCAGTTTTTTACTTTGCTGAGTCTTTAACTTATTAGAATTTTCTTCAATATCTCTTTTAATGTTTTTAAGTTGTTTCTCTCTCTCTAATATTTCTAATTTAATGCGCTGAACTTCGGATTCAGTTTTATCATCAATCTCTAAAATATGCTTTAAAACTTTTTCTATTGATTTGTCATCCATGAGATCACCTGCCTAACTATAATTACTTACATCCTTATAAATACCCATTTCTCAGTTTAAATCACATCGATCCACGATTACTCTAACCCCCTATAATATAAAAAGGATTTATTCAAAATATAAGTCCAATTTTGAATAAATCCTCTTTATACATTATATCACTATACACTTGAAATAATCTGAATTTTCAAACAAATTCTGCAAAATCAAGTTTTTGGCCATTGGATTCGATAATTTGCTTGTAATAATAATAACTCTCTTTGATGAGCCTTTTCCGATCACCACGCCCATCATTCTGTTTGTCCACATAGACAAAACCATATCTTTTTTCCATTTCACCGGTTCCCGCAGAGACAATATCAATCGGTCCCCACCATGTGTAACCCCATATTTCAACACCATCACGGATGGCTTCGTTCATCATGATCACATGATCTTTTAAGTACTGCATACGCTCTGGATCTATGATCCCACCCTCAGGATCGAGTTCATCTCTTGCACCTAGTCCATTTTCAACTATAAAAAGGGGTTTTTGATAGCGATCGTAGAGTTCATTACAAACATATCTCAGACCAATGGGATCAATTGGCCATCCCCATTTTGTCTCTTTTAGATAGGGATTCTTCTTGCCCATAAGGCCCCCTGTATTGCCTAGAATTCGCATGCCGTCCTCGTGTAATGAACTTCGATAATAGCTAAACCCTAAATAATCGCAAGTCCCTCTTTTCAAAAGCGCCATATCTTCATCGCCAATTTCGAGCTCAATCTCATTTTCTTTGCGAATTCTATCAAAGTAAGAAGGGTATTGACCTCTCAACTGAACATCACTGTAAAAAAGCGAGCGCCTTCTGAGTTCATAAGATGAAAAAACATCATTGGGTTTCGTACTCGCAGGATAGATCGGACTTAACGATAGCATACAGCCTATTTTAAAATCGGGATTTATCGTGCGACTTAAAATAACCGCCTTTGCACTTGCCACGAGCATGTTATGACTTGCCTGATAGACATCTGTAAGTTTATGCTCATCTTCTTTAACGACAATAGCCGCTGCAAGAAAGGGCAAGGTATGGGCATGGTTGATCTCGTTGAAGGTCATCCAGTATTTCACTTTACCTTGATAGCGCTTGAAAATAACTTCACAATACTTTTCATAGAAATCAATCAACTTTCTATTTTTCCAACCGCCATAGGCTTTAACGAGATTGAGGGGCGTCTCGAAATGTGAAATGGTTATGATCGGTTCCATGTCATAAAATCGCAAGGTATCAAACAAATCATCATAGAATTTTAGACCCGCTTCATTGGGAACTGCATCATCTCCATTTGGAAATATACGGCTCCATGCAATGGAAGTTCTAAAACATTTAAGGCCCATTCCAGCCAATAACTTAATGTCTGCTCTATACGTATGATAAAAATCAATAGCCTCATGACTCGGGTAGTAGACGTCCTCCTGAATCTCTAGATTTAGGTTGTCAAACCGATGCTTGCCCACGGGTAAAATATCCGCGATACTCAGTCCTTTTCCATCTTCTTTAAAAGCACCCTCGGCCTGATTTGCGGCAATCGCACCACCCCATAAAAAATCAGGTTGAAACGCGTTCATGCTTATGCTCCTTCCATGACTACGTTTAGCACGGTGTCATTCTTTGTGATATTTTTTTGGATTATAGGTTCTATTTTATTGACTTGATCCATGTTGGTCACACAGAGTACTGTCGTTGGGTCATAGCCCTTTTCAATTATATTTTTCAAGTCAAATTCAATTAAAACCTGTCCTCTTTTAACAGAATCGCCTTGTTTTAAAGTCGTTGTAAAGCCTTCACCTTTAAGATCTACAGTGTTTATGCCGATATGCATCAGTAACTCCGCACCGCCTGAAGTTTTTAAACCGATCGCATGTAAAGTGGGAAATATCATTTCTACCACAGCATCAGCAGGTGCATACAGAATGCCTTCACTTGGAATGAAAGCCACGCCATCGCCCATCCCTTTAGATGAAAAGACAGGATCATTAACTTGTTCCAAAGGTATCATTTCGCCGTTGATACAGGCACTCATACTCAACATCAAATCTTCAGTTTCTACAGCTTCACCCTCTTCATCAAATCCAAGAATATAAGTCAGTGCTGCTGAAATCGAAAATGCCATAAAAATACCGATGCAATAATAACCAAACGTGTCACCGAAAAAAGCAGGCAGCGTGGTTAACGCAGGAAAGACATACACAATCGCCTTTGTTTTCATCGCCGCCATGAAGGCCCCAGCAATACCACCTGCAATCGTCTGCGCAATCAGTGGTTTTCTATACTTTATGGATAGACCATAAACAATGGGTTCAGTGATGCCACCTAAAAGTGCAGGTAACATAGAAGACAATGCAAATGCTTTATTTTCTTTTCGCTTACTTCTGAGGAATACGCCTAATGCTACGCCTGCACTGGCAAACGTAGCTGCAGCAATCATAGGTCTTATCACATCATAGCCATAGTTTGCCAAGTTGTTAACCATAATCGGAACAACGCCCCAATGAATGCCCATGATCACGAGGTAAGTCCAACCTGCACCGATAATCAATCCTGCCAAAAGACCACTCTTTTGACTTACAAAATTAATCAAATCACCCAGTCCATTACCAAGTGTTACACCAATCGGACCGATCACAAGAACGGTTAGCGGCACCATAATAAGCAAAGACACCAAAGAAAGTGCAAACAACTCAATACTCTTAGGTATAAATTTCTTAAGTTGTCTCTCTAATTTCGAATAGACATAGATCGATAAGATCGCAGGAATAACAGTCCCCGTATACTTCATCAACACAACGGGTATCCCTAAAAAGCTCACCACGTCACCTGTATTTTCAATCAATCCCATGAAATTAGGTTCAATGAGTGCCGCCACAATCGCCAGTGAAATATACGGATTCACACCGAAAGCTTTTGCTGCACTGATGGCTAAAAATAAAGGTAAAAAATAAAAAACACTGTTGCCTGCTGCTGATAATATCTTAAAAGTACTGGTTGTGTTGTCTAGTAACCCATAAGTTGTAAAGACCACTAATAAAGCCTTAATCATACCTGCACCAGCAAGTGCAATGATAATTGGATTAAAAATCGAGGACATCGTATTAAACAATCGCGTCAGCACATTGCCTGTAGGTGCTTCTAGTGCAGCTCCTGTTGATTCTTGTTCTCCTTTGATTGGATACATGCCCATGATGGTTTCGTAGACATCTGAAACAGCATTTCCAATAACCACCTGATACTGACCATTCCCTTCAACCACTGAAAGTACCCCTTCAATCTTTTCAAGCGCTGCCTTATTTGCTTTTGAATCCTCTTTCAATTTAAATCTCAATCGCGTCACACAGTGATACAAACTTATAATATTATTGATCCCACCCACGTTTTCAATAATCTGTTTTGATAACGCCTCATAATTCTTTTTCACAATGACCCAACTCCTCCCAAAACGATTTTTTTGACTTGAGTTCATTTTATCACGGTGCTTTTGAAGCGCTTGATATTTCGTTTTTTGGAAACTATTCTGAAAATACCAAAAATAATGATATGCTTTAAGGATGGGGGTTAGAGGCATTCATTGTCTTTAGAGTACAGTCTATATCTATGCACAATTAAATCACTCACAATCTGGAACATAATGGGATGTGTTTGCATTTTAGCAGTATGCTTGAATAAAATGCACAGGTCAACACGTGGATCTTGCGCCATCGCCTTATTGGATGTGATCACCACAACTTTTGCCTTTGTCCGATCGAAAACGCTCTTTTCTAAATTGCCTTCTGTAATTTGATATTTTTTAATGTAATTTCCCGAATTCGTAAAAATGATGATCAGTGTATCTTCACCTGCATTTTCGATGAATTCATCTTGTTTAACATCACTTAATTTGGTAATGATAAATTTTTTATTATAAGCCAGTTTTGTCTGAAAATCTATAGCCGCTGACTCCGAATACATAAGACCAAAAGAAGCTACAATTTTATATTTCACCAAATCTTTAGCCAGTTCATCGATCTTATCCATATCCATGTCATGCCTGTAGTCTTTAATATCGCCAATGATTGCCTCAAAATAGCCCTCCAAGCCATGCTCATTCATGTAGCCCATCACATTGGTATTGTAATTCAGCTCATTTTTATAGCGATTTTCTATAAAGGGCGCTGCCACGCGAAAATCTGTGTAATCCTCAAAGCCAATTTCTCTGATAAATTTGGAAATGGTCGATTTGGAAACGTTACACAGTTTAGCCAACTCACTAATGGTCAACTCATTGATCAAATAGAAATTGTTCAGCATTGTCATTGCAATATAATACGGCGTTGAATTGTAGTCCTCGTCATTGAGCACAATTAATAAGCGTTGAAGCAGTAACCCCATTTCATACCTCCCTAAAATCAACATCACATAAATGTAATTTTCTTAATTATCAACATTATATAAGTGTTTCGCAAGACTTTCAATGTTGAAAAAAAGGACCAAAGCAAATCGCATAAGATTTACTTTGGTCCTTTTTCAATTCATGTGTCAACTACAACACCTTACTCTGGGTATTTATGGGTCACATGCGTGTATTCATTGCCATAATTATCCACAAGAACACTGACAATTTCAATTTGGTCACCCGCTTTATAGTTTTTTATAACCTCGTTAGTCTGGGTATAAACGCTACAATTTGAATATTCGCCATTTTGAAGATCAGTGTCTAGTAAAATAGCGTTATTAATGACCTCTTGACCATTCACTTTAATCACAACTTGTCCACTCACAGGGTAACATTGCAGACTGGCTACATAATTACGGTCATGCGTATATTTTGGGTCATAGATCGAAATCACTTCACCCGATATCTCTAAATCCGAATCCCGCTTGGTAAAGGTGAGATTTGCCTCTGCATCCGTCCGCATTAAAAAAGTCTGGAGGATATCACCGTAGACATCCAGTTCTTCATTGTTTATATATTCAGAATGTGTAAACTTCACTATAAACTTTAAATCTTGCTCAATGATATCAATTGGTATTTTAGCGACATAAATGCCTTTATTTAGAGCAGCCATTTGAGTGTATGTCTTTAACCCAATCACTTTAATTTCAATTGCTAAATCCTCATAATCTGCCTTTGGAATGAGACTAATCCTAAGTGGCAATTGATTGTTCTCCGTTTTGTAAGTCTCTGCTGTTACCTCATAAGATGCGATTAAGCTCGCTTCTGAATCTAAAGTATCGGATAATTCATTTAAAAAACTCTGGGACTGAGCATTGAAATTGCCACTGATACTCGTTACACTCCCTTTTATGTATCCGATTTCTGAATTCATGGCTTTGATCTCTTTCATGAGAAATAAGAGCAAAGTCATAACGACTACTAATCCAATAATAAGGCAACTCATCATTATTTTTAGACCTAAGTTGTTTTTCCAAAGCGCCATAAATCGCTTACTTTTGCTTTCTGACATATCGATCTCCTCTTCTGCTGTAAATAGTGCTCAACTGCTTCTATTTTATCAAATTCGAGTTTTATTTGATACCCTTATTTATTTAAACAGAAACATTTAAAGTGTCAAAATCTAGTTTTGCACGCCCCCCTCTATCCTATGATCTATAAAAAAAGATTTGACAAACCCATTTTATATTTGTATTATGTAGTTAGCATATATGTCAACTACATATATAAAAAGGAGGCTTTATATTATGAAAGGAAAACCAGGTAGACACGCGCCCGCTTTTGTCCTTCTAGAACTCTCTAAAGGTCCAAACTACGGCCTACAGATATTACATCAACTCAAAGAAAACCTTCCGATTTGTAAGCTGGATAGCGCTGCTGTCTACCGTGCACTGAGCAGTTTAGAATCCAGTGGATTTGTAACCTCTTATACAGAAGACATAGAAAGTGGTGTTGCAAAACGCTTCTATACCATTACCGATGAAGGTTTTAAAGCTTTAGATCAATTCTGTGAAGATATTCAAATGCGCATTAAAAATATGGAGTATTTTTTAAAGACTTACCATGAAGTGGGGGGACGTCAATGACAAGTATAATAATCTATTCAGTTGTGACTTTCTTAATGATTATTTCATTTATTAAAAGTCCTCAAAAAACAAAAAAAGCCTTTAAAATTGGTTTTAATTCTTTTAAAAAACTTTTACCTTCCATCATCCCAATGATGATTGGCATCGGCATTGTTTTATCCCTTTTAAGTCCTGAAACCGTGAGTTCAATACTCGGAGAAAAATCGGGTTTTTTAGGTGTCCTCATAGGATTAGGGATTGGTTCTGTGGCGTTTATGCCGAGTTTTGTAGCATTTCCATTAGGCGCCAATTTATTAGCGCATGGGGCTGGTTATCCACAGATTGCAGCTTTTATCTCTAGCTTAATGGCGGTTGGTTTTATGTCACTTGGACTGGAAATTAAGTATTTTGGAAAGAAAACTGCACTTATTAGAAATCTCACAGCACTTGTGGCATCTTCTGCCTTTGTGTTTGTCATCTGGAGGGCACTCTTATGAATTCAAATATTATAATTTTTACAAAAAAATACAAATGGGCCATTTTAACAATACTAATCCTCACGGTGATCAATATGACATTGCCCTCACTTGGCACAAATGCAAATCAACTGACGCTCTCCAACTTTTTGACGATGTTCGGGGTGCTCCCCCCTATTCTGCTCTTAATCGGCCTCTTAGATGTCTGGGTGCCAAAAGAAATCATGATCAAATACATGGGCGAAAATTCGGGGATAAAAGGTCTTGTCATAGCTTTCCTTTTAGGCTCTTTCGCTGCGGGACCACTTTATGCAGCCTTCCCTGTGGCAGCAATTCTTCTAAAAAAACGCGCTCGCCTATCTTACGTCATGTTTTTTCTCGGGGTTTGGTCCACTGCTAAGCTGCCTATGGTCATGTTTGAATACACCTCCTTTGGGGGACTGTTTACCGTTTTACACATCACCACGAATTTAACGGTATTTTTAATCGGGGCATTGCTCATTGAAAAGATGCTAACTGCTGAATCCAAAGAAGCAGTCTATCAGTCAGCTTCGGCACTTTCTGAATAAAAAAGGGCACGGACAAATAAATTTAAAATTTCATTTGTCCGTGCTTTTTTTAATGAGAATGTCTATGGTGTAAATCTGGTAAATGAGGATGTTTATGCGCCTTCTCCTCATGGGTATGAATATGTGAATGCGCTCCTAATATAGCCTCCTCATGATGATGGCTATGATGGTCATCATCGTGTTGATGTCTATGTTCATGTGTCTCTCTCGAGTGTACATGTACATGTCTGTGATCTTCAGAGACTGCAAAATAAGTCCCTATTATCATCAGGACTAGGGCAAACACAAACCGCTCTGTGATGCCCTCGTGAAGCACTATCCAAGAGATCAGAACGCCAATAAAGGGCGCTATTGCATAGTAGGCACTGGTTCCTATTCTTTAACAAGCAATGATCTCTTTAATCATAAATTCCCTTCCGCTGAGCAAATCGAAGTCTTCGCCATTACAATTTGGGCAAATTTTATTGTGCTCGACGATATTAAAGACCTTTTTGCAATTTTTACAAAGTGCGTTTGCCGGCATGATTTCAATTCTCAACTTAGTTTCTTCTAAGATTGTGCCCTCAATGGCTGCCGGATAACACGCTTCCACATATCTTGGAATCATAGATGACAATTCACCGATTTGTAAAACTAAAGTATCAATTTTAGTCACCTGATTTTGCTTTGCAAACTGTTCAACCTTTTTAATAACCTCTATGACAACACCGATCTCATGCAAGTGATAACACTCCTTATATTTAACTTCGAGTCATTTCGAATGCTCGAGATTTTAATTTTTACCAGAAAACATATTTTTGACATTTTTAACGGCAATTCGGCCTTGTCGTTTTACTGCATGTTTGATTACAGTGGACTTCATCTCGCTAAATTCAACACCTGGGCTATCATATCTTCTTTCAAGTGTAATCGCTTCAAACTTACATTTAGTAGTACAGACGCCACAACCTACACATTGATATTCATCCGCTACAACTGCACCACAACCTAAACATCTCTCTGTTTCCTTTTGAACTTGTGCCTCAGTAAAGGTTGTTCTGAGGTCTACAAAAGTCTCTTTAGATTTTTGACCTTCAACATGGATTGTTTTTTGTCTTGGCAAAAGATCATAACCCTTCATATCCAAGTTCGCTTTGTCTAGTGCTCGATACTCTTTTTCTCTACCAATTGTAATGTTGTCACCATGGACATATCTATGGATCGAAACTGCCCCTTGTTTACCTAAAGCGATGGCATCTATTGCAAATTTAGGTCCAGTAACCGCATCCCCACCTGCAAATATATCGGCTTCACCGGTTTGATAAGTCAAAGGTTCTACTTTAAGCGTCTTATTTGGATTTAATTGCATTTGAGTATCCGCCATTAAGTTCCCCCAATCCATACCTTGTCCAACCGAAATCAACACGTGATTTGCCATCACCATTTGGGTTTCACTTTCGTCAAACTTGGGATTGAATTTGCCATCACTGTCTTTAACACTTAAACATCTTTGGAATTCCACGCCTTTTACCACACCATTTTCATGAATGATGCGTTTTGGCCCCCATGAATTGTTAATCACGATGTCCTCTGACAAAGCTTCTTCTATTTCTTCTTCAAGTGCAGGCATTTCTGATCTGCTTTCCAAACAGAATAAATCCACTTGAGCAGCGCCCATTCTTGTGGCCGTTCTCGCCACGTCTATGGCAACATTACCCCCACCGATGACAATGGCTGGTCCCGATAATTTTGAAGCCTCATCTAAACTTACATTTCTTAAAAACTCAACGCCTGTAATGACCCCTTTAGCATGTTCGCCTTCAAGGCCGAGATATCTACCGCTTTGTGCCCCGATTGCAAGATAGAAAGCGTTAAACCCTTTTTCTCTTAACTTCGGAATCGTGATGTCTTTTCCGATCTCCATACCTGTTTTAAACTGGACACCCATTTCTCTTAAAACCTCTATTTCAGCATTGACAACTTCTTTGCCAAGTCTAAAAGACGGAATCCCTAAAGTGAGCATGCCACCAAGTTTCGTTTGTTTTTCAAAGACAGTGACTTGGTAACCGTCTAATGCTAAGAAATATGCGCAGGATAGTCCCGCTGGTCCTGCACCGATTACAGCTATTTTTTCAGGTCTCATGGCTCTTTGCTCAGGAATAAAACGATGTGCTTCATTTAAATCTTGATCCGCAATAAACTTTTTGATTTCATCTACTGCCAGTGGCTCATCTAAATCAGATCGTGTACATGCAGATTCACAGTTCCTAGGACAAATACGACCACAAACCGCTGGGAATGGATTTTCTTTTTTAATCAATTCAAGTGCGTCTTTATAACGGCCTTGAGAAGCCATTTTGATATAACCTTGAACTGCAATATGAGCTGGACATTCTGCTTTACAAGGGCTCGTTCCAGTATCCTCTACGATTTTTCGATTTCTATAATCATAGTTCCATTTATCTTCACCCCATTTTGTATCATAGGGGATATCTTTTACGGGTTTTGGTGGTAATGGTGTATTGGTACATAGATTCTGTCCTAAAACAAGCGCATTGGCTTGGCAATTTTCCACACAAGCGCCACAAGCCACACATTTATCTTGGTCTACTTTAACCACATAGTTTGATCTTGAAAAATCAGGATTGTTATAGAAAGTCGTATTTCTAAGTCCAAAACAAGAACAACCACAGCAGTTACAGATCGCAAGTGCTTTTCCAGGACCAGAAAGATTTGGAATTTGGTGTACAAGCCCTTCTTTTTCTGCATTTTGACAAATGGCAATGGCTTCTTCTCTTGTAATTTCGCGCCCTTTACCTGTTCTGATGTAATAATCGGCTGCTGGCCCAAGCTGTATGCACATTTCTTCTACTGTATGACCACAGCCTTCGCCTATAATACGCATGGAAGTTCGACAAGAACAGTCTGCAACAGAAAACAGATCATGCTTATTGAGCAAATAAGAAATTTCTTCATAGGATGCTCTTCTGGTATCGCCTTCAATAGCACTTTCGATTGGTATTACCCTCATGACACCAAGGCCAACAGGCAGGTTTCCCGCCATTAACTTACCCATTTTTCGGGTGTACGCTTCGAAACTTTCTCCGATAACAGGGTGTTTTTGAACATTTTCTCTGTTGGCAACCATGTACTCCATGACGCCTGGTACAAAGAGTTCGAGAAAATATAAGGTTTCACCCTCTTCTACTTCGGATTTAACGGAGCCATCTATAGCCATTTTAACTAAAACAGCTTCTACTTCCTTTTCTGGCTTCCCACAAAGTTTTGCGATTTCTTTGATATGCTTTGGTTTTCTGATTTCGAGATGTAGTGCAATTTCTGCCATTTCATCGGTTGTCACAGCCTCTAAAATTTTATACTCTGGGTCCGTTTCCCTTACCTTTATGACGCCACCTGTTATTCCCGCTGCGATCTTATTGGCAAGCTGTAGTACCTTTTTCTTCGCCATACAAATGCCCCCTTGCTTTCATTTGAAATTCTATTTTTCATTCCAAGAGTTTACTTCATTTCTGAGCCACTCTGTCCACTCTGCCATACCTTCACCAGTTTTCGCCACAATCGGAATCACTTTGATATTGGGATTGAGCTTCTGAGCACGTGCTTTAACCGCTTCAAGATCAAAATCGAAAATGCCTATCGTATCCATTTTATTGACCAAAAGCACATCTGCAATGGTGAACATCAAAGGGTATTTTAAAGGCTTATCATCACCTTCTGGAACGCTTAAGATCATGGCATTTTTAGAAGCTCCTGTGTCAAATTCTGCTGGACAAACCAGATTGCCCACATTTTCGAGAATAACAAAATCCACATCATCTGTGCCTAGGCCTTCAAGGCCTTGCTTTGTCATATCCGCATCTAAATGACACATGCCACCTGTGTGTAGCTGAATGACTTTAGTCCCTGTTTTGAATACTGTGTTTGCATCTACATCTGAATCTATATCCGCTTCTAAAACGCCAATTTTCATTTCTGCATGAAGCGCTTCAATTGTTCTGAGAACAGTAGTTGTTTTACCTGATCCCGGTGAAGACATCAAATTGAGCAGAAAGGTCTTATCTTTCTTTAGATGTGTTCTAAGTAAATTGGCCTGATGATTATTGTCTTCAAAAACGCTCTCTTTGATTTCAAGTACTTTATACTTTTCCATTCAGATCTACCTCCGTCTTTAGTATATACCTATAGTATACATTGTACTTTTTTTAACAACTATTATTCAATAGACAATGACACTCATATGTCTAAAAAAAAAACCGCGAAGATTTAAATTCGCGGTTTTTACGATTTCGGATTCTTTTGATTTTCAACCGTTACAATAGGAAAAGACAATGTAAAAGTGGTACCTTCACCTTCTTTGCTGACTACAGATATAGAACCTTCATGCGATTTTATAATTTCATAAGAAATACTCAATCCAAGTCCAGTGCCTTCACCCGTTTCTTTTGTTGTGAAAAAAGGATCAAATATTTTTGAGATGATAAGGTCTGGGATGCCTTTTCCGGTATCCGATATCACGATTATAATTTTTTGCTCTTGCTCATAAGTTTTTAAAGTAATTGTGCCATTTTCTTGAATCGCATGTGCTGCATTCAGCAGTATATTGATGAAAACTTGCTTGAGTTGATCCACATGACAATAAGTAAGCGAAATTTCACCATAGTCCTTGATAATTTCTACTTTGTACTTCAGTTCACTCCAGATCATATTGATCACATTATCAAGAGCAATATTCATATCTGCCAACGTTTTTTCTGCTTCACTTCTGGAAAAAACTCTCAACTCATGGACAATGGTTTTAACGCGGTTTGTGCCTTCAAGCGTCTCCACGAGCAAATCGTCAACATCGTTTTGAATATACTCGATCTCTAGCTTTTTTTTAAGTGCACTCATATCTGCTTTTATCACCGATATGATTTCTTGAGTGATTGCCGTATTCTCGAACCGATCAAAGGCTATTTCCATTGATTTCATGTATTTAATGAGTTTGGCAATATACTCTTGCAATAGGGCAATGTTACTTATGATAAATCCCATTGGATTATTGATTTCATGCGCAACACCAGCAGCGAGTTGTCCTATAGAAGCCATTTTTTCTTGATGGATCAACTGAAGATTTGCACTTTTCAGCTCTTCATTGACCTCTTGAAGGTTATCATACATTTTAGTGAGCTCCATCGTGCGCTGTTTTACTTTATTTTCAAGCTCATTATAGGCATCCGATAATGCCTTTGCCATGGTATTGAAATTTTCATTGAGCAAATAAATTTCCTTGATCTCTGTGTCTTCACTCTCAAAGTTGACACTTTGCAAATTATAGATCATCTCGCTTGTCTTATCTGCTACGTGAATAATTGGACCTGAAATGTTATTCGCCACCCTCTTTGTCTTAAAAAGCAGATAAGATAAAAATACCATGTAAAATAAAAACATAATTATAAAGGCCGTCACACCTAATTGCTTGCCAACTTTATCAATTGCCACTACAGGCTCTTGAATAATACTCTTATCCACTAAAACAAGAAGTGACCATCCCGTTTCTGAGATAATAGATTTGGTTAAGAAATAGGACTTGCCACTCACTTCAAAATCACCAATTTCACTTCCTGAATTAAAAAAAGTCTCAATTTGAAATGCAATCTGAGGGTCTTTATTTTTGAATAAGTTGAAAATTTCTGGTTTTAGAGTATCCTGTTTAATGGTTTCACTATAGACTTGATTTCTGAGTTCTTTAATTTCAAAGATATCCTCTACTGTTTCTGGCATCGCTAAAATAACCCCATTTGGCGCTACTAAAAAGGCCGAAGCGCCCCATGGTAATTTCAAGTCTAAAATATTGTTTACTATACTCTCAATGGTGATATCAATTCCTGTAACACCTTCTAAAAAATGCTCATGATTATAAATAGGTACGATACAGGATGCCATCCACCCTTGCCCAGCAGGATCAAGATAGACATCCGTCCAAACAGGTTTACGTGATTTGTTATGATGCTCATCTGCTAAATAATAGAAATTGAAGTTAGGAATATCCATATTGGGCTCAAACACATTGTAAACAGCCTCTAAAAAGGGGTAGTATCGATTCATCGAATCATATGAATTGAAGTAAATCCCTACAATCTTATCATCTGCCTCCAATATATTTTTGAAAATCGGATCCATCGCCTCTGTTTTAATCGCCTTATTAAGTGTTACATCATTCATAGGGGTTAAATTAGAGTACCAAACAGACGCACCGCCATTGTCTATCGTTTTATAAGTGACACCATTTTCCGCTACATCGAATAGGGGCATGCCATTTGTCAGTCCAAAAGCCTCTGGCGTTGTAAACAATCTTTCATTCTCATTTTGTATAATCTCGGCATATGCCATAATCTGCTCAATCATCAAGTTGATATTTTTAACTTCCCTTGAGGTAACTTCTGTTATGTTGAATTTGGCTTCTTCTAAAAGCGTCTCCTTAAGGAGGCCTTCAACATAGTAAATGATAACAAAGTACATAAGCATGAGAATAAATGCCACAATTACAATAGGAAGCAGTGCGAATTTTACATACTCGTGATAGATAATTTGGCGTATTGATTTTTTTTCTTCCATGTTAGACCTCTAAATAGACTCAAAAATAGTATCCCAATTCTTAATAACCTATTTCTACCACTATTTTAAATGCCTTAAACAGATTGATGCAAAGTGCCTTCATCTATTTCAATACTGATACAGCACCATGTGAACCAGCACTTCTGATTCACCCGAATTATGATAAGAATGTGGCACATCAGACCTAAACCGGATACTCTCCCCTTGACGCACTGTATATTCATCCTCTAATGAGCGTATGGTTAACTGCCCTCTATGTACCGTGACAAATTCAGAGGAGCCTCTAAGATGTGCTTCTGAATTCCAATATGCACCTCGGTCAATTTCTACATAGTAGATCGCAAATTTTCGATTTTCATCATCTGGAAAAATCGAATAATTCCTCACATGACCATTATCCTCAAGGATTGGTTCTAACTCGGATGTCTTTATAATCTCAAAATCGCATTTGGGTCTCACTGTGAGCGCGTCAAAAGGCACTTTCATACCATTTGCAATCTTCCAAAGCGTTGTAATCGTTGGATTACCTTCACCTCTTTCTATCTGTGCCAACATGCTTTTGCTCACACCACTTAATCTTGCAAGTTCCTCCATGCTCAGTTTTAATGCTTCTCTCCGTTTTTTAATATTTCCTGCAATCGTTAAATTCATTGGAATCAATTTTCAGCCCTCCTATTGACAATATAATGTACAAATTGTATTATTATATCACGTCGTTTTTTTATCGTTCATTTTATATCATTATATCGTTCGAAATGTAAAAAGTAAAGTGATCCATTAACAAGACTACTTTGAATACAATCGTATTTTTTAGGAGGATTCATCCATGAACAAAACATTACGCTTTGCTTTTATAAAAACCATTCCCGTTTTATTTGGGTATCTTTTTTTAGGCATCGCATTTGGCCTTTTATTGCAAAGAGCTGGCTACAACTTTATCTGGTCCTTTTTTATCAGCACTTTTGTATTCGCTGGCTCTATGCAATTTGTACTCATCAGTTTTTTAGGGACTTCCACGAGCTTTCTATCCATTATTTTGATGACACTTTCCATCAACAGCAGACATATATTCTATGGCCTATCCTTTATCGAAAAATTCAAGCATATGGGCAAAGCATATCCCTATATGATTTTCTCTTTAACAGACGAAACTTATTCTCTTTTATGCGGTACACAAATTCCATCAGATTTACAAGAAGATAAAGTTTTTTTTGCCATCGCCAGCCTCAACCAGTCTTATTGGGTCGTTGGCTCAGTGCTGGGCGGACTCCTTGGTGAGATGATTTTCTTTAATACCACGGGTATTGACTTTGCCATGACGGCTCTTTTTGTGGTGATTTTTATAGAGCAATGGCGATCTGCCACTGTTCATATACCAGCACTCATTGGCATTTTCTGTGGTGTTATTGCGCTCATATTCTTTGGTGCTAGCAGTTTCATCTTACCTTCACTCATTTTTACCATTGGTTTAATCCTTCTTTTTAGAAAACCAATACAATCCAAAGAGGAGGCATCGTCATGAATTTAATCCGAGATATTGGTATCATTAGCACTATAGCCCTCTTTACATTTTTGACAAGGGTATTTCCCTTTGCACTCTTTGGTAGACATCAGCAACCTCCAGCGGTTGTCAGATACCTTGGGAAAGTTTTACCCTCATCTGTCATTGCAATTTTAGTGGTCTACTGCTTAAAAAACGTCCAATTTGCAGCGGTTAGTACGTTTGTCCCAGAATTTATCGCAGTATTTATAGTAGCGGGATTACACCTTTGGAAGCGCAACAACTTACTCAGTATAGGTGTCGGTACTGCCAGCTATATGTTGATGATCCAGTTCGTATTCTAAAAAAACACAATCACATTCAAAAATCCCCCTACACATAGCCCTTTTTACTTTTTGAAGAGTCTATGTGTAGGGGGATTCTTAAAATAACAACTTACGATGTCTATTTTCTAATGAAACTCATATAAGTCTTAGGCTCTCTTTCAGGTGCAGGAATGGCTTGTTTTCCATTCTCAATGGTTTTCATGAGCCAAGCCATGTTCTTTCCAAGAACTCTCATAATTTGTTTGCCCTCTTCATCCTGCAACACTTCACCGGGTGCACCCCCATGGATCACGTTCCAATAATTAGAAGAAGGCATTGCCATTTCAGCATAGTTGATAAAATTATTCAGTTGATTAAATGTTGGAACACCCCCAGAACGCCTTACGGCCACCACTGCAGCGCCCACTTTATGTCTAAAGAGACCTGAGCCCGCATAAAAGGCTCTGTCTAAAAACGATTTCATTGTACCACTAACTGCGGCATAATGAACGGGTGAACCTAAAAGAATGCCATCCGCTTCTTTCATTTTTTGAATCACTTCATTTACAGGATCATTATCAATAATACATTTTCCATCTTTGTTTTTCATACAAGCATTACATGCCAAGCATCCTCTAATCACTTGATTGCCCACGTGGATAATCTCCACCTCAATATTTTCATTTTTGAGCTCCTCTGCTACTAATTGGATAGCGTGATAAGTATTACCTTCTTTTTTAGGGCTTCCGTTAATTGCGATTACCTTCATAAATTTTATGCTCCTCATCTTTCTTGTGTCTGTTAGTGACTTATGCTATTATTGTATACATTGAATTCCACTAAAGCAAGTACGCACTTATTTGTATCATAGTATCCAAAAATTAACAGAAGCCGGCAAAACACTTATGCCCATTATCAGTTGTATGTGCACATGGGGAGAAGTGTACTATACAAAACACGTTCCCTGTTCTGACGCCAAGCCAAGCGAAAAATAAAAGGATACGCTTAAAAACCCTTAGAAAATTTCATTTTAAAAATTTTCTAAGGGTTTTGTTTTACAACTTAAATGCTCTGATCTTAGTTTGCAGTTCTTCCGCAAGTTGTGCAAGTCCAGTTGTTGCAGCCGTGGATTCCTCCACAGATGCAAGCTGTTCCTCTGTAGCCGCCGCTATAGAAGCCGCTTCTTCTGCTGATAAATCTGTTATTTTAGTCAATCTAGACGCAGAATTGTTGGCATTGTCTGAATTAAAACTGATTTTTTTAGCCAAGCTATCCGCATCATGTACGAGACCATCAATTTCTGAGATACTCAATACAATTCTTGAAAAGGCTTCCCCGACGGATGCTAAAACATCTTTGCCATTTCCTATAGATGCTACAACGGCTGTTGAGGATTCATTTGCTGATTTTGTCACAAGACTTACCTCTGATATGATGCCTGCAATATGATCTGCAGATGTTGAGGATTGCTCTGCCAATTTACGAATCTCATCCGCTACAACTGCAAAACCTCTTCCAGCTTCTCCTGCTCTGGCCGCTTCAATAGAGGCATTTAATGCCAGTAGATTCGTCTGTGTGGAAATGCCTTGAATCGTCTCTACAATCGAATCAATTTGATTGGATTTATCAGATAAGTTATCCATTACAACCGATAAACTGCTCACCTCTTTAAAGATTTCATTCATCACTGCGATCAGTTGTTCAACGGATTTTTGACTCTCATTGGATTCCTTGTTCACCTGTGATAAAGAAGAGGTTACCGTATTCATTTGACTTAAAATATTTTGAGCGAGTTCACGCACTATGCCAATGGCGCCATCAAGCTCTTGAGTGACCTTTGCGATTTCAAAATTAGATCCCGATATTTCAGTGGCAGCTGTGGCAACTTGTTCAACAGCTTGTCCGTTTTGAGTCGCAGAGGCTTCCAGTTCTTCTGCAGTTGATGCAACCGTTGAAGATGTCGATAAAATATCGTTCATAGTGGCTCTAAGTTCAATGACCATATGGTTTACAGCTTTAGAAATCTCACCAATTTCGTCATTAGAATTTATATTTATAGCCCTTGTAAAATCACCTTTTGAAATCGATAAAATTTCTTCTTTGAGTGGATTCAAAGGTTTTGTGATGTTTTTAGCGATAAAAACCAAAAACAAAATTAATGCAATGATTGCGATTACAGTTACTATAGCGATTTTTAATACGAGGGACATTATCGGTGCAATGATTTCTCTTTCTGGAATGGAGAGCAAAACAATCCAGCCCGTTTCCTCTATTTTGGAGTAATAGACAAAATTCTTACCTTTTTCATCTGTAAATGTACCGGATCCATTGCCCTTACTGACAGCTTCTTTTCCAAGTGATGCCAATGATTCATTTTGATCTTCTAAAACACTCGGAAAAATGCCCTCTTCATTCGCCACTATGGATTCTGTGCCCTTACTGAGATATGCCCCTGCACTTGTAATCAAAATGGCATAGCCTTCATTGCCCACTTGAGTTTCCGCAACAAATTCTTGAATACTTGTAATCTCCATATCTGCAGTAGCTACCCCTATAAGTTTTTTGCTATGATCCCTGATCGGTGATGCAGCTGTAACCATTGTGATGCCAGAGATAGGATCAAAATAGGGATCTGTCCAAGCGACAGCCTGTTCAGTGTCCGCTACAACGTACCACCCTTCGTTTGTATTATCCACGAAGTAATCTTCGGTGTAGGTAATCTCGCCACTATTTTTGTAAGCATAAGGTGCAAAATAGTTGCCATCGTACTTTTGTGCCATAAAAATACCTGTTCCAAGTGTATCCACATTTGTTAAAGGCATTTTTTTAACCAACTCAATGTAGGCGCTTTTATTCTCCTGCTTAATGCCCATCGCTTCAACCGTTTTAGATAGCCCAATTGGCAATTTTTGGTTTGCCGTAAGATGTGATACGATCTTCTTATTGGCGAGCTCGGCTTGAGTCTCTACTTTTTTCATGACTTCACTGGAGATCACACGGTTCGCATTTAATGAAACAATAATCGCCATCACTAAAAATGCCATCACTACAATTGGAAGCGTTCCCCATAAAATTTTGCTTTTAATCTTCTTGATTTTTTTAAACATGAGCGTTTAAACCTCCTTCTGCTTTTTTTGCTTTACCCCTTTGTTCTTTTATAATTTTAATATATATTAATACGCCCTACGAGCATTAATACATGTTTAAATCAAAGCGTATACTCAGTCCGCTTCGCTACCTTCGTAACACTTGCACAATCCTATCGGATTGCATTCAGTGGGCGTTTGGACTCCCACTGAATTAGGAATATGAACCCCCACTTTGAGAAGTGGGGGACATCTCCTCAAGGGTTATAACAATACTATTTTTATACCCAAATCAATTGTTTTTATTCAATTCCGAGCTCAAATACAATCATTTTTTTGGTCGGTACTGCATTCAGCGAAAATATCTGTAATCTGCTGCCACATTCGACGCTCGCTGGCACGAATTGATCTGACGCGTTCTAATAATTCTTTGAAATAGTCTTTTCCAAATACTGTTTTGCTTTGCTTTAGACGTTCGTCATCCATGGCAAAGCCTTTGGTCATATATTCTTTTAAAATGCCTGTCGCCCAAATTCGAAAATTTGTAGCTCTTCTCGAATTTACACGGTAACCCACTGAGATAATGGCATCAGGATTATAATAATTAGTTTCTTTCGTTTGTGTTTTTTCGGGCATTGCACCGTGCATAGTGGTTCTTTCCATTTTGGAAATAACCACTGCTTCATTGAGTTCACCTTCTTTGAATATATTTTTCAAATGATTGAATATACTGTTTAAATAGTGCATGCTTTTCGGTAAAACAGTGCACGCCTTCCGGAAATCCAGTACAGGCTTTCCGAACAGCATGCAGTTGTTAGTATTATTTGTTCTATAGAGTTATTGTCGTGTCATCTCTGCCATCCCGTAGTCGAAGCGTTTTATTAAAATGTTCCTCATCATCCATTGGATTGTGACCACCGCACATTTTTTCGACATAAAATTGGTATGCTTCATCACAATCAATACCACCAGTTAGATTTGAGAAGATATCTGAACGAAGTTCATCGGCTTCTTTGGTGGGTAAATATTGGATTAATGCATAACGCCACCTGACAACTTCTTCCTCTAGGCTGTTAATATTTTGAATGAGCGAAATTTCACTTCGTTTTAATTTACAGTCTCGATGGTACTCGATGTCTTCTATGCAAGCTAGATTCTCGAAACTCATGACGAGAATCAGAAGGGTTGAAGCTTTTTCTGAAGAATTAGGACTTACCGCGGATTTACGCACCTGTTTTCCAGATATTTATAAGCAACTACTAGATAAACTTGATGTGATTGAATGCTTTGAGTCACCTGGTCGTTCGTTAAGAGTTGAAGAAATTCTTACAAAGCAAGAGGTGATTTACGAAGCGCTAAATGTATCGATTCCGGCCTCGTCATGAAAGGCCGAGAATCTAGGTTGAATGATTTATATGAGTAGTACCGAAAAGTAGTGGTACACTTCTGGTACACTTAACAAAAAATAAGCCCTACAAACCTTGTATTTGTAGGGCTTTTAGGGTTTTACTATATCACTCCCATTCGACTAGGTTACTTTGTTCATCGGGGTTTTTTATTGATTTTATCTTGTTTTTCATACCAAATTTATCGCTATTTGCACTAGTTTTTTTGACTCTTATTTTAAATGGAGTCAAAATGGAGTCAATAATCCACATCTTAATGTTTACAAAATTTATCTCGGTAATCATCAAAAAAACTTTTCATTTTAGCATTGCTTCTCCGCATCAAAAATTCATCTAAATTAATCAACGTGCTTAATTCATTATATTTTCGTTCAATAAATCTAAAGCACTCATTAACTTCATTAAGAAATTTTGATGTCTCTTGTCCATCAGAAATTTTTTTATACAATAGATCATTTATTGATTTGTATTTTTTTACACCTTCAGATAAATCTCTAATTACAGGTCGCATGACCACATGATCCAATACCTCTATCTCAACTCCGTTTTCCTTGTCGTGATAAATAGTGGTTTTAATAATGTAATGAGGCTTTCTCTCGAGACTCACTTCTTTCCTCTTTGAAGGCTGAAACGAAAGTGGAAAATAATTTTTTTGAAGTTTATCATATCCTATATAAAGATGTATAAATAATTCATCTCTATGCTCAATGAATACGAATCTTGCTTTATTACTTATTTGACGCTTAGGCTCATATATAAATTTAAAAGTTGTAATCCCTCGAAGAAGTCCGATAATATTTGTATATGAAAATTCTTCGATCCTTCTTCTGACATCCCCATCAACCTTATTCAGCGCAGTCAGCTGCTCATATGATACATTTTCAGTTATTATTTTCGACATAATGTTTTCAGCAATAACACTCCGATCGTTCTTATCGTTGAACACTCTAAAAACTGTATGTGCGTCACTAAGATACTGAAAACCTAATAAGTGTGGCAAATTTTTCTCTTCAAACACAAGATTGATTAATGTACCATCATCTAATAGAAACTCGCATCTTGACTTTATTAGTCTATTGTATTCTGAAATCACTTCATCAAATTTGGCCATCATATACCCCATATAAAAATGCACCTACTCTTAAAAAAGTAGGTGCATAAATTACCATTTGAGCTAGTTGTGAATCCTTAACTTCATATTCACTGCAGGTCCTCATGATATACAATCACTAGCGGGATGATATATCATTTCATGCCAAAAGGCAAACGGTCGGTTGAAGTGGGTACGTGTTCAACTCACGAGATCTATTATCTGATTAAATTATATCCCTTTTTCTATGATTTGTAAAGCGTTTAGTCCATTCCCTCCACGGCTATCGCATGAAAATCTACCATAATCAAGGCTTTTATTCAAAGTCTTAAAAAAATAGCATTGCGCTATTGGATTATGTGGCATGACTTATGTTTTAATGCAGAGCTCAATCCTTTTTACAGTTTTGAGGGCACAACTAATAAACCGTTTGTATCACTACAGCCGACTTACCCTACGAATGGTATAACTCAGCCTTTTTTCTACAGCTCAGATACTACTTTCGTTAGAAAAGACTCATCTATTGATGCTTTATAACGCTTCAACTTTAAACTGGTCTTCTTTTTCGTGATGGTCTCTTGTTTTAAAATATTCATGGCTATCTTCTTCAACATGGATTGATTTGCAGCACCGTTATTCATTCTTACTCGGCTATGATCTTCTCTAAAAACAACATCAAGTATCCAATGACAACTTTCTACACCCCAATGTGATCTCACGGCCTTTGCAAACACTTCACATGGTCCTTCTTCTGGTGTTTTTAAACTGGATATGAAATAGCTCACTTCTACGCTTTCTTTTCCTTTTGTGGTCACTGTGCGCCTTACCATACCTATGCTTGATAAGTTTTTCCATTTGTCTTTTTCTACATACCATTCTATATCGTTTGTCTGATAATACTCTCTTTTTTCAATTCTTCCATGACCTTTTTCTAGAGTTGTTTTTCTACTTACTGGGTAATCTCTAAAATTGGATTCAATTGCATCTTCAAAATAACTTTTTACTTCTTCATTAAAATTACCTTGATTCCCTTTTAATGAGAGTACATAATCTGCTTCTTTTCCTATTATTTTTTCGACTATCTTTTTTTGTGTACCCATAGCGTCTATTGTGATTATGCTATCCTTTATAA
>NZ_BDHH01000009.1 GCF_001748365.1 Fusibacter sp. 3D3 | reverse complement strand
CATTAGAGTAGTAAACACTGTAGAAAGATTTTGGAATAACATCATCTGTGTCAATAAACTGGTTAAAAAGAGAAAAAAGTTGATCTGATTTGTATGAAGTGAGTTCATCAAACTCAGCATCAAGATCAAACAGGGAAACCTGATTAGAAGCAGAAATTAGCATTATTACCTTCCTTTCTTTTGAGTATGAGTTATCAACAGGAACACACCTTATTTATACCCAAAATGGAGGGTAATATGCTATTTCTATAAATAAAAGCAAGTATTTTCAATGCTTACAGAGTTTCGCAAGAAACTATAAAAACTAAAAACAAAAGGAGAATATTATGAGTCTAGAATTGGATGCAGGAAGAAGAACGCCAGATGAATACAGAAGTTGGGGATATGATGTTTATGAAGGTGCAGACTTCAGCACTTTAAAAAATGTAACATTTGCTTTCAAAAAAGGTAAAGCTATCGCATTAGATTTTTCAAAAGGAAATGCAAGATCTACATGTTCTTCTTTAACGAATGCGAGAATTGCTGCAGCTGAGCTTAAAAATTTCTACTCTATGTTGTATAGAGAAAGTTTTCCGGTATCAGTTAAAGGTTTAGCTTTTGAACTTTTATACCATGCAATTCCAGATACCATATATGACATATTTAAATCACTCAGACAAGTACCAGGTCAGATTGGTTTGGTATCAGGAAATATTTATGATGTTTTAAATGCCGTTGTTAAACAGGATCATTTCTATTGGGCAGACTCAGGAGTTAATGATCGTCTTAGACGCTTAGATGGACCAGCTGGAATCCTTTATGTGTTATGTGATACGGTTCCAGCAACACTTCAATTTGTATATGCAATATTTTAATTAATACAAAAATCACTCAGTTTACTGAGTGATTTTTGTGCAGTGATAGAAAAAAATGTGAAACATGGAGTATATTAAGATGTGAAAAAGAACTATAATAAACATTGTTACAGCTTCTTCATCTATTTGAATGATTGCATCGGGTGCTATTATAAAGTTAATCATGATTAAATTAGCTATACGTGCACCTATAATCAACGCAAAAATTGTTCCTATGTAGCTTTGAGTTTTAAAAATCATTAGTTTATTGATAAATATAATTATAGGCACTCCTAAAAAAAGAATCCAAAAAATAGAATCTGGGAGGAGCCATTTGTAAAAAGAATAATTAATAATTAAATGTGCTAAAAAAGCAATACTAAAAGTTATAAAAACGTTTAAAAATTGTTTTCTCATTTATATGATCCTTCCTAATGTTTGGTGTTCTTCTAAAAAACTTTCCATTTTCATCACAGCAACCAAAGTGAAGGATACTTTCTTTAGTAAGTTATACCACAGATTCAATAAGGTGTGCTACGTTGCCTAGGGGTATCTCATCATCATATACACGCTCTCTTGATCAAGCGTTATGACAATCCAGTTTGAAATCTTTAAAAATATCTTTCTTGCATAATCGGTAATCTTTAGAAAATATTTTCCCTTTTTATATAAAGAAACTATCTACATAATACCATATTATATATAAAATATCCATATTTCGAATTTGCGATCGCAATATCCTAATAAACCTTTTTAATTTGATGATCGCAAACGAAAACGCCAACTAGATTGACCTCCATAAAGTTTTTATATCCGTTACATTCTCGCCTTGCTTAAAAATGAGATTGCATTATTACTAATTTTAAGCGATTTCAATTTTAAAAAATCAACATTACTTATTATCTAAACCGAGTATAACCCCGTGTACTCTTTTTTCTCTTTATCGTTATTAATTAGAGAATTAGCTAATTTATTTAAATCATTATAGAAGGATGTTTATTATACCCGCTGTTAGAGATAAGCGGTATATCCATGGCCAACTTTTACATCGCTATAGTGAATAAAACAACTAAATATAAAAAGGAGTGTCAATCATGTCTAATTACTATTCAAATCATTTTGTGAAATTTTCTTATCAAAAAATTAATATGGGGTATGCTAACTATAGAATTGTTATTTCTGATGGAGTTAAAACAATTACAGCGCCAACTTTAAACGCATCCGGTCCAGTAACTAATCTCGAGAGAACATGGTATGACAATTTGAAAAATTTCATGTACTATGTTGATAACGGTGCTGTTGCTTATGACCGAATGGTTCAAAGTAATATTATCGAACAATTGGCAAAAGTTAACGGTTTGAGCAAGTCTTCTCTTGGTCTACAAATTTTTAATACTTTATCCTCTTCAGATAATACTCCAGATAAAGTTATCAGTATCTTAAAATCGATCGCCTCAACTCCACTAATAATCGATCCATTTCTAATCGGCGATTTTGTCATTGTAGCCGTTAATAAAGATAACTGTCAATATACTATCGATAAGATAGCTCAACTCCCTGTTTTTCATGGCGATCCAAACTTTCCAGCATAAAAAAAGGCTTAAAGCCTTTTTTTTATGCTGGAAATGTTATATAATGTACATTATAATTCATTTGGAGGTAATTATATGAAAAAAAGATATATATTTGCATTGATTATATTCTTTATATCTATATGTTATATTATAATTTCTTTAAACTCACAAACTGAACTAAACTATTACAAAGAAAGCGCACCTTATATAAGCGATATGTTTATGAAGACTACTCTTTTAACGGATAATGAAAACGAGCTCCTTAATAATAGATCTGAAATTGATAAGCTCGTTGAAAAATTGAAAAGAGTCAAAAAAGGTTTTAAAACCACCGCAGCTCAAAATTTTACAAATGAATTTATAGATCTTTCTTATAATGTTAATTCATTAAATCTTGAGAGAGTTCAAAATAATAATTTTAACAAGCAAGATGAACTATTTGAAAGAACAAAAGAACTATTTGAAAAATATGAAGAATTTAATAATATTTTTAATCAATAAATAATAAGTTCTAATTTATTGCACTAAGTATAGAAAGTAACATTTTTATTTTTAACCAACTATTTACAAAAAAGGAAATGATGTTTATACAGTCATTTCCTTTTTTAATTAGATTGACCTGATAAACTCGGTTTTAGGAATAAATCACCTACATTCCGCTGAACTAAAATGAAAGTAAATGATTAAAAAATCCATAAAATTCCAAAAAGGATTTTATGAATTTATAGCGAATACTAACATAAGAAGACTTTAAAATGGAGGTTATCGTATGTTAGTAGATCCAAATATAGTTGAAACATATAGTTGCGGAAAAGAAGGTTTTATTGTAGCACTCTGTGAAGCTATTGGTATTCCTAGACTTATCGACAGTGCTCTTGAAAGTCCTGCTGGTCGTCCGCCCGAAATATCGTATGGGGTGCTGGCAATGATGATGATGGTAAATATGTGTGACGATCATCATCCACTATATCGTCTTAATGAATACTACAAATATAAAGATCTTGAAGGCATATTTCATCAGTCGGTCGCCCTTGATCAAATAAATGATGATAGATTTGGTGGATTTTTAGATCTATTCTACAAAGCAGGATGTCAAAAAATATTTGCTAAAGCATCGGCAAATGCACTGATAACCTATGGTGTACAGATCAAAAACATTAACTTTGATACAACTTCGAAAGTCATGTGGGGTTCATATGAAACAGCCGAAGGTATCTTGGGCAGTATTCAAATTGATTTTGGTCATAGTAAAGACAAACGCCAGGATAAAAAACAAATCAAATACGGTATAGGCTGTGCCAATGGAATTGTCGTTGATGCAATTGTTCTTTCAGGTAACAAAGACGACAAAACATACAACACAGATACACTTGAACGTTTGAATGATGTTCTTGAAAATCTTCAAGTTGAAAAGTCTGATTTTTACTATATAGCTGATAGTGCCCTGTTTTCTGAAAAAAATTTAGATATGGCAGCTGACCGTTCAATTAAGTTAATTACACGCATGCCAGATAACGTGCTCCTTGCCAAAGATGCAATTGATGAGGTTGTAACACATCTTGATGGCCTTGATACGATTACAATTAAAGATTACAAGGGTCAATCCTATGATTATAAAGTCCTTGAAAAAACCTGTGATTATAAAGGACACGCATTAAAAATTGCAACCTATTACAGCACAAAATATAAAACACAAAAAGAAAAAACCATTCGGAAAAAAGTAAGTAAAGAATTAGATGCCTTAGATAAACTATCAAAAGTGCTTTCAAAACGAGCATTCGCCTGTGAAGAAGATTCAAATTTGGAGATTGAAAAACTCAAATTGAAAGATCTCAAAAATTTCAAATACCATAAGATAGATTTTACAATAGAATCCAAACTCAAACGTAGACGTGGTCGACCTTCATTGGATCCAAAAGCTGACCTTGTTGGCTATGAGTACTTTTTAAAACTAAATAGCTCTCAAGATGAAGCATTCATTCATTATGAAATACAGAGAGAATGTTGTTTTGTACTCTGTTCAAATGATCTTGTAATCAATGGTGAAGAAATTCTAAAAGAATACAAAACTCAAGACAGTGTTGAAAAGAAGTTCAAACAGTTGAAATCACCACAGTTTGTAAATTCAATCTATTTGGAATCACCAGAACGCATTGAAGCATTTTCATATTTGATGCTCATTTGCATGTTGTTGCTATCCACAGCTGAGTATGTTGTCCGCAGAGGCTTGTGTGCAGATCAAGATCAAGTTGTTGGACCAGGTCAGGTAAAAATGAAAAAACCTACTCAAAGAGCAATATACGACATGTTCTATTCCGTTCGTGTGCGTGTTATAAAACACCCAAACAAACCGTGGGAGCGTAGTTATGCCAATAATTTAGACGAATCTCTTATAAAAATATTAAACTATTTAGATATACCACTTGAGACCTTTATCAAAGGTTCTAGTTGAGGTTAAAAATAGTTGGATTTAAATGTTGGATTTTTGTAACCTATTCAGCGGAATGTAGGTAGTTACATTTAGTTACTAAGTAAATGATAGGAGGTTTTATGAAACTTGTTTTAGAGCCGATACCTGTAACAGAAGAAATCCTGTTAAATCTTGAGAACAGAGGCATCATCAATCGAATATGCCCGGGGCATGATCCACTGTCTGTGCAGTTAGGTGAATCCAAATTTGATACCGTATACCAAACGGATGCAAAATGGGGACCGCATAAACTCATCTGTGTTACGATTAATAAAGCTGAGCCTGTCAACTTTTTGTTTCACAGCGATCGTGAAGATTTTATGCTTATTGATTTTGAAGATACAGCACCCTTAGTATTGACCATGTGTTTGCATTCCAAAGATATTTTAAACGATAAAATTCAATCTGGAACATTATCTGAACAGGATTTTATATCAATCATTTGTGCCAAGAATCACCTGTTCTTCAGTTTTTTCACAATGAATCCCTATTTTGCACACGTTGAAACGTGCTTAAGTGAGAGTGATAAACCGCCAAGTTTTTACGTATCTGAACCGAGGGATTTAGATGAAAATTTAATAGATCTGGGCAAATATACATTAGAAATTAATAGGCATTAAAGTGTGAAAAAAATGATAATATGAGGAGATTACTATGAAAAGATCAGAAGTCAATCAAGCACTTACATGGGCCAAAGCGTTACTAGAAATACATCAAATTAAATTGCCACCTTTTGGCTATTGGACGTTGGAAGAGTGGCTTTCAGGAAAATACGATATTGCTACGATCAAAAAAGTGATGCTCGGATGGGATATCACGGATTATGGAAAAGATAAATTTGATGAATTGGGAGCGGTTTTATTTACACTTAGAAATGGGTCATTAACGGACGCAAGTGTAGGTACGCCGTACGCTGAAAAATTGATCCTCTTGAAGGATGGACAGAGATTGCCCATTCATTATCATGCCAGCAAGACAGAGGATATCATTAATAGAGCTGGGGGAATTTTAGCAATTAGACTCTATTCATCCAAAGAAGATGGCTCAGTGGACAAAGTTTCTGATGTAAATGTAGATATGGATGGTATAAATTATACTGTAGCAGCGGGTGAGGAACTACACCTATTGCCAGGCCATAGTATTACTTTAAGGCCGTTTGTGTATCATCTATTTTGGGCAAAACAAGGTGCAGGAGATTTGGTTTGCGGAGAGGTTTCCTCAATTAATGATGATATGACAGATAATTATAATGCTGAAGATGTAAGTCGTTTCTCAACAGTGGTGGAAGATGAAGCGATTTTACATCCTTTATGCAATGAATACAAAAATGTTTTGGGGAGGTAGAGATGTACGATATTATAGCGGTAGGAGAGTTGCTCATTGATTTTACACCGGCACCTGATCAACATTTTAAAGCAAATCCAGGAGGCGCACCTTGTAATTTTTTGACCATGGCTCAAAATTTGGGCTCTAAAACGGCTTTTATTGGGAAAGTGGGTACAGATGCTTTTGGAAACACATTAAAAGATGTTTTAGTGAATCAAGGGATCGATGTAGAGGGCTTAATTCAAGATAGTCGATTTGGGACAACACTTGCATTTGTACATTTAACAACAGAGGGAGACAGAAGTTTTAGTTTTTACAGAAAAGGGTGTGCAGATGTAATGCTCTACAGAGCAGATGTCGACTTTGCAAAAATTGATCTAACAAAGGCATTTCATTTTGGTTCGCTCTCGTTTACCGATGAACCCAGCCGGTCTACGGTTTTGGAAATGCTTGATTATGCTAAGCAAAAAAACAAGATCATTACTTATGACCCCAATTATAGACCCGCACTGTGGGATGACAATGCATCTGCAATTGAGTATATGAAAAAAGGCATGACCTATGCAGACATCGTCAAAGTTTCTGATGAAGAACTTGAGCTCATTTCTGGAATCCGAGATATTACATTAGGCTGTAAAAAACTACATGACATGGGTGTAAAAATGATTTTTGTTACGCTAGGAGCAAAAGGTTCATTTTATTCATATGAAAAGGGTTCTGGTTATGTAGAGGGGATAAAAGTTAATGTTGTGGACACAACAGGTGCTGGGGATACTTTTTTTGGTGCAACTGTTCATCAAATTTTAGAACTGGGTTGTGCGATTGAAGAAATAGATTCTGAGAAACTAAAAGCTATTTTGAAAGTTTCTAATACAGCGGCGGCAATTTGCATAGAAGGGTTTGGGGGGATTCCATCCATTCCTACAAAAGAAATGTTAATGGAAAAACTCGAGTAAAACGAAGCGGTGAAATATACCGAACAATCATTAAAAATGAAAAAAGGCACTTCCAATTCAAAAAAAACGTTTCATTTAGAGAGACTCCCAAGTAGATTTTAAAAAAACTTGGGAGTTTTTTACATTATTATGTTTACAAATAATGTAAGAGGATGTATAATAATACCACAATGTAGGAGGCCATATATGACAGAACCTTTATGGATTTATACCACATCATCCAAACTCAAGATAAGCCAAGAAATTATTCAGATGTATCCTCAAGCCAGTGTCACAGAACATGAATCACAGATCGTGGTTCAATCTATGGCAAATATAGTGATTATTATTTCTCAACTGAGTCGTGATGCACAACTTAAGTTAAATATAGACAATTGCTATTTTTATGTGGGCGTCAGAGTTCATCTTGAATCGTATAAGGTTTTTGAAAATATTTATGAGATCAGCCAACTCTTAAAGGAAAGACAAGGGCTATTTTTACATAGTATTCAGCAAAAGTATTTACAACAGCTGAAACTTGAATCTTTAAAAGATAGGGCATATCTTCAAAAGCTGATAGAGCATTTTGATGCATTATATGAGGACAATGAAACGATAAAGCAGGGTGTATCCCCTAGCAAATTTAAATCTGTTTTTAAATTCAAGTCCAAGCCCTACAAAAATTATAAAGGCATCATTGCAGTTTACAACTGTCCTCAGTTTGCTATAGCGCTTGCGGAATCATTTAAAGTAAAGTCTTTACTATTAATGGATGGGAATCTTTTAAGACCCACACTGGATGACTATTTAAAAATAAATAAAATTGAGACAAATGTGGAGAGTCATCTTACGGGTGTTGACAATACAGGCGTTAATATTGTTTTAGACTCTCTAAGAAAGCATACAAGAATTAAGCATGATCTCAAGCATATTGTCAAAAGGCATCATCATTATGATGTTTTACTGGGAAATTACAATATATTAAATTATGAACATTATGATACGAGTGCCCTCAATACACTTGTGGATACTCTGGCAAATTTGTATGGGTGTCTCATCATAAGTTTAGGTGATAATCTTTATGATTATATGACGCTGATGTGTCTCAATAAAAGTGACATCAACATCATCTGTCTTGAAGATACTAAGAATTCTGTCCTTTGGACAAAGCAAATGCTTGAGATCCTCAAGACAAAGCAATTTATTGAACCCAGTAAACATTGCATATACAAGCTTAAAACATCGTTAAAACCACGGACTTATTCAGAGTCTGTAATGAAGACGATCTTCAAAGAACAATACAAAGGCACCGTAAATCTTAAGCAAAAAAACACTATTAAGAAAGTGATTAAGGAGCTAATCAAATGAGTGTGATTACCAGTTTAAATTGTAAAACACATGAAAAATTAGACGAACAGAACATCGTACAATCTGACCTTTTAGTCAATAAACTCTTGGATGAAATCGTTATTCGATTTTCCAGTTTGATCGCGGATGTTGAAGACCATAAAGTGGATGACAACATCTTAAAGAAAGAAATTGGAAAGCTCGTAGATGAACAAAAAGGCCATTTTAATTTAGAAGCCATTAAAAAAACGATATTCAATACCATATATGGTTATGGTGATCTTCAACAATATATAGACAATCCAGAAATTTCGGATATAGATGCTTCAACTTATGACTATTTTACAATCAAACGGAAGGGCACTATAGAGGAGATTGGGTTCAAATTTGAAACCGATCGCGCTTTTGAAAGGTATTGTAAGTTGCTCATCATTAGAAATGGAGGTGTTATTAATGAAATAGACAATCACTGTAGGGTGAGTGATGTTAAAAATCACTTGAGGATCAATGTTTGCATTAGTCCTAGGAATACTTCTGGAACCTCACTTACCATAAGGAAACATTCAAAGGAAAGCCTTACGCTGGAAGAACTTCAGACTTTAAATATGTTAAATCATGAATCGAGAGCACTTATTGATAAATTGATTTACTCTAAAGCGAGTATTTTGATATCTGGAAAGGGAGGTGCAGGTAAAACAACACTTCTTAGAGGCATTATTGAAGCCTCGCATCCACATGAACGCATTTTAATTTGTGAATCTGATGTGGAGTTGATGCCTAAACGCAAAAATTGTATCTCACAGAGTATAAAAAAAATGCATCTCGGTGGAAAAAAGATCACACTCAACGATCTCATAAGGGATGGCTTGACGATGAGTCTCGACAGTTATTGCATCGGTGAATTAACGGGTATTGAAGCATGGGAATTTATAAAGGCGGGTAATACAGATCACAGAATTCTGGGAACAATACATGCAAATAATTCAAAAGATACGATTCTTAGAATGCTCACTTTAATCGAAAGTGAAACGCGGCTTAGTGAAGATACGCTTAGGTTGTTGATTCACGAGAGTGTTCAATATATCATCTATGTGGCCGATTTTAAAGTGGTGGAAATTGCAGAATTATCTGTAACGGGTAATGTGCCTATTCTTAAAATAGTTTATCAGTTTAAACGCCTCAAAGAGATTGCATTATGATGATCCGTGTGATTGTGAGTTTTCTCACACTAAACTTCATCTGGATTGGTATTTTAATCTTTGGAATTTATAGGCATCAAAAATGGCGCGTTGAACTTTTACAGGGAGATACTTTCCATTCCTATAAAATGAAGACCTCAGAGTTCAAATTGCATCTAAACATGTGTGTAAATAGCTTACCGAAAAGATTTCAATCCTTTTATTTTGAAGGGTCTTTGCTATATGTCATAGTGAGCACGTTTATTTTATATTGGATACGATGCCCCATTTTGTTTAAAGGCATTTTAATGGCGCTCAACATGGCGGCACCCTATTTTATTTTGGAGTTTTCACTCAGTAAGGTGGAACATGAAATAGATGGCGATATTTTAGGGTTTTTACAGAGCATAAACGCTGCGCTCTATCAGACAGAAGACCTCATTAAGGCGCTCAAATATGCAGAAAAAATGACTCAGAACCGTTATCTAAAAAATTTGCTAATCACTTTTAACGGATCAATTCAATCGGGATTAGACGAGAGACTTGCCTTCCAGTACTTCTATAGATTTTCGGGACATGATTACTTAAAATATATTGTTTTGAATCTTGAACAAGTTTATTTTAGACGTGGCAATTTGATCAAACTCATCTCAGGTCTTGAACAGGAATATACAGCCATACAAGTGGAGATAAACAAACGTAAGATTGAACTTAAACAGGATCGAATGCTGACGCTTATAAGTATGCTCATCGTTTTATTGACGGCATATAAGATCGTTAACAGCAATGATTATATTATGGCATATTACTTAACGACTGCCATGGGAAGAACCTTACTTGGGCTTATGAGTATTGCGTATGTTCTTGGCATATTGATCGTGATTAAAGCAACACAGGTGAAGTATTAACAAGGAGGTTTGAATGGTCTTAATTATTGGCACTATAAACATATTGGCGGCAATACTCTTTTCTAATTTTCTATATGAAAACAGACAAGTTGCGGCAATCCATCATTCCAAATCTTTAAATAAAGTGCATATGAAAATGCTTCTGGTGGTGCTTGTTTTTGTAAGTCTTTTATTAATACCCAAAATGTTTTATATCTTATTATGTACCACGGTGACCACCTTGGTTTTTAAATCGACACAAAAGCAAAGAGATCAGTATATGACGACTCAAAGTTTCTATAAGATTTATAAATATCTTCAAATTCAACTTGAAACAGGCGCGCGATCAGAAGAAATCTTCAAATCGCTCTATAGGATTGTAGATTATCCTAAATTCAAGGCGAAATTACTTCAATTTTCAGTGATTATTTCTCAGAGTCATGATATCCAAATGGGCCTTTCTTACTTGAAATCAGAACTTAAAGATCAAGAAGGGAAGCTTTTTATCAATATTACAGAAAATTTGGCAGCAGCAGGGGGTGAGCAGGAAACCTTTTCGAGACTAAATCATCTGCTTTTTCAAAAGTATCTGTCAAACATCAGAGAAAATACAAAAAAGATCAAGCGGATGTATCTCTATTCTGTGATCGTATTTACTGTTTTGGTATCTGTCATGTTGATGATGCCCATAATGGATCAAATGCTAAAATCAACTCAAATGATTTTTAATTAGAATTAGAATTAGAATTACAGTTACAGTGTCAACTTAAATACTAAAAATTTGAATTTGAAAAAGAAGGGGATAGACAAGATGAAAATAACTTATAACATCGTTAGAGCACAAGTTTTTATTAACCAAAAAATCTGGAGACAAAAAGAAGCACAAAAAGAACGCTGGGTCAAAGATATAAGAGGTGAATTCGGCATGAATTCAATTATTGGGGTTGCCATTGGCCTCATTATTGCTGCTTTTGTATTAATCCCGAGCTTGAAGACCTTTGCCACAACAGTGATGACTTCTATGACAACTTGGTGGACCGGAACGATAAACGGCACACTTTTCCCAACGAAGTAACATGGGAATTGAGCAGGTAATCGTATTTTCGCTCTTATTGATTTTGACCTTATTTTTCTTCGTGGTGATTATGGATTATATGGTGCCACTTTACTTGGATTTTGAATTTAATGGGATTTGTAGAAGTTATGCACTCCTAATAGAAGCTCAAAATGGGTTAGATGAGGATCAAAAAAATTCTTTCATTGAAGCACTAAAGAAGAGGCATGTGACTGTAACGCAGATAGAGTGTTCAGTGCCGAGTCACATTAAGAAAGGCGATTGGATTCATTTTAGTGTTGTGGCTGAAAATAGTCGATCCGTTTTTAAAGCTTTATTTGAAAGAGAGACGAAAACCTATGTCTATAAATTTACACAAGAGATTGTATCCAATAAAGCATCAAACTGAAGGACTTGCAGGAATTGGTTTATTGCTTTTCATGATTTCCGTATTGGTCTTGCTCATTTTACCGATTTCCATTGGTCTTTTAGAGTTTCAATTTCTGAATATAGAAAAAGAGCAAGTCAAAACCGCTACAGAGAATACCGTGAACTTACTATATGAATCCGTCGCCTCTCAACCTCTGAGCAAAGTGGTTGCAGTTCCAGATCTAAGTGAATTTAAAACCGTGCTTTCAAAAAATCTTTCTGCACTTAAGTGTAATGCGCAACCAGAGGAAGTTGCGGTTGAATTTGTTGAAGAACAGTGGTTGGTGATCACCTTTACCTATAAACATGAGTTTAAAAGTTTAGATCTTCAAAAAAATATGTCCGTTTTTTTAAAATATTGGATGCCAAGTGATCAATAGAGAGAACAGAGCATTTTACTTGAGGAAATGAGTAAGATATAACCCTGAATACAGCATTATTAATTCAAAAATAAAGAAGGCCTTTCATGAAAAAAATAATCATAATGGTATGTGTAGTGGCGTTGAGTATTATAATGACGTTTTATCAAATACACATCATAAAAAATCAAACCCTTCAGTCATTCAATGATGTGGTCATATTGAGCAAATCAGTGGCAGCGGGCACTATTATAAAATCATCTGATCTTGAGATGGGGAAGATCAATAGACTTTGGTATTCCACAGATTACTATACTAAGATAGAAGATGTGGTGGGGATGTATATTACCACGGATTTCAGTAAATACAGTATTTTGTCAAAACAGATTTTAACAGATCGTGTAGACGATCAAACGGTTTCAGAAGCAAATCACGCCATGACGACATTAAAGATTTTACCAGAGGAAGCGCTTTGTTTTAGACTCAAAAAAGGCGATCAGGTTTCTCTTTATCAAGTCAGTGAAGCGGATGAAGTAACTGATATGGGAAATATTGTAATCAAAGCGGTTTATGATGATAATTTAGAGGACACAGGTCTCCCTGTATATCTGTTGATAGAGGCGGATCAAAAGATTATTAAAGAGGTTATTCGCTTTAGAAGATCCGGTCATTTCGAAGTGGTTAGAAAAGAAACACAATAGGCATTATATTCATCAAAAAGAAAATTTGATATAATGAATCAAAGTAGGTGATGAATATGGATTACAGCAGACTTTCAAGAGAGACCCTGATTCATGAAATTAAGCAGTTGAACCATCAAATTGAAAAACTAAATATTGAAAAGGTTGGTCAGGAAATCAATATTGGCGGTAAGCTTGATACGATTCAATCCCCAGTGTTCCTGATTAACCTAGATTACAATGTCACTTGGGCGAATACTTATAGTATTCAGCATTATAAAGATATACTTGGAAGAAAATGCTATCAAGTGTTTTATAATTTTAATGACATCTGTCCTGGCTGTCCCATGCAGGAAGTGCTGGATTATAAAGCAAGATTTGACACGGTTGTATCTCCACATATTGAGGGCGAGCGTGTAGACAAACAGGTTTGGAAAAATCAATTGATTCCTCTGATAACACAGGGCAAGGTGACTGGCATCTTAGAGTTTCAAGATAATATTAAATCGCGGGAACAGTATGATGAGAGCTATAAAGAAATCATCCAAAACCTTAAACACGAAAACAACGAACTCAAACGGAAGGTGAAAAAAACAAATGAGTTTATTGATCATTTCACACGAGAAATGAGAACGCCATTGAGATCTTTACGGGGTTTTTTCAATTTGTTTGATCAGACTTTTTTATCAGAGCTTCAAAAGGAATATTTAAAGGTTATTAAGTCTAATTCAGATTTGTTGTTTGAGATTTTGAGCCGAATGCTGCTCTATACCAAATATGATGAAGGTAATATTAAAACCGTTAAAACGGAATTTAATTTTAGACATACGATAGAAGAAGTGATACAAACTTTTAGCATTCTATATAAAAACGAAAAAAACAATCATATAAAACTGGAATATTCTCCTTTGATTCCGGATATTCTAATTGGAGATCAAGTTAAATTAAAATTGGTAATTTCGTATTTATTGGAGACTTCGAATTATTTATGTCAAAATGATGAGATCATTGTGAGTGTGTCCGAAGTAACGGAAAACAGAGAGAAGATACATTTAAAAATTAGCATTACAGATACCAGTGAAGGCATTCCAAATCGGATGATTGATCTAAACGATTACGATATCAGTACGCGCTCACGGTTTAATACGATAGAAGAATACGCCATTGCTCTAGGCTTGCATCTTTCAAAAGAGCTGATTCAAGCGACTGGCGGGATGATTGAAATTTCAAGTATAAAAGATAAAGGCATCCATTCAACGCTTTTCTTAACTTTTGATAAAATTGTGGTGAAATCACAAATTCCGAAAGTCGTTCAAGTGTCGGCGAGAAAGAGAATATTGATTGCAGACCATGAAAAGCCTCAGATTCCAATGGACTACTTTGAAAAGTATGATATTTATTTTGCGAAAACAGGCGCGCAAGCTATTGAACTCTTTTTTTCAATAATTCCAGATTTGACTATAATAGATGTTATGATTGAAGACTGTGATGGCTTTAACGTCCTAGATGAGATTGAGAGGAGAAAAAGTGGTAATTCACCCGTTATTGCAATCTCCAATAAGCTCATCGATAATGAAGCAGAATTTATGAAGGATTACGGCTTTGATGACTATTATACGAAGCCTTTTACAGAAGCAATTCTTAAAAATATGATCGAAAATTATTTAAAAGAGACATCACTATAAAATGTCTCTTTTTCTGTGTTATAATTTAAGTATTAAAATGGATGGTGAACGCATATGAAATTTAAAATGATTGCAACGGCAGTTTTCGGTATGGAAGCGATTGTTAAAAACGAACTCGAACAATTAGGTTTTGAAAATATAACGGTAGAAAATGGTCGTGTGTTGTTTGAAGCAGACGAACGCGGAATAGCAAGAGCAAATCTATGGGTCAGAACGGCTGAAAGAATTTTTATCAAAGTAGGTGAGTTTAAAGCCATAACCTTTGAATCTCTTTTTGATCAAGTGCATAAAATTTCTTGGGAAAATTACATCCCTAAGAATGCAAAATTTCCTGTAAATGCAAAATCGGTCAAATCAAAGCTATACAGTCTATCTGATATTCAGAGTATTTGTAAGAAGTCCATTGTAAATCGCCTCAGTAAGGTTTATCAAACACAGTGGTTTGAAGAAACGGATGAAACCTATAGCGTTTTAGTAGGGATTCTAAATGATGTGGTAACGGTGAGTATTGATACTTCTGGACCTGGTCTTCATAGACGTGGCTATCGAGAAAAGGGCAATGAGGCGCCGATGAAAGAAACCCTTGCCGCAGGTCTTTTAAGCATCAGCAAGTGGCAAAATAAAATTCCGCTTATAGATCCTTTTTGTGGTTCTGGCACTATTATCATAGAAGCTGCTATGATGGCGAAAAATATTGCACCTGGATTAAATCGGAAATTTGATTCAGAACTATGGCGATTGATTCCAGATACAATTTGGAAAGAAGAACGCAAAGCTTGTTATGAAGCGATCCGGCATGATGTGGATGTTGTCCTTCAAGGTTATGATTTAGATCCAAGATCGATTAGAACAGCCCTAGGCAATGCAGAGCTTGCAGGGGTAGAGGATATTGTGCATTTTCAAGTGAGAGATATAAAGGATTTTAGCACAAGTTATCAATATGGCTACATTATCAGCAATCCGCCATATGGCGAGCGACTAAATGAACAAGAAGAAGTCAAAAGGCTTTATCAGCTCATGGGAAAGGTGTTTGAACCCTATAAAACTTGGTCAAAATACGTCATTACATCGTATGAGAATTTTGAGAGAGAATTTGGAACTCAAGCGACAAAAAACAGAAAACTTTATAATGGTCGAATCAAAACCTATTTTTATCAATATTTTGGCGAGAAGCCGCCTAGACCTAAAAAAACAATTGAACAATCTGAAAATAAACAGTAAGGAATTTAATGGATTATGAATAAATCAAGGTTGAATTCACTCATTATTTTTGTCATTTGTCTGATCATTGTTTTAAAGTTTGATTTTGTAGTCGCACAATTTTCGAAGTGGGTAAAAGAAGATTTTAAAGTGATTAACCGAGTGATCTATAATCAAAATGTGGATTTTGAAAACCGTGCAGAGATTTTAAAGGTGGCATCTCGCTATGTCATATTGGATCAATCCAAATTGAAGGTGTATGATGATGAAGGCATTCCAATATGGGAGAAAGAAGTCGCGACTCAAAATGTATTGATGGCGAGTGGTAAATCCAGTATTGCGCTTGTGGAAAAAAAATCAGGAGATGTCTTTATAGTGGACATGAAAGGCAATATCAAGGCCTCACATTTTGGTTTTGGCAGTGTCAAAGGCTTAAAATATTTTGATGAGCAATATGTGGGATTGCTGAAAACGGATGGCACATTGACGATATTAGATGAAAAGCTTGAAGTTTTAAGCAATACGGTCTTACCTAAAGGAGAGATCATTGATTTTTCTATCAACATCAAGCGGCAGGATATTGTTGCGGTGGTACTCGATCTCAGTCGGAAAGACTTTAACACAAAACTGGTCATTGCAACTTTTAACGGAGAGATTATCAGCGGGAGCAATCTGTTTTCGGAAATAGCCTATCAGTTGTGGCTTTCTGATGATCAGATCAATGTGATTACAGATTCTCAAATGATGGCATATGATTATGAGTGTAATCTACGCTTCAGTGTGCCGTTTGATAGAACTGTCCGGAAGGTTCTTTATGAACCCGAAAAGGGTCAATTTTATTTTAATGTGGTCAATGAAAACGGTCAAATAGAGAACCCGAAAGCTCAGAATGCCATAATGGTAATCAATAATGTTGGAGAAACACACATTGAATTCGATGCAGGTATGGATAATATAGAAGGTCTTAAAATTATGGATAAGCGATTAATGGCCTTTAATCATGAAAAAATTATTTTCTTTAACGAGGAAGGTAAAATGGTCGATACGTATATTGGAAAAGATGAGATTTTAGATGTGATTATCTTAGACGATACACATTTTGGAATTGCTTATATCAACCATATGGATTTATATATCTTGAAGTAATGATTTTAACGAAATTCTAATGCAGTTGTGCTATTGTTAGAAAAACAACGCATTTAGGAGGCTGATATGAACTGGACAGATTACTTGATGTTTATAATCATTGGGGGCAACATGCTCTATGGCTTCAATAAAGGCTTTATTACGACTTTTATTGGCTTAATCAAATGGTTTGCAAGTATTATTTTGGCAAAGATATTCTACGTTGAGTTCACACAATATGTGACAAAGAATTGGTACGACCCAACACCTGTGGTTGGAGAACATGTTAAGCAATTTGTGACCAATATGCTTAATATGAATACGCCATCAGATGTAAACATGACGGCAGAACAAGTTAAGCAAGGCGTTGAGAGTCTCAAACTGCCTGAATTTTATAGTAAAGGTCTCACGGAATTTCAAGGCAATATTACTTTTACAAGTTTTATAAATGATATTTCAGGTCAAATCACACAGATGATTGTCTATGTAATGGGATTTCTGTTATTGCTTTTGATCATAATGTCTTTACTGGGCATTATAGAAAGTCTGGCCAACCATTTGGCACGATTACCTGTTCTAAAGGCATTTAATAAAAGTGGAGGCCTTATTCTAGGCGCTATCTTGGGCCTTATAAGCGTTTATTTTGCGATGATCGTTTTAAATGTATTTGTAACATTTGAATGGAGCCAAAATGTTGTTTTAGCAATTGAAAATTCTAGATTTGCCGTATACTTTTACAAATACAACATATTGCAATATTTTTTCGTGAGTTTCTTAAGCAGTTTATATAAGAGTTTCTTGATGACGTAGGAGGAGAACAATGGAAGTGAAAATTGATGCAAGAGGATTAGCATGTCCTAAACCTGTTATTGAAACCAAAAAAGCACTTGAAGGTCTTAAGGAAGGTAATATTATAACTGTGGTTGATAATACCATCGCCAGAGATAATGTCTCCAAGCTCGCAAAGAGTATGAGACTCCATTATACGGTAACCGAAGATGGGGGCGAATATCAAATTAGTATTTTTAAAGGCGAATATTCAACTCAAGCAGAGGATATGGTACAGAAGAGACCTGATCTTGCCAACACCGTGATCTTTGTAGGTAGCGATGTCATGGGGACTGGCGATGATGTTCTAGGGGCCATTTTAATGAAGGGTTACTTCTATACCTTAACAGAGTATGAGCCCTTTCCTAAAGCCATTCTATTTGTCAATTCAGGCGTGAAATTAACCATTGAGGGATCGCCAATACTGGAGTATCTTACTAAACTCATGGAAATGGGAACAGAGGTCTTGAGCTGTGGGACTTGTCTTGATTATTATCATTTAAAGGATCAACTTGCAGTGGGTGGCATTACCAATATGTACACCATTGTTGAGACCATGCAAGAAACCAATAATACAATAAGGATATAGAAATGACGAATGCATATATGTTAATTGCTTTTGAATCCACACACAAAGCCATTCGAACGGAGAGACTTTTGTTAGATCAAATGGATATAGATATGATCCCAACGCCAAGAGAGATTGGTGCAAGCTGTGGCCTCTCCATCACTTTTCAGATCGCAGATCTTGAAATTGTAAAAAGATGCCTTTTAGAGGAAGATAAAACGGGAATCTCTTTATATCAATACAACAAAGAGGATGAAGTAAAAGCAATTCAAAAATCATGGGAGGACTAAGATGCCTTTAAAATTGGAATCAGGCGATGAAATTGTAACTAAAAAAACGCACCCATGTGGCAGTAACCGCTTTATCATAACAAGGGTGGGCATGGATTTTAGAATTAAATGTTCGAAGTGCGAAAAAGAAATTTGGATACCGAGAATAAAACTCGAAAAACGCGTTAAAGAGATTTATCGAAACGGTGTTAAGGTGGATAAAGAAAAGTAATCTAAATAGGTGTGTGAAAAAAAGTTGACAGAGGCTACTATAAGTGATAAAATACCTCTGTTGTAGTTCCGACCAAACGGTCGTTACTTCTCTGCTCTGTTAGAAGAGCCATTTTTGTCCATAGGGAGGTGTAAAGAAAGATGAGAAAATACGAAACGCTGTTTATTTTTAAACCATCAATTGAAGAAGAGAAAAAAGTTGAGCTTTTAGAAAAATTCAAAGGCATTATCAATGCTGATGGTGAAGTTGAAAAAGTGGAAGAGTGGGGTAACAGAAAGTTAGCTTACGAAATCGAAAAGGTAAAAGAAGGTTATTATGTACTTGTGAACTTCAAGGCAAATCCTGAACTTCCAAAAGAACTTGAGAGAAACTTCAAAATTGCTGACGAAGTCATCAGATATATCATCATTAATTTAGAAGATAAATAATCAATCAAGAAAGATGGGGGCTCATTAATGAATAGTGTAGTGTTAATTGGACGTTTGGCGAGAGACCCGGAACTCAGATTTGTACCTGGAAGTGGCATGGCAGTTGCTAATTTTACAATGGCAGTTGATAAAGGTCTTACCAGAGAAAAAAAGCAGGAATTTGAAAGCCAAGGTAAACCTACAGCTGATTTTATAAGAATCGTTGTGTGGGGTAAACAAGCTGAAAACTGCTCTCAATATTTAGCAAAAGGCAAACTCGTTGCGATACAAGGCTCAATTCAAACAGGTTCATATAAAACACCTGCTGGAGAGACAAGGTACACGACAGAGGTGTTGGCAAATAGAGTTGAATTCCTCGAATGGGGAGAAAAAACTCAGTCATCTGGAAAAACGGACGATTTTAGCTTCGGTAATACAAATTTTGACGATTACCAAGCGATCGAAGACGACGATGACGTTCCATTCTAATTAGAAGGAGGGAAAATACGATGATCAAAAGACGTAGAAAAAGAAAAGGTTGTTCTTTTTGTCAAGATAAAATCGAATCAATCGATTACAAAGATACAAAAAAATTACAAAAGTACTTAACTGAAAGAGGCAAAATCTTACCTAGAAGAGTTTCTGGTAACTGTGCTAAACATCAAAGAATGGTTACTAGTGCTGTAAAAAGATCTAGAATTATTGCTTTGTTACCTTTCGTAAGTGAATAAAAACAATTGACACCGCTTATGCGGTGTTTTTTTATGATCATGAATTAGTTTTTACAACAATTATGCACGAGCCACCAGAAATGTAGTATAATCATATAAGAGAAACTAGAATTGGAGGACGTCATAGTTGAAAAATACACGTCAAATTACAGAAGCAGGCCTATTCGCGGCTATTTTAGTTATTTTTATTGTAGGCTCTTTTTATATACCTGTTGTTGGAACAGCACTTTTTTTCTTAGCACCCTTACCGATTATTATTTTAAGCATTAGAAATACAGTTGTAAATGTAATTGTATCGGCCGTAGTGGGTGCGATACTTTCAAGTTTGCTCGTTTCTTTTACAGTAGGCCTTAGTTTGGGCACGTTGGCGCTTTGTATAGGCCTTCCCATGGGACTTGCAATAAAACGATTTGAATCTCCCTTAAAAGCGATGGCAATTGGGACATTAGGTGCATTTATAGCATTGATTTTAACCCTTGGCCTCATGAATTTTATCATGGGCATTTCAGTGGATCAAACAATAGAAGAAATGTTTTCTATGTCAAAAGACATTCAGACAGAGATTGATAAAACCATCGAGACCTATTCCGCTTCTTTATCTCCAGAACAGCAGACACAAATCAAATCTGCACTGGGGGGTTCAACGAAGACGATGGATGATTTGATGGAGATGGTAAAACTTTTGATGCCCGCGAGTTTGTTATTAATGTCAGCATCCTTTGCGGCAATTAATTACTGGGTTTCTATACCTTTCTTAAAACGGTTGAAGATCGCCCATAGGCCTTTAGGCGCGTTTACGACTTTCAGTTATCCAAAGCATATGGCTTATGGGAGTGCAGGGATGTTAATGGGGGCTTATATTCTTGGCGCAATGGGCGTTGTGGATATGACTACAGCCATGTTGAATTTTATTTATCTGTTTATTATGATATTCTATATACAAGGACTAGCAGTAGGCTATTTCTTCCTTAGGAGGTCTATTTCTAAAGGGGTATCTGTTACTATTTTAGTAGCGATATCATTACTGGGGCTTATTAACTATATTGCGTTAATTGGCTTCATGGATGTTATGTTAGATGTGAGAAGATTACAACCTAAGAAGAGGTGAAAACCATGGGCAATTCAAAACTCGGCAATCCATTCAAGGAACCCCTTAATTTGTATTTAATTGTGATTGGTTTTTTGGTAGCGATTATAGCTTATTACGATAAAATTCTAGGCGTACTTGGAATCGTTGTGCTGCTTGGACTTTTATTTTACAATTGGTTTTCTGATCGAGCAAAGAGCAGAAAGTGGCGTAAATACATTGAGAATTTATCCACCAATATAGACAGTGCGGCGCGGTATGCTGTTTTCAATCTCCCTGTGCCATTAGTGGTTACAGATCTTGATGGTAAAGTGAATTGGTACAATTCCAAATTTACAGATATGGTGTCAGAGAAAAGTGTTATTGGCAAGGGTATTGATAAGCTCGTGAGCACATTACAGTTCGATCAAATTAAAAACGGTGAGTTGCTTGAAGCTGTAAAAGTGGGCGATCGATTTTACAATGTCTTTGCGAACATGGTGTCATTAGATGATGAAAATCCTCAAGAGATGATTTTTATGCTCTACTGGTTTGACACAACGGATCTGACCAGTCTTACCAGCAAATATGAAGACGAAAGACCCGTCTTTGCATTGATTTATGTGGATAATTACGAAGATGTTATGAATGAGACCAAAGAAGAAAAAATACCGTTCGTAACCTCCGAAATTGAAAAGAAAATCAATCTTTGGGCAACGCGAATGAATGGCATGATCAAGCGCTATCAAAAAGATAAATACATCGTTATATTTGAAGCAAAATACCTTGAAAATATTGAGGCAAAGCGTTTTACAATATTAGATGATATTCGTGAAATTGATGCGGGGAATAAGATCCCAGTAACGCTCAGTATTGGAATCGGTATTAATGGTAAAAATCCAAGCGGACTTGAAGAGGATGCTTATGCTTGCTTAGAGTTGGCTCTCGGGCGCGGTGGCGATCAGGCCGTTGTTCGTAAAAAAAATGCTTTTGAATTTTACGGTGGTAAAACAAAAGCCGTTGAAAAGCGCAATAGAGTAAAAGCTAGAGTTGTTGCTCATGGCTTTAAAGCAATTATTGAAGAGAGTTCAAAAGTGATTATCATGGGACATAAATCGCCAGATATGGATTCTTTTGGCGCGGCTGTTGGTGTTTATAGAGCGGTCCTCAATATGGGCAAGAAAGCTTACATCGTCTTAAATGAAGTAACGGATGCCATTGTCAATGTATATGCGACTTTTAAAGACCACGACATATACCACTTTATAAGCTCTGAAGCGGCGTTAGAGCTTGTGGATGAAGATACAGTACTTGTCGTCGTGGATACACATAAACCGAGTCTAACAGAATGTTCAGAGCTTATAGAGGTGTGCGATCGCGTGGTACTGATTGATCACCACAGGAGAAGCACAGAATTTATTGAAAAGGCGATTTTAAAATACCTTGAGCCGTATGCATCTAGTACGGCAGAACTGATAACTGAAATACTTCAATATATGGAAAATAAACCTAAAATAGAAAAAGAAGAAGCGGATGCTTTACTCGCGGGCATTACAGTGGATACAAAAAACTTTTCCCTTAAGACGGGCGTTAGAACTTTTGATGCAGCGGCATATTTGAGAAGACAAGGCGCTGATACGATTAGAGTGAGACAATTGTTTCAAGATGATCTTGAAACTTTTACAGAGAAAGCCAACATCGTTGGAAATGCAATGCGATATAAAGAGACGATCGCCATATCCACGACGAATAAAGCTGCAAAGAGTATTCAATTGATTGCAGCACAAGCAGCCGATGATTTGCTCAACATAAGAGGCATTACAGCTTCCTTTGTCATAGCAAAAAAGGATGATGGCACAGTTTTTATATCGGGGCGTTCGTTAGGGGATGTCAATGTACAAATTATTTTAGAAACGCTCGGTGGTGGGGGTCATCTTGAAGTAGCTGGGGCACAGTTCAAAGATGGTGACATAGAAGTCATCAAACAAAGATTGATTCAATCCATTGATCAATACTATAGGGAAGGAGTAGAAAAATAATGAAAGTTATATTACTAAAAGATATTAAAGGCACTGGTAAAAAAGGAGATATTATTAATGCAAGCGATGGTCATGCAAGAAACTATCTCATCCCAAGAGGTCTAGGCAAAGAAGCGACAGATGGAAGCGTTAAACAGCTTGAACATCAAAATGCCGCTAAAGCTAAACGCGCGGCGGAAGAACTTGCTGAAGCTCAGGCACTGGCAGCTGATATTGAAAAAATTATCATTACATTTAAGACGAAAGCGGGTGAAGGGGGTCGCCTTTTTGGTTCAATCACCAACAAAGACATCGCCGAAGAGCTTAAAACGAAGCATGATCTGGATATAGACAAGAAAAAAATAGCGCTAGATCAGCCCATTAGAACATTGGGGACTACAGTGGTCACGATTAAGGTATACCCTAAAGTTTCTGCACAGATGAAAGTTCAAGTCATCGAAGACTAATGATTTATAAAATAACATGAGGAGCCCATTGGACTCCTTCTTTTATCAAAAAAATTATCTGAATTATCAGACATTAGAGGGGTGTAACATGCTAAGAGCCATAAAAAAAGAGATGAGAAAAACACTTGTAGGCAAAGAATCTGCGATTGAAAATGTGATGATCGCATTACTTTCTGGAGGACATGTGCTCATAGAAGATCTTCCAGGTCTTGGAAAGACGACGCTGGCAAAATCTTTTGCTAAAGTAAACGATTGTACATTCAATAGAGTACAGTTTACACCAGATCTAATGCCATCTGATTTGATTGGGATCTCTATATTGGATAAGCAACTTCAAAAATTTGAATTTCAAAAAGGCCCTATTTTTACCAATATTCTGTTGGCCGATGAGATTAACAGAACTTCACCTAAAACGCAGTCAAGTTTGCTGGAGGCTATGGAAGAATCACAAGTGACCATCGATGGGCATACATACCACCTTGAACAGCCCTTCATGGTCATTGCCACTGAAAATCCAATCGAGCAGCAAGGCACGTTCCCCTTGCCAGAGGCGCAATTGGATCGATTTATGATGAGAATATCCCTTGGATATCCAAGCATTGATGAAGAGATGGACATTCTTACATTAAAACAATCTTCAGAAGTGATTCATCCCATAGTTTCAAAGCAAAAAATTGCAGAAATGTTTGAAGCAGTGGAACAAGTTTATGTTGATCCTTCAGTCAAAGCCTATATCGTAAAGCTTTGTAAAGCCACAAGAGATAACGCATCCGTTAGACTTGGAGCGAGTCCAAGAACCTCTGTACATCTATTTAAAGCCTCTAGGGCTAAAGCATATCTTGAAGGCAGGAATTTTGTTATGGGTAGAGATGTATACGATTTGTTTGAAAGTATCGTTTCTCATAGAATTTTACTTAAAGGTGAAGCCGTGTATAGAGGCGTTAATGTAAAAACAGTAGTTGAAGCCATTTTAAAATCCGTTGAAATACCAAGGTTGGATCAATAATTGACGCATAAGCAGGTGAGCTGATGAAAAGAGCATCAAATGTGCTTATTATGGTCATTATGGGGTTTTTGTTGATATTTGCGCTGATGTCTGGGAGCAGAGAACTTTACTATTTGTTTTTCTTATCCTTGATTTTCAGAATAGCCATGAGCATGATATTGGAGCACAACTTTAAAAATATATTTATTATTTATTATACAAGTGCAAATGTGATTGAAGCTGGGGATAACATAAACATGGAGTACAAGGTCTCAAACACAAGTTACTTGCCAATTGCGCACGCTAAAATAGAATTTTTTTTGAGTGAAAAGCTCAACACAGAATCTTCTTTAAAGGAAGTGGCGTACTTTAAAAATTATCAAATGATCAATTTTTCGAAGGCGATTAAATGTCCGTATCGAGGCTACTATAAGATCGGGAAGGTACGTGTGACTCTATTTGATCCCATGATGCTTTCCACTAAGATAATGGCCTTTGATAAGGAAATTGACTTAACGGTGCATCCAAAGATTTGGCACATGTCTGAAATGCCCATGGATACTCGAGATTTACATGGGACCTTAAAATCTCATGAGAAGACCGTGGAAGACCGCACCAATATTATCAACATCAGACCTTTTGAACGAGGAGATCAGCTTAAAAACATTCATTGGAAGCTCAGTGCAAAACTTGAATCCTTTCAAACCAAAGAATTTGAACAAACATTAAGTGCAAGATTTTTTATCATATTAAACGGCAGTATAAGTCAATTTAAAGAGGGCATGAGTTATCAAGATGAAGAAAATATGGTCTCTTACTGCGCCACTTATATAAAATATGCACTTGAAAATAATATACAAACCAAATTGATGCTTACAGATAAAAGCGATGCATTGATAGAAGGCAAGGACAGCAATGATTTTGAAAAGGTAATAGAAGCATTAACCGGTTTTGAATCTAATGGGGAGAATGATTTTGTAAACCGTTTACAGTATCTTTTAAACCGTAATGGACATTACAACACTTACTATCTGATCACTTACAAAGCATCCGCAGATCTAATGGACTTTTTACAGCACTCGCAAAGGCAGGGCTTTAATTTTAAGGTCGCTGTGTTTAAAGCGAAGGCATCTACAAGTCCGGAGATTTTAGCTTTAATAGAAAAAGAACACCTTGATGTCACTTTTGTGAACAGGGAGGTGATTACAAGTGCATAGAAAATATCAGTGGATGACAGGTTTTATCATTTACAGTGCGCTTTTAATGCTGGTTAATTATTTTATGAATTATGCACTCAACTCAACTCAATTTATGATTTTTTCAATTATAAGCTATGCGATGTGCATCATTGCGATCGTTCAAAGAAAGTGGCTTGTACGCTTATTAATCCTATCACTCTTGCTTACAATTGGGTTATATGTGCTAGATGCATCCTTAGAGCATTTGTTTATGGATGAGATCACACTCAGTAATGATTGGATTACGTCTGCCACTCAAGAAAATGTGCATATGCTGAGGCAGAAATTAGACTATCAGAGGCTTATCGAATTTGTAAAGTGGTTAACAGAGATGCGTGGAACTGAAAGTATAGGGCACAATGAATCGTATGAACGCATACTGTTTTTGAGCATGTCATTTGCGCTTGCTTTAGTCCTACAATTGATTATGCGGTATCGTTATAGTAAAGTATTATTGCTGGTGCCTTTTTTCGCCTTTGTATGGATGTGGTATCAGTACATTGACATACCTCGTAAAATTTATGCTTACTATTTTATGGGCGTATTTATATTCTATGTACTGGATCGGCAAAATAACTTAAAAAAACAAGCGTTAAATTATGGGCAAAATCATTATTATACGAGTGGTTTATTTCTGTTCTCCGCTGTTATAAGCCTACTGATGGTCAGCGTGGCTATATTTGTAACTGCAGTGTTTCCACTGAATAAGTTTAATCGGTTAACAGATCCTTTTATCCCGAATCTTTGGGGCGGAAGAAGTGGTTACTCAAGTGAAAATATCAAAATGTATACGCTTAATGATACTCCTTATCAATCAAGTGATAATCAACTTGGCGGTCCTATTACGACCATAGATCGGGATACAGTACTTTTTTGGATTAAGACGGATCAAAATCAAACGGAATCGCTTTATTTAAAAGGCAATGTCAAAGACTACTATGACGGTTATCAGTGGTTGAGTCATGCCAATACGTATAAGAAAGCGCATGAATTTTATCTCAGCGAGCCAAGGAATGTGGCTTATCTTGAAAGTGAGGCCTTTAATAAAGTCAGTGGTACGATTAAATTTGAACATATGGATACCATTACACTTTTCACACCAATGGGATTTTATGATACAAATCTTGAAGATAAAGTGTTTGTCTCTATAGATAATGAAGCTTTCTATAAAGCGGGTGCTTTTGTAAAGTTTTTAGAGGCATACAAGTTTAGCGCAGCAAATAAAGATTTTTTACTTTCAAAAGACGTTGACTATCTGCAATTACCCAATAACATTGACAATGGCATCTATCAGTTGGCGCGAAATCTCGGTAATTACGGATTGACGCCATATGAAAAAATGGTCATTATGACGAAGTTTTTACTTCAAAATTATGAGTACACGCTTTACCCACCAGAATATAACAAAGATAGAGAATTTGTTTCGACGTTTATATTTGAGACCCGTGAAGGGTATTGCACTTATTTTGCAACAGCACTTGCGGTTATGGCTAGGATTAATGAGTTGCCAGCAAGATATGTGGAAGGTTTTAGAATTGATCCAAACGATGCACATGATGCAGATTTCACTGCAGTTACAGAAGGCGATGCACATGCTTGGTGTGAAGTTTATCTGGAGGATAGAGGATGGGTTATTTTCGAAAGCACACCGCCTTATGCAGATGTAGCGTTATCGCTTGAACGCCAAAGCAATAGTGCACTGGATCGTATCATCAGCAACACAGAGCATGCGATTTTATCCCCCATAAACCAAGATGTAAATGCCTTTAAAGAGGGCCAAATGGAAGCACAGATGATTTTAGGGGATGATGGTGGCGATAGTGGCGGCGTTAATCAAGTTTCGAATCCTGAACGCGGGTTCAATTTGAGGTTCCTTCTAGGAACGGCTTTAGTGAGCTTTTTAGGCATAATTCTAGTCGTGATTATGATTTCTTTTATGATCAATAGAAATAGTATTAGAGCAAATGGCACTCGGAGAAATGCACTTAGAATGATAGACTACTTGACTTATTTACTAAAAGCAATATATCCTGAAAAGGGCGTTCTAATAGATCGTCTTCTAGAGGAAACACACTTAAATGAGGATGAACAAATGAAAATATTAGAACTGGTTTATAATGGTCAACGTAACTTTGATGTGGCGTCTGTAAATGAGGTGACAGCACTATTGAGCAAAACCATTCAGGATCAGGAGCTACAATTTATATTAAAGTTTGGTAGACTTAAAATGGGACAAATCAAAATTTTCAGCTTGAGAAAAATCGTACTCTAGTGCCCAAAATTCGTGTTATAATATGAGTCAGCCGGAAAGAAGTGAGAGGATAAAATGAACGTAAATTTAAAGACAATGCCACATGATATCAATGCAGAGCAAAGTGTTATTGGCTCATTATTATTAGATAGTGATTTAATTGGAGATGTTTTAGAAATCATCTCCTTTGATGAGGAATTTTATAATGAAGCCCATCGCGAAATTTTTAGAACCGTAAAAGAGCTGTTCGCAGATGGAAAGACGGTTGACCTTATAACGATTTCTGATGAACTCATGAAAAATCAATTGCTCGAAACAGTCGGTGGATTTGAGTATTTAACAGAATTATCAGATGTGGGCACCTTGATCTCCAATGTGACAAATCATGCAAAGATTATCCACGAGAAATATATCCTTAGACGCTTGATTAAGTCCTCAACAGATATCATGGAAAAAGGATATAACAATCAAGATGTTGAGGGACTTATTGAAGAAGCAGAGTCCAATATTTTTGAGATTTCTCAAAATAAAAATAAAAAAGGATTTCAACCGATCGCTGAAGTTTTGCAGACCACTTATGATAGAATCGTCATGCTTCATGAAGATCCTAATGCGATGACTGGGGTTTCCACTGGATTCGAAGCGCTTGATGATATGACATCTGGGTTACAAAAATCAGATTTAATCCTTGTTGCAGCGAGACCTTCCATGGGAAAGACAGCATTTGCACTTAACCTGTGTCAAAATGCAGCGGTAAAAGAGAAGAAAAGCGTTGCAATTTTTAGCCTTGAAATGGCGGCAGATCAATTGGTACAGCGTCTGTTAAGTGCACAATCACTTGTATCGATCTCTGAGATCAGGTCAGGCAATATACAAGATGATGATTGGTACAAACTTGCCAGAAGTAGTGCACAGCTTGCAGAAGCCAAGATTTTTATTGATGATACCCCTGGGATCACAGTAGCTGAGATGAGAAGTAAATGCCGTAGACTCAAGATGAATCATGGCCTTGACATGATTATGATCGACTACATCCAGCTTATGTCAGGTGGCGGAAAACAAGAAAATAGACAACAGGAAATTTCAACGATTTCTAGATCATTAAAGCAAATTGGTCGGGAAATGCAGTGTCCCGTTATAGCATTATCTCAGTTATCACGGGCATCAGAGCTTCGTGCGGATCATAGACCTATTCTTTCAGACTTACGTGAATCGGGAGCGATAGAGCAGGATGCCGATTTAGTGATGTTTCTCTATCGGGATGAATATTACAACCCTGAAACAGTAGATGAGAAACTAAAAGGTATTGGTGAGATTATCATTGCAAAACAAAGAAACGGTGAAACGGGTAAAGTATACTTAGCATGGCTTGGACAGTATACCAAATTTGCTAATACGTCTCAAATGAGGTGATTTTGTGATTCTTGAATTTAGAAAACTGAGTAAAAAAGATGTCTATCAATTTTCAAAGTGGGGAAGACATGAAGATCCTCGGTTTTATCAGTATAATTTTCCCTTTGACACAAAATCGGAATTTGATGACTGGTATAGCATGAAACAGAAATGGGTCCTGAGAAAAGTTTATGGTTTGTTTTTAGAAAATTATCCCGTCGCATTCATCACTTTAAAAAATATAAACTGGTTTAAAAAAAGAGCAGAACTTGGGATAGGTGTCGATCCTAACCATCTTGGCAAGGGTTTAGGGACCACAGCATTAAATGAGTATCTAGAATATGTGTTCAATAAATTCCCCATAGAGACCATGTTCTTAAGAGTAGCTGTTTTCAACGAAAGAGCCAGAAGAAGTTATGAAAAAGTCGGTTTTAGAGAAGTGGAGAGACGTGTAGAAGTCTTTGAAGAACAGGGTTATAAGGATTTAATTCTTCAAGATTATCAAGATCAGTTTCAATTGATTCAAGGAGAACTGTGCACGATGTTTATCATTATGTCGATTCAAAAAAAAGATTTTTTAAAGGCCAATAAATAAAATTAGATTTTATATATCTCAAGGGGATAAGACCTTTGAGATTTTTTTGTGAATTACAAGCCAGAGTGTCAAAAATCGAAAGTTGAACAACGCTCTGTCATATGATGCGTTTACGAAAAGGATGCGTTCTAGCATAGTGTGGAGGGTTTCAAAATGAAATTATCAGAAAATTCACGATATTTATTGACAATAAAATAGGGATATGGTAATTAATATAGGAGTTCATAATAAGAACCAATGTTCATATTGTGAACTTTCAAATGAAGTTGGGGGTTAAAATGACTGAAAAAATGACGGCCATTGGTAAATCAATTGAAATTATGAAGCTTTTATCTGAACCACCGTATGCCTTTACAGTGCTTGATATAAGTCAGAAACTTAAAATCAATAGAACGACAGTGCATCGAATCTTAATAGAATTTCAAGCACATTATATCGTGGTTCAAAACGAAGATCGAAAGTATACCATAGGGCCAGAACTTTATCATATAGGGTCAAAATATTTATATAAGACGAAAGGCTTTAATGTCATCAAAGAAGTGGTTGAAAAAGTGGCAATACAGCTTAAGCAAAATATAGGTTACACGATCATTGAAAAAGGACGCATCATGAATTTATATGAATCTGAATTGACCATGCCTGTTAAAATAACTTACGAACATGGTTCATTTTTTCCAATTCATTGTGGGGCCTATGGAAAAACAATTATGGCTTATTATAAGCCCATTCTAGAGCTTGATAAAATTGTGAGAAATACCACTCTCGTTGCGAAAACAGAAAAGACGATTACAGACCCGGATCTTTTGCTCGCTGAGTATAAAAAGATCCGGATGCAGGGGTATGGTATCAGCGATGAAGAAAATATGAAGGGCGCATTTGGAATCGGCGTTCCTGTTTTTAAAGAAGAGGGGGATATTCATGGCTGTATAGGATTAGCAGCACTCAAAAGTGCCTTTGATGAACAAGAATTGGAGACTTATATTAAAGTTCTAAAAAGAGGTGCTAAGGAAATTTCAAAATATATTATTTGACATCATAGCACATGGCGGGGGCAACAAGAATAAACAATTTATTAGGAGGGGTATTATGAGTAAAGAATCTGTAAAACCAGCACGTGTCAAGATGAAAGTACCACACACTTACGTCATTTTATTTTCTGTTATTATTATCATGGCCTTATTCACCTACTTGATTCCAGCGGGTGAATTTGCAAGAATTGAAGATCCAAACACGGGAAAAATGGTAGTTGATCCAGCTTCCTTTCATATTGTGGATCAAAATCCAATTGGTTTTTTTGACCTATTTCAGTCTATTCCCAAAGGGATGAGTGCAGCTTCTAGCATTATCTTCTTCATCTTTATTGTTGGAGGATCGTTTCAAATCATCACGGGAACGGGTGCAATTGAAGCTGGAATTTCAAGAATAGCAGTAAAATTGCAGGGAAAAGATAAATTGATGATTCCAATCTTTCTCTTTATTTTTTCATTATTTGGTGCAACTATTGGTATGGCAGAAGAGGCCATTGTCTTTGTCCCTATAGGTATAGCACTTGCAAGAGCACTTGGTTATGATGCTATCGTGGGCACTGCAATGATCACCTTAGGCGCTGCATGTGGTTTCACCTCTGGTTTTATGAATCCTTTTACGGTGGGTGTCGCTCAAGGCATCGCAGAATTGCCATTATTTTCAGGGATTGTTTTTAGACTTGTAATTTTAGCAGTTATGTTAATCATCACAACCCTTTATTTATTGAGATATGGCAGTAAAGTCAAAGCAGATCCAAGCTATAGCATTGTTCATGAACTTGAAAAGGAAGAAAAGCATAAAGTGATTGATCTCTCTGATATTCCAGCATTTGAAAAGCAACATACCTTAGTGCTCCTCACTTTGTTAGTGGGATTCGGATTTATCATTTATGGTGTTTTTGAAAAAGATTGGTATATCACTGAAATAGCATCCGCATTTTTGGCAATGGGAATCATTGGTGGCTTGCTCGGCAAAATGGGACCAAGTGCTATTTCGAGAGAATTTGTTGAAGGGGCGAAAGGCATTGTTTTTGGCGCTTTAGTAGTGGGTATTGCAAGGGGCATACTCGTTGTGATGCAAGACGGCGCTATTATCGATTCCATAATCAATGGTCTTGCGGCAGGCATTCAAAGTTTACCGAAAGCAGTTGCTGTAATTGGCATGTATGTTGTGCAAGTCATTATCAATTTCTTTATTCCATCAGGGAGTGGTCAAGCGGCAGCAACGATGCCAATCATGGTACCGCTTTCAGATGTGTTAACCATTAACAGACAAGTGGCGGTCATGGCCTATCAATTTGGGGATGGTTTTACAAACTCCATTATCCCAACATCGGCTGCTTTAATGGGCGTATTATCCGTTGCTAAAATTTCTTATGAAAAATGGGTTAAGTTTTTATGGCCTCTTATGCTCATCTGGCTTGCAACTGGCGCCGTGTTCTTGCTTATTGCAAATATGATTAACTATGGTCCGTTTTAAAAAAAGCGATAGTGAAAAGAGTGAATAGATGAAAACTTTATTGAGTAAAATAGATTGGACAGTGTATTATAATCCAAATGAAGTTTATGAACTTGCTCAAAAACTCGTTCAAATTCCAAGTCATAAAGATGTCCCCACAAGAGAAAGGGACGTTGCTCTTTTTATCAAGACGTATTGTGAGCAAAATGGACTTCAAGCAAAATTAAGTGTGGTTGAAGGTGAACGGTACAATGTGTACATTACTTTGAAGGGCAACGATTCTGGAAAAACGCTTTTGTTTAATGGCCATACAGACACAGTACCCCCCTATGAGATGACAGTGCCCCCTTTCGAAGGCATGATTAAAGAGGGGTATCTATGGGGGCGTGGCTGCAATGATATGAAAGGTGCATTGGCAGCTATGATTACAGCAATGCTTGCGATTAAACGTTCTGATTACAAGCTAAAGGGCGATATTATACTTGCGGCAGTGGTGGGTGAAGAAGAGCAGAGTGATGGCACGGAACAACTTGTGCTAGAGGGCATAAAAGCGGATGGTGCAATCGTAGGAGAGCCTTCTAATTATGAGTATGCAATTGGACACAGAGGTTTAGAATGGCTGGAGTTTGAGTTTATAGGAAAAGCGGCTCATGGTGGTGTTCCCAAAGAAGGCATAAATGCGATTTCCATGGCATCAAAATTTATCGAAGCCGTTGAACGCGATTTAATGCCACAAATTGAATTGAGAACCAACGCCTATATGGGACCTTCAGTGATGAACTTTGGTAAAATAACAGGCGGTACTCAACCTTCAACAGTGGCGGATCAGTGCTTTTTACAAATAGACAGACGCTATGTCACAGGAGAAACCGTCATTTCAGTAATGAGAGAATATCAAGAAATCATAGATCAGCTTAAGGCAGAAATACCAGAGTTTCAATGCGAAATGAAGCGGATGCCTTCGAATATGATGAAGCAATTTGACCATATGTATCATTACACGTCTCCAGAAGAAGCAATCGTGAAATCGGTGGAAAAAGTGCTTGAAAGCCATCTGACTGAAAAAGCTATGATCACCCGAAAAAGAGGTTGGACTGATGCGGCAACACTTTCGTACTATGGCAAAATACCAACGGTTATAACAGGTCCTGGCGATATAAAAGATTCGCATACAAAAGCTGAAAAAATCAGCTTAAAATCATTAAACGACTATGTGGTTCTGTATGCAGAAATAGCACTTGATTTTTTAAAATAACAAAAGTATCTGTGGACGCATACAATGCTCTTGGCGTTCACAGATACTTCAACTTAGAGGTCATTTAGGAGGCATAAAATGACGCTTAAAATCATAAATGGCAGCATTCCAAATTTCAATACGATGGCACTTGAAAAAAAAGATATAATCATTCAGAATGGAAAAATTGTCTGGGTCGGAAGCGATGAGGTGCCCCCAGTGTTAAAGGACACCGTAGAAACAATTGATGCAAAAGGGAAGATCGTATCCCCTGGATTTATTGATATTCATATGCATGAAGAGACCTTTGATACTGAAAGTGTAAACCCATTAAATACTTTGAAAGCAGATGATTATTTTGCCTCATACTACGAACTTAAAATGGGGGTAACAACTTGTGTTGCAGGCAATTGCGGAAACAATAGACAATCAGTTTCCGAGTTTAAAGCGAAAATTGAACGTGAAGGTGCTCCTGTAAATTATATGACTTTTTTGGGACATAATTATTTAAGACAGGCCGTGGGCATTGAGGATCGGTATCGAGCAGCAAACTCACAGGAAATTGGGAAAATGCAAACGCTAATACAGGAGAACTTAAGGCATGGTATTGTGGGGCTCTCCTTTGGCATTGAATATTCACCGGGAATTGCCTTTGATGAGATGGTAGCACTTGCAAATACATTGCCTGATAAAGCTTATTTGTTATCTGCACATTTTCGTAAAGATGCAGATGGTGCGGTGGATTCCATAGAAGAATTAATAAAATTGTCAAGATTAACGGGTTACCCTATGCAAATATCACATATTGGAAGTTGCAGTGCCTATGGTTCCATGAAGGCTTCACTGGATTTAATTGAAAGGAATAGGCAGGACGGCGTTGATGTCATGGCAGATTGTTATCCTTATGATGCATTTGCGACTTACATTGGATCAGCAGTCTTTGATGAAGGTTGTTTTGAGAGATGGAATAGAGATCACACTGCAATTTTGTTGACGGAAGACCCTTACAAAAATATAAGATGTGATGAAGCCCTATTTAACCGTGTTAGAGCATCGCATCCCAACATGATTGTAGCGGCCTTTGTCATGAATGAAGCAGAAGTTATAGAAGCCATTAAAGCGCCATTTGTCTTTGTTGGAAGTGACTCTCTTTATAAAAGGGACCAAGGGCATCCTAGAGGTGCGGGTACATTTCCTAGAGTGTTATCCAAATATGTGAGAGCATCACATGCTCTCGATTTAGTGCCTGCACTTTGGAAGATGACTGCTGGTCCTGCTGAACGGTTAAAACTCAAAAATAAAGGTGTGATTGAAATCGGTAAAGATGCGGATTTAGTGATCTTTGATCTGGATCAAATGGATGATTTAGCAACTTTTTCAGAGCCTACATTAGCGCCGAAAGGGATAGAATATGTTATTATTAACGGTGAAATTGCCGTTAAAGCCAACACGGTTTTAAAAAATAGGCTTGGTCAATACGTGCCATACAATAAATAAGGGACTCATTCCAAACTGGCTTTCGACACTCTAACCCGTGATAAAATTAAAAAAGAGGTTTTAAATGAACACATCCTTACACATGGAACAAATCAGAGAAAAAACAGAACTTTTAATACCTGAACTCAAGCTGCTGAGTAAAAGCATTTACGATGAGCCTGAACTGGGTAATGAGGAATTCAAATCTGCTCAAAAGCACATGACATTGCTTAAGAAATATGGGTTTGAAGTGATACAGCCGTATCTGGGCGTTGAAACAGGGTTCAAGGCTATCTATAAAGCGCAAAAAGAGGGCCCAACAATAGCCTATCTTTGTGAATACGATGCGCTTCCTGGCATTGGACATGGTTGTGGGCACAATATTTTGGGAACGACAAGTACTGGGGCGGGGCTTATTTTAAGATCTATCATTGAAGAGCTTGGTGGTACTGTAATCGTCTTTGGTACACCCGCAGAAGAGACAAGTGGTGCTAAAGTCAAGTATGCGGATGAAGGCGCGTTTGATGATGTAGATATTGCTTTAGTCGCACATCCCAATAGCAGCTATAACAGAAGTGGTAAATCCCTTGCGATGGAAGCGATTCAATTTGACTATCACGGGAAGACATCCCATGCGGCAGCTGCTCCTGAAAAGGGTATAAATGCACTGGATGCAGTGATCAATACGTTTAACAACATCAATGCCCTTAGACAACAAACGGCAACGGATGCAAGGATACATGGTGTTATTAAAGAAGGTGGGAAGGCTGCCAATATTATTCCAGAACATGCAATGGTTCAGTTTTATGTAAGGGCACAAACCAAAACATATCTCAACGAATTGGTCAAAAAGGTTAAAGCCTGCGCAGAAGGTGCTTCAATGGCAGCAGGCACATCACTTGAAATCTCGAATTATGAATACAGTTATGATAATCTCGTCACAAATGAAACGCTCTCGCAGTTATTTGTAGATCAACTTGAAATCATGGGCATTACGGATATAAGCGGTGCACGTGACTCTTTTGGCTCACTTGATGCAGGAAATGTCAGTCATAAATGCCCCACGATACACCCCTATTTTGATATTGTCGGAGATCCTTCAATAGCGGCACACACGCGTAAATTTGCTGAAAGTACTTTAACGGACTACGCCTATGAAAATATGCAAATTGTGATTTGTGCGCTCGTGTTGACAGCGGTAAATGTCATTGAAAATAAGGTGATTTTAGATCAAATAAAAGCTGAGTTTGATGCACAAGAGAAGTAAATCCAAAATGAGTGCTAGATAATAACTTCTTTCACGGGCAAGTCCTCGCTATACTGCGGAGCCCTTCAAAAAGTTGTTATTCTAGCACTCATTATTTTTACATACGGGTATAAATTTGAATGGATTATTTTGAAATATAATCCACTAATTTGGACATAGACTGATTATAAGAGGCATTTATCAGCTTTAACGTATTTTCTGTAAGGACGAGAGGCGATTCGACTTTTTCATCAAGTGTGGTTTCAACTTCTAAGTAGTCTTGTGTAGGGAGAATTAAATATTGGGACTTACCAGCTTCAGAGTACTTATAAACCCATGTGGGCATGTGTTTGACTTCGCTGAGATGCGTTTTGCCATCTCGACGCTTTTCAAGTGTTATAGCGATCATCAAACCATCTTCAGTATATTTGGCATTTTTAATAGAAGTAAGTGTGTTTCGACTTTGATTTGAAATAAAATTGCCCATGGAGTAAATGACATATTTATCTTCACCGTTGTATTTTATAATCTCATTTCGTTGAATGACATGCGGATGTGAGCCCAAGATAATATCTGCACCCCAGAGGACGAAATTTTGAGCGAGAATCTGTTGATCCTCGTTTGGCTCAAGTTGGTATTCGTTTCCCCAATGGACGAAGACGATGGAAGCATCTACATCAGCCTCATCCATTAGAGCCAGTTGCTTCTTTACAAAATCCGGATCATAATCAGGTGAGATGAGATTCACATTTTTATAGAGCGTTTCAGAATCAAACGCCTTTTCAAAACCATTTAAACCATAAGTGATGGAGAGTATCCCCAGTTTGTAACCTTTGATTTCTTTAATCAAAAATCGTTGCACGTCGTCTGTATTATTGTAAGTTCCATTGTGATCAAAACCTCTCAAATCCATTTGCTCAAGCGTTCTATAGACACCGTGAAGTTTTCGGTCGAAAGCATGGTTGTTGGCAGTGGATAAGTAGTCAAAACCAGCTTCATAAATACCATCAAGGCTTTTATCAGGAGCGTTAAAAGCAGGATATCCCGAATAAGCGTAATCTACACCTGCTGTTGTCGTTTCAAAGTTTGCAAGAGCGTAATCGGCCTCTTGAACGTAGGGTGCAATCTGAGAAAAAGGCGGGAAAAAGTCATAATCCCCATTAGAAGAATCAAATGCAGAAGTCATTTGTGGTGAATGAAACATGATATCTCCAGTTGCGAGTAAGCGTAAAGAAGGTTCTTTGATTTCAAGCGTTTCCAAAATAGGAAGAGAATTAAAGGATTCTATGAAGCGTTTATCTTTCATGCTTAAAGCGGCGAGATCATCGTAGACACTTTGAGATTTAAGGATTGGTATGGAGTCCGAGTGAGAAGAAGCAAAAGGGGCAGATGGTGATCCCCAACCGATTTGAGCTGTGAAGAGTATGCTGATTAATAAAAGACAGAAATTTGATTTTTTAAGTACAAAATATACTTTTTTCATAAGTCACCCCTATAATTCTGCGATTGAAGTCAAATGATCAATTCATGTACTAAAATTATAACATTAAAACTGTAGCCAAATACGAGAAAATAAACTATAATTAAATTGTATTTATTATGTATTTTGTATTCAAAATATTACTAAAAACAAGGGGTCACATGGTTACTTTAAGAGCGCACGCAAAAATTAATTTGACATTAGATGTCATTGGAAAAAGAGATAATGGCTATCACGACGTGGAAATGATCATGCAACAAATTGATTTATATGACGTTGTTACAGTAAGTTTGATTGAAAATAGCAATGAAATTAATTTAACCTGTTCAGATGAGTTTCTACCTACAGATCAGATGAATATTGCTTATCGTGCAGCTGTTCTCATGCAAGAAAGTTATAATCTTAGATGCGGTTTCAAAATTCATATTGAAAAAAACATACCGATCGCAGCAGGCCTTGCTGGGGGGAGCACAAATGCAGCTGCCGTCATAAAGGCTATTAATAGATTGTGTCATTTAAACCTTTCACTTGAAACTATGAAAACGATAGGGTTTAAGCTCGGCGCGGATGTACCTTTTTGCATACAGGGGAATTGTGCTATAGCAAGAGGCCTTGGTGAATTACTAGAGCCCATTAAAGGGTTAGAACATACTTTCATAGTGCTCATAAAACCGAATTTTGGGGTTTCAACTCAAGAAATCTATCAAAATCTGAACTGGCAAAACATAAAGGAACATCCGAATACGACTGCGATGGTCGCTGCGCTTGCTGAAGATAATCGGTATCGGGTTAATCATCTGTTGTGTAATGTTCTTGAAACGGTGACCTTTGAACGGTATCCTAAAGTACATATGCTAAAACAATTTGTTAAGCGATATGGTCCAGATGGTATCCTGATGAGTGGAAGTGGTCCAACAATTTTTGCGATTTATAAAAATTACGATCGTGCAAAGCATGCAGTAAAAAGTTTAAAAAAGCATTTTCCACAAACTTATTTGGTCATGACACACAACGTTGAAAGTCTATGAAAGAGAATATACTTATGGAGGGAAATATGAGCGTAAATTTCGATAAATTGGAAATTAGAAATTATAAGCCTTTAGGGGAAGTTGTTTTTGAATATTTGAGAAATGCGATTTTAAGTGGCGAATTAAAACCAGGCGAACGTTTAATGGAAGTTACAATTGCAGAACAACTCGGTGTGAGCAGAACACCTGTGAGAGAAGCCATAAGAAAGCTTGAAAAAGAGAGCTTTGTCATTATGATTCCCAGAAAAGGGGCATATGTTGCGGATTTAACTAAAAATGATATCCTAGAAGTATTGGAGATTCGAAAAGAACTTGAAGGATTTGCTGCAGCACTCAGTGCGGAACGCATGACTGAAATAGAAAAAGATCAACTTGGAAAAATTGTTGAGGATTTCAACGAATGTTTGGTCAGTATGGATAAAAAACGCATGATAGAATGTGATAATGAATTTCACTCGTTAATCTTTAATGGCAGTAAAAATCAGAGATTGATTAACATTATCTTTGACTTACACGACCAATTTCAAAGATTTAGATTGATCTATTTCAATGAATTCACCAACTATCAAGAAATTCAAGCATCACATAGTAAAATATTTGAAGCGATTCTAAATAGAGACCCGAAAGTTGCTAGAGCAGAAGCAGAAAGTCATGTTGAAAGCATTCGAGAACTTGTTAATAGATGGATAACGGAAGTATAGAGGATGAATGAGATTTTAATTAAGGTAAGTAGTAAAATTACAAATGGCCTTGGAGAAACAGAAGAGATGACACTCTACGCAAATGCACAAGCACAAATCAAAGAGGGCAGTCAATATCTCATCTATGAAGAGTCAGAGATCACGGGCATGGAAGGGACAAAAACCATGCTGAAATACGACGGAATCCATCTCAGTATTAAACGCTTTGGCAATGTGAGCAGTAATCTTAGAATTTCACTTAATGAAACACATGAAAATCATTACAGAACACCCTATGGTGTTTTTACGATGATTACAAAAGGCAATCTAATAAGGTGGCAAGAAGTACCACTGGAAATTGATATTGATTATGATCTTGATATTCTTGGAAATAATGATAAGACGCATATCAGCATAGAAATAAGAGAAAATCAATGAGAAGGGATATTTCCCCATGAATAATAATAAAAAGCAAATGGATCAACAAACACTACTGATCATTAGATTAATTCTTGTGAGTTTGAGTGCGGCGATAATCCCAACGCTTTTGGTGATGAGTATTGGCGCAACAACGTTTTTACAACTTTACCTCATTGAGTTTATTTTTACAATGACGATTACATCCATTGGTTTACAAAGCTACCTAAAATTCATCACACGAACGCAGAAAGAAGTCAAAGCAGTGGTGAAAAATGAAAAACTTATCAATGGCGAATTGATTCTGATCAATAATGAAGAAAAGTTGAAAAATGTTTTATCTCTTGAAATTGAACGCATTCAAGCACTTAATAAAGAGTCAGCAGTCGTCTTTTTTGACGTGGACGATCTGGGTGTTATCAACAATGAATATGGTTATGACTTTGGAGATACCATTCTTGTTGAACTTATAAAACTCACGAAGACTTTAATTACAAATAAAGAGCAACTTGCGAGAATTAAAGGCGATACGTTTGCATTAATATTGCCAAACCAATCCGTTAAGGATGCTTATAGACTAGCAGAGCGACTCAAAATAGCCGTTGAGAAAACCACTTTTGGAGACGTAGGGGGATTAACCTGCAGATTTGCAGTTGTCTCTATATCAGACATTAGATCTGAAGATAAGATTTTAAATATAGCCTATGAAAAACTCATCTTAGCAAAAGAGTATGGAAAAGGTGTTATTGTATAACGCTTAATTTTCGGCGAAACAGCCCAAAATTCGGCGTTTTTTTCGAATTTAAAATAGGAGGCTACATGAGTACTTTTCTAACAGAAGCTCAAGTTAAATTCTTACTCAACTATATCAGTGATGGCATTCAGATCGTCAACAATGAAGGCGTCCTGATCTATTGTAACAGGCAAGCTGCAATGCAGGATGATATCAACATCTCGGAATCTATTGGCAAACATATAACCGAGGTCTATCCGTCGCTACTTCAAGAAGAATCCACGCTTCTAGATGTTATTGAGTCAAAAGAAATGATTTTGAACAAAGATCAAACTTATAGAACCTATAGAGGTAAATTGGTGACAACAGTCAACTCGACACTGCCTATTTTGGATCATGACAAGATTAAAGGCGCGATTGAAATTTCAAAAAATATTACGGAATACAAAGAGCTATCAGAGCGTTATTTGGATCTTCAAAGCCAAGTTAGAGAGAATATTGGCGGGTTAAGAGCCTCAAAAGCCTCAAAGCATTACTATAATTTTGAAGATATCATAACGGATAATGCAGAGTTCAACCGAGTGAAAACCATTGCAATGAAAGCGGCCAGAACAGATATCCCCGTATTGATTTATGGTGAAACTGGCACCGGAAAGGAACTTTTAACTCAAGCAATTCACAATAGTAGCAAACGACGCAGTAAACCCTTTATTGCTCAAAACTGTGCGGCACTGCCTTCTACATTGCTTGAGGGGATACTCTTTGGCACTACAAAAGGCGGATTTACTGGGGCAGTAGACCGCCAAGGCTTATTTGAGCTCGCTGATGGCGGGACTTTATTTCTCGATGAGATAAACTCAATGCCTGTTGAGCTTCAAGCAAAATTGCTCAGAGTGCTCCAAGATGGGAAACTCAGACGCATTGGAGACTCAAAGGAAATCTATGTAGATGTTAGAATTATAGCGGCTTGTAATATTAACCCGAATATTGCACTTGAGCAAGGCTTAATCAGGCGTGATTTATACTACCGTTTAAATACGGTGACGCTTTGGATTCCAAAGCTTTCAGATCGTAGAGAGGATATCCCTCTTTTGACAAAGTATTTTATCAGCAAGTATAACAACAAGCTCTATCGCAATATCCAAGGGATCTCTAAGGCGGTTGAAGCTCTTTTTTTAAACTATGATTGGGAAGGCAATGTCAGAGAACTTGAACATGTGATTGAAGGGGCTATAAATTTTGTTGAAACCAACGAAATAGGCCTTGTGGATTTACCACCGAATTTGAGACGTTTTTCTGAGCTGAATGCCCAAAGGCGATTCGATCTGAAGGATTCTGCTGAACCTGAATATTCTGTTTTAGCGATGTTGAATACAGATTTTGATAAAATGAAAGACCTTAAATCGGTTATGGATGATACGGAGAAAATCGTGATCTTAAATGCGCTTAAAAAATGCCATGGAAATGTGACGAAAGCTTCTAAACAGTTAGGTCTACCACGACAAACACTACAATATAAATTGAAAAAATATCACTTGGATATGATTGAATAAACCATTCCAACAACAATTCGCCCAATTTTGGGCGTTTTTTATTTTTTGGAATGTCCACCCATCACAATTTAGCTCAAAATGCGTGTAATTTGATGATTTTTAAAAGCTATGATATGATGGTTATAGAAAGATTGGATAGTATTTTCAATGCTTTAGAAGGTCAAGGGCCATCTAAAATATTTTTTATGATAATAATTTAACAGTTTGGCATAGCTCTTGCAACTGTAGTAGGGTGATAAATAAATCGTGTTTATGGGAGGCTCATATAATGAAAAAAGGATCAAAATTTGGAACGCACAGAGTAATTGAACCAAAAGGTATTTTGCCACAACCAGCGAAGGTTATTTCAAATGATATGGAAATCTATGACAATGAAATTTTAATTGACGTTCAAACGCTAAACATCGATTCGGCATCATTTACACAAATCAAAGAACAGGCTGGCGGTGATGAAGCTAAAATCAAAGAAATTATGCTTGGCATCGTTAAAGCGTTCGGAAAACATAAAAATCCAGTCACTGGTTCTGGTGGTATGCTCATCGGCACAGTCGCTGAAATCGGATCTGCCCTTGAAGGCAAAACAGACCTTAAAGTAGGCGATAAAATTGCAACACTTGTTTCATTATCATTGACACCACTTGTAATAGAAGAAATTGTAGAAATTAGAATCAATATAGATCAGGTCGACATAAAAGGTAAGGCCATTTTATTTGAAAGTGGCATCTATGCTAAAATACCAACAGATATTCCTGAGAATTTAGCCTTATCTGTCCTTGACGTTGCAGGTGCCCCAGCCCAAACAGCCAAACTTGTAAAACCAGGGGATACTGTTCTTGTAATTGGTGGTGCGGGTAAATCAGGTATGCTTTGTTTATATGAAGCGAAAAAACGTGCAGGCGTTACTGGTAAAGTAATTTGTTTGCAACACTCCGATAGTGCTAAAGACAGAATCATGAACGCGAATCTTGCAGATCACTATATCACTGCGGATGCCACAGATGCAGTTGATGTGCTTGAAAAAGTGGAAGCGGTTACAAACGGTGAAATGTGTGATATTGTCATCAACTGTGTAAACGTAGAAAATACTGAAATGTCATCTATTTTGGCAACAAAAGATGATGGTCTTGTATACTTCTTCAGTATGGCTACAAGTTTCACAAAGGCAGCTCTTGGCGCTGAAGGCGTTGGTAAAGACGTTCAAATGATCGTTGGCAATGGCTATACGAAAGGTCATGCAGAAATTACGCTTCAGATTATGAGAGAGAGTGAGACGCTTAGAAAGATTTATGAGGATCTCTATGCATAACATATGAAGTAATCCTGCGGTGCAAGAGTCCTCAGCTTCGCTTGCGGATTGCACCTCCGAATCACTTCATATGTTTATGCATGAATACAGACATAAATTATCGTTCGCTTGACAAAGGGGCATAAATCATTCTGCGCTTGATATGAGAGACGTAGTTGTAATCCTGCGGATTGTCCTACAGAGCACATAATCATTTAAGCACAATTATAGATGATAAACGTATTAGCGTTAAATCAGTACAAATATTATGGTTTTGAAAAATGATTTAACGATCATTTTAAATAAAGTTGTAAATTAAAACGGTTTACTATTGATATAAAAACGATGTATTAATCCGGAGGCACAATCCGCAGGCAAAGCCGAGGACTCTTGTGCTGAAGGATTAATACAGCGTTTTGTATCTTTTTAAATCGTTTCAAGATATTTAATTAAAAAGGGAGTTAATAACATGAGAAATTACAAAGAAATTGAATTGTGGAAAAATGTGACTCAAGAAGAATGGGATTCTTGGGAGTGGCAAGTTAGAAACAGAATTACGACTTTAGAAGATCTCAAAAAAGTAGTGACTTTAACTTCAAAAGAAGAAGAAGGCGTTGTGAAAACGCTCGAAATTCTTAGAATGGGTATCACGCCATACTATGCACTTTTAATGGATAAAGAAGATTCTAAGTGTCCAGTGAGAATGCAAGCGGTGCCTACTATTAACGAAACTTTCCAATGTTCTGCGGATATGGATGATCCACTTCACGAAGATGGTGACTCTCCAGTTCCAGGCTTAACACATAGGTATCCAGATCGTTGTCTTTTTCTTGTGACAGATATGTGTTCAATGTACTGTCGTCACTGCACAAGAAGACGTTTTGCAGGTCATAATGATGCTGCAGTAGGAACGGATAAAATTGATGCTGCAATTGAATATATCAGAAATACGCCTGTTATCAGAGATGTTCTTTTATCTGGTGGAGATGCTCTTTTAATTTCAGATGAAAAACTTGAGTACATCATCAGCAGATTAAGAGCGATTCCACACGTTGAAATCATTAGAATTGGTTCAAGAACCCCAGTGGTTTGTCCTCAAAGAATCACACCTGAACTCGTTAATATGCTTAAGAAATACCATCCAATTTGGTTAAATACGCACTTCAATCATTCAAAAGAAGTGACCCCTGAAACCAAAAAAGCATGTGCATTAATGGCAGATGCAGGTATCCCACTTGGCAATCAATCTGTACTTTTAAGAGGCATCAATGACAGCGTTCATATTATGAGAGATCTTGTACACGATCTTGTAATGATGCGTGTTAGACCTTACTATATCTATCAATGTGACCTTTCTATGGGTATTGAGCACTTTAGAACACCCGTATCTAAAGGCATCGAAATCATTGAGGGTTTACGCGGTCATACTTCTGGCTATTGCGTACCAACATTTGTTGTGGATGCACCAGGCGGTGGTGGTAAGATTCCAGTTATGCCACAATATATGATTTCACAATCACCAGAGCGCGTCGTCCTCAGAAACTACGAAGGCGTGATCACAACTTATGCACAACCCAATCCTTATGATCTTGAAAAAGAAGGTGCTTTTGAAACAGAAGCACAAAAAAATCATAAAATATTTGGTGTTGGTGGTCTTTTACAAGGCAATCGTGTGAATATTGATCTTAAAGAACTTGAGAGAGCAAAGAGAACAAATCACGAAGAGTAATCGTTTAAGAGATAGAGTATCCTATTTGGGGCGTTAATATAGAATTTATTTAAATTTAAGGAATGACATCGGAGGACCCGCCATGATGAAACTGTTTGAAAATGAATATAAAATTTTTTCAATTGTTGGCATGGCAAAAAACGCGGGTAAAACAGTCACACTCAATTATCTTATTGATCTTGCTAGTGAAAATCAAATACGATTGGGGCTTACCTCTATAGGGAGAGATGGTGAACGTCAGGATATCGTAACGCGAACGGAAAAACCAATGATTTTTATTACTAAAGGGACACTGATCGCCACTGCAGAAATGCTATTTAATCTGTCTGAGGTGAAACTTGAGATTGTAGAAGTGACCGCATATGAAACATCAATGGGCAAAATCATCATCGGTCGGGCATTAAATGAGGGTTATGTTCAACTCGGAGGTCCAACGACGAACCACACGGTTAGAAAAGTTTCGGAAAGAATGATCACACTAGGTGCTGATCGCGTATTGGTGGACGGTGCACTTGACAGAGCGTCATCTGCATCTCCTGCCATTACAGATGCCTGTATCTTGTCAACAGGTGCGGTGCTGAGCAGAGATATGAACAGGACCATAGAACAAACGGTTCATAGAGCCAATCTTTTTAAATTAGAAGGACTTAAAGATGAGGCGGTTATGGGTCTTTGGGACAAGGAAGGCGAGGAAAAAGGCGTTTATATTGTAGATGACACTTTGGGGGTGACACCTTTAGACACGCTAAAAACCGCTTTACTATCTGGACGCATCATAGGCACACATCTTGAAGCAAACAGTCAATATGTTTTTATAAAAGGGGCACTTGTTACCAAGACGCTCAAAGATATACTGGAATCATCACCTTATGCAAGGCAAGCGACTTATGTCGTAGGGGATGCGACGAAAATTTTTATTGAACAGAGAGATTGGAACTACTTTATGCGTGTGGGTGTCACCATTAAAGTGCGTTATGAAATCAACCTAATGGCACTTACCATAAATCCCTATGCGCCATCGGGTTATTTTTATGATTCTGAAAGTTTTAGAGGGAGGCTCTCAGACGCATTAAAGGACTTAGTCGTAGTGGATGTCATGACGTTATAAAGGAGAAGCCCTATGTTTTTAAGTGAGAAACAATATAATGATCTAGATTTAGAATTTATATTTGAACGCATAAAAGTAGAAACACCTTATGGCGAACTTGAAAAGCGTGGCGCACTTCCCTTTAAACGAGGTGATTTAGATTTACTTGAACATGAATTCGATGACCTTGAGAAAGTCATTCAATTATTAGAGGATAAGCGCTATGAGCTTTTAGAGCTTAAAAGTATCTTTAAAAATATCAAACAGCTTGGCAGTACTTACGAACGCATAGAGGCTGGTGAAACTTTATCGATTACCGAACTCTTTGAAATCAAAATTATGGCGATGCTCATGAAACAAATCCGTGCTGTTCTAGATCGAACTGGCTGGGAAAAACGGGGTCTTAGAGACGCATTAGAATCCGTGGACGAAGTCATTCAAATTCTTGATCCAGAAAAAACGGGCATACAAAGTTTTTATATTTATAACAAGTACTCAGAAACACTTAAGACCATCAGAAAAACAATTGAAATACAAAAATCAAAGCTTCAAGAACAAAATGAAGTCGTCAAACAGGAACTTGAGTCTAAAACACTTAGGGTTAAAAATAATGGTGATATTCAAATCCAAAAATCTGCGAGTGAACTGTTAAAATTTGCTACTTCTTATGAAAAAATAGAATATCAATCTGAAATGCCAACCACAGTGATTTATAGAATTAAGCAAGATGCTGAAATCACGGAAATTTTAGAATCGTTAGTGGTTAGAGAAGAAGAAGAGGAATACCTCATAAGAACAGAATTATCTTTGGCTCTAAAGGCAACGTTAGAGTGTTTAGTGGAAAACTCTAATAGGATTGGCAGAATGGATTATCTCATAGCGAGAGCAATCTTTTCAAAAGCATTCGATTGTACAAGACCCAAACTTAGCACAGAAGGCAAGATTGCCATAAAGGCAGGAAGACACCTCAAGGTCGCCAATAGATTAACACTCGAAAAGAAAAACTATACAGCCATTGATGTGGAAATCACTGAAAAAGTAACCTTGATTACAGGGGCAAATATGGGTGGTAAAACGGTTTCAATGAAGATGATAGGTCTTATTGTAGCCATGGCCCATTATGGCATTCTGGTACCTTGCAAATCAGCAGAAATAAGCCTATTTGACTTCATATTTATATCGGTAGGGGATTCACAGTCTATTGATATGGGTCTCAGTACTTTTGGGGGAGAAATTCATAAAATTGGTGAAGTCCTCAGAAGGCAGGATCAATATGGATTTATACTCATCGATGAACTCGCAAGGGGGACAAATCCACTTGAGGGATATGCGATTTCTAGAGCATTAATAGAACATTTGTCTGGAAGTCGGTTTGTGACGGTGATCACGACGCATTATGATGGCCTCACCAATATAGAGCACGTGGATCACTATCAGGTCAGAGGGCTTTCAGAGGTAGATTTTAGTCATCTAGAAGGTGAAAAGGGCATGATGTTACTTCATGAGTTGATGGACTATAGATTGGTGCGGGTCAGTCAATTAAAAGAAATACCTAAAGATGCAATCCGAATTTCCAAATTTATGGGACTTGATGATACGATTATAAGTAAAGCTAAAGTAATATTAGGAGGATCAAATGGTGAGTAAGTTAAATCTGGATTTTAGCGTGGTAGAGGGCGCTAGAAAGTCAGCAAGAATAATCGCTGAAGATACACAAAAGTTTATTGAACGCCATACGACAGTTTCTGTCGAGAGAACTGTGGCAAGACTACTTGGGATAGATGGGATTGATGATTTAGAAAGACCACTTCCAAATGTCGTTATCGACAATATCAAGCATGGTGGGGGCTTATCCGAAGGCGCATCATTCTGGATTGGAAATGCCATGGTAGCACTTTCGAAAACACCTCAAGAGATTGCAGAGTTGGTTTCTAAAAATGAAATTGATCTCACAAAAATTGAAATTCAAGAGCGTTCCAAAATAGATGCAGCGATAGAAACTGTAGCAAAAGAAATGGTAGAGCGTATCCGTGCGAATCGTGCGAAAAGAGATGCTTATTTAACCAACTTAGGCGAAGGCCCAAAGCCTTATTTATATGTGATCGTTGCAACTGGAAATATCTATGAAGATGTTTTACAAGCGCAAGCTGCAGCAAGACAAGGCGCAGATATTATCGCAGTTATTCGTACTACAGCTCAGAGCCTTTTGGACTACGTGCCATATGGCGCGACTACAGAAGGTTTCGGCGGGACATATGCGACGCAAGAGAACTTTAGAATCATGAGAAAGGCACTGGATGAAGTGGGTGAAGAAGTTGGTAAATACATCAGACTTTGTAACTATTGTTCAGGACTTTGTATGCCAGAAATAGCTGCAATGGGTGCGATTGAAAGACTTGATGTCATGCTAAATGATGCGCTTTACGGTATTCTATTTAGAGATATCAATATGCAAAGAACGCTCGTAGATCAGTTTTTCTCACGTGTGATCAATGGATTTGCAGGGATCATCATCAATACAGGTGAAGATAACTACTTGACCACATCAGATGCGATAGAAGAAGCGCATACAGTTTTAGCTTCACAATTTATCAACGAACAGTTTGCGTTATTAGCAGGTTTACCAGAGGAACAAATGGGACTTGGGCATGCATTTGAAATGAATCCTGATACTGAAGACGGCTTCTTATTAGAGCTTTCACAAGCGCAAATGGCACGTGAAATTTTCCCGGATGCACCGCTTAAATATATGCCGCCAACAAAGTATATGACGGGTAATATTTTTAAAGGTCATATTCAAGATGTGCTTTTCAACACCGTTTCAATCATGACTAATCAAGGGCTTCAACTACTTGGCATGATGACAGAAGCCATTCATACACCACTGCTTCAAGACAGAGCACTTGCCATTGAAAATGCGAAATACATCTTTAAAAACATGAGACATCTTGGTGATGAAGTTGAATACAAAAAAGACGGTATCATCCAAAAAAGAGCTCAAGCTGTCCTTGCTGAGGCGGCTGATATGTTAAAGGATATTGAGAAAATGGGTATCATGAGTACGATTGAACAGGGTAAATTTGCAGATGTGACACGAAAAATGGATGGTGGTAAAGGCCTTGATGGGGTCACTCAAAAAGGTGAAAATTACTTTAATCCATTTATTCCAATGATGCTAGGAGGTAACAAGTAATGCGTGTAAACAGCGGATTAGATTTAACGAAAGTTAAGCCTTATGGTGATACCATGAACGATGGTATGATGCAGTTTTCTTTTACTTTACCGATTCCTTGCAACGAAGAAAGTAAAGAAGCTGCAAAACAATTACTCACAAAAATGGGTATTGATGAGCCTGCAGTTGTGCATGCAGAGGACCTTGGTGTAGGCTATACGATGTTCATCATGTATGGAAAATGCATGCATACAGTTGACTATACGACGATTGAAGTCCCTAAGGTTGAATCTGACGTTATGGATAAGTATGGCGTAGAAGATTATATCAAAGAAAATATTAAAAGAGATGTGGTTATCGTCGGTGCATGTTCAGGTACAGATGCCCACACTGTTGGTATCGATGCGATTATGAATATGAAAGGTTATGATGGGCACTACGGTCTTGAGAGATATCACGGTGTTAAGGCGCATAACCTCGGCGCACAAGTGCCAAATGAGGAACTTGTTGCAAAAGCTATTGAGCTGAATGCAGATGCAATCATCGTTTCACAAATCGTTACTCAAAAAGATGTTCATATCCCAAATATGACGGAACTAATCGAACTGCTTGAATCCGAAGGCATCAGAGATAAAATGATCGTCTGTGCAGGTGGTCCAAGAATATCATATGAACTTGCAAAAGAACTGGGTTACGATGCAGGTTTTGGAACAGGTACTTTTGCAGAAGATGTGGCATCTTTTGTAGTACAACAGCTTGTTGAAAGAAAACTCGTTTAGGCAACAAATGTAGAATCGTTTATAAGCCAGTAGTCATCGATCCCTTGACTGCTGGTTTTTTTTATTATATGGTGTTACGTGTTGTACCACGTACACAACGTAACAGTTTTCATGGGAGAAGTCTTAATTTTTTTAAGATTACAAATAAAATGTAAAAAAATGTTACGAAAGTTGTTGCTTTTTCGTAACACCTTATGATATACTTTAAAAAAATCGCATTTGTTGTTAAGAGACAATAGTACTTTCACAACAATATGACTAAATTTTAAAGGAGAATTGTATGCATCATAAAGAGTACACGATTATTTGGATCATGGAAAATGTTTGCTACAAACCAGAGATTAGAATGGAATACGAGGGTACAAATGAGATCATACGCATAAAACCGGGCATACATACCCAAGTTCATAGAAAATAGTGCCTTATAGAGATGCCTTCGGGACGTCTCTATTTTGCGTTCTATGGCCAATATCAAAAGAAGAAGTGAGGCTATTTCTTAACGAGTCTTTGTGACTTGTCGACGATGAAATGAGATTCACTGCAATTTTAAATGTAAAAAAATGCTAAAAATAGCTTGATGTCCTGTGAGAAAACATGATATACTTAAAATAACATATTTTCTATTATGCGGCAGTTTGAATTTAACCCAAAATGATTAAATAGAATAAGATGTGTATATGGAGAACTGAAATGTATTGTGAGGATACAAAATCATGGGTTAGAGTGTCAAAAGTCAAAAGTTGAGCACGATGAGAAATAGAGCTATAGAGTGACGTAAGTCTCCTCATTATTTTGTCGCACTCGCCCATTGATACCCACCTACTACATTATAAAGTGATAAAGACCACCCAAAAAACAGATCAAATAGGAGGATATTTTATGAAACTCACTAAAATCTTAACCACAACCCTATTAACCCTAACCATCCTAACACAAACTATAATCATAGCACAACCCTCGTTTGCTACATCCACCCCAACCGACATTCAAGGTCACTGGTCAGAACCCTTCGTTACTTCACTTGTCGGTCAAGGCGTAATCTCAGGATATCCCGATGGTACATTCAAACCCGATAAAGCCATCAGCAACGTGGAGTTTCTATCCCTAACCCTTAAAGCCATGAATGAGACTGTTCAAGATGCAAGCTCTAGTGAATCATGGGATGTGCCGATCATGAAAAGGGCGTACGAACTTGGACTTGTTAAAACAGGTGAGCCCATGGCAGATGCTACAAATGAAATCACAAGAGAACAATCCGCAACAGTACTTTATAGAGCGTTACAGATCAAAGAGGGGATCCAGTATGACCAGTGTTACACACCTATACTGGATCAAGTGATCTTTGACCACGATCAGATTAATTCGCTTTATAGGGATAGTGTTTACAGTATGCTTCAAAAAGGAGTGTTTACTGGCAATGCGAATCACTTTAACCCTAAAGATATTTTAAATCGTGGCGGGGCTTGTGTGGTTATAGAGAGAGTGTTGGATAAGGAGAAAAGGGCAGAAGCGGGAGCGGTTAAAAATGGTGTGGCGCCATTTGTCGAAAAGAAAATACCTAAAGAAAGTGACGTGGCAAGAAAAGTTCAATTTTTAGATGGAAAGCCAGTAATAAAGAGTGAAGTTGTAATAGGCGAACTTAAAACTCATACAAATAATGCTTTTTCGGGAGCTTTAGCAGACTATTACGATTACGAAGGCTATATCAATTTAGAGTGGAAATCACCATTTTACAAAACCTATGAAAAGAAAAAAGAGGCCGTTGACGAATACTATGATACTGCGGTAAATGGCTTAAAAGTGCTTTATAACTTCTCATACGATGATATCATAACATATGAAAAAGACTTAAAATACTATGAAGTAGCTGACCATAGCACAGAAGATTGGATTAATAGACGACTAGACTGGATAAAGAATAATACGCTTGTTGTAGAAAGCCAGTTTGTAACAGATAAATCAGTATTTTATAGAAGTTCGGATGGATTAAAGCGAACAAGAGGACGACTTTATTTTATCTATCACTCTCCAAGTCAAGAAGCAAGTATGGGTGATGTAGAGCTTAAAGTAGACCAATGGTACTATGTTGATTTTGAAATGGTAACGGGTAGTTATCTTGGACAATCAGATGTTGAATGGAATCATGGGGAAGTAACTTTGGGACACAAAATTTACTTATCAGATGTTGTTCCTCTTGTTCCACAGAATTAAGGAGTTATTATGAAAAGAATAGTTAGCATTTTTTTAGTGATCTCAATACTGCTTCAAATGATGTATGGCATAGGTGTTGCTGATGATTCTGAAAGCAGATTCTTAGATTATTATAAGGACTACAACGCCTTCATCATGCTAACAGACGTCCCCATGGCAACAAATGGTTACGCTTTTAGAACCGTAGGCGTAAAACTCACAGCACCCATTGAAAACGGTGAAGCTCTGACGATATATATGCCTATGAATGAAATTTTAGATAAGCGACAATTATATGATGTTGGAAATAGAACATGGATGAAAAGTGAATTCCACATCAAACTAGATGAAATCTATAAACAATATAAAACCTTCTATGGAAACGATCCCGAGCGGTCAGACGGTCTTGAAAGATTTTTCGGCAATGATAACATCATGGGCGTAGATGCCATACTTGCCCCAGTTTTAAGTGGACAGGTTCAAGGGCAAGTTACAAGTGCTTCAACAGACTTGGGGACCGGTTATACTGGAACGCTCTATAAAACCTTTGATGAATTTAATGCTGCGCCGTATAATTGGCAAGATAGCACAAGACAAGCCGTCAGCAAAGACTATTATAATCGTAAAATTGGGTTCAAAGCTCAACCGGTGGGCAGTATGACCCCCGTTATTACAAAACTGCTTACTGATGGCACGCATGAGCGCAAAACAGAGTACACCTTCAAAGAGGGGGAAGTGATCACACTTGATGGCGTTCAGTCCAWATATACCGTTCATGATCCGATATATCACTGGTCATACTATTTATTTGGAAACAGTAYGCCACTAGGCACMATRGATAAGAACGATCCAGGTGTTTTCTTAAACCAACCCCTTGCAGTGGGCGATTATATCGTTAAACTCAGTATGTCACAAACTTTTGACACCGTTTGGCTAGGCACATCAAAGACTTTGACATCCTCAACTACAGCKGAWGTRCTTCTTCACATCATCCCAAACGAAGCCCCACTCATCACCGCAAGCATCACAGCACCAAATGAAATAAAGCTACCTGAGCATCAAGGCACAGCACAAGTGCCTGTRAACTTAACCACAATCGCAAAAAACATAAACCTAGAAGATATCCAAAGCATCAGTCTGACGCTTCAAACCGATGGCGGGGGACAACCCAAGACACAAATCTTTACCCCAAGTCTGGSCCAAGAATTCAGTGCAACCTTTAGCATCCCTTATCAAGGAAAACCCTTCCTCCAATTTTTTGAGGGTARGGCGACCCTGACACTAAAGGGTGGTAAAAAAATAGAGAGTAACATTGCAAGAACAGGCACATTCATTTACAAAGAAAGTTCCAATATACCACCAGTGCCAGTGATCTCGATGCCAGASAGYGCCATCGTCGGTCCCGTTCACATCTCGGGGAAACGGTCCTATGACAAAGACGGCGAAATCACAAACTATGATTTTTACATTCCAGCGATTGGCTTTAGCGCCAGTGAAGACAATTGCGATCCCAAGTTTTGGGGCACAGGTGAATTTTTAGTCATCCTCGGTGTGACAGATAATGATGGAGCCTACTCTGAAACGAGCGAGCGCATCACCATCACGAAACCTTTTCCGCAAGTACACATCAACACGACAGGGTACTACAAAGAAAACCGAAAAATAGCACTCAGTGCCTATAACGACACCGAATTTCTGAGCAAAGTCGGGAACAACTACACTTGGACGATTACCCCTATGAGCGAAGGAACCGCCGTCCAAAACATCAAAATGACCGCCAATAATGGACAGGCCATAGACGTCCTCTTTAAAAAGACAGGCAAATATCTCATAGAAGTGACAGGGACAAACACCTATGGCATGACCGACACAAAGCAGAAAATCATAGACGTATCCATAGATGAATCCCCGATCATGSTGATCGATGCCAATGAGATCGTTTAYAGGGATGAAAATAAAGTGGCCACGATTAAAGCCTATGACCACTCCTACTCAACAGATGGTGATTACCTCAAYGAGAGAACATGGCGCTATAAATTTGATTCAGATAATGATGGCATATTCACAGAYGAAGCCCCAGTACAGCTCAAAACAACAACCACCCAGTGGGATAGAGCCTTAGAGTTTGAAGCTTCACACGTAGGGCGGTATGAAATCACCCTCACCACCAAAGAAACCTTCGGGCAACCCACCCTACCGAGTTTTTTAGTGGCAAGTGATTACAAGACAGGGACCACCACAAAAGTCATCACAGTGGACAATATCAAGCCAGTGGCAACTTTCCTTGATATTCCCGATAAGAAAATAGACATCACCTTAGTCACAGACTATGAAGGTGATGACCTTACAACCCTAGAGAACCGAATGAATCAGTATGTATCGGATAGCTATGACGATTATAAAAAGGTACAGTTTAACATCGTATCCGGAAAGAAAATCATTGGAAAAGACATTATGGAACAAGCAGACTTCGAAGTCCCACTCAAATATACAACGCCATATACGGTTGCTTATGATGCATTTTATTCTAGAACAATAACAGCGACAGACGAAAATGCTGTAACCGCAAAATTTGTAATGTATGATAGTTATGACAATGCCAAAGACATTGTTTTCACTTACACCAAAACATTTGATTCAAACGTAAAATCAGTCAAAACGATTTTATATGCGGGATTTGTACTTTTAGAAAATGGGGATATTTGGATGTGCGGAACAGATCAAACAAGATTTTCTGATCTTGGATTTAATAGCTGGTACTTATCTTCTTACACACCTTATATGAGCGGTTTTAGAAAAGTTATGAGTGATGTTAAAGAAATCAGAAATGACTATAGAATGTATAATGGTAATGTTGATGGCCCCCAATATGGCATAGATAATATTTATGCACTTAAAAATGACGGTACGGTGTGGGTAAATGGGTGTAATATGGGAGATGCGAATAATGCTCAGTATGATCCAGGTAACTGGGAAGAAAAYAGGACKTTCTTTGCTGTAAATCTTGCGAATTTAAGACTGGAAGGACGTTATCCTGTAAGCGCAACGCTTGGATTTCAACAAATTCCGAATTTTAATAACATAACACGTATTGAAGTTCGAAATGGATTGGTGCTTGGCATGACAACAGATCATCGTTTTTTTACAGCAGGGCAAAGCCCCCAATTAGTAGGTGGGTTTTATAGATCGGGGAAAAACAGGCATCCGACATCAGCCGCGGGTAAAATAATAATGGATAACGCTCCAACAGCAATCGAAGTGACTTGTCTTGGTGGATATGATTTTATTGATATTGCAGCGGATAAATATGGTATTTACTATGTAAGTAAAGACAAAGGACTTTACAAAGTCACCGCATCAACAGGCGGATGGGAATGGGTTTGGAGTGAACAAGCGAGAAATTATTTTGTAACAGAACCGCCATTTACATTTGGAGTAAATCTTGTAAAACAATATCCACAAGATTTTGTAAGTCTTATAAAGTCGCAATTGCCCTATTATGATCGGGAATACAGTATCTATTATGAAATGAATGGGGATTACAATTTTTATAGTTATTTTAATGGCACCAAAATATTAGCTCAACAGGGTGTTAAATACGATAGGGAGGTTGATATTGGAGATGACGAAACAGAATGGGTAACTCGAACCTATATTAAAGCACCCCCCGAAGGCACAGAATGGGTTGAAGTCTACAATGAAGTTGGTAAAATTGCATACCCTGGTCGCAACATCGAAGTCATAGACGTAAACGATGCCACCACCTCAACTTACAGGCCAAACTCAAACCGTTACTTCATCTACCTCGCCAAAGGGGATTCGTTTAAAACAGCTACATCAGCCCTTACAGACTTTATCAAAGAACAAGATCTAAACGTCTACATCTCATGTGATCCAAAGTATAATAACAAACAATCGAAGCTGAATTCAGAAGCCATCACCCTCAGCCAGCTCTTAACCGCAAAACCAAACGGTAAAAAATATGGACTGGGTGCCCTTGAAAGCATTTTAACGGATATCAGCAACGTCAACAGCATCCAAAGAGCACCTGATGGTGGCCTATACCTCGTCTATGGAGAAGACACCATCACCTATGACAAATTCTACAGAGACTTTGAAGGAGACCCGAAACTTTCAGAGCAGTCAAAGGCAATCCACGACAAAGACTACTTTGAAAACACCATGGGCTTATCTGCATATCACAATAAAGTGCTGTCAGTACCCCTGACCACCTTTGACAAAGTGGGCAAATTTACCATCGAATACAGCGCAACAGACAAACCTAGCACAGATGCACGGTTTATGAACTACAATAAAACATCAGACCCAGACACCTTAAAAGTCTATGTACACAGACGGCCCATAGCAGACTTTGACATCACTTACAACTACAGCGCCACAGACATAGGCATCACCCTAAACGATCTATCCTATGACCTAGACCACGGCTCAATGGCAAACAAAGGCATTATCAAATGGGACTGGGCATACAAGATCAATGGCGAGACCACATGGCACACAGGCAAGCCTACAAATGTTAACTATAAAGACACCCTTGAAATCGCAYTGACAGTCACAGACCTAGAAGGGGCGACCTCGAAGATCAATCAAAGGGTGTTTATAATGCCTGATGAAATGCCCATAACCCTGACCAGCACCCTAATCACAGAAAGACCAGAATTTAACACCCAAAGTATCCCCGCATCAGAAATTCTAAAACTCAAAGACATAAAAGTGAACACCACCTTAGCACATGGCATAGAAGTCACTTTAAAAAACAACGCTGGCACAACCCTTAAAAAGGACATTGCCTACACCAATAGCTCTACCGCTCACTACACCGAACCAAATGCAAGCGAAAGGCACTGGCATGACATCACCATAGAGATTCCAGCGTCTTACAAAGATGGGGACTATCAAATCGAACTCGCCCTAAAAGACCTAAAGACGAGCACAAGTGTAGACTATCCGATTTCGGGCGAGGACCAGATGATCAACACACACCCTTTCAAAGTGAAGACACCCGTTAAAATCACCGCATCACTCACCGCAGAAAGTGGCAATGCATATAACCTCAAAGGCATCACAGGGCGATATTCAAACGAGACCCTTGTCAGACTCTTTTCAGGGACCCCCTATGAAAAGACCTTCGCTCTATCCAAAACCTCAGAAACGCATAAAGCGAATCGCCTGGAAGACGAAGAGACATGGAAGCGCAATATAAAAGTCATCGCAACAGATCCAGTCACAGGTGCACCAGCACCCTCTGGACAGTACACCGCAAGGTTTGAAACCCAGACGTTATCAGGGAATCGTGCCATAGACGAAGTGCCCTTTGACTATCAACCCGTAACCGTCAAATACTTCGATGCCATAGGCTACTGGAACCACTGGCGAGGACAGACCACACTCAAGGGCGAAGTCACCACCATAGAACCYCACCGGTTTCTATCACACGAATGYGTGATCTTTGAAGCCTTAATCCAAGGGGATATAGAAARGGCGCTCCTAAGGCTCAGCCCAGAACTGGAATCCATGACCTACTGGGACAAGTACAACAACGTCTACCGCTATGAAGATGACTTTAAAACGAGATACTACTTCCCAGAACGSCTAAGACGCACCAAGAAAACCGCAGAAGGTGACCTCTGGCAATTTGAATACGCCCTGCCCTATGCAGACTCCACCCAGAGCTTTGAGAACGAGCGCCTAAAGCCGAGCTATAAAGCCACACTCTACGTCATCCCAAAGGGCGTGGACTGGAACGGTGACTATAACACAGAGGGCATGATCAAAATGGAGATCACCGACATCGACATCACAGGCAACATCTACGACCTGCTCTACATTGAGCCGGTTCGGGGGAATAGGGAGTAAAAAATAAAATTTGCAAGAAATATTACAAAATTATGACGATTGAAATAATTCTGCAATATGAGTTTCACAATTTATTCACAAATACGTCATAGTGTATACACAAGTAAATTCTATACTGAGTATAAGTTAAGTGAAAGCTTAACGAACCCCATAAACCCCAAACATTATTAACCCCAATTAATAACAAAACCCCAAATGAATTGCGAGTGGGTTCCCCCAAAACTCCCACTCGTGCAATTCCCCCCTAAAAACATATTTATTTTTAAGCCTCTAGCCCGTGCTAGAGGCTTTCGATTTTTTGATCGTGTGTATAGGATTGATCAACTTGACGTACGTTTTAATGTACGTTATAATAGACACAGGAGGTGATATTATGATTACTACAAGCGTTACAAATTTTAGAAAAAACATCTATAATATTTTAAGCCAAACGATTAAATTCAATGAACCAGTGAATATAAATACTAAAGATGGAAATGCTGTTATTATTAGCGAAGAAGACTATAATGGACTGCTTGAAACTTTATATCTATCTAGTATTCCCGAAGTTAAAAAAAGTATTGTAGAGGGTCTAAATACGCCTATTGAAGCATGTTTGGAAGAAGACGAGGTAGAATGGTAAATGTACAAAGTCGTATTTACGAAGAAGGCTCAAAAGGATATCGAAAAACTGAAATCAGTAGGCTTAACGAAAAGAGCAAAAAATTTAGTCGAATTGATTAAGGGCAATCCTTATGCAGTACCACCCTCATATGAAAAACTTGTTGGTGATTTAAATGGTGCATACTCTAGACGCATTAATATTCAGCATAGGCTAATTTACAGCGTAGATGAGTCAGAAAAAATAATAAAAATTATCAGAATGTGGACACACTATGAATAAAAAACGTATTCACAATGAAAAAAAGCCCCATAATCACCTTGCAGGTTCCTCCGCAGTGCATTGAGAACCGCGAACAGAAAGAGTGGTTATGGGGCTTTTTTAGGATTTGGGTCCAAATTTGAACTTGAAACACATTAAAACTCTATAATTTGTTCTGTCGCATCTAAGTGAATTACCTTGCCAAAAGCAAGTGTCGGTTGTGGGAAATTATGACCTGCTCTTAAGTTGGCTAAAATGGGTTTGCCGAAGGGCATCAGAACTTCTCTAAAAATAGTATCAAGGTCTAAGTCCGTACCGCCATAACCTTTACTTTCAGGATTACAATCGCTAAAAGTGCCCAAGATAATTCCTTCGCAATCATTAAATTTACCAGCGAGCGCAAGTGCAGTGAGCATCTTGTCTATTTTATAGTTGGGTTCGCTCACTTCCTCGATAAAGAGAACTTTTCCTTTGGTATCCAGTTCATAAGGGGAGCCTAAAGTGGAGATGAGCAGTGAAAGGTTACCCCCTATGAGCTCTCCACTGCATTTTCCAGGAACAAGCGTTATAAAATCTTCACCAATCGGATTTTTAAGGATACCTTTAAAACCTAAAGTCATCAAATTCGCACGAAAGCTTTCAAGCGTGTACATGTCTTGATAACAAGCATGATCTTCGTCCACGAACACATCCGAAGAGGCCATTGGACCGTGGAAAGTTGCCAAATCACATTTCTGATTGAGGACGATATGAAGTGCCGTGATATCGCTAAAGCCCATAAAGACTTTTGGATGTTTGGCGATCTGTTCATAATCGAGCAATTTGAGTAAGCGTGTCGCACCTGATCCACCCTTGAGGCATATGATGCCTTTAATGCGATCGTCAAGAAAAGCATCGTTTATATCTTTTGCCCTGAGCGCATCTGAGCCTGAAAGATGGCCATGGTAGGCATAGCAAGACGGATACATAACCGGTTCAAAACCTAGAACCTTCATAGCAGCCTCAGCTTTATGAACGCGCATTTCATTGGTCGGTGTTGAGGGACATAGAACGGCAACCTGGTCCCCTTTCTTTAACGGATTTGGGAATTGCATAAAAACCTCCTTTTGTTGTAAATAAATGGGTGCGTATGGATTTGAAGCGTTTTGTGGTGAGTTTCGTGGTGTACGTGGTACACCACGAAACTCTTATTATGTGATTAACGCAAATTTAGTGCCAATCTTTAACTTCAGTATGATATAATTCTGTCAACGCGTAAATAGTAGAATTTATAAAATGAAAAAATTTAAATTGTTATTTAGGGGGTGCGCTTATGGACACATCCAGATTATTAGACGAAATTGATGAAGGATTCATCTATATAGACAAAGAGGGCATCGTTAAAGCTTACAACCAAGTGGCTAAGGAAATCACAGGTGTGGTCTTTTCGAGAACGAGTATCCATTCAGCGGGCAGAATTGAAAAAGGCGATCTCGTGGTAATCGCCAACAACAGAATGGGCTATGATGATGGCAACTTAACCGTTGAAGATTTAAGCGTCTTAAATTTGCCCTACAACGATCTAAAAGCTGGAGATGCCTTTATCGCTGTGGGCATATATGGCGATGACAGTTATAAAGGCATCATCAAAAACTGGCGTAATAAGGCGATTAATCGAAAATTAAAATATTCGGGTGCTTTTGCAGGTCGGTTTATAGAAGTGATTATAGACATTGTTGAAAAAAGTATGGAAATTGCTGTTGATAGCGTGCCTTACATCATGCATTATACACACGCCATTGGACACATGGTGGTAATCGATGGCGCTACGGGTGTGCTCAAGTTTCATCAAGCAAGAGGTTATACCATTCGAAAAGAAACCGTGAGAGATTTATTGAGCCAAAAACCTTTTAGAAGCAAGGTGCCAAACGAAGAATCTTATGAAGTTCTCCATAAGAAAATTGGCGATATCTTTGAATATAACGAGCTTCTGAGTAAAATTTATGACAGTTTAAATGGAAAAGCTTGTTATTTTGAAAAGACATTTTATCAGATCAATAAAAGACCGACACTCTGCACACTTCAACCAATAGGGGAACTTGATGCGCCAGAAGGTGTCGTTCTGAAGATCGTCGATGTTTCCAATCTAGAAGTGCTTATGATGAAGCGAAACGAAATTCTCATGAAGATGGAAATGGCAAATGAATCCTTGTTGACTGAGGGCGCAGATGGCGTACATCAAATGTTTGAGAAGATCATTGGCTCAAGTCAACCGATGCAACAAGTCATGCATCTTGCCTATAAGGCTTCCAAATCGAGATCCACCATTCTCATTACGGGTGAGAGTGGTACAGGGAAATCCCTGATCGCAAAGGAAATTCACAGACTTCAAGATGGAAAATCAAAGCCCTTTATCAGTGTGAACTGTACTGCGATTCCCAATACACTTTTTGAAAGTGAACTGTTTGGCTATGAAAAAGGAGCCTTTACAGGGGCTGAGAGAACAGGCAAAAAAGGTTTTTTTGAACTCGCATCAGGAGGCACCATCTTCTTAGATGAAATTGGCGAATTGCCACTTGAAGTTCAAGGCAAGTTACTCCACGTGCTACAACATAAGAGTTTTTACAAAGTAGGCGCACTTCAACCGACACATGTTAATGTAAGGGTCATTGCAGCGACGAATGTCAATTTGGAAGAAGCCATTGCAGAGAAAAAATTTAGAGAAGACTTATATTATCGCATCAATGTTTTTCCCATAGAAATGCCACCGCTCAGGGATCGAAAATCTGACTTATACCCCTTGATTCGAAACATCATGGAAAAACTTTCTGATGAAATAGAGATTCCGGTAAAGGATTTTTCAGGTGAAGCCCTTGATAAGATGGTGTCTTACCATTGGCCAGGGAATGTCAGAGAGCTGGAAAATGTCATTGAGCGCGCCATGAACATATCAGATGCTGATATTATTGAATCTGACTATATAACCATAAATTTGAGACATGAAGTGAAGCCTCTCAACATGAAAGAACAGCTTCAAGAAGTTGAAAAAAGCATGATTTTAGAAGCACTTGAGAGAAACGAATTCAAACATAAGGAAACATATGAAATGCTTGGACTTTCGAGATCGGTTTACTATGAAAAACTTAAGAAATACGATATCTCTAAATCCTGAGGTTAGGACGATAAAATCCTGACCTCGGGATTTTATTTCTTTTTTGTTACAAGTTAAGCGTATACAATAGTGAAGACCTGATGAGCTCTATAAATAAAGATCTTTTCCGTGAAGTGTTGAGGGTTGCCAGTAAATATCTGTTTTTCAAACCGTAATGAGATTATTCTAGATAAAATTATAGATTTGGCATGAGCTTTGCAATGTACAATACCGAGGTTTTACTTTAAATACATTTGTGATGCTAAAAAAAATGACAAATGTACATATCAAGACAAATTATCAAGACAATCTATCAAGACAATCTATGAAGACAAATTATCAAGCGAATTAAACAAGCGAATTAAACAAGAGAATGTAAAAGGGGGACTATCAAATGAAAAAAGTCATAGCACTGATACTTGCCATGATGCTTGTGCTTTCTGGCTGTGGATCCAAGCAACCAGCGACATCTGCAGAACCACCGACTACAGCACCATCAACAGATGCATCTTCTTCTGGTGATACAGTAGTTGTAGCAGAACAGGCAAAATACGATGAGGTACAAGAATATAAAGCGGTTTATTCTGGCGAAGTGACCACTTTAAACTATTTAACTACAGCTTCAACAAACGAATTTGGTGTGGCAGCGAACTTTATTGACACTTTAATTGAATACGATCAATACGGCGTGGAGCAGCCTTCACTTGCAACAGAGTGGTCTGTGTCTGACGATGGTCTTGTGTGGACCTTTAAAATTAGAGAAGGTGTCAAATGGTATGACAATGAGGGCAAAGAAGTGGCAGATGTGACTGCGCAAGATTTTGTGGATTCTATGAAATTCATCATGAATCCAGTAAATGAATCCAAAACAGCTCAAATTGCTTATGATGTCATTAAGAATGCTCAAGATTTTTATGAGGGTAAAATCACTGACTTTAACCAAGTTGGTGTGAAGGCAATTGATGCTCATACACTGGAGTACACATTATCCAAACCGACACCTTATTTTCTTTCCATGTTGACTTATGTGTGTTTCTTCCCAGTGAATGGGGCATTTCTAGAAGAAACAGGCGATCGCTTTGGCACGGATAATACAAAGCTCCTCTACAACGGGCCTTACATCCTTTCCACATTTGAGCCACAAACGAAACGTGTGCTTACGAAAAACGAAAACTACTGGGATAAAGACAAAGTACACATCGAAAAATTGACGTTTAAATACAACAAAGAAGCGGATGCGCTCTCCACTGAACTCTATTTAAGAGGCGAAATTTCGGCAGTTGCGATTCCATCATCTTCTATAGACGAGTGGATGAATGACAGTGCAAAAAGAGAATTGTTTAGACCTGCAACAACCAGTTTTTACACTTATTTCTTTACACTTAATTTTGAACCCACATTTGAAGCGGCGTTTGAACCAGAGAACTGGAAGCTCGCAGTGAACAATACAAGCTTTAGAAAAGCACTGTTTCATGCTCTAGACTCCAGAGCTGCCATGTTGACTTCAGAACCCTACAATCCTGAAAAACGACTATCCAGCACCATTACACCTAAAAACTTTACATCAGTAAATGGGGAAGATTTCGTCATGATTTCAGATCTTGCAAATTTTGTGGACAAAGAATCCTTTAGCATTGCAGATGCGTTAAAATTCAAAGAACAAGCTATGAAAGAGCTTGAGGGTAAAGTGACTTTCCCAGTGAAACTCTTCATGCCTTACAACTCAGGTTTATCTGACGCAACGAACAGAGCTCAAGTTATACAACAGCAAATTCAAGGCACATTGGGCGATGATTTCATCGAAGTTTACCTGTCGCCATATCCGCCAACAGGGTTCTTAAATGCTACGAGAAGAGCGGGGAACTACTCTTTAATGGAAGTAAACTGGGGGCCAGACTATGCGGATCCAGAGACTTACACAGATCCATTTGTAAGAGACTCAAACTATAATTTCCCTGAATATTGTACAGAAATAGACTAAAATGGTAAAAATCTCTACGAAGTATATGAAGGCCTAATTAACGCAGCCAAAGCAGAGCGCGTTGATATTGCCAAACGTTACGAATTGTTTGCAAAAGCAGAAGCTTATTTAATAGACAAAGCATTTGTAATCCCTTACGCACTTGGTGGCGGCGGGTATGTCTCTTCAAAATTAGATCCATTTGAAGCGATGTACTCCCCATTCGGTGTCTCTTCTGAAAGATATAAATTGCAACACATATTAGCGGTGCCAATGAACAACGACGCGTACGATGACAATCTGATCAAATGGCAAGCAGAGCGTGAAGAAGCGCTTAAAAAGATTCAATAAGAGTGAGCGTGTCAAATTCCATTTAAATCGGATGCATAAAATAAGGCATTCTAAGGGGTGCAATCCTAGAGGCAATCCTCCAAGGGGCACCCTTTTTATCATCTTAAGAAGGAGGAAATCATGCTTAAATATGTGATTAAGCGGATCTTCAGATCATTTATGACGCTGTTTATCGTGACGAGTGTTGTCTTTATGCTCATGAGGCTTATGCCAGAAGAGGGATATTTTGGAGACGGATACGATAAGCTAGACGAAGTTCAAAGGGAAGCCATTATGACGGGCATGGGTCTCAGAGATCCAATGCATATCCAGCTCTTTCATTTTTACAAAGGCCTTATAAAAGGGGATTTAGGCACTTCTATTACTTATAGACCTAAAGTACCCGTTACAGAAATACTTGCAAAGAAGATTCCATACTCGCTGTGGCTTGGCCTCAGCTCTATTTTCATCGCCATTATATTCGGCCTTTGGATGGGCATTAGCATGGCACAGCATAAAGATCGACTTATTGATGGTGCTGGCACTTTCTATATCGTTTTTATCAGGGCAGTGCCCTCCGCCGTTTACTATCTCTTCCTGCAGCTTTATCTCACAAGTTGGTTGAAACTTCCTATTTTATTTGATGTGGATGATAAGGCGAGTTTTTTTCTGCCCCTTTTATCGATGTCGCTGGTGAGCTTGGCGGGCTATGCCATGTGGATGAGACGGTATATGGTAGATGAACTCAATAAAGATTATATTAGACTCGCAAGAGCAAAAGGACTAAAGAGCAAGGAAATCATGTTCAAACATGTGATGCGAAATGCATTTGTGCCCATGGCTCAGTATTTGCCAACTTCCATTTTATTTGCCATCAGTGGTTCACTTTACATTGAATCGCTTTATTCGATTCCAGGAATCGGGAGCTTACTTGTAGAATCCATTCAAAGACAAGATAACCCTTTGGTACAATCACTTGTATTAATTTATGCGGCAATCAGCATATTTGGACTGTTAATGGGTGATGTGCTCATGGCATTCTTTGATCCTAGAATTAAATTTGAAGCGCAAGGCGGTGGCAGATGATGAATCAAAATATGAAGCATATATCAGAAAATATTGACGAGACACTTTTTACCTTTGCAGATTACGATCAATCTGCGGGTGAAGCAATAGGTTACTCCAACTATTCCTACTGGCAATCGACGATTCAGGTGTTCTTTAAGAACAAAGTGGCCGTATTTCTACTGATCTTGATTGTTCTATTACTTGCTTTTACCTTTATACAGCCTCTATTACCCAATCAAAAACTGCCGACGAAAATTTACAATGATCCTGCGACGAACATGCAGTATAGAAATGTGACGCCTAACAGTGAATTTTGGTTCGGTACAAATTCCATCGGACAGGATTTGTGGTCTAGAATCTGGAGTGGCACGAGGACATCATTGATCATTGGCTTTATGGTGGGCTTATTTGAAGTGGTTGTGGGCATTGTCATCGGTGCGATTTGGGGTTACATGAGAAAATTAGACCGTGTGATCACAGAAGTTTATAACGTATGGAATAACATTCCAACGACCATCGTGCTCATCCTTTTGACGTATATCATGCGCCCAGGAATCTTTACACTGATCTTTGCCATGAGCATCACCAGCTGGCTTGGGATGACCTTGTTGGTTAGAAATCTGATTGTTATTTTAAGAGATCGTGAATACAACTTGGCGTCAAGATGCCTTGGAACGCCTATCAACCGTATTATTAGCAAGAATTTAGTCCCTTACCTTGTGTCTGTTATCATGCTGAGGATGGCACTTGCGATTCCAACGGCGATTGGGCTTGAAGTCTTTTTGACTTACATTGGACTCGGGCTTCCAGTGGATATCCCTTCGCTTGGAAATCTTGTAAATGAGGGCCGAATGTTGATGATGAGTGCATCTTTGAGATATCAATTGTTTTTCCCTGCGATTGTAATTTCTCTGATCACAATTGCTTTTTATGTGATGGGAAATGCCTTTGCAGATGCAGCCGATCCAAGAAATCATGTGTAAGGAGGATGCTATGAACCCAAACGAAACGCCAATTTTGACCATAGAAGACTTAGTGGTAAAATTTAATCTGAGAGGGCGCACCCTTTCTGCCATAAGAGAAGCTTCTCTTTGCTTATACAAAGGGGAGAGTTTAGCTATTGTAGGAGAATCTGGATCGGGTAAATCCGTCTTTACCAAATCTTTCATGGGTCTACTAGATGCCAATGGCTGGGTGGATTCTGGAACGATCAAATATAAAGATTATGACCTTGCCACTTTTAAAAGTGAAAAAGATTGGCTTAAAATTAGAGGCAAAGAGATTGCAATGGTCTTTCAAGACCCCATGACGAGTCTAAATCCGCTTAAAACCATAGGGAAGCAAGTGAGAGAAGCAGTAGTCAAACATCAGGGGCTAAAGGGCAATGAAGCCACAAAAGCCGTGTACGAAATACTTGAAAACGTCGGCATAGATGAGCCCCAAAAGCGTTATAAGCAGTATCCGTTTGAATTTTCTGGCGGGATGCGTCAGCGTGTGGTAATCGCTATAGCAGTGGCCTGTAACCCCGAAATTCTCATATGTGACGAACCCACCACAGCGCTCGACGTTACGATCCAGGCTCAGATCATGGAACTCATAGGAGCGCTTCAAAGAAAATACCAGCTCACTGTGGTCTATATCACACATGATCTTGGCGTCGTGGCACATGTTGCGGACAGAGTTGCTGTTATGTACGCGGGTGATATTGTGGAGATCGGTCTTTCAGAAGAAATTTTCTACGATCCGAGGCATCCTTACACCTCTGCACTCTTAGCGTCTTTACCTCAACTTGGCATCAAGGGTGAACCGCTTTATGCCATCAAGGGAACACCGCCAAATCTCTTTAAAAAAGTGGAAGGAGATGCCTTTGCTTTTCGTAATGAAAAAGCACTCAAAATTGATTTTGTGGAGCGCCCGCCTTATTTTAAAATTTCAGAGACGCATTATGCGAAGACGTGGCTTATGGATGCCAGAGCACCAAAAGTGGAAAGGCCTAAAACCATAGAACTCCTGAGGGAAAGGAGCGCCAAATGAAACGAGAAAAACTGCTCGAAGTGAAGGCTTTAACGGTTGCTTTTGGCAATCGAAAAAATAGATTTGTAGCTGTAAATGCTGTGAATTTTGATATTTATAAAGGGGAGACGTTTGGACTGGTGGGAGAATCCGGTTCCGGTAAAACCACCATCGGCCGTGCGATCATGCGTATCAATGAAACGGACTCAGGAGATATTTACTTTAATGGTCAGAAAATTAATGGTAAGATTGATAAGAAACTAGACCGAGAAGTTATTAAAAATATTCAGATGATTTTTCAAGATCCCATGGCATCACTCAATGAGCGTGCCAAAGTGGATTACATTGTATCAGAAGGCCTCTATAATACTAAACTTTATGATGATGAAGCAGATCGAAAGCGCAAAGTAGAAAAAGCATTGCTCAGCGTGGGCTTATTGCCAGAGTTTGCAAGTCGCTTTCCACATGAATTTTCAGGTGGTCAAAGACAGCGGATTGGTATCGCGAGAACACTTGTGATGAAACCAGAACTCATCATTGCGGATGAACCCATATCAGCACTGGATGTGTCCATAAGAGCTCAAGTCATTAATCTGATGAATGATCTTAAAAAAACACTGGGGTTAACCTATCTCTTTATTGCGCATGATCTGTCCGTTGTGAGATTTATAACAGACCGAGTTGCGGTTATACACAAAGGGCGCATCGTTGAACTGGCAGAGACAGAAGAACTCTACCAAAATGCGGTACATCCTTACACGAAAGGTCTTTTATCAGCCATCCCAATGCCCGATCCAAAGACCGAAAAGAATCGCAAATTTGAGAAATACGACCGAAGCATGCATGACTATGAGGTGAGTCCCCCTAAATGGATGGAGATTAGGCCTGAGCATTGGGTTTTAGCAAATGAGGAGGAATTTGAGCGCTATAAGGTAGAGCTGTAGAAGATAGAGCTGTAAATTAGAGTTTTAGAGGTTGAAGTTCGCAGGGGTATACTTTTGTAAATAAAAGATGAGGAGGACGCTCATGGGGAAAAATCTATTAGCGGGAAATTTATCAAAGGGTATATGTGAAAATTTAAAATGCGTGGAAGGCCAATTGATTCTTGAAGATCAACAAAATCATGGCATTTACGAATCAGAGGTGATCGAAGTCAATCCCTTCACCAATCTCGTTATGTCGTGGCGATCCAAAACGCATGAAAATGCATCTGTTGAGATTTGGGTAAAAATCAGAACAGAAGGCAGGTGGTCCTCTTGGTTTAGCTATGGTAAATGGAGTGATCAAGGCAATAACACGGGGAGTTTCAGTGGCCAGAAAGATATATTGGCGACATTGGATGTGGATTTGCTACTTGTGAATAGGGGGCATGCGGATGCTTGTGCTGTAAGAGTGGAACTCTTTAGAAAAGACATTGAAACGCCAACACCTGTATTTGAAAATTACTATATGGCTTTTAAACCCGTCGAGGGATGTGTTAAAGTCCCTTTTGTGGATAAAGCTGTGGATATCCATCTAAAAGTTCAAGCTTATTCACAGCTCGATATCCCAGAGATCGGCAACAAGATTTGCAGTCCAACTTGTGTGAGTATGGTCATGGCGTATTATGGTCTTGAAAAACAAATCACGGACACTGCAAAAGGTGTTATTGATAATGGGACAGGCATTTATGGCAACTGGTCTTATAATGTGGCCTACGCCAATGAAAGAGGTTTTAGGTCCCATGTGGAGCGCTTGGAAAATTTACATGAGATCAGTTTATATCTAAAGGAGGGCATTCCTTTAATCGCTTCTATAAAAACAAGGGATTTAGGGGCTCTACAGGGGGCTTATCAGACGTACCCAAGTGGTCATCTCGTGGTGATTACAGGGCTCTTTTATAAAGAGGGGCAATATTATTTTAGAGTGAATGATCCCGCTGCAAACACGTCGGACAAAGTGCCTAGAGAGTACTTGGTCGAAGAATTCTTAAACGTATGGAACGGTATTGTCTATGTGATCAGGCGATAATCAGACGATAACTAGGCGATAACTAGGCGAGGATTCAACATTTGTAGAAAGGGGAACGCCATGAATTTAGAGTATTTACGCGTAAGCTGTCCGGAAAACATAGATAATCTGGTGAAAATGGGTGCTTTTAGTCAAGCGAGGGCCGCTATTGAAAGGCACATGACACTGGAAATTCCGACGATATTAAAAGAGAGACTTGAACATGAACTGTTGACTATGGAGTTGATAGAGAGAGATTTCTTGCAGACTAAAAGTGAACTTTTCAAGGCGCTTTCTCCCTATATTGTTGGCCTTGATTTGGCCGAAATAGATACCTTCGAATCCGAAGGATATTTGCTTTGGCATATGATAGAAGGTGAGAAGAAGTATCATAAAAGAGCGGTTAAAACCGTTTTAAAAGAGAATATCCGTTTAGGAAACCGTTTAAAATTAGACCAGTATGAACCTGCAAAGGCTTGTTTAAAAGAACACAAGGCAGTGGATCTCGCCATTGATAAAATGAGGTCGACAGGAGAAATAACCGTTGAAACGACTTTAAAGACAAGCCTTAAAATAAAACCTGAAGTTTTAGAGGGTATTTTGGTTTCAGCACGTGAAGTCACAAGTCGATTTTACCTGCCTCTGCCTAGACGTGCCCATTTTACAAAGGCAGTAGAGGTGCTTGAAACTTCGAGTTCAAATTATCAGATTGCCAGTGAACAGGCACTTCAAAGAGTGATTTACGCCGAAGGCAATCTTGCCAGTAATACGAGTGATTCGAGTGATTCGGATGATTCGGATGATTCGAGTGATTCGGATGATTCGGATGATTCGGGTGATGCGTTTGAAATAAAATACCGATTTTTGAATCATATGATGTATAGACCCCTTTATGAAATGGCAGAGCAGCTTGAACAAAAAAATAAGGATGAAACCACAGACGGTCAAGTTGATTTTTTAAATGCCAAGGAGATGCATTTAAAGAAGATGAATTTATATGGTCATTTAAGCCAAGAGGATCAAGAACAGTACTTGAAAGAGAAGAGTCCTCATATTCTGTTCACACCACTCCTTGTGGATTTGGCGCATAAAATTGTCGAGCAAGAAACAGAGCCCTTGATTAAGGCAAAGCGTATATATGATTACATAACCCAGCATATACGCTACAGGTTCATGGGCTCTTATAGAATGCTACTCAATATTCCGGAGTATGGCGCACTTAACATGAGAGGCGATTGTGGGGTACAAGCGCTACTGCTTATTACGCTTCTGAGAATTGTGGGTGTGCCTGCAACCTTTGCATCTGGCCTTACCTCTGCACCTGATGTGGGATGTGGGATGCATGACTGGTCCGCTTTTTATGTTGAGCCCTATGGATGGTGTTTTGCAGATGCTTCCTATGGTGGCAGTGCTTACAGACGCGATTTAAAGGACAAGTGGCATTTTTATTTCGGCAATTTGGACCCTTACCGCATGATGAGTAATTTTGATTTTCAAGTGCCTTTTGAATTTCCTAAAGCTTTTGTGAGAGAAGATGCTTATGACAATCAAGTCGGAGAAGTGGAAACGAGCTCAGGCGCTCTTTTCTCGGATGACTACATTGAAAATACACAATTGATAGCAGTAAGAGAGGTAAGTGATGAGAGTATTTGATGCACATGAGGATATTTGGACACATGTTGCCCAGAAAAGATTAATTGGCGAAACAGATGTTTTTAAGACCTATCATTTGGAGAATCATATGAAAGGCAATGTGAAAAGTGGTATTTTTGTGATTTGGATAGATCCGCCTTTCACAGAAAATCCTATGGAGCGCCTCAAAGTTATTGTGAGAGAAATGAAAGCAGAAATTAAAGAGAGTCGTGAAATCTTGCAGATCGTCAAATCTTATGAAGACTATGAGTCGGCACTTAAAAGGGACGTCATAGGGGCGGTTATAGGTCTTGAAGGCTTGAGCTACATCACGGATTCATTGTCGCCACTGGATGAGCTTTACGCAATCGGTGCAAGACATGCATCGCTCACATGGAATGAAGAAAATGCACTTGCCACAGGGGTTAGAGGGAGCGCAGAAAGAGGCTTGACAGCACTGGGAAGACAAGCGATTAAAAAAATGGAAAATCTCAAAATGATTGTAGATGTGTCACATGCTAATGAACGCACCTTTTGGGATATTATGAGTAAGTGTTCTCGCCCTATCATTGCTTCACATTCCAATGCAAAAGCCATGTGGGATCATCCTAGAAATCTAACGGATCCCCAACTTAAAGCGATTAAAGAAACAGGCGGCGTGGTTGGTGTGAACAGTTATCCCGCATTTGTCAGTCAGGATAGAAATTTAGAGGGACTTGCAAATCAAGTGGATTACTTAGTCAACAAAATTGGCATCGATCATGTGGGATGTGGTTTTGATTTCTGTGATTACTTGGATTGGGAGAAAGAAGACAAGACGCCTAATGTGGCATCGTTTGATGTCCTCAGTGGATTAGAAAGCACTATAAAAGTACCCACACTCTTTTCAAAGCTCAGATCAATGGGGTATTCAGAACAAGCGCTTACCCAAATCGCACACGGCAATTTTGAACGCTTGTTAAAAGGGCTGTAATTGCATAAAAAAAAGACTTGTTCAACAAGTCTATTAGGGGGGAATGAGAAGTGAAAACGGGGGGACGCTTTCACTCTATTACCTTAATTGCTTTTAAGGTAATTTCATTTTACTGAATACTTATGACTAAACTATAGAGTAACTATGAATAAAATGTTAAATGGTTTTTGACACTCTAACTTTAAAGGATTAAGTCTAAAAAGTATTCAGATTTTAATGAAATTTTTATCTAAAATACACAAAAAGGACACAGCGACATGCTAAACTTGGTTTAACCTTTTAAGGCAACCCAAACATAATTTGCTGTGGAGAGACGCCCAAAACTTTCCACTCCCCGATTTGCTAAGCGCCATTTCCCAAGTGGCGCTTATACCTTTTTTGGAAAGACATCATATTGTAATATTAAAATCCCGATAAGTGTTAAACAAATCAACGCTTTAAGCCGATAGATCAATGAGGTTTTTGTAAAATCCTTTTAATGATGAATGGGCTTTTTTATTGTTATAATATTGTTATAATAGAGTATAGGCTAATTTCAAATGTTATATTTGTTATATGATATGAGTGGGTCTAAAAAGTGATTGAATTTTAAGAGAGATTTATAAGAAAGATTCTAATAGAGATTTTAAGAGACAGGGGTGTAATATGAAACGGAAATTGGTACTGTTATTGATTATATTGACGATTATGGGGAGTTTGCCGATGAATGCACTGGCAAGTTACGCTATAGTCGTGGGTTCAAATGACGACGGGAACAGAGTGGTTACGAATGTCAAGTACTCTGTTAACCATACCGGATTTACACTTTTAGAGGGTTACATTGAAATTGAAGGGACGAATCTTGAGGACGTTGGCGTGCTCTTTGAGAAGTCAGGTCAAGGTCTTGTAACTATGGGTGAACGCGTGCTCAATACCAATACCCTTGTAAAATACAACTTAACCAAGGATGAGTCTGAGGCGTTTATCGGCAAAATTAGAGTAGGTGGACAGAGCATCAACTTAAATACGGCCACCTTTCCCAACCTTCAAAGTTCAAACAAACAGACCATCAACATCAATGACCCCAAGCCGTATACGATTGAATTTTATGGGAATTACCTTGACAGTGTCAATACTGGGGGCAATATCACGGGCACGTATGGTAATGGCCTCAGCAGCACAACTTTAGGGACAGATGATTCAAATGGAGGGCATACACTGACCGTGACTAATGCCACGAACCCGGGTCGACTTGGTTATCAAAATATTGTACTCAATCAGACGGTTACCAGTGCAGACCCCATCAACGGTGCACCTAATATCCAAATTGAGTACACTTATACCAGTGCGTTTAGAATTATTGAAAACCTTGGTATAAATGACCTTAAAATGTTCCCCAATACAGGTGCAAAAGGGGATGACGTTTACTTTACAGGAACGAACTTTTCGGATACGCGCAATTATGAAGTCTATTTCTTAAAATCACTCGATGGTTCAGATAAGTATACGACACTTAACAAGGCTACCTTTGTTTCACTCGGGATAGACGTCAATGGCACAGAAGATCGATTGACGGTTAAGGTCCCAAGTGGAGATACCTTTGAAAGGCGTAACTACTACGTCGTATTGACCGATGTGCAAAATGGACAAGTAATCGCAGAGCAAGTGGTCTACAGAGACGATCCCCCCACTGTACTTGACGAATTTACAGTTATAGAGACAGGATACAAACCTACAATTGAAGCGATCTATCCTGCGAAAGGACCTGATACAGGTGGTAACGTTCAGATTTCAGGGCGTAATATCGTCACGCTCAATATACCAGATTTAACCTCAACAGGCACTTTTTCTGCACCTACATCAGAAAATAACGACGAAGTCCTCGTTATAGATTATGCGGATGGCACTTATAAAGGCAACAATGTTTCCATCAAGCGCAAAATTAATGTCAACATAGCGAAGAAAACCATCTTTGCCAAGGATGCACTTGGTGCGTTTCAGGTAACCAAAGGCATTCCCGATAGCATCATCGTTACCACAAGTGTTATAGACGATGCGGAAACGGATCCGTTTAAAGACGTTGTTGTTGAACTTGAAACGACACTGACCATTACAGATGCAGGGCCAAACTTTGGCAAACAATATATTTTTAATCAAATCGTCACAAAGGGAGACGGTTATGAGTTCGAACCGAGTACCTATACACCTGACATTCAAAGTGTATCTCCAACTCAAATTCAAATTGAAGACACGACAAGTGCTTATTCCAGAGTTAAAAATAACACACTACTCTCCATCAAAGGGGATAAATTCTTAGTAGATCGAGTTGTGGATGCAAACGGGGATATCATCACGCGTAAACCTTCTGTTTTAATTAAGAAGAATGATGATAATACCTCATATAGCCGTTACCAAGTGGGCTTTTTTCCAAATGAGACTTGGGTCGATCCAACACCGGGCAGTACTATAAAAGTCACAGGAATTATCAAATATAAAGTCACAGAATCTGACCCAGAACAAGTGCTTTTGGATGCCAATGGCATAGCAGTGCCGTTGACCCTTACCGTGATCAATTCAGCGGGAAACGTCGTCGATGGTACAAATACCAATCAAATTGGTCAAAAGATTTTAATCATGATTCCGAACACCACACTAATAGCCGATGGTGGTATTAAGCATTTACAAGTCACAAACCCAATGCGAGATTCAGATGAACCAGGTAAAGCCAATATCAAATCAGACTATATTGAGTTTATAAAAACAGCAGATATTCCTGTCATTGAAAGTGTCAAGCCGAATATCATCACTGTAGAGGGTAATGAAGAAATCCTCATCACAGGCTCAAACCTTCAAGATGGATTGAAACTTTATTTGGATGGAGAACCGATTACAACCTTCACAAGAGAGTTAGATACCACTGGTAATAAAATTCTCATCACCTTCACAGCGCCGAAAGGTCGCGAGGGCACAACACAATTGCAGGTTGTCAACCCAGGGGGAGGGATTGCTGTTTCGGACTTCACCTATGTTAAAACCTTCAACAAAAATCCTGTACTCACAAGCTTCACGCCGAAAATGGGCACTTACGATACGATGGTGGTCATTAATGGGGACAACTTTTTAAAGCCTGATCCTACAGCGATTACAGAATCCGGTATAGACGCTTATAGATTAATTGGTACGAGAGTCAAGATAGATGGTCGAGAAGTAAACGATTACAATTTGAATGCTTATGGAAATATTGAGTATTTACCATTCACAGTGCCAAGTGAAAATATATTGATCGACCAAGACGCAGGCAAAGCGGTCTTTTCCTCTTTTTCAGAAAATACAAAAATTCTAAATGCTAACGATCTAACCGTGGCAGCGCTGACCAATGATGCCTCAAAAAATCCCGCAATTCAGTGGAATGGCGAACGCTATGCGTTCAAATATGCTGGTGGGGTTTATTCAGCTTACAATTCAAGCGATACGTTAATCGGTGTTGCGACGATAACCTTTGATGGCAACGATCAAACGACAATTGCGATTGCAGGTGGGCCAACTTTCATCGCAACGATGAATAACAACATCGTCAGAGTAGGGAAAAATCCAGATGGTGTGGACTTTGCTTACCTTTCTGATTACGCAGAAAATGTTATTCTCACAGATGGATTAGAGCACTTTACCCTTTCCTATAATTTCAGTGAATTGCCGATTATCACCAATGGCAAGGACAAAACTTATACCATTACCACAGATGGCCTTGGCAATATAAATGCAGAAGATGCGTTTGGCAATAAAAAAACCGTGACGACGAACAACGCAGGACTCGTGCTCAATGGCGTTCAACTCGATATGTTAACCCCTTATAAGACAAACCCCGTAACGGGTGCAATCGAAGGGAATCGTACAAGAATTCTTTCGAAAAACCAAGTGGTCTTCACCGTGCCCTATTTAACCACAGGTAAAGGGTATAAATCTTTAGAAGTGGTCAATCCAGATACGAAACTTGCTGGCAAATACAATCAAGAAGGGTTTTATTATATTGCACAAGCATCCTCTAATCCCGTCATTACAACGATAGTTCCGAATAAAGGCTCTGTGGATGGCGGGTTCTATGTACAGATATCAGGCAGTGGCTTTGAGGACAATGTTAAAGTCTACATCGATTCAGTGGAAGTGCCTACTGCGGATACCTATGTAGCCCTAGATGGGACTTGGATTAAAATTAAAATGCCAGCTTCTATTAAGAAACTCAACGAGGACTATGGTGTAGATCAATTAGCGGTGCCTGTGGTGGTAGTTAACCCAGATGGTGGAAACGATTTTAGAGAAAAAGGCTTCACTTATATCATTCCACAATCAGATCCACAGATTGATACGATCGTGCCAACTTCGGGTTCTTCAAATGGAGGCGAAATTGTTGAAATCATAGGCTATGAATTTAGATTTTATGAACCGTATGAGGATCAAGTCGGTGGACCAGGCTACAATGTGGGGGATCCTTTTGAAGACATTTACTATAATAACAAATGGGATGACCTCTTGTCGGCATCGGTGGATCCCAATGCGATAACGGCATATCCAGAACTTACGAATCCCTATTATGCCGAGTACTATAAATCTGTGATTTTACCAAAAGTCTACTTTGGTGAAAACGAAGCGAATATCGTAGAATACTCCAAGGGTTATCTCAAAGTGATCACGCCAGCACATGATTCTGGTATTGTTGAGGTCTATGTGATCAACAACGATTCTGGTGTGAGCAATAAAATCAAATACACTTATGAGGCATCTTCGCCAACCATAGCCAAGATCAGTCCAAACTTTGGCCGTAAGCAAGGGCAAGAGCCTAAGGATATCTATGGCACCAAACTATACAGAAGCATACTCTATGGTTATGCAGATAACGATGCAACGCAGACAAAGCTTTTATCAAATGTGAATGCTCTCGTGAGATTTGGCGATATCGACAATAGAGAGATCGATCGGACTTTGCCTAACTCGGGATTAATCAATTCACAAAGAACTTCTGTAAACCTAGATGGTGGCTTGACTGTGGCTTATAATGGCGATGCAGATGAGCTGAAACTAACGGTGACAGAAAACAATGTCATCTATACGAAGACCTTCAGCTATAGCGATGCTTTGGTATATGTGCCGCTGAATATGCTTCAAAATGCTGCAGGCGAATACTACGTGCCACATGGTCTTAAAAATATAGACGCGACCACTTACCAAACTAATCCCTATGAGTATATACGTGTAGAAATTTCAGATCGAAGATTGATTGTGGAGAGAGGCTATTCCCCGAAAGTTGTTTATGACAACGATACGCATGTGGTGGCTTACTCGCCTTCATACTACACCATCGATACTGTGCCAGTCACCTATCAAAACCCAGATGGCGGTAAGACAACGGTTCAATTCACGTATACGAACCCTGCCAGTGAACCTAAAATATACAACGTGGAACCACAACAGATTTCACCAGATGAGACCAAATGGATCGTGGAATCCTCTGTAAATGGTGGCATCGATATTGAAATTGCAGGTTTGGATTTTAGAAATAACGTCGAAGTCTACATCGGTTCAACGAAAGCGACAGTAAAGGAAAAGACCACGAAGACCATTAACGGTACAGTATATGATCTCTTGGTGGTAACCGTACCCGCTGGGACGACCAACGACATCGGCATGGAATACCCGATCATGATTAAAAATGAGGATCAAGGGCTTGCCAATTCGAACAATTTGCCAGACCTCATCGGACCAAACTATGGCAACAATACCATCCCCTTTTACTTTGTTTACAGAAAGCCACTATCAGATCCAAGAATTGATTTGATAGCACCTGCAAAGACTTCCATTCATGGTGGCAATACCATCACCATCACAGGAAGTGACTTTAGAGAAGGCGCCTATGTGATCATCGGCACAAGAGCGGGGATTCCAATTTACGATACTGTGGTCAGCGAGCAGGGGACTAAATTGACCTTTGTCACACCGACTAACATGACACTGGGGAGTAAAACCGTTCAAGTGCTCAACAAGGACTACGGCATCGCCATCAAGACCGATGGGATAAAAGTGGTGTCCATGCCTACTTTGGAACCGTATTTTATGGACGAAAATGGTGTTATTTTGACACGGATCAATGTCACTGGCGATCAGACACTCACATTAAAAGGCGCTAATTTTCAAGAAGGGGCATCGGTTTATTTTGCGGGAACTTACACTCAAATCACCTCGACCACCACAGGTGTTGCTGAGACCGAAACCGGTATTTTTACGAACGATAAAAAATATTACGTGAAAGAAGGCTATAAATCGGCATCCGTTACTTTTGTAGACGCCAATACTTTGACTGTAAAAGTGCCTGAAGTTACTTTTGAAGGTGCAATTTCTATCGTTGTGATGAACCCAGATAACGGGATTACAAATGATGCTCTAAAATCAGAATATACGGTACCGATACCGTCTGATCCAATGAATTTAAGGGTGACCACGGTAAGTAAAACTTATATTAAACTCTATGACTATACCGCAAAAAATGTTGAGTATTATGAAATTTATGTCTATATGGGTGATAAAACGGATCAAGAACTGATTTCCAATAAATATGGTGACTTTAAGTACCTAGGCGTCACCAATATAGAGCCTTACAAGATTCCAGATCTTCCTGGATTCAACGAAATTAGAGAGAAAGATCGAATTGTATTCGTCATTAGAGCGGTTAATAAGTTTGGACCTTCTGGGTATTCCAATTTAGCCGATCTCAAGTATAAAGATATTCAAGATATCGATGAGCTTGGACCACCAGATATAGACGGTGGGATTGAAGTGCACGAAGGCAAAGACTATGACGTTAATTTGAGTGAAACCGAACTTAAAGTGACGTTTAATGCCACCAAAATTAATTCAGTGGTCAATGTGGACGCAACTGAAAATCTCACAAGAGATATTAAAATCAAAAAAATTAGTGTGCCTGAAAATTTAGTGAAAACCAATTTTTCGAATATAACAGTAGACTTCGGAAAGCGCATTTATCGCTTTACACCAGTGACTTTGAACACATTAACCTTTAAGACTTTAGCGGATTATTATGAGGCCTATGCACAGATTACTGAAGATGTTACCATGGATCAAAATAGCGCCTATTTGAAGCCGAATATAAGAGGTAAAAAGCAAATTTCAGACGTTGTTCATATTCAATTTGCAGCGGTATCTAATGAAAGTATCAAATCTTTTGACTTGCTCAGTCAGAGTATGGACGTTACAATGGTTTATGAGGATACTTTTTTAAATATGGCCCAAGAATCACAAATCAAAATTTATAAATACAGCCATGCAAAAAATAGTTACGAACCCATAGAAGGCCTATTAGACACGGATAAAAATTATGTAACGGCAAGGATTACGCAAGCTGGGCACTATGTGTTGATGACTAACTACTAATGCTTCAGATTGAAGTAGCAAAAAAGGAAGGACTGTCCATGAAAAGACTAATCTCAATCATGTTAATGGTAACACTTATTTTCACATCGAATTTTACAGCTTATGCAGTGGATGAGTTTGACACGCCTGTGCCTGAATTTACCGCGATTAAGACAGATGTTACCAACAAGACAACGGTAACGGCTTATGAAAAAGGGCTAGAGCTTATCGTGAATAGTTCTTATACGGACATCAGCAAGGACCCGTATAAAGAAGAAATTATAAGGATGTCAACACTGGGCATCGTCAAACAATACGGCGATCGAAAGTTTCATCCTGAATATAATGCCACGGGATATGATGCCCTTGGGGTTTTGATTAGACTTGCCGGAAATGAAAATCAAGTGATGCAACGTGTTTATGCGCAAGCGGGTGATACCACAGATACAGAACGCATTAAATTGCTTATGAATCAAGAGTTTTTAAATGAGGCATTGGCACTTGGCATTATCATGCAAACTGAAATCATTAATTTACAAGGCCCTGTTACGAGAGAAAAATTAGCGGTATGGGTGGCGCGACAACTCAATTTGCAACCGGTTTTTACGCAAGATACAGTTTTTAGTTTTAACGATTGGGAATATGTCAATCCGACCTATCGATCTTTAATTGAATCCATCGTTTCTCAAGGCGTTATTCCCATTAAAACGAGCGGTGATTTTGGACCTAAAGATAGTGTGAAACGGGGGGAACTTGCGAAAGTTGCAAAATCAGCACTTGAAAAGAACTATCCGGCCATGAATATCAGTTCGGGCTATGGGATCGTCATTGCAGCGGGCTCTCAAAAAGTCTATGAAGATGGTGATACCATTACCCGCAATACGATCACAGTGAAAAATACAGATGGTACAGTTACGGATTTAATTTCCGAAATGCACACCAAAAATACGCAGCAGTTTGATTTTGTCTCGTATAAAGCAGGTGTCCCTTCGAATAATAAAAATGTGACACTTGGGGATGAGATTGAGTATCTGATTCAAAACAATAAAGTCATGTATGTTCAAGTACTGGATCACGATAGTGTCTTACAAAAAATAAGTGCCAACACGCTTGCAGAGGAGTTCTCTACTTTTCATTATGGTACGGTCTCTGAAATCAAGTCGAAAAATCAGACTAAAAACGGACAAAATGTAAAGACTGAAATTTACAGAATAGTAGATGTTACAGGAGATGTCTTTGACATTATCGTAGATGAAAACTTATATACAGGCTATAGAGATGACATTATCACTTTCAAAGATCAAAATGTGGGTGGTGTAAAGTATTTAAAGAAAGACGACGTGATTGAATATTTGGTGAATCCAAATAATGAAGTGATCTATATCAAAGTGGCGCCATTAGAAGCTAAAACGGTTTCGGGCACAATTCGTATGGTCAGTGATACCACCGACACGGATCCAGCTACAATAACTGTATTCGGTTATGACGATGCGGTATATCAATATCCAGTGGCACCTTATGCAGATCTTAAAATCAATCAACGCTTCACGCACATTGGTGAATTTGTATATGGTATGGCAGTGACTTTAAAGGTTGCAAATGGGTACATCATAAGTGCAGAAGGTGAATCCTATACAGGTGACCCAGGAAATATCCCAGATTATGGTAAAATTAGGATAGGGAAAGTCGAAAGTGTTTATAAACAAAGCATCAATTTAGCACTTGAAAATGGCAGTTTTATAGCGGTTAACATTCAACCGGGTACTACCATCATCAAAAATGGAGAATCTGTGCCACTGACAACGCTTAAAATTGGTGATAAAGTCAAGGCTTATTATAATGATATCTATTCAGACTTAGCGGTTCGAATTGAAATTGAAGCACCAGAAATTATTTTCCAAATTGTCTACAAGGGCAGAATCAAAAATGTGAGCGAATCCAAAGGTTTAATTGAATTTGTTGGATCAGATGGCCGTTCCAATCCTGAATATATTTTAAATAATGATTGGGTTCCTGCTGATGATTACAGCATAAATCTTGATTTTGACGAACGCACTGAGATTTATAAAGGGAATGAAAAGCTTTCTTTAGATATGCTTGAAAAAGAATTTACGAACTATACAGCGTATGCTATTATAGAAAAAAAATATGGTAAAGAACGCGTGGTTAAATTGTCTGTGAGTACGGGCCGTGAAAGTAATTATTCAAGTTTCGTGAAAAATACAGATCAAGCCATTGGCAAATTTGAAATTGGCACGAAAGAGAACTTTAACCTCACAAAGGGTACCATCGTGATCAAGGATGGTCTGGTTGTTCCTAATAGCAAATTGTTGGCATGGGATACAGTGTTCGTAGTAGCGGAAAGTCCTAAGGGTTCATTTTCGGACAATGCTTTAGTCGTTAAAGTGGTGACGCCGTTTGATAATATTTTTAACACCATACGCATTGGTGCGTTAGAACGTGTTAACACCAATTCACTCACTTTGAAAAATTATACCTACTATACGAACAATGGTATAAATGCCGTGAATAAAAACGAAACAGGGAACTTTAGGTTCTTCTCAGATACGAAGATTGTTGATGTGACAAAATCAGATTCAAAAGTGACGATTAAACCAACTCAGTTCTATCATATGCCATATGCACGTGAGGAAAATAAGGATTCGAGTTATGGTTACTACACGAAAGGCCTTCAATATGATCGTTATTACACGTTCATGGTGGTGGACAATCAAGATGACAGTATCATTGCGATGAATTTGAGACAAAAGGGTCTTATAAAGGGCCAGAATATTGACGATAATGTCTATTATGAAGAAGAAGTTGCAGACCAGCTTGAGAAAACGTTTAGAAATGCCATTCTTTCAAGAGGAACCGTGGTAAGAGATGATGAAACTTGGAAAAGATTTGAAATTACAGATTCTCACGACTATACAGAATACACTGGAAGATGGAATTCTAACACAGCGAATATATATATAGAGTACTCAAATGCCATCGTCATAAAAAACAATAAAGTGATATCCGCAGATGAAGTCTACATTGGAGACTATCTTTATATTATGAGAATTAACGAAGAGGCACTTGTCATATTTGTTGAGAGCTAAGTTGAATGATTTAAAACTGAAATGAGTGGGAAGGACAGTTAACTATGATCAAAGGAAACGGCAAAAAGCGTTATTTTTTTAAGAAGTGTTTCAGCATTGCCTTGATATGGAGTATTCTCTTTGGATCACCTGCATATGCTCAAATTCCATTTGTGGAAGGTGGGCTTATTGGGGACGTCTCTATGACAGCGAACACTTATGAGTATGAAGAACTCTTTTTTATGACGGGTAAGCCAGTGGTTTTAAAGGGGACCTTAAAGATGCCTCAAGCCCCTGACGACAAAGATAAATATACCCTTAAAGTAACTTTTGATTTGTCAAATGTAGCGGAGCGGATTACGCTTACGCGTGCCATCACCTATGATATCGTGAAAACACAAAAATCAAATATCACACAGACACTCTATGAAAAGACCATATCTAAATTTGATGAGACGATCACCACACCAGAAGGGACTTTTACACTGGGGAAATATAGTTTTTCTGACAGTCGATTGTTTGATCAATCCCCAAGTGTCAGCTATTTCTCAGGACATCTTGTTGGTGAGCGCACTTATTATTTAAATGGCGATTATATAACGAACAGTGGATCGATTACAGTGTTAGATGAAGGTGATCCGATTGTTGGGTATATACACGAGTGGGGCGAAAGTGAAACCTTAGTGAACCATCAAGAGATTCAACATGTCATCCCAAACCCCAATTATGATGCAACCGTAATTGATTCCAAGCCCAATATATCATGGCAAGCGGTATTGGATCAGAATTTGGCATGTACGAAGACCGTAGATTTCATCTATCAAGGAACGGACCCGCAGAGTATCAGTTTTAGAGGCAGTTACTTTAAAGTGACATCAGAAGAAAATGTATTGACTGCGAAATATGATCTGCCAATAGTAAAAGCCGATGGTGCGATTGACTATGAAGCGACTAAACGGAATGTCGGTGAAATCAACAAGAGTAAAGAAGTCATCTTAGAAACAAAACCATTGATCACGCCTAAAATTAGAGATATCAGTGGGCACTGGGCGAACCAAGATGTCTTCTTGCTGACTTCACTTGAAATCTTTGATGTGGATCAGGATTACTTTGCACCGGATGCTTATATTTCAAGGCTTGAATTTGGAAAAGCCGTGGTCAATGCACTTGAAGGTGTGTTACCAGAAGCGACAAGGACGGATTTGATCAAGCGCAAAAGACCAGGTGTGACCACGCCATATTTAGATGTTTTACCCGACGATCCAGATTATCAATACTATGAATACATCAAGGCACATAATCTCATGGCGGGGGAAAACAGCTATTTCAAGCCCAATAATCCGATCACAAGGGCTGAAATGGTTGCCGTACTCATCACGGCACTTGGTCTTGAATATTTAGCACCGAATCCCCCCTATAAAACTGTCTTTACAGATGATGATCGGATTTCAGAGTGGGCAAAAGATTTTGTCTACATGGCAAATGAAATTGGTTTAATCACAGGGTATGATGATGGCTCGTTTAAACCGCTAAACCGTGTGACCAAAGCGGAAGCTGCGAGCATGATCCATGCACTTATAAAACATCTTAAAGATGAAATCACTTATGATTATCGTGAGAAAATTATCAACCGTTAAAATACAATAGACCTGTTCAATTTTATTTTGAAATTTTGAAGGGGTCTATTGTTCTGATAAATCATTAGTTTTGACAGACAATGATAGATTGAAAGAAGAGGTCAAGTGTGATATTTAAACAAAAGGTAACGGAACTTGATTTGCACAAAGAACAAAAATTAGCAGTACTGGGGGTCTTTCCGGTGGTGTTTTTGTTCTTTGGGATTTTTCAAGTCATTATGGCTAAAGAATCCTTGGGATATGGGCTTTTAAAAATTGCTTCATCTCCCACGATTTTGATTACAGACTTTTTTGAAGTAGGCGGGGTTGGAGCCTCGTTTATCAATGCGGCTGTAATTGGTTTTTTTAACTTATATTTACTCAAGCGCTTTAAGCTGAGAATTAATGGGCTTCTCATCGCAGCTTTTATGACAGTACTTGGGTTTTCATTTTTCGGCAAGAATTTTTTAAACATATTGCCGCTGTATCTGGGGGGATACTTTTATGCTCTGTATCAAAAGATCCCGATGAAGAATGTAATCCTCGTCATCATGTTCAGCACGGCACTTGCGCCTCTTGTCAGCGAAATTGCATTCTCAGGTGTGTTTCCAGTTCAATACAGCTACGTTATGGGTGCTTCTATTGGCATCTTAATCGGATTTATCATCGTGCCGCTTTCTTCTCATATGATTCGCTTCCACGATGGGTTTAATCTTTATAACATCGGGTTCGCATCTGGCATTATCGGGACTGTTTTTACCAGCGTTTTAAGGAGTTTCAAGATGGATATTGGACCAGAAAACATATTGTATCTCAAACATAATACGTCTTTGTATATCTTGCTAGGGGTCTTGTTTTTGTATTTAATCATCATTGGATTTTGGATCAATGCGCATGCCCTTAAAGAATATGCTCAAATATTGAAATACAGAGGGCGTACTATAACGGATTTCACTCAACTTGTGGGTTATGGCCTGACTTTTTTCAACATGGGCGTAATGGGCATTTTAAGTTTAGGAATAGTAATGCTTTTTAAAGGCATTCTAAATGGCCCCGTCATAGCGGGCATTTTTACCATCGTCGGCTTTTCGGCTTTTGGTAAGCATCCCAAAAATTGTTTTCCCATTGTTTTAGGGGTGCTTATAGCAGGGTATCTGATAGGTATGGATCTCAGTAGTACTGGATTTATCATTTCTGTTCTGTTCTCCACCACGATTGCCCCAATTGCAGGCACCTATGGTCTTGGGATTGGCATCATTGCAGGGATGCTTCATTTGGCACTTGTCACCAATATTGGTGTGATCCATGGCGGTATCAATTTATATAACAATGGCTTTTCGGGTGGATTGGTTGCTGGATTTTTAGTGCCGATTGTCGATGCTTTCAGAAAGGGAGATTAAAAATGCGCCATGAAACTAAGAAAATTTGTCGTATTGTGGATGAATTGACCACACTGTTTTTAAGAGAAGATACCAATGAAGTAGATTTTAAAATTAAGAAAGAGCAAGATCGAACGCTCATTCAAATCACAGATTATGAAACACATTTATCGGATGAAGAGATCGCCCATTTGAAGGAAACGCTCAATGCGCAAAGACAATACGAAATTGAAGAATACTATTGGCAACTGGCAGGAGAAACCGATGATGAAGCGGAACTGACTTTGGTAGGGGCTATGATAGATGCAGCCACTGTGGAAAAGAGAGCGGGAAATTTATATATTGAACTGGTTCGGTTGAATGTGAGGTAATCGTATGAAAAAGTCAAAACGGAATCTACCACCCGGGACAATGGTCTATACGGGTGAATATACAAACGAACCTCTGAAACTAGAACTCTTTGTATTTTCAGAGGCGCATCATGAGTATAAAGTCCTTAAAAGCTTGGATGAGATGCATGTGGCAAAAGGTGTTAAATGGCTCAATGTAGTGGGATTATCACATATTGATGCGCTTAACCAGATTGCACAGCATTATCAAATCAATGATATGGTCATGGAAGATATCGTCAACGTCTCTCATAGAAGTAAGATTGAATTTGAAGAAAAGTATCTCTTTGGTATTTTTAAAATGATCTATTTGGGAAGGGATGATGTGATTTTTAAAGAGCATCTATCGATCATTCAAATGCCTGAAATCATCATCACCTTTCAGGAACGTCAAGAGGATGTTTTTGATGCCATCAGGCAACGGATTAGGATGGGACAGGGTAAGATCAGGAGCAATGGTTCAGATTATCTGTTCTACGCACTATTGGACGCCATCGTGGATCATCAACTGGATGTCATGAATCATATTCAAGACCAAGTGGATGAACTTGAAAAACAAATTATCGATGAGGACGATTCGCTCATTGAATCCCTATATCATATGAGGAAGGATCTACTCATGCTTAAAACAGCGGTAATGCCGCTAGATGATATCATCACCACATTATTATCAGAAACAAATCATTATTTTTTAGAGAGCACAAAACTCTATTTAAGAGATGTATCCGATCATACTACGCATTTAAAAGAGAATATGATGATGTATCGTGAGATCATTTCAGCTCTTTTTGAAACACATCAGACAAATGTGAGTAATAACATGAACAAGGTGATGACAACACTCACCATTTTCTCTGCAACGTTCATTCCACTGTCTTTTTTCGCAGGTGTTTTTGGCATGAATTTTAAGTATATGCCAGGGCTTGGGAACCGAAATTCGTTTTTATACTTTAGCATTTTTTGCTTGGTCACTGGAGTGGGGATGTTGGGGTACTTTAGGAGGCGTTGATCTATACCCTTTCAGAGCAAGAGTCCTCGGCGGTGCCTGCGGATTGCTCTTCAAGGGTATAAATCAACGCGGGGTTGTTAAAGGATTAAAAGATTAAAGATTAAGGATTAAGGGCAGCCCCTCGGCTGGCGCCATTGGGGTGGAGATTGAGAAGATTAAAGGATTGCGCAAGGGTTACGAAGGTAGCGAAGCGGACTGAGTATATGCTTTGATTTATGGATATAGGGAAGAAGTGAGAGGTGAGTGGTATGTCACTTGATATTATGAGTTTACAGAAAGCGCTTGAATCGTATAGGAAAGCGATTGGTATTATTAGAATAAAAGAATTGGATGAGTCTGTTACGGAAGACGAGTGGGCGCTTCTTCGAGCTGGCGTTATTCAGAATTTTGAATTCACTTATGAGCTTTGTTGGAAATATATGAAAAGATGGATTGAGGAAAATATTTCTCCCAATATTGTTTCTGGGGTTCCGAGAATTGAACTTTTTAGGGTGGCTGCACAAAATGGTTTGATCGATGCACCTCAAACTTGGATGATTTATCATAAAGCGAGAAACCAAACTTCTCATATTTATGATCAAAATATTTCTGAGGATGTTTATTTGGTTACTTTAGATTTTTTAGATTCTGCTAATAACTTTTACGAGTGTTTGGAGAAGAGGAATGTTTGATATAGAGGATGAAGAATTAGTATTTATCAAGGAAACTATTGAAAAATTTTGTCCAAATTCAAGAATATGGGTATACGGATCCCGAATGAAGGGCACCAATAAGGTTTGTTCTGATTTAGATTTGGTGATTGTATCTCAAGAGCCTGTGAATTGGATGGTTATTGAAGAAATTAGAGAAATTTTTATGGGATCTGAGTTACCTTTTAAAGTGGATGTGCTAGAATGGTCTTCAATTTCGGATACTTTTAAGAAGATTGTATTGATGGGGTATGTGGAGCTCTAACGTTCGGCAAACTACACCCACGAAGAGCAAGAGTCCTCGGCGGTGCCTGCGGATTGCTCTTCGTGGGTGTAGTTTGCCTCGGGCATGTAGGAGATTAGAAGATTAGAAGATTAGAAGATTAGAAGATTAGAAGATTAAGGGCAGCCCCTCGGCTGGCGCCATTGGGGTGGAGATTGAGAGATTGAAGCGATTTTAAATAGTTATAGCTTTGAAAATGTACTCAACTTAATAGACAGTGCATTTAATGGATTTAATTCATTAAATGTGCTTTTATTTATTTGTTTAATGGTCATAATAGACATAGGCTAGCCTCGAAAATGCAGTGTTTGAAAGATTATAGCAAGTTAGATCGATAAAGGGTTTTAAAGAGGCAGTTAGATAAAAATTTCGTTACGGGGGTACAAAAGGTGAATTTATTCAAAAATGTTTTAAAGAGAAAAAGCTTTGTTTTAGGCTTGATTGTACTGATGCTGATGAATCAGTCGTTTGTTTTTGCCAGTGTGGCAAGTGATGGTTCTGATTATTCGAAGCACTGGGCACAGGTTTATATTTCTAAGTTTTTAGGTCAAGGTGTTATTAGTGGTTATCCAGATGGGTCTTTTAAACCGGACAATCCGATTACGAAGGCAGAGTATATTACTTTTTTAAATCATGTCTTTGGTTATACTGAAACGACGCATGCGGATTATAGTTCTGAGAACTGGTACGAGCAAGAAATTAAAGCGGCACTTAATCAAGGGTATTTAGTGAAAGATTTTACAGGTGCAATAAATGAAGATGTGGCAATTACGCGTCAGGAAGCAGCGGTATTGCTCTCGAATATTTTAATGAAAGATCGAGAGTTGCCAGTACTTGCGAATAAATTTAAAGATGTTGCATCACTGAGTACTGCAGTTCAAACTGGCATCAAATTTCTTGTGGATGAAAAAATCGTATCTGGATTTGAAGATGGCAGTTTCAGACCTAATCAAAAAATCACACGTGCTGAGGTGGCAACGCTTTTAACGAAAACAACGGGTGAACTTGTAAGTCAGAAAGATGCTCAAGTGGGCGATGTAGACAATGCTCAAATAATAAAGGGAAACTTAACGTTGACAGCAACGGGTATCAAGGTTAAAAATACCACTGTTGAAGGGGACCTTTTCATCACAGAAGGTGTTGGCCTCGGTCATATTGAACTTGAAAATGTCATCGTTAAAGGGGATACCATCATCCGTGGAGGTGGTGAAAACAGTATTATTCTCATCAACACGAAACTTGGCAAGGTACTTGTCAATGTGCCTTTCGGCTCAAAAGTGAGATTGGTGAGTGAGGGCAGTACTGAGGTTGAATCAACGACGATTAAATCTATTGCAAAAATAGAATCTTCAAACAGTGGTTTTAAAACCGTCAATGTAGAAATTCCAAAAGATGCAACTATTGAACTGATTGGGAATTTTGAAATGGTGGATATGTTGACCTCTTTTTCGAAACTCAATTTTATCTCAGGAAAGATCAATAAACTCAACATTTCAAGTGAGGCAGAAGGCGTCAACGTAGCTCTCAATAAAAATTCGAATGTCACTCACGCCTATGTGAATAAAGTAGCCACTTTCACAGGCGAAGGCTCCATAGATGAAGCAACTGTTTCAGTTAAGGATATGGACTTTACCCTTAAGCCCAATAAGATCGAAAAGATCAATGCAGCAGCTGAAACGGACAATAATACAGCTGCAGTTGCTGGTGGCGGTGCTTCCGCAGGTTCAACTTCTGGCGGAACTGGCGGGGACTCGGGTCAAAGTGGCAATAATGGTGGCACAGATCAACCTACTTTATTGACACCACCAACGCTTAATGCGGATAGTACTACGCCTACGGTAGCTCAAGATATGGAAATTACGTTCACTGAGAATGCAACTTGGCGTGGTAAAATCACTGACTTGATGGTGAAGCGTAACGCTTATGACGAAGGTGCGTTAAAAGCTTCAGATTATACGCTTTCAGAAGGCAAAATTACCATTAAGTTTAATGAGACCAATCGACAGCTATTTAGTAGTACGAGCAGTGCCATTATAATAACCGTCAAAGCAACGGGGTATAATGACGCTGTGGTCACTCAAAGAATTGAAAGTACGGGGTTTGATCATTTAGAAGTAACGGTTCAACCGCCGCTAAGTATAGTCTCTGGAGAACAATTACCAGAGCTTGCACCAGGATATCTGGCAGGGACATTTAATGGTCAGATCAAAGTGGTTCTCAGGGATGAATTCAACAATACTGCTTCAGAGGACAATGTCAGCATTATTGGCGTGGTTATGAAAAAGGGGACCTCGGCGCAGTGGGAGATTGATGGTTATTATCCTCAAGAGCGCAGTGTGAATTCAGGGGCTACTCGATTTTTCGAATTAATTGCCAAGCTTAAATCAGGTCAAACTGAAGCCATTACAGATGCACAATTCAGATTTTATATTAAGACTTCAGGATTTAATGTAGAAAGCTATGATGGCACAAATTGGCCAGAAAATGTCCCTTATGTGGATTCGCGTGTCTTTGAAATTAGACCTTATACGGGTCCAGAAATAGAGGGTTATTACAAGGAAGAAAAAGGTGTTAAAGAAGTTGGGCTTGGAAGTGGTGATACTTTGACCATCGTGTTTAAGGCAGATACGAATATGGCCGGTTTCCAGCAAGGCGTAATACTTGATCAAAACACATTGAATGCACTGATAGACTTCCAAGGGAAACCTTTTGGATCGGCATACCATGGTCTTTGGATTAATGCGAAGACACTTCAACTTGTCTGTGATGCGGCACCTGCGGGCGCAACGTTGAGAAATTGGTACAGTGCACCAACAGTGGATAATGCCCTTATTTTTGAAGAGCATAATGTTGAAGATTATCAATTTAAAAGTACAAGTGGCCTTAAAGATGCAGGGGATCTTAATGATGTTTGTACACTTTCTTTAAGAAGTGCAGAGAAAGATTTTGGTTCTTTTGGAACGCCTAAAGCGCCTGGTGTTAAATTGACTAAAGAAGATACAACACTTTATGGTGCGCATAACATCGGCATTCAAGTGTTTGATATCGATCCCAATGCTCAAAGCATAAGAATTACTGTTGGTAATTACGGGCTGAATTACGGATCATTCAACACCTCACATCCAGACTCATTTAAACACAGTGTAGAGTGGGTTAAGATGACTTCAACAAGTGCGGTCTTAGTTATTTTGGATCCAAGTGAATTGAAATCTGGCGATGGTGCTGGGAATAATGCGCTTAACAATATTTCTGTTAGCCAGACTGTAAATGGAACTGATAATAATCACTATACAGCAAGACTTGAAGGTGGTTTAGGCTCTTCGAATGGAGAATTTAAACCTAATAATAGTTGGACTGGTTATCTGTACTCATCGGATTATTTCATCACAAGATACACTGGAGATGAACGCTACACACTTAAACCATATGAAGCTAATCACGATTATGAAGGACAAGCTGCCTATCAAACATACTCTCTTTATCCTTACTGGAATGTGATCATGGATGGTCATGTAAAGGATGGATTCTACGCAGATGTCGAGCATGGTAGACCTGTAGGGATTATCTTTGGCAATGGAGGTGTGGACTCAGGTGTAGAGTATAAACAAGAAACCATTGGCATGAAATGGTGGGAGCTTAAAGAAGAACTCAGGGCATCGATGAGTTTGATAAGTGATAATATAAATATGGAATTTTATAACAATATGAATGACGCTGTTAACGACTCAAATGAGATTCAAGATACGAGTATTTCACTTGAACAAGGCATGATCATAAAAGTTAATAGAAGTTATTACTGGGTTTATTAATTTAGATACAAAATAACATTTCCAAAAGAGAAGGCATCTTAGGGGATGCCACTGGGATAGGCATAGAGATATGGCTTTTTCAGAGGCCTTCCTTAGGAATGGCTTCTTTTTTAAAATAATTGGTTAGGTGTCAAAATCCAAAAGTTGAGCAAGCCTCTACCCTTTGATGTCGTTTACGGGAAGTACGCGATAGTGCATATGGTAGGGGGTTAATGTGCAACTGACTTTTGACATTTTAACCATAATTAACACCCGAGAAGGGATGTTGACAATGAAAGAACTTGAAATAGTGGGCATTAAAGGCTTAACTTAGCAAGAAGTTATTCATGAAATCCAATTAGGGGGTCACTTTGTGATCTATAAATACTGCTTTTATTATATAATAACAAGTATTAGAAAATCTTCGCCAATCTACTTGATAAGGGCTCATGAAAGTAGGCGGAAATATGTTTGGCGGTATTTATGGATTACTTTTTTTTTAGGCCCTTGGGGAATTCCAAAAGGGATTGTATACACGTTGGAATGTCTAAGAAATCAATTAGAGGGTGGTACGGACTTAACAGAAGAAATTATGAACTATTTGTCATAAAAATTATAATTTGAAATGCTTTTTTCTTGCAGAGCGCACAGTTCCCCAGTATAATAAATCTACAACTGTTTAAATAGGGGGTAATAAATGCGCTTAAATTTCAATACTTTGTTAAAATTACTGATTGAATTAAGGTATGAATCCAACAGGAAAAACGTAAGTGTCGTAAAGAAATATGAAGAACAGCGCGAAAGATTTCAGGCTGATATTGATTTAGGCGAGACCAGTGTACTAGATCAAGTGATAGAACTCTTTAACCTTCGAAGAAGTGAATTGATTTCTTCAGGCAACAAGTTTTATTTAGAAGATATCTCTAGTCCAAACATCAGCCAATGGCAAAAGAATATTTTACCTACTCCAGTGAAAGCTGCTTTTGTAAGCCATTCAGTGGCGGATGCACTTAAAGATATTAGAATTGAAGAAATATTTGAGACCATCAACAAGCTCAATCAGAGCTTGAATTTAAAGGCGATGCAGTTAGATGAGCCTAAATCAAAAGAGGCGCGTTATTTCTTTTTCTTGAAGTTGTTAGCATTGGCTCACAAAAATGAACTGGTTTATTTAACGGCTGAAGAAATTGAAGAAAGGCGTTTAAAATTAGACGTTACTGCGAAATTGTCTGTTGATGAAGTTTCAATTGCACCTGTAAAGTCAATTTTTAATTTAAAAAGGGTGTTAAATGTCAAGCATCTTAAATGGATGGTTGCCCTTTTTGCGATTTTGATAATGGGAAGTATTGGTGTTAACATGACGATAGAGCCGTACATAGAATTTGCCGATCCCACACTAGAAGCCGTATTAAAACGTGAGGTAGAAGGTGCTATTGGCAAAAAAATTGAGGGAAAAATCACAAAGAAAGAAGCACTTTTAATTACAGCGATAACGTATGATATAAAGAACCCCACCACAACGCAGTGGTATAATGATGTGCCCATACAGGATTTGATGGGCATAGAGTATTTTGAAAATTTGGAATTAATCAACTTTAGAGGCAATCAGATTGCAGAACTGGGTGCTCTAAAACACTTAAAGAAACTGAATCAACTCTATATAGGTTCTAATCGTTTTAATCAAATAGAGTCATTATCGGGATTAACGGCGTTAAAGCGATTAGCGATAGATGGAAATTCAATAACGGGATCTCTTGAGCCCCTGAAAGCACTTAAACATCTAGAACTTTTAAATATAAGCTATATAAAAGCAAAAGATATCACACCAATTCTTGGACTGAAGACTTTGAAATACCTTTACCTTCAAGGGCCTACCACTGCAGAAGTGTCAGCTATTCAAACAATGACAAATCTCGAAGATTTATATCTAGATAATACGAATCTCAAAGGTGGTTATGATTTTTTAGGTAAGATGCCCAATCTTAAACATTTAAATCTCAGTCAAAATAATCTCAGTGAAATTAAATTTGTAACCACTTTGACAAATTTGGAAGGACTGGATGTAAAGGAAAATCAAATCACAGCTATTTCTCCGATTTTAGAAGCAGAAGCTCAAAAAGAAGTGGCATCTAGTTGCATGAAATATTTGAAAATAGATCATAATAAAATTCAAAGTATAGAGGGCCTTAACACTTTAAAAGAGTTAAAGCGATTGATGCTTACAGGCAACCCCATAGTTTTATATAATGAAGCTTATCTCATCTGTGCTAGAAATCCAATTTTAGAAAAAGATTTTGAAATCGATCTTGAAAACTATGGCAGTTCTGTGCAAAATCCACACGATGAAATTTGGTACGCCTTTAAACCCAGTCAAACAGATTTTTATGTGTTTTTCACAAGGAGTGAAGGCGATATTCAAGGGGCAGTATTCGATGAAAATAGAGAAAAGATCTTATCGGGGTGGTATAACGAGGGTGAATCCATTCGCTTTTATACAGAGGGTACTTTAGAAGCGGGTAAGACGTATTTAATAAAAATACGCGCCAGAGGGAATACGCTCGCCCCTTATGAGTTCCATGTGGTAGGTGAGAAGCATAGCGTTTCAAAAGATCGAATTTCGATAATCGGTGTGGAAAATCATTTTACACCAAAATAATCGTAGAGATTTAAAGGCAAACTTGCTATAATGAAAGATGAAAAAATGCTTCATAGTAGAGGATAGGAAGGTGACACATTGAAAGGCAAGGAAAATAGAATAAAAACAACCCAAAGCAACAAACGGAACAAAAAACATGAAAGACAGATGCTGTTTAAAAAGATATTGGTGATCCTACTGGTTTTGCTTTTAGTTGGGACAGCGATTGCGCCTGTTTTTTCCCAGACAGATAACAATGTGACGCTTTTAGCCAATACGGTTAATGTAAATGTCGGTAGTGATGGTGAAGTAAAAATAGATGAGAGTGTGAGTTACTATAAAAACTTTGTAGAATTTATGGTAGACTTTGCTAAAGATAACTATTATAAAGACGTGGATAAACAGATTTTGATAGAGGGTGCTTATAGAGGCATCTTTGAATCGCTTGATCCACACAGCAACTATTTTACACCTGAAGAATATTCAGAATTTAGTACGGATATGGAAGGTGAATTCAGTGGCATAGGGGCTACAATTACAGACGGAGATGAGTATGTTGAAATCGTATCGCCTATAAAAAATACACCCGCTTACAGAGCAGGCCTTTTGCCGAATGATAAAATCGCCACAATAGATGGCGAAGACGCTAAGGGTTGGACTAAAGAAAAAGCAGTTGTTAAGATTAGAGGCGAGAAGGGGACGAAGGTGACACTTGGCATTATAAGGGGCAACCATTCAGAGATTTTACCTTTTGAAATTATAAGAGATATTATTGTCGTCAATACTGTAAATTTTGAATTACTTGAAAACAACATAGGTTACATTGAAATCACTCAGTTTGGAGAAAAAACAAACGCTGAATTTGATGCGGCCATAAAATATATGCAAGAAAATAAGGTTGACAAGCTAATCGTCGATGTGAGAAACAATCCAGGCGGCTTCTTACATTCAGCAATCCACATCAGTGATTATTTTGTGGACAAAGGCAAAGAAATTGTCAAAGTGGATTACAGAGGCAAAACGGATGAAGTTTTTAGAGCGGAACGTGAAAAATTGCCAATGACACTTGCTGTGCTTGTCAACGGGGGATCTGCCAGCGCTTCTGAAATTTTTTCAGGAACTGTGCAGCAAAACAAAACGGGGACCGTTATTGGAAGTTTAACTTATGGCAAGGGGACGGTTCAAAACTTAGTGCCGCTTACAAACGGCGGTGGCATCAAATTAACGGTCGCAGAATATTTAACACCTAATAATACACATGTGGATAAAAAAGGCATTACCCCCGATCTAGAAATAAGAGGTGTTGACAACATTGTCAGAGCTCAGTATTTGGAATTTGTGCCAATGAGTGAAAAAGTATACCGTTACAGAGGCGAAATCGGCTTAAATGTGTATGGTGCTCAACAAAGATTGAAAATGCTAGGCTATGACGTAAGTGTAGACGGTCAATTTGGCGAACAAACAGAAAAGGCCATCAGAGCTTATCAAGCGGAGCATCATTTAACGGTAAATGGCGTCTTGACACTTAAGACTGTAGATTCAATTGAAGTAAAAACAGCGGCTTATATTAAAGGTGAATATGACCTACAACTCAATAGAGCTATAGAATTATTGAAGCTCAATTAAAATGTAGTTAATGTAGTAATCATAAATAAGGGTTTCAAAGATTGTCTAAAAGCATCTATGTACAAAACCACCAATCTGCAGGCACAGCCGAGGCATTTTGGTGGTTTTGTACATAGATGCTTTTGTTACAGAAATATTACAAGGCATGTCATAAAGATGTAACGCACAAAGCATACAGGATAGTATATCCCGTTTTCGACAGTTTGAAAATAAAAAGAGGTTACAAATGGCTTTAAATGGCTGTTTGTGACCTCTTTATTAGTGTTGACTTTGTTGTACGGAAATCTTATCCTAAAATTTTTTTAATTTTTTTGTTGAGTTCTTTTGGTTGATAATACTTTTTATTCAGTTCTAAATCAAATACAGTGTTTAACGCCGTGCAAACTTGAGAGCATGTGTAGGTTGACATATAACACATATCTTCGATATTTGCTATTTCCATATTTTTTAGAGTTTCAACAATGTTTTCAACAGAAAAATGAGTTTGATTCAAGTCTAGTTTCTTTTCTAGCAAGCGATAGATTAGAAGAGCTGTGTAGCATATCATAAAATGCGCGATGATTCTTTCTTTGTTCTGATGAAACACAGGACGGGCTGAAAAGTTTGTTTTCATAACGCGGAAACAGTCTTCGATTTTGTATCGTTTAGAACTGATTTCAATAATATCTTTTGCAGAATCATCAAGATTAGTAGCTATTGCGTAATAACCATCGTATTTTTCTTCTGCCTCAATGGCATCTTGGTCAAGCGCATAACGATCAATAACTTTGTCGCCCATTTTGGAAGAAGACGTTCTTTTGATAAATCGAGTAACATCATTAGGTCCCTTTTTATATAAATCGGGATCTATGTTTTTTAGCAGCGCTTTAGCTCTTTCTATCTGACGGTTTCTAATAAATCTCTGATATTCCATCATCTTTCTTGAAAATGTAATGATGATTTTCTGCTTAACCACCGCTTTTGATTTTACTGTCTTTGTCTTGCCACTTTTTAAGGTTTTTTCTTCGTAAAGACCAAGATCTATAGCTTTGTCTGCTGTTACAATCTTATATAGTTTGTCGTCATATAGATTCCTGTTTGCAGGATCATTTTTATCAAAACGCTTCATAGCTGCTACAGATACTTCGTTGTCAGTGGAGAGTAGTCTGTAATCGGTATCGTTAAATACAGCTTCTTTTAAGGTGCCTGAAAGTTTCTTGATGGATTGTGTGACAATAAACGCTCTACCACCCATAGAATTAAAGTTCCTGATGCTGAGAGCACCCAAACCAGCATCTGCACAGTAGATGAACTTTTTCCCTTTAAACATTTCAGTCAGTTTTTTTTCTAATGGAATGACTGTCGTCTGCTCGTTATCGGCCCCTGGAGTAAGGCACATGGAAAGTGGTATGCCATCTGAATCCATAAATAGTCCCATCTGAACAAGAGGTGCTGGTTGATGTTGCTTGGATATGCCGTATTTGCGAAAACCTTTAATGATTTCACCGGTAATCTCGTCAACATAATCATCATCGGGAGATTCGATTTCAAAATAATAATTAGAGCAGTCATAATAGCAAACAGATGTATCACGTTTAACTATAGTCTTGCTTTTATCAAAAAGATAAGCAAGATAGTCGTCATAATGAGCCTCTAGAAGATCCATAGTGCGCAGTATATGGACATAGTCAAAAGAAGGCTTTTCAAAATAGTGATTAAGATGTTGGTGTGTTCCTAACTTGGAGTCAGGGTAAAGAATCCTTGCAAAAGTAAGGAAACGATTGACAGTGTTTGGGTCAAAAGTAATCTTAGAATCATTCGTTATACTTTTAAAGAAAGATCCAATTTGCAAGTCGTGATAAAGCTGCTGTAAAAACAGATATCCGATATTCAAGTTTGTACTAGAAGAAACAAGGTCGTTGTTGAGTTTGATTTTTTCAGCAAAATCGATTTTCACCTCCATAGTCACCTTGCCATTTTTTTCTTCATCATTATACTTAGTAACTTGTTCCTTGGCATAAGCCAAAGGATCATCTGTAATCTTTAGCAGTTCAGAATGTTTACCAATTCTAGCGATATTCTTTGTTGTGGTTTTATTACCGTTACGGTAGCCCTTTTGCACAAAGTAGGTTGGGTCTTTTGATTTCTTATCATAATTTAATTTCATAGCCTATTATATCACAATATACAACTCCGTACAACATATAAAACTGAAAAATTTGACAAAAAAATAAGCCTTAAAGGCCTAAATACAGCATTCTATAAAAAAATATCATTTACAAGTGTCGAAAACCCGGTTTTGTACATAGATGCTTTTGTTACAGAAATATTACAAGGCATGTCATAAAGATGTAACGCACAAAGCATACAGGATAGTATATAATGTGTATATGGTGTAATAAAGCTATTTTACAGTTCTATTACATTCTAAAAGTTTGATTGACCACAGTTTTACTTTAGTGGTATAATCATGTAGTAAGATTTTGCAATAAACCTCAAGGGATTTGCTGAATCTGAGGACTAAGGTCCTCAGAAGGGGGTTATTGATCAAAACTCTCTTCTGAAAAGAAGAACAAACAATTATTTTAAGGGAGGAATTCACAGATGAAAAAAGTATTATCTTTAGTACTCGTTTTAGCGATGGTACTAGGTATGATGCCAGTATTCGCCGCAGGTGAAACCGGAGCTGACCAGCTCTACAAATACGGTTTTATCGCAGGAAATAATGGCGACTTAATGGTTGACAAAGAGTTGACTAGAGCTGAAATGGCTGTACTTGTTGCAGAAATGAACGGCTTAAAAGAAGAGGCAGCTAACTACGCTGCACCAGCAAACTTCAGTGATGTAACAGCTGGGAAATGGTATACACCATATGTAGCTTATGGACAAGCTAATGGTTGGTGGGCTGGATATCCAGATGGCTCTTTCAAACCAGAAATTGGCATGAGTGGACAAGAATTTGCTTCAGTATTGATGAAAGCATTGAAATATGATGTTACATGGAATACTGTAATAGCGGATGCGGCTGCTGTAGGCGTAAGCGTTAAGTCAACTGCTTCTCTTACAAGAGGTGCTGCATTTGATTCAATGTGGACTACTGTAAACACACCGGCTAAAGGCGAGACAGTTGCTTTAGGTGTTAAATTAGGTAGATTAACATCAGCAATAGTTTCAGAAGGTCCTTTAGCAGTTGATACTGTAACAGCTAACACTGCTAAATCTTTTGAAATTAAATTCAAAAACGTAGTGAAAGATACAACTAAAGTAGCTTTCGAAGTTAAGAGAGATACAACTAAAGTAGCTTTAACTGCTGCTTGGAACGAAGCAAAAACAGTTGCAACTTTATCTTCTGCTGCTAAATTTACAGAAGGTAACTACGAAATCGTTGTAAGTGATGCTACTGCAGCTACTCCAGTTGCGTTAGGCACATTTAAAGTGACAATCGAAAAAGAAAAAGTGGCTGCTGTTACTTTTGATTCTGATACACTTCTTCGTTTAAGTGATATCCAAGGTGTTGTTGGCTACAAAGTAGTTAACCAATACGGAGAAGATATAACTGATGGAAGTTTAGGAAGAAGTTTGCAATGGATCTCTTCAACAGATAAAGGTGCTGACGCCGATGAAAAAACGGGCGTTGTCACAGTAACTCAAGGTACCGATAAAGAGTACAATAGTCAATTAAGAACATTTAAAACAGTAGTTCTTACAGTTAGAGATACTTCTTCAGGTTTTGTTTCTACTAAAACTTTAAATGTTTCTGATACTATTTCTGTAGTTAATGAAGTTAAAATCAATGGTATCGTTAATGAAGCGGGTGAGTCAGTTGATTTTGCTTACGACACTTCTAAAACATACTATTTAGATGTAACTGTTTTAGATGCTAACGGTAAAGAAGTAAAATCTTATGCGATTTTAAATGCTACTGTTGGTGAGGCTAAACAAAAGATTTTAAGCGTGGAAAGTACTAATAAATCGGTTATTGAGATTAAGCCTGAAAAACATCCGAAACGTTCTGGCGAGATGGCTTATAGAATAAATTTTGAAAAGCCTCAATCTGAATCTTATGATATGCCAATTACTTTCTTAGCACTCTCTCCTTATTCAGGTAAAAGTGCAACTGCTACTTTTACTTTAGGCAGATCTTCTACAGTAGAAAAATTTGTATTACAAGCACCTGCTATAACTGTTTCAAGTGGGAAAACAATTGAGTTTCCGTTTGAAGCATTTGATCAAAGCGGCAAAGTTGTTACAGAATTTGACAAATTAAGTGGTAAAATTAATCTTAGTGGAGTTCCAGACGGAGATTCATTTAAATTCATTAGACAAGCTGATGGGTCTGCTAAATTGTTTGGTACATTTATAAACGCTACAACAACTGATAAAAGCGTTTTTCTTTCATCAACAATTGATGGCGCAACAACAAACTCTTATAGTTCAATCTCTATAATAGTTAAAGAAAAAGCAATTCCAGAGACTATTCAGGCATTGGCTCATCCTTATGCGTTCACTGAAAATGCACAATGGAATAGAAATATTAGTCACATGAATATCTTTGACCAATTTGATAACAAGATGAACTTAAAAAATGATAGTGATAACCTAACTTACCAAGTAAAAATAACTTCTTCACAAGATGATAAGATTTATCTTTCTACTACAGAAGCGGACTCCTTTAATGGAACTACACCACTAGATGAAAATGGTGCTGTAATTGCTAAATTAAAAGAGGTAACAATTAGTGGAGATACAAAAGTATACTTCTACGGTGGTTCTAAATATGGTTCTTCAACGATCACTTATGATTTGGGTTATATGAGCGCAGCTATTCCAGCTACTGCAACTGATCCAGCTGTTCCAGCTGCTTGGAAGTCAATTAATACTGCTTCTACATCTGTTTACAATATTGTACCAAAAGATATTGTAAGTGCTTCTGTTGGCGATCTTGAAGGTACAAAAATCTTAATGTTAAAAGGTTTTGATTCTTACTATGATGGTACTAAGATCACTTGGGCTTCTGATGACGCTGAAGGCGTGATTTCAAGACCTAGTGTATACGGTAAAACTTCTGGTGGCACGATTGTAAGATTACCATCATCAATGCAAGCTGGTTTCACAGTAAACAATAACAAGTTTTCAGTAGTTGGAAATGATACAATTATCGCTGCTGGTGATTTCAATAATGCGACAACAGCTGATGCTACTGTTACTGGATTAGTTTATGGTGCAAATGGTATTTTACAAGCATCTGCTAATATCACTGCAAGTAATGAATCTCCTAAAGCGTCTGCAGTAATTGCATCGTTTGACGACGCTAAATTAAGAAATAAAACATTCGTATTGACTAATGACGTTGCTACAGTGACTAAAACGACATTTGATGCTTTTAATGGTAAATCTTTATTATACCTTAATAAAAATGGTACTAAAACATCTACAAATGGGTTTAAATTCAAAGTGAATACTCAATATGGTGCTAGTACTGGTATTGCAGATAAAATTAGTGTGGTTAAGACTGCTGTAGGCGCTCCTGCTGCTGCAGGCGATGCTCCGTCTGTTTTATATGTAGATAGTCTTGGTGTTGCTCATATTACTGGTGTTGTAGCCGTTGGGGATGAATTCTCAATCACTGCAAGTGCTGGTGCTTATAGCAAAACGATTATCTTCAAAGTTGTTACTTCTAACTAATCGTTAGAATTAGATTTTGAAAGATGGTTATAAATATTAAACGCTATTTGAGCATTGCTCAAATAGCGTTTTTTATCAATTTGAGTAATTTAGGGTTACATACTACAGTAGTGAAAGGAGTTTTCAATGATAAAGAGAATACCATTAGTAATGATTGTGATTTTGTTGATCAGTATTTTTCCGAGTTTTATGGAAAATCAATCGGAGACAGGGGCGGATATGCTGCTCAAGTATAAATTCATAAGTGGCGATAATGGGGATCTGATGTTGGACAAGCCATTGACTAGAGCTCAAGTTGCTGTTATTTTAGCGGAGCTGAAAGGAGTAAAATCGGAAGCACAGTACTATGCAGCACCAAGCACATTTGTGGATGTTGCATCTGATCAATGGTATGCACCTTATATTGCGTATGGACAAGCGTATCGTTTGCTAGGGGGGTACCCTGATGGTTCATATCATCCTGAGGCTTCTGTGAGTACGCAAGAATTCGCAGCTTTTCTGATGAATGCGATGGGGTATAATGGAAATTATGACTATGCAAATGTGGTTTCTTTTTCGAAAAGTAAAAATATCGAAGTGGGTGCTACGAATGGTCTTTTTCTAAGAAAAAATGCATTTGAGTCGATGTGGCAAGCTGTCAATCAGCCTGTAAAGGGTTCTGAGGTAGCTTTAGGTGTAATGCTCGGTAAACTAGAGGCCGGTCTTGTGAGTGATGTGAAACCTTCAAATCCAGAAAGTATAGCGTCTGAAATGGTTGCTGTTTCAGCAAGGGCATTTGAAGTCAGGTTTAAAAAGGCAGTCCAAAACCCCGATAAAATGACTTTTGAACTTAAAAATCAAATGAATAAAATATCATTTAGAACCGTTTGGAATCAAGATAATACAGTTGTCAAGCTCATTTCAAGCTATAGCTTGACACCTGACAAGTATGAGGTTATTGTCGTGGACCAATCGAATAACGAACCTATACAATACGGACCTTATTATGCTGTAACAGAAAAAGAAGCGGTTACTAGAATTTCGTTTGATTCAGAAACACTTATCAGATATAGTGATTATGTGGGCAGTGTTAGGTACAAAGTCTTCAATCAATATGATGAGGATATAACGGATACTTCTTTAGGGAGAGGTCTTAAATTCAGTGTTTCGACGAATAAGCCGGAACCTATAGTGGACCCTAGAACAGGCGTTATAACCGTGCAACATGGAACTGCGCCACAGAAAAGCGGCATTTTAAAAGACCTTAACAACGTGACCATAACAATAACAGATCCTTTTAGTGGTTTTGCAGATAGTAAGGTATTAAAGGTTTCAGCCACTATGAATGGTATTAGTCAAGTTGTTATCAATGGTGTAGTGGATGAAAATGGGGAGTATGTCGATTTTATATATTCTACATCGAAACAGTATTACTTAGACATCAGTGTAGTAGATACAGATGGCAATTTGATCAAATCCAAGAGTATTTTAGATGCTTCTAATGTCGGTGGTCAAGAGGCGTTGATGGTTTATACAACCAATCCAGCATTGGTTTCTGTTTCCAAAGGTTTTCATCCGAAAAGGGATTCTGAAGTTGCTTATAAGATAAATTTCCTTTCAGTACCAGATGGTGATGTTTATGTTACGTTTGGTGCTGTTGCCCCCTTTTCTACATCAGGAGATAATGCTGCGTTCTTTAATATTGTGCTTAAAAAGTAGCGCATTTATGACAATGTGTTAAAAAAGATTCAAATTATATAGTTATAAAAAAGTGAGAATCATTTAAAAAAGTGATTCTTATTTTTGTTTTTAAAACGATCAAGGCCTATATGGAACGTATAATGGCATAAATTGAAGCAAGAGAATTGACTATGTTATAAAATTCGCCTAAAATAATAGAGACGTATAAATTTTATGAAATGACTGGAGATATAAAATGAAGGAAAAAATGAAATGGCTACTGTTAAGCGTTATTTTGATCGTGGCGCCACTCTGGAAAGGTCTCTTTTTTTACAGTGATATTCTCATGTTCATGATAGGGACGACTTTACTTATGGGTATAGATTTCTATTTGGTGCGAGATGAGCTCACGAGAAAGCGTTTTTTCACATTTGAGCCTCCCATCATAGCGGGCATGTTGATGATCGTGACTTATGCCTTGACATGTGCACTGGGCAGTTGTGTCAATGTGGCAGAAACCGTTATGGCTGCCCTTAAAATCACATACATGTTGGTTGTTTTTATATGGATTAGGACGCGATTTTTAAAAGAAGACCAAAATAGAATGGTGTGGATCTATGTTTTGGGTTCGTTTGTAGGTGCCGTCGTTTCGATTATGGCTGTATCAGGCGTTATAAATCTATCAGATGCCTTTTTAGATACTAGATTTACAGGGACTTTTCAATATGCAAATGCCTTTGCCATCTATTTAATGATAGGTGTTCTCTTTACAAGTTATTTGTTTGAAATCTCAGAACATAAAAAAGGCAAGTTTGGCTTAGCCGCAATGGGCTTTGGACAGTTTATGGTTTTTGTGTTTACGTATTCAAGGGGCGCGTGGCTGATTTTGCCAATTGGCCTTCTTCTGATGTTCACTGCGTTACCGTGGAAAAATAAAATTTCAATGCTATTTTACTATGCAGGGCAACTCATAATAACTGTAATTTTAAGTAAATCCTTTATAACCGCAAATACAGCTACAGAAGTAATAAAACCTAAAACAATAGGGCTCTTTATTTTGGGCATAAGTATGTTTGTATTTTATATCGCTTTAATTGAGTTAATAAAACAGCATTTTAGCAATAAGCGCATTCAAATATCAAGGAAAATTGTCTTGCTTTTCAGTGCTTTATTATTGGCTTTAGTGGCCTTTGCAGTTTCGATAGATCAACCCTTAGCTAAAGATTTAAGAGGTCAGTTGGGACACGAAAAGGTTTCAGTCGTAAGGGAAATTAAAGCGATTGAATCCAATACCGCTTATGCGTTATCTTTAAAAGTGGATACAGCTGCAGCTTTGGAAAACGATATAAGTCCTGAAAATGCAGCTTTGGACAATTCACCTCTATGGTCTATTGCTGTTCAAAGTATTGATTCGCAAGGGTTTGTTTCGAATATACCTATAGAAGCTGATTTTTTCAGTTCAGGCAATTTTGAAATTCCATTTAAAACACTAGAAAATACAGAGCAGCTAAGAGTGATCTTTGTTGCGGGGCATTCAAATCTAAAAGTGGCTTTAGATCACGCAGTTCTCAAAAAAGATGCGGGTAAAATCGTTAAGCGCATTAAGTTGAGTTATAGATTCGTACCAGAGTTTATTGTGAGTAGACTAAACAGTATTAACCTTGATGAAAAAGTATCGGTGGGGAGCCGCTTAACGACATATAACGACACTTTGACGATATTTAAAACACAGCCGCTTATAGGGAGTGGTGGCGGTGCTTGGACGTCGCTTTATCCAAAGTACCAAACAGAACTTTATTATACGGCAGTGGTTCACAACTACCTTGCTCAGATTATGCTTGAATTAGGTGTGCTCGGCATAGTGGCGTTGATTTTCATTGCATCCGGAATTGTCTATGCTTATATTGAGGGCATTCGTCACAAGCGTTATTCAGAAGCTATAATTGCAGTGGCGTTGATGACATTGTTAGGACACAGTTTAATCGATTTTGATATGTCCTATTTGAGCTTGATGATAAGCCTATGGGCTCTAATGGGCACTTTGACCTATCCTAAGCTTGTGCAGAATGAAAAGGTGCATGGTCATAAAAAGAAAGCCTTTATAATCGCGATAGGGATCATGGTGATCATCGTTCTAACCAGTGGCAGTTTCTACTACGCTGAATTTCAATACAATTTGGCAGTTGCATATAAGAAGGCACCAGATTTTGATCGAGCTATAACACATTACGAAAAAGCGGTACAAGCAAATCCGTTTAAAGTGAACTACAGATATGAACTAGCAGATCTATTAAATGCTAAAACATCAGGATCAGGGGACTTAACACACGCTGAGAAAGGCAATAAAGTGCTTTTAAAAGCGTATGCATATGCCCCGTATGACTTAAATGTACTTAAATTTAGCATCGATAATAATATTGTAATAGGCGATTTTGATGCTGCTCTAAAACTAACAGATGAGATTATACAAGCGGCGCCTTTGAGACAAGATCCATATGATGTTCAAATGCAGGCATGTTACATCATGGGTGATTTCTATATAAACAAAAATGAAATTTCTATGGGGGCTAATTTTTACAAGTATCCAGAGCGTGGCTTGATGATCAGAGTTCGGAAAAACAATGAGATCAAGCAGAAAGAACGCCTATCAGAGGCTTATATGAATTTGTATGGGCGTATGCAGTTTTTCTATAGGAACTCTGAAGATTTGCAAAGGGCAATGCGGATTTCGGCCCTTAAATGGGTTTCGTTTTTTGAAATAGATGTGGATCAAGATGAAACACCAGATGATTGGAAACTCATGGGGGATCAGATCGTTAAACCACTCAATCTAGAGCCGAATAAATTATATGAAATTCAACTGCATACAGCGGATTCGAATCCGGAGACACTTTTTAAGTTGGATTCCAAAGCGGGGACTGAGGGCGAAATTGTTATAGATAATGCGCTCAATAGTGATGGCGTTTATATCGTGGTGATTAAAACTTCGGAAAGTTATCAACCTCAAAATCATCAGTTTTCACTTTCAAAAGCTTCCCTTCAGCAGATTTCAGCGGTTGAGCTTTACGCGATACAGTAATCGTAGACATCAAATTTAAAGAGGTTTAAAATGTTCAAAGAAAACCAAAAAACACTCAACCAATTGCAAATTGTGATCGATATATTTGTGATGAGCATTGCTTTTTCGCTTGCGCATTACATTAGGTTCTACACGTCGTTTTTTTCAGAGGGGATCTTGGCGATTCCTTTGACACAAGCCTTTGTGCCACTGCTGGCATCGATTCCGATTTACTTGATGTTTTATAATTTTATGGGGCTTTATCAAGTGCGATCTTATAAGCTCTTTGAAGAGTTAAAAGGCGTTATTAAAGTGAACACCTATGGGATTGTGACTTTGATTTTAATCCTCTTTGTCTTCAAAATAGTGGATTTTTCAAGACTTGTACTGGTGACGTTTTATTTCTTAAACATTGTATTTACCTTTGCTTCCAGAGGGGTGATCATTTCGCTTGTTCAGAATTATAGGAAGAAAGGGTATAATCTTAGGAAGTGCCTTTTGATAGGCTATAATGATATCGGCAAACAATTCATCAAGAATATCGGGAAGAATCCCGCGTTTGGGTATAAAATCGTGGGAATTTTAGATGATGTGACCATTAAGAGACGTGATTTGCCAGCAGGTTGCGGCATTAGAGGTAGAATAGGAGAACTGGAAGACGTTCTAAAAAATGAAGCTATAGATGTCGTCACGATCGCTTTAACCTTCAATGCCTATGACTGCTTAGGTGAGCTTATAGGGCTCTGTGAGAAGCATGGCATCAAGACAAATATAATCCCCTACTACTATCAGTACATCCCAGCAAGACCTTATATGGACGATTTAGAGGGGATGCCTATCATAGACACCAGACATGTGCCGCTTGATAATCTCTTTAAAGCCATCATGAAAAGACTTGTAGACATCTTGATTTCCAGTGTGGCTATTGTGCTTTTTTCACCTATAATGCTCTTAAGTATTTTGATGATAAAGTTCACATCACCGGGGCCGATTATTTTTAAGCAAGAGCGCGTGGGATTGAACCGAAAAAACTTTGAAATGTACAAGTTTAGATCCATGCGTGTGGAAGATAAAAGCAAAGAGAAGCACAAATGGACTACTGAAAATGACCCCCGTAAGACCAAGTGGGGCAACTTTATGAGAAAGACAAGTATCGATGAATTGCCACAGTTTTTTAATGTGCTCAAGGGCGATATGAGCGTGGTAGGGCCAAGACCAGAACGGCCTTACTTTGTGGATCAGTTTAAAGAAAAGATTCCCAAGTATATGATCAAGCACCAAGTGAGACCTGGGATTACGGGATGGGCACAGGTGAATGGCTGGCGCGGAGATACTTCCATAGAAAAGCGGATCGAGTTTGATCTGTACTATATTGAGAACTGGACGATGAGCCTAGATGTGAAGGTGATTTTGCTCACGTTTGTGAAGGGGTTTGTGAATGGGAATGCTTATTGATCCATCTTGAATTTACATTTGATAACAAGAGAATTAGCATTTACATCTCTACCCCGTACATTGTATAAAGCTGACCCCTCAAAACAGGTATAGTTCTGTGATGCTTTTTTAAAGCGAAAAAGTGGAAAACATACAAATTTAACACATAATGCTTGAAGCTGTATTCTAGAGAAATTGTACTTATTCTCGATGATGCAAGAATTTATCATATCTCTCCATATAAACCGAATTTAAACGAAGGTGGGGTTGAATTAGGAAATGAGCTATAAACAAGGTTTTTGTGATAAAATATAGCATCGAATGATAGTCGATGAGATAAATTTATTGATGCTCTTTGAGGTAGATCTTAATTAAGGATACTTGTGAATGGAATAATATTAAGAATATATTCCAAATTAGAGACAAAAGTCAGCTAATGAATTTTATTGTGATAAAATAGTCTTTGAGAATTAAAAATGGAGGAAAAAAGAGATGCAAGAAAAACAGAATTATCATATTGAAGAATATAATGAAATAAATATTAAAGAACTGATTTTATCAGTTTGGAAAGAGAGAAGATTAGTTGCTGTTATTACTTCAATAATTGTTATTCTAACAGGTGCATATGTTTTTATTTTTACATCACCATCTTATGAATCAACGAGTGAGCTTATGATTAAAACACCAACGGATGTTCAAACTAGATTTGGGGTTTATTCATTTCCATCTCAGAATATAGATGACTATATTCAATATGTATACAGTAAAGATGTGCTAGATCAGGTTATAAAGGATAATGAATTGGATGTCACAAGAAGTATATTTAAGAGGTCAATTAAAATTGTAAAAGATGACAAAAAAGAAACTAATCGTTTTCAAATTGTAGTTGTGGCTAGCGATCCAGTATTATCTAAAACAATTAATGATAATCTGGTTAAAGTATATTTGGAGAATCTAAGAAGTACATTTAAAAAAAATGCACTAGACAATTTTATTTTGTCATATGAAGTTTCAATTGATAATTTCCAAAAATCAATTGACCTTAAAGAATCTATATTGGCGGAGACAAAACAACTAATGGATAGTGTAAATCCGATTTATACTCTTCAAAAAGCATTGTTTGCCGACCCTAATGCAGCAGCATTATATGCAGAGGAGTTAAATGTAGATATAAAATCACTTTCACAAAGCGTGATGATAGAAGAATATTCTGATTCAAATTATTTTAGTTTAGAATCACAGTATTTGGAGCAGAAAACAGAATTAATTAATCTTAAAGAGACTTTGAAACAGACAAAAGATTTTTATAAGGAACTTTTAAATGAAAGAAATGAAATTAACAATTCTAAAGACAGTGAGAGTTCTTCTACTATTTTAAATGGAAAGCTAGATGTTTTATCTTCAAATTTTAATATTATCTCAGATGCATATTTGCCAGATATTCCTTTGGCTCAAAAGAGATTAATTAGAATTTTTATTAGCTTAATATTAGGCTTAATGTTAAGTATCATCATTGTAGTGTTTAGAACATATTGGAAAAACACGTTATAATTAAAAATAGAGCAGAATGAGTGGTTTATTTTGCTCTATTATTGTGTGCCTAGCCGTGTACAGTCACTAAGAAAATTAGCAAATGAGGTAGCAATGTTTAGTTCCTATTACAGAAAGTTAAGCAAGAGTATAACGTTGAATAATATTGGAAAAATGTTATTTTTATTAATGATATTATTGCTTAATTTTATGAAAGTTATATATATTGGACAAGTTCCATTCAATTTTGCGATTTCGGATTTTGTGATTCCATTTATTATTCTTTTCATGCTGATTAATATGAAATTAAAGGATATCGCAGAGGGTGTTAAAATATATATTTGGGCATTGATTTTGTTCTTTTGGATTATTATTGTTGGATTTCATGCTATTTCTAGTGGAACAATAATAGATGAAGGGTGGAAAGGCTTATTAGGAGAGCTTATAAAACTTTTTATTAATTTGAGTTATTTTTACATTGGCTATAAGGCTTTATTGATAATCAAAACAAAATATATCAAGGTGATATGGACAATAAGTTCTTACCTTTTTATGATTATAGGTTTATTGTTAAATTTTATTGCAGTTAATAATTATTTTTCGAATTATATGAATCTAGATAAATATAAGTTTTTTTTTATGGGTACTTACACAGACCCCAATCATGCAGCTACGTTCCTGGGTATAAATGCATTTCTAATGATGCGCTTTGCAAGAAGAGAAAACCGAATTGGTTATAGATGGGTGTATTATTTAAATACAATAATCTCACTTGGCTTGATTCTTTTGACAGATTCTAGAGGCGGATTTTTAGCCGCTTTTTTAGCTTCTATAGTGTGGATTGCATGCAGATCAACAAAAAGAGTTATCGTATTATTGGATGCTATACTTGTGTTTTGGATGGGATTGCTTGCTATTCTAAATATTGATGGTCTAATATTTAGACATGAATTTCTTACTAAATTATATAATAGTTTTTTGAACTTTGGGAGTGGATATGATACGCGTCACAGCCTGGCATTGGTTGCATGGCTGATTGGCAAAGATAATCCGATTTTTGGTGTAGGTAGAGGAAATTACATTGTCAATTCAAAAATATATTTTGATTTTTTAAATCTAGAGTATATAGGGAAAATCCCTCACAACACATATTTGGGACTGTTTTCAGAAACCGGAATTATAGGAATTTTATTATATTTTTTCCCATTGTATTTATTACTATATGTGATTATTAAAAATCGAAGTAAAATCGCGGATAATTTTAGCAATTTTGTGTATCTCAACTCAGAACTTTTGGCAATTTTATGTGTCGTTATGGTACAAGCGAGTGTGCTTAATATTGAAAATCAAAGAGTTTTATGGTTCCTATCAGGAATGGCAATTTATTATTTTAAATCTTTCTCCAGTTTTAAAATTGTTGATCCATTAAAAGTGAAATTGGATTTATATGCCTTTTTAAAACGAGGCGTATCGATTATTGTACTGATTATACTTACATTACTATGCAGTAGTAATGTCTATATTCTAAAATCTGATACTAAAATTGATGGTAAATCTGAAACGGAATTGGACTTAAGTGATTTTGGATCGGATTCGGATTTAAAAGTTTCTTATAATATCTTGAACAATAATGAAGATAGCATAGTCGTAATGAAATTAACTGAAATTACAATTTATGGAAATATAATTGAGCACGCTCACTATGATTATGATAATGTGAGTGGACGAGATTATGTAAACTTTAAGAGACAATTTCCTGATTCTAAAGTTTTTATAAGTTTTGAGAGTATTAAACCAAAGCATGCTACCTTTAACGTTAAGCTTACGAGTCTATCAACACTTGAAAAAATAAAATATATTGATAGGATTTATCCATTACGATTTTTAAATGAAAGCAAATATCCACTGGAAAGCGTGAACAATCAAGCTGATGATTTAGAAACTTTTGATTATAAAGAACTGGATAATGGATTTGTTCTTGTTGGTGCAGATTACAAAGAAAACAAAACTCTAATCATTAAAATAAAAGCAATTAGTAACATTGACAAAAATTATAGATTGAGTGCTTATTTATTACCAACAAGTATTAGCCGATTCAAAAGTAACGGTGGCGTAGGAAATACAGAAAATATAACTTTGGAACACATAGAAAACACTACTATGTGGAATGTCAATGAAATACACGATTTGCATTTTAATGTTTCGAATATTAAAGGTGATTATATAATCTATTTCATAAGCAGCTACACTGATGAAAACGGAATTGTTCATTGGTTAAAATTAAAAAATACAGATAAATCAGATATTGAGATTGGTAAAATTGTTGTAGAGTAGAAAATTAATTCTATTTAGGTTGACCAATGACAAAGTATCGATTATAATTAACGTGTTCAATAAATGAACGATAAAAATAGAACCGCGTGTTAAATCAATTAAGTAAGGAGCAATAGTCTTATGGAGACACACGAAGTTAACATATTAAGTGTGATACAACAAAATGATATGATTTCTCAACGCGATATATCAGATCAAACAGGATTATCACTAGGGATGGTAAATTTGTTGTTAAAAAAATTTATTAAAGTAGGTTTAATCAAAACTGAAAGATTAAATGGTAATAGAATCAAATATATGCTTACACCAAGTGGATTTACAACTCTATCTAAAAAAACTTTACACTTTATAACAAGATCATATCAAGCGGTCTTGAAAATTAGAGGGCATATTGAAACTCTTATATTAGAACGGTTTCAACATGACGAAATTGTTTATATTTTTGGACAACAAGATGAAATTGCAGCTATTTTAATCGATGTTTTGAGTGCACATAAATATAATTATGAATGGGTAAAAGAAAATCCTAAGACAAATAATTTTGTGTATTGGGATGATCAAACTCTAAAAGGGATACATCTTTTGGAGGGGGTTTCTTTAAAAGTATATGATTAAGTTACAGATTTTTATTTTGGGGACAAACGAGGTGGTTAAATGTATTTGAAAATAAAGAGATTAATTGATTTTATGTTGTCGTTGATTGGGTTGATTATACTATCGCCAATTTTTATTATCTTGATCATTGCAATTAAATTGGACACACCAGGTCCAGTACTTTTTAAGCAAAAAAGAGTTAAGGTCAATAAAAAATATTTTGAAATTTATAAATTTAGAACAATGAGGATTGACACACCAAAAGATACTCCGACACATATGCTAGAGAACCCAGAGAAATGGATTACTAAAACTGGAAAGATTTTGAGAAAGACGAGTTTAGATGAGTTGCCACAGATTTTAAATATATTGAGAGGCGATATGTCTATTATTGGTCCACGTCCCGCTTTGTGGAATCAATATGATTTGCTTGATGAGAGAGATCTATATGGTGCAAACGATATACCTGTAGGACTAACTGGGTGGGCGCAAATAAATGGACGAGATGAGTTACCAATAGATGTAAAAGCTAAATTAGATGGTGAATATGTTAAAAAAATAGGATTTGTGATGGATTTAAGATGTTTTTTTGGAACAATTTTAAAAGTTGTAAAAAATGAAGGCGTTTTGGAAGGAAAAAAAAGAAATTATAAAAATTAAATTTTCTGGATTGAAATGAAAGTTTTAACAAAGGTGGGTTTAGCATGAAAAACTATAAAATATCAGCATGTATTGTTACGTATAATAGTGAAACTGAAATAAGAACAATTTTAAATGCATTACTTAAAAGCAGTGTAATATCAATTATGGACGTATATGTTGTTGATAACTGTTCGACTGATAATACAAAAAATGTTGTGGAGAACGAATTTCCTTCAGTTAAACTACTTAAGCTTGAATATAACATCGGGTTTGGTGCAGGTCATAATAAAATAATTATGAACTTAAATACTAAATATCATTTCATTGTAAACCCAGATATTCACTTTGAACCCAATTTAATTGAAGATTTACTTGATTATATGGATGAAAATGAAGATATTTGTATGGTGACACCTAAAATATTAAATCCAGATGGAACTGAACAATTTTTGCCCAAACTAAATCCCAAAATAAGATATTTTTTAGGTGGTCGTTTTGAGAAGTACGGATTTGTATTTGAAAAATGGAGATCCGAATATACAAGAAAAAATGAAATGATTTCAGAACCAACAGATATTGAATTTTCAACAGGTTGTTTTATGATGAGCCGAACAAATGCTTTAAGAGCAGTTAAAGGCTTTGACGAACGCTATTTTTTGCATTTTGAAGATGCAGATTTATCTAGAATGCTTGTTAAAGAAGGTCGACTGATTTTTAATCCGAATTTTACTGTAACACATTTGTGGAAAAGAGATAATGTTAAATCAAAAAAAATATTTTTGATTGCCTTAAATTCAATGATGAAATATTTTATCAAATGGGGACTTTAATGTGAGCTGAAAGGACGGCAAAGGTGAAAAATTCATATAGCATTAGCGAGATTATAAAAAACATAATCGCTTTAGTTTTCACAAAAATATTCTTTAAAAAGGCTAGATTGATTAGACTCCCTATATATATAAGAGGAAAGACACACCTTTCGTATGGGAACGGTTTTACCACAGGATATAATTGCAGACTAGAAATGTTTGATATAACGCAAGGAAATTATAAAAAACTAATCATTGGGAATAATTGTAAAATTGGCGATTATGTGCATATTGCTGCTGGTGAAAAAGTAATTATTGGAAATAATTGTTTAATGGCATCTAAGATTTATATAAGTGATATTAGTCATGGCTGCTATAAAGAAGGCTTGGAAAATGATTCACCAGATATACCACCGGATAGAAGATTATTGGCTACTGATCCTGTTATTATTGGTAATAATGTATGGATTGGTGAAAATGTTAGCATTTTAAGTGGTATTACAATTGGTGACGGATGCATTGTCGGTGCTAATTCAGTTGTTACTAAAAATGTACCGAAACATACAATTGTTGCGGGTGTTCCAGCGAAGGTAATTAAGGTGTGGAATAAAGAAAGTGAATTATGGATCAAGAGCTAAATTTTACACGAAAGGACACATTGAAAGGAAAATACACAGATTAGGTTGTTGTGTAAGCGTAATTATGAAAAAGATTATTATATCGGGAATCAATTTGTTTGAAGGTGGTCCATTATCTGTATATAAAGATTGTTTGGATACAATCATTGAACATGAATATGATAAAGAACATAAAATAATTGCATTCGTTCATAAAAAAATACTATTTAGCGAATACCCAAATACGATTCAATTTATTGAGCTCCCTAATTCTAGGAAAAACTATTTTTGGAGATTGTGGTATGAGTATTTTTATTTCAAGAAATTTTCTAAATTAGAACGTGATATTGATATTTGGATTTCTTTGCATGACATTACTCCAAATGTAGTAGCAAATAATCAATTTACCTATTGCCACAATCCATCACCATTCTTAAAACCAGAGATAGCTAATTTTAGATATAGTCCTACAAATTTTTTATTTTCATTATTTTATAAATATTTGTACAAAATTAATATAAAAAAAAATAAGAGCATAATCGTTCAGCAAAATTGGATTCGGGAGGCATTTGAAAAACTTTATGGCGTAACAAATGTTATTGTTGCTAGGCCAAATCTTGTTAACGTGACAATTGGTCCAAATATAAATAATAACAATGACAAATTCACTTTTTTATTTCCCGCATTTCCTCGGTTTTTTAAAAACTTTGAAGTTATATGTGAAGCATGCAAAATACTTGAAAATAGAGGAATTTACAACTTTGAAATCTGTTTAACTTTAAATGGAAAAGAAAATAATTATTCTAAAGCAATATATAATAAATATAAAGATTTGAAATGCATCACTTGGATAGGACTTCAATCAAGAGAGTCTGTCTTTAGTCTATATGAAAAGATAGATTGTATGATATTCCCTTCAAAGTTAGAGACATGGGGATTACCAATATCAGAGTTTAAGGAAACTAAAAAAACCATTATATTATCTGATTTACCCTATGCTCACGAAACTATAGGCAACTATGATAAACTTAAATTTTTTGACCCGAGTAATTTCGAAGAGCTTGCAAGCTATATGATTAGTGCTATTGAGGGCAGTCTGGACTATGACAAAAGCGTATATAATAGCCCAAAGGAACCGTTTTCAAATAATTGGCATGAATTGCTTATAGAGATAGGCTTTGAATAAGTTACATTGATATAAGAGTGTTTGGAGGTATAAATGATAATTAGATGGAAAAAAACACATGATACGGGTGTGAAATACTACTTTTTTTTATTTTTCGTATATACACTTTCACTTTTTTTCGCAGATGTGAAAGTGGGAACATTTGCCTCTTTATTTATGTTATATCTTATTCTAAAATTGGTTGTAAAAAAACAAATTATTAGAAACTATGCCGATGTTTTGGTTGTAATATATATATTATACAATATATTAACAATTCTGTGGTTCCCAAAAGGGATGTTACCCATGAAGGTTTATTTAACTGAGATAGCTTACTCTATTTTGCCAATTTTATTCTATTTTCTTAAGAATACAAAAAATGAAGCTAAATTATTTACAAAATACACTGTTGATGCAATTTATTATAGTTTGTTCATTGGACTGATTCTTTATATATGGGCGCCACAATTTTATGGACATTACTTGGTCTACCATGGTTTTTCAAGCAACTATAAAATGGGTTGGATAAGGCAAGCTTTACAATCTTTTTATGGTGTTACAGCAGTAGGAACATTATCCACCATTGCGTTGCTTTATTCTTTTCTGCAAGTGGGTGAAAAAAAGAAGATTAAAGATTTACTTTTTTTTATATTTGGGTTGATTTGCCTGATTCTTAGTAGTAGACGATCAGCATGGCTGGCTTTTGCAATTGTGCTGGTGTATTTTCATTATTTGTTTTACTTAAAATTAAAAAAGCTAAGGGAAATTCATTTTTTAGCAGAAATTTTTACCTTAGTCGGTGGAATGATATGTCTCAACTTATTTTTTAATGATGCATTTAATGCGATGATTAGAAGAATAAACACGATGAGCTCAGCAGTTAATGAAAGAGCATATAACTGGATCGATGGAATTAATAGTGTTAATAATTTGGTTATTGGAAAAGGTCTTGGATCTATGAATCATGAGTCTGCTTTGTTTGGAAATATTGGAGTATTTGATAGTTCATATGTGAAAATGCTATGTGAAGTAGGACTTATAGGGTGTGTTTTATTTGGCCTAATAGTTTTTTTAGCTTTGTTTAATGGCATAAAATCAGAACATGTAAAACACATGGAAGTTGGTATAATAATTGTGTTTTTAGTACAGGCAATTGGTTCAAATGTATTTGCCTTTCAAGTATTAGCACCTCTATTTTGGTATTCGATAGGGCAATGTATAAAAAACAGTAGGAGAAGTGAAGATGAAAATATTAGGACTTTATCTACCACAATACCATGAAATTGAAGAAAATAATAAATGGTGGGGAGAAGGGTATACCGAATGGGAAGCGGTCAGATCTGCTAAAGCTCTTTATGAGGGGCATTATCAACCCAGAAAACCTTTAGATAATAATTATTATGATTTGCTAAATGACGGTGCAAACACTTGGAAATGGCAAGCTAAGATAGCTAAAGAAAATGGTGTTTATGGCTTTTGTATATATCATTATTGGTTTTTAGGAAAACAGCTTTTGCATAGACCAATGGAAATATTATTGGAAAATAAAGATATAGATACAAACTACTGTATTTGTTGGGCAAACGAAACTTGGACCAAAACATGGTATGGACTTGAATCAGAAGTGCTCATGGAGCAGGAATATGGCGAAGATAAACAGTGGAGAGAACATTTTAATTATTTACTCCCTTTTTTTAAAGATAAGAGATATATTAAAGTCGATAACAAACCGATGATCAATATATACAGATCTTATGATATCGAAAAGCTAAATAATATGATTTCTGTTTGGAATGAAATGGCTATCTCAAGTGGATTTTCTGGTGTATTTATCATTTCTGGAAATACAAATGGAAAGCTTGAAACAAGAGAAAATCTTATTGACGCATATTACAATTTTGAACCTGGTTTTTCCCTCAAGCACAGGGTGACACCTTTTCAAACGGTTAAATACAATTTTTTAACTTGGATAAGGCAAAATTATAATATCATTTTCAAAAAAGAAATATTGGAACGAACTTTTGATATACGAGATATTTATAAAGTCAATTGGAAAAAACTTAAATATAAGAATAAACCTGTCATTCCGTGTACCCTCCCAATGTGGGATAATACTCCAAGACGAAAACACAAAGGATTTGAGTATATAAATGCTTCTCCCAAAGAATTTCACAAAAATCTTATTCAGATTAAAACCAATTTACACTTACACAACGAATATGGATTTGTATATGTTAATGCTTGGAATGAATGGGGTGAAGGTGCATATTTGGAGCCAGATGAGTATTACAAAGATGAATATTTAAAAATTATTAAAAGTGTTACAAAAGACTTGTAAAATAGCATCTGATGAGGTGAAAAACAATTGGACAAATTGGTAAGTATTATAATACCTGTATATAATGTTGAAAAATATTTAGAAAGATGTTTAGATAGCATTATTGATCAAAGCTTTAGTAACTTTGAAATTATATTAATAAATGATGGATCCACAGATAATTCTCCAAGTATTTGCGAGACGTATGCTTTAAGCAATGATAAAATTAAAGTGGTGCATCAAAATAATAAGGGACCGTCTGCTGCACGAAATAGTGGCTTAGATATTTGTTGTGGTGAATTTGTGATGTTTATCGATAGTGATGATTTTGTTGATTCAAATATGATCAGGACATTGTATTCAGACTTAGAACAGGGAAATGCCGATATCAGTATCTGTAATTCAATTAAATTCAAATCAATTGAGGATCTGAAAACTTATCCTAATAAAACTAATTTTATTGAAATGACAAGTGAAGAAGTTTTAGAATGGTTGCTTACAGACCATGAACTCTGTGTTCCTTGGGGAAAATTGTATAGAAAAAGACTGTTTGATCATTTAAGATTTGATCTTGAACATTATAATGAGGATATGTTTATCATTCATCAGTTGTTTCATTTAGCCTCAAATATAACCTATAACAGTTCAGCTTTATATTTTTATAGTCAAGAAAGTGAGAGTCTTACTAGATCAAATTTTAATTATAGAAAACTGGATATGGTTGAAGCGACAAAGCTTTGGAAAGAGTTTATGGAGATAAATTATCCTAATTTAGCATTAAAAGCTAATACTCTTTTTATGACAGTTATGATTAATACATGTACTAGTCTTTCTGAAATGAAAGACGAATTTGGGAAAAAAACTTACCGTGAATATAGAAAAATCATTTCAAAAAACTGTTTGTCATATATAAAGGCTGAAGATGTCAATCAAAGAGATAAAATTAAAGCAATTCTCATAATGTTGAATCTCTATAAATATTTTGTCAAGTTAAAGAAAATTCGTTCAAGTTATTGAGATAAAGGAGTTATCTATGTCTTTTAAAAATAAAAGAATTTTACTTTTATGCAAAGAAACATACTCATATCCATTGTATTTTCTCGCAGAAAAATGGAAGGAAGACAACACTGTTGCAGCATTTTTTTTTATGCCAGCAGAGTGCATGTACAATAAATGTTATCTAAATGAGTCAACATACTATAGATTTTTGGATATGAAAAATATAGATCTGTACGACGTTAAGGATATTGCAAGGACGTTTAGTGATAATATGAATTCGCCAAAAGTTGATAAAAATTATATGTCTTATGTAGAAAAAACTTACTGCCATTTTAAAAAACTTAATATGCAATTAATGTCCTCTCAATTTACAACAAACTACTATCACGATAGAAGTTATTATAGTGATTTTACGTACGAACAGCAAATGTATTGGCTTCAGTTAAATTATAAAAGGGTAATTGATATTTTCGAAGAATTCAAACCAGATGTTATTATTGACTTAGACGATGCAGAGCTACCAAGGACGATAATAAATGAAGTAGCATATGCGCAAAATATACCATATATTACATTTGAGCACCCAAGATATGAACAACATAAATATCCGACATTTAATATGGGAATTGGCATTGATGACTATTTTAGAACGATTTATGAGAACTGTTATAATTCATCAAATGAAGCGCTAGTTGAAGAAATAAACTACGTTAACAATTTTAGGAGTCAAATTTCAATTATGCCTCAAGAATTTAGAAATACCATTACGGCACAGTACAAAAGAGATCCTATAGTTAAAACCATTAAGACTCTTATCGGTAAAATAATTTACTTTTGGGATCAAGACATATTTAGTGGTAATCGTGGACTTAAAATAAAAAATAAAATATTATATCCAGATTCATTAAAATATGTTCTTTTTTATTTTAAGGTTGAACTATTGAAACATAAGCTACTAGGTAAAAATAAATATTTCAGTGATCCTGTTGAAGGCGAACGATATGTTTATATGCCATTGCATTTGATTCCTGAATCAACAACTTTCGTAAAGGCGCCTCTATTTGTAAATGAACAATTTGTAATAGAGGAAATATCAAAATCTTTACCGATTGGATGGTATTTATACGTTAAGGAACATCAATCTATGCTTGGTGAAAGATCTGTACAGTTTTATAGAACTATTTCTAAATTACCGAATGTTAAGGTTGTGTCTATAAATTATTATGATGATCCTAAACCTTGGATACTAAAAGCTGAGGGCGTTATAACAATTACCGGGTCAAGTGCTTATGAAACGGCAATGCTTGGGAAAAAGGCATTAGTTTTTGGAGAAGTTCCATTTTCATTAATAGAAGGCATTACAAAAGTTAATTCACTTGAAGATCTTCCTAAAATGATTTCAAATTTTGGAACGATTGAAAATATAAAATCGTGTGCAGCTTATATTGCAGCAGTTAAAGAGGCCGGAAGAGAAATCAAACTTAGGTATCTTTTGACTGAAGGTGAAAATATTTTCTTGAGAAATGCTGTTGTGAGTGAGGCGTATTTGAAGCAGATGGATATACTTGAGTCGTTTTTTTATGATGCTTACGCTAGGTATGAATCAATAATAGAGTAGGATGTGGTCTAATGTTTAAGCAAGTAGTAAAAAGATTTTTGCTAAAGAAAAAGGGGATTGTTATTGATTTTAAGTCTCAAATCAATTTATCAGTCAGAAGGCTTAATTCATCAGGAGAGGAAATTAAAATAATAAACTCAAAACTGCATTTAACAAACGTCGATGAAGGCGTTTCTATAGAAAACGTATTTTGTTATGGTGATATTAGCATCGGAAGGTTTACCTCTATATCTGGACCAGGGACCATACTCCACGCTGAAGTAAATAGTATTAAAATAGGCGCATTCACTTCAATTGCACAAAATGTTTCTATTCAGGAATTTAATCACAATCACAATAGACCAACGACTTTTGCTATAAATCACTCTATATTTAAGACGTCATTTAAGGACGATGCAGTTTCTAAAGGCAGTATTTTAATTGAAGATGATGTGTGGATCGGATCAAATGTCACTTTACTGTCAGGAGTAACGATTGGCAGGGGCAGTATTATAGGTGCAGGAACGGTAGTTACAAAAAATATACCGCGATATAGCATAGCGGTTGGAAATCCTGCAAAGATTATTAAAAAAAGATTTGTAGATGAAGTGATTGAATTTTTAGAGGCACTTAAATGGTGGGAATGGGATTTGAATAAAATAAGAAAGAATCATATATTTTTTAGTAGTGACTTAAATGAGATGACTATTAGTGAAGTACAAGATATTATTGTATAAGAATTTTTAGGAGCATAGATGGAAACTAATGTAGAATCTGGTGAAAGAAAAAATAGAGAAGCCTTCAAATCAGGCGTCTGGTATACGATTTCAAACGTGATTATTCGTTCTGTGAGTATTTTGACAGCGCCGATTTTTACTCGAATCTTAACGACTTCTGATTATGGAAAAGCAAGTAATTTTACGGCATGGATGAGCTTATTTGCTATTTTTACAGGTCTCTGTCTTTCTTATAGCTTCGGAAGAGCCAATATAGACTTTAAAGAACAATTTAATGAGTATGTATTATCAATGCAGACGTTGAGTAGTGGCTTTGCTTTACTCATTTTTATTTTCGCGGTACTATTAAGTAAACAACTTGCGATATTAATGAATATGGAACAATTTCTTGTAATTATTTTGTTCTTATATCTACTTATAGTACCTTCGGTTGATTACATGCAAACCAAATATAGATTCTGCTTCAAATATAAGGAAAACATCACGATTACATACATTAATACGATTGGTGTAGTTGGGTTTTCACTCATTTTTATTTTTATATTCAACGAACAACGGTATTTAGGAAGAATTATTGGGATAATATTGCCGATGTTTCTCATTGGCATTGTTTTTTATGTTAAAATATTTATTGAAGGAAAGCGTATTAATTTAACCTATTGGTCTTATGCCTTAAAAATTTCGATTCCGATGATTCCTCATGCACTTGCAATAGTTGTTTTAACACAAATTGATAGAATTATGATTACAAAATTTTCTGGAAGTTCTGCACTGGGAATATATAGTTTTGGTTATTCGTATGCCATTCTATTATCTATTTTCACTAATTCTATTGCACAGGCATGGATTCCATGGCTTTATAATGAATATCATAGTGGGAGATACGAGTTAATTAAAAAAGCCAATAAAATAATCAATATTGGCATGGGAATGTTAACCATATTATTTGTTTCAATTGCGCCTGAGGTTTTAAAGCTACTTGGAACTGAAGCATTTTGGGAAGCAAAATGGGTAGTTGCGCCAATTGCTATTGGAGCTTTTTTTCAGTATTTGTATAGTAATTACTCAAGTATAGAACTTTATCATAAAAAAACAATCCCAATTGCGGTGGGAACTATTTTGGCCGCAGGTATAAATTATATTTTGAATTATATGTTTATTCCAAAATACGGATATGTTGCAGCGGCTTATACAACTTGCATAAGCTATTTATTCCTGGTATTATTTCATTGGATTAATTGTAAAAAAATAATAAAAGAGAAAATATATGATGATGCATTCATTTTAAAAATAATTGTTGTAACTGTCATTATAACAATTGGTGTTGTAAAATTGTATGATGCCATTTTAATTAGATATCTATTTTTAGTTGTATGTATAGTGATGATGTCATTCATCTACAAAAGCGAAGTTAAAACAGCGGTAATTAAGTTAAAACAGCAATTTTCGAGTAAAAAATAAACTAATATTATAAAAGGAAGTGAGAGCATGAAAATTCTAGTTACTGGAGCTGATGGGTTTATCGGAAGTCATTTGGTAGAGGAGTTGATTTCACAAGGTCATCAGATTAGAGCCTTTGTGTACTACAATTCTTTTAACACTTGGGGATGGCTTGATACTTTACCCCAAAATATACTGAATCAAGTTGAAATTTTTGCAGGAGATATTAGAGATCCCAATGGGGTCAGAGAAGCCATGAAAGGCATTGAATGTGTTTATCATTTAGCGGCATTGATTGCAATTCCATTTAGTTATCATTCTCCAGATTCATATGTGGATACCAATATCAAAGGGACTTTAAACATATTACAAGCTGGACGCGACTTGGATACGCCAAGAATTTTGGTTACTTCTACCTCAGAGGTTTATGGAACTGCACAGTATGTTCCAATTGATGAAAAACATCCCTTTCAAGGACAGTCCCCATATTCTGCGACAAAAATAGGTGCAGATAGAATTGCAGAATCATTCTATCGCAGTTTTAATATGCCTATTACAATTGTTAGGCCATTTAATACTTATGGACCAAGACAGTCTAATAGGGCGGTTATTCCGACTATTATTACTCAGTTACTTTCAGGAAAGACAGAAATTAAATTAGGGAGCTTAACGCCAACAAGAGATTTTAACTATGTAAAAGATACCGTTAGAGGATTTATAGAAATTGAGAAATCGGCGCAAACTATTGGTGAAGAGATTAATATTGCAACGCAGGATGAAATTTCTATTGGACAGTTGGCAAATGAAATGATTAGACAAATTAATACAAATGCAAAAATAATTTGCGATGACCAACGTCTTAGACCTGAAAAAAGCGAAGTTAATAGATTATTAGGTTCAAATGCAAAAATCAAATTATTGACTAATTGGACACCTCAATATACTTTGGAAACAGGTCTTAATGAAACAATAAAATGGATGGAAAAGAATTTAGATAAATATAAAATAGATATTTATAATATATAGGGGGTGTGTTTATGGAACATTTTATTCCTTTATCAGTACCAAACTTGAAAGGAAAAGAACTTGAGTATGTTTCTAATGCTGTTAAAACGGAGTGGGTTTCTACTGGGGGACCATATGTGAACCAGTTTGAAGAAAAAATTGCTGAATATTTATATGTAAAAGGTGCCGTATCTTGTCAAAATGGAACTGCTGGAATTCATACGGCTTTATTGGTTTTAAAAGTTAATCGAGGTGATGAGGTGATTGTGCCAACGTTAACCTTTATAGCTGCAGTCAATCCCGTAAATTACATAGGTGCGGAACCCGTATTTATGGATTGTGATGATTCTCTCTGCATGGATCCTAGAAAACTTTATAAATTTTGTACAGAGGAATGTGACTTTGTTGAAGGACATTTATTGAACAAATTGACTTCAAAAATTATCAAAGCTATTATTGTCGTACATGTTTTTGGAAACATGGCGAATATGGAGGAAATCACAAAAATAGCTAAAGAATTTAATTTAGCCATTATTGAAGATGCAACAGAGGCAATTGGAACTTATTATACAGAAGGAAAATTCAAAGGTAAATATGCAGGGACAATAGGGGATGTAGGTGTATTTTCATTTAATGGAAACAAAATTATTACCACTGGTGGTGGTGGGATGATTGTTTCAAATGATGAGTATATTTTAGATCACTCAAAACATCTTACAACACAGGCAAAAAGTGATGAATTATTTTATACTCATGATGAAGTCGGATATAATTATCGAATGACTAATTTACAAGCTGCATTGGGATTGGCACAACTCGAACAATTAGAAAAATTTATTGAGATTAAGTTAAGTAATTACGATAAATACAAGCATGCGTTGACTAATGTTGCGGGTTTAATTATGATAGATTTTGTTAAAGTAGCTAGATCCAATAAGTGGTTTTATTCTTTAATAATTGATGACAAAGAATACGGAATAGGCAGAGATGACCTTATTGTGAAACTTAATGAAAAAGGAATTCAGAGTAGACCTATTTGGGGTTTAATCCATCAACAAATGCCGTATAAAGATAAGCAAAGCTATAAAATTGAAAAGGCTTCATATTATATTGAAAAAGTTTTAAATATTCCATGTAGTACGAACTTAAGTGAAGCAGATGTTGATTACGTAATTTCAATTATTAAGTCATTAAAAAAAAGTGGTGAAATATAATGACGGATATAAATTCACTTATAATATCTGTAGATATGACTATTATTCAAGCGATTCAAAAAATTGATATTACATCTAGGAAAATATTGATTGTTGCAGAAGATAATAGATTGATTGCAGGTGTTGTAACTGATGGTGATATTAGAAGATGGATTTTAAAAAGTGGCGATATGAATAGTAGCGTTTCATATATTATGAATCCTAATCCTATTGTAGTTCAAGATGGTGAAGAAAAAAAAGCTTTTGAAATAATGAAAAATCGATTTATAGATGCAATTCCTGTTGTGAATGAAAATCAAGAAATTGTAGATATTATTTTTTGGAATGATGAATTAAATGGTACCTTATTTAAGAAACCTAATTTAGATATTCCGATTGTTATTATGGCAGGGGGGAAAGGGACTAGACTATATCCCTATACGAGGATTCTGCCTAAACCACTAGTTCCAATCGGAGATATCCCAATAGTTGAGCGCATCATTAACAAGTTTAGAGATTTTGGTGCAGAACATTTTTATATGACGGTTAACTATAAAAAAAACATGATCAAATCATATTTTAGTGATTTAGAAAAAGACTATTCTTTAGAATTTGTTGAGGAAGAAAAACCTTTAGGAACAGGTGGTAGTTTAAAGCTACTTAATGAAACACTAGTCACTACGTTCTTTGTCAGTAACTGTGATATTCTAATCGATGCCAATTATTTGGATATATATGAATATCACAAAAAGAATAAAAATCATTTAACAATGATTACCTCGTTAAAGAATTTTAAAATTTCATATGGTGTTGTTGAACTCAACGAATTTGGTTTAATCGACAAGACAATTGAAAAGCCCGAATATAATTTCTTGGTAAATACAGGTATGTATTTGGTTGAACCAGAACTCTTGGAGCTTATTCCTAATGATCATTTTTTTAATATGACTGAATTGGTTGATTTGTGTATTGCTAATGATTATAGAGTAGGCACTTTTCCTATCAGTGATAATGCTTGGCTAGATATGGGACAAGTAGGCGAAATGGAAAATATGATTAAAAAATTAGGTATTGAATAATCAATAAAAAAGGTTATAACAACATTATAGTATTTAGGGAGGATCTGTATGAAGGGCATTATTCTTGCAGGAGGATCAGGAACACGTTTATACCCATTAACAATGATTACGAGCAAACAGCTCTTGGCAGTTTACGATAAACCAATGATTTATTATCCGCTGTCAACACTTATGCTAGCTGGGATAAAGGATATTTTAATCATATCAACACCGCATGACTTGCCAAATTTTATAAAACTTCTGGGAGACGGAAGCCAATTTGGAATCCAACTAACATATAAAGAACAACCATCACCAGATGGTCTTGCGCAGGCATTTTTAATTGGAGAAGAGTTTATTGGAAATGATACATGCGCCATGATTTTAGGCGATAATATTTTCTATGGAAATGGGTTTACACAATTATTAAAAGAAGCAAAAGAAAATTCTGATGTCGGAAAGTCGACCATCTTCGGGTATTATGTCCATGATCCTGAGCGTTTTGGGATTGTTGAATTTGATGAAAATGGTAAAGTGATATCAGTTGAGGAAAAGCCACAAGAGCCAAAATCAAATTATTGTATAACTGGATTGTATTTTTATGATAATAGAGTTACAGCATTGGCAAAGTTAGTTAAACCGTCTCATAGAGGTGAACTTGAAATCACAGATTTAAATAGACTTTATCTTGAGCAAGGAGATTTAAACGTAAAACTTATAGGGCGTGGTTATGCTTGGCTTGATACGGGTACTGTTGACAGCTTGATTGATGCGGCTAATTTTGTTCAGATGATCGAGTTACGACAAGGCATTAAGATTTCAGCACCAGAAGAGATTGCTTATGTAAACAAATGGATAACAAAAGATGATGTTTTTTTGGCTGCTGAACGCTATGGGAAATCACCCTATGGGGAGCATCTAAAAAAAGTTGCTGAAGGTAAATTGAGATATTAGATATGAGGTTTTGAGATCATGAAAATTATAAAAACAGAATTTAAAGGATTATTGATTATTGAGACAGATGTATTTGGTGACAATAGAGGGTGGTTTTCAGAGACTTATACAAAAAGTAAGTTTGCTGATGCAGGGATAGACATAGATTTTATTCAGGACAATCAATCTTTCTCTCAAGCGGCTAATACATTGAGAGGTTTGCACTGTCAGACAGATCCCAAAGCACAAACAAAAATGATTAGGTGCACAAGGGGTAGAATAATTGATACTGTAGTTGATTTAAGAAAAGGGTCTGATACTTATAAAAAATGGTTAAGCATTGAACTATCTGAGGAGAATAAAAGGCAGTTTTTGATTCCAAAGGGATTTGCTCATGCTTTTTTAACATTGACTGATAATGTGGAGGTTCAGTACAAAGTTGATGAATATTATTCCAAAGAAAATGATCGGAGTATTGCATTCAATGATCCTGAATTTGCTATTGATTGGGAGTATAAAAACCCGATCTTATCAGATAAAGATCGAAATGCCCCTTTTTATGCTGAATCCGATATTCAGTTTAGTATCAAAGTTTTAGTGACTGGTGCAAGTGGACAACTAGGGTATGATGTTGTAAGAAAACTCAATCAACTTGGAATTAAAAACTATGGTGCAAGCACCAAGGATTTTAATATAACAAATATCTTAGAAACAGAGCAATTTATTCAAAATTATAATCCTGATGTTGTAATCCATTGTGCGGCTTATACTGCTGTGGATCTAGCAGAAACTGAAAAGAATTGTTGTCATCAAATAAATGTAGATGGGACGCGAAATATAGTAAATCTATGTAAAAAGATAAATGCAAAGATGCTCTATGTCAGCTCAGATTACGTGTTTGATGGAAGTGGTGATGATCCACATCGTGAAGATGAAGATACAAAGCCAATTAACTATTATGGCTATACAAAGGAACAAGGCGAAAAAGTAGTTCGTGAAACTCTTGATAATTATTATATAGTGAGAACTTCATGGGTTTATGGGAAAAATGGAAATAATTTCGTTAAAACGATGCTTAAATTATCTGAAACAAAAAAAGAGTTGAATGTAGTTAGTGATCAAATTGGTGCACCAACATATACCAAAGATTTAGCTGAATTTATTTGTGAATTGATACAAACAAAAGCGTATGGCATTTATCATGGTGTTAATGGAGGTTATTGTAGTTGGTATGAATTTTCAAAATCTATTTTTAAACATCAAAAATTAAATATTGAAGTGAATCCTGTTTTATCATCTGAATACAAAACGACTGCAAAAAGACCGTTTAATTCAAGGCTTTCTACTCATAAAACGGATTTACTTAATATTTATAATTTTCCGAATTGGGAAGATGCTTTGGTAAGATTTTTGAATGAACTTAAAGAATAGTCACGAGAGGGAGATGTTATGAATTCGATATTAGTAACGGGTGGTGCCGGTTTTATAGGAAGTAATTTTATAAAGCAATTTCTAAAGAACCATAAGGATGTTCATGTTGTAAATGTTGACTTATTAACCTATGCTGGAAATTTAATGAATTTAGACGATGTTAAAGAAAGTGACAATTATACTTTTTTTAAAGCTGATATAAGAGATCGAAAAGCAATTGAATCTATTTTCGAAAAATACAACATTATGAATATAGTGAATTTTGCTGCAGAATCTCACGTGGATAGAAGCATTGAACACCCAGAAATATTTTTAGAAACCAATATTATAGGAACTCAAAATTTGCTAGATATTGCAAAAAAACATTGGAAAAAAAATCCAAGCGACAAATATTGTAAAATATATAAAAAAAATGTTAAATTCTTACAAATTTCAACAGATGAAGTGTACGGCACTTTAGGAAAGGAAGGTAAATTCACTGAAGATATGCCTCTTATGCCGAATAGTCCTTATTCAGCTTCAAAAGCTAGTGCAGATTTGATAGTGAGGGCATATTTTGAAACATATGGTTTACCAGTAAATATCACAAGATGTAGTAATAACTATGGCCCCTTTCAGTTTCCAGAAAAATTAATACCTTTGATAATCAATAATTGTTATAATGAAAAAGAACTTCCCGTTTATGGTGATGGACTTCAAATTAGAGATTGGCTTCATGTGTCAGATCATTGTTCAGCTATAGAAACCGTTCTTTTTAATGGTTCAATGGGTGAAGTATATAATATTGGTGGTAATAATGAAAAATCTAATATTCATATTGTAGAACTAATAATTGAACATCTGTCTAAATCTAGAAATCTCATTAAGTATGTGAAAGATAGACCTGGCCATGACAGGCGATATGCAATTGACAATACTAAAATCACTAGAGAATTAGGATGGAATCCTAAGTATACGTTTGAAGCAGGAATTGAAGAGACCATTAATTGGTATTTAGAAAATTTGAAATGGATTGAAAATATTACTTCTGGTGGATATCAGGAATATTATACTAATATGTACGATGGATCATTTGGGGTATAGAATTGTTGGAATATAATAGGAGAAATGTATGAAATGGAATGGATTACCAGTTGTTATTTTTGGCACCGGAGGAATTTCAAAAGAAGTCTATGCTTTAATAGAATCAATTAATAGAAACTCAAGTCAACAATGTTTTGATGTTAAAGGGTTTGTTGATGAAGATGAAGCAACAATAGGGAAGAAGATTGTAAATCAAATTTCAGTCATAACTTGCGACAAGTTTTTTAGAGATTATTGTGAACATTTTAAGGTCTTAGGGATTGTGATTCCAGTAGGTACTCCGAGCGTTAAAAGGAAGATTTATGATAAAATCAAAGATATTAAAAATTTGGTTTATCCTAATATTATTGCACCTAATGCTATTTTTGATTTTTCAATAAATAGTATTGGATATGGAAATATACTAACACATGGAGTCATTACAACTGTAGACATTCAAATTGGTAATTTTAACTTAATAAATTTAGCGACTACACTAGGCCATGATAGTATTTTGGGGGACTTTAATGTTATAAATCCACTATGTGCAATATCTGGGAATGTACACATAGGTAATGAAAATTTGCTTGGCGTAAGTTGCACAATATTACAAATGCTTTCTATTGGTGATTCATGTCAAATAGGCGCAGGAGCTGTAGTTACAAAAAATGTAGACTCAAATTTGACTGTTGTTGGAATACCAGCAAAGGAGTTAAACAAAAAATGAAAATTGTTTTTGGATCAGTCATATACAAGCAGAAAATAGAATATATAAATGCTTTTATACAATCTCTGAATGATCAAGATTACGATACGTTTGATGTCCTGTTACTTAATGATGACTTACAGCTTGAAGAAATCGAATATATCTGTCAAGGCATTAAAAAAAATGTTATTTTAGAAGAATTTTGTAAGGATTTAAAACCTTATGAATTGCGACAAGAATTGATAAAATTATCCTATATAAAAGGTTATGATCTTTTGATAATGGGTGATTTTGATGATGCTTTTTCGCGCAATAGAGTAAGTGCTATTTTAGAAGGTTATGATGAGGAATGTGGTTTTTTTTACAATAAATTGGTAATATTGGGATCGGATGAACCTTATTTTTCATTTTTTCAGAAAGAGACGAATTCAATCAACGATATTTTAAATGGAAATTATCTTGGATTATCAAATTGTGCTATAAATTTAAATTTACTAAATGATAAAATCCTTAAAGATATCAGTAAATGTAACACATCGATTTTTGATTGGGCTCTTTTCTCAGTTTTATTGCTGTCATCATTAAGGGGAAAGTATATTGAAAATACACATACGTTATATAGATTTCATAGTAATAATATTATAGGTAGTCTTGTGGGGCAAAATCAAAAAATGATTGAGAAAGAAATAGACATAAAAATAATACACTATGAAATTCTTAAACGTATCGAGCCAGATTTTATTCGATATTTTCATTATTATATGAACTTAAAGGAATTAATAAAGAATAGGCCAGAACGATTATTTTATTTTTTGAAAGACGATAAAAATAAGTGGTGGAATAAACTAGAATATAAAGAGGACGGTGTAAGTGGAATGGTAAATATCAATGGATACTTGATTGAAAACTATAATAAACCTTATGTAATTGCAGAAATAGGGGCTAATCATAACGGTGATATGGAACTTGCTAGAAAACTGATTGATGCAGCTAAAAAAACGGGGGCTCATGCCGTTAAATTTCAGTCGTGGACTGAGAAGTCTTTGGTATCAAGAACAGAGTATGATAGCAATCAAAAATATGATGATTCACCTAAAAAGCATTTTGGTTCACTTGAGGAAATGGTTTCAAAATATTATTTAAGAGAAGAACAACATTTTATGTTGAAAAATTACTGTGATGAAATTGGTATCGATTTTTGTTCGACACCTTTTTCAGAAGAAGAAGTTGATTTGCTTGAAAAATTGGATGTGCCTTTTTACAAAGTTGCTTCAATGGACATTAATAACTATAGATTGCTAAGATATATTGCCAAAAAGAATAAGCCAGTTTTTCTCTCTACAGGAATGTCTACTATATATGAAATTGATAAGGCCATAAAGATCATTGAAGAAGAAAATAATAATCAAATTGTGATATTGCATTGTATTTCTATATATCCGCCAGATCCAAAGGATATTCACCTAAACAACATTAAAATGTTGCAACAATTATATCCAATGTACCCAATTGGGTTTTCTGATCACACAATAGGTACTTCTGTCCCTGTAGCATCTGTTGCGTTAGGTTCAGCGGTGATAGAAAAACATTTTACGATTGATAAACAAATGGAAGGTTGGGATCATGAAATTTCAGCAGATCCTATTGAATTAAAATATATTGTAGATGAGAGTAAAATTATAGCAGATGCGTTAGGCAATTATAATAGGACTGTATCTAAAGCAGAAGAAAACAAAAAAAGTAAATTTAGAAGAAGTATTGTTATGAATAAAAATATGAAGGCCGGCGAGATAATTGGTGAAAAAGATATTGCTTTTAAGCGTCCAGGAACCCACATATCTCCAGAAAATGAAGCCTATATAGTTGGTAGAAAATTGAAAAAAGATATGGCATACGATGATCTTCTATCTTGGGGGGATATGGAATAAATATGATAGCAATTATACCTGCAAGAGGTGGTTCTAAGGGATTGCCTAGGAAAAATATTAAGTTGTTTCATGGAAAACCTTTGATTGCCTATACTATTGAAGCTGCATTAAATTCAAAATATATTGAGCGTGTTATTGTTTCAACTGAGGATGCTGAAATAGCGGAGATTTCAAAAAAATATGGTGCAGAGGTTCCTTTTTTGAGACCGGCAGAATTGGCAACAGATACATCAAAAGCGATCGATGCTTATGTTTTTACGGTTGAGAGTCTTCAAGAAATCAATAAAATGACTTTTGATCAGATTGTAATTTTGCAGCCAACATCACCTCTTAGAAAAGCTACCCATATTGATGAGGCAATTGAATTATTTTTTGAAAGAGGAGCAAATTCTATAATTTCTGTTACACCATCTGATCATCCACCTCAATGGTATAAGACAATAGATACACAAGGTGTATTACACAGTTATATTGACTCGGATAATAGTAAAAATAGGCAAGAACTCGAATTAACATATATTCCCAATGGAGCTATATATGTATTCAACTATAGTTTTTTAAAAGAAAATGCTAGTTATTATTCAGATTCTACCTATGCTTACGTAATGGAGAAGAGGTTCTCAATTGATATTGATTCGATGTACGACTTTGCTTTAGCTGAAATAATTTATCACGATAACCTTAGAATAACTTTTGAACAACAAAAAGAGAAGGTGCAAATAACTATAAACTGATGAGAGGTTATTCTGATTTTCAGTGAGATGACTTGATATTGAATTTATAAACAAGGGGGAGATGTTATGGGGCATAGCGATTTGGGAAATGAACTTTATGATTTTGCAGTTGAGTTATTTCCTATAAATAGAAGTATTACCGGTGAGGGGGTTCGAGAAACATTATTGCGAATCAAGAAGCGGATACCCATTGAAATTAAAAGTGTTCATACTGGAACTCAAGTTTTTGATTGGACAGTTCCGAAAGAGTGGAATGTTAGAGAAGCATACATTGAGGATAGTAATGGAAATCGAGTTGTAGATTTTAAGAATAACAATCTACATCTTGTAGGCTACTCAATTCCGATGGATAAAATAGTAAACCATGGTGTCTTTGGTAAAATAGAATTAAGCAAAACGGCAATCAAAAATGACAAAAAATAATTGCCAGTACAATCCCAATAAACTATCCTTTTAGGTAGACAAACACTTAAAAGGGGTGAAAGGACGTGCTGACAATTACTCAAATCAATTATATACGAAAAATGTACTTCGATAAAGGACATTCTGTCTCAGAAATTGAAAAAAGAACAACACATTCACGTAACACCATATTGAAATACATTGAGAAAGAAGACTTCAACGAAAAGCAGCGTTGCCAAAAGGAAAACCGCAAATCAGATTTGGTTCGGCCATTTGTGCGCCAAATATTGCTTGAAGACAAAAACAAACGAAGAAAACAACGTCATACAGCCAAGCGCATCTATGAGAGAGCACTGGATGAAATACCTGAACTTTGCCAAATTAAAGAACGGCAAATGCGGACTGTTGTCGCTGAAGAGCGCAAAGAAATTTATACAGAAAACGTATGCTTTTTAGATCTTGAGCATCCTGGCGGAGAGGCACAAGTAGACTTTGGTGAAGTCGACATTTATGAAGATGGCAAGCTTGTTAAAGCACATGAGTTTGTAATGACGTTTCCATCAAGTAATGCAGGCTTTTGCCAAATAACTAAAAGTGAGACAATGGAAGCAGTCTGCGATAGTATGGAGAAAATATTCAATCACATTGGCAAGGTGCCCTATAAAATCTGGTTTGATCAAATGGCTGCCGCTGCGTTACGGCAAAAAGATGAACATGGCATCGTAATGGCAAATCCACGCTTTCAGAAATTTGCAATGCATTATGGCTTTGAAATTAACTTTTGTAACCCGAACTCAGGTAACGAGAAGGGATCAGTCGAAAACAAGGTAGGTTATTTTAGAAACAATTTGTTTATTCCWGAGCCCCAAGTACATCACTTAGATAAATTTAATAAAGAATTGCTGGTACGCTGTGATAAAGACAATGAGCGGGCACATTACAAACACAAGCCTGAAACTATCCAAATGCTTTTTGATAGAGAGAAAGAACACATGCACACTGTTAATACCAAAGCTTACGATCATGCCCGTGAAACAATAAATCATGTTTATAAGAATGGGCATATAAAAGTAAATTCCAATGAATATTCTGTATCCCCTAGTAAAGTAGGTGAAAAAGTAATCGTCAAATACTATGCTAATGAGCTGATTATTTATGATTCAGGTTATCGTGAAATCACAAGACACAAGCGTTCATTTGAAAAAGATAAAAAATTTACCCACTGGATCGATTTCATCACACTGGTTTCAAGACGGCCAAAGGCACTTAAATACACAGGTTTTTATAGTCTTTTGCCCGATGTATGGCAAAATTATACTTGCACCTTAAAGAAAGAGGAAGTAAGTGAGGCGTTGTCATTTCTCAAATTTTGTTTACTTGAAAAAGATTTTGACTTTGCCAGCAAGGTACTTGAAGAAAATATTAAGCAGGCAGTGTATTCACCTAGCGCTCTGTGGACAACGTACTACAGATTAAGTGAAAATAAGGCCCTTTATCTACAAGGAACAACRGATACACTTCCAATGCTTCCAGGATACGCCATACACCTCGATGATTATGATATGCTGTTAGTAGGTGGTGTGTCATGAAACAAGCCATTACAAGGCTACAACAGCGGTTAAAACTAAGTAGCAATCTCATTGACCTTTATGAGACAATCCCATACGAGTCAAAGGATCAGTTCATTCACGATTTTCTTCTGAAATTACTAGAAGAGCGGCAAGTGAATATCATCGACAGAAACATGAAGCAAGCTGGTTTTCCTGGTAAAAAGACACTTGAAAGTTATGATTTTTCTAGGGTTATTTTTCCAGAAAAACTTACTCTTGAAAGTCTTACTGAACTCGATTTTTTAGAAAACCAACAAAATCTCATTTTATATGGGAACATAGGTGCGGGAAAATCGCATTTAGGTGTAGCACTTGGTATTAAAGCTATTCAGCACCAAAAGTTGGTGTATTTCTTTACTGTCCACGATTTAGTGAATCGCTTGGTTGAAGCACGAGAAAATGGAACGCATGGAAGGTTAATGAAAAAACTTGAAAAGGCTCATTTACTCGTGCTAGATGAGTGGGGCTATCTACCACTGCATCAAGAAGGTGCTAGACTGCTGTTTGAAGTGGTGAGTATGTGTTACGAACGAAAAAGCATTATCATAACGACGAATATAGAGTTTAGTCACTGGAAAAACTTTCTATTCGATGAAAAACTTACTGCAGCGATCATTGATCGGGTGATACATCACTCTCATTTACTATTCTTTGATGGTCCAAGCAGACGGAAACAAGAAGCTCTATTAAAATAATAAGACTATCGGATTGTACTGTTCAAATTATTTTGCCATTTTCGTCAAAAAACTATTGCCAAATACATGATAGAAACTGATCCTATCCAGTGGATCAATTTCCCCATACAAAAATCCACCGAATGTCATAACAACATTCAGTGGCTCAATTCATTGATATTACTATATTCTACCGTCTTTCGTCTATCGTCTTTCTAACTTCACAACGACCTCTACGTGCCTTGAGGAGACAATAATGATGTCGTTAGGACCCATTGGGACCTTGGCGTGAGTAGTTTTTCCTATTTAGTCATTTGATTTCGCTATCCAATTTCTAATCATATGAATATTGCAATTTCAAAGTCTCCATCTTTGCAGGTATGGTGTTCTTTAAGCCAATCCGCAGTTTTATAATCAGCGAGCTTTGATGGGTGCCCATGAGTATTATTCAAACCGTAACTATAAATAGCTAGTGAATTGATTGATTTTTTTGCTGTAGGGACTACACCTTTCGCAGACCAACAGAATTTTCCTCCATGATGACTCGCAACAAGTATATCTAAATTGTCCAACTGGCTTTTCTTTACATAATCATATTGCTGATCTCCTGCCACTAAAATATTGTAAGCGTCAAAGAGCCCACACGTGGTGAACGTATGAGCTCCAAGTTATAATGGTATAGATTTGCATTTTTCAACAACAGAAGGGCTCCATGGGAGTAAATGATCGAGTGCATCTTCAGTTGTCAATGAGATGTTAGGCAATTGCTCCATAATGAACATTAGATAGGCAAATGGATTTAACCCATTTAGTTTTGCCGTCTCAATCAGCGTAAAGTACGTAGCACTTGCCTTCGCGCCGACTGCTGATTTTGAAAAGAGAAAGTTCTTACGAGAGATTACGAAGGGTTTTACTAAGCGTTCCGCCAAATTATTTGAAAGAGAGCACTGTCCATCTAAAAGATAGTTCGTTAACAACTCCCAATTGGATAAGCTGTAAGCAATAGCTTTACCTAAAAGACTTTTGGGCATCGTAATCTTTTCGTTTTCTTTTAGCCACACGAAGAAAGCCTCCAGAACGGGCTTAGATACTTCGAGACGTTTTTCGTAACGCTCTTGAACCGTGAGCTGATCTTTTTTAAAGCTCGCTTCTAGTTTAAAGAGGACTTTAAAAAACTTTAGTGCTTCATTGGCACGTCCGCTTTCGACAGGTGCATTTTTCTTACCCATCATGTAAGCATTAAAAAAATAACGTCGAGCATGGGCGTGGCACCCGACGCGGATTACATTTTCGACCTTGTTATAGCCGTTGAAGTCATCAGTCTGCAGATAACCACTAAAGCCATTCAAAAAGACTTTTGCATATGCACCAGCCCGTCCAAGGCAATGGTCGAACATAGCGATTTTAAAGGCGCTAAGCTCTCCGCTGCCATACACCCACATATATGTTTTCTTTCCAGTAGGGTTGAATGTCTTATCTAAGACGGTCAAAGTTGTTTCATCTGCGTGAAGAAAAGTCTCCATAATGAGGTATTGGCGCATTCTCTCATAAAGTGGTTCGAGCCACAGTTCAGAGACTTTGATGCACCAGTTAGCCATATTCTGCTTCTTGATCTCAATACCAATTTCATGATAAAGCCGTTCCTGACGATCAAAAGGAACAGCACCATTGAATTTTTGATTAACAATCTGTGCAAGCAGGCTCGGTGACACGAAACTACCCATCAGAAGCGGTGCCGGTGCGGATGCTTTCTTAATAGGTGTCGCTTCTTCATGCAACTGACAGTTCCTACAGGCATACTTATGCATATGGACTTCTTTGATATACAATCGTGCTGGAACGTACTCAAGTGTAGACTTTACTTCAGTGCCAATGGAGTGCAGTTCGCCTTGGCAACATTCGCATAGGCGTTCCTCTTCAGGGAGCTCATAGAACTCTTTTTCTACCGGCAAGTCTTTAAAGGCATCACGATTTAAGCCGCGGTTATAAGCCTTGCGACGTTTATATGTGATTTCTTCAATGGTAGGTTCTTCAGACTGAGGACGTTGTTCAACTTCTATTTCATTAAAGAAACTCATTTGATTAGAATCAATTATCTCGCTAGATTTACCGAATTGTGCCTTCTTAAGAAGGCCAAGCTGCTCTTTGAGCCACCTGTTTTCTTGGTTTAAGACTTCAACTTCGTGTTGAAGTTTTGCGACGATTATATTCGAATCACTAGTGCCTTTAAAGTCTTTGTTTTCAATGGGTTCGTGTGTTTTAATCATACTTTATTATACCACAGATTCCGTAACAAAAAAAGAGAAAACTGTTGAAAAATCAACAGTTTTAGAGAATTTGTCGCTGTAGTACTTCCGTATGAGAATTAGGTTGAAAAGGGTCTAATCCATCAAGTAACCAGTTGAACTGTCGCATCGTAAAGGTCTTACACTTACAACTATCTGTGGGCTTGGGCCATTTAAAGTACCCCTTCTCAAGACGCTTATAATAGAGCCAAAAACCATTATGGTCCCACACTAAAATCTTTAACTTATTTCGGTCTTTGTTGCAAAACGCGAAGAGCTCGCATGAGAATGGATCCAGGTTAAATTGGTATTTAATTATCATCGCCAAGCCATCGATATGGTTTCTCATATCTGTTGATCCGCATGCTATATGAACGCGTTGGGCCTTATGTCCATTTATGAGCATATCTTTAGGACCTCCATTAGCGTTCTAAGAGAAGATGCATGGATGGTGGTAGGAATATGGACTTTAAATATGCCAATTTCAATCGTGTAGTAATCTAGTTTTGGTGCAGGCTTTTCTTGACTCGGATCCACCGGCATTGAATCGGTTTGTGATGTTTGCGGACTTTCTTCTTGAGCACTAATCCATGCCACTTTGGGCACTTTCTTTTTCTGCTGTTTGGCCTTTTGCGCTGGATTAGTTGGGAAGTTATAGTCTCTTATCGATTTGGAAAAGTTCTTAAATGAACCATAAGGCACTTGATTCTTTTGGCACCACTCAGTAGCGATTAGCCCACTTGCTTTCTGTTCTTGCAGAAACCGCACTTTATCTTCAATTGTATATCGCATGATTAATCAACCTCCTAAGCTGATTATCTCATGGTAACAAACGATTAACTATGTGTGCTGTATTGTACGCTTACAAAATATTAAGTTCATCTCCCTTAACATCACTTCCTTGAATACGTAAAGTTAAACCCATTTCATGAACATGATTCGCCGTCCTAAGCGGATTTATTTTCGAATATCCGCTATAAGTAATCGTTCCACAAGGAAAAGACAAGTCAGAGTTAATCATATGTACTGATCCTCCACTTACAATAATCTCTGCTAATTTATGATTAAACTGAGGTCCTCTCGGTTGGTCAGGTATATACCAATGACATCGATATGCATTTATATCATCTGCTAACCTAAACCAATGATCCTTGTCAACATGGGACAAAATTATCGTAATCCCTGGATTTGTGGGCATATTTATTCTTGCAGGTCTTGTGAACGCGTTTCCACCATATGGCATGCCATAATCAAAATATAAAAGTATAGAATTGTTCTCATCAGATAACGATGTAGCTAACGCTTGTCCAACATTATGTGTTTTAAACACGCATCGTTTTATTTCACCTTCTATTTTTTTATTAATTACATCCAAAGCTTCAATTTTTTCGGTTTCATTTATGTGTAATGATAGCTCATTCATAATCGTTTCTACCACTTCTGGCATTTCAAAAAAATCATGAATCTCAAGAAAATCTAAGTAATCCCCTCTTGTACTATCATTGCTTAACTTCAGCGCCTCATTCTCTACAATTCCAATATCAAAACAGCCTTCAAGTTGTAATAAATTATTTCTAAATCTATCAATATGCGAAGTTTTCACTTTCTCAATTCTTCTATGTCTACCTTTAACAAAATAGCAACTAATTTCGTTTGTATCAGTTGATATATTAAATAGCGAATTATGATCGATGTATGTATCCATTATATCTATATAGAGATTTTTTTTGATTTCGTTGATATTTTCACTATATGGATTTTCATATAATAGATTATTACTAACTTTTTTTTCATAAAAATTATTAGCTCTTTTCAAGAATGAGTTTTTTTCATCTAACAGAGTTGAGTCGATTAACTCACCATAAATAAAATCCTCGCGAGAGCTAACAGTCGAATAAAAAAGAGCGTAAAAAGTCTGCTCCATTCTCACAAATCCGTATCTGTGAATTCCAATGGGTAGTCTTGACTTAAGCAATCGCCCCATTTCTTGCAACAATCTTTTATGTACGGTTACATATAGCCTAAATTCAAAATATCGCTCTTCAACTATACATTCCTTCAAATTTTCACTAAATAATATCTCAACAACTTCATTAATCTCCTGATTATACTCCAAAAGCGAAGTGTTGTTTCTTAATTCACCATTTTTTATTTGATATCTATATATGAATGCCAATACAATTGCTCCTTCCAAAATATTAACAAAATTCGATGACCAAAATACACATTAGAACTACTTATTTCAAACAACGCATAGACCACATTATGTACAACAGATTCACAATCAATTGTATATAAAATCGAGAACAATATTTCCATCTTACTTCTACTTATGGTTTGCTATAAATTACTTGTACTTTTCACATAAGTTTATTTCTTTGAATACTGTACATCCCCCAGAACAGGGTGTTGCAAACAAGCAATTATCCATACATTCATTATTCCGCATACCGAAAATAAGCCCCTTTTGAGACTGCTAAACTAACTATAAAAATTTAATTAACCTTGTCCATAACTTCGCCAACTATTCTAGTAATATAACTCGGAACTATATTGAACTTGGTTTTATCGAGATAATGCAAATAGTCATTTTCGATGTGATATGTTTCATCAATGAATTTATACCATGCATCATCAAAAGTTGAAAATTTTATTTTTGTCGGGTCTATAATTCCACATAAAGTCCTGAATAATTGTAGCTGAAAATATTCATTGCCTTCATTCTCATATAATATTTTAATTCCATCAACCGTGAAGCTGTTATTTTTGAGATGTTGAAAATCAAAATCTGGGATAAATTCAATAATTTTTGATAAGCCATCACTTTGATCGCTCTCAGGCATTTCAATATAAACGTCATTTGCAATTTTTCTTCTTATTTCACTACCATGAATAAGGCAGGATAATATTTCATAAGCATTAGACCATGAACCACTGCATTCATTTAACTCACATAACTTTCTCAGAAAAACAACTCTACTTACAATATTTACATCTTCATTGCTAGATATTTCGTGGCATTCAGAAATAATCAATTTAACATCCACTGATGCGTCTATCTCTTTTTCTCTTAAAATACCATTTTCATTCCAGACATAAGATGACATTGCTTTATCCTCTGCTAACTTTCCAACTAAAATGAAATCGGTAATCGGTTCAAAATCATGAGTTAACAATAGCACTGTTTTTCCCAAAAATGAAACGTCCTTTTTACCTAAGTTTTTAAACATACGGTGCATAATTGCATATTTCTTGTTGCTATCAAACGAAGAAATTGGATCATCCAGAATTATCAAATCTGGATTTTGAGCCTGAGCGTAATACATGAATAAAATCAAAGAAAATGCATTTTTCTCACCCCAGCTAAGTCTCTGCCGAATATCTGAAACGCCGGTTTTCTCTGTTGCAAAGCATTGTTTTAAGACTGTTTTATTATTACTCTCATCTTCTGCCTGAATTTCTAATTCATAATTAATTCCTGCGGTTTTCAAGAATCCGTTAATATCATTTTGAGATGCTTGGATTGTCGCTTGAAGAATTCCCTTTAACGCACCTAAATCTCTTTTCAATTCTTGTACTTCATCCTTGAGCTTGTTGACATTACTATTAATCTCAGTGAAAACTCTATCAATAATTTCCCCTCCAAACATATCAAATAATGGTAGAGGGAAATCCATTTTGTTTATATGTGATTCGATATTTGCAATATCTGCAATCACAATTTTCTTGTAGCCAAACTCTGATATTGCTTGGAATCTTGATAACATCAGGTCTAATTCAGATACCAACTTGTTCACAATAGTACTAATTGCATCCTCAGGTGTATCATTTTTTATGAATCCAATTAGCTCAACATACTTTTCTTCCTTCATGTATTGTTTTAGATTTTCCAACAACTCCAATGCTTCTTTAAGATTCTGAGAATCTGATTTTGAATACGTCTTTTTAAATACGTCTCGTTTCGTAGAATGCTTAGGAATATCCAACTGCTCTGCACAATAAGGGCAATGACTTTCTATATCATAAGCTTCACCTTTATTTTTCCAATCAATCCAAGGAATATTAATTTCTTTATTCTCTAAAAATGGCTTATATGATTCTAATTCATTGGGTACATTATAAAGGTTCTGCTTTGAAAGAAGGCTTTTATAGGTACCCGTCTTTTTAATACCTCCCGTTGCAGTCCGATTAAATTTGTCATTTATCTTAGTCAAGTTCTCTTTTAACATTGATATTTCATGATTTTCTTCCATGATTTTCTTTAATGCAACCAATCTATTATCAATCGCTTGCTTCTTTTCATCATAATTCGGCGTTTTTAAAAACACTTGAAACGTATTCTCAATAACGTTATCTTCTTTAAAAACAACTTGGTCGACAAAAGTATCATCAAAAACAAGAATTTTAGAAATAGTAGGGCTTATAGAAATATTTGCTGGATTCTCTGAATAATATGTCTTCAACGACTGAAGCTTCTCTGCGTTACTAGAAAACAGTATAGCTTTTGAAATAGTGGATTTTCCTGTTCCATTTATTCCATACTTGATATTTAATTTATTCCTCATGATTGTAACATTACCTTGCAAAATGTTATTGCAGTTAGTTAAATTGATATTATGCATCTTAACTCCCCCTTACCGAATCAATTTATAGTGAACCAATATTTTATCCTATTTAACTATAACAAAAGAAACTGTAGATATAAGTTTTACATCTTTAAATTCATGAATCATTTCTATTTTGTTAACATAAAGTGTAATTTTCTCTATGTAAACTGGAGTTAACTCAAGCAAATACTGATGAGATTATTGTAAAATGCATTTAGTTCTACATCCAAAAATTCCTCGCCTTCAAATACAGCCTTGCAAATATTAAAGATTTCAGTAAAATGCTTATCTGCAATTTTACTATTAATATCTCCAAGAAGTTTTAGAATTTCATCTTTATACTTTTTTTCAATAATCTTAAAATACTTTGCATCCTGTTTGTCGATTAGCACTTGTCGAGATTTTGAGTATGCCCACAATAATTCGCCTACACGATCAACATTTTCGTATCCTGTAACAGCAGGTTTTTCAACATCATATACATTTGCAAAACAGTTCACCATCTGTATTGTAACCTCTACAGGAAAAGGCGGAGTCAATTCATTTATCAAAGACTCATCATCATTTTCGACAGCTTGTTTTAGTGTCTCAAAAAATTTCTTTGGAATCTTTAACCCATTAGGAATTAAGATATTGGGTTTGTTGCTACATAAGAGAATCAAATAATCATATTCTAATTCGGCAAAAGGAGTGCATAGGTACAAGAGATGCAAAAGTTTATCACCATCTGTCATATCAAAATTATTCACAATAATCGGATATTGACTCAGTATCCCATCGAAGCAATAATGTTTAGGGAAACTTATGGAATATGCAGCTGATAAATCACTTAAGGCATATAATGTTTTTATAAGTTTTTCTTTATAGTTCTTCTCATACCAAATGCTTATTTGATATTTATTAAAGTATTTGCTAGGTTTGTGTTCATTAAAATACAGGCATGAACTCATTAGGCGTTGATATGCTTCATCTTCATTTTTGCATAGCTCTTGATGTTTTTCCATTAGTATTTTTTGTTCTATACAAATCTCGTTAAAGTATGTTTGCATTTTCATTAGAGTCGACAATGTCTGCCGTAAATTTATTAATGCTAACCGAGATTTCTCGTTATCTCTACTCAAAAATCCAACTACTTGATTGTAGAAATTTTGTATGCTTTGAAAAAAGTCGCTTTTGATTTTGCTTAACCCCTCTGGAAGATTTGCTTTTTCGTCAAAAGGTCTATCCTCATAAGGATATTTATACTCTCTAATCAGCTTTTTGTTTAATTCTTCCCTAAGTTCATCTATTTCATCTGCAAGTTTGCCTAATTGTTTTTGCTCCAACAGTCTATGAATGCACACAACAATTTTATTGGACAAATTTACAATATTTGTTCTAATACAAAACCAATGCTCTAGCCACCCATAAATGCTATCGCATTCATAATTGCTGAGAATTGTTTTGCTCCAAAGGGATGTAAATTCTTGATGATACATAATTACAATATTTTTGATTGGCATAGTCTTATGTGCATCATTAGGAATTTCATATCCAGACAGTACATCTATTACTGGTTTAATAGCATCAGCACAATAAGTATCAAAAATGGGAAGCGTTTTGCATACGGTTTTTAATCTTGCCACACTCTCATCATTGCCTTTATTGATTTCGCTTGCAAAGAGAATATAATGCACATGGATTTCATCTCTTTTCTCGTTAAAGTATACTTGTAGTGATTCAGTTTCATTTCTTAGATATTCTAAAATACAATCTAAATTTTCATTAACATACACCATGTAGGTTTCTCTGTTTCCACAAAAACAAGTGTACATAATAGTTGATATAGTATCCACAGAATAACTGTTGCAGCGTTCCCAAAGCAATTTTAGGGAAATGTTATTTGATAAATTAAACGAATGGTCAATGTTGATGAGCCAATAAATAATTGTTGCATATGAAGTAATATCCGATGTAATATTAAAGGCTTCATCATTTTTAAAGCGTTCATGTAGAGCTTTACACAGAAAGTAGATGTCTGTTTTTGATAACTCTATTTTAGGTGTAGAATTTCTAAGGTTGCATAGATATTCTATATTTTTGTTATCAGGCATTATTTTTTGTATATCATCTAAAGTGTTTAAGGAGGTGTCTATCTCTTCAAATTTAGTAAATGGATTTAACTCCATATCTAATAGGCATAAACCACCATGTTCATTTGCATCATCATAAATACTCTGATTGGCAAGGTAATATTGCATAACGCTACCAGAAAATATGCCACGCAAAGCATCTACGTATGGGATCAAATTATTTTTATCCCATATCACTTCAACTAATTGTAAATAGAAATTTTCTTTATTACTTATTAACTTTGGAAGACAAGAAAATAGCTTAGCATAATAAGTAGAATCTGCAATATTTATAACTTGCAATGCCGTAGTTTCTAACCCAATAAATTCATGCAACTTATCAACAATATGCTGCGAGCGTACTGGATGTAATCCTTCTATATATTTTTCCGTGCTATCAATGCGAATTAAAAATTCATTTTCAATGCTCTTTAGCAGTTCTCCATAATCTTGAGAGGTTGTTTCTGTTAAACTACCAATGAGTTTATTTGCTGAAAGTTTAATTCCGCATATGTCCGCGAAACAAATCTTGCGAAGAATTTCGCACTTAATTTTACCAGAATTAGTACCACTAATTTGAATAATTTGATTATTGATTCGCTCTGATAGCATTTCGCCATGAGTAAGTAAATAAATATATTCAATCAATAGTTTCTTTTTTTCAACAATCCTAAACGATTTTTGCCAATCTGTTATTGAAGGGTGCAATTTACCTGTTTGACAAAGCACTTTAAAAATATCCTGTGCTTCTTCTTCACCAAGAAACAATTTAACTACATGTAAGGATTTAACACTGCTTAAATCTCCGCTATAATTATACCAATCATCTTCTCTGGTCGTTATAACTAATCTGTAATGATATGCCACTTCATTTTGTAGCAGTTGGGCTAATCTATTCCACTCACTAAGTTGAGAATCTAGATTATCAATAATAATTAGTGGCTTTTCTCCCATTTTTACTCTCGTGGCAAAATAAGAAACTATATTGCTCAACTCTTTATGGTCATTACACGATAAAAGCTGATAAATTGTATATTGTTCTTGCAAGTCATAGGCAACTTTAAGAGACAAGGTTGTTTTCCCCTGACCGCTCGATGCTTTAATTACAGTCACTCTATTTTCTTCGACAGATATAGCAACTTCCTTTTCCAATAAAGTTCTTTTTACTGGTAAGTGCCGTGCGATATCCTGATAAGAAGGTTTTTTTCCTTCATAATAGCTATAGTCTGTTTCGTAGTTGTCGCCGGACTCAAAAACAGCTTTTTTTATCCAACTGTGTGCAGGGTTATGTACACCTTTGCTAATATCATCTTTAATATTGAGAATTACAATATCAAGCTCATTTTTATTAATGCTATTTCTGTGTTCCATTTTTTCTAAACAACAAATTTTAAGACCGTTTGCAAATATTGAAATATTGTCTGTTACAATATCGTAAGTGCCTATCAAGAGCTTTTCAATTTCTCGAGACAAAATGCTTTTTTCTATTTTTTCAAAAGAAAGCTTAGAGATAAAGCTATCGTATGAGAAGTCATTCCAATTCCAAAATGGATTTTCTTCTTTAATTTGTTCAATTATCCTTGCCCAATAAGTGTTGGAAGTAATATCTAAGCTGCTTTCAAAAAGTTTACTCAAATTCCCATTAGCAACCTCAAAATCATAGATCAATTTAAAATTTCGATTTTTATCAATAAGATAAGCTTCTAAATAGTTTTTTAGAACATCTTTTAAAAAACTGGCATCTTGTTTTTGTGTTGAATATTTTAATTGTATATGAGTAGTAAAATCATCCGAATCTCTAAGGCTAATCTTGTCAATATCTTCAATTCCCTCTAAATAAAAAACAGTATTTTCTTTTATTTCAGATAATATCAAATAGCAAGAATATAGAAATTGATAAGTAAATCCTGTGAGTGCAATTTGCCCTCCAGTTCTTGACACTTGCAATTCTTGAATAGTTGACTTAGATGTACAATAATTTTTTTTTATTTTATCTGCTTTCTTTTTCGCCATGTTCTCACCAACTTTCTCTCCAAATTAATGCATATATTTTAAGCTTTGTGGTAGCTCATCTTCTTACTTACAAAGTATAACATGTTAATCAGTAAATACACACTTCTCATGTCGTATCTTTTAATTAAAACATGTCCATCATACACTTCAATCCTATCCACCTTACTTTTCAATTCACCTTCATCGTAAACACCGTGTTATCCCGCACATTATTTACTTTTGAATAACCCTATATCAGTCAAAATAAAAGAAGTTAGTAGACATTTTAATCTGTTGCATRATGCATCAAATTATTTTATYCGCTAACTTCTTATGTTATCATGAATACATTAAGTTTCATTCATACARCAGAAGTCTCCCCGACCAAAGTTTGACTTCTGCTGAAACTCATTACAGAGAGGAGATAGACCTCGTCTATAACAATTCATATGATAACGATTTTAACGGATAATTGCAATCCTATTTCTCAAATTTTATACGATAATGTCCTAAATAATCTTCAGAATCATCAGTTGGGATGTATTTGTGGCCATTCGGGATGCATGTCTATTCATGGTTACTATAACCGTGATATTAAGTATGAAGATGCTTCAGTAACCTTACGCATCAGACGTGTCATCTGTTCATTTTGTAAAACAACTCATGCCATTCTATTAGCCTCCATAGTCCCTTATTCTCAGATCTCTCTCCATGACCAAGTTCGTATTATAAACTGCCATAAACGCTCTGATGACTTTACGCCTATCATGGAAGACACGCCCTCTATCGATGAGAGCAATATTCGGTATGTTATTAAACAATATCTCTGTCATTGGTTAAACCGCCTCCTTGCTGCTTCTTTACCTCTTTGCCCTTCAAASRATTTAGTAAAGCGCTCTTTTTCAAACTTCAATCGCCAGTTTATGCAGATTAAACGAACRCCTAATCTCCTTTTTCTAAAACCCACATAACCTAACACGACCAACTTTATATTTGCTCCTATAATGAAGATAATTCTAAAGGAGGAACATACTATGACTMACGATCAAACTCATGCAATCGCTTTGATGCGCTATTCTATCATCGCTCCACTTATTTCTGGTCTATCTGATCAATACGAATCTAAGGAGGCTTTCTTTCGTGATGCCTCAAGTAAAGGTGTCAGTACCCCAAAGGGCACCATTAAGCATTTTGCACCCGCTTCCATTAAACATTGGTATAACAGTTATCAACGTGGCGGTTTCGACGCACTACTACCTGCCTCTAGATCGGATACGGGAAAGTCTCGCAAACTTGATGATGAGCTTCAAGAACAGATTAAATACCTTAAATCCAACTACCCGCGTATGTCTTCTGCTGCAATTTTCAGGCAGCTTCGAGAAACTGGGAGTATAAAACCCTCTGAATTATCAGAATCAACGGTCAATCGCTTTATMAAGCACCTTGCGATCCATCAAAAGACCACTACCAATCAAGACATGCGACGTTATGAACGCCCTCATATCAATGAAGTTTGGTGTGGGGATACCAGTGTGGGACCTTATCTTAAAACGCAAGACGGTAAGAAACACAAAGTGTTCATTATTGCCCTTATTGATGATGCTAGCCGTTTCATTGTCGGCATCGATGTCTTTTTTAACGATAATTTTGTGAACCTTATGTCGGTGATGAAGTCTGCTGTTGCCAAATATGGTCGCCCACAGATGTACAATTTTGACAATGGTAGCTCCTTTAAGAATAAACAAATGGAACTGTTGGCAGCGCGCACTGGCTCAGTGCTCCATTACGACAGGCCTTACACGCCAACACAAAAAGCAAAAATCGAACGTTGGTTTCGCACCATGAAAGATCAATGGCTTGCGGCTCTGGATATTCGGGATTTTCATTCCCTTGATGAGTTGCGTGGTAATCTTTTAGCTTACGTCCAAAGGTATAATCAGTCACCACACGCCTCACTTAAAGGGTCTTCTCCACAGGATCGCTTCTTTTCAGAACCCGAACGCATCAGGCGTCTTACTGATGAGGAGATTCAAAAACACTTCCTCCTTGAAATTGAAAGGCGCGTTTCCATCGATTGTGTCATCACCATCGATCAGATTGAGTATGAAGTTGATTATCGCTTTGCAAAGCAAAGAGTTCGCCTACGCTACTCTGCGGATATGGCATCTATTTTTATTGTTGAACACGATGGCACTTTTACACCTATCCGATTACTCAACAAACACGAAAACGCCTTTGTTAAACGAGAAAAGTTACATTTGTATAGAGGTGAAGAARTATGAACATGAACTATATMGCCCGCTACGGTTTGGAATTCAACCCTTTTTTAAAGAATTCTAAAGARGTTCTTGTTGACACCAAAGAATATCGCGAAACCCTCTTTCGTCTTGATTATTTAGTTAAAACAAAGGGCTTTGGTCTTCTTACGGGCACTCCTGGTCGCGGAAAAACCACTGCTATCAGGCACTGGGCGAATAACCTCAATCCCTCTTTATATAAGGTGATTTACTCTAGTTTTTCTACGCTCACAGCTAATGATTTTTACCGCAATCTTGCTGTAGAACTTGGMGCGCAACCCGCTTTTCGTAAGCCTGATAATTTCAGAACTATTCAAGATGAAATTTCACGACTTGCCATTGAAAAACGAAAAACACCCGTTATTATCATTGATGAAGCCAACTATATCAATACCGCCATTCTCAATGACCTTAAGATTCTCTTTAACTTTGAAATGGATTCTAGAGATCGCGCTGCCATACTCCTTGCTGGACTGCCTTCTCTCAATTCAACACTTCGTTTGGGCATCCATGAGCCCTTTCGYCAGCGCATCGTGATGAACTATGACATGGGGGGCTTAACAAAAGAAGAAGGTCGATGCTATATAAATGATAAGCTTAAAGGTGCTGGATGCACTCAATCCATTTTCGATGATAATGCTATCGAAGCCATACTCAATGCCGCCGATGGCACACCCCGAATTATCAATAAGTTTTGCAACGCGAGCTTACTCATCGGCGAAAGTCACAAAGCGTCATCTATTAATACTGACATGGTCATGCAAGCCATTAACGATACTGARCTCTAGGAGGTTTTTTATGATTTTTGATTATCGTTGTTCTAAAAGTAAATCTAAGTCTGGCTCTTGGGAAGGTCAAGTCCAGTTGCTCACTACCGTTCATCCCTATGAGATAAAAATAACCGCTCGTGGAAGTTGTTTTCACATCATTTGTGGTCACTACGCCCATGGTAACTTCTTATGTATTCCTACCCATGGCGTGGCAACTGAACTTGCGGCACTAACCGATACCTTCTGGAACTTAGAACGCCTTACGAATTATCATCCGAATTTTTCAAAAACAGATGCCATCAGCATTATTTATGCCTTGAAGGCGATTAGTTCATATATAGATATTTAACTCAAATCATAAGCGAGGTCACTCGCTTTTTTTCTTTGGATCATTTAATATGCACTAAATATGAGGCAGTTTATTTAATGTGCTCATTAGGCCGCTAATAATTTGCTTCTGATCCCTAGACTAGGCACAATTTAGGATTAAACAATGCGACTGATGGTGGTGCTTTTAATTTGACGGATAACAATATAACCGGTCCCCAAGTCTGTTGAAGCACTTGTAACTTGCCCTTGAACCTGTCCACTTAAAACTGGGGCAAGTATGGCATCTACGACCATGATGTTATCATTGCCGAAAAATCTTTCAAGACCGTCTGACCGCTCGGGATCGTTTCCATAGAAGGTTTTATATTGTTTATAGATTTCATCTAGTTTGATGTGAAATTCCGTTTTGACCCATGTTTTTCCTTCAACTTGTCTTTCTTCACCATTTCCGATTTGTGTCATAGGCATATATATCGTCAGAGCTTCACCGTTTTCAATGGGTGCTGTGAGTTTTACGCCTACGGTTCTAAAAGCGTAACCATTTGTTGCCATGGGGACGTCTGTTAGCATGATGAAGGCGTTGTAGTTATCATCATAATCTAAAAATTGACCTTCATCTTCGGCAATTGAAATTCCATAAGTTAATTGTAAAAGCATTGAGATAATTAAAAAAATGCTTATTTTTTTTTTCATAAAGACTCCTTAGTTTAAAGGTTTGAGAGGAATAACATCACTCAAGTAAATTTTCCCCCCCAATGTGATTCTTGCATGATCCCACTCAACACCAAATTGTCCAAGATATTGAGAGGTTTTCACTTCAAAATCTACGTAGTACCATTGATCCACTTTAAGGTCAATATCACTCATACTTGCTTCTTGACTCGGAAAATGATAAACAAAATAGAGTCTTCCTCTTGTTCTATTTGTCCCATCAGAACTACGATAAAACAATGATTTATCTGTTACAAAATAGCTTTCCATTACAAGGGTATTATCTGTTATCCACTGTAATCGTCTATTAATCCAATCTTCTGTACTGTGGTCATCTACTTCATAGTATTTTAAGTCTTTTTCATATGTTGTGATATCATCGTATGAGAAGTTATAAAGCACTTTTAAGCCATTTACCGCAGTATCATAGTATTCGTCAACGGCCTCTTTTTTCTTTTCATAGGTTTTGTAAAATGGTGATTCCCACTCTGAATTGATATAGCCTTCGTAATCGTAATAGTCTGCTAGTCTACCTGTAGACGCATTATTAGGATGTTGTTTAAGTTCGTTGTAAACTAACTTTTCATCAATGATTGGTTTTCCATTTTCGAAAGGAACGGTTTTAGTAGTAGTGCTTTCTTTGGGTTCAACATGTGACACTTTGATTGTAGTAATATTAGGGTTTTCCATTAAATCCATGACAGGATCAAGTCTTTTAGATTTATCCATCACTCTTTCAATTACAACACATGTCGCCCCTCGATTTAATAACCCTTTTGGATTAAAATAGCTTTGACTTACTGTAAACACCCCTTTTTGAAGCATACTGTAAACACTATCCCTATAAAGCGAATTAATCTGATCGTGGTCAAAGATCACTTGATCCAGTATAGGTGTGTAGCACTGGTCATACTGAATCCCCTCTTTGATCTGTAACGCTCTATAAAGTACTGTTGCGGATTGTTCTCTTGTGATTTCATTTGTAGCATCGGCCATGGGCTCACCTGTTTTAACAAGTCCAAGTTCGTACGCCCTTTTCATGATCGGCACATCCCATGATTCACTAGAGCTTGCACCTTGTACCGTCTCATTCATGGCTTTAAGGGTTAGAGATAGAAACTCCACGTTACTGATGGATTTGTCGGGTTTGAATGTGCCATCAGGATATCCTGAGATTACGCCTTGGCTGACAAGTGAAGTGACGAAGGGTTCTGACCAGTGACCTTGAATATCGGTTGGGGTGGCTGTAGCAAAAGCTGTTTGGGATAGTATTGTGATGCTTAAAATTCCTATGAGTGCTAATTTTTTAAAGTTCATAAATTTCTCCTTCCAATTTTCTAAAATGATCAATTTGGCATTCTTTTAATTCAACGTCTATAGAAATGATTAAATCCTTTTTTACTTGTTGCTTATTGCTTGTTGCTTTTATAGCCCACATGTCATTTTCAATATTTAAAGCCTCCCATACAATCGTATGATCAGGATAATGATAACCAAGATTAGACAAGGTAAAACCTTTCAAAGCGTCTACTCAGCCCGCTTCGCTACCTTCGTAACACTTGCACAATCCTATCGGATTGCATTCAGTGGGCGTTTGGACTCCCACTGAATTAGGAATATGAACCCCCACTTTGAGAAGTGGGGGACATCTCCTCAAGGGTTATATTCATCATGCTTTAGATCATTATTATCATTTAATAACGAATACATTTTTTTTAGTATAACACAGGACATTAAGTAAAATCAAGATCATTTTTACATATTATTACATCTTTTTTGTGATGTATTTTTTGTGATGAATTCTTTTTAAGCTTTATTGCTTTTGCACAAGGCGTTTCATAGATCTGTGACCTATACATTTTGACTTCATAATCACCTAGGCCGTTTGCTCTCTTGTTGTGAGTTCTTGGTTTGTGAAGGCAAATTGCTATAGAACGCAAAATAGAGACGTCCCGAAGGCATCTCTATAAGGCATTATTTTCTATGAATTTGGGTATGTATGCCCGATTTTATGCGTATGATCTCATTTGTACCCTCGTATTCCATTCTAATCTCTGGTTTGTAGCAAATATTTTCCATGACCCAGATGACCGTGTGATCTTTATAATGCATTACGATTCTCCTTTAAAATTTAGTCATATTGTTGTGAAAGTACTATTGTCTCTTAACAACAAATGCGTTTTTTAAAGTATATCACAAAGTGTTACGGAAAAGCAACAATTATATAACATTTTTTTACATCTTATTTTTGTTGCGTTGTGTACGTGATACAACACGTAACACGTGGTATTTGTAATCTTTAAAAAATTAAGGCTTCTTCCATGACGAATTAAAAATCATGACAGAAGCCTCTCCATAAAACGGATACTCAGTCCGCTTCGCTACCTTCGTAACACTTGCACAATCCTATCGGATCCTCAAGGGTTATATAAGCTCCACTTTCTATTCTCTCTTGTTAACAAAATATGAGATCGGAGATCTAGCACAAAGTAGATGGGAGAAGCGAAATTGGCTTTTGACACTCTAACCTATATAGCATTTGAAAATTCAGGAGACCGCCTCACAACCATCCCAAACCAAATATAGACGATAATCCCCTTAAAAATACTGCTTATGGTAATCGTCCACCAAATGCCATTGAGCCCTAAAGGCGTCTGAGTACTTAAATAGTATGCAAGCGGAATTCTCAAAGCATTAAACACGATGCTGATAAAAGCAGCTGGTTTTGTATTGCCAATACCGTTGAGTGCACCTGTGGCTGTAATTTCAATACACATAAAAAGCTGAGATACTGCAAGAATTCTGAGATAATCCACGCCTTGAATAATCGCAAGCGGTTCTCGGATAAAAATCATAAAGAGCCACTTTGCACCCAAGAATAACAGCAAACTGTTAAAAACGCCCAATAGAACAGCAACGCCAATTGCCTTCTTATAACCTTCTACGACACGCTTAAATTGCCCTGCACCATAATTTTGCCCTACAAAAGCGCCCAGTGCCACAGCAAAACCACCTGCTGTCATCCAAGAAATAGCTTCAATCTGTGAACCAACCTTCTGAACCGCAATAGGCGTTGCACCATAATCCGCAATTAGGCGCGCTATAAACATCGATATGAAAGTAAACAGCCCACTCTGGATTGCTGGTGGCATGCCCATAGCCACAATCGTTTCAATACTCTTAATATTTGGTTTTTTTATAAATGTAAAATGATGAAATAAACTGTGCTTAAATTTGATATAATAAACAAATTGCAGAAAAACAACAAATTGAGCAAAAATAGTGGCAACCGCTGCGCCTACAACTCCAAAAGCTGGTATTGGACCAAAACCCAGAATTAAAATAGGATCTAATATAATATTAATAATCAAACCCGTTGCATTGACTTTAAAAGGTGATTTGCTATCTCCACGGCCATTAAATATACCTGTAAAGACTTGATTTGAAAAAGAGAACACCATGCCTAATGCAATAATCATCAGATAGGCTTTACTCATAAGTTCCACTTCAGCATCCCTTGTGTTAAAGAAATCAATTAAGCTTTCCTTAAACAAAATAAGGACAACTGTATACAAAATGCCGATTATAAAGATCACTTGAAAACCTGATCTTGCATAATTTTCAGCCGCATCTTCATTATTTGCACCAGATGCCTGAGCTACTTTTACTTCCGTTCCCGTTTTGGAAATCAGTATAAATGCAAACGAAAACCATACATAAAAACCTGCAATGCCAACTGCAGCCACAGCTTTCGATCCTAGAAAACCAATCCAAATCATATCCGTCATGTTATAGGCCATTTGCATAAAGCTAGTGCCCATGATTGGAATGGCCATTTTTAGCAAATTTGTAATAATTGATCCTTCAATTAAGTTGATCCGATCGTTGCCCTTGTTCATAAAAGTGCCCTCATCTCATCACTAAAATTCTATTCGAATTATTATAGCATGTTCTAATTATTTCGGGCAACTCAATATTTTTTTCACACTCTGACGCTAAAAACACCACATGATCCGTGATAATAAATGTTTCATGTAACCACAAAGAGCAGGCTGAACATTACTGCTCTTTGCTGAACGAAGACTAATGATATTAACAAAACAGGGCAACCTATTTCTAGGCTACCCTCTCATCAAACCACACATGCAATGTTATATTTCAAAATAAATATTGAGTTAAAGTATCAAAAGTCAACAGTTAAGCAATCCTCTAACCCTATTTAGAATTTTAGTGAAATCTTAAAAACGCTTGATAGGCTTTATAATATGCATTCAGTGCATTTGTCACGTCATTCTTCGCAGAAATCAAATTTTTTTCAGCTTTTGATACATCAATTTGTGTGACAAGACCTAGCTCAAATTTCACATTCGCTGTTTTTTGACTATTCTCAGCTAACGTTAAACTATTTTGTGCAATTTTATAATCCAAAAGCAAACTTTGCAAATTGTCAAAATCTGTATATACTTTGTACTGAATTGTTTTTTTCCTTTTATCGGTGTCCAACGTGTTCTCTTCAATATTTGAATCAAAGTTTTTATATGCGCTTACACTACTCGTGTAAACTCGCTCAACTTTTTTTTGTTGCTCATACTTTTCGATGTCTTCCCTATAGCTCGCTAGAGTGGCGTCATTCTCAACATTTTTCTTAATAATTGTATTTAAATCCAACGTTTCAAGCGCTAAATAATTGCCTGTTAGAATAGAATTTATATTGGTCGTATTGGGAATATACTTGACCACTAATTCATTTGTAATTAAATAATTAAAATCCATTAACGTTAAATTTTTATTGCGAATCGCATTTTCTAAATCTTTGTTTACAGTATCAATTTCAATCTCATAAGGTAACACATCATTTTCTGTAATCTTACCCAATTGGAGTTCCAAAGACTTTTGTTCAAATTCTTTTTGATCAATTACTTTCAAATTTTCATAGACAGTTATTTGATTTTCTTTTGTCACTAAATTTACATAATAATCAATCACACTTTGTTCTAACTCAAAAATTTTGTCTTCATAACTTCTTTTTAAACTATTCAACTTATTTTGAGCAATCACAGGATCCACATAAACCGCAGTTGCTCTATCATTTATTTTATTTTCATCATCATAAATAAAACCATCTAATCGACTTGACTCATTCTTAACCTCAATTATAATTTCTTTTTGTATTTCAATTTGCTTTGCAATGCTGTCAAGTTCACGATTATTTTTAATCATCATTTGAACCGCATCTTCATATGAAATTGAGATAGGCCCTTTGGACTCTTCATCTGCAAATATCGGTAACGATCCAACTTGAAAAACAAGCAAAATCGTCAATGCAATGTAAAGATACTTCTTCATTTATACGTCCTCCACTTTATAATTTCAAACCATTCGCTGTAAACATCTCAATTTTCTGACTCAATAAAAGCATTTCATTTTTTAAAGACATCGCTTTAATTTCAGATTGAAAAACTTTAATTTCATATGAAAGTCTATCTGTGTCTACAACTTGCCCTAGCGCCTCCATTTTTTTGAGTTTTGACAAATAGTTCTCGTCATACTTTATCTGCGTTTGGGCAACATTTAATTCTTCTTTTAACCGATAAAATTCACTCAAATATGTTCTCAAATTTGTGTAAACGCTTTCTTTTGAAGTTACTTGAAGGGCTTGACCTTCTTCATATCGTCTTTTAAAATCTAATAAATCTGATTTTAAAATAAAGACTTCATATTGCTCAACATATTTCTTTTCATTTTCAAGTGCTTCCATCTGGCGATTAGCTGCAATCACATCCTTATTGGCGCTAAGAGCTGTTTCATAGTATTGACCAAACTGAGTTTCATCAAAATCACTTAATGTAAAAACCGGGACCGGAAAACTGTAAATTTGGTCGAATTCCAAACCCGCCTGAGACATAATGTTCAACCTAAGGGTATGCGCTTGAAGCTCATTTTTGCGATATGTGTATTTTAAATTATCGAGTTCAACACGTGCCGTTTCTGCAGCCACCTCACTAATTGTCCCAAGTTCCTTCTTCTTCAAAATACCTTCATATGTCTTTTTTGTCTTTTGTACCATTTTGTCATATAATTTAACTTGTTCATTGAGAACACTTAAACTAGACAGCATTGTGTCCACTGAATAACTTAATGTCGTTTCCAATTTTTCCCTGCCCACCTCTAAAGAGAGTAACTGAGCTTTCAAATTTTCGGGTTGAACCAAATTGGGGTATGCAAATTCATAATAATGGCCTTTTCTTTGATCCTTCATTCCAGAGGGTCTGTCCACCAAATAAGGCATATAATCAAAACGGTCCACATTTTCTCCCAAATCTGAAATATTTTTTTTGAGATCACGAACATCTTTCACATTATTTATAAAGAGCTCTCTTAATTCCACAAGTCCAATCTCTATTGGAATTTTTTTTGACTCATCCGTCGCATCTGCTTGAACACTTGCCTCTTGTGTATCTTCAGCAAAGGTCGAAAGAGGTACCACTGTCATAAGCATTACCCCTAGAAGCATTATACTTACCATTTTTTTTACGATTTTTATGTTCATAATTATTTTTTCATACCTCCTTACAACTATCCTGTGTTCATTATAACCTTTTATAAATATAAATCACTAGCTTTTAGAATTAATTAATCTTTTTTTATCCATATTTTAAGAAACTTTTAACACATTAATCATTAATCTCAATATTTAGATAGTGAAAGCCCTCTCGTATCATTCAAGGGGGCTTTTCTCTAATGTACCTTTTAAACTCAAGTAATTCTGCTTTAATCTTGAAGAATCTCTACACGCGTTGAAATATTTTCAATCCTAATTTCATTCATATCTTGAAAAGGATAAACTTGTTGCACTGTTGTATACTGGCTTATTTTGCTTCTGTCTTTTGAATCAATGTAAATCCGAACTTGATTTCTTGAAGCTGTTATCTGATCTACTTCATAACCATCTACATCAAATGTCAGCATAGAAAGTGAATTAGCATTAATATTAGTTGTAAAATTAATCGAAATGATACCTGAGGATCTAGAATAAGTCACATAATCAACGCGATTGCCATTTTGCGTAATTTGCTCAATCCCCGCACCTATATATTCTGTTAGCGCAATGTAACCTTTGTTTGCGTTAAAAGTCTCTCCATATGCAGTTTTAGTATTCTGACCAGAAGCTCTTAAAAAAATACCTTTATAATCATTGACGTCTGGGTTTAATGTAGCTGTGATAATACTTTTACCCTCTTTTTCTGTAACAAAGTAATCTTCCATCGTATAATGAATGTTATTTCTTGCAATATCAAAATCCGACACATCTACATCTACAACTTTATCAGATAATAAAATTTCACATTGATCATCTCCTATATATCTAAAAGAGATCACTTCAATACTGCTTTTTTCTTGTAAGTCCACTAGATTCTCATTTGATTCTGTTTCATTTCCAATTTTATCTTTTACTTTTGCTACAATTAAATCTGATGTCTCTGCCTTATCATCGCTATCTGATACAATGTCCATCCCATCATAGGCTTTTGTTGCAACTATAAGTTGGACTGTCTTTTCATCAATTAAACTGATATCAATCGCCGATGTTTTGATTTTATCTAAATAAGTGCCATTGATCCGATAATTAGATTTATCTAGCACTGAGTATTCTCCCGAGGTATTCATCGGTTTATCAAAAGTTATAATAACATATTGTTCAGTACTTCCAATATAAAATACTTTAGCCGTCCAGTTTGCTGGGGTTGGTTTTTCCATATCTTTAATTGTAAAGCTATGTCCAGAATCCAAAAGAGGGTTTCCATAATAGTCATAGATATTACTGAAACTGAGCTTATAGGATCCGTTTAATTTATTAGCAAATTTCAAAGTAACTGTTGCCGCTTTAGAATCATATAAAACTTGAGAAATATCTGCTTTTTTCCCATTAGAATCAAGTAAAATATAATTTGATTTTACATAAATTTCACTACCCGTATTTCTTAACGTTTCACTAAAAGAAATTTCAATTGTCTTTTCATCTCTTACGTTAGGCTCGCCTTCAACCGTAGGTTTTGTAGTATCTGCGCCCATGTTTACAACAATTTTTTGAGAGGTGTTCTTATTTCCAAAGAAATCAGAAATCGTATCATTTAACACGAACACTTCATTATCACCTGCCGTAAATGGTTTATTAGAAAAATTCAGAGTCATTTCTCTACCGTTAATATTTTCATCTTTAAGATTATTGTCTATTGTGTATGCCGCACTATCATGATAATAAAAAGCAGTTTGTCCATTTAAAAGTTGAATATTCTCACTCCAAATTAAAACGACTTCCTTTGGGCTCACCACACGATAACTTACAAGTGTTGGTGATGTTGTGTCTGATTTATACTGAGCGACTAATTCAGTTGCAAATAAATTGAAACCTGCGAAATCTTTTAGACTTGTTTTTGCGACTACTTTTACATTGTCCACTATTTTAGTATTACACTTAATAATTGCCACCTTATTGTTCTCAGTCAACTTAACACTATTGATGTTGATCTTGCCATCATTTAGTAAAAAGTCCGAGATACTAAGTTCCGGAATCGTGTCCTCGTCAATCCTAGGCGCTATATCTTCATCACTTTGTATGGGTTCATTAAATGTAACTTTCACATAATAATCACCAATGATTTCTGCTGACCGCATTTGAGGTAACGTACTATCCAAAAATTTTACACCCATTATTTTTTTTTCTTTGAGGATCGTACCATCAGTCGCTTTAATATCAGCTAGAGTGATATCCATCACCTTATTCTGGCTAATCGGTAGATTGGGAATTATTCTAAGTCCCATACCATCCTCTAAAACCTCAATTTTATCGGCTTTTAAGAAAAAATTAGTTTCTTGTTTTAAAGTTACGCGTTCACTTTCAATATTGTGTTGCAAATCTAGTTTTTTATTAAATAGGACTTCAATTTCAGTTAAGCCAATGGACTTATAACTCAGAACTTCCAATGCATCCGTGTTCACCACCGAAGTACCAGCTTCTCCCTGAAATAAGGATTCTGGCAATTTACCAAGTTTTAATCCCAGTGGCACTGTTTCCTGATTAGCAGGAATCTTTAAGGCTCCCCACATACCGTCAAAAGCTTCTCCACGTCTGATTGCGGCATTATTTTGAGCCGTAAATTGAATTCCTATCGTATTCATATCCAATATTACAGTTTCCCATGAGTAAGCATACCCTAAAGCATTCATGAGCATTGCACTCCACTCTTGCTTAGAAACCGAACTGTTGGGCTTAAAAGTACCCTCTGGATAGCCGCTGATCCATTTGTTGATCTTAGCAAACGTCACATAAGATGCATACCAGTCTTTTGAATTTACATCCGTAAAATTCTGTATGTAAATAGACTTAGACGCCTCCGTTTTCTTTCCATACATTTCTGATAATAAAACACAAGCTTGTGCCCTAGTCAAATTTTGATTCACCATCAAATCGCCATTATCCCCCACAATAAAACCATATTTATGAAGCAACTCCGCTGAAGACTCATTTTCAGCATAACCTGTAATTCCAGACAGTGAAAGTGATATTAAAAGCACCGCCAGTGCAAATGATAATTTTCTTTTCATAAAACCAACCTCCTCAAAACATACATTTTATATTAACAAAATAAATAGTGCTTACTTTTCTCATTATATCAAAAAAAAAATTGTGCAAATGTTAAGGTTATATTTCAAATCCAAATCCACGGAACGATCCTCTTCTTAAAAGTAAAATCAATTTTCTTTTTAAAACACATCTCAAAACTAAAATTTGAAAAGATTTATGACCCCATTACTAAGTGAAAAAATAATGATCCCTGCCACAAAATTTCCAATCAAAATAGCCGGAAAAGCCCACTTAAACCGGATATCCAATAAAACAGCTGCCAATGATCCCGTCCAAACGCCTGTTCCTGGAAGCGGAATCGCAACAAATAAAAATAAACCCCATACGCCATATTTTTGTATCCTATGGCTCTTATTAAGTGTTTTTGTCTCAATGTGTACTGTTAGTCGGTTAAAAAATGCCGTCTTCTTCAATAGATTTAAAATGGGTCTAATACCAAACAATATAAAGGGAACAGGAATCATACTCCCAATTAAACTGATTAAAAGGGCGTGCCAAGGATTCATGCCCATTGACAACCCAAGTGGAATCGCCCCTTTAATTTCTATTATAGGCAACGCTGCTGTAAACATCACCTTAAATTCATTTGTCAATACTGCTTTTATAATCTCAAACATCCCTTAATCTCCTTGGCAATACAACGTGCCTTTTGCAGGTTATTTAAACAATCTTTTGGAAAACAGCCTCGAAACACTCATTTTATCCTCTTTAGTTAAAATAAATCCCCAAATCAAGGTCAAGTAGATCAACATAAATCCAAAGCCATAAGATAGAAAAGTGACAAAAAAATTATCAAAAGGATTATGACCTAACAAGTATTTTATAGGCAAATAAGAACCTATCCCCATTAAAATGACTTTGAATCCGCTCATTGCCACTAGACTAACACCAAACTGCTTTTTAAACCACCACATTCTTATAATATTGCCGACCAAATAAATTAATACACTTATATAGGCAATGCCAATGATACCATATCTACCAACAAGTAATATATCCAATAAACCATTAATTGTCAGCATCGCCATTCCTATGCGCCACTCAATTTTTTCAAGCCCTACCATCGCATTTAGAAAAGTTAAAGGACCAAAAAAAGCATTGATCAACTGCGCAAAGGCAAGTGCATATAAAACTTTATCTCCAACTAAAAACTCCGGACCAAATAACGCCAAAACTTCATGTCCAAGTAACAATAACCCTCCAAAAACAGCCGTATTAATGACTAAAATCCATCGATTGACTTCAAAATAAGTCTGTTTTAAATTTACAAAATCTTTTTCTGAATAATACCGTGCCAAAACAGGTGCCATCATAGATCCCCCTGTTATGAACATAAAGTTACCAATATAAGCGAGCTTGTCAACGATACTGTATATGCCTACATCGGCTTCTGTCAACTGATATCCAATCACATAAGCATCTATTCTACCCATTAAAAACTCAATCAAACCCACTAACACAAGTGGCATTGAAATCACGATTAATTGCCTATATAATCTTTTGTTCTCGAATTTCAAACCTATGAGAATTTTTCTACGGACAAGAATCCCCATAAGATAGATAACATTAATCGACCACGCAAAATAATTTGAATAGATCAGAGTCTGCAGTGTTGCTTGGTCAAAAAGAAGCACTCTTATAAAAAAAAAGAGCACTAATCCAACAGGCATCAATATGTTTTTACTGAAAAAGAAATGCTTAATCCCGCCAACTGTTCTAAAAATACCTTCGCTCATCTGCACAAAAGCTATTGGAAATATCAATGGCAAAAATAACTTTAAAGCATTCTCCAAATGAACATTATTTAACATCACCACAGAGACAAAATTTGAACTCAGAAAGAGGAATAAACCTACCAAAATGCTCATCCCCAGCAAGAAGTAGATTGCAAACGAAACTAACTCTTTTTCTTTTTGAACATCTTTAAGTCCAGGTATAATAGCTGTTAACCCATGATCCATTCCGAGTTTTACCGCTATAGCCAAAAACATAATTAATGTACTAATATAAACATACGTGCCATATCCCGACGCACCGATATATTTTGCTGCCAGAAAATTAAATATAAACATAAAAAACGCATCGATGATTTTTCCAACGAAAAGAATCCCGGATCGCGTTGTAATTGATTTGACTTGACTCATATAATCTCCAATACCCTCTAAAATTTTGTATTTTATGATTTGTAAAGTTCTTGATACGCACGCATCATTTCATCAATTGTAAAATGTGACTTATAGAATTTATAACCTTCATTTCCAAATTGATTTCGCAAAGCTTCACTGTCAATCAACGATATTATATTTTTTACAGCTTCTTCCACACGGCCGAGTTCGTATAGGTATCCCGTGACATTGGGGAGCACTAATTCACTATTCCCAGTGACATTTGAAGCTACAATAGGCGTTTTAGTACTCATCGTTTCAATTAAAGTATAAGGTAATCCCTCATAACGTGCAGAAGTTAAAAAAATGTCAAACCACAGATTAAATGTTTCGATCGATCGTTGATGACCCAAAAATAATACTCTGTCTGCAATATGCAAAGATTCTACCAAAGACTGCATCTCTTCAAGATATTCCCCTTCACCTACCCAAACAAAAGTCACATACGGTCTCTGACGGCATACTTGCTCAGCAATTTTTACAAATTCATGTGGATTTTTTTGAGTATAGAGCCTTGCCACAGTTCCAACAATCAAATGGCTTGTTGGAATTTTCCACTTTTGGTTCATTAACGCATGGTCCATTTTGATGTTAAACACAGAAATATCTTCAACACAATTATAAACCACTTGACACTTTGTCGCTTTAGAAATACCATTTATGACAGCAAATGCTTTTTCACATTCAGAAACATTAATCGTTCTAGTCGTGGCAATACGGGCAAGTATTTTCTCAGCATATAAATAAATAAGATGCTTGCCTCTTGTTATGGTTTGATTTTGAACAGCATAGGCATGTGGTGTATACAATATTTTTTTAATTCCAAGAAATTTAGAAACCAATCTACCTACAACACCTGCTTTAGAACTATGACAGTGTACAATATCAGGTTGAATATACTTTATCATTTTATAGACCTTAAAAAAAGCCAACATATCTAATTTAGGATGAATTTCTCTAATCAATTCGGGGACTTCATAAAAAGTGACCTGATCTTGAAAATCTTTTTTGACATCATAAAAACGATAGTCCAACCGACTTTGGCTGTGAATCACAGTTAATTCAATTTGTGAATAATCCAAATGTTTAATCACATCAACTATATGTCGCCCAACACCATCCATGATTGTTTCTGATATAATTACAATTTTAGTTTTCATAATTCAATCTTCCCAATCTCTTTACAACAATATAAGCGACCAAAATGCCCAACATAACGCCGATCATATCAATACCAACATCTCTCACATTCCCAGTTCTACCGACTATCAAAAGTTGATGTGCTTCATCAAAACTCGCATAGACCAATCCAAATGCCATCGTCTTTATATTTGTAAACCTAAGCGTATTATTTAAAGAAAATGCATAAACCAAACTCAGGCTCAATCCGAAGAATTCAAAAACATGTGCAGCCTTTCTCAAAAGAATCATACACATTTCGTTTTGATTGTAATAGTTCATTTCTTCAAAAGCACTCATTTCGTCAGTCTTAATATCGTTCCCCACAGTGTTTTTTTCGATGGCAATCATCACGTGTCCCGTTAAAACCCAAGACTTAGCCACATCAAGATGTGACATTGCAAATATTAAAAGCATCCAAAGCAAAACCATCAGCCATCTTATTTTTTTAGAACTTAAAAAAGTTTTCATTAAATCTCCTAAATCCTTTACTGTTATTCTCGTTCTCTATTCTTTTAAAAATGCTTGATTGACTTCATCAGGTGTTTTAAAAGTAGGAACCATTGCTTTAATTGCAGGAACTATCGGCAACATCTCCTCAAGTGTCTCTTTAAGTCTATCCAACCCCTTAAGGAGTTCATCTAATGTAATATCCATTGGTTTTGCCACAAATATTTTTTCATTCTCTGTTGAAACAAGTCCCTCTTCTGACATGAGCAGTTCTTCATAAAGTTTTTCTCCTGGTCTTAAACCCGAATACGTTACTTTGATATCTACATCAGGTTCAAAACCTGATAGACGAATTAGATCTCTTGCCAATGTATCAATCTTTACAGGATCGCCCATATCTAAAACAAATATCTCACCACCCATGGCAAATCCACCAGCTTGAATAACAAGCTGCGCAGCTTCTGGAATCGTCATGAAATACCTTATAATATCCGGATGTGTTACTGTGACTGGTCCGCCTTCCTTAATCTGCTTTTTGAAAATCGGAATAACACTCCCATTGCTCCCTAGAACATTGCCAAATCTCACGGCAACAAACTCGGTTTTATGCTTTTGGCTTGCAAACGCTTGGACAACCATCTCACATAATCGTTTACTCGCCCCCATAACATTGGTTGGATTTACAGCTTTATCCGTAGAGATCAATACAAATTTCTCTGACTCAAATTCAAAAGCAGACTTTGCAACATTGTAGGTTCCAAACACATTATTTTTAATTGCCTCTTCTGGGCTATCTTCCATTAAAGGAACATGCTTATGAGCTGCTGCATGAAAGACCACTTGAGGTCTAAATCTTTCGAACAATGATTTTATACGTTTTTCATCCCTTACTGAAGCAATAAAAACTTCAAGCGCTAAGTTGGGAAACGTTCTTTTGAGTTCAAGTTGTATATCATAAGCATTATTTTCGTATATATCCACTATAATGAGCCTATCAGGTTTATATTTAGCAATCTGTCGACAGAGCTCTGATCCGATTGATCCACCACCACCTGTGACCATGACCCTTTTTCCTTCAAGATATTTAGAAATTTGGCGATTGTTGAGCTGTACTTGTTCGCGCCCAAGTAAATCCTCAATCTCAACTGGCCTGATACTTGAATAAGCAATAGTGCCATCAATAATATCGTGTACTTTGGGTAAAATACTGATTTTAACCCCTGTATCTTTAACCAAATTCAAAATTTCTTTTTTGACGACTTCCGAGGCACTTGGCATAGCAAGAACGAGCATATTAATGTCCTCTTTTGCCAATGTTTTTAGAAGTTCCTGTTTATTGCCATAAACAAAGAGACCATGCATGCGCTGTCCTTTTTTGGAGACATCATCATCCATAAAGCCTACCACAGCATATTCGTTGTTTGCCCTTGCATTGAGCTCTTTGAGAACCATAACCCCCGCTTGACCTGCACCATATATAAGGACGCGTTTTTGATGCTGATGCCTGATAATTTCTTTAGGGCTCACATGAAAAAACAATCTATATGAAAATCGAGTCCCTCCGATAAAGATCACATCAAAAATGAATGATAGCAGCAAAATACTTCTAGGTATAAGCACTTTACTGAGTTCAGGGTGTCTGCTGATTAAAAAAAGGCCCCCCATGACAACACCCGTTCCAACAGCAGCAGCAATAATCACATCTATCATTTCTGTAATGCCTGCAAACCGCCAAATTTTACTATACATTTTCATTAGTATCAAGATAATCAACTTCGCAACTACCATCAAAATAATGCCATCGACAAGATGATACCTTAATTCTGTAGGAATCTGCTTAATACCGTCAAACTTTATCATGTAAGCCCATAAAAAGGACATAAAAAAACTTATTATATCCAAAAATACCAATACCCAAACCTTGTAAATTCTTTTATTCATTTATCTGCCTCTCAAAGGATTAATTCTATCAACCTATTATAACATACCGGAATAATTTCTGTTACTTGATTTCTAAATTCCTGTTGTTCCATTTCATTTGTTGTTCTGTGTATTCCATTGTTTCGTTGCGTACTACGCAACGAAACAATGGAACAATCTATGGAATACACAAGCGGCAAAAGCGGACAGAAAGAAAAGGAAAGGATCAATACGCAAAACGGTAGAGCTTTGGCCATCGCCTGCTCTACCGTTAATCATTATAGTTAATCCTTTTTATATCTAACATTTCACCCTTTGTTGTGTTACTGAATGGTAACTTCCACCCAATCTGAAGGCGTTTTCAATTCTTTTCCTGAAATATCTTTAAGGTACTCATCATCATGCTTAGGATTGTAACGCATATAAACCTTCATGCCCGATGAAGCCGTTGGCAATGTCCCATAGTAGTAATTTTCATAAAAACGAATCTTTGAGGTGCCTTTATAAGCATCCCCAGCACCGCGTTCTGGATTGCCATGGCCTTCTCCTTTAAGTGTTGTTTCAGCAACAACAGTTCCGCCACCATTGACAATTCTAATATCAAATAGACATCCAAACACACTGCCATCAATCAATCCCTCGTAAAAAACATTAAAGTAATGACTGTCATACGAAGCACTTGAAAGCGTTGGTGTATTAACAACTAAAGGCGTTATTGTACCCGAATTAATCGTCACGCGATCGCGCGCACATGTGGTCACCTCTGCCACAATATAAATTTCATAATTCGCCACAATTGATGGTGGATTTACAATTTCATACCCTAAATCCATGTGATTCATATTAAACTTTGTTTTTACCCTTTTAACAGTCAATTCATTGCTAGAATTAATTGCACTAAAATCACTTGCATAATAAGCTTTAATTTTATAATTATCAGCAGTCTGGTAATCTGTTTCTACACCTGGAATTATATTTATTCCAATATAATCAGAAGTAGAAGATACAAACACATCTTTAATCTTGGCTTCCGCACTTTGAACTTCTTCATGATTGAAACTTTCTAGTGCATTTGGCACTTGTGCTTTATCCGTAATACCAGTTCCTGTATAACTTAATGCCAACTCTGACACTTGAATATCAGAAGCCAACCCTGAAACACTGAGCACTACCGCATCATAATGTTTAATTGCATCTTCAAGGACGTCTACACCAGTGAGTGTTACAGAATTTCCCAAATAAGTGAGCTGAAAATCTGCCACCGCCGCTGTACTTGAACCATCCAGTTTACCAGAAGTGTAAACATATACTTTATTTTTCGCATTATTGATAAAAATATCTGCCACTGTTGGCGGATACTCATCCAGCTCATCTACAATTGGAGTTTCAATTTCTATGATCGTCGGCTCTTCTGATACCGTAATACCCTCTTCTAATACAATGGCAACAAGTGCCTTTTTATCATTTGGTTTAGACTCTGTTGTGACCGTATGAACCTCTGCATCGTTAATATCCAAATAACCATTATACGATGTCCATACAACGTCGTCTCCACTTCCAGTATGTCCGTGAATAACTGCCGTTTTATCTGGCTTTATATCCGCATTATAAGGATCTGCTATAAGATATGCTCTTACAGTGGACGTTGGTACGGCTTTCAATTTCATACTCACCGTAATATACCCCGCATTATTAATCGTCACTAGGGGATACCCCGTATCAAATCGATCATCTATAAATTGAGTCGTTCTAATTTCCCATACAGCTTTTAAAGTCATATTTTTATGGACAGGTTTTGAGAAATCATATTTGACATCATCTAAATACCATCCTTTGAAGGTATAACCCGTTTGGGTTGGTGTGGACGGCTCAGCGGCCAGCTGACCGTGAATAACCTCTTGCTTAGGGATACTGGTCGTATTCCCCTTGTCTATATCAAAGTATACCGTATACATTGTGGTAATTTCCTTAGATACAGTGGTGGAAATGCTCTTAGAAGTAATAATATTATCACTGACAAGTGGATCAGAAAGTGAAGGATCTTTTACCACGTATACCGCAATAATGCCACTCCCTGTGGTGTTCGATGCATTCAATTGATTTTCAGTCACCATTACTTTTCCTGTATTGGAAATTATAGAACCATTTTGAGCCACTGAAACCACTTCAGGGAAGTTAGAGACCCAAATGACATTTGCATTTACCATACTTGATGTTGTATATTGAACCGTTGCCGTTACCGTAATCATTTGTGCTGTGGTCATTTGAACGCTTGCTTCTGAAAGCGTTAAAACCGCCAAAGGTGCTTGGTCATTTTTATTATCCTCTTTGGAATCACTCGAATCCTTTGAATCATTCGAATTATTCGATGATGAGCCTCCTGTGGCTCCACCAACTGATCCTCCAGCTTGCGTATTATCCGTATTTGTGCCAGATTCCACTTTATTACCATTCACGGTAACTTCTTTTGCCTGATCACCTACAGTCATTTTTTCTACATTCGCATCAATACGACTGCTGTTTGCACTGACAGATGCTGCCTTTATTGTGCCTTTACCCGCAATATCAAATCCAACAGCACCCGCATTGACATTTAATTGTTGAATAGTCGATTTTTCAGGCAAGTTGATTCTAAAACCTTGTGTCAAAGCCTCTACAGTATTAAAATTTCCCACCAGTTCAACTTCTAATCCCTTTAATGTTTCTGCATCTAGGACCACCCGATTAAAGCCCTCTGCTGCCAATTCATCTTCTACCAAAATCGCACCAGAGGCCAAATAAGTGACATTGACACGTGTCGTACCTGATGCGACGATTCTAATTTTATTATTTGCCTTTTTGACAACTAAAGCACCTAATACACTGATGTTATTAAAGTGAATTGAATTCTCGCCACCACCTTTTACGATGATGTCTCCTTCAATCGTTACATTATTTAACGTAACATCGCCATCTCCCACGCTTTCCGCTATGTAGAGATCCCCTTTAATCAACATGTCTTCCAGCGTTACATCAGCTGATGTAATGGTGACGTTCCCATAAGTCACTTCTTTTTCACCTTTATAGGCGCCTTTAGCATTAAAAATTTCGCCGAATACTTTGCTGAGCATTGCCACCGATTCGCTACGTGTTATGCTTTGCGTTGCTCTAAAAGTGCCATCTGGGTAACCTGTAAGATAGTTCTGATCAACTAAAGCCCCAATCGCCTCTTTCGACCATGTACTGATTTCATCATAATCCTTAAAATGTGTTATTGAAGCTGATTTAGATGCCGCATTTTTCGATAAAATCTTTTTTACAATAACCGCAGCTTCTTCTCTTTTTATGGGCTTATTAGGATAGAAGGACCCATCCTCATACCCAGATACCAGCCCGTTGCTTGCTGCATTTTTAATGGTTTGGTAAAACCAATCTGAAGGTGTGACATCTTTAAATACCACTGCATTCTCTGTGGGTGTCAATCCAATGACGTTATTGAGCAATGTGCAAAACTCAGCACGTGTGATGGCTGCATTGGGTTTATAAACATTTCCTGCATAACCCGAAACGAGACCTTCCCCAACCCATTCTCTCATAATAATTTCTGACCAATGACCAGTCAAATCATCTTGAATTGCCACGTCGGCATAAACTGGTGTAAGCATTGTCGTTATCATGAGTGCCACGATCAACACCATTGACAATATTTTCTTCATATTTTCTTTTCTCCTTTTTTGGTATTTAGACCCAAATTTCATAATTCTATAACCCCCTTATTCCCAAGCGTTACGTCCACATGCATTGTGTCATCCTATGCTATGATATCAAACAAGCTTTAAAACAACAACGATTCTAGCCGTGTGTTTTTGTGCGATTTTGTGCGATTTTGTGCGCTTTTGTGCCACGTGTTTCCGCTTGTGTTTCCTTTTGGGTTTCCTTTTGGGTTTCCTCTTGTACCACGTACACCACGAAACACAAAACGAAATACACCACGAAATACAATGTAACAAACTTAATCGTCGGAACCGCCAAAAGGTGCATAACCTGAATCTCTTTCGACTATACTTCCTGGGTCAGCCCCAAACGGGATGTAATCACCAGTGGAGTAAGCGGTTTGACCATCTACAGTGCTTGTTGTATAAGAATCTCCTGTGGATCGAACTCTGTGCATATCTGTGTATTTATCGTAGATTGGTTCCCTATAAGAATCATTTGAACCTGATTCGCCTCGGTTATAAGTCCCGCTCCCTATATGAGCATGATCCACATGCGAAAACGAATCTGTATCCTCACCGTTAACGGGCATTCTGTTCGCATTTCCAGAGCGTGAATAAGGTGCATGTCTTCCTATTTGAGACGAAGTCTCTCTTTGATTTGCAATGCGTTCTTCTGGTTTTAGAGGTTTATACTCGCTATCAAAAAAACTGTAGATGATATAAATCAGATCCAATGGAATACACAAAACTTTGATCGCTAGAACATTTAAAAACCGGGTTCGAGCTCTTAAGAACAATATGACAAATGGGATAGCAATCATAATATAGAGGATTGCATTATGGTAAAATTTACTTTGAAAAAGCCAATTTACAATGTCATAACGGCTCATGCGTTCACTGAAGGCTTTATAGCCCATGAGTTCAGATATCCATACACTTTCCCAGACAAGTATCACCCAAGGACTTGCACTTAATTTATAGTCATAACAATATTCAACGAGCGTTTTTCTAAAATGAGCAGCGCACGTCAGAATGAAAAAAAATGCGTAAAATGCTATTTTCACACCAATAAATAATGCTGCCAATCCTATAATGATATAGATTAATGTAGACCACATAATAGAACCTCCTCGCCAAAACTCAGCTAAGAACTCGGCGTTTTTAATTTTCTTTTAGCTTTTTTTGTTTTTCTACTATCAAAGTCTAGAGTATCAAACGAGGTTTAAAACAACAACGATTCTAGCTGTGTGTTTTTGCGCGATTTTGTGCGCTTTTTATTTGTTTATTGTGTGATTTTTTTGTATACTATTACTGTTGCAATTTCTTTTTCCGTGCTCCAACACGGTGAAAATACTTACACAAATTCGAAGGATAGTCAGAGTGTCTAAAGTCAAAAATTGAGCAACCTTCTACCCTATGATGCCTTTTACCAGAAGTACACAATACAGCATAGGATCGAAGGTTTATTCGAAATTGACTTTTGACACTCTAACCAAGGATGGTTCTCTCATGAAATTTAAAAAAGCTCCTCATATTTTTGTGATCTTGATTTGCATTATCCTGTTTGCATGTTTGTTGACTTATTGGGTGCCCTCTGGGCAATACGAACGCTTAAAAGATATTGACACAGGTCAAACCCGTGTCATTCCAAACAGTTTTCATTATACTGAAATACCACCTGTTCCCCTTTGGAAAATACCTTCTCACATTTTCAACACGCTTGTCAGCACAAATGTCGCTCAAATGATTTTCTTTGTACTCATCATCGGGGGTGCTTTTGAGATCTTTTTGATCAGCGAATGTATAGAAGTCATCAGTTACCGGATGATTGCTTCACTTAAGACAAAACGGTTTCTTGTGATTCCGCTTTTTCTTACTTTTTTCTCAATTATTGGATTTTCAATGGGTTTGACCACGGCCTCGATTATTTTTGTCCCTATAGGGCTTACACTTTCAAAATTGCTTTCTTTTGATGATTTAACAGGGATATCCATGATCATGATGGGGACAAATCTCGGTTTCGCCGCAGGGATTTTCAATCCTTTTTCAGTGGGCATTGCGCAAACAATAGCGGAACTTCCACTGTTTTCAGGAAGTTCCCTTAGAATATTTCTCTGGCTTGTCTTATTGTTTACCACATCCTTCATGCTTATAAAACACGCTAAAAAAGTGAGCCCTGCTCTGCAGACAACTCACTCATTTGGCGCTGTAAATAATGCTTTACTCAATGCTCATGGTGTCAACAGTATTAAAGCTGTTGGCACGGGTGAAGATATTCAAAGCATTCGAAATATTCAAAGTGCTAGTCATGAGCTCAGTCTCCACCAAAAAAGGACACTCTTTGGATTTTGTCTTTTATGGGGGATGATCATGATCGGCGTAACGAAATGGCAATGGGGTATACCACAAATTGCCACTGCTTTTATGATCTTTGGGGTTGTCATTGGCCTCTTAATGGGCTATGACAGCACAAAGATCAGCGAATGCTATGTAACGGGTTTTAAGAAAATGACTAAAGGCATTATGATCATCGGTCTCGCTGCCACGACAAGAACCGTCCTCACAGAAGGACAGATCTTAGACACGCTTGCACATGCGCTCATTGAAAACATCCAGTTTCTGCCCCAATGGATTCAACTCTTAGGCGTATTCTATTCAAATTGTCTTTTAAATTTATTAATCACCTCAGGATCTGGACAAGCTGCACTGGTCATGCCCATCCTAACGCCCCTTTCCGATGTGCTGGGATTGACACGTCAAGCCGTAGTGCTCGCTTTTCAACTCGGGGATGGCCTCACCAATATTACCTCTCCCCTCTCCACAACACTAATGGGCGTTTTAGCCGTTTCCAACATTCAATACAATCGTTGGCTTAAGTTTTATATGCCTTTCCTTAGTGTCTATATCCTAATTGGTACCTTTTTCATTATTTTTGCTGGTTTAATCGGCTACTAACTATAGGCAACCACAGTTATTATTATATGTTAAATATTTCCAACAGCTTTGCCAGTAGATCTTCTTTTAATAAGTGTTGCCTCTAAAGAAACATGAAGCGCCTTTTCCATATCGCCTTCTTCTGTATCACTTTTTTCCATAATGCGAAGTGCCATACTCACTGCAGCTTCTCCGAGCGCCTTCTTAGGGACTTCAAATGTCGTCAGCTGATACGCTTCAAATTTGCTAAAAGGTAAATTATCATGCCCCATCACTGAAATATCCTCAGGCACTCTAAACCGATACTTTTTAAGCGTATCAATAACGCCAATTGCCATAAGATCACTGGCACACCAAATCGCCGTGGGTAAATTATTAGTTTTGATAAGCGTCTCCATCAAAATGCAACCCGCAGAATACGTATCTGAACTTTCCCCTTCTAAGTAGACTACTGGCTCAAGATTATTTTTGATCATCGCTTTTTCATAGCCCTCTTTTTTTTGCATAATCGTTTTGTTCATCGGGTGATATAAAAACAAAAAAATTTTTTGATGTCCCAAATGGTACAAATAATCAACTGCCAATGCCGCACTTTTTGAATAATTTAAATGCACACAATGTTCTTCCTCTGAATCTACTTTACCACCTATAAAAATAAGCGGCACAGTTTGATCACAAATTTGTTTGATGTCTTCAATATCACTTGAAATAGGTGAAATAATCAATACACCCACTCTATTCTCACACATAATTCTACAATATTGTCGCTCAAGATCTTTATTACGAGCAGAAACCCCCAATAAAACCGAATGATTTTTGTGTGCAGCCGCTTCAGAAATTGATTGAAAAGCCTCATTATAAGCAGTATCCGCTCCCAATGAGGGCACAATCATGCCAATGTTATGTGCTGTGTTTTTAGAAGACAAATGCCTTGCAGAAGCATTTGGCATATAACCAATCTCATTTGCAACAGAGATCACCTTTTTTTTTAAAGCACTTGATATATCTGGCGCATCTTTCAACGCTTTTGAAACAGCCACATGCGACACCCCGACTAACTTTGCAATGTCTTTTATTGTAGGCTTCTTATGATCAGACTGCTTTGTAGACATTTATAAATCACTTCCTCAGGATAGGGTGATATTATTATACCATAACGAACAAGAATATTGACAAGAAAAACGGAAATATGCTATAGTTTACTTAAACGTTAAAGCTGTTGCTATTCTACTGTTTTTTGCGAATAATTTTTCTTCTTCATGGAGGTTACATATGAAAAATCAACCTTTTCATCTTGTGCTCAGATTGATCTTTGACGAGTTTGATATTGAAAACGATTATATTGCAGCACGCCTTGATCGCTGCCCCAGTCGCATTAGACACTGGAAATCCGATTCCTATCCAAGCCGGAAACTGCTATCACCTCTAATATCTGAAATAAATAACTGTATCTCAAATAATGCCACTGATATCCAAAGGACTACTTTTAAAACCACATTGCTCACCACTTTAAAAGAAAACAAGCACGACCTCGCAAGCAACATTAAAAATCATGCCGCTTCAGAAGATGATATCTCCAAAATAGTAGAATATACCCTACGATCACTTTATCCACAGCGCTCTCCACAGTGATCTTCGTTACGTTGTGTACCACGTACGCAACGTAACACGCAACGAACGTAACACCAGCGACCGTCAAATTCATCTCACAGCTTCTCTAAAAGCATTTCAAACTCATCAAGATATGCTTTTGTTGTTTTCCACGAAAGCTCATATGTAAATTCAAACCTTTGAATTAAGCCATCTCGAACGACATCACTTGCACCTTCTTGCTGAAATTCAACTACTGCTTCTCTCAATCTATCCACTGCATTTTTAAAATTAGCTCTCTTGGTTTCTAACTTACTCATATATGACGACACCTTCTTTCTTAATGTTATCCAAAAATTCATCGTTCAAATCTGCGTTTACAAATACGACATCTATTTTCTTAAGCGTACGAATATCCTCTATAGCTTCACGTAACAACATTTGATCCATAAGTGATAAACTTTTTCCGAAAATTGCAATGTCATAGTCGCTGGTGTCTAAATGATCTCCCCTTGCAGCGTAAGAGCGTAAGAGCGTACCACGTACAGGAGGAAACAAACTTAAGTTTGTTTCCTCCTGTACGTGGTACACAGCGAAACGCGCAGCGAAACGGCTTCGCATCACGGTTCTACGCAAAGTTCTTCATACCCTGCCCTTTTTTTTATGACGATCATTTTGGACACTTCAATGAGTTCCGGCGCTTTCAAATTTTGAAACTGCTTCAAACGTCTCTCTGAAATCACTTCAGACGACAACGATCTTTGATAATTCGCCTTGTTAAAAAATGAAATATCCAATCCTTTATACCTTTGTTTTAATCGGTCTGCAATCAGCATGCCCTCTGGATCAAAATCACCACTATAATGAAGCAAATGCCCCAGATCCACAAGATAATCCAGGACCACATAAACCAGCTTGTTAATTTGTCCACTTGTACAAATCGCTGCCAAATCAGGCTGCAAGCGAATCGCCGAAAAGAATGTCGATGGATTCTCAAAGCAATAGACATCCTGCGTTTTACCGTTAATATAGGCTACCTTTTTAAGGTTAAGTTCCGTCACATAAAGGGGTTCACCCCGTTCTGAGAAACAACCCCACCCCAAAGGTGCATCGTTTAAATCAAAAGCTTCTAACCCAAAGGTCAAAACCATCCGTGGCTTTTCATCAGTCCTCAAATTAAAAGCTTCAAAAAGAGCATCTATTTCTGATAGTGTTTTAGGTTCTCTCATCCCTAATTGGGTCATCGCAAAATAGATAAAAAGTTTTCTAAGTGGCATGCCTCTATCCAGCGCATGGGGATTACCAGTTGCAAGACCTGCAGCCATTGGGATACCCAACCCCTCCTCGTGAAGCGCGCAATATTTCAACAATGCCTCTAAGTTAGACACCAATATTTTTAAATCATAATCATTTCGATCCGAATACAATTCATTGATATACTTATAAGCTCTATCCTCTGAACAACTATAGGCCTTTTCCAGCCACTCTAAAAGTGCACGATTCGAAACCGTGCTCAAAATTTCCAGCATAAAGTTCTGCTTAAGGGTATACAATTGGTTAAACTCTTCCTTTTTACTTTGAATATCGGTCTTAAAATAAGAGGATAAAAGAACCTCTAGCGTAACACCTTCAAACACCGTTCCCGCAAAGGCTTCTTGAAATTTAAGCAAAGAGATCCGAATACTTTTTGTCCCTTCAAAATCGCGCTTGAAAAGCCCTTTTAAAAACTGAAGTTCCCCTTGTGTAGGCATTTGAAGCACAAAGAAACCTTTAACAGCCCCATAGGAGCGGTATTTATTTTTCAATCCCTTTAAAATGCGCTGAGTATCATGGGCTTTTAAATACTGAACACACGCTTCATGAATATCCATAGCCTATGCCTCACTTGCAATGATCTCTCTGACAACACCATTCCATTTATAACGTATCGTCGTCACAAAAGTAGCATTTTCAGGTCGTATCAGCTCATAAATACTCAGAGCGGGCACTGTTTCATAGTCCCCGAAAAGCACCTGTGAATTTGCAATAAACCCCAAATTAAGTTCTTTTACCAAAAGTCTAAACATGTCCGTTATGTTGCGCTCATCAACCCCAGCAAAAGCCTCATCAAGAGATACGATTTTGGGACAGTCCCTATTGGCACCCGCGTATTTCGCATAGACCGCCGAAAAAAGAGGCACATACATCGCCATCGCTTTTTCACCACCACTAAAGGTAAAGAACGCATTGTTGGTAAGCTCCTTGCGTTTTTCACCTTTTTTGGTATAAAAAAGTTGAAACTGAAACCACTTGCGATAATCCAGAATATCCTTCATAATGGTCAGAAAACTTCTCGTATCCGTTGTATCCTCTAATTTTATTTTGCTTTCCAAAATTTTGGATTGAAAGTGACCGATTAATCGATCCTTCTGTTCCCGCGTCAGCAAGGCCTGATCTCCTCTTAAAAGTGCCACAAGCTCTTTTGTACTCAATTGCCCTTCGCTTTCCGCCTCTTTTGTTACCCATTTTAGATGAAAAGACAGACCACTTGAAGTATCCATACTGTTCATCAGTTCATCTATTTTTTTTACCCATTTTTCACTATGATAAATTTTAGCACTGATCTGTCGACTTACCGAATTGATCAAAATCTCTTCAAAAAGCGCTCGATCTTGTTCACTCAAAAGAGAACTCTGCTCAATAATTTGGCCTTCAATCCAATTGGATAACTCATTAAACTTCATCGTTTTCCCTTGAACTTTGCCTATAAAATCTGCGCGCTCAATATGGGTAATATCATCATCCGAGCAAGATTCATCACACAGTTCCCTAAATAGATAATTGAGCTTCAAATGGTACTCCGCCAGTTCTCCCGATTCCTTAATAAACCTTTCCTTCAGCAGATCCGTATACATGAGCACCGTTTTATGTTCTTCTAGAAATGCACCATAAGTTTCAAGAACCGCTTTCGCTGAATTGACATACACACTTATTGGCACATCCCCTGACTGCTGAATCGACGCTTCATCATATGCCATCACATACCCGAGTGCATACTCTTCAATAAAAGCAATTTGATAGCGTTTTCTCTTATGCTCTAACCGCGTGAGCATTTCTGACAGTTCATCCAATTTATCCAGTAATTGCTCCCCTTTGGCTTTCAGTGTGGATTGTTCTTGAACCAACCCTTTGTACAAAATTGGCAATTCTATCAGCCTCGTGCGACAAGTCTCAATCTCTCTTCGAATTTCCTCAAAGTCAGAAGCCTTGAGCTGGCTTTGAATATCCTGCAGTCTCGCTTTCGCGCGTATCCATTCTCTCTCGTTTTGTGTCTTTTCGTAACGCAAAACTTCTTGGGTTTCCAGACAACCATCTCTTTGTGTCCGCAATGTGCTCAAATGATCCCCTGCAAACCGCTTCTTTTGATCAAATTGTTTAAATTCATTATACTGTGACAAATAAGTTGACAGCGCTTCGTCTGCATGTTCAAAAATTGTTTCATTTAAAGTAAGATATATCCCCTTACTCACCTCAAAGACATTTTGACGAATCACCTTCAATTTCTCATAAAGCTTCTCTGACTCCGTACGGTGATAAGTTTCTTCTGTTTTAAGCACTGAAAGCATATGCTGAGCCTTATTAACTTCTGTGAATGCAACTTCCAAATCTTGATTAGAAGGCATATTTTGCCAATCCATTAACATAACTTTCAGTTGAGTTTGATGCGCTTCCATTAAACTTTCAAAATGCTTTAACTGCGTCTTCTCTTGATTTATCGTCTCACGAATCTCACCTAAAAGCGTCTGCTTATACTGCTTTCGTGCGGCAATGCCAATGTATCTAGAATTATATTGTCCTGAAACTTTACCTTTTACGATGCCCATGCCATAAACGCCGTTTTCAGAAATAAAAAAGTGCTGCGGCGTGTCGTTTAGTAAAATACTCATCAGAACATCTTCCACAAAATTCTTTGAGAAAGTGGAATCCTTTTCTTCCGCAATAAGACATTGCGTTAAATTATGACTTAAAAATTCAGGAGATGCAAAGATATATTTATCCGCATGCCCTGCATCCATATGATCCACAATCTCTTTATGTTCAGGTGAAATCAGAAGTGCATCTAAAATCCCCATATCTTCAAGCGCTTCTTCTACCATCCCCTTCATCTCTTCTGATAAATTCAATTCAAAATCAATTGCTTTATAGAGTGGCACAAATGGAATCCCCTGCTCCACGAGGCGGTTCCTGTTTCGTATAACCGACTCACTTCGATGGGGTTCAGGCTCCTTCTGAGCTTCGAGCGTTTTGTATTCATTTTCTAAAATTGATATTTTATCCACAATAAGTTCTTTTTCTCCAGATAGCTTGTGGAGTGCAATCTGTTCTTTCGCCTTCACCTGATCATAAGCTGATCTCAGAGGTTCTAGGACTTGATCAAACCGATGCGTTTCATTGTATCCGTATACGCGCTCAACGACTTGTTGTAGCACATGCCTTTCAACCTTTAGTGCGCCGTTTTGCTCTTCCCATTTAATAATTTGCTCAGCAAATTCCTCTTTAACAGCATTCAACTGGCGCTCTGTCTCTTGTACAAATCGCGACTGCTTATCCACTTTTAAACTTGAAGCCTCGACTATTTTCAAAGCTTCATCATATCTAAGCGTCATTTCCGTCTGTGTTTTCAAGGCCCTTAGTATTTCTTTTACGCGATTCTGGTATTGAGCTAATTGTAAGTTATGATACTTAAAATTATAAGTTTCCTCGGATTTTAAATACTCTTCTATGAAAAAAGCATGTTCATCAAATCCAGCAGCATCCGCTTCTTCAGCCATAGCATCCATACTTTTCTTCAGTTCACGTTCAGCCTCATCGCAAAGGTTTTGTTTCTCTTTAATGGCATATTTTAGCGTATTTTCATTTGAAATCTGTGCCTCAAGCTGTTCTTCTTTCATGCGATCTACATTGGCATAGCGCTCCACAGCGTCTTTTAAAGCTTCCCCTTCGTGAGCAAGCTGAGCCAAATCATGTTGTTGAAGGCTTATCTCTTTGAGCTTTAGTTGCGCTTCTTCATCTTCTAAATGATGTAATTCATGATGGATCTCTAAAATGCGTTCTTGCGCTTTTTTATTTTCAAGCTCAAAGGCTTGTTGCGCTTTAACCCCTTGCTTCTCCTCATCATAGTATTGCAGATAACGTTTCGCTTTCTCTGTCAGCATATACGTATTGTATTTGTCATAAGCACTCTGAATTTTGGCAAGACTTCGCCTAGACGCATTTAAAGCTTCAATCTTCAACTTGATATCATCCATGTTTTCGATGGCCTCCGACATGGGTCTTAAGTCCTCATCGCTCAATGTAACGAGTGAATTTTGCATGATTTCATACATGGTTGTGGGTTTAAATTCTTTACTTAACTTTGGAGAACGAATTTGAATGAGCAGCGTAATCAGCTCCTCAAAATCAGAAATGTCCGAATAGCCGAACAAATGCTCGTTTACCGCCATCTTGTAATCGCCTTGTTTAGTGTATACCACCCCCCCTTGGCCTATCCTATTTTCCAACTCGCGCTGTGAAAATGGTATCTTGTCCCCGATATCTCTGTAAAGCGAAAAATCCAAATGATTGCCTATGCGCCTATTATCAAGCAAAATAAAATACCACGTCTGCATGGGCATATTTTTTCGCGCCCTCATGCCCATGCCAATCGTCAAGTATCGATGGACTTCCTTTTTTTCAAATTCCAAGTATAAATAGCCTGTTCGTTCCTCTAAATCCAAGCCGTCACTCAATAAATAACTGTCCATTTTTCGCGCTTTAGATCCAAATGGATCAAGACGTTCGGGACTTTTGTTCCCATCAAATAAAAGCGGCACAAGACTTTGCATTGTAACAGATTTTCCAGAACCATTGGACCCACGAAGCAGCAACCTTCCCTCTTCAAAATGAAAAATCTCATCGTCATAATACCAAAAGTTGATTACCCCAGCCCTGCTAATCTTCCAATCTTCCATCTATGTCCTCCTTCTTTAGCCAATAATCTGCAGGATAACTTCCGACCATTTTTGCTGCAGCTGGTAAAATCCAAACTTCCTTATGCATCTTTTGAATTTCAATCATCCCAAACCCACTCATAAAAGCATCTATTTCTTCTCGCAACGCTTTTGGTGCAAGTTCACGATACTTTTTTGTCCAGCCAGCATGATACTTTGTCCTAACCTCTTGTATAAACATATCCCATTTAACTTGTGAAAGGTGTATTTTATCCGTCGACAAACGTTCGAAACGCTCTTCTCTCACCGCTTCCCTGATTTCAAAACAGACCTGTAATACAACATCAGACAAATTCCGTCGATTCGGCAAGGCATCGATTATCCCATTTGAATCTGGGAATATGAGCATCGCACCATTTTTATGCAGGTGAAAATCTACGCCCAGATAGCGCTCAAAATCATAAGTTAATGTGCTTCTCATATTTTTAATGTACAAGTAATCTTGATCTTCAGCACCCTGTTGGTAGACAATGGGTTCTAAGACAAGTCGTCGATACACCCTATAACGTCTCACGATACCTCTTTCCCCATCATCACTTTGCCAGTCCAAAGCTTCAAGCTCTTTAAGCGAAGTCATCGGCGTAATATCGAATGGAAATCGCCTCATAAAATACTTTGAAGCTCCAGTATTCTCATACAGCACTTCAACAGAACTTTCTGAACCAGCAAACCCACTGTCATCGCCATCACTCATGAGAATAATAGACTCTTCTTTGCAAAAATCCAGCACTTTTATCAGAGAGCGACGATCACGGTAAACAGTCCAATCAATTAGACCACTTTCAGTGGGTTGACTCTTAATATAGTCTGTCAATTGCGAAAGGACAAACTGCTCTTCGGGCTCTTTATCTTCAAGGAACATTAAGACATAACATAAAAATACATACGCCTTTGGCATGTCAAACGATTCAATCCCCATCCAACTCTGACTTTTACCAGAGAGCTTTTCCACCTTTACCATCAACGGGTTGATCATAATGGCATAGCCTAATTTATCTTTAAAAAATTCTTGAAATTCTTTCAAGTGATCTTTAATCTTAAAATACAAATCGGGATTATTCTTTTTTAGAACCCATCTTTGATTCAGCAATTCTCTTATTTCTTCCATCTAGTCCGCCTCAAATTTTAAAATATATGCGGGTAAGGTCATGATACCGTCTTCAGATTCTAGCGTACACAACTTTTTTTCTCCTGGATTTAAAACGCTAAATTTTTGCCCGTGTTCCGTCATGACAACCTCATTGATTTGAGAAATGCCCTTTTGAATCCATTTGAGCAAACTGCGCCTAACAGTCGATTGCACAAAACCAAGTTTTTCCATTTCTATTATCCCAGACGCCGTGTAGCTTAAGAGAATTTCTTTTTCTATCTCACGCGCCTTTAGAATCTCTTCACGTTTTTGCATCTTCTCTTGAGTACGATCTATAATAGCCGTCTTCTTTATTTTTTCGCGATAAGTCCTCACCCTTGGTGAAAGAACTTGAGTCATAGGCCCTTCATCGTAAATTGAAGATTGGATGTTCTCTGTTTGTCTTGTGTAATCTCCTACAAAATGTCTGTATCGTGCCACACCAAAAACTTGAGATGCAAAATGATGCGCAGTATCAATCTCTTCCATTTTCGAAAAAATAGTCGCAAGTGTCTTGTATTCTTCTTTTCTACCCGAGTATTGATTAGACTGTTCTAAAATAGTCGCTGCATAGCGCGTTACCCTGCGAATAATTTCATTGGTCATGGTCATAATGATTTGAAGCTCACTCTCTCTCTGTTGTTCTCCTAAAAAAAAAGCCTCCAAGCTCATGTATTTCCCTCTGATATTCGCATAGACATCATTTCTATGAAGCGCCTCCATATCTACCCTAGGGACTTCCATCTCATAATCTGTTACATGGTTATAAAGGCGCTCTTTATCTTCCTGAGCAATCGTCTTTAAAAAAATAGAAATTTCGTGTCCGTGCTGCTGTAATGCTTTAATAAAATGTCTTAAATAATCGACAAGTTTTTCTTTATATATAAGGAAGTGTTTCGTTTTAAGAAGTTCTTCTGCTTTAGCACCCGACCAATCTCGAATATAATCCTGATAACTTTGATTTAACCTCTGAAAATCACTGACTAAGCCGCTCCACCAGCCCCCTACAGTCATAGACTCTTCATTGAGCATTTGAGGCAACTGCTTGATCTGACTTTTTAACCGCTCCATCAGCGTCGGTTCTAATGAACCCCCTTCAATAAACAAGTTTTCAATTCGAACAGACATACGCTCTATTTCAATAGCATATTCAGTCATTTGATATCTAAACTGTTTATTTACAAATTGTTGATAAGTCATCACCTTAGATGTATCCTGAACAGCATTCAAGTTTCCCCACTGATGCAATGCCTCTAAATCCTGAGTACACATATCCATCGTATAAGTCTCAAAAGTCTCGATCTCTCTCAACGCTTTAAAGACATCCTCTTTATTCATCCAATGCCGATACCGTTGATCGTTAATGTAAAAAATTCTCATAATAGCGCGATAACGCCACGCATTTTCCACCGACAAATACCTTGTCTCCAAAATAGGTTTTAATGATTTCAACTGCATCCCGTACATCCTTCACATGTATATTTATGCCCTTGTGAGTTTCGTTGCGGAGTTTCGTCGCGTACCACGTACGCGACGAAACTCCACTCAACTCTATCATACTACAATCTTTTCTAAGCTTGCAATGAAATTATTGATTTTTCTCCCTTTGTGACCGTAGTATATTCTTGCTGTACACTTTTGCTCTGCTCTCGCTCTTGCCTCACAATTTTTCTGACGCCCTGTTGCGTAAAATTCAAAAAAACTGCGATCTCATCTATTTTATAGCCCTGTTCTATGGCCTTTATGATAAAATCATTTCGTTCTAAAATAACGGATTTAGATTGCGCCTTTTCTTTAGTCCATTTTCGGATCTCCTGTTGATCACACCAATTTTCAAAAAAAAGATCGATTGATTGCGTCGCCATAATTTTCTCATTCCCCATCCAATCACCGTTCACTTGATCTAATTTAGTCAACAACATGGTCTTATATATACGCCATGCATCTGCATCAGAATGTGCCAATCCACGTAAAAGCCTCTTGCTTGATATTAAAACAGGATTACCTTGCCTGAATTCAAAATGACTACTCCATCGATACTGATCTGGGCGTTTAACAATCCCTGCCCTTACAGGATTAAACAAAATATACTGGAGTACTTTGTAAAATTGCGCTTGCGTTTCTATTGGAAAACATTTATACCGTTCGCTGAATATAGTGCCTATTCTTTTGTATTTTTTATTAAAGTACTTACTGTATGTCATATTCAGCTTATGCATTACATTGCTGATAGGCGTCTCTTTCATTTCTATCAAAAAATGATAATGGTTATCCATCAAAACATATGCAAGCATATAATAGGGATCTGTTTCTTTAATAGCCTTTGCTAATTCAAGTAAAACAATCTTATCCGTTTGATCATCAAAAATATAGGCCTTATTATTGCCACGCTGTATGATATGATAAATACCACCTTCGTGATAATTTCTTTTTTCTCTAGGCACTTTATCTACACCTCCCAACGCATTAATATTCCTCTAAAAGTCTCTTATGTATAATTATACCATTTTATAGCTGAAACACAAAGCTTTTTTTCCCGCTCAATGGCTCTGTAGTGCTGTTTCTATTTGGATTGGATGTTATAGTGCGTTTCATAGTGTACGTGGTACACTATGAAACGCACTATTGAAACAGCACTACTCACTACGGAAAACCACAACGGCACGAAAATAGACAGTACACATCTTTAAATATTTTTGATATAATAACTTTGATTTTAAAAATGAGAAGGGATTACAAATGATTGATTTTAAAAAAGAACTCGATAAATTTAATTTTCTAAATAAAGCCCCTGATGTTTCAGAAGAAAGAACCGATGTTTCGATATGGCTTGAAAATTTCAATTCAACCCTAAAGCGCATTGGAAAAGAACAAAATGAAACAAATATGCAAATTGAAGAAATAATGATTTTTTTAGATCATGAAACAAAATCAAATAGCCTTATCAAAGAACTTCAAAGCACCCTTGCACAATCACAAAAAACATCTATTGTAGAGTGCCAAAAACTGATAGATGTCTTATTGACAATTTCAGATCAAATTGAGGACCTGTATCACTATTCACTCAAACATGAACATCCAGAACGTTCAAAGCACATAAAACTGCTTTGGGACAATATAGGCACAACCCTTATATCCTGTGGGATTACCCGAATTGATCAAGTCGGCGTCACAATCAACCTGCAGATCTGCATCCCCATACAAATAAGATATGATGACAGTCTACCAGAAGGTCTTGTGCTTGAAGTCCTCAAAAGTGGTTATCTCTACAATTCTGAAATATTGAGAAAAGCTCAAGTAACCGTTAATAAAAAAGAGAAGGCAGGTAACTTACATGAGTAGAATTATTGGCATTGATCTGGGAACATCTACTTCAGAAATTGCAATAATGGAAAATGGTCGCCCCAGAGTATTATTTAACAGCAATCAAGAACTTATAACACCCTCTGTTGTTCAACTAAAAGAGGATGGTACCTACTTAGTTGGCCTTGAGGCAAAAGAACAATTTCTATTACACCCTCATAATACCGTAATGGAAGTCAAAAGGCTCATGGGCTCATCCGAAACAATCCGGTTAGGAAGTCAAACCTACTCACCCACAGAGATTTCAAGTTTTATCCTAAAATATTTAGTCACTTGTGCTGAAGAACAACTCAACGAAAAAATAGACAGAGCAGTCATCACCGTCCCCGCCTATTTTTCTGATGAACAAAGACGCGCAACTGTTGAAGCTGGTAAACTCGCTGGACTAAAAGTAGAACGCATTATCAACGAACCCACTGCAGCAGCACTTGACTATGGCATAGACCATATGGATGAATGTCATAATATTATGATATATGATTTAGGCGGTGGAACACTAGATGTCACTGTTCTCGAATTTTTTGACGGCATTTTAGATGTAAAAGCCAGCAGTGGCAATAATCGACTAGGTGGTAAGGATTTTGACGAAGCCTTAATGGATGATCTCATATTGCGTTTAAATCAAGAGCATCAACAGGATATAATTCTGGATAAAAGAGCTGAAATGCGCCTGAAAGACACTGTAGAAAATTGCAAAATTGCTCTAAGTGCACAAGACCACTACAAAATCAGTCTCCCCTTTTTCACCGAAATCAATGGCAATCCAATTTCTTTAGAGCAAACCATCAGCAAAGAAAATTTTGAAGCCCTAATTTCACCTTTAATTCAATCCACTGAAAATCAAATTGATCTCGCACTAAAAGACGCAAAGCTTTCAGCCTCTGAAATAGACTTAATCTTACTCGTTGGTGGCTCCACACGAATACCACTCGTTCAAAAATTTGTTGCCACTAAAATGGGAAAAACACCAAAACAATTAGTGGATCCTGATTTGTCTGTCGTCAGGGGCGCTTGTATTCAAGCCGCCATTATAAACGAGGACTTATCTAGTGAAAATGACATCTTGATCACCGATGTATGTCCCTATACGCTGGGAACTTCAATTCTGAGCTACATCGGCGGACTCCCTTTTTCAGACATTTTTGACGTTCTCATCCCAAGAAATGTAACAATTCCAACATTTAAAGAAAAAATATACACCACTTCAAGTGACTTTCAAGAAGAAGTTGCCATTAAAATCTATCAAGGCGAAAATAAAAAGGCCTCTTTGAATAATTTTCTTGGTGAATTTCATCTGAAAAATATTCCACCCGCACCTGCCTTTGAAGAAAAAATTAACATCAGCTTTTCTTATGATGTAAACGGCATTCTTCATGTCGAAGCTACAATTGTCAGCACTGGTAAAAAAGCAAACATCTCTGTAGAAACAACAGGCGTTGAAATGGTCCAAGAAGTAGACCTAACCGAATGGGCAAGCCACCCTGAAGCTAAACGTTACCGCGCAATCATTGGAAAAACGTCTCGAATACTTGAAAATGACAAAGCAGGTCTTTATCAAATTGATTTGGAAAGTTTGCTCATAAAGCTTAAAGAAGCCATTGTCAAAAGGGCTGATCGTGATATTCTTGACAATCTAAAAGATGAACTCACAGAGATCCTATATGAATTAACAGAGACAGAAAATGACTGATTCAATGTGGAGCCATTACTATAACAAAGGCTTAATCGCCTGTAAGAACAACAATTTGACTTTGGCCGTTAAAACCCTTTCGACCGCCACCGATTTCAATCCAAATCACCCGCTGCCATGGAATCTGTTGGGCCTTTGTTATTACAGAATAGGTCAATTCAGAATGGCCCAATATACTTGGGAAAAAAGTATAACACTGCAGCCGTATGGCAATGATGCCAATGACTATCTTGAAATATTACGTCAAGATCTTGCCGAAATTTCAAAGCCTCTTAACGTGGTATTCGCCCTATGTGAATCCCATAATTATGCAAAAGCTTGTGCCATTTTTGAAAATGAAATTATGATATCCTTCGATGAAATCGTTGATATTTTAAACTTTCATGGTGTCCTCAAATTTCTAACAAATCATAAAAAACAAGCTCTTGAATCTTGGCGTAAAGCACTACTTTTAGATCAACAAAACGAAAAGGCAAGTTTGTACATTCGAGAAATGGCCTTAATGAGAAACCCCCAAAACGGTTTTTTCAAAAAAATTTTATTTTGGGATAGGAGGTAAATTGTGCAAGATCACTACAAAGTACTCCATATAGAACGTCAAGTTGAACCACTTGAAATTAAAAAAGCCTACTTCAAAATGGTTAGAAAATTCCCCCCAGATCGGTATCCTAATGAATTTATGGATATTAGATCTGCTTATGAAATACTGATTGATCCACATACACGTCAGCAATACGATATCTGTGACAATATGCCACTTCCTGCTAAACTCAATTTTGACAAAGGCAAGCAGCTACTAGAAAAAGGGTTTGTGGACAGCGCTATTCCATTTTTGGAGGCTGCTAAAGCCTTATACCCAAATTATACGGTAATTGATGCTCTCCTCGGTGAAGCTTACCTTAAAAACGAAAACAGTGGCAAAGCCATCAATATTTTCGAATCTCTAGTAGAAATAGAATCACAAAATGCGAGTTTTGCTGGAAAACTTGCTCATGCCTATTTAAGTCGAGGTTGGCATAAAAAAGCCACGGTTCAATATAAAAAAGCTTTATTGTTAGATGAAGACAATATCTCTCTATGGAATGGATATATTGAAAGCTTTTTGACTTCGGGTGCTTTAGAGGACGCCCAAAAAGCTGCCCTAGATGGGATTAAAGTCAGCCAAAAAAACGGTTGGAATAGTCTTGGATTATATTATCATATCATTCAAATTGACACGGTATCAATGAATTTTCCAGCGTTAAATGAACACCTCGATCAAATAAAAAAACTTGCGCATCAAAATGAAGAAGAAAAAGAAAACGTTGCATGGTTTTTGATGATGATTGGCAAATTTCTTCAAGGTCATGCTTATATAGAAGAATCCATTAATTTTGCAAAAGCAGCATACGAACTGTCTCCAAACAACTCCGAAATTCAAAAAAATAAAAAAGAACTAGATGAAAAAGCTTCTCTATTTATAGGGCTTGGACAATTAGAGCAGAATGATTCCGTAGAAGATCTCACAATCGAATTATTAGATTTTGAACTGGCTCGATGCCATGAAAAGGATTGCTTTGAATGTCTTTTCAAAGGGCTTTCGCTTGAACTTGAATTGATTATGGAACGTGACACCTGTAGCAAAGACCTTCGATTGCTCAAAACCGAATATCCACAATTGTTCAATCTCAAAAAACAATTTTTTAATGAACTCCTCATGTCAAAAAATACCGAAAAACTATTTTCACGACGCCATAAAGAAATGGAAGGCATATTGAAAAAAAGACCTGATCTGCTTGCAAATGAATTCGATGTTTTAGACGAATCTGATGTTTTTGATGAAAGCGATATGCTTAACAAAAATTTCTCTTCTCAGCCCTATATACGAGAAGAAGAGAAAATTGGTCGCAACGATCCATGTCCCTGTGGTAGCGGGAAAAAATATAAAAAATGTTGCATGAAATGATAAGTATCCATAACAAGAAAAAAAACGAAACAAGCGCCAACCTTCGCTTGTTTCGTTTTTTTCTTGTTATGATTTTTGTTAGTCCATGGTTTGTGGAGTGTCGTGAAGTTTTTCGTGGTGTTTCGTGGTGTTTCGTGGTGTACCACGTACACCCCGAAACGCCACAAAAACGCACACGGGATCCTCTCAGCAGGACTGCACGGAACTGTTCTGTTTAACTAAACCGTTTTGAATTTATTCAAATGGGTATTTAAATTAAAGAAAATATCAATTAATTCCTATTTATCAATCAAAGCATATTAAACAAGGGGGAACTGCTTATGAAATTAAAATTTTTTCAGAAATTGCTACTTATGTTTTTAACATTGATTATTCTATCAACAGGGGTTGTGGGTTTGGTCAGTTTAAGTTCTATCGAAAGCAACTTAAAGGCTTTAGCCGAGGAAGAAATTCAAAACGCTGCTGCAAGCTTTGCTAAAAAAAGTGAAGCTTTTTTGATCACTCAATTAAAAATAGGCCAATCTCTAGCAAATAATGCATATGCTGCAAATCCAGATACAAGTATTATTCAAGCATCCTTAACCGGTATTATGACTGCCGATGGTTCAGCTTATGATGGTATCTTTATTATGAATGCCAAGGGCATTTCTACTGCGAGTTTCCCCGAACAGATGATTGGTGTGGATTTTAGTGACCGCGATTATTTCATCGAGATGATGAAAACAGGGCAGCCCTATATTAGCGACGTCATCTTGTCAAGAGCCTCTGGAAATCCCATCATCATGATTGCAACGCCCATTAAAGAAGGGGATAAAATCGTTGGTGCCATAGGTCAAGCTGTCAAATTAGATGTTTTAAATGACATCCGAGGGGAATTTAACTTAGGGGAAACAGGCTATACCTCCATCACAACAAACAAAAATGGCAAAGCGATTGTTGTATCTCATCCAATTGAATCTTATGCTTTAGAACAAAAAGATGTATCGGATGTTGAAATCGTTAAAAAAAGTATGCAAGGTGTAAACCAAACACTTCATTTTATCAATACAGAAGGTGAAAAAATGTTTGGCTCCTCCTCAATTTTAGAAATGACTGGATGGATTTTTATAGCGACTATATCTGATAAAGAACTCAACGCACCTATTGTAAAAATTAGAACACAACTTCTCATTATTATGCTCATCATCTTCTTGTTAAGTGTTGTTCTTACATGGAGATTTTCGAATACCATTTCAAAACGTCTCGGCAAAATGGTTGAACAAATCAACGTACTCACAAAAGGCGATTTGAGCTATGAGCAAGAGGCCGATCAAGATTATGATGAATTAGGACAATTAAGTCGCTCCATTAACCTCATGAAAAATGAACTTAAAGATGTAATTATGAATATTGGAAACTCTGCTGCTCACATTAACGCTTCATCCCAAGAACTAAAGGGATCCTCTTTTCAAGCTGCTGCAACATCTCAAGAAGTTGCTAAAGCTATTGAAGAAATTGCAAAAGGGGCCAGTGATCAGGCCAAAAATACTGAAAACGTCGCACATAATATTGAAGCATTAGATCGCCTTTTAGAGGAAGATTCCAATAACCTAACCGAACTTAACCAAGCGACCGTAGGGATTGAAAAAGAAAAAGAAGAAGGCTTCAGTATCCTACAAGCTTTGATCATCAAATCAGAAGAAAACAGCACTGCGACAAATGATGTATACGAAATTATCATCAATAATAATGAAAGCACCTCAAAAATTGAAAATGCAAGTGTTATGATCCAAAGTATAGCAGACCAAACGAACTTATTGGCACTTAATGCGGCAATAGAAGCCGCAAGAGCAGGTGAAGCCGGTAGAGGATTTGCCGTTGTTGCAGACGAAATCAGAAAACTGGCCGAGCAATCTACTAACTTTACAAACGAAATTAAATTAGTCGTTAACGACTTAAAGGACAGTTCTGATAAGGCCGTAAAATTGATGGAGCATACTAAAAAAATAGTACAAGAACAGGTGTTGAGCGTTCAAAGAACAGAGAGCAAATTTTCTGGAATATCGGGTTCAATAAATGTGATCAAAGGCATTACCACTCGCTTAAACGTTTCTGCCGAAAGTATGCTCAAGAATAAAAACAAAATTATAGACCTTACGCAAAACTTATCCGCTATTTCTGAAGAAAATGCCGCTGGGACAGAAGAGGCTTCTGCCTCTATGGAAGAACAATCAGCAATGATTCAAGAAATCGCTCACTCAGGTGAACAAATGGCTACAATTGCCGATGAATTGCAGGTACTTGTTGAACGGTTTAAACTATAGCTTAAAATAAAAAAAACCTGTAAGGTCTTATCGCTTACAGGTTTTTTTATTGAGTCAGATGTGTTCAGTATCATATACTCGACCGACAAGGTATAATGTCAGCTGAGCCACTTGCCAAACACCATCCAACCCTCCTTATAGTCCAGCATCCTTTTGTGACGACCCTTGCACCGTTTCGGGATTGCTGATGAGCTTAATATAACTATTCAGCATAGATGAAACTTCCGCACGGGTGGCATGCCCTTTCGGATTGAATTTGTTGTCACTGTCGCCTATCATAATGCCCGCCTGCTGCATAGATTTCACAGCATCTTGATAGGCACTGCCAATGCTAGAGTCGTCTGCATATAGGGTAGCTTCACGGGTGATTGGCAGTGTATAACGGGTTGCTTTTGCATAGTTTGCAAAGATTACCGCAATTTCCTCACGGGTAATTGCCCTATCTGGTGCGAATTGATTGTTCCCGATGCCTTGGATAATGCCCTTTTTATATGCCCATTCAATATAGGGATGATCTGCACTATTCGCATTGACATCTGTAAAACTGTTTGTAGTGTATACTTTCACATCTACACCCTCTAATCTTCCAAGTGCTGCTACAAGCAGACCTCTCATCATAGCGGCATTAGGTGAAAAGGTCGTCTCTGAAGTCCCCAAGAGGAGTCCTCTGTCCACCACATAATCGACAGAGCCCTTTGCCCAATGATTACTGATATCTGTAAACTGCTTTGTTGGTGCAGTATAACCAATACCATACTTCGAAAAATGTGGCGTTGTGAAAATAACACAGCCGCTGTTTACATCATAGGCAGAGCCTTCAATGCGAGTGGCATTGCCCTTTTCATCTACATAAACCGCATATAGACCACTAACAGCTTCATTAATACCCAGTGTGTATGGGATAGATACCTTTACTATGCCTCCACCAAAATTGGCTACATTATTTCCACTGCCATAACCCACAGTGATGTCATATACAGGTCTTGTCCCGATTATTTTTTTCGCAGCGTCAGAAAGGTTTGTTTTAGGTGCAATGTCAACGCTAATATTCCCTGTGCTCTGCTGCTGGATTTCTGCCAAGGCTTTTTGATCAAAGCTTATCTGCACGAGTGAACCATTGATTTCAAGGCTGCTTACCCCTGCACTCACAAGGCTATCCAAAGAATCCCGTGTCAGAACTGCCGTCAGAGAATCAGTGTCCTTTGGCATCGTTACATTAAGCGCCACAGAAATACTGCTATCCGTTTTCCCTTGTGCCTTTGCATTCGCTTGTGCTTTTGCAATCGCATCGGTTACCTCTTGATCTGGGATAGAAGCACTTGCCACGCCATTTGTCCCCGCTTTTGCTGTGACAGGAAGCACCGCCGTTATCGGCTGGTTTACCGTCTTTTCCACTGTTGTTGTCGGCGTTATTGTTGAACCCGCTCCAGTGTCTCCACCAGACGATGCGCCAGTTGATGCCTCACCGCCACCAGATGTGTCTCCTCCACCAGATGTGTCTCCTCCGCCGGATGAATCCCCGCCAGTGCTGTTTGTACTGTAATTTGCCGTTACTGTAACTGCCTTGCCCAGCATCGTAAAGGTTGTTGTGCTTGCTGTACTGCTGGCAAAGGTCACGCCGTCACCACTACTCCAATAAGTGAAGGTATAGCCATCGCGGCTGTCTGCCGTAATGGTTACAGTCTGACCCTCACTGTAGCTGTCACTGCCTGTTCCTTTTGCCACAGTCACATTATAGATTTCATTGACCACCGTCAGCTTCCCTTTTGTATAGGTGACTGCATAGCTTTCGGCATGGTCAAGAATTCCCTCACTGATAAAAATGTCATACTCACCAGCTGTATTGGTATCCGCAGCTGTTGTGCTCATGGTCGGATCGGTATAGGCATCGCTGCCTACAAGCCCTTTTACTGTATAGGTTAGCGCTGGCATTGCCTCGCCCTTGAGGCTATTTAGTTGGTCATTTGCCTTAACCGTCAATGCCTTTTTTCCAACAGTCAGTGATACAGAAGTGATCACTTTATTGTAGGTTTCGTCTCCCGCCATGATAGCGGTAATGGTTACAGTACCCGCCTTATGAAGCGTTGCTGTGGTCCCTAAAATGCTGACGATGGTTGGGTCAGAGCTTGTAAAGCTAACAGCTCCATTTACGCTGCCACCGTTTGTAGAAAGTGTAAACGCCTCGTCACCATAGGTCTTTGTACCGATATGTCCAAAGCTGAGTGCGGACTGATTTTTCTTAACTGTGTCAACTTCGAATACATCACTGGTCACAGTATTATATTCGTTATCTCCACTGTATACCACTTTGATTCTGTATACCTTATCAGCAAGCTCCGACCACACGTAGGTAGTCTCGCTTCCTGTCATAGAGATTGCTGTGGCTCCTTCAATCTCTTCTTCACTACCACTTGTACAATCAATAAATTTCAATTTACCAGCAGGCCAATTTCCACTACCTACATAATTTACGGTTACTTTTAAATTGGCGATACGGCTTCCTGGATTGCCATAAACTTCTGAATTAAAAGATATCGTAGGTGTTGCTTGGGTTACGGCAAACGGTGTACCCTGTTTGTTTTTTGTAATCGTTTCATAGTTTTTTATAGTATCTGCACTTGGCGTAAAGATTACGTTATTGTAGTTTGCGCCTCCATTCACGACTGGAATGCCATCATCATCTTCCCATGTAAAGGTACCATACTCGGCGCTGCCACCATTTAATGGGCATTCAGACATCTTCTGTCCATAGGTGATACTACCTGCTGTTGGGAACGTAATGGTTGGTGCCGATGCTTTGGCAATCGTTATTTCGCAGGTTGCGGTTGCGCTGTTGTAGTTTCCATCTGAAGCCTTGAGGGCTGTCACAGTCACTGTTCCAGCACCGTCAATAGTAGCAGTGCTATCACTAATGGCAAGTACACCATTATGCTCTGGAACAGAATAGGTCACTTCGCCTACACCAGTACCACCGGTAGTAGTAAGGGTAAAGGTTCCATCCCCATACGTCTTGCCCGTTACCTCGTTGATGCTGAAATTCTTTTGTTCCGCTCGTTCAATCGCCTGTTCTATGATAGCACTTTCAACGCTTTCGTAGTTTTTGCCTGTGCCATCTGTGCTAGGTGTATACTCGGCGGTGAAGCGGTGATCTCCTGCGTCAAATAGCTTGGGTTGACCTGTCTGATATAAATCGAAACTGACTTGATTTACTTCTACAACGTCATTTCCATCTATTTTAAAAGTCACTGTGCCACTAGGAATTTCTCCGTTGACACCGCCGACCGCCGACCTAAAATACACGCCCTCGCCATAGATAAAGGGGGCGTCCTCTCTGGTGACAACTTCGAGGTCTATCGTCGATGCGGCCTTTTCCACCGTAAAGGTTGCACTTTCACTATTCACACTGTAGCCATCGCAAGAAATCACGCAGTAATAGCTGTGTGTCCCTGCATCAAGACCTGTTGGAATGTCGTAACTTGCGCCTGTTTCACCAGAAATAGATGTACCATCACCCATATACCACTCATAAGAAATCTCTCCTGTTGAAGTTGCCGTCCCAGTCTTTTCTGCTGTCACGTTCAAGGTATGAGGCGAAGCATAACCATAAGTTATAGATGCATCCTGAGGCTGTGCAGTAATTTGAACTGGTGCCTGCTGTACGGTAACGCCACTTAATACTTTCACCGCAGCGTTTTGCACCCAAGGCGTACCTTCACTCGTATAACGATATGCATAACCCTTGCCAAGAATATGCCCTGCGTTATAATAACGCTCATCATTTATCCCGTCATAACTGCCACCTACAAGTGTTGCATTGCCATTGGGACTAACCTCTAACGTACCTTTTATCTCACCGCCATTCACTTCTACAGACGCGCCTTGTGTCGACCAAATGTCAGCCCTTCTAGCCCCTTCAAGTGTCCCTCCATTGACCTCAGCATTACAGCCAACCGCCCACAGACCAAAGTCAGTGTTTGTCACCTTAACTGTGCCACTATTGAAAATCAACTTGCCACCATAAATCCTTAACGCCTCAGATTTATCTTTACTGATTTCCACATTTTCAATGATTAATGTACCTCCTGATTGAGCTATAGTCCCACCTGTTGTCTTTCCATTGGTAAGCGTAATCACTCCAGATGTAGTCACTTGGAGCATATAATAGCTTTGTGTTTTATTATAAGTCCAAGTTTTGTTGTTTAAATCAATTGTAAATGTGCCCTTATCTATGATCATCTTATCCTCTGTAGCCACATCTTTCATTAATGTGACTGTGCTATTTTCCATGTCTTTTGCAGCAGCAATGGCTTCTTCTATTGTGTCATAGTAGGTAAGTGTGCCATCGGAAGCCTTTATTTCTGCCTCCACATTCGCTGTGATTTCTGCCGTGAGCTGCGCCACAGTGTACACAGAAAAATGCTCTGCTGTCGCTTCCACTGTCTCAGTCATCTCATCCACAGTGGTGTCAAGTCCCTTTGCTTCGCTTAAGGTATCATCCATGTGAAAGATCTTCAGTTCCTGCGTGGGTGCTACGTCTTCTGTCACCATAGGCAGCTGTGCAAAGGAAACCTTTACCTCGCCTTTACTGGTATCGGGTTGAAGCGCGTTGCCGCCCGCGTCAGTGATGGTGATGTCAAAGGAAACCAGCTTCGTTACGGTTTTAGCATTATCCACCGATTGTACCTCTTCACTGACCGCATCTTGGATTTTCTCTTGCGCCTCTGCACTAATTACCTTTTCAGTATGAAGAACAGCTCCCTCTGGGAACACATCTTTTTCCGCTTTAACAGTGATTTCGATGCCATCTATGGTCTGGCTTTGGCTGAATGTCCACTTGCCGTTGTTCTGAACCTGCATCTGAGGTCGAATTTGAACCTGCATTTGAGCCCGAATCTGCACCTGAATTTGCGGCAGGCTGACGCTGTCCCCAAGGACATAGCCCGCTGGCAGAACGGGCTCATAGTAAAATACCGCGTCTGCACGCTGTGAATCAAAGGTATCTGAACTGCTGCGCTCTGAATTGATCTGCCATGTGATGCCTGTAAGCGTCCGCTCTTGTGAGCTGATTTCTTGAATTTTGACCTGCTCGATGTCTGTAGCCTCTAAAGTCACGCTAACTGCAGACCCTGTGGTGCTTTCCACCCCATAATCCATGAGTATGACGCTGAGCGTATTGGGCAGCGTAATCTCCGATTTCTCCACGCCCACCGCAAGCTGCTGACTGGCAATCTCACTGGACAGCTTTGCAAAAGCGGTAATCGTCTCCGCTTCCTGTGCATAGGCAAAAAGGCCATAGCCTGTGATCGGATTCATCATCAGTACTGCCAGCATTACCGCCAATAACTGCTTTGTTTTTTTTCTGACAAGAACGCTGTTTAGGCATCCTGCCATTTGTTTTGTTTTCATAAGCTCCTCCATCGCTCAATGCCCTTTCTTAATACGGCATTGCTTCGCTCTCTTCTTTTTCTAAAAATCTAAGACATCCTGTTACCGCTTCTCTGAGCTGTGCATCGGATACGGGTTTGCATAAAAAATTACTCACATGATATTGATAGCCAAGCAAACTGTAATCCTCGTCTGAAATCCAAAGAAGGGGCACATGAGGTGCTTTTTTTCGGATCTGTCGTACTGATTCCACTCCAGCCACACCGTTTAATGCAACAACTAAAAAAGAAAATGACTTCAGCTCTAGCAAGGGCAGTAGGCCCGTGGCACTGTTACATTCTGTAAGTTCTACTCTATGCGGAAAAATAGCCGCCATCAGACGGTTTTCCCAGACATCCTCTTCCAAAAATGCCGCACACAATGCAACATTCACGTAACCGCCTCCTTCCCTCTACAATAGCCTCTAAATAATCCAAACGTGTTTTTTGAATTAACACGCAATCTCTATAATTGCGCCTAATAATGAGTTTAAAAGCATTTTTATTTAAAATAGCATTTGGTCCAGCTTTTATCAATAGGCTATGATCAAGCGGTAGAAAATCTGCACAAGCGGTTATTTTTTATCTAAAATATATGGTATAATATTGACTGGATAGTTGTATGTAAAGGGGTAATTTTAAATGAATGTGGCAATTGTAGACGATATGGCTACTGAATGTGAAATTCTTCGCAGTCTTTTGAAACAATATGAAGCCAATCACCAACAGACAATAGAAATCAAAACATTTCACAGTGGCAGTGAACTCCTAGAGGGCTACATACTAGGCCGCTATGATGTTGTCTTTATGGATATCTTCCTGAACAGCGAAAACGGGGTAGACTGCGCATTGAAGCTGAGACAGCTTGATGAGGATCTCAACCTTATTTTCCTCACCACCAGCTCGGAATTCGGTGTAAAAAGCTATGATGTCCGAGCGGCAGATTACATCATCAAGCCAGCTACACTTGAAAAACTCTCAAGGGCACTGCAGTACTGCAAAATTACAGAATCGCAGAACATGCTCACCATCACAGTCACTACAAAGCATCAACAGTTGGAAATTGATCTAAGCCGCATTCTTTATGCCGATTATCAGAACCGTTCCGCTTGTATCCATTTAAAGGATTGCGTCATTCCAGTATGTGGGACTTTTTTGGAACTTTCTAAGCAACTGACGGCTTATCCGCAATTTATGTCGTGCTTTAAAGGCATTGTGGTCAACCTAAACGAGGTGCGAGAGCTTAGTAATGATCATCTCATCCTGAAAAAAGGGGAGCAGCTGCCCGTCAGCAGGCGCCTACAACGTCATGTACAGAGGCAGCGTCTGAGTCTTTCTGCTGGTTCGCTGCGAGGGAACGCCTATGAATAAGCACCTTGTACTGATTTTAACCGTCGTGCTACTTTGCATAGCACTTGCACCGCCTGTGCTGGCAACGGAGGCGGCACTCGTTAAACCTGCCGAAACCACAGAGCCTGTTACCGATGCCGAAAGCAATGCTCATGCAGAGCCTCTTATAGATAAAAGCACGCCCGTGCATACCGTAACATCTTCCGCCATAACATTGACCTACTTTGATGAGCCCACCCGAACGGATGCCGTGGCTTTTGCTGTCGGAACTACACAAGAGATGCTTTCCAATTGGTTTGCTTCTTCCGTCATGGGCTTTTCCAGCTATGACGCGGAAAACAATTATCACGACCTGATTTCTGGAAAATGGAATATAGATGCCGTAGATACCTCCACAGCTGGCGTTTACTATGCTTTTACATCCCCCGTTCTCGGCACAGAATATACGTTAGCAGATGGTGTTTCTTTACCTAAGCAACTTTGTGCGGTTTCCATTCAGGTTATAGGTGAGCCTGATATTAATTGCTGCGTCGCTGGGCGTGGCTTTCTGCATTTCCCGTGGGTGCTTTCTGCTACGCAGGCGGAACAGCTGGATGAATTTGTCGTATGGTTACGGCAGGATGATGGCGCATGGACCAGCTTAAGCGATGGTTTCTTGTTGATCTCCGACGGCCTCCAACTTTCCCAAAATGTTCTTACCCACGAAAGCCTTTACGAGCTTAAAGTAACCTATCCTGGAGGGCAAACAGGGGTTCTAAGTTTTCAATATAACGGCGAACTGAGCATCTTAGATTATGCCAGCGGCGATCGGGATGGCGGCGACGTAAACGGCCAGGGTTCGGGAACAGGCACCCAACCTGCGCCAACAGATTCACCCGTGCTACCAGATTCGCCTGTGTCACCAGATTCACCTGTGTCGCCAGATTCACCTGCACCACCTACACAACCCGCTCTACCTGTACCGCAAATGCCCTATAATGCCAAAAAAGATGACAATGAGCATATCTTGACCTCTACGTCTTCACTGGACAATTCTGTCTTCGAAACAGCTACACCGATTCAAATTACAGAACCCGTTAAACCCGCTCCTGAGGCTTCTGCCATAGAAATCGAATCGGCAGCACCAGTATTTTCAGATACCTTGTTTTCACAGGAAGCCGAAATCACGTCTTCTGCCTCTGTGCAGAAAAACGATACAGTCCCGCAGCTGAAAGAGAACTTCCAAGCGGTGATCACCCCAATACCAGACGGCAACCCTACAAGCTCTGAGAAAAAGCCTACATCCGCGGCATCTGCTACCACATCTGCTACAGTTATAGAATCCTATTCGCCAGACCAAACGGTCATCTCTGGCTTGCGCCTAAAGGATCTCTGCAGCGAAACAAAAAGTGTCGTGTTTGGTTCTGGTAATCTAACCGTCAGCATTCCAAGCGAGCTCCTTTTAGCACTCAATTTGTCAGATTCAGATACACTGACCGTCAAACTGACCCAGCCAGAAAGCAATCAGATTGCGCTTACAGTAAAGATTTCAGGCAAATCCATTACGCAACTTTCGGGAACGATATTGCGACTTCAATATAGGCCACAGTGGAAAAATACGGATATCATCATTAAGGGTGATGGTGATAAGAAAATTACAGAGGTTTCCTATGATGGCGATCTTCTACGCTTTCCAGTAGATACGGCAGGCACTTATACCATTACGGAACAATTGAAGCCCCAAGAGGCTAGAAACATTACGCCGCCCCTATTTCCCATAGCAAGTGGATTCATTTTAGCGACAGGAGGCATTGCATTTTTCAGGAGGATCCGCCATGGATAAAAAACCCTTTGTAATACGGCGATCTTTGGCACTACTCCTCATAGTTGCGCTTTCCTCCGCTCTTTTTCTCGCTTTATACCACTTTGACAACAAATACACAAAAGCTGCGCCCCAAGCCATTACCGGTGCACTGTATGTTTCAAAATCTGATTGGACAGACACCCCCATCCGCTACCTGAAAGATGGCTGGCGCTATTATTCAGATCGGCTGCTGACACCAGAAACCTTAAAACAGCAGGGGGACAATTACAAGTATCTATCCATCGGCGAACTGTACAATTTTGCCATGGGCAACCCCAAGCGTTCCCCCCACGGCAGTGCAAGCTATGCCTTAACCTTGTATTTGCCTGAGGAAGTACACACCTATGCGCTTGAGCTTCCCGAAATCTACGCCTCTTATCGGTTTTACGTGAATGATCGGCTGAAGTTGCAGATGGGAGAGCCCAATTCAGAAGCCTATCAGGACCAGACCCAATGCCGTGTGATCACCTTTGAAGCCTCTGGTAAGGTAACACTTCTATTAACTGTCAGCAACCACTCTTGGATATACAGTGGTATGGTCTATCCACCTGCCTTTGGCGAGCCACTGAATGTTTACACGATCCGGGGATTGCGTTTTGGGATTGCGCTGATCGTAGTCATAGCAACACTGATATTTGCTATTTTTACTTTTTATCTTGCTATTCGTACCCACCTCAGGCACAATATCTGGCTCTTTTTTCTGCTCTATTTAACGACCGCAGTATTTACCTCATCTTCTGTGGCACATGGTATTTTGGCGCTGCCAATTCAGCCTTGGTATGCCATTGAACTGGCCAGCGGCTACCTAGTGACACTGTTGGTTGTGCTTTTGCAAAATCGCATCTGCGATACCAAAGGCATTGCACCTATAATCAGCGGATCTCTAGCAGGGGCGATTTGTGTACTGGCACTCTTTTACGGATTATTTGCTACAAAGCTGACACTTCCGATGATGCATGCCTTTTCCAATATGGTTTTCGGCTTCAAACTGCTCACAGCGGTCTATCTGCTGTTTACTGCCGCTCTAGCGGTACGCCAAAATAACACGAAAGCAATGATTCTGCTCTGTGCGAATATCATCTATGCCTGTGCCTTTGTCTGGGATCGCCTCCTACCGAACTACGAACCCGTTTTGGGCGGCTGGTTTCAAGAATGGGGCAGCCTGAGTCTAGTGATCGCAATCGGCGTGGTGCTTGGCTATGAAATCACCATGGGATACCGGCACAGCCTAGTCTTTGCTGAGGAGCAAAGGCAGATGAAACGCCAGCTTACCATGCAAGTGGAGCATCTGCGACAAATGAACCAGAAGGTGGAGGAAAGCGCCAAGCTGCGTCATGACTTCCGTCATCATTTACGCACGCTCATGACACTCGCTGGAGAAGGGCGCTACGAGGCACTGGAAAACTATATCCGTGGTATTACAGAAATTAATGAGGGGACACGACTTGGGCGTTTGACCGACAACATCGAGCTGGATGCGCTGGTGCAGTATTACAGCAATCTTGCACGATCTTCTGGTATCCAGTTCCGTGCAAGGCTTTCTCTACCTGAAGTGCTGAATTTTCCAATTGTCGATCTTTGCGGTCTTCTTGGAAACCTGATGGAAAATGCGGTGGAAGCCTGTCAGCGTCAGCAAACTGGAGATAAGACAATCTTTATTGCAGGGCGGGCACAGGACTGTCAGCTTGAATTTGTTGTGGACAACAGTTTTAGTGGCGAACTCAAAATCAGAGGCGGAAGCTACTTATCCTCCAAGCGAAACGGCCTTGGACTTGGCATTTCCTCCGTCTTAGAAACCGTTGAGCGGTATGATGGCGTCATCAATATGTATGCCGATGAAAAGGGCTTTCATGCAGAGGTCTCTTTGCCGATAAGGTTGGCGCAACACAGCCATTTTACAGTATAGGCGCTCAAACAAAACAATTAAGATACCGTTTTGCATGAGCGCCTCATGTTAGACTTATAAACTATGAAAATCTGAAATTTCCCCTTTGGGTGTCAGACACCCAAAGATTTATTTCCCTTTGCCCTCGAACCGTATAAAATCGCTTTCTCAATTTGAGGAAATTGAGTGCATACTTGCTGTATTGCTAATATGACGCTCTCTTTTAATCCATACATCATCTCACTCCAAATCCAATAAATTTGAAAAAGTATCTTCTAAGCCTATAAAAGCTGTCAAATAATGTTTACTTATCAGTCCTATAATTTCGTCAACAGTTGATTCATCATACGTATGACTTGTCAAATTACGACTCTTAATCATATTCATCCAAATGTCACCATCTGAAAGAAGTTCATACTTAAAGGCTTGTCGCGTTGCATCTCTCGACCCATATATGCCTGTATTACCCCTAAATTCTAAAAAATCTTTCATCATATTCCATGACAATTCATGTGTGAATTCAAAGGCTTGAATAACCCCCTGCTTTTCAAGATATGACAAGGACCTTTGATTCATAAGTTCAATTGCTTCTTTCAACTGAGAAAAAGCCTTTTTATAGCTGCTATATCTCTGTTTCCATCTCACATCCATATCATTTACCTCTATTATGCTTTTGCCTTGATTATAGTCTAAATCTTACAAAGCGTCAAACGTGGGCAAAACCGTTGCTGGCAGGCTGCTTGCTCAACGTTTAAGTTATGATTTTTACGATCTTGATGAAGAAGTAAAAAAGAATCTCAATACCACATTGGAAAGTTTTGTAACAAATAGAACACTTCGCGAACGCGATACAATCCGTTGCGAAGTTATCAATGCTCTCAGCTCTCATAAAGGCAACAAAGTTATCGCTATCACGCCATTGTCCTATCTACAACCGATTTATTCTCTCTTGTCTTCCTCAGATATATTCCCCATCGTATTAACAGATTCAGTTGAAAGCATTTTTGATCGTCTTGTTTTCAGTGACGAAAATGATGTTATCTATACAGATGATGCCTATAAAAACAAAAACAGAAATCATTATCTATTAGAAATAAGCAAAGACCTCACTTGGTATGGTTCCGTTTACGCTGGCATTAAACATCATTTCCATATGTTGAGCCGACAGCCGGAAGCTGTAGTCGATGCGTTGATTATCGAATATCATCTTGACGGCAAGGAGGTTTAGCCTATGTACTTACGTAAAATCAAACGTCCACAAGGTATTTACCTTGCCATTCAAGAAAGCTATTATGATCGTTTCAGCAAGCAAAGCCGAACTCGTACAATCCAGAGTCTTGGATACCTAGAATCTTTAAATCTGAAGTTGCGTCCCGCTTGATATCAAATATCTAACACGGCAACAGATACAACATTTATTAAGATACTAAAATTTTGACATTTGCAATTTTAAGCCCTGATAACTTCCGACTTATATACAGTTCATTGTGTAATTTTAAAAACTATTCATCTAATATTTTCATAAAAAGTCTTTTTTTCTTATGTTCCATCAGCAATTCTGCATACTTTCTATTCCACTCATCCACCTGTTTGTTGCCTCTCATAATTTTCTGTATTTCCTTCAAAACAGACACAGCGTGTCTATAGCCCTTTTCATTCTGCTGATTCATGCTCATTTTTACTTCTTTCCAATATAATTCGGCTATATCATCAGGATATAACTTAGACAATTTCTTGCTGAAGCGATGATCTTCATCTAAATGATGCCAACCAACAAATCCTGACTGCTTTTTCAGTATTTCCAGTACCTCCGCTTTATTGTTGTTTGCAAGACAAATCTTCAGATATTCTGAAAGACTTTTATCCTTCACACTTCTTAATATTAGGGTTTCATATTCATTCCAATCATTCGGTTGCAATTCTGCCTTGCATTTCTTATACCATTTTTCAACTTCTCTTTTGTCGCAACATTGCACCAGCTCAATAAGCATGTTCTTTTGATTCTCATAATGATTGTTCTTCTTAAAATAGTCATACAGTAACTCTGTCACCGTATCTAAATCTCGTTTTTTCTTTTTTACAATATCATAAAGCTTCCAAAGTGTTGGTTCATCACCTTTGTACATGCGAAATAAATAGATACATAGCTCATCCACTCGTCCCTGACATTTCTCCAAACCTTCCCACGCATTTTTTAGAGCCTGCTCCTTTTGTCCTTTTTTTTCATAGTACTTTGACAGTGTCAAATAATCCGAACCGTATATCAAGTTTGCTTTTTGAGTTTCAAGAAATTTGTCTTCTTTCCCAAGGCTTCTGAAAATAGACGCTGCAAATCCTTTGTAGTAGTTTCCGCCAATCCTCGCCAAATGATCAGCGAAGTACTCTTTTTCAATTTCATCCTTGCAGATTTCCATAGCTGAATCTACCAGCATATCAGTAAATCCGCTATTGTCAAAAGCAATTTGCTCTAACATTCCATCTATAACTTCCTTGCGACATTCCCAAGATGCGATATTTTCCCTAACTAAGTTTAAAATGGCATCCATTTCATCACATGCAGTTTCCTCATCCTCTTCACTGCAGCCGCCATAAGTATTCGAATTATCAATGATCCGATATGCTTTGCTCCAGTGCTTTTGGATTTGCTTTTGATTAATCATATTTTTGTTTTCTGACAAAGCATGGTTCTGACAATAATCGAGCAGTTCTTGTTCCGCTGCACTGTTGAAACGAATCATTATCTCTATCATTTCAATCAGACTTTTCTTAGGCATTTTTCCAATAAGCTCATTTAGCATTCTTTTATCCATCAACTTATCCTCTATTTTCAATTCATAATGTAATATAAGTAACCATACTTTATTTTTGATATTTTTCCTTCTTCAAAAAGCTTTTTTCCAATCATATCTGCACCTCTTTATCCGCATTTGAATTTCAATGCGGGTATTTAGATGCATTGTATCACTGTTCAGAATATTTATCAACGCGTTTATACGCGCCTATACACTAGTGTCTGGCTGTACACGAGAAAACAAAGTACATATACAGAAAACAGAATTTTTCCCTATTTATCCATAACACTTTTACCAAAATTCAACGCTTGTGACATCCCCTTCATGTCCAAATCTTCAATACACACCGCATCAACAGCATCGGCGATCTGCTTTGACTGTTTGTGTAAAAAGTCTTTTCGTTGGTTCGTCACTTTCTCATGAATTTTCGCTACTTTTATGCTTTGCTTGTTGCGATTTTTACTGCCCTTTTGGCATAGAGATAGTTTTTTTGCTCGCGTTTGAGTTGATCAAGCGACTGTCTATAATATCTAGGATACCCTGCTGATTTGCAAATTCATTTGGGCATTAGCAAATGCTAGACTGTCGAATTCTCTTAGCCATTCAAAGTCCGCTATCAAAGCGTATACTCAAAATATATTTTGACCATGGATCAAACCATCTTCAACGACTACTCCGGGATCAGGGTGAAAAATATTATAGACTTCTTGCTTGAGTAATTAATAGCCCCTGAAAACGGGAATTTGTACCAATAGTAGATCCCCTTGTTTATACATTATTCCCCCTTCATTTTCCAAGTTCTTCTTCAGGACGCACTTTGACGCTTACTTTCTTTTTCTTATTCACATTGCTTATGGATTGAGTTCCAATTTTTCATGAATTCAGCTTCAACAATCATCGCTTGAAAGGGCGGATCAAGGAAAGAAATAATCAATTTAACACATTGTCAATAACAAATACTGCCTTTTTTACTGGCAGCATTTTTATTCGTCTAGTCATCAAATGTAATCTCAGAGGATAAAAGTGAAGGCACTTAAAAACTCATTTCCCAATTTCCCCCTTGGGTATCTGGCACCCAATTAAATTTCCCTTGGTGGTGTCCAACACCCAAAATGAAATGTTCAGTTTGAGCTATTACACTTTGAAAATCATCCTAAGAATATGCGTAATATCATTAAATTGAATACCTTCTGCATAGGGAAACTTCTGTACATATGATTCCCAAATTGTATTAAGTTCTTCGCTTTCCTCTATATCCTTTAAATACTTCTCGCTATTCTCTACATAGACCAAGGTATTTCTCTCTTCAGCCTTCTTTTGAATTGCATTTCTTAGACTTTCTAAATCAATATCATTTCTTCGAAGAGTTAGAAGAATATAAACATCATAATAATCCCTAGCTCTAGTATTTGCTACATTCCGGGCCAAAATCGATTCAATCTTTTCTGCAAGAATTGTATTTAGATTATAGGCTTTTATTGAAATATCGCGTTCTTCAAACATAAGCTTAAACGAGTACTCTACTTCTCTCGGTATGATTACATCTCCAGTAGTGATGTCAATCTTCATATTGACTCTGATCGTAAAGAACTGAGCTTCTACAGAGACTCTGAAATCATTATAGTCACTGACATCATGGATATTTTTTATAGCTTTTAGTCTAAAAATCACATTATCATCAAGCACTATCGATAGAATCTCATTTAATATTTCTTCTATGGCCTCTCTATTAACAGGAATCCCTTTTATCGTTGTATCCATGTCCATAGTGCTTCTCATATCTATGCCAACCATAGCTGCAATTAAGAATCCACCTTTGAGTATAAAATTATCTTTGTACTTTGAAATCGAAATCCTTTCAAGAAGCCTTTCCATCATAAAATTTTGAAGCACAGTATTCGCTATTAAATTATTCTCTTTAGCCACGTTGTTAATCCAGTCTTTCAATTGTCTAGGACTACTAATTTTCATGTCAACACCTCCATGTATTTTCGAACCAAATCTTTGATATTAAAAACTTCGGCATACTTCAGTAGTTTAGAATAATCTGCTCCGGGAGTTTTCATATATCTTTTGACTGCTTCATTCACTAAATCAGTGTCCAGCTGATCTTTCTTTTTTAAGCAGTCACAAATGGTTCTTTCTTTATCATATACATAGACTTGATGCCCAAATGATGTCTCCGTGGTAATTCTGCCAATTGTATGAAGTTTCTCCGCAATATAAAAAAACTTGAATTTTTCTTTCTCCTTCAGGAGTCTTGTATTATATCCTGATGGAATTGTCAGCATTAACTGAAAAGGTGTCCTATCTGCTAAATCATGAAAATACAATGCTGTCTCGTGAGAAAAGATACCTCTTTTACATCTGTATTGTGTTAAGAAATACTCATCTTCCATTTGATCAGGATCCATATACAAACCTTGTTCTAGCTTTTCAATTTCACCAGTCTGATACATACGTTGCAGAGTCTTATAAGCCACACCAGCTTCCTTAGCTTCACCAGATGTCAAAATACCTTTGTTGTCTTCCAATAGTTTGGTCACTAAGTCCTTTTGAGTCATCAAATCATCTCCTCATACGTCATACTCGTTCGTAAATATAATATCATATACGAACGAATATGACAAAACTTTTTTTGTTAATTTTTAGAGGGTGATTTTTTGACTTTTGAGCTAAATTACAGTTCGCCTTAGCACCATTAACAATGTAGTTTTGTCATACCGGTTCGTATAATCCAATTATTATACTCACCAGTATGACCTCTAAAGCCATGCAGGAATCAAATCATCAATAAACAACTCTCGCTTAGGTTTAGCAATTAGGGGCAAGATCATCACCAAGAAAAAAGGGGATTCAACTTATGTCCTTTTTCAATACGGCCAACAATATAATGCTGAAAAGAAATATGCCATACCACTAAAAAAATAAGCGACTATCTAACAAATAGTGGTAGGAAAACAACGAGTGATACGATTGATAGTTATCTGAAAATGCTTGAAAATGCATTTATCATCTACAAGGCAAACCGCTATGACTTAAAAGGGAAGATGTTTCTAAAAACACTTGAAAAGTCTTACATTGTGGATATAGGTATCCGCAATAGACTGACCGGCCTACGAAACACAGATTATGGTCATGTTTTAGAAAACATCGTTTATCTGGAATTATTAAGACGCGGCTATGAGGTTACTCTTGGAAAAATCGGTTCGTTAGAAGTTGACTTCATCGCCTCAAAGACTAACACTCAATTTCCCCTGGTGGTGTCCGACACCCTAATGTACGTTGGTAAAGAATAAAGCCCACCACATTGTGATGAGCTCTCCATTTATCTGTTAGAGTAATACTTTTGATTTCTGCTTGTTGGCTTGTCAGGAAGGGTCATTTTGAGAAGACCTCCTTTAATTAAGGGATTAAGTATTTTCTGTCTAAAATGACCTCTATTATTAAGCCCCATAAACTGTTGCATTTCTTCCCTTGTTCGTGGGGTCCTGCAAAACTCTAATAACCCTTTAATATCCTCATTATCTTGGTTGTTGTCTTGGACGGTATCTTGGTTGGTATCTTGGTTAGTATCTTGGACGATCAATGGAATAATTGTCTTAAATACATCTCCCTCGATAAATTCAGGATCGGCACCAGAGTATATCTTATTATATTTGTAAATATTTCTTACCCCTGATCCGAGTTCATCAACCCATCCGATTTCTTTAAAGAACTTTGCAATCTTCGGATTCTTGGGATAAGGTGAGAAGTCTTCAGGGTCAATCATCCCATTTCCGTGAGGCTTATTGCCATTTTCGATATAGACTCTGTCTTTTCCTATGACCAACTTCGCAGGAAATGGATTTGAAAATTCCCTGTGTATCAACAAATTTGAAATGGCTTCTCTGAAAATCTTATCTCTCAAGCTCACACGTTGATCACCTTCGAGATAGAATTTGTCATTGAGATGCTTGGCAATAAACTGCATTAATCTTTCATAGCTTCTTAGAAGATTCACCCTAATATCATCCCGGTCATCATACCGGTCGAGGTTTTCCCTTCTTAAAATTGCGTCTGTTCTATAGTGTGGAAGTGCTGTTTGTATCATCAGTTCACTACCAAAAATCAAGATACCTGCAAGGGTAATACCTTGCTCCCCTGTGCTCTGATCCTTCAGATACATGCCTGCACTTTTCAATAGCTCAATGTTATCCATCGAAACCCAAGGATGACCGGGTCTTAAGTTTTTAACCGTTTTTCTAACTCTTGTGAATAATTCGTCTTCCAGCTCATCCATGTCAGCATAAGGGAAAATTCTATTTTCTGTATACGTGGCTTGCTTTCTCATGTACAATCCAGACACTAGTGTTGATTTATACTTAAAACTGACCCAGGTTTAACGCTTAAAATTGACCCACTAACAGGGTGAAAATTGAGTTCTATATATTTTGATTATACACTGAACCTTGAAAATTTAACACTGTGAATTGACCCACCTCTGAAAAACAATTATAATCCTTTATGCATGTCTAACATGCAGCAGGAGGAAAAAAGAGGTGAAAAATTTGGAAGATTGGGCAGCTGTACAGCGCGTGTACAAGCAAACAAAGTCCAAACGAGCTACGGCCAGACTACTTGGCATATCAAAAAATACAGTTAAAAAGTTACTGGCATTATCAGAACCACCTGAATATCAGCGAACTGAGTATGAAAGTAAGATCAACTCTTTCAAAGAACAGATTATTGAGTGGAGATGTGAACCTTGCCAATTCAACGGAACAAGAATTTTTAGAGAACTCAAAAAGAGAGGCTATATGGGAAGTATCGGTCCTATATATCGCTTTCTGAAAAAAGTTGATGAAGATGTTGGAGGACACATCAGTAAAAAAGCAACGGTCAGACATGAAAGTCCGGTGGGCGATCAAGCACAGTTCGACTGGACTGAATATGATGTGATTGTTGGCAACAGATATCGAAAGGTATATTGTTTTGCCATAATCTTAGCAGCATCAAGAAAAAAAGCAGTTTGCTTCTCCCTTAAGGTTGATGCAGAATCCATTTATGAGGCCATTCAAGAATTGTTTGATCATCTAGGTGGCGTAACTTTGGAATTACTGATTGATAATCCAAAGGCTCTTGTTATTGAAAATAAACCTAAATCTGAAGATGAAGTTAAGTACAACACTCATGCCCTCATGATGGCAAAACATCTTGGCACGGAGCTAAATGCATGCCCCTGTTATTGGCCAAGAAAAAAAGGTAAAGTAGAAAGACCATTTTCCTTTATTCAAGAACAGTTTATTAAAGGAAATTCCTTTGCAACCATGGAAGAACTCAACCATCGTGGTAAAAAATTCGTGGATGATTGGTGTGATGAAAAGCATGCAACAACAAAGCGGATTCCAAACCAGCACTACCTGTTAGAAGAAAAGCAAGTGCTACAACCACTCCCCGCGTCTCATTACCGAATGAAACAATTGAATAAAAGGATTATAAGTCCAGATAGTTTCATCAGCATAGACACTAATAAATATAGTGTTCCGGTGAAATATGTTGGAAAAACACTGAAGTATAGACTTATCTATGGCTTTCGGATTGAACTCTATGATTCAAAAGAAAACTATATCCTAAGTTTAGAACAGTCTGAAAAACGATATGACACTATTTCTAATAGCGAGCATTACGAAGCAATAGCTCAAAAAGTGAGCACCTCCATCCCACAGATTCGAAGAGATTTCACCGGAAGGTTCACTAATGGAGGCCGATATTTGGAAGCAGCGGGACGAAAGTTTGATCAGCCAACACACTATGCGAGAAAAATAATGGAATTACAGGAGTTGTATGATGACCATGTATTAGATGCTTTTATAGGTGTAGCTGTTGATGAAAACAAGATGGATATTAAATCTTTTCGTAGCCTCTTGAGAGATTACAACAGCGGTAATCGAGAGCTTCCTTTGGACCAAGCAGATAGTCTTAAAGAAGTTGACTATTGTGATGATAATCCTGCACTTACAAGGGATTGTAGTTACTATGACTTCGCTATAGAGGAGGAACCAGCATGCAACAGTTAGTCATCGAAAATAAAACAGATTATATCGAAGCAATGATGAAAAAATTTAAACTGGTTGACGTACGAGAGCAATACTCCGAACTAATTGATGAAGCTGAGACTGCATCTATGGGATATCTAGATTTTCTAGTAAGACTACTCTCTGTTGAAGAAGAAGGTAAGAAAAGTCGTCGCTACGAAAGATTATTGGATAAAGCTTGCTTTGAATCGACGTCAAAACTTGAAGAGATTGACTATGACTTTAATCCAACCATTGACAGGGATAAGATTGAAGAATTAGGTTCACTACGTTTCATGGAAGCCAATGAAAACATCATTGTCATTGGTCCACCTGGTGTTGGAAAAAGCATGATAGCAACTGGAATCGGTAGAAATGCTTGCAAGAATGGACATCGTGTCTTGTTTGTTAATGCAAAGGCATTAGTTGATCGTCTTCATGATGAAATGCTTAAAGGCACGTTACCAGAAACATTAGAAAATATAAATAAGATCGACCTTTTGATTGTCGATGAATTATCTTATATAAGTATGGACAAAGAAAGAGAGAGCTTGTTTTTCCAGATCATTCGCCAACGATACGAAAAACGCTCCCTCATTATTACGACCAATCTACCAATGGGTAGATGGAACGAATTGTTTACTGGGCAATTGGCTGCAACTGCCATTCTTGATCGATTGCTTCACCATTTGTTGATTTATACTTAAAACTGACCCAGGTTTAACGCTTAAAATTGACCCACTAACAGGGTGAAAATTGAGTTCTATATATTTTGATTATACACTGAACCTTGAAAATTTAACACTGTGAATTGACCCACCTCTGAAAAACAATTATAATCCTTTATGCATGTCTAACATGCAGCAGGAGGAAAAAAGAGGTGAAAAATTTGGAAGATTGGGCAGCTGTACAGCGCGTGTACAAGCAAACAAAGTCCAAACGAGCTACGGCCATACTACTTGGCATATCAAAAAATACAGTTAAAAAGTTACTGGCATTATCAGAACCACCTGAATATCAGCGAACTGAGTATGAAAGTAAGATCAACTCTTTCAAAGAACAGATTATTGAGTGGAGATGTGAACCTTGCCAATTCAACGGAACAAGAATTTTTAGAGAACTCAAAAAGAGAGGCTATATGGGAAGTATCGGTCCTATATATCGCTTTCTGAAAAAAGTTGATGAAGATGTTGGAGGACACATCAGTAAAAA